>NZ_BSSA01000016.1 GCF_030268885.1 Kitasatospora phosalacinea
CCTCACAGCGCCGATGGTACTGCAGGGGGGACCCTGTGGGAGAGTAGGACGCCGCCGAACAATCTTTCAGAGAAAGGGCTCCAGCCATGCGGCTGGGGCCCTTTCCGCATTTCCGGGCCAGGTCGGATCGGGCCGGAACGAGAGCCGGTGTTGCCGGGTGGGACGGTGCACGGCACACTGTGGCGTCATGGTCGTGGAGCAGGGCGAGGGGGCCGGCGACAGAGCCGGTCAGGGCGACGGCGACTTTCGGGCGTTCTACGAGGCGGCGTACGGGCAACTGGTGGCGCACCTGTACGCGCTGACGGGGGATCTGGGTGAGGCGCAGGACGCTGCCCAGGAGGCGTTCGTGCGGGCGTGGAACCACTGGGGGCGGCTGGTGTCGCACGAGAACCCGGTGGCTTGGGTGCGGTTGACGGGGCAGCGGATCGCGATCAGCCGGTGGCGGCGGGCCCGGACGGCGTTGCAGAGCTGGATCCGGCACGGGGACGGGCAGCAGTCGCCGGTCCCGGGGCCGGGGCCGGAGACGGTCGCGCTGGTGGAGGCGTTGCGGCGGTTGCCGGAGGCGCAGCGGTCGGCGTTGGTGTGGCACCACATGGGCGGGCGTTCGGTGGCGGAGATCGCTGCGGACGAGGGGGTGCCGGTGGGGACGGTGAAGGCGCGGTTGCACCGGGGGCGGCAG
The DNA here is from genome assembly GCF_030268885.1 of Kitasatospora phosalacinea. GTDB lineage: Bacteria > Actinomycetota > Actinomycetes > Streptomycetales > Streptomycetaceae > Kitasatospora > Kitasatospora phosalacinea_C. Next base: position 680 of record NZ_BSSA01000016.1, read on the forward strand.
GCGTTGGCGGTGCTGTTGGGGGAAGAGCCGGCGGCGGTCGTGGAAGAGCCGGTGGTCGCCCCGCTGCGGCCGGTTCGGGCGGCTGCCGCGGGTGAGGTACGGGGTCGGGGGGAGTCGGCGGACGGGGCGGGGGAGCGGCGGAGGACGGGGGGCGTCGGTGCGGAACGGGGGCCGGTGGACGTGGAGTTGACGGGGGATCGGGTGCGGGTGGCGGAGGACTGCGGGTCGCATGTCTAGGCCCGAGGTCCCTGAGCTGGACGAGGCGGAGGACCGTCCGGCGATCGGTGCTGCCCGGTTGGAGGCGATGTTCGACGGACTGCGGCGCGAGGTGGCGACGGGGGTGCCGGCCCCGGACGCGGTCGAGGTGGTGCGGCGCGGGGTGCGGCGTCGGCAGCGGCGTCGGGTGGGTGCGGTGGCCGGGGCCGGGGTGCTGGGTGCCGCGGCGCTGTGGACGGTGGCGACGGTGGTGCCGTTGCAGTCGAGGCACGGGGTGGCGGGGGTACCGGTGGAGCAGTCGGCGGCGCCGTTGCCGAAACCGTCGAAGGGGTGGGCGTCCTCTGCGGCGCCGGTGCCCTCGTTCCCGGCGGAGCCGACGCCGAGCGGTGCTGCGTCGGCGCGGGTGTGGACGCTGCTGCCGTTGGAGGGGGCCGAACCGGAGGTGCGGGCGCTGGCGCTGGGGGTGCGGCGGATGCCGAGCGTGCTGGGCGGGTACGGCCCGTGGACGGCGGTGGCGCCGTCCACGGGCGCGTCCCCGTTCCTGTCCCCGTCCCCCTCGGTGTCCGCGTCCGCGTCCGGAGCGGGTGCCGGGGCTTCGGCCGCGCCGTCGGGCGGGGCGTCGGGTGCGGGCGTGGTGCTGCCGGTCCCGTCGTCACCGGAGGAGGAGTTCGCGGACGGCTGCGTGGCGGGGTTGGTGGCGCGGACGGGGGCGTCGCGGGCGTGGGGTGAGACGTACACGGACGGCTCGAGGGTGGAGGGCGCAGAGGGAGCAGCGGGCACGGAGAGGGCGGAGGAGGCGACGGCGCACCAGTACGTGCTGGACTTCGGGACGCCGGGGGCGGCGAAGGCTGCGGGAGCCCGGTTGTTGGCGGGTGGGGGGTGCGTGGCGCCGGGGGCGGGGTGGACGGTGGAGGACCAGGGGATCGGCGTGGTGGCGCTGGGGACGAGGGCACCGGCGCCCGCCGCGGAGGAGGTCGCGGTGCACGTCACCGGCTCGGTGGTGGCGGTGCTGACGGTGCGGCGGAGCGGGGACGGGGTGGTGCCGGAGGCGGGGCTGTCGGACTCGTTCCTGTTGGCGGCGGAGGAGTTCCTGACGCTGGGGCAGCCGACGCCGACGGGCTCCCGGGCGGGCTCCCCGACGAGCTCCCCGACGGGTCGAGCGACGGGTTGAGCGACGGTTCGGGCGGGGCGCGGGGCGGGGCGCGGGCGTTCGAAAAAAGTTCGGAACCCCGTGCAACCTGTCCGCCCCGGGCGGCGTTGGAGTGTTGGGACCGTCGTCGTGTGGGCGTCGGTCGACGGGGGAGCATCGAGCCGGTCGGTCGGGGCAGAACAGGGGACTGTCCCGGTCGGCCGGTTCGGAGCCCGCCCGGTGCGAGAGGCCGCGAGAGGCCTTGGTGAGCCGTGCGGCCCGGGCCGCGGAGGGGGAGTGGCGTGGGGGTCGAGGCCGTGGGTACGGAGGCCGTGCCGGATCTGGAGGAGTTGCGCAGGCGCGCGTCCGGGGAGGGCCCGCCGCCCGCGGAGGGCATGGTGGTGTGCGAGAACCTGGTGCGGATCCACCGTTCCGAGGGGGTCGAGGTGCAGGCCCTGCAGGGACTGGACCTGGTGGTGGAGGACGGCGAGCTGATCGCGGTGGTCGGCGCCTCGGGGTCGGGGAAGTCGACGCTGCTGGGCATCCTGGCGGGGCTGGACGTGCCCACGGCGGGCAGTGCCCGGGTGGCGGGGCACGACCTGCTGGCGATGGGCAAGCGCGAGCGGCTGGAGTTCCGGCGCCGGACGGTCGGGTTCGTCTGGCAGCAGACGGCGCGCAACCTGCTGCCGTACCTGACGGCGGCGGAGAACGTGATGCTGCCGATGGGGTACGCGGGCGTGCCGCGGGGCGAACGGCGGCGGCAGGCGGGGGAGTTGCTGGAGCTGCTCGGGATCGGGCACCTGGCGGGCCGTCGTCCGGCCGAGATGTCGGGCGGTGAGCAGCAGCGGGTGGCGATCGCGGTGGCGAACGCGAACTCCCCGGCGCTGCTGCTGGCGGACGAGCCGACGGGTGAGCTGGACAGCGCGACCAGCGAGGAGATCTTCGCGGCGCTGCGTTCGGTGAACGAGGAGCTGGGGGTGACGGTGCTGATCGTCACCCATGACCTCATGGTGGCGCAGGAAGTGCGCCGGACCGTGCGGATCCGCAACGGGCGCACCTCGACGGAGGTGCTGCGTCCCGAGCGGGGCGAGCCGGGCGTGGAGTACGCGGTGCTGGACCGGGTGGGCCGGTTGCAGCTGCCGCCGGACTTCACGGAGGCGTTGCAGCTCAGCCGTCGGGTGCGGCTGGCACTGGAAGAGGACCACATCGGGGTGTGGCGGGCCGAGGAAGAGGTGTGCGGGTGAGCGGCGACGCGATGGTGGTCGTGGAGGACGTGCACCGGACGTTCGGTGAGGGCGACCGGGCGGTGCACGCGGTGCGCGGGGTGTCGTTCACGGCGCGGGCCGGGGAGTTGACGGCGCTGCGGGGACGGTCGGGTTCGGGCAAGACGACGCTGCTGAACCTGGTGGGCGGGCTGGACACGCCGTCCGCGGGGAAGATCAGCATCGCCGGGACGGACCTGGCGGGGCTGGACGAGGCGGGCCGGTTGGAGCTGCGGCGGGACCGGATCGGTTTCGTGTTCCAGTCCTTCGGCCTGATCTCGGTGCTGACGGCGGCGGAGAACGTCGGGGTGCCGATGCGGCTGCGCAAGGTGGCGGTGAAGGAGCGCGAGGAGCGGGTCCGGACGCTGCTGGCGATGGTGGGGCTGGCGGAGCACGCGGAGCAGCGGCCGGCCGAGATGTCGGGCGGCCAGCAGCAACGGGTGGCGGTGGCGCGGGCGTTGGCGAACGAGCCGACGCTGCTGATCGCGGACGAGCCGACCGGCCAGCTCGACTCGGACACCGGGTTGGCGATCATGCAGTTGCTGCGGGCGGTGGTGCGCAGCGAGGGCGTGACGGCGCTGGTGGCGACGCACGACCCGCAGTTGATGGAACTGGCCGACCGGGTCCTGGAGTTGCGGGACGGGAAGATCGTCGAGTAGTCGGCGGGTGGTCCGGGCGGCCGTGTGGGGCCGCCCGGGCCGGTCGACCCGGGCCGTGGTCAGGGCGTCCAGAGCGCGCGGACCTGGTCGGCGATCCGGTGGCCCTGGGCCCGGCCGGCTTCGGCGGAGGGGGTGCGGACGGCGCTGTCGAGCGGGTTGGGACCGGCCGCGGCGAGGGAGGCCTCGTCGGGGGTGACGGCGAGGACCCGGCCGGTGCTCTCCAGCTGGGCGAGTTCGCCGGCCAGGAACGGGTCGGTCATCGGGGCGAGGACCAGGACGGCCTGCTGCCCGGTCATCAGGTCGGCGTTGTTGGAGCTGCGGATGCCGCCGTCCATGTAGTGGCGGCCGTCGATCTCGACGGTGGGCCAGACGCCGGGGACGGCGCAGCTGGCGGCGACCGCGTCGAGCAGCGGGACGCCGCTGTGGCGGTCGAAGGTGCGGGGTTCGCCGGTGGCGGTGTCGACGGCGGTGAGGGTGAGCGGCCAGGCGGGCCAGTCGCGGCCGGGGAGGCGTCCGGCGATGACGGCGAGCCGGTCGGCGGCCGGGACGGTGTCGGCGGCCAGGGCGAGTTCGCCGATGCGGCGGCGCAGTTCGGTGGGGTCGTCGATCTCGGCCATCAGCTCGCCGACGGTGTCGAGGAGCGCGCCGAGGGCTTCGGCGGGCGGGGTGATCTCGTGGTTCTGCAGGGCGGGCTCGGTCTGGCGGCGGTAGAGCTCGGCGAGCGGGAGGCCGGAGGCGAGCTGTCCGGCGACGGTGGCGCCCGCGGAGGTGCCGAGGACGTGGTCGGCGGTGCCGGGGACGTCGACGCCGGCTTCGGCGAGGCCGTGCAGGAGGCCGGTCTCCCAGGAGATGCCGGCGAGCCCGCCGCCGCCGAGTACGAGTCCGCGCATGGTGGTTCCCCCTCGAATCGTTCGTTTCCGGTGGCATTGTGGCCCAGGCGGCGGGGAGGGGCGTCAAGAATGCGACAATTCTTCGCTGGTGGCCGTCTGATCAGCGGATATTGCGATTTCTGGCCGTAGTCTCTGAGCCATGGTGCACACGGCCCGCGGCAGGCTGCGGATCTACCTCGGGGCGGCCCCGGGCGTCGGCAAGACCTACGCGATGCTGGCCGAGGCGCACCGCCGGACCGACCGCGGCGCGGAGGTGGTGGTCGGCTTCGTGGAGACCCACGGCCGGGCCCGCACCGCCGAGTTGCTGGACGGCCTGGAGACCGTCCCGCGCCGGACGGTGGTCCACCGGGGCGCCGAGTTCACCGAGCTGGACCTGGACGCGCTGCTGGCCCGGAGCCCGGCGGTCGCGCTGGTCGACGAGCTCGCCCACACCAACGTCCCCGGTTCGCGCAACGCCAAGCGCTGGCAGGACGTGGAGGAGCTGCTGGCCGCCGGGATCGACGTGGTCTCCACCGTCAACGTCCAGCACCTGGAGTCGCTGGGGGACGTGGTCGAGGGCATCACCGGCGTCCGGCAGCGGGAGACCGTCCCGGACGAGGTGGTGCGCCGGGCCGAGCAGATCGAGCTGGTCGACATGTCCCCGCAGGCGCTGCGCCGCCGCCTGGCGCACGGCAACGTGTACGCGCCGGAGAAGGTGGACGCGGCGCTCGCGCACTACTTCCGGCTGGGCAACCTGACCGCGCTGCGCGAGCTGGCGCTGCTGTGGACGGCCGACCGGGTCGACGAGTACCTGCAGCGCTACCGGGCCGAGCAGGGCATCCAGGGCACCTGGCAGGCCCGGGAGCGGATCGTGGTCGGCCTGACCGGCGGCCCGGAGGGCGCCACGCTGATCCGCCGGGCGGCCCGGATCGCGGCCCGCACCAGCGCGGGCGAGCTGCTGGCGGTGCACATCTCGCGTTCCGACGGGCTGCCGGGCTCCTCCCCGCAGGCGCTGATCGAGCAGCGCGCCCTGGTGGAGAGCCTCGGCGGCACCTTCCACAGCGTGCTCGGCGACGACCCGGCGGCCGGGCTGCTGGACTTCGCGCGCGGCGTCAACGCCACCCAGATCGTGCTCGGCACCAGCCGCCGCAAGGTCTGGCAGTACGTGTACGGGCCGGGGGTCGGCTACACGGTGACCCGGGACTCCGGCGACATCGACGTCCACATGGTCACCCACGAGCACGCGGCGCGCGGCCGCGGCCGGATCCCGATCCGCCGGGTGACCGACCTGGGCCGCACCAGGACGGTCGCGGGCTGGCTGATCGGCGTGGCCGGGCCGCCGCTGCTGGCCCTGCTGCTGACCGGGTTCAGCGGCCCGGGGCTCTCCACCGACATGCTGCTGTTCCTGTCGCTGACGGTGTGCGCGGCGCTGGTCGGCGGGCTGTACCCGGCGATCGCCTCGGCGCTGGTCTCCTCCTCGGCGCTCAACTACTACTTCGCGCCCCCCATCCACACCTTCACCATCGCCCAGCCGGAGAACATCGTCGCGGTGGCGATCTTCGCCGCGGTCGGCATCGCGGTCGCCACCGTGGTCGACCTGGCCGCCCGGCGCAGCCACCTCGCGGCCCGCGCCCAGGCCGAGGCGCAGACGCTGTCCGCGCTGGCGGGCACCGTGCTGCGCGGCGCGCCGAGCGGGGAGGGGGTGCTGACGGCGCTGTTGGAGCAGGTCCGGGAGACCTTCCAGCAGGAGGCGGTGGCGCTGCTGGAGCGGGCCGACGCGCACGGCGCCTGGCAGGCCGCGGCCGCGGTCGGACCGCGGCCGCCCGCCGGGCCGGAGCAGGCCGACGTGGACGTCCCGGTCGGTGAGCGCCTCGCGCTGGTGCTGCGCGGCCGGGTGCTGCCCGCCGCGGACCGGCGGATGCTCGGTGCGTTCGCCAACCAGGCCGCCGTCCTGCTGGAGCGCCGCCGACTGGCCGGGGAGGCGGCCGCGGCCCGCCGGGAGGCGGAGGGCAACCGGATCCGCACCGCGCTGCTGGCCGCCGTCTCGCACGACCTGCGCACCCCGCTGGCCGGGATCAAGGCCGCGGTCTCCTCGCTGCGCGCCGAGGACGTCGAGTGGGACCCGGAGGACGAGGCCGAGCTGCTGGCCGGGATCGAGTCCGGCGCGGACCGGCTCGACCACCTGATCAACAACCTGCTGGACATGAGCCGCCTGCAGACCGGCACGGTCACCCCGCTGCTGCAGCCCACCGACCTGGACGAGGTGGTGCCGTTCGTGCTCGGCGGCGTCCCGCCGGGCAGCGTGCGGCTGGAGGTGGCGGAGTCGCTGCCGATGGTGCGGGCCGACGCCGGGCTGCTGGAGCGGGTGCTGGCCAACCTGGTGGAGAACGCCGTCAAGTACGGGCCGCCCGGCTCACCCGTCCTGGTGAAGGCGGAACTGCTGGAGCGCACCGGACGGGTCGAACTGCGGGTGGTCGACCGCGGCCCCGGCGTCCCCGAGGAGGCCCGGGAGCGGATCTTCGCCCCGTTCCAGCGGCACGGCGACGCCCCGCGCGGCGCCGGGGTCGGCCTCGGCCTGGCGGTGGCCCGCGGCTTCGCCGAGGCGATGGACGGCACCGTCACCGCCGAGGACACCCCAGGCGGCGGGCTGACCGTGGTCGTCTCGCTGCCCGCCGCCCCGCCCGGGCGGCACCCCGGCGAAACACCCGCGACTCCCGCGACTCCCGCGACGCACGAGGCCCACGAGACGCACGAGGCCCACGAGACGCACAAGGCCCACGAGACGCACGAGACGCACGAGACGCACGAGGCACACGAGCGAAAGGCCGGTCCCGCATGACCCGGGTCCTGGTGGTGGACGACGAACCGCAGATCGTCCGCGCCCTGGTGATCAACCTCAAGGCCCGCAGGTACGAGGTGGACGCCGCGCACGACGGCGCGAGCGCCCTGGAACTGGCCGCCGCCCGCCACCCCGACGTGGTCGTCCTCGACCTGGGCCTGCCCGACATGGACGGCGTCGAGGTGATCCGCGGCCTGCGCGGCTGGACCCGGGTGCCGATCATCGTGCTGTCCGCCCGGCACGCCTCCGACGAGAAGGTCGAGGCGCTGGACGCCGGGGCCGACGACTACGTCACCAAGCCGTTCGGCATGGACGAGCTGCTGGCCCGGTTGCGGGCCGCGGTGCGCCGGGCCGAACCGGTCACCGCCGAGGGCGAGCCGGTGGTCACCACCGAGGGCTTCACCGTCGACCTGGCCGCGAAGAAGGTCAACCGGCAGGGGGCGGACGTCCGGCTCACCCCCACCGAGTGGCACCTGCTGGAGGTGCTGGTGCGCAACTCCGGGCGGCTGGTCAGCCAGACCCAGCTGCTCCAGGAGGTGTGGGGCCCGGCCTACCGCAAGGAGACCAACTACCTGCGGGTCTACCTGGCGCAGTTGCGCCGCAAGCTGGAGGCGGACCCCTCGCACCCCCGGCACTTCATCACCGAACCGGGGATGGGCTACCGCTTCGAGCCGTGACCCGGCCGCGGCCGGGGCCGCGCGCGGCCCTGCCGTCCGGCACCGGCGAACCGGTACCCTTCCGGCATGAGTGGTGACAACACCGGCGACCAGCCGCAAGGCCGTTTCCGCCGCATGCTGAACCGGCTGACCTCCTCCTCCGAGGAGCTCGAGGCCGAGGAGCTGCGGCAGGACACCGCGGAGGCGGGCTGCACCCCGATCGCCGCCTGCGGCGACCGCGAGGTCGTCACCGTCACGGGCACGCTGCGCACCGTCACGCTCCGCCCGCGCGCGGGGGTGCCCGCGCTGGAGGCCGAACTGTTCGACGGCACCGAGGCGCTGGACGTGGTGTGGCTGGGGCGGCGCTCGATCGTGGGCATCGAACCGGGCCGCCGCCTGATCGCCAGCGGCCGGATCAGCCACGCACGCGGGCGCCGCGTGCTCTTCAACCCCCGCTACGAGCTGCGTCCGGTGGGACACGGGAGCGAGTCCGCGTGAGCAACGAGGCGATCAGGGTGAGCGCGCACGGCCCGCACGGCCCGCAGGACGACGGGCAGCCCGGCGGGTACGAGCAGCCCGCCGCCGGGCAGGAGCCCGAGCGGGACGCCTCGAAGGAGGCCGCCGAGACGGTGCTCAAGGCGTTCGGCGGCGTGCGCGGCATGGTCGACATGACGCTGCCCGGCCTGGTGTACATCGTCGCGTTCAACATCACCCACAAGGTGCCGGTGGCCGCCTGGTCGGCGCTGGCGCTGTGCGCGGTGTTCGTGGTGGTCCGGCTGGCCCGCCGGGAGACCATCCAGCACGCCTTCTCCGGCGTGTTCGGGGTGGCGATCGGCGCCTGGATCTCGATGAAGACCGGCAAGGCCGAGGACTTCTACCTGCCGGGCCTGCTGTGGAACGTCGGCTACTGCCTGGCGCTGGCGGTCTCCGCGCTGGTGCGCTGGCCGATGATCGGCCTGATGCTCGGCCCGATCACCGGCGAGATGTTCACCTGGCGCAAGCAGAACCCTGGCCGACTGGCCGCCTACACGAAGGCGACCTGGGCCTGGGTGCTGATCATGGGCCTGAAGCCGGTGATCCTGTTCCCGCTGTGGGCCTCCGGGCAGATCAACCTGCTGGGCTGGCTGAAGGTCGCGCTCGGCATCCCGCCGCTGCTGCTGGCGATGTACGTGACCTGGCGGATCCTGCTGACCGCGCCGCCGCCGATCAAGGCGGAGCTCGACGCGGACGACGAGGAGCCGCAGAAGTGACCGGAGGGCCCCGCGCGGCGCGCGGGGCCCTCCGTCGTGCGGGGCGGGTCAGCCGGCCAGCAGCGTCTCCAGCTCCTCCTCGCGCTCCTGGGCGGCGACGAACAGCAGCTCGTCCCCGGCCTCCAGGGTGTCGTTGCCGCTCGGGACCAGCACCCGGCCCTCGCGGATGATGGTGACCAGCGCGGTGTCCACCGGCCAGGCGACGTCGCCGACCCGGGTGCCGACCAGGTCGGTGTCCGCGGCGAGGGTCAGCTCGACCAGGTTGGCGTTGCCCTGGGAGAAGCGCATCAGGCGGACCAGGTCGCCGACGCTCACCGCCTCCTCGACCAGCGCCGACATCAGGCGCGGGGTGGAGACCGCGACGTCCACGCCCCAGGACTCGTTGTACAGCCACTCGTTCTTCGGGTTGTTCACCCGGGCGACCACCCGCGGCACGCCGTACTCGGTCTTGGCGAGCAGCGAGACCACCAGGTTGACCTTGTCGTCACCGGTGGCGGCGATCACCACGTGGCAGCGCTGCAGCGCCGCCTCGTCCAGCGAGGTGATCTCGCAGGCGTCGGCGAGCAGCCACTCGGCGAGCGGGACGCGCTCCACCGAGATGGAGTTCGGGTTCTTGTCGATCAGCAGGACCTCGTGGCCGTTCTCCAGGAGCTCCCCGGCGATGGAACGGCCGACGGCTCCGGCTCCGGCGATGGCGACGCGCATCAGTGACCAGCCTCCTCGGGACCCTGGGCGAAGGCCGCCTCGACCGCGGTCAGTTCGTTGCGGCGCAGCATCACGTGCACCAGGTCGCCCTCCTGGACCACCATCTGCGGGGTGGGCAGCACACCCTCGCCGACCCGGGTGACGAACGCCACCCGGACCCCGGCGGCCTCCTCCAGCTCGGCGAGCCGGTGGCCGATCCAGGACGGGGCGAACGCGACCTCGGCCAGCTGCACGGCGCCCGACGGGTCCTGCCAGAGCGGCTCGGCGCCGCTGGGCAGCAGCCGGCGCAGCATCTGGTCGGCCGTCCAGCGGACGGTGGCGACGGTCGGGATGCCCAGGCGCTGGTACACCTCGGCGCGGCGCGGGTCGTAGATGCGGGCCGCGACGTGCTCGACGCCGAAGTTCTCGCGGGCCACCCGGGCCGCGATGATGTTGGAGTTGTCGCCGCTGGAGACGGCGGCGAAGGCGCCCGCCTCCTCGATGCCGGCCTCCTTCAGGGTGTCCTGGTCGAAGCCGACGCCGGTGACCCGGCGGCCGTTGAAGCCCGCGCCGAGCCGACGGAAGGCCGTCGGGTCCTGGTCGATGACCGCGACCGAGTGGCCTTGTTTCTCGAGCGTTCTGGCGAGGGCGGAGCCTACGCGTCCGCAGCCCATGATGACGATGTGCACGCGCCTACCTCACCCGGTCCGTTGGGGTCATGACCTGCGTAAACACCGCTCATCGTCCTTCCGTGCCCGCGATTTCGGGGGCGTTTCGTCGACCGCGCCTGTGATCCGACGCGAGGGGCAACTCGGTGTTGCCCGCAAACCCTTCTGTCGACACGCTAGCCGGTCCGCCGAACACAGTCGCGACCAAGGTGGCCCCGCGAGGCATCCGGTGCCATCGGGAGCCCTTACGATTCCTTGCTGTGCCTATGCCTGCTGACCTACCGAAACGCATCCTGATCGGGCGTGCGCTGCGCAGCGACAAGCTGGGGGAGACCCTCCTCCCCAAGCGAATCGCGCTGCCGGTGTTCGCCTCGGACGCGCTCTCCTCCGTCGCGTACGCGCCCGAGGAGATCCTGTTGACGCTGTCGCTGGCCGGTGCCTCGGCCATCCACTTCTCGTGGCAGATCGGCGTCGTGGTCGCCATCGTGATGCTCGCGGTGGTCGCGTCGTACCGGCAGAACGTGCACGCCTATCCCAGCGGAGGCGGTGACTACGAGGTCGCGACCGTCAACCACGGGTCGAACTCCGGCCTGGTGGTGGCGAGCGCGCTGATGGTCGACTACATCCTCACCGTGGCGGTGTCGACCACCTCCGGCGTGGCCAACGTGGTCTCGGCGGTGCCCGCGCTGCGCGGGCACGAGATGGCGCTGTCGGTGTTCCTGGTCATCCTGCTGATGGGCATGAACCTGCGCGGCGTGCGCGAGTCCGGTTCGGCGTTCGCCGTGCCGACGTACGCCTTCATGGTCGGCGTGATCGGCATGGTGGTCTACGGCCTGGTCCGGCACTTCGGGTTCGGGGCCGAGCTGCCCGCGGAGAGCGCCTCGTACCACCTGGCGGCGACGCCCGGCAACGACTCGCTGGCCGGGTTCGCGCTGGTGTTCCTGCTGCTGAAGGCGTTCTCCTCGGGCTGTGCGGCGCTGACCGGTGTGGAGGCGATCTCCAACGGCGTGCCCGCGTTCCGCAAGCCGAAGAGCAAGAACGCGGCGACCACGCTGCTGATGATGGCCACCATCGCCGTGACGATGTTCATGGGCATCATCTACCTCGCCCACCTGACCGGCACGCAGATGGCCGAGAACCCGACCGAGCAGCTGGTCGGCGCGCCCGCGGACTACCACCAGAAGACCGTGCTGGCGCAGATCTCCGAGGCGGTCTTCTCCAACTTCACGCCCGGCTTCTACTTCGTCGCCGCCACCACCGGCCTGATCCTGGTGCTGGCCGCGAACACCGCGTTCAACGGCTTCCCGGTGCTCGGCTCGATCCTCGCCCAGGACCGCTACCTGCCGCGGCAGCTGCACACCCGCGGCGACCGGCTCGCCTTCTCCAACGGCATCGTGCTGCTGGCCGGTGCGGCGATCCTGTTCATCGTGGCGTTCGGCGCCGACCCGAACCGGCTGATCCAGCTGTACATCGTCGGCGTCTTCGTGGCCTTCAACATGAGCCAGTCCGGCATGATCCGGCACTGGACCAGGCTGCTGCGCACCGAGACCGACCCGAAGAAGCGCGCCCACATGCAGCGCAGCCGGGCGATCAACGCCTTCGGCCTGGTGATGACCATGGCCGTGCTGATCGTGGTGCTCGCCACCAAGATCGGCCACGCCTGGATCGCGATCGCCCTGATGGTCGTGCTGTTCGTGCTGATGAAGGCGATCCGCCGCCACTACGACCGGGTCAGCACCGAGCTCAAGGCCGCCGAGGAGCCCGACGACGTCGCCCCGCCGACCCGGGTGCACGCCATCGTGCTGGTCTCCAAGCTGCACAAGCCCGCGCTGCGCGCCCTCGCGTACGCCCGCCTGGCCCGGGCCCAGACCCTGGAGGCCGTCACCGTCAACGTCGACCCGGCGGACACCGCGGCGCTGCGCCAGGACTGGGAGGAGCGCGGCCTCGACGTGCCGCTGAAGGTCCTCGACTCGCCCTACCGCGAGGTCACCGGGCCGGTGCTGGAGTACGTCAAGAACCTGCGCCGCTCCAGCCCGCGCGACGTGGTCGCCGTCTACATCCCCGAGTACGTGGTCGGCCACTGGTACGAGCACCTGCTGCACAACCAGAGCGCGCTGCGGCTCAAGGGACGCCTGCTGTTCAAGCCCGGCGTGATGGTGACCTCCGTACCCTGGCAGTTGGAGTCCTCGGAGCGGCGCAAGGCGCCCAAGGCGTGGTCCGCGCCCGGCGCGGTGCGCCGCGGCGAGCCGCGGCGGCGGCCGACGGCGGGCGGGTCGGGCGATCCGGCCGGTTCCGGCGGCCGGGCCGACGGGTCGAGCGGGGCGGACGCCGCGTCGCGCGACTGAGCGCCCGCGCTGCCCGTCCGGCCCCCGGATGGCCTTCAATGGGCCCGTGGCGGATCGTTCCCGGTCCGCCGCGGGCCGCCGTGTTCGCGCCCGCCGCACGGTGCTCCACCCGTTTGTGTCCCGCTGTCTCCCGTAAGGAAGCGACCCCCGTGACCCGCAACAACCCGCCCCGCTCCTCCGGTCGCCAGGGCCGCCCCGGCCGCACGTCCGGCGCCAAGCCGGGGCAGGTCGCGCACCCGCGCTGGAGCAGCCGGCCCGCCCGGCCCGAAGCCACCGACCGGGAGGGCAACACCGCCCGCAGCCTGCCGCCGGTGCCGGGCGAGCAGCGTCCGGAGAAGCCCGCGAAGACCACGAAGGCCGCTCCGCAGGAGGGGGCCCCGAAGCAGCAGCGCGCCCCGAAGCAGCAGCGCGCCCCGAAGCAGGAGCGCGCCCCGAAGCAGCAGGCCGCCGCGCCGGGCGAGGGCGGGAGGAAGCCGGCCCGGCAGGGGCGCAAGCCCGGGGCGGTGCGGCCGCCGAAGGCGCTGCGGCCCGCCCAGCCGGTGCTGCGGCAGCCCTCCGGGGACCCGCTGGTCGGCGAGCGCTACGAGGTCGAGGTCGGGCCGGTCGCGCACGGCGGCCACTGCGTGGCCCGGCACGAGGGCCGGGTGCTGTTCGTCCGGCACGCGCTGCCCGGCGAGCGGGTGGTCGTGCAGGTCACCGACGGCACCACCACCTCGCGCTTCCTGCGGGCCGACGCGGTGGAGGTGCTGGAGGCCGCCAAGGACCGGATCGAGGCGCCCTGCCCGTTCTCCGGCCCCGGCCGCTGCGGCGGCTGCGACTGGCAGCACGTCACCCCCGGCGGGCAGCGCAAGCTCAAGGCCGCCGTCCTCACCGAGCAGCTCGCCAAGCTGGCCGGCCTCACCCCCGAGGAGGCGCACTGGGACGGCTCGGTCGAACCGGTCGGCGGCAAGCTCCCCGCGGGCGAGGTCCCGGCCTGGCGCACCCGGGTCCAGTACGCGGTGGACGAGGAGGGCGTGATCGGCCTGCGCAAGCACCGCTCGCACGACGTCCAGCCGATCGACCGCTGCCTGATCGCGGCGCCCGGGGTGAGCGAGCTCGGCGTCGAGTCCCGCGACTGGACCGGGGTGGCCGCGGTGGAGGCGATCGCCGCCTCCGGCTCCTCCGACCGGCAGGTGATCCTGCGGCCGCGGCCCGGCGAGCAGCTGCCGCTGGTCGAGCTGGACCGCGAGACCTCCATCGCCCGGATCGACGAGCAGGACCTGTTCCACCGCGTCCACGGCCGCACCTTCGTCCGCGAGCGCGCCGCCGGCCGCACCTGGCGGGTCTCCGAGGGCGGCTTCTGGCAGATCCACCCCGAGGCCCCCGACACCCTGGTCGACGCCGTCCTCACCGGCCTCGACCCGCAGTGGGGCGAGAGCGCGCTCGACCTGTACTGCGGCGTCGGCCTGTTCGCGGGCGCGCTCGCCGAACGGGTCGGCGAGGAGGGCGCGGTGCTCGGCATCGAGTCCGGCAAGCAGGCGGTGGCCGACGCCCGGCACAACCTGGCCGCGCTGGAGCAGGTCCGGATCGAGTGCGACAAGGTCGAGACCCTGCTGCCCCGCACCGGCATCACCTCCACCGACCTGATCGTCCTCGACCCCCCGCGCTCCGGCGCGGGCCGCGACACCGTCGCCCACCTCAGCTCCCTGGAGGCCCGCCGGATCGCCTACGTCGCCTGCGACCCGGCCGCCCTCGCCCGCGACCTGGCCTTCTTCCGCGAGGGCGGCTACCGGCCGGTCTCGCTGCGGGCCTTCGACCTGTTCCCGATGACCCAGCACTTCGAGTGCGTCGCCATCCTGGAGCCGGTCGAGCAGGGCCGCTGACCCGCCGTCGGCACCGGGTGCCACCACCCGGTGCCGCCACCGGTGCCGACGGGCCGGCGCCGACGGACCGGTCGGGGAGAACCGGCGGGGGGAGAATCGGCGTTCGGGTTGAAGCGGCCGATGCAGCCGCCCCATCCTTGCTGCCATGCCGCTCGCCTTCCCGCCCGACGCGTCCCGTCCGCCCGGCTACGCGTACGACTGGGCCCTGGTCGACGTCGAGACGTCCGGCCTGGTCGCCCGGCGCGACCGGGTCCTCTCGATCGCCGTGCTGACCTTCGGGCCGGACGGGGTGCAGAGCGGGGAGTACTCCACCCTGCTCGATCCGGGCTGCGATCCGGGGCCGGTGCACGTCCACGGCCTGACGGCGGAGCGGTTGCGCGGCGCCCCGACCTTCGAGCAGGTGGCCGACCGGATCGGGGCGCTCCTGCGCGGCCGGGTCATGGTGGCCCACAACGCCCAGTTCGACTACGACTTCCTGGCCCACGAGTTCGCCCGGGCCCGGCTGCACCTGCCCGTCGACCGGCGCCTGTGCACCCTGGCCCTGAACCGGCGGGTGGAACCGCCGGTGGCCGGCCTCGGCCTGGCGGCCCTCGCCGAGCACTACGGCGTGCCGCAGACCAGGGCGCACGACGCGCTGGACGACGCGCGCGTCCTCGCGGGGGTGTTCCGCGCCTCCCTGGCCGAGGCCGTGCGGCTGGGGGTCCCGCTGCCGCTGGTGGCCTGTCCGCCCCGGCAGGACCCGCGGTTCGCGCCGAAGCCGCCGAAGACGCCGTGCGCCTACCGGAACCCGGGCCGTCCGGCGTCCGGTGGACCGCTGGTCCAGGGCATGAAGGTGGCCTTCACGGGCGAGAGCACCGTCCCCCGGGCGGAGTTGGTGGCCCGGGCCGTCGACGCGGGCCTGAACGTCATGTCGTCGGTCAGTCGACACACCGGCGTCCTGGTCACCAACGACGTGGTCTCGGGTTCCGCCAAGGCGCGGCGGGCGATCGCGGAGGGCGTCACGGTCGTCGACGAGCGGGCCTTCCTCGGGCTGCTGGAGCGGGTGCGGCCCGGGACGCTCCACGAGGGACCGGCCGCGCCACCGACCGCGCCCGCCGAGGCCCCCGCGCCCGTGGCCGCGGCGGCGCCCGCACCCCCGCGGCGGCCCGGGGCACCGTACGCGGCCAAGCCGTTCGGCCGCCGCAGGGTGCTCGTGCTGGGCGGCACCCACGAGGAGGCGTCCGCGGTGCGGGCCAGGGCCGTCGAGCTGGGCGGGACGGCCGCGATCAACCTCTCGGCCGGGGTCACCGACGTCGTCCTCCTCCCCGGCGGCGAGCGCGACCGCCGGATGACCCGGGTCGCAACGCTGGGCATCCCGGTGCACCCGCGCGAATGGCTCGGCGCCCCCGCCGCGGAGCCGGCCGGAGTCCCCGCCCGGGGCACCGCGGAGCACCGGGACGGCACGGCGGCCGAGGTGCTGCCGCGCGGCGGGGTCATCGACCTCCCGGCCGCCGGGCAGTGGCACGTGGCCGCCTCCTGGGCGCAGCAGACGGGCTGCGAGATCGACGTCGTCGCCTTCGTCCTCGACGGGGACGAACAGGTCGCCTGCGACGAGGACTTCGTCTTCTACGGCGCCCCGGAGAGTCCGGGCGGGTCGGTCCGCCTCCTCTGCGACGGCCCGACCGAGCAGACCGTCGCCGTCGACCTCGCAGCGCTGCCGCCCGCCGCCCGCCGGATCGCGATCGCCGCCGCCATCGACGGGACGGACACCTTCGGGGACGTCGGAGCGGTCCAGGTGGCCCTCGCCCCGGGCGCCGACGCACCGGTCGTCGCCCAGGCCACGTTGGACGCCGCCACCAGCGAGCGCACCCTGCTCCTGGCCGAGGTCTACCGCCGCGGTCCGCGGTGGCGCTTCCGCGCCGTCGGCCAGGGCTACGACCACGGCCTGGAGGCCCTGGTGCGCGGGTACGGCGTCGAGGTGGAGTAGTCCCGTTCCGGGACGCTCCCGGTGTCCGTCGGCGGATCGGGACGCGCGGCCGGTTTTCGCGGGGGCGCGGGCGGACATGGTGGGGGAGCGGGGGACGGCCGGTTTGCGCCCTTGTTGTGCTAGCACCTCGGCGCTAGCGTGAAGTATGGCCAAGAAGCAGCTGAACGTCAGGGTGGACGCGACCACCGCCGAGATGGCCCGTGAGCGGGCCGAGCAGCAGGGGATCAGCATGAACCAGTACATCGAACGACTGGTGCAGCAGGACATGGGCGAGGCCGGACGCAACTTCGTGGACGCCGCGGCGCAGTTCATGAAGGAGCACGAGGCGGTGTTCCTCGCCGAGTTCGGGTCGCCCAGCGAACTCCAGGAGGTACGCCGTTGAAACTTGAGGTCGACCTCTCGTGGCTGCTCATGACCGCCGAGCAGTACACGCCCGGTGACCCGCAGGTCACCGACTACGGATCGCTGCTCGCGGCGATCACCAGGCACCAGGCCGAGATCTTCGACATCGCGGTCTACCCCGAACCGCAGGACCGGGCGGCCGCGCTGATGCACCAGCTGATCCGGGTGCCCGCGCTGGAGCGCAACAACGAGCTGTTCGCCACCGCGGTGGCCTACGCGTACCTGGTGGCCAGCGGCTGCCGGGTGGCGACCACGGCGCGCGAGGTTCGCAGCCTGGCCCGGGCGATCCGGGAGGGCAAGCTCGGCATCACCGGCGTGGCGGAGCGGCTGGCGATGTGGGTGGTCGACGAGTCGGAGGAGGAAGAGGTCGGCGACGACGGCGAGGAGTGAGCCGCCGCCGCGGGCGGCATCAGGGGCCGGGAGAGCGACGAGGCGCCCGCGGGCGGGATACCCTCGACGTTCCCCCGGCCCCTGACGGCCCCGGCCGTCCCTCGGGGCACCGAACGATCTGCGCCGAGGATGCGAGCGAGTTGCTGCAGGACATCGAGCCCTACCTGGTCTGCCCGCACTGCGCCCGCCCGCTGGCGCTGGCCGGCCGCACCCTGCGCTGCGCCGACGGCCACAGCTTCGACCAGGCCCGGCAGGGCTACGTGAGCCTGCTCGCGGGGGACGCCGGGCCGGGCACCGCCGACACCGCCGACATGGTCGCGGCCCGCAGCGACTTCCTGGCGGCCGGCCACTACGCCCCGCTGGAACGGGCGTTGGCCGCGGCCGCCGCCGCGACCCCCACCGACAGCGGACTGGTCGCTGACCTCGGCGCGGGCACCGGCCACTACCTGGCCCGGGTGCTGGAGACCCGGCCGGACGCGGCGGGCGCGGCCCTCGACCTGTCCAAGTACGCGCTGCGCCGCGCCGCGAAGGCCCACCCGCGGATCGGCGCCGTGGTCTGCGACGCCTGGCGCCCGCTCCCGCTGCGGGACGCCGCCGCGGACGTGCTGCTGAACGTGTTCGCGCCGCGCAACGGCCCCGAGATGCGGCGGGTGCTGCGCCCCGGCGGGCGGCTGCTGGTGGCCGCCCCGACCTCCCGCCACCTGCGCGAACTGGTCGGCGCGCTGGGCCTGCTGACGGTCGACGAGGACAAGGACCGGCGGATCGAGCAGAAGCTCGGCCCGTGGTTCACCCCGGTCGGGCGCACCGAGGTGGAGTTCGCGCTGCGGCTGTCGCGGACGGACGCCGCCGCCGTGGTCGGCATGGGCCCGAGCGCCTGGCACACCGACCGGGCCGCGCTGGCCGCCGCGCTGGCGGCGCTGCCCGAACCGGTGGAGGTCACCGGTTCGGTGCTGGTCACCGCGTACGAGTGACGCCCCGTCCGGCTGTCGGGGTCGGTTGGGACTCGAAGGGGTGAAAGGGCGCCAGGAGAGACGTTTCTGCAGCTCAGGGCGCACCTAGAGTGCTCCGGGTGACCAGCGAAGCCCCCTTGGCCCCGCCCCCGGTGGCCCCCTCGGCCCCGTCCCCGGTGGCCCTCTCGGCCCCGCCCCCGGCGGCGGCCGCCGCCCGCGAGGTGCGGTCCGCGTCCGCCCGTGACGAACGGCCCGCGTCCGCCCGCGAGGTGCGGCAGGCACCCGGCCCGACGGTGAAGCGCCCCACCGTCGAGGAACTGCGGCTGACCTCCTTCAAGTCCTACCGGCGGGCCACCCTGCCGATGTCGCCGCTGACCGTGCTGCACGGGCCGTCCGGGGCGGGCAAGTCCAACGCGCTGGACGCCCTGGCCGTGCTCTCCCGGCTCGCCCTCGGCGAGGAGATCCGGCCCTCGCTGGACGGCCTCGGCGGCCCGCGCGGCCCGCTCGCCACCCCGGTGCGCGGCGGCCTGAACGGCTGCGTCCCGCACGGGCGCAACGCGATCATCCTCGGCTGCACCGTGCGCTCCGGCGTCGGGACGATCCGGCTCGAAGTCGTGGTCCGCACCGACGGACGCGTCCGGATCGCCCGCGAATGGCTCACCCTGGACGACCGCACCCTGATGGAGACCGGCGAACAGGACCTCGCCCGCGGCCGGGTCAACGTCACCTGGCACAACGACTCCCGGCAGGGCGACATCCGCGCCCCGTTGCCCAGCGGCAGCCTGATCACCGCCCAACTCCCGCTGCGGGTCGCCGGGTCCTCCAACGGCGAACGCAAGGTGCTGGCCGCCGCCGAACAGGTGCTCACCGCGCTGCGCGAGGTGTTCGCGCTGCACCCCGTGCCCGCCGCGATGCGCGGCTGGAACCGGCCCGAACCGCAGGCCAGGCTGCTCGGCACCGCCGCCAACGTCTCCGCCGTCCTCGACCGGCTGGAGCACGAGTGCCCGCGCCGCTGGGCCCGCCTGCTGCGCGCCGTCCAGGCCGCCGCCCCGCACCCGCTGCTCGGCCTCGGCGTCGCCCGCCGCGGCGACGGCGACCGGCGGCGCCTGCTCGCCGTCTTCGACGAGGGCGTGCTCGGCCGCACCGGCGCCGACCAGGCCGCCGACGGCATGCTGCGCCTGCTCGCCTTCGCCGCCGTCCTGCTCACCGGCGCCGCCGTCCTCGACGTCGACCCCGCCATCGAAGTGCCGGACGCCCACCGGCAGTTGGTCCTGCTCGCCGAGGACCTCGGCGCGGGCCTGGCGTCCGACCAGGTCACCGCCCTGCTGGCCCTCGCCCGCGAGGTCACCGGCAAGGGCGACATCCGGCTGCTCGCCACCCTCCAGGAGCCCGGCCCGGCGCTCGGTCCGGACGGCGTCGAACTCGTCGAGTGCCGACGCGATCCGGCCACCGGGCACAGCCTGCTGCGCCGCACCGACCCCGCCGCCCGGGTGCCGGTGCAGGGGGCGGCGCGCGGCGAGGGCGCGGTGGTAGACCTGGGGGAATGAGCGACGAAGAGGAACCCGCGGCCGTGGCGGATCGGGTGGACCGGGCCGGTCGGGCTGATCGGGTGGACCGGGCCGGTCGGGCGGACCGGGCGGACCGGCCGGGCGGGGGCGGCCTGCCCGAGGCCGGGCCGACGGTGCCCGAACTCCAGCGGCGGCTGGCCGAGTTCGCGGCCGTCCGGCAGTGGCAGCAGTACCACACCCCGAAGAACCTGGCCTCGGCGCTGACCGTCGAGGCGGGCGAACTGCTGGAGGTCTTCCAGTGGTTGACGCCCGAGCAGGCCGCGGACGTGATGTCGGACGCGGACTCGGCGCACCGGGTCCGCGACGAGGTGGCCGACGTGCTGGCCTACCTGCTGCAACTGTGCACCGTGCTGGAGGTGGACCCGCTGCAGGCACTGGCGGAGAAGATCGAGCGCAACGAGAGCAGGTTCCCGGCGCCCTGAGCGGGTTCCCGGTGGCGGGGGAAATCATCCGGAGTTCCCCCCTGCGGGGGACCCCGGTTGTCCACAGGGCCGGGTTGTCCACAGGCCGGCCGAACCCGCTGGGCGCCCCCCGCGACCGGCGGCACGCTGATCCCCGTGACCGACCGCCGAAGGACGGCGGCGGCGAGCGAGGGGAGCGCACCGTGGAGGCGCTGCGACTGATCAAGACCGTCCGGCACGCCCTGGCCGAGGCCCGGACGACCGGCGACATCCTGCACGAGGCCTGGCAGTCCGGGCTGCTCACCGAAGCGGTCGGGGCCCGGATCGCCGACCACGACGAGGAGGCGATCGCCACCCTCGGGCAGCTGCTCTGCGAGGCCGGTGCGCACACCGCGAGCTGCCTGCGCCAGCCGCCCGAGCCGGGCCTGGACGACCTGCCCGGCGGGCCGGTCGGCGTCTACCCGGAGTGGACCGGCCCGACGCTGGTCGAGCGGTTCGGCGCGCTCGGCGAGCTGGAGCCGGTGCTGGCCGAGCTCGCCCTGCTGCTGGGGGACGCCAACGAGAGCCTGGTGGTGCTCGCCTGCGGGGCGGACACCGAGAGCCTGTACTGGAGCTGCATCGACGGGCTGGACGCGGGCTCCGAATGCCGCGACCTGGTGGCCCGGCTCCTGCGCGAGCAGCGGAGACTGACGGCCGCGCGGGCCCCGGACGACGGGCCGGACGACGGGCCGGAGGACGGGCCGGACGGCGGGTCGGGTGACGGGCCGGACGGCGGGCCGGACGGCGGGCCGTGGAACGGGGCGGGCGGCGAACCGTGGGACGGGCCGGGGGAGGGCGCGGCCGGGGAGGTGGGAGCGGCGGTCGGGGCGGGGGCCCCGGGCGCGGCCCGGCGGGAGGAGAGGAGGCTCGTGATCCCGCTGGGTCCGCCGGTCCCGGCGGCGCGCAGCGCTCAGGCGCGGGGCGAGCCGTCCGCCGGGGCGTCCTGCCCGCCGCGGGCGGGCGAGGAGCGCAGGTCGGAGTCGAGTCCGGCCAGGTCGGTGTTGATCGAGGCGAGCAGCTCCTGCATCTGCTCCAACAGCGACTTCGGGGTGGCGGGCGCGCCGCCCGCGGCGGTGTCCGCGGTGGGCGGCTCGGTCCAGGGCTCGGACATGAGGGGGCCCCTTCAACTCGGTGGTGCGGTGTGAAGCGCCGGGGTCGGCGCCGCCGGTCCAACGAGCCCCCGCCGCGCGCGGTCACCCCGGACCACCCGTTGAGGTCCAACCGGCGGGCCCGGTCAGCCGCAGGAGTGAGCCGAGTTTGCGGGGGCCGCCCCCGCTCGGCTACGGCCCCGGGCCGGTACCGGGGCCGTAGCCGGAGCGTCGGGGGCCGGGGCTGCCGGGGCCACCGTGGCCACCGGGGCCGCTGAGGTCGCTCCGGCGGGAGCCGGACGACGGCGGTACGACAGCCGGACGGCCGGGCTGCTGGGGAGCAGACACCGGCCGCCGGACGGACACCACCTGACAGGAGGTCAGTTGTGCGAGTGCAGGTCCGCGTTCAGACCGCCCCACGAACCGGTGCGGGCGATCACCTCGACCGCACCGGACTGCGAGTTGCGGCGGAACAGCAGGTTGTCCTGGCCGGACAGCTCCACCGCCTTGGCCACCGAGCCGTCCGGGGCGGTGACCCGGGTCCCGGCGGTGACGTACAGGCCCGCCTCGACCACGCAGTCGTTGCCCAGCGAGATGCCGATGCCCGCGTTGGCGCCCAGCAGGCAGCGCTCGCCCACCGAGACGACCTGCTTGCCGCCGCCGGACAGGGTGCCCATGATCGAGGCCCCGCCGCCGATGTCGCTGTGGTCGCCGACCACCACGCCCGCGCTGATCCGGCCCTCGACCATCGAGGTGCCCAGGGTGCCCGCGTTGAAGTTGACGAAGCCCTCGTGCATCACGGTGGTGCCCTCGGCCAGGTGCGCGCCCAGGCGCACCCGGTCGGCGTGGGCGATCCGGACGCCGGACGGCGCCACGTAGTCGGTCATCCGCGGGAACTTGTCGATGCCGTACAGGGCGAGCTGCCCGCCCTGGGCGCGCACCGCCAGCCGGGCCTGCTCCACGTTGGCGACCGGGGTCGGGCCGATCGACGTCCAGGCGACGTTCGCCAGCAGGCCGAAGATGCCGTCCAGGTTCTGGCCGTGCGGCTTCACCAGGCGGGCGGAGAGCAGGTGCAGGCGCAGGTAGACGTCGTGCGCGTCCAGCGGCTTCTCGTCCAGCGAGGAGATCACGGTGCGCACCGCCACCACCTCGACGCCGCGGCGGGCGTCGGTGCGGAGTGCCTCGGCCGCGCCGGGGCCGAGCGCCAGTTCGGCCTCCTCGGCGCTCAGCCGGACGGTGCCGGACGGGCCCGGGGCGGCGGCCAGCTCGGGCGCGGGGAACCAGGTGTCGAGGACGGTGCCGTCGGCCGCGATGGTCGCCAGGCCGGCGGCCACCGCGCCGCTTGCAGGGGTGGAGGTTTCAGCAGTCACATCCCGCACCGTAACCAATCGGGCCGAGGGCTGACCAACACGCTCACCGGACGGACAAAACCCGGTGCCCCCGGACGGGCCCGCAGGACATACTCGGCCGGGTGTTCGTATCGATCTCCACTACCGGCACCGCCGAGAACCCCGCCTCCGACCTGGGCTTCCTGCTGCACAAGCACCCCGACCGGGTGCAGCAGTTCGCCACCGCGCACGGCACCGCGCACGTCTTCTACCCCGAGTCCGGTGCGCAGTCCTGCACCGCCGCGCTGCTGCTGGAGGTCGACCCCGCGGCGCTGCTCCGCCAAGGCCGCGGCAAGGGCCGGTCCGGCTCCCCCGACCTGGCGCTCGCCCAGTACGTCAACGACCGCCCGTACGCCGCCTCCTCGCTGCTCGCGGTGGCGCTGCGCACGGTCTACCGGTCCGCGATGAAGGGCGAGTGCGCGCACCGGCCCGAACTGCCCGGCCGCGCGCTGCCGCTGCGGATCGCGCTGCCCGCCGTCCCGGTGGCCGGTGCCGGCGATCCCGCGCTGGTGGAGCGGCTGTTCGCACCGCTGGGCTGGCAGGTCGACGCGCGGCCCGTCCCGCTGGACGAGTCCTTCCCCGAGTGGGGCGACTCCCGGTACGTGCGGCTCGAACTGACCGGCACCCTGCGGCTCGCCGACGCGCTGCAGCACCTCTACGTGCTGCTGCCCGTCCTCGACGGGGCCAAGCACTACTGGGTCGCCCCCGACGAGGTCGACAAGCTGCTCGCGGCGGGCCACGGCTGGCTCGCCGACCACCCCGAACGGGCCCTGATCACCCGCCGCTACCTGGCTCGCCGTTGGTCGCTGACCAAGCTCGCGATGGAACGCCTCGCCCTGGCCCGGCTGGCCGAGGCCGACGACCGCGAGGCCGAGGA
Organism: Kitasatospora phosalacinea; assembly: GCF_030268885.1. GTDB lineage: Bacteria > Actinomycetota > Actinomycetes > Streptomycetales > Streptomycetaceae > Kitasatospora > Kitasatospora phosalacinea_C. Next base: position 24,188 of record NZ_BSSA01000016.1, read on the forward strand.
GATCGACAACGCCGTCCCGGACGTTCCGGATGTTCCGGACGCCCCGCAGGCTCCGCAGGCTTCGGAGGTTCCGGACGCCCCGGAGGCTCCGGACGCCGCAGCGACCGCAGACACCGCAGGGGCAGCGGAGATGACCGCCGTCGACCCGGCCGACCCGGCAGGCCCGCTCACCGCTCCGGCCGCTCCGGCCGCGGTCACCGAGCGGGGTGAGTCGCTCGCCGTGCAGCGGCGGACGGCGATCCTGGCGGCGCTGGCCCGGACGGGCGCGGCCCGGGTGCTCGACCTGGGCTGCGGGCAGGGCGAGTTGGTCGGCGCGCTGCTCAAGGAGCCGCGGGTCACCGAGGTGCTCGGGGTGGACGTGTCCTCGCGGGCACTGACGATCGCCGCCCGTCGGCTCCACCTGGACCGGATGCCGGAGCGGCTGGCCCGCCGGGTCAAGCTGGTCCAGGGCGCCCTGACGTACACCGACGCCCGGCTGAAGGGCTACGACGCGGCGGTGCTGTGCGAGGTGATCGAGCACCTCGACCTGCCCCGGCTGCCCGCGCTCGAGTACGCGGTGTTCGGCGCGGCCCGGCCCGCGACGGTCGTGGTCACCACCCCGAACGCCGAGTACAACGTCCGCTGGGAGACCCTGCCCGCCGGGCGGATGCGTCACGACGACCACCGCTTCGAGTGGAGCCGGGCCGAGTTCGCGGCCTGGGCGGAACGGGTCGCCGCCGACTACGGCTACGGCGTCGAGCTGGAGCCGGTCGGCCCGGTCGACCCCGAGGTCGGTGCGCCCACCCAGCTCGCCCACTTCCGCCTCGCCGAACCCGACCCGACCGCCGCCACCACCACCAGCACGGCCCTTGCCGCCGACACTGCCACTGCCACCGCCACCGACGTCCCGTCGAACGACCTCGCCCCGGAAGGGAGCGCCCACCGATGACCACCGACACCACGGAGCCGACCCCTGCCCGGGCGGGCCGCCGACTGCCCGTCACCGACGTCTCGCTGGTGGTGCTGATCGGCAGCACCGGTTCCGGCAAGTCCACGTTCGCCCGCAAGCACTTCAAGCCGACCGAGGTGGTCTCCTCCGACTTCTGCCGCGGCCTGGTCGCCGACGACGAGAACGACCAGTCCGCCTCCGGCGACGCCTTCGACCTGCTGCACTACATCGTCGGCAAGCGGCTCGCGGCGGGTCGGCGCACCGTGGTCGACGCCACCAACGTCCAGGACCACGCCCGCCGGGCCCTGGTCGCGATCGCCCGGGAGCACCACGTGCTGCCGATCGCCATCGTGCTGGACGTCCCGGCCGAGGTGTGCGCCGAGCGCAACCGGGCCAGGGCGGACCGGCAACTGCCCGCCCACGTGATCCCCCGCCACCAGCGGGACCTGCGCCGTTCGCTGCGCGGGCTGGAGCGCGAGGGCTTCCGCAAGGTGCACGTGCTGCGCGGGGTCGAGGAGGTCGAGCATGCCGAGATCGTCCCGGAGAAGCGGTACAACGACCTGCGGCACCTGACCGGTCCGTTCGACGTGGTCGGCGACGTCCACGGCTGCCGCTCCGAGCTGGAGACCCTGCTCGGCCGGCTCGGCTACGCGATCACCCGCGACGAGCAGGGCCGCGCCGTCGACGCCGCGCACCCCGAGGGCCGCACCGCGGTCTTCGTCGGCGACCTGGTCGACCGCGGCCCGGACAGCCCGGGCGTGCTGCGCCTGGTGATGGGCATGGTCGAGGCCGGCCACGCCCTCTGCGTCCCCGGCAACCACGAGAACAAGCTGGGCCGCTGGATGGACGGCCGCAAGGTCACCGTCTCGCACGGCCTGCAGGAGACGATCGACCAACTGTCCGCGGAGAGCGAGGAGTTCCGGGCCCGGGTGCGGGAGTTCATCCGCGGCCTGGTCAGCCACTACCTGCTGGACGGCGGCGCGCTGGTGGTCTGCCACGCCGGTCTGCCGGAGAAGTTCCACGGCCGCGCCTCCGGCCGGGTCCGCTCCCACGCGCTGTACGGCGACACCACCGGCGAGACCGACGAGTACGGCCTGCCGGTGCGCTACCCGTGGGCCGAGGAGTACCGCGGCCGCGCCCTGGTGGTCTACGGCCACACCCCGGTGCCGGTGGCGAGCTTCCTCAACAACACCATCTGCCTGGACACCGGCGTCGTGTTCGGCGGCAGCCTCACCGCGCTGCGCTACCCGGAGCGGGAGGTCGTCGCCGTCCCGGCCGAGCAGGAGTGGTACGCGCCAATCCGCCCGATGCGCACCGACGCGCCCGGCGGCCGCGAGGGCCGTCCGCTCGACCTCGCCGACGTGGTCGGTCGCCGGGTGGTGGAGACCGCGCACCTGGGCAACGTCGCCGTCCGGGAGGAGAACGCCGCCGCCGCGCTGGAGGTGATGAGCCGCTTCGCGCTCGACCCGCGGCTGCTCGGCTACCTGCCGCCGACCATGGCCCCCTCGCCGACCTCCCGACGCGAGGGCCTGCTGGAGCACCCCGAGGAGGCGTTCCTCGCCTACCGGCAGGACGGCGTGCGCCAGGTGGTCTGCGAGGAGAAGCACATGGGCTCCCGGGCCGTCGTCCTGGTCGCCCGGGACGCTGCCGCCCTGGAGAAGCGCTTCGGGCTGCCCGGCCCCGGCGCGATCTGGACCAGGACCGGTCGCGCCTTCCTGTCCGACCAGGGGCTCACCGAGGCGCTCCTCGACCGGCTCCGCGCCGCCGCCGAGCGCACCGGTCTGTTCGACGAACTCGGCACCGGCTGGCTGCTGCTGGACGCCGAGCTGATGCCCTGGTCGCTCAAGGCGGTCGAGCTGCTGCGCCGCCAGTACGCCGCCGTCGGCGCGGCCGCCGGGGCCGCCCTGCCCACCGCGCTCGACGCCCTCGCCCGGGCCGCCGGGCGAGGGCTGGACGTGGCGGAGCTGACCGACCGCCAGCAGGGGCACGCGGCCGACGCCCGGGCCTTCACCGAGGCGTACCGGCGCTACTGCTGGCCGACCGAGGGGCTCGACGGCGTCCGGCTGGCCCCGTTCCAGCTGCTCGCCGCCGAGGGCGCCAACCTGGCGCTGCGCCCGCACACCAAGCACCTCGCCCTGATCGACCGGCTGGTGGACGCCGACGGGCAGCTCGCCGCGGAGACGGACGGCACCGCGCCGGTGCTGCACCGCACCGGGCGGCTGCTGGTCGACACCGCGGACGACTCCTCGATCGCCGCCGCCGTCGCCTGGTGGGAGGAGCTGACCGCGGCGGGCGGCGAGGGCGTGGTGGTCAAGCCGGTCGAACCGCTGCACCGGGACGGCTCCGGGCGGCTGGTCCAGCCCGGGATGAAGGTCCGCGGCCGCGAGTACCTGCGGATCATCTACGGACCGGACTACACCCGGCGCCTGGACCGGCTGCGCCAGCGCTCGCTCGGCCACAAGCGCTCGCTCGCCCTGCGCGAGTACGCGCTCGGCCTGGAGGCGCTGGACCGGCTGGCGGCCGGGGAGCCGCTGTGGCGGGTGCACGAGGCGGTGTTCGCGGTGCTGGCCCTGGAGTCAGAACCGGTCGACCCCCGGCTCTGACCCGGCTCTGGTCCCGGTCCCGGCCATGGTTCGATCTCCGATCGCCACGGCCGGGGCAGGGCCGTGGAAGTGTTGCATGAATATTCGAATCCTCGTATACACTTCCCACTTCAGTCCGTTGACCGACCCAGGAGACCGGTATGGCGTTCAACCTCCGGAACAGGCACTTCCTCAAGGAGCTCGACTTCACTCCCCAGGAGTTCCGTCACCTGGTCGACCTGGCGGCCCAGCTGAAGGCCGCCAAGTACGCGGGCACCGAGCAGCCCCGCCTGCGCGGCAAGAACATCGCGCTGATCTTCGCCAAGACCTCCACCCGCACCCGCTGCGCCTTCGAGGTGGCCGCCCACGACCAGGGCGCCTCCACCACCTACCTGGACCCGGCCGGGTCGCAGATGGGGCACAAGGAGTCGATCAAGGACACCGCCCGGGTGCTGGGCCGGATGTTCGACGGCATCGAGTACCGCGGCGACGGGCAGGAGATCGTCGAGGAGCTGGCCGCGCACGCGGGCGTCCCGGTCTGGAACGGCCTGACCGACGAGTGGCACCCGACCCAGATGCTCGCCGACGTGCTCACCATCCAGGAGCACTCCACCAAGCCGCTGAACGAGACCACCCTGGTCTACCTCGGCGACGCCCGCTTCAACATGGGCAACTCGGTGCTGGTCACCGGCGCGCTGCTGGGCATGGACATCCGGATCGTCGCCCCGGCCTCGCTCTGGCCCAGCGAGGAGGTCCGCAAGGCGGCCGACTCGCTGGCCGAGGCCAGCGGCGCCCGGATCACCCTCACCGAGGACGTGGCGGCCGGCGTGGCCGGGGCGGACTTCCTCTACACCGACGTCTGGGTGTCGATGGGCGAGCCCAAGGAGGTCTGGGCCGAGCGGATCGCGCTGCTCAAGCCGTACCAGGTCTCGATGGACACGGTGCGCGCCACCGGCAACCCGGCGGTCAAGTTCCTGCACTGCCTGCCCGCGTTCCACGACCTCGGCACCGAGGTCGGCCGGCAGATGTTCGAGCTCACCGGCATGTCGGAACTGGAGTGCACCGACGAGCTGTTCGAGTCCGCGCACTCCGTGGTCTTCGACCAGGCCGAGAACCGCCTGCACACCATCAAGGCCGTGATGGTGGCGACCCTCGGGTCCTGACGGCCCCGGCCCCGAGCGCGGGGACGCCCGCGGGACGCACCGGCGTCCGGCGGGCGTCGGCGCGTGGTGCGGAGGTCGCCCCGCTGCCTCAGAAGTCGACGTCCACGCAGGCCGCCCGGTCGGCCGCGGCGTGCGGCCCGGCGGGGGTGCCCGCGTGCAGGACCAGCGAGTGCGCCTCGTCCGGGCGGAACTCCCACGGGACGGTCGCCGAGGCGGTGCCGGTCCCGTCCGGGCCGGTGCGCAGCGTCATCCGCACCTCGTTGTCGGCAGCGTCCGACCCCGCCACCTGCTGGTAGTGCGGCCCGGAGGAGGCCGGGTCGGCGCCGCAGCGCCCGGTGTGCACGTGCGCCGGGAACTCGTGCGAACCGGCCACCCCGGCCAGCTCCACCGTGACGGAGGTGCGCCCGGCCGCCCGCCCGACCGTGACCCGCACCTGCGAGCCGTACGGCACCAGGTCGGGCGCGTGGGTGACCGCCCGGGCCGGGACGAAACCGTCCGCCCGGTCGAAACGGGCGTCCACCACCCGGCCGGCACCCGGACCGGCCGGGGCGTCCGTCGGGCGGCCCTGGGCGTCGGGCGGCCCGATCGGCAGCAGGGCGAGCGGCACCAACAGCGCACCGGCAGCGGGGGACAGGGGCATCGCGGACCTTCCGACGGGCGGGCAGGGACAACACCCGACACGGTGGCCGTCCCCGTCCCGCCGCGCACGCCGCCGTGCCGCAGCGCCAACCGCAGTCACCCGTACGGGAACCGGGGCTCGAACCGGGGCGCGAAGCGGGACGCGCACCGCGCCGCGCACCGGGTGCGGACCGGCGGTCAGGCCGCCGCGATGCCGCGGATCTCGCAGCGCGGCCCGCTGGCGCGCATCAGGCGCAGGTCGGCGGTGACCAGCGGGGCGCCGTGGAGTTCGGCGACCGCGACGTAGGCGGCGTCGTCCGGGGTCAGGTTGTCCTTGAGCTCCCAGATCCGGCCGAGCAGCGGGGCGACCTCCACCTTGCGGATGGCCAGGCCCGGGAGCCGGAGGGTGAGTGCGGCGACCTCCTCGGCGGTCAACTGCTTGGCCAGGTACAGCCCGCGCAGCGACTGCATCACCTCGATCACCACGTGCTCGGGCGCCACCCACTCGGGGTCGGCGGCCAGCGCGGCCCGGGCGGCATCGCCCCGGGGCCCCCGGTCGGAGAACGACAGCACCAGTGCAGAAGCGTCCACCACGATCACCCGCCCACCGTAGTCCGCCCGCGCCCGCCGTCCGGCCCGGGGGGTGCCGGGTGCGGACCCGATGCGGCTACCGGCCGCCGCCACCCGCCGTCACGGGCCGCCGCCACCCGCCGCGGTGGGCTCGCCGCTGCCGGGGCGGGCGCTGCCGGGGCGGGCGCTGCCCGGGCGGCTGCTGCCGGGCGCGCCGCTCGGCACGGCGGTGAGGGCGGGGCCGGGGGAGGCGGGCGGGCTGGTCACGGCCGTGACCGCCTGCCGCCGCGCCCGCTCCCGGGCCGCGTACGCGTCGAGGTCGGCGGACAGCGTCTGCTGCAGGCCCACCGCGATCTTGCCCATGGCGCTCGGTTCGAGCGGCGGGGCGTCGCCCGTCGGTCCGGTGGCGGACAGGACGAGCCGGACGCCGTGGGGGTCCATCAGGTCCGCCCGGTTCACGGTCCGGCCCTGATCGTCGGAGAGGGTGAGGTTCACTCCGCTGACGTCCCCGCTGCCGACGGGTGCGCAGGCCCGGACGGCCGGGTCCTCGCGGCAGTCGTGGCCCCAGATCAGGGTCTGCGCGCCCTCGTCGGCCAGTTGCACGCGCACCTCGATCGTCCCGGCGTCCCCGCCGGAGGCCCAGTGGAACCGGGCCAGGACGGAGAGACCGGTCGAGCCGTCCGGGGCGGCGCCGGTGTCCTCCCAGGCGGTGAGGGCCAGTTCGTGCGGCAGGAACGGCAGCAGCCGGTCGAGCGTCACGGGCCGGGCCGGGACGGACGGCGAGGCGGCCGGGCCGGTGCCCGGGCCGGTGCCCGGGGCGGCCGCCGACACCGCGGGCGGGGCCGCGGCGGGGCGCAGCAGCAGCCCGCCGCCCACCGCCAGCGCGGCGACGGCGGCGACCGCCCCGGTGAACGCGAGCCGCCGCCGCAGCCGGATGCTCCGCCCCTCGGCGGTGGCCCCGGCGACCAGCAGGCCGAGGTCGGGCACGCTGCTGCCGACCGCCCGCGCGAAGACGTCGCTCAGCTCCTGCTCGGACATCGGGAGGTTTCTCGCTTTCTGGCGGTCGTCACGGGCGCGGTCAAGGTCAAGGTCAAGGTCACGGGCGCGGTCAAGGCCAGGGTCGTGGGCGCGGTCGCGGGGGCGCGTCACGGCACCAGGCTGTCCAGGTGCGGGGCGAGTTGGCGGCGCAGCCTGGTCAGGGCCCGCAGGGAGCGGACCCGGACGGTGCCGGGGGAGAGCTGGAGCTCGGCGGCGGTCTCGTCGACGCTCCGGTCCTCCCAGTAGCGCAGCACGAGCACGGCCCGGTCCTTGGGCGGCAGTTCGGCGAGCGCGGCGAGCAGGGCGACCCGCAGCGCGGGGTCGTGGTCGGGGGCGGCCTGCTCGGGGAGGCCGTCGAGCACCGGCAGTTCGGTGCTGCGGCGCAGTCTGCGGTGCGAGAGGTAGCAGCGGACCAGCACGGTGCGGGCGTACGCGGCGGGGCTCTCGGCCTGGGCGACCCGGTGCCAGGAGGCGTAGATCCGGGCGAGGGCGGTCTGGGTGAGGTCCTCGGCGAGGTGCCAGTCGCCGCACAGCAGCAGCGCGGTGCGGAACAGCGCGGCGCCGCGCTCGTGCGCGAACTGCTCGAACTCGCGCCGCTCCTCGGCGCCCCTGCGTCGTCCCACCACCGTCCGCGCGCCCCCGTCCTCGTCCTCGTCCGTCGCCCCGGCCCGTCGCCCCGCGCGGCCCGCAGTCCGCGGCCCCGCAGTCCGCGGCCCCGCGAAGGAACGGACGCGGCCCCGCGAAGGAACAGACGCGCCGGGCGCCCGGTACGTTGCGTCCCGGTCGTGCTCCGGGGCCGGGGAGGTGCACCCTGGTGGGGAACCGCGGTGGGGCGAGCCGGTGGAGTGCGGGCGGACCCCATGCACTATGGTTTATCTCGACATCGAGATACATTCCGCGCTACGCTTTATCTTGACGTCAAGATACTTGCCGAGAGGCGCAGGCCTTCCATCATCGGCTCGGTAAGCGGCGGCAGTCAGGTTAGCTGAGGCTTACCTCATCACCGGGTGGACCAAGAAGGAGTCAGTCGTGTCCGCGAACAGCTTCGACGCCCGCAGCTCGCTGCAGGTGGGCGACGAGTCGTACGAGATCTTCAAGCTCTCCGCCGTCGAGGGTGCCGAGCGGCTGCCGTACAGCCTCAAGGTCCTGCTGGAGAACCTGCTCCGCACCGAGGACGGCGCCAACATCACCGCCGACCACATCCGCGCCCTCGGTGGCTGGGACCCGACGGCCGAGCCGTCCGAGGAGATCCAGTTCACCCCGGCGCGCGTGATCATGCAGGACTTCACCGGCGTGCCCTGCGTGGTCGACCTGGCCACCATGCGCGAGGCCGTGAAGGAGCTGGGCGGCGACCCGTCCAAGATCAACCCGCTGGCGCCGGCCGAGCTGGTCATCGACCACTCGGTCATCGCCGACAAGTTCGGCACCCCGGACGCCTTCGTCCAGAACGTCGAGATCGAGTACGGCCGCAACAAGGAGCGCTACCAGTTCCTGCGCTGGGGTCAGACCGCCTTCGACGAGTTCAAGGTCGTCCCGCCCGGCACCGGCATCGTCCACCAGGTCAACATCGAGCACCTGGCCCGCACCGTCATGGTCCGCAACGGCCAGGCGTACCCCGACACCTGCGTCGGCACCGACTCGCACACCACCATGGTCAACGGCCTGGGCGTGCTGGGCTGGGGCGTCGGCGGCATCGAGGCCGAGGCCGCGATGCTCGGCCAGCCGGTCTCGATGCTGATCCCGCGCGTGGTCGGCTTCAAGCTGAACGGCCAGCTCCCGGCCGGCACCACCGCCACCGACCTGGTGCTCACCATCACCGAGATGCTGCGCAAGCACGGCGTGGTCGGCAAGTTCGTCGAGTTCTACGGCGAGGGCGTCACCTCGATCCCGCTGGCGAACCGCGCCACCATCGGCAACATGTCGCCGGAGTTCGGCTCGACCTGCGCGATCTTCCCGATCGACGCCGAGACCATCAACTACCTCAAGCTCACCGGCCGCAGCGAGCAGCAGCTCGCCCTGGTCGAGGCGTACGCCAAGGAGCAGGGCCTCTGGCACGACCCGTCGGTCGAGCCGGTCTACTCCGAGTACCTGGAGCTGGACGTCTCCACCGTCGTCCCGTCGATCTCCGGCCCGAAGCGCCCGCAGGACCGCGTGGTGCTGGCCGAGGCCGCCGAGCGCTTCCGCACCGCCGTGCGCGACTACGTCAGCGTCGACGAGGCCGGCGAGGAGTCCTTCCCCGCCTCCGACGCCCCGGCGTCCAGCAACGGCATCCACCGGCCGTCCCTGGTCACCGCCCCCGACGGCTCGTCCTACGAGATCGACAACGGCGCGGTCGTGATCGCCTCGATCACCTCCTGCACCAACACCTCCAACCCCTCCGTCATGCTGGGCGCCGCCCTGCTGGCGAAGAAGGCCGTGGAGAAGGGCCTGCACGTCAAGCCCTGGGTCAAGACCACCCTGGCGCCCGGCTCCAAGGTCGTCATGGACTACTACGAGAAGGCCGGCCTGCTCCCGTACATGGAGAAGCTGGGCTTCAACCTGGTCGGCTACGGCTGCGTCACCTGCATCGGCAACTCGGGCCCGCTGCCCGAGGAGGTGTCGAAGGCGGTCAACGACAACGACCTCGCGGTCGTCTCGGTGCTCTCCGGCAACCGCAACTTCGAGGGCCGGATCAACCCGGACGTCAAGATGAACTACCTGGCCTCCCCGCCGCTGGTGGTCGCCTACGCGATCGCGGGCAACATGGGCGTGGACATCACCAAGGACGCCCTGGGCCAGGACGCCGACGGCAACGACGTCTTCCTCGCCGACATCTGGCCGTCGGAGCAGGAGGTGGCCGACGTGGTCGCCAACTCCATCGACCAGGACATGTTCGCCAAGGACTACGCGGACGTCTTCGCGGGCGACCACCGCTGGCAGTCGCTGCCCGTCCCGACCGGCGACACCTTCGAGTGGGACGCCGAGTCCACCTACGTCCGCAAGCCCCCGTACTTCGAGGGCATGGCCAAGACCCCGAGCCCGGTGACCGACATCTCCGGCGCCCGCGTGCTGGCCAAGCTGGGCGACTCGGTCACCACCGACCACATCTCCCCGGCCGGCAACATCAAGCCCGGCACCCCGGCGGCGCAGTACCTGACCGCCAACGGCGTGGAGAAGCGCGACTTCAACTCGTACGGCTCGCGCCGCGGCAACCACGAGGTGATGATCCGCGGCACCTTCGCCAACATCCGCCTGCGCAACCAGATCGCGCCGGGCACCGAGGGCGGCTACACCCGCGACTTCACCCAGGCCGACGGCCCGGTGTCGTTCATCTACGACGCCTCGCAGAACTACCAGGCCGCGGGCATCCCGCTCGTCGTCCTGGCGGGCAAGGAGTACGGCTCCGGCTCGTCCCGCGACTGGGCGGCCAAGGGCACCGCGCTGCTCGGCGTCAAGGCCGTCATCGCCGAGTCCTACGAGCGCATCCACCGCTCCAACCTGATCGGCATGGGCGTCCTGCCGCTGCAGTTCCCGGCCGGCCAGAACGCCGAGTCGCTGGGCCTGACCGGCGAGGAGACCTTCGAGATCACCGGTGTCACCGAGCTGAACGAGGGCCGCACCCCGAAGACCGTCAAGGTCAAGGCCGGTGAGGTCGAGTTCGACGCGGTGGTGCGCATCGACACCCCCGGTGAGGCGGACTACTACCGCAACGGCGGCATCCTGCAGTACGTGCTGCGCAGCCTCATCGGCTGATCCGGGCGGCAACGAGAAGGCCGCACCGTCCCGCGAGGGGCGGTGCGGCCTCCGTCGTTCCCCGGCGCGGATCCTGCCGTTCCCCTTGTGCGGCCCCCGCCGAGTGGACTAAACCTCTCCACAGCACATGGTCCATACCAATTGACGCTGAATCGGAGAGATTCACGGAATGACCAGACGCAGCTCCGCCGCGCTCCTCGTCGCGGCCACGCTCGGCGCCCTGCTCGTCTCCCCGGCGGCCGCCCAGGCCCACGGCGACGACGACCGCGGCGGCCGCCACCGGCTGGAGGGCCAGCGGGTCGGCTACTTCACCCAGTGGGGCATCTACGGCGGCTTCTCCGCCAAGAACGTCCAGACCAGCGGTCAGGCCGGCAGGCTGACCGTGATCAACTACGCCTTCGGCAACGTCTCCGCCGACGGCACCTGCTTCGAGGCCAACGCGGCCGGGGTGGGCGACGCCTGGGCCGACTACCAGCGCCCGGTGGGCGCCGAGGAGTCGGTGGACGGCGTGGCCGACACCGCCGACCAGGCGCTCAAGGGCAACTTCAACCAGATCCGCAAGCTCAAGGCCAAGAACCCGCAACTGCGCGCGGTGATCTCGCTGGGCGGCTGGAGCTGGTCCAAGTACTTCTCGGACGCGGCGCTCACCGACGAGTCGCGCAAGAAGTTCGTCTCCTCCTGCATCGACCTGTACCTCAAGGGCGACCTCCCGCAGCTGGGCTCCGCCGAGGGCGGCGCGGGCGCGGGCGCCGGGGTGTTCGACGGCATCGACATCGACTGGGAGTACCCGGGCGGCGGCGGTGACGGCGGCAACGTGGTGCGCCCCGAGGACGGCCGCAACTACACCCTGCTGATGCAGGAGTTCCGCCGCCAACTGGACGCGCTGTCCGGCAGGAAGGGCCCGCACTACCTGCTCACCGCGGCCGTCCCGGCGGGCGAGGCGAAGATCGACCAGCTGGAGGTCAAGAAGGTCGCCAAGTCGGTGGACTGGCTCAACCTGATGACCTACGACCTGCACGGCCCGTGGGAGGCCCAGGGGCCGACCAACCACGACGCCAACCTCTACGCCGACCGGGCGGACGCCTCCGGGCTGAAGCTCGGTGTCGACCGGGTGGTGCGGACCTACCTGGACCGCGGCCTGCCCGCGAAGAAGGCCGTGGTGGGCGTCCCGTTCTACGGCTACGGCTGGACGGGCGTGCCGGCCGGGCCGAAGAAGGACGGCCTGTACCAGTCCGCCACCGGCCTGGCCCGGGGCGGGAACCTGCCGTACAACCAGATCAAGGACCTGCCGGGCACGGTCTTCACCGACCGCGCGCACGGGGCGACCTGGAAGTACGACGGCACCGAGTTCTGGACGTACGACACCCCGGACCTGCTGACCCGCAAGGCCCGGTACGTCGAGGAGAACGACCTGGGCGGCGTGATGGCCTGGTCGCTCGACAACGACGACGCCCGGGGCACCCTGGTCGCGGCCCTGGACCGGGGCCTCCAGGAGCGCTGACCCCGGCCCGGGGCGGCTCCGCGCGCAGCTCCGCGCAGCACGGTTCGCGAACCGTGCTGCGCGAAGCTGCGCATTTCTATGTTCTGGCGCGCACGAACGCGCTAGATTGCGGTCCAGGCTCGGCGCGGACGGGCAATGTGCAGGGTCCCTGCACATTGCACATGCTGCATCGCCGACAACGGTTCGACTGTCAGGTTTGTTATCAGACCCGCTGACTATTGCCGCTGGGTGAACAGTGGACTATACCTTTGCAGCATCATCACACCGCCTCTGACCGGCACCTTCGCCGCTGGGCACCTTCCGGGCCGCGGGAGTTGACGCTACGTCAGCTCCGGTCCGCTTCTTCTGGAACTGAGGGGTTAGGGCACTCATGGGCTCTGCAACTGAGTACAACCGTCGCGACCTGTTCAAGCGTGCGGCCGCGATCACCGTCCTCGCGGCGGGCGGCACCTCGCTGCTCGCGGCCTGCGCCGGTGGTTCCGGCAGCAGTGACAACAAGTCGGGCGCCTCCCCGACGCTCGGCGGCGACAGCAAGAACCCGTTCGGCGTGAAGGCCAGCGACGCGCTGGACGTCGTGATCTTCAAGGGCGGCTACGGCGACGACTACGCCAAGGTCTTCGAGGATGCCTACAAGAAGGCGTACGCGGGCGCGAACGTCTCCCACCTGGGCACCCAGGAGATCAGCGGCAAGCTGCAGCCGCGCTTCAACGCGGGCAGCCCGCCGGACGTCTTCGACAACTCCGGCGCCCAGGCCATGAAGGCGGACGTCCTGGTCAGCGCCGGTCAGCTGACCGACCTGACGGTGCTGCTGGAGGCCCCGTACCTGGACGACCCGTCCAAGAAGATCAAGGACGTCCTGCTGCCCGGCACCGTCGAGCAGGGCACCATCGACGGCAAGATGTACTCGCTGAACTACGTCTACACCGTGTTCGGCCTCTGGTACTCCGCCAAGCTCTTCAAGGACAAGGGCTGGACCCCGCCGAAGACCTGGGACGAGTTCATCACCCTCTGCGGCACCATCAAGGCCGCGGGCATCGCCCCGTTCGCGCACCAGGGCAAGTACCCCTACTACGCGAACTACATCATCTTCAGCCTGATCGCCAAGCAGGGCGGCCTGGACCTGGTCAAGAAGATCAACGCCTGTGACACGGCGGCCTGGGACGACCCGGCGGTGCTGGCCGGCGTCAAGGCGTTCTACAAGATCATGGAGGGCGACTTCCTCCTCCCCGGCACCAACGGCATGACCCACACCGAGTCGCAGACCGCCTGGTGCCAGGGCAAGGCCGCCTTCATCCCGTCCGGCTCCTGGCTGGAGAACGAGATGCTGGCCTCCACCCCGGCCGACTTCGACATGGCCTTCCTGCCGGTCCCGTCGCTGCCGAACGACAAGCTGCCCGCCACCGCTCTGTGGGCCGGCGCCGGCGAGCCGTTCATGGTCCCGAGCAAGGCCAAGAACAAGGCCGGCGGCCTCGAGTTCCTGCGCATGATGCTGACCAAGGACGGCTCCTCCAAGTTCGTGGCCACCGCGAACTCGCTCACCGTCCTGAAGGACGGCGTCAACGCGGACGTCCCGCTCAAGCCGGGCACCAAGTCCTCGGCCGCGGCGGTCAAGGCGGCCGGCGACGTCACCTTCAACTTCAGCTTCCAGGACCTGCAGACCGCGTTCGACGCCGAGGTCGAGAACGCCACCAACGAGCTGGTCAACAAGCGCATCACCCCGGAGGAGTGGGTCTCCCGCGGCAAGGCCGCCACCTCCAAGAAGGTCTGACCCCCCAGCAGGCCGACGGCTTGTCACCGCAAGGCCGGGGCCCGCTCGCGGGTCCCGGCCGTTCCACGCGATACCGCAGTTCCAGGCCTGTCTGACCACAGGCTGTCGGCGGACAGGAGCAGCTCCCATGCGACACCGTAAAACACCCTTCATCCTCGGGTTCCTCGTGGTTCCCGTGGCGCTGTACATCGCCCTGGTCATCTGGCCCTACCTGCAGACCTTCGGCTACTCGCTGACCGACTGGTCCGGCGCCTCGTCCGAGATGAACTTCATCGGACTGGACAACTACACCGCGCTGTTCAAGGACAGCGCCTTCCTCGGCGCGCTGCGGCACAACCTGCTGCTGCTGGTCGTGCTGCCGCTGGCCACCATCCTGCTGGCGCTGTTCTTCGCCTTCATGCTCAACGTGGGCGGCAGGAGCGGCACCGGCGGCGTGCAGGGCGTGCGCGGCTCGGCCTTCTACAAGGTCGTCTTCTTCTTCCCGCAGGTGCTGTCGGTCGCCATCCTGTCGGTGCTGTTCCAGGGCGTGTACCGGACCGACAAGGGCGGCCTGCTCAACGGCGTCCTGATCGCGCTCGGCATCGTCGACGAGAACCACCCCTGGGACTTCGCGTCCAACCCGACCTTCGGCCTGTGGTGCGTCATGGGCGTGATCGTCTGGTCCGGCGTCGGCTTCTACCTGGTGCTGTTCTCGGCCGCCATGCAGAGCATCCCGAAGGACATCTACGAGGCCGCCCTGCTGGACGGCGCCCAGCGCGGCACCACCTTCTTCAAGATCACGCTGCCGCTGCTCTGGGAGAGCATCCAGACCGCCTGGGTCTACCTCGCGATCGCCGCGATGGACGCCTTCGCCCTGGTCTCCACCATGACCCCCGGCGCGTACTACGGCGGTGGCCCGGACCACCACAGCGAGATCATGGCGACCTTGCTGATGCGCAACTTCATCACCTACGGCAAGGCCGGCTACGCCTGCGCCATGGGTGTGGTGATCTTCTTCATCACCCTGGTCCTGTCCGTCGTCTCGCTCCGGGTCACCCGGCGCGAGAAGATCGAGTTCTGAGGTTCCCGGCATGAGCACCAACACCGACGCGACCACCGGAATCCCGGCCCAGCGCAGCGGCGGGAACGACGAGCCGCGCAAGCCCGGCAAGCAGCAGCGCTTCGCCGACGGCGGGGGAGTCCTCAACGTCTTCTCGCACGGCTTCCTGGCCCTGTGGGCCGTGCTGATCATCGTCCCGCTGATCTGGATCGTCCTCGGCTCGTTCAAGAACAACACCGAGATCGGCGACAGCGCCTGGAGCTGGCCCTCGCACTGGGGCTTCGACGCCTTCACCCGCGCCTGGGACAAGGGCATCGGCGACTTCTTCGTCAGCACCGTGATCGTGCTGGCCGGTTCGCTCACCCTGACCATGCTGCTCGGCTCGATGGCCGCCTACGTGCTGGCCCGCTACGAGTTCCGCGGCAACCGGGTCATCTACTACTTCTTCGTGGCCGGTGCGATGTTCCCGGTCTACCTGGCGCTCGTCCCGCTGTTCTTCATGATGAAGAACCTCGGCACGGTGATCCCCTGGCTGGGCCTGAACCAGTACGCCGGCCTGATCCTGGTCTACACGGCCTACTCGCTGCCGTTCACCGTGTTCTTCCTGCACTCGTTCTTCCGGTCGCTGCCCAGCGCCGTCCACGAGGCGGCGATGATCGACGGCTGCTCGCACACCCGGGCGTTCTTCCAGGTCATGGTGCCGATGGCGAAGTCCGGCCTGATCAGCGTGTTCATCTTCAACGTGCTCGGCCAGTGGAACCAGTACCTGCTGCCGCTGACCCTGATGCAGCAGCAGAGCAGCAGCGACCCGGACCGCTCGATGCTGGCCCAGGGCCTGATGAACCTGGCCCAGCAGTCCGGCTACGCCAGCGACTTCCCCGGCCTGTTCGCGGGCATGACGATCGCGATGCTGCCGGTCCTAGTGGTGTACCTGTCCTTCCAGCGGCAGGTCCAGGCGGGTCTGACCTCGGCCACCCTGAAGTAACCGCGCCACCCCTGCACGTGGGGCAACCCCCTCCCCGGAGGAGGGGGTTGCCCCACCGGTCGTCACCGGGCGTCGCACTCCTGGGCGCGCAGCGCCCGGGCCAGGTCGTCCCGGCACTCCAGCACCAGCCGGCGCAGCGCCGGGGCGGCGTCCGGGTGGGCGGTCAGCCAGGCGTCGGTGGCGGCCAGGGTCCGCGGCGTGGTCTGGTACCGCGGGAAGAAGCCGCCGACGATCCGCATCGCGATCTCGATCGAGCGCTCCGCCCAGACCGACTCCAGCAGCTCGAAGTACGGCGCGGCGTACGGGGCGGTCAGCTCCCGGTGCCCGGCCCGGTTGAAGCCCGAGATCTGGGCCTCCACCAGGGCGTTGGGCAGCTCGTCGGAGTCGACCACCGCGGCCCAGGCGGCGGCCTTGGCCTCCGCGGTGGGCAGCGCGGCCAGGCACTGGGTCTGCTGGCGGCGGCCGCTGGCGGTGTGGTCGCGGGCCAGTTCGGCGGCCAGCTCCTCGGCGGTGGCGGCCCCGTGCGCGGCCAGCGCCAGCCAGAAGCTCCAGCGCAGCTCCTGGTCGACGTCCAGGCCGTCGATCCGGCCGGTGCCGTCGAGCAGTCCGCGCAGCAGCTGCAGGTGGTCGGCGCGCTCGGCGGTGTCGGCCAGGAACCGGGCCCAGGCGAGCTGGTGGTCGCTGCCGGGGGCGGCCTGCGACAGCTCGCGCAGCGCGCACTCGGCGAGCGCGGTGCCGTACTCGGCGCGGTGGGCCGGGTCGGCGTACACCGCCAGCGCGGTGGCGGCCTGCTGGTGCAGGGACTGCAGGACGCCGACGTCGGACTCCCGGCCGGCGAAGCGCAGCACCAGGTCGAGGTAGTCGCGGGTGGGCATCAGGCCGTCCCGGGTCAGGTTCCACACCGCGGACCAGGCCAGCGCCCGGGCCAGGCTCGGGGTGCTGCCGCCGTCCGGGCCGGTGCCGTCGGCGAGGTCGCCGAGGCCGGTGCGCAGGGTCTCCAGCGAGTGCTCGTCGAAGCGGACCTTGCAGTACGTCAGGTCGTCGTCGTTGACCAGCACCAGCGCGGGCAGCTCCCGCCCGGCCGCCCCGGCGACCACGGTGCGCTCCCCGGCGACGTCCAGCTCGTAGCGGTCGGTGCGCACCAGCGCGCCGTCCGCGCCCCGGTCGTACAGGCCGACCGCGATCCGGTGCGGGCGCAGCGGCGCACCGTCCTGGCGGACCGCCAGCTCGGTGATCCGGCCCTCGGCGTCGCAGGTCACCTCGGGGGTCAGGGTGTTGACCCCGGAGGTCTGCAGCCAGGCGGCGGCCCAGGCGCGCAGGTCGCGGCCGCCGGTCTCCTCCAGGGCGTCCAGCAGGTCGTCCAGGACGGTGTTCCCGAAGGCGTGCTTCCTGAAGTAGGCGCGGGCGCCCTCGAAGAAGGCCTCCGGGCCGACGTAGGCGACCAGCTGCTTGAGGACGGAGGCGCCCTTGGCGTAGGTGATGCCGTCGAAGTTGAGCTTGGCGTCCTCCAGGTCGCGGATGTCCGCGGTGATCGGGTGGGTGGTGGGGAACTGGTCCTGCCGGTACGCCCAGGCCTTGCGGCGGTTGGCGAAGGTGATCCAGGCGGAGCGGTACTTCGTGCCCGCGGCGATCTGCGCGTAGGAGCCCATGAAGTCGGCGAACGACTCCTTCAGCCACAGGTCGTCCCACCACTTCATGGTGACCAGGTCGCCGAACCACATGTGGGCCATCTCGTGCAGGATCACGTTGGCCCGGGACTCGTACGCGGCCTCGGTGACCTTCGAGCGGAAGACGAACTCCTCGCGGAAGGTCACGCAGCCCGGGTTCTCCATCGCGCCGATGTTGTACTCGGGGACGAAGCACTGGTCGTACTTGCCGAAGGGGTACGGGTAGTCGAACTCCCGGTGGAAGTAGTCCAGGCCCTGCTTGGTGACGGTGAGGATCTCCTCGGCGTCGAAGTGCGGGGCGAGCGAGCGGCGGCAGGTGGCGGCCAGCGGGATCTCCAGCAGCGTGCCGTCGGGCAGTTCGCGCCTGTAGTGGTCGCGCACCACGTGGTACGGGCCGGCCACCACGGCGGTCAGGTAGGTGGAGATCGGCCGGGTGGGCGCGAACTCCCAGGTGCGGGAGTCTCCTTTGTCGGTGACGCGCTCGTGCACCGCGTTGGCGTACACGTCCCAGGCGGCGGGGGCGGTCACGGTGAAGGTGAACGGGGCCTTCAGGTCGGGCTGTTCGAAGTTCGCGAAGACCCGGCGGGCGTCGGCCGGCTCGTAGTGGGTGTACAGGTAGGTCTCGCCGTCCACCGGGTCGACGAAGCGGTGCAGGCCCTCGCCGGTGCGGCTGTACGCGCACTCGGCGACCACGGTCAGCCGGTTGTGCGCGGCCAGCACCGGCAGCGCGACCCGGGCGCCGTCGAACACCTCGGCCACGTCCAGCGCGCGGCCGTTCAGCTCGACCGAGACCACCTCGGGGGCCAGCAGGTCGGCGAAGCTGCTCGCGCCCGGCTCGGCGCAGTCGAAGGAGATCCGGGTGGTGGAACGGAAGGTGGGCCGGCCGGGGTCGGCCGCCGCACTGACGTCCAGGTGCACGCGGTAGCTCTCCACCCGGATGATCGCGGCCCGGTCGCGGGCCTCCTCGCGGCTCAGGTTCTTGCCCGGCACGTCGGCACTCCTCTGTACGGAACACACGGTTTCGGAGTGTTCATGGCACTCCGTCGGGGGCATCCTTTCACGCCGCCCCACCTGTGCCATTGCACTGAGGGAGGAATCATCGCGGACGGTCCGGAGTTGCACCCCGGAGGGGAATCCCCGAACCGCCGAACCGCCGACCGAAGGACGCCGTCAGTGACGACCGCAGACTCCCGCAAGATCGCCGACTTCTGGTTCGACCCGATCTGCCCGTGGGCCTGGATGACCTCCCGCTGGATGCTGGAGGTCGAGAAGCTCCGCCCGGTGGACACCCGCTGGCACGTGATGAGCCTGTCCGTCCTCAACGAGAACCGGGACGACCTGCCCGAGCAGTACCGCGACCTGCTGGCCGCCGGCTGGGGCCCGGTCCGGGTCCTGATCGCCGCCGCCCGGGAGCACGGCGACAAGGTGCTCGGCCCGCTCTACACCGAGCTCGGCACCCGCTTCCACAACCAGGGCCTGCCCAACAACCGCGAGACGATCGTCGCCGCGCTGCGCGCCGCCAACCTGCCGGAGGAGCTGGCCGACGCCGCCGACACCGACGCGCACGACGACGCGCTGCGCGCCTCGCACGCCGAGGGCATCGGCCTGGTCGGCGAGGACGTCGGCACCCCGGTGATCGCCGTCGACGGCCCGGACGGCAACCGCGTCGCCTTCTTCGGCCCGGTCGTCACGCCCACCCCGCGCGGCGAGGCCGCCGCCCGGCTCTGGGACGGCACGATCCTGGTCGCCTCCACCCCCGGCTTCTACGAGATCAAGCGTACCCGCACCGCGGGTCCGTCCTTCGAGTAGCCGCCCGCACGACGGAGCCCCGCACCCCGGCCCGGGGTGCGGGGCTCCGCCGCGTCGGCGTCGCCGTCAGGGCGCGACCGCCCGCCGCCGGCCGCGCAGCGCCCCGACCACGGCCAGCGCCAGTGTCAGCCCCGCCGTGAAGTAGAGCTGCACGCGGTTGGCGGAGTCCAGCGTCATCAGCACCAGCACCGCCAGGATCGCGGCCAGCGCCAGGTAGGTCAGGTACGGGAACGCCCACATCCGGACCGGCAGTTGCCCGGCCGACAGGTGGCGCCGCATCCGCAGCTGGGCCGCGCAGATGAACGCCCAGACCACCAGGACCGCGGCGCCGACCATGTTCAGCAGCCAGGAGAACACCGTCTCCGGCCACCAGTAGGAGAGCAGCACCGCCAGGAACCCGAACCCGCAGGAGGCCAGCACCGCGCGCCGCGGCACCCCGCCGGAGATCCGGGACAGCCCGGCCGGACCGTGGCCGCGGGCGATCAGCGAGTGCGCCATCCGCGAGGCGCCGTAGATGTTGGCGTTCATCGCGGACAGCAGCGCGATCAGCACCACCACGTTCATCAGCTGCGCGGCGCCCGGGATGCCCAGTGCGTCCAGCACCGCGACGTACGGGCCGGGCTTGACCACCGCCGGGTCGTCCCACGGGACGAGGGTGACGATCACCGCCATCGAGCCGACGTAGAACAGCGCGATCCGCCACATGGCGGTGCGCACCGCGACCGCCACGCTGCGCCGCGGGTCCTCGGACTCGGCGGCGGCGATGGTGACGGTCTCCAGGCCGCCGTACGCGAAGACCGAGGCGAGCAGGCCGGTGATCAGGCCGCCGGCCCCGTTCGGGAGGAAGCCGCCGTGGCCGGTCAGGTTGCTCAGCCCCGGGGCGGGGGTGTCGGGCAGCAGGCCGCAGATCGCCAGCACGCCGATCACCAGGAAGGCGCTGATGGCCAGCACCTTGATCGCGGCGAACCAGAACTCGAACTCGCCGAAGTTGCGGACGGCGGCCAGGTTGGTCAGGCAGAAGAAGGCCATGAAGACCGCGACCCAGGCCCAGGACGGCACGCCGGGCAGCCAGCCGGAGACGATCCCGGCCGCACCGATCGCCTCCACCGCGACGCCCACGCACAGCAGCACCCAGAACAGCCAGCCGACGGTGAACCCGGCCCACGGGGCGATCTCCCGCTCGGCGTGCACCGAGAAGGAGCCGGAGGCGGGGCGGGCCGCGGACATCTCGCCGAGCATCCGCATCACCAGCATCACCAGCAGCCCGGAGGCGGCGAAGGCCAGCACCACGGCCGGCCCGGCCGCGGCGATCCCGGCGCCCGAGCCGACGAACAGCCCGGCGCCGATCACGCCGCCGAGCGCGATCATCGACAGGTGGCGCTGCCTGAGCCCGTGGGACAGGCCCGCGTCCTCGGTGGCCGACTCCCGGGCGGGCGCGGTATCGGGGGTGGGGGTGCGGGTCATGCGACGATTCCAGACTGTTCGACGGATTGGTCGTGTTCACGGAGGTCTGTCCACTATTCGGCAAGGGATGTGGACATCCCAGGCGGTACCGCCATCCGGACGGAATCCTGACACAGGGTGTCCTGTCGTGTACACGTAGCGAGGGTGAGGGCCCGGTCACAGGCCGGATCCGACAAGCCGGAGCGGTCGGCTTTTGTCACGGCCGACGCGGCGCGAAGCACCTGACAGCGCGTAGGTTCGCAGGTGATCACCCGCACCGGAGCCCAGGGAGCAGCCATGGCCATCGCCGCGCCGACACCGTCCACCGCCGTCCTCGCCGACCTGCTGCCGCAGGCCGCCACCCGGCTCGGCGCCCGCGCCCGCGACCTGGCCCTGGTGACCGGCGGCGCCGCGCTGACCGGCCTGGCCGCCCAGCTCTCGGTGCCCGTCCCCGGCTCGCCGGTGCCGGTCACCGGGCAGACCTTCGCCGCGCTGCTGGTCGGCACCGCGCTCGGCGCCCGCCGCGGCGCCGCCGCCCTCGGCCTCTACCTGGCGGCGGGCATGGCGGGCCTGCCCTGGTTCGCCCAGGGCACCTCGGGCGCCGGCCTGGCCACCCTCGGCTACGTGATCGGTTTCGTGGTCGCCGCCGCGCTGACCGGCGCGCTGGCCCGCCGCGGCGCCGACCGCAGCCCGCTGGCCACCGCCGGGGCGATGGCGCTCGGCAGCCTGGCCATCTACGCCATCGGCGTGCCCTACCTCGCCTTCGCCCTGGACGTCCCGCTGGCGAAGGCCGCCCACCTCGGCCTGTACCCGTACCTGGTCGGCGACGCGCTCAAGGTGGTGCTCGCGATGGGCGCCCTGCCGCTCACCTGGAAGCTGCTCGGCCGCCGCTGACGCAGCGTCACCGCCGCCGGGTCCGCGCCCCTGTCGGGGAGCGGGCCCGGCGGCATGTCACACTCGTGGTCATGCGCGTCTACCTGGGCTCCGACCACGCCGGATACGAACTGAAGAACCACCTCGTCGAGTGGCTGAAGGGGGCCGGTCACGAACCGGTCGACTGCGGCCCGCACGTCTACGACGCCGAGGACGACTACCCGCCGTTCTGCCTCCGGGCGGCCGAGCGCACCGCCGCCGACCCCGAGTCGCTGGGCGTGGTGATCGGCGGCTCCGGCAACGGCGAGGCGATCGCCGCCAACAAGGTCAAGGGCGTCCGGGCCGCCCTCGCCTGGAGCGAGCAGACCGCCGCCCTCGGCCGCGAGCACAACAACGCCAACGTGATCTCGATCGGCGGCCGGATGCACACCGTCGAGGAGTCCACCAAGTTCGTCGAGATCTTCCTCAACACCCCGTACAGCGGCGAGCCGCGGCACACCCGCCGGATCGAGATGCTCTCCGAGTACGAGACCACCGGCGAGCTCCCGCCGATCCCGGCCCACCACCCGCAGGGCTGAGCCGACGGGGGGACGCCCGCCCGGGCGTCCCCCGCGCCGTCGTGCTCAGAAGCCGTGCGGCAGCCAGGGCTCCAGCACCGAGCGGAACGCCGCCGAGGCCGGCTCCAGCGCCCCCGGCCGCAACTCCCGCACCAGGCCCGCCGCGGCCAGCGCCGCCAGCGAGCCCCCGCCCAGGTACGCCGAGCCCAACTCGCGGACGTCCAGCGCCAGTTCGGCCGCCTTGCCGGTCCGCACGCAGGAGACCGGTCCGCCCGGCACCGCTGTCAGCCGCCAACGCCCGGCGTTCCACGGGCAGAACGCGTCGGTCACCTCCAGCACCACGTCCACCGCCGCCGGGTAGCCGCGCGCCTCCAGCGCCACCGGCAGGTCCACCAGCCGCACGTACATCCCGTCCACGATCCGCGGCACCAGGTGCCGGACGTCCGACACCAGGTGCAGCAGCGCGTCGTCCACCGGCAGGTTGTGCGCCTCCACCCGCTCGGTCAGGTCCAGGTCCAGCAGGAACTCCCACAACCGGGCCGCCACCCACGGCCGTTCGGCCTGCACCACCCGCACCCGCACCACCCCGGCCGCGCCCCGGTCGGTCCACTCCGGCTTCACCGCGTACCGGGCGTAGCCCAGCAGTTCACCGCTCCCCGCGTCCTCGGCCAGCACGCACTGCAGCGGGGAGAAGCCGTCCCGGTCGGCCGGCGCGTCCAGCACCGCCCAGTCCTCCCAGCCCGGCCGCCGCAGCAGGGTGCCGGGACGGGCGGGGGCCAGCCGGGCGTACAGCTCCTCGCAGCGCGGCAGTTCGGCCACCGGGTCGGCCAGCCGCAGCACCACCTCGCCGTCGCGCTCCGGCGTGCGCAGCCGCACCCGGCCGCGCAGCGCCGACACCACGGCCTTCCGGGTGGCCGGGCCGTACCCGAAGCGGCCGTAGATCGCCGGCTCGGAGGCCGTCAGCACCGCCAGCGGCTCCCCGGCCGCCCGCACGTCGTCCAGCTGGCGGCGCATCAGCGCGCTCAGCGCGCCCCGCCGCCGGTGGGTCGGCAGCACGCCGACCGCGGCCACCCCCGCCGCCGGGAGCACCGCGCCGCCCGGCACCACCAGCCGGAAGTCGAACGACGTCGTCCCGCCCACCGGCCGACCGTCCGCGCAGGCCACCAGCGTGCGCTCCGCGTCGATCAGCCGTCGCCACAGCTCCCGGGCCTCGGGCGCCTCCTCGGTACCGCCGAAGGCCACCTCCACGCTCCGGTACCAGGTCTCCCACTCCTCGGCGCGCAGCGGCCGGACGGTCAGCTCGGGGTGTCGTGTCGTCATGCCGCCTGCCTACCAGCCGGGTCGGGGCCCGGCGAGCGAATAACCGCGCCCCTGACGTGTCCCGGGCGGCCGAAACCCGCCGGGCGTGCCACCCCCCGCTGCACCCGGTGCCACCCACCCCGTCGACGCGGGCACCGGCGGTGGATAAGGTCGGTCCCCATGGCCGGCAGCGCGCGTCCCAGTGCGACGGGCCGGGACGGCCGCCCGTCCCGCGAACCCGTGACGGCCCGGCTGCGCGCGACGCTGTACCGGGCCCGGCGCAGGCTGCGCCGCACCGGCGTCGACTACTTCCGCGGCGACGGCGCCGACTGGTGGGCGTTCGCCGCGCTCGCCCTGGTCGTCCCGCTGCTGGTGCTGCTCAACATCCTCGTCCCCGACTGGGCCCCGCCCACCGCCCTGGTCCTGCCGATCCTGGCGGGCGCGCTGCTGCTGCGCCCCGGCACCCTGGTGCTGCTGTACGCCGTCGCGGCGGGCGGCCTGGTCACCGAGTCCGTGGTGCACACCGGGGAGCGGGTGGCCAGCCAGCGTCCCGAGGCGTACACCCACGGCGTCACCCCCGGCGCCGCGCTGGTGGTCGGCGCGGTCGGCGTCGCCGGGCTGCTGGTCGCCCAGTTCCGCCGCCGGATCGGCGTGCCCTGGCGCGGCGGCTCCACCATGCTGTTCGACCTGCGCGAACGGATCCGGGTGCAGGGCCGCGTCCCGAAGCTGCCGGACGGCTGGCACACCGACACCGCGCTGCGCCCGGCCGGCGGCCAGTCCTTCTCCGGCGACTTCATGGTCGCCGCCCGCACCGGCCCCGGCCGCCGGGTGCTGGAGGTCGTCCTCGCCGACGTCTCCGGCAAGGGCATGGACGCGGGCAGCCGCGCCCTGCTGCTCTCCGGCGCCTTCGGCGGACTGCTCGGCTCGCTGCCCGCCCACGACTTCCTCCCCGCCGCCAACGGCTACCTGCTGCGCCAGGACTGGGCCGAGGGCTTCGCCACCGCCGTCCACCTGGTCCTCGACCTGGACACCGGCGAGTACGAACTCCTCTCCGCCGGGCACCTGCCCGGCATGCACCGGCTCGCCGGGGCCGGGCGCTGGGAGG
Organism: Kitasatospora phosalacinea; assembly: GCF_030268885.1. Taxonomy (GTDB): domain Bacteria; phylum Actinomycetota; class Actinomycetes; order Streptomycetales; family Streptomycetaceae; genus Kitasatospora; species Kitasatospora phosalacinea_C. The sequence goes on from NZ_BSSA01000016.1 coordinate 48,865, forward strand.
TCAAGGAGGCCGAGGGGCCGCTGCTCGGCGTCTACGACGGCGCCAAGTTCGAAGGCGTGCGCGGTACTTTGGGTTCCGGCGACGTGCTGATGCTGTGCACCGACGGCATGGTGGAGATCCCCGGCCGGGACCTGGGCGAGGGCATGGACCGGCTGATGGGCGAGGCCGACCGGCTGGTCGCCACCACCCCGGTGGCCGGGCGCTCCGGGGCCGCGGTCCGGCTGATCGACAGCGTGGCCAAGCACGTCAACGACGACCGCGCCGTGCTGCTGGTCTGGCGCCGCTGACCGCCGCCGACCGCTGCCGACCGCGGCCGACCGCGGCCGACCGCGCCGTCCGGCGCGGAGGAACGGTGCGCACGAGGTGTCCACGGAGTGTCAAACCCGGACGTTGATCTTCGGCCAATTCCCCTGGCATACCCGGCCGGTGGGCGGGTAACCGGTCTGCCTGCCGCTTTGCCGCCGCCACCGCGGCGGACGGCCTCCCGCCGACGGCCCGTCAGAACCCGTCCGCTATCGTCACGGTCGGCGAAAATCAGCCCTGCCACGCGGGTTGGGGCCCCGGGGGACGGGGCAAGTCCTTTACGCACTCCGCACGAGCGACCACACTGAGTCCGGATGGAGTGGTGGGGACACGGGGGGCACGGGCCGGTTTCCGCCCGGAGCCGTCGCCGGTTCCGACCCGAATCCCCGCCACGAATCGAGGAAGTGAGTCCGGTGGCCTTCTCCGTCTCCGCCCTGGTCCTGTTCGGCATCATCGTTGCGATCTTCATCCGCAACAAGCAACTGAAGCCCGGCCACGCCGTGATCGCGGCCCTGTTCGGCTTCATGCTCAACCAGTCGAACATGGCCGCCCCGATCAGCCAGTTCCTGGAGTCCGTCTCCAAGGCCATCTCCGGCATCGCGGGCTGACCGGCCCGACCCCGGAGAACGCCCTCCGGCGGACGGAAGACACCCTCCGACCGTCCGAAGGTCCCACCCGCGGGTGACCAGGGTCACCCGATCCGTCACGCCAGGTCAGCGCCCGGGCGCGCACGGTGGCCGAAGTCGCCCACCGTACGCCGTTCGTGGGCGCACCGTCATGATCCCGTACGCACAGCGCAGCCCGGTGGTGGCGCAGCGTGACCTGGCGGACCGTCAGCCCCCTCCCGAGCTCGGGGACGGGGCCTTTCGGCGCTTGCCAGCTTCGCGAGCCGTGGGTTTTGCTTCCTCCGCAACCCGGACATCGGCCGGGTGGGCCACCGAGCGGAACGCCTAGTCCTGCCGCCGTCCGGTGCCGACCAGACACCACGCCACGGCAGGAGCGGGGGAACCACAGGTAGTACGCCGGACCCGGAACGCACGGGACCGGCTCGGGGTGAAGCCGCGGAGAACGCGGCCGGGCAACTCTCGCCCGAACCCGACAGCTCACCTCGCAGGCGTCGGAGAGGAACAGCTTCATGTCCGCTCAGGGCAAGCACCGCAAGCAGCGCCTGGCCACCGTCGCCCGCATCGCCATCGCCGCCGGAGTCGTCGGCGCCGCCGTCGGCCTCCCGGTCAGCGCCGCCTCCGCGCACGGCACCACCGACCACCAGGACGGCGGCCGCCAGTGGGCCAACGTCTCGGTCGACGCGACCCCGGTCGCCGACACCACCGCCGAGCAGGCCGCCCCGGCCGCCGCGCAGACCTACAAGGTCGCGTCCGGCGACACCCTCTCCAAGATCGCCACCGCGAAGAACGTGGACGGCGGCTGGGAGAAGCTCTACCAGGACAACCGCTCGGTCATCGGCGGCAACCCGAACCTGATCTACCCGGGCCAGCAGCTGACCGTCAACGGCAAGGCCGCCGCGACGACCCCGTCCTCCTCGGACGCCGCGGCCACCACCGCGGCCCCGAAGGCCTCGACCAAGTCGAGCGGCACCGCCGCCGCGAAGACCCAGACCCGGACCCAGGTCCAGGCGCAGACCCAGACGCAGAAGTCGACCACCCCGTCGTCCTCCTCCGCGAAGCCGTCGACCACCACCGCCACCACCTCGGCGAGCTCCACCTCCGGCTACGTCGCCCCCGCGCCGGGCGGCGTCACCACCGGTTACAAGGTGGCGGGCTCCAACTGGTCCAGCGGCTACCACACCGGCATCGACTTCCCGGTCGCCACCGGCACCAGCCTGAAGGCCGTCGCCAACGGCACCGTGGTCTCGGCCGGCAACGGCGGCGCCTACGGCAACCAGGTCGTCATCAAGCTCGCCGACGGCAAGTACGCCCAGTACGCGCACCTGTCCTCGATCTCCGTCTCGGCCGGCCAGACCGTGACCGCGGGCCAGCAGATCGGCCTCTCCGGCGCCACCGGCAACGTGACCGGTCCGCACCTGCACTTCGAGATCCGCACCACCCCGGACTACGGCTCCGACATCGACCCCGTCGCCTACCTGGCGGCCCACGGCGTCAACGTCTGACCCCCGGCACCACCCGAAGGCCCCGCGATCCGCTGCGCGGGGCCTTCGGGCTTTCCGGGCGCACGGGGAACGGCGAGGGCCCCGACCGCGGCGCGGTCGGGGCCCTCTCGTGGAGCGGGTGACGAGAATCGAACTCGCGTGACCAGTTTGGAAGACTGGGGCTCTACCATTGAGCTACACCCGCAACGCAACGTCCGCCGCCAACCCGTGGGGTGGTGCGGACGGCCCCAGCGTACCTGGTCGGGTCGGTGGATTGCACACTCCTTCCCCGTTGTCGCTCGCCGATATCGCCCCGGCCGGGGGCGGGTCGACGTGTACTCTTCTGCTCGGCACCACGGGGTGTGGCGCAGGTTGGTAGCGCGTCCGCTTTGGGAGCGGAAGGCCGTCGGTTCGAATCCGGTCACCCCGACCGTGTGCGGCAGGGTCTCGTCAGCGGGCGGGGCCCTGTTGTCGTTGCGGCGGGACCGCGGCGGCAGTCGCCCCCCGTCCTCCGCCCACCCAGGTGCCGGGCACAGTCGCTTTCGTGGTACCGGTAGGATGGATCGCTGGCGGTAGTACGGACAGCAATGCAGCCCCAACCGCCTATCGCCCTGACCGCAAGCCCCCTAGGAGACCCAACCGTGAAGAGCGCCGTCGAGACTCTGAACCCCACTCGGGTTCGACTCACCGTCGAGGTGCCCTTCGAGGAGCTCAAGCCCAGCCTCGACGCGGCGTACAAGAAGATCAACCAGCAGGTCACCGTTCCGGGTTTCCGCAAGGGCAAGATCCCGAACAAGGTGATCGACCAGCGCTTCGGTCGTGGCGCGGTGCTGGAGGAGGCCGTCAACGACGCGCTTCCGCGCTTCTACACGCAGGCCGTCGACGAGGGCCAGATCGACGTCCTGGGCCAGCCCGACATCACCGAGATCGAGGGTGTCGAGAACCTGGTCGACGGCGGTGACCTCAAGTTCACCGCCGAGGTCGACGTGCGCCCCGAGGTCACCCTGCCCGAGTTCTCCGAGATCGAGGTCGTGGTCGACCCGATCGAGGTCAGCGACGAGGACGTCGAGAAGTCCCTGGAGCAGCTGCGCGAGCGCTTCGCCTCCGTCAAGGACGTCGAGCGCGCCGCCGCCGAGGGCGACATCGTCGTGATCGACCTGGAGGCCAAGGTCGACGGTGAGGTGCCGGAGGACGGCACCGCCACCGGCGTGAGCTACGAGATCGGCTCCGGCCGCCTGCTGGACGGCATCGACGAGGCCGTCATCGGCCTGTCGGCCGGCGAGTCCAAGACCTTCACCACCACCCTCAAGGGCGGCACCCAGGTCGGCAAGGACTCCGAGGTCACCGTCACTGTGACCACCGTCCAGGAGAAGGAACTCCCCGAGCTGGACGACGAGTTCGCGCAGCTGGCGAGCGAGTTCGACACCCTGGAGGAGCTCCGCGCCGACTCCGTCAAGCGCCTGGAGCGCATGAAGGAGTTCGACCAGGCCACCCAGGCCCAGGAGAAGGTCCTCGACGAGCTGCTCGCGCGCGTCGAGATGGAGTACCCGGAGAAGCTGCTCGCGGACGAGATCGGCACCCGCAAGCACAACCTGGAGCACCACCAGCTGGAGCCGATGGGCCTGACCCTCGACACCTACCTCGCCTCCCAGGACAAGTCCCGCGAGGACTACGACAAGGAGACCGAGGAGCAGGCGAAGAAGGGCATCAAGACCCAGTTCGTGCTGGACCAGATCGTCAAGAACGAGGAGCTGGGCGTCAACCAGGAGGAGCTCACCGAGCACCTCATCCGTCGCGCCGCCGGCTCCGGCCTGACCCCGGACCAGTTCGCCCAGCAGGTCGTCCAGGGCGGCCAGGTGCAGCTGCTGGTCGGCGAGGTCGCCCGCGGCAAGGCGCTGGCCCTGGTGGTCGAGGCCGCCAAGGTGACCGACACCAACGGCGAGACCGTCTCCTTCGAGGACGACGAGGAGGAGACCACCGAGGCCGCCGAGGCCGCCGCGGAGGAGACCTCCGAGGAGTCCGCCGAGGCCTGAGCCTCCTGACCGCCGGTCCGCCGGCGGGCACCCGCACCGGGAACGGGCCCGGACACCGCACGGTGTCCGGGCCCGTTCGGCTTGCCCCGGCACGGGTGGTGCGGGTCCGTGCCGCTCACCCTGCGCTCACAGCGAACAGTTCTGCGTGGGGGATTCAGCGACGGGGCCTGCGCGTTAGGGTCGTTGAACAGCGACACACACAGATCGACTGAGCAGGTGGCTAAGTGACGTTCCCGCAGATGCAGATGCCTGGCCTGATGGCACCGCACGCCGCCGGCGGCGACGTGGGTGGCGGCCTGGGCGACCAGGTCTACAACCGGCTGCTCAACGAGCGCATCATCTTCCTCGGCCAGCAGGTCGACGACGACATCGCCAACAAGATCACCGCCCAGCTGCTGCTGCTCGCGGCGGACCCGGACAAGGACATCTACCTCTACATCAACTCCCCGGGTGGATCCATCTCGGCGGGCATGGCGATCTACGACACCATGCAGTACATCAAGAACGACGTGGTGACCATCGCGATGGGCATGGCGGCGTCGATGGGCCAGTTCCTGCTGACCGCGGGCGCCAAGGGCAAGCGCTTCTCGCTGCCGAACGCCAACATCCTGATGCACCAGCCCTCCGCGGGCCTCGGCGGTTCCGCCACCGACATCCGGATCCAGGCCGAGCAGCTGCTGCGCACCAAGAAGCGGATGTCGGAGCTCATCGCCTTCCACAGCGGCCAGTCCTTCGACCAGATCACCGCGGACTCCGACCGCGACCGCTGGTTCACCCCGGAGGAGGCCAAGGCGTACGGCCTGATCGACGAGATCATGCACAGCGCCGCGGACGTCCCGGGCGGCGGCGGCACCGGCGCCGGCCTGGCCGGCTGACCGGCAACGCATCCCTGACCGCACGCTTCGGAGGACCAGAAACCATGAACATCCCCAGCCTGTCGGGCGCCAAGGCCCGCCTGGAGGACATGCGCGCCGAGGGCCGCTACATCGTCCCGCGCTTCGTCGAGCGCACCTCGCAGGGCATCCGCGAGTACGACCCGTACGCCAAGCTGTTCGAGGAGCGCATCATCTTCCTCGGTTCGCAGGTGGACGACGTCTCGGCGAACGACATCATGGCGCAGCTGATCTGCCTGGAGTCGATGGACCCGGACCGGGACATCTCGCTCTACATCAACTCGCCCGGCGGCTCGTTCACCGCGCTGACCGCGATCTACGACACCATGCAGTTCGTGAAGCCGGACATCCAGACGGTCTGCATGGGCCAGGCCGCCTCGGCCGCCGCGGTGATCCTGGCCGCGGGCACCCCCGGCAAGCGCCTCGCGCTGCCGAACGCCCGGGTGCTGATCCACCAGCCGTACACCGAGACCGGCCGCGGTCAGGTGTCGGACCTGGAGATCCAGGCCAAGGAGATCTTCCGGATGCGCGAGCAGCTGGAGACCATGCTGGCCAAGCACTCGACCAAGACGGTCGACCAGGTCCGCGAGGACATCGAGCGCGACAAGATCCTCACCGCCGAGGAGTCGCTGGAGTACGGGCTGATCGACCAGATCGTCTCGACCCGGAAGAACTCGTACACCGACTGACCCGCCGCCCCGGGGTGGTGCGTACGTGACGTACGCACCACCCCGGGGCGTTCCGGTCCGGGCGTCCGTCCCGCACAATGGGCAGTCGGGTCCATGCGCCCGCGACGGCATCTGTTCGGTATCAATTCGCCCAGGGCGTAGGGCAGAGCGGTCGAAGTCGGCGGAAACAGCGGCTCGGCAGAGTACCGTCGGATACCAGACCGACCGCCGACGGCGAAGCCGGTCTCACAGCACCAGGCCCCGACCCCCGCGGGGCCCCTGGCGAAGGGGAAGCACCTCGTGGCACGCATCGGAGACGGTGGCGACCTGCTCAAGTGCTCGTTCTGCGGCAAGTCGCAGAAGCAGGTGAAGAAGCTGATCGCCGGGCCAGGCGTGTACATCTGCGATGAGTGCATCGACCTGTGCAACGAGATCATCGAGGAGGAGCTCGCCGAGAGCTCCGAGGTGCGCTTCGAGGAACTCCCGAAGCCCCGCGAGATCTACGAGTTCCTCGACCAGTACGTGGTCGGCCAGGACCTCGCCAAGAAGGCGCTGTCGGTCGCGGTCTACAACCACTACAAGCGCGTCCAGGCCGGTGAGGCCGGGCGCTCCGGCAGCGGCCGGGACGACGCGATCGAGCTGGCCAAGTCCAACATCCTGCTGCTGGGCCCGACCGGCTCCGGCAAGACGCTGCTGGCGCAGACCCTGGCCCGGATGCTGAACGTGCCGTTCGCGATCGCGGACGCCACGGCGCTGACCGAGGCCGGCTACGTCGGCGAGGACGTCGAGAACATCCTGCTGAAGCTGATCCAGGCGGCCGACTACGACGTCAAGAAGGCCGAGACCGGGATCATCTACATCGACGAGATCGACAAGGTCGCCCGCAAGAGCGAGAACCCGTCGATCACCCGGGACGTCTCCGGCGAGGGCGTGCAGCAGGCGCTGCTGAAGATCCTGGAGGGCACCACCGCCTCGGTGCCGCCGCAGGGCGGCCGCAAGCACCCGCACCAGGAGTTCATCCAGATCGACACCACCAACGTGCTGTTCATCGTGGGCGGTGCGTTCGCGGGCCTGGAGCGGATCATCGAGGGCCGGGCCGGCGCCAAGGGCATCGGCTTCGGCGCGACCATCCGCTCCAAGCGCGAGGTCGACTCGGCGGACCACTTCCGCCAGGTGATGCCGGAGGACCTGGTGAAGTTCGGGATGATCCCGGAGTTCATCGGCCGCCTCCCCGTCATCACCAGCGTGCACAACCTGGACCGCGAGGCGCTGCTGCAGATCCTCACCGAGCCGAAGAACGCGCTGGTGAAGCAGTACCGCAAGCTGTTCGAACTCGACGGCGTGGAGCTGGAGTTCACCCGGGACGCGCTGGAGGCGATCGCCGACCAGGCGATCCTGCGCGGCACCGGCGCACGCGGTCTGCGGGCCATCATGGAGGAGGTGCTGATGTCCGTGATGTACGAGGTCCCGTCCCGGCAGGACGTCGCCCGCGTGGTGGTCACCGGGGACGTCGTCTCCAAGCACGCCATCCCGACCCTCGTCCCGCGCGACATGATCAAGCGCGAGCGCCGGGACAAGAGCGCCTGATCCGCCGCCCGGCCGACGGCTGACGCAGCAGGGCCCCGCACCGTCCGACGGTGCGGGGCCCTGCTGCGTCGTGCTGGCCGAACTGCCTTGCGGAGAGCGTTACTTGACGACCTCGGCGGCCTGCCGGAGCTCGCGGGCGTCGGCGGCGATCTTGTCCAGGGGGACCTCGCCGTCCGCGGACTCCTCGATCACGTACATCACGGTCGAGTAGTCGGCCCAGAGGCAGAAGTTGGTCTTCTCGCCGCTGGAGTCGGTGCCGGTGGCGCAGTCCATCTTGCCGCCGAGCGGGCCCGGGTCCACCGACTTGCGCTGGCCGACCTTGTCGCCGTCGCGCTCCATCGCCCTGAACTCGGCGTCGAGCTGGGCCTTGGGGTTGCTGAACTTGCCGTAGTAGCCGCCGGCCTGGACGGCCCGGCTCCGGTCGTCGGCGACGTAGACCGCGGCGGCCGTGCCCTCGGGCGCCTCGCTGTTGGAGGCGGTGTCCTTGCGGATCTGGTCGGCGATCTCCTGGGCGGAGTCGGCGTTGGCCGAGCCGTCCATGCCCTGGAAGCTGGCCGGCACGGACAGCTTGTACTTGCCGGTCTTCGAGACGGTGTCGTAGGCGAAGTAGCCGATCACGCCGACGCCGGCCAGGATCACCGCGGACACGATCGACAGCGTGATCCACAGGCCCTTGCGGGACTTCCGCGGCGGAGCCGGGTAGCCGGGGAAGCCGCCCGCCGGGTACCCGGCGGGCGCACCGGCCGGGTAGCCCTGCTGGGGCGGGACCGCCCCGCCGCCCCAGGGCTGCTGGGGCTGCTGCTGCGGGTAGCCGTATCCGGGCTGCGGGGCGGCCCCGCCCTGCGGGGGTACGGGGGCGCCGGGGGCCGGCGGCGGCCCGAAACCGGGCTGCGGCGGGCCGAACTGGTTGTCGGACACGGCTGGGACTCCGTTCGCGCGTGGAGGTGGTGCTGGGGGTCTACTTGGCGACGGTCGAGGCGTCGCGCAGCTGGCGGGCCAGCGCGGCCGTCTCGCTGACCGAGAGCTGCTTGCCCTTCGGGTCCAGGTTGTTGGCGGTCACCGTGCCGATGGTGGAGTGCGTCGCGAAGATGCACACCGGAATGGTCTCCTTGGAGTCCGCCTCGTCGGAGCCGAGCAGGCCGCAGCTCAGCTTGCTGCCCGGGTCCTTCGAGTCCTGGGCGTCGACGGCGGACAGCTTCTGCTTCCAGACCGCCTTGCCGCCCTCGCCCTCGTCCGCGGAGCCGTTCATCGCCTCGTCGAGCTTGCCGGCCACGGCGTCGATCGCCTTGCCGGGGTCGTCGACCTTGCCCCAACTGCCGCCGAAGCTGGCCAGGTTGGTGGTGCTCTTCTGGTAGGTGACGCTCAGCGAGCCCTCGAAGGTGCCCACCCCGTCCAGGCCCTTCAGCGAGCCCTTCTCGCTGGACGACTTCTTGGTGTAGCCCGCCACGCTGTCCTGCGCCGCGAGCTTGTACTTGCCCACGGTGTCGGAGCCGGCGTTGCTGCCGCCCTTCAGGCCCCACCAGACGCCGCCGCCGATCACGGCCAGGCCCACGACGACCACCAGGGCGATGATCCCGCCCTTGCCCTTGGACGGAGCGGGCGGCGGGTAGCCGCCGTAGCCGGGCTGCTGGGGCGCGCCGCCCCACTGCTGCGGGGGCGCCGGGGGCTGCCCGTAGCCGGGCTGCGGGGCCGGGGGCTGCTGCTGGGGGTAGCCGTATCCGGGCTGCTGCTGCGGAGCGCCGTAGGCCGGCGGCTGCGGAGCGCCGTACGCGGGCGGCTGGCCGCCGCCGTAGCCGGGCTGCGGCGGGGGCGCGCCGTAAGGCTGCTGCGGTTGCCCCTGCGGATACTGCTGCGGTCCCTGCCCCTGGCCGTACATCAGTCGTCAGTCTCCCCCGCCGCTTACGAGTTCCGCGGCCGTCTGGTTCGGTCGGTTGGTCGAGTAAGCGGCACGCTATCGTACGGCCCCCCCACCACGCCCGAGTGGTCCGGACACAATCGGTTCGTAACCGCGGTCCGGCCTTCCGTAAACTGTGCGTCGTGACCGACACGACGAACCAGCGCCCCGCGAGCTCTCACCCCGGGGACGACGCAGCCACCCTCCCGACGACCTACGCCCCGGCCGAGGTAGAGGGCGAGCTGTACGAGCGCTGGGTGGAGCGCGGTTACTTCACGGCCGACGCGAAGAGCGAGAAGCCGGCGTACACCATCGTCATCCCGCCGCCGAACGTCACGGGCGCCCTGCACCTGGGCCACGCCTTCCAGCACACGCTGATGGACGCGCTGACCCGCCGCAAGCGGATGCTCGGCTTCGAGGCGCTCTGGCTCCCGGGCATGGACCACGCGGGCATCGCCACCCAGAACAAGGTGGAGCAGCAGCTCGCCGAGGCCGGCCTGTCCCGGCACGACCTGGGCCGGGAGGCCTTCGTCGACAAGGTCTGGGAGTGGAAGGAGAACTACGGCGGGCGGATCCTCGGCCAGATGCGCCGCCTCGGCGACGGCGTGGACTGGTCCCGCGAGCGCTTCACCATGGACGAGGGCCTCTCCCAGGCCGTCCAGACCATCTTCAAGAAGCTCTTCGACGACGGCCTGATCTACCGCGCCGAGCGCATCATCAACTGGTGCCCGCGCTGCCTGACCGCGCTGTCCGACATCGAGGTCGAGCACGAGAACGTCCCCGGCGAGCTGGTCTCGATCCGCTACGGCGACGGCGAGGACTCGATCGTGGTCGCCACCACCCGCGCCGAGACCCTGCTGGGCGACACCGCGGTGGCCGTCCACCCGTCCGACGAGCGCTACGCGCACCTGGTCGGCCGCACCATCAAGCTGCCGCTGACCGACCGCGAGATCCCGGTCGTCGCGGACGAGCACGTCGACCCGGAGTTCGGCACCGGCGCCGTCAAGGTGACGCCCGCGCACGACCCGAACGACTTCGCCATCGGCCAGCGCCACGACCTGCCGAACCTGACGGTGATGGACGAGCGCGGCGTGATCACCGTGCACGGCCCGTTCCTCGGCCTGGACCGGCTGGAGGCGCGCTCCGCCGTGGTCGGCGCGCTGCGCGAGCAGGGGCGCGTCGTCGCCGAGAAGCGCCCCTACGAGCACGCGGTCGGCCACTGCTCCCGCTGCCACACCGTGGTCGAGCCGCGGCTGTCGCTGCAGTGGTGGGTCAAGGTCGCCCCGCTGGCGAAGGCCGCGGGCGACGCGGTCCGCGACGGCCGGGTCGAGATCCACCCGAAGGAGCTGGAGCGCCGCTACTTCGACTGGGTCGACAACATGTACGACTGGTGCATCTCGCGCCAGCTCTGGTGGGGCCACCGCATCCCGGTCTGGTACGGCCCCGACGGCGAGGTCGTCTGCGTCGGCCCGGACGAGCAGCCCCCCACCGGCGAGGGCTGGGTCCAGGACCCGGACGTCCTGGACACCTGGTTCTCCTCCGGCCTGTGGCCGTTCTCCACCCTCGGCTGGCCGGAGCGGACGGCCGACCTGGAGAAGTTCTACCCGACCGACGTGCTGCTGACCGGCCACGACATCATCTTCTTCTGGGTCGCCCGGATGATGATGTTCGGCCTGTACGCGATGGACGGCGAGATCCCGTTCAGGACCATCGCGCTGACCGGCCTGGTCCGCGACGAGTTCGGCAAGAAGATGTCGAAGTCCTCCGGCACCGCCGTCGACCCGCTGGACTGGATGGACGCCTACGGCGCCGACGCGGTCCGCTTCACCCTGGCCCGCGGCGCCAACCCCGGCGCCGACGTGCCGATCGGCGAGGACTGGGTCAAGGGCTCGCGGAACTTCTGCAACAAGATCTGGAACGCCACCCGCTTCGCCCTGATGAACGGCGCCACCGTCCGGGGCCCGCTGCCCGCGCCGGAGGAGCTCACCGCCGCGGACCGCTGGATCCTGTCCCGGCTGAACGCCACGGTCGCCGAAGTCGACGCGCTGTACGAGGACTTCGAGTTCGCCAAGGTCTCCGACGCGCTGTTCCACTTCGCCTGGGACGAGGTCTTCGACTGGTACGTCGAGCTCTCCAAGACCACGCTGAACAAGGGCGGCGCGCAGGCCGACCACGCCCGCCGCGTCCTCGGCGAGGTGCTCGACGTGACGCTGCGCCTGCTGCACCCGATCGTCCCGTTCGTCACCGACGCGCTGTGGACGACGCTCACCGGCGCCGAGTCGGTGGTCGTCGCCGAGTGGCCGAAGGACTCCGGCTACCGGGACGCCGACGCCGAGTCGGAGATCGCCCAGCTGCAGCAACTGGTCACCGAGGTCCGTCGGTTCCGCAACGACCAGAACCTGAACGCCACCCAGAAGGTCCCGGCCCGGCTGGGGCTGGCCGGCCACCGGCTGGAGGTGCACGAGGCCGCGATCCGCTCGCTGCTGCGCCTGACGCCGCCGGAGGAGGGCTTCCACGCCACCGCCTCGCTGCCGGTGGCCGGGGCCACCGTCGAGCTCGACCTGTCCGGCACCATCGACGTCCCGGCCGAACGCAAGCGCCTGCAGAAGGACCTGGCGGCGGCCGAGAAGGAGAAGGCGCAGGCCACCGGCAAGCTCGGCAACGAGGCCTTCCTGGCCAAGGCGCCGGACGAGGTGGTCGCCAAGATCCGCACCCGGCTGGCGGCCGCCGAGGCCGACGTCGAGCGGATCACCGCCCAGCTCGCGGCGCTGCCGCAGGGCTGACCGCGCGTCAGGAAGGGCCGTCGCTCCCCCCGGGGGCGGCGGCCCTCCGCCTTTTCCCGAGTTCTTCCCGGCGGTCTGTCAATTCCCTTGCCCGCGCGTCGCGGTGCGGATCGCGCACCCCCTATTCGGCGTCATTCCCGGGCAATTGGCGTTCCGCGCCAATTGGAATGCATTGCGCCGACCATCCCCGCGCGTTCAGCGACCTTTGCACTTCCGGTGTGTACGGTGGGCGACGTTCCCATTCGGGCGGGGCACGAACGGAGGGTGCGCGCATGATGGCGACCGGGGAGTTGGTCGACGAACTTCCGGACGAACTTCCGAGGGAAGAAGTGGAGGCGGCCAAGGCCAGGGCGGCGACCCTGCTGCTGGCATTCCGGCACGGCAACCAGGTCGCCTTCGACACCGAGCTGGACCGGCTGCTGGCCGAGCACGTCGAGCGCGAGGTGGCCACCCTGCTGGTCTGGATCGCCGCCGAGGCGGTCCGCAAGGCGTACGCCCCCGAGGTCGCCGACCGGGTGCTGCGCGGCCTGGCCCGGCGCGCCCCGCAGGACACCTCCCGGGTGCCGGTGGACGAGGAGGCCGCGGGCGCCGCCCTGCTGCTGGAGGCCGTCGCCGCGGGCGACGTCGACCGGGTGCGCACCCTGGTGGCGGGGACGCCCGACACCACCTACCTGCTGGGCGGCCTGGTGCAGGCGGTGGCGATGATGCTGCCGCTGCTGCCCGAGGGCGAGGCCGAGGAGATCGCCGCCGAGCTGCGCCGCCGGCACGCCGGCCGGCTGCCGACGCCCCGCGGCACGTACTGACGGATCGTCACTGCGCGCCCCGGAGCGGGTTCCCCGCTCCGGGGCGCGCGGCGCACCGCCTCAGGTCACGGCATCGCGTGCAGGTGCGAGCCGACGGTGTTGGCGATCTGGTTGCCCGCGGTGGCGTCCCAGTTGGTCGACCAGGTCATCGCACCGCCGATGGCCGGCCAGGTCTGGCCCGGCTTGAAGGAGCCGCAGCTGGTGCCGTAGGCCAGGCAGTCCAGTGCGCTGTTCACCACCGACGGGCTGACGTAGCCGCCGCCCGCCGCGCTGGTGGAGGCCGGGACGCCCAGGCCGACCTGGTCGGCGCGCAGGCCGCCCTGCAGCTGGATGCAGGCCAGGCCGGTGAGGAAGTTCTCGGTGCCCTGCGAGTACACGCCGCCGTCGCAGCCGAGCATCGCCCCGCTGTTGTAGTACTGCATGTTGACGATGGTCAGGATGTCCTTGGTGGCCAGCGCCAGCTTGAAGTACTCGCCGCCGGTGGACTGCATGCCGATGGTCTCCGGCGCCATGGTCAGCACGAAGCCGGAGCCGACCTTGGCCTGCAGCGCGTGCAGCGCCTGCGACATGTAGGTGGCGTTGACGCCGTTCTCCAGGTCGATGTCGATGCCGTCGAAGCCGTACTGCTGGATCAGGGCGTACGCCGAGTTGGCGAAGTTGGTCGCGGCGGTGGAGTTGGACACCGAGACGGTGCCGTTCTGCCCGCCGACCGAGATGACGACCTTCTTGCCCGCCGCCCGCTTGGCCGCGATGTCGGCCTTGAACTGGGCCTCGGTGTACCCGCCGAGCTTGGCGGAGAGCGTCGGGTCCAGGGTGAAGCTGATCCCGCCCTGCGTGCTGGTGGCGTCCGCGAAGGCCACCGCGATGATGTCGTACGCGGCCGGGACGTCGCTGATCCGCTGCGGGGTGGCGCCGTTGTAGAAGTCCTGCCAGTAGCCGGTGAGCAAGTGCTTCCTGGGCGGCGGTGGCGGCGTCGTGGTGCTCTGCGAGGGCGACGGCGAGGCGCTGACCGAGACGCTCGGCGAGGGGTCGACCACCGTCCCGGAGGGCGAGGGGGACGGGCTGGTGCCGGTGCCCGGCCCGACCAGCGAGACCTTGTCCACGGTGAACGGGGTCTGCCCGTACCAGCCGTGGAACCAGACCGACACCGAGGTGGTGGACGCGCCGGTGGTGAAGGTCGAGCTCAGGGTGTTCCAGCCGGAGTTGGAGCTCCAGGTGGACGGGTCGGTGCCGCCGGTGCCGGTGACGCCCGCGAACACGTAGCCGCCCTGCACCACGGCGCTCAGGGTGTAGGTCGAGTTCGGCAGCACGGCGACGGTCTGGCTGCAGTTGGCGTAGTCGGTGCCCGCCGGGGAGCCCTGCAGGTCCCAGCCGGTGGCGGCGTTGTTGACCGCGGTGACGGTCGGGCCGCAGGTCCACGGGCTGATGTGGTTGCCGGCCGAGAAGTCGCCGTTGACCACCACGTCGACGTTGGGCGCGACGCCGGCGGTGGCGGTGCCGGTGCCGGCCATCAGCAGGCCGGCCAGGCCGGTGGAGGCCGCGACCAGTCCGGCGAGCAGGGCCCGTCCGGTGCGCCGGTCCGGCCGCGGTTGGGGCTGTGGTGCACGCATGCCATCTCCATGTGGGGGAGTGTCGATGGGGGTGCGGTGCGGGGAGCTTCGAACGTGGAGCGGGTGGGAGCGACTACACGGTGGAGTAGACCAATTCCGGTGTCAAGAGGGCCCGCGCCCCGGGGCGCCCGTCCGGCCCGGGCGTACGGAGTCCTTAGACTGGCGGGGTGAGCGACAAGGCCGAGCCCAACCCCTACACCGTCCGTCCCGCCGACGCCGGCGGCACCGACCCCGAACTGCGCGCCGTCGAGGCCGAGCTGGCCACCCGCTGGCCGGAGAACAAGCTGGAGCCCTCGCTCGACCGGATCGAGGCGCTGATGGACATCCTCGGCCAGCCGCAGCGCTCCTACCCCTCCATCCACATCACCGGCACCAACGGCAAGACCTCCACCGCCCGGATGGTCGAGCAGCTGCTCGGCGCCTTCGAGCTGCGCACCGGCCGCTACACCTCCCCGCACGTGGAGTCCGTCACCGAGCGGATCAGCCTGGACGGCGCGCCGATCACCCCCGAGAAGTTCGTCGAGACCTACCGGGACATCGAGCCCTACGTGCAGATGGTGGACGCCGCCCAGCCGGTCGCGATGTCCTTCTTCGAGGTGCTCACCGGCATGGCGTACGCCGCCTTCGCCGACGCCCCGGTGGACGTCGCGGTGGTCGAGGTCGGCATGGGCGGCTCCTGGGACGCCACCAACGTGATCGACGCCCAGGTCGCCGTGATCACCCCGATCGGCCTGGACCACACCGACAAGCTGGGGGAGACCACCGGCGAGATCGCGGTCGAGAAGTCCGGCATCGTCAAGCCCGGCGCCCTCGCCGTGGTCGCCCAGCAGCAGCTGGACGCCGCCGAGACCATCCTGCGCCGCGCCGTCGAGGTGGACGCCACGGTGGCCCGCGAGGGCATGGAGTTCGGCGTGCTGCGCCGCGAGGTCGCGGTCGGCGGCCAGCTGGTGACCCTGCGCGGCCTCGGCGGCCACGAGTACCAGGACCTCTTCCTCCCGCTGCACGGCGACCACCAGGCGCAGAACGCCGCACTGGCGCTGACCGCCGTCGAGGCCTTCTTCGGCGTCGGCCAGGGCGGTGCCGAGCACCTGGACGAGGACAAGGTCCGGCAGGCGTTCTCCGGCGTCTCCTCCCCGGGCCGGCTGGAGGTCGTCCGGCGCAGCCCCACCGTCATCCTGGACGCCGCGCACAACCCGCACGGCGCGCAGGCCGCGGTCAACGCGCTCGGCGAGGCCTTCGGCTTCACCAAACTGGTCGGCGTGATCGGCACCAGCGGCGACAAGGACGTCACCGGCCTGCTGGAGGTGTTCGAGCCGATCCTCGCCGAGGTCGTGGTCACCCAGAACTCCACCCACCGCGCGATGCCGGTCGACCGGCTCGCCGCCCTCGCCGTCGAGGTCTTCGGCGAGGACCGGGTGCAGGTCGAGCCCCGCCTCGACGACGCGATCGACGCCGCCGTCACCCTGGCCGAGGAGGAGGACCTCGGCGGCGCCGGCGTCCTGGTCACCGGCTCCGTCATCACGGTGGGCGAGGCGCGCCTGCTGTTCGGAAGGAAGTAGCCGCCGATGCGCACCCTGTGCTCCTCCACGCTGATCGGCGAGGCCCTGCTGATCATGTTCGCCGGCCTGGTCGCGATGAAGCTCACCGACGTCGGCACCGGCACCATCTGGGCGGTCAGCGCGGTGGCGATCGCGCTGTGCGTGCTGCTCTGCGGCGTGATCACCCGCCCCGGCGCGGTGCACGTGGGCTGGGCGCTGCAGGTGGCCGTGCTGGCCAGCGGGCTGGTGCTGCCGACCATGTACGCCTTCGGCGTGGTCTTCGGCGGCCTGTGGTGGTGCTCGGTCCACTACGGCCGCAAGATCGACGTGCTCAAGGCCCAGCGGGCGGCCGCCCAGGCCGCGGCCGAGGCGGCCCCGGCCACCGCCTGAGCCGCCCGGCCGACGGACCCGGCCGCCCTGGTCAGCGGCCCCCGACCGGCCCGGCCACCCGGTCGGGGTAGTGTCGGGGGCACAGTCAAGGCCGATCGACACACTCCAGGAGCCGCCCCGTGTCCCAGCGCACTCTCGTCCTGCTCAAGCCCGACGCCGTGGAGCGCGGCCTGGCCGGCGAGATCATCAGCCGGATCGAGCGCAAGGCCGGCTGGCGGTTCGCTGCGATGGAGCTTCGCACCTTCGACCGCGCCACCCTGGAGCAGCACTACGCCGAGCACGTCGGCCGCGACTTCTACGAGCCGCTGCTGGCCTTCATGACCTCCGGCCCGTCGATCGCGCTGATCGTCGAGGGCGAGAACGTCGTCCCCGGCATCCGCGCGCTGGCCGGTGCGACCGACCCGCTGGCGGCCGGTGCGGGCACCATCCGCGGCGACTACGCGACCATCACCCGGGAGAACCTGATCCACGCCTCGGACTCCCCGGAGTCGGCCGAGCGCGAGATCAAGATCTTCTTCCCGGCCCACGCGTGAGGATCCTGTAGCGATCCGGTGCCCCGTGCCCACATCGGGCATGGGGCGCCGTTCCGGGGGAAGCCGCAGCTCAGGAGCCGGATGGCGGGTCCTGTTGCTCCCTCTGGGCGTTAATCGTCAAATCACGGAACCCTACCCTCCGACACGGCGTCCCAATGCCAGGAGAAGCCGATTCGCCCCCGGAGAATGGGCGGCACGCCGTACCCGCCGCCCGCGCTGACCGGCGTGACTACGATGGACCCAACTCACGGGCACGGAGCGGCTGCTCAGCCGCCGTCAGCCCTGCCGCGGGCGCGTACGGCCGGCCCGCTCCCCGCCCTGATCCGAACTCGGGAAGGCTCACGACATCCCATGGCGAACAACCTGTCGTTTCTCGGCCGGGACCTGGCGATCGACCTAGGCACCGCGAACACGCTGGTGTACGTCCGGGGCAAGGGCATCGTGCTGAACGAACCGTCGGTGGTGGCGGTCAACACCAACACCGGCGGGATCCTCGCGGTCGGGGCCGAGGCGAAGAAGATGATCGGCCGCACCCCCGGCAACATCGTCGCGATCCGCCCGCTCAAGGACGGCGTGATCGCCGACTTCGAGATCACCGAGCGGATGCTGCGGTACTTCATCATGAAGATCCACCGCCGCCGCTACCTGGTCCGCCCGCGGGTCGTGGTCTGCGTCCCCTCCGGCATCACCGGCGTCGAGCGCCGCGCCGTGGTCGAGGCCAGCATGCAGGCCGGCGCCCGCCAGGTGCACATCATCGAGGAGCCGATGGCCGCGGCGATCGGCTCGGGCCTGCCGGTGCACGAGCCCACCGGCAACATGGTGGTCGACATCGGCGGCGGCACCACCGAGGTGGCGGTGATCTCGCTCGGCGGGATCGTCACCGCCCAGTCGCTGCGGGTGGCGGGCGACGAGCTGGACAGCGCGATCGTCCAGCACATCAAGAAGGAGTACAGCCTGCTGCTGGGCGAGCGCTCCGCCGAGCAGATCAAGATGTCGATCGGCTCCGCGTTCGGCCTGGAGGGCGAGAAGGACGAGCACGCCGAGATCCGCGGCCGCGACCTGGTCTCCGGCCTGCCGAAGACCGTGGTGATCTCGGCCGCCGAGGTCCGCGAGGCCATCGACGAGCCGGTGAACTCGATCATCGACTCGGTGAAGACCACCCTGGACCAGTGCCCGCCGGAGCTGGCGGGCGACGTGATGGACCGCGGCATCGTGCTCACCGGCGGCGGCGCCCTGCTGCGCGGCCTGGACGAGCGGCTGCGCCGGGAGACCGGCATGCCGGTGCACATCGCGGAGAACCCGCTGGACTCGGTGGCGCTGGGGGCGGGCAAGTGCGTCGAGGAGTTCGAGGCGCTGCAGCAGGTACTGGACGCCCAGCCGCGTCGTTGAGCAAGGCAATTCGAACTACACACCGAGCCGGGCAGAAGAGCACCCGGCACGAAGGGGCGGCGGCGGCACCGTGAGGGACACCCGACAGAGTCGACTAATGCTGGTCCTGCTGGTCCTGGTGGCCTTCGCACTGATCACCGTGGACATCAAGGGCGGCGAGGACTCGCCGCTCGGCGGTGCCCGCCGGGCCGCCGCCTCCGCGCTCGGCCCGGTGGAGGACGCCGCGGCGGGCGCGGTCGACCCGGTGGCCGGCTACATCCGGGCGATCCGCGACGCGGGCACCCACCAGCAGCGCCTGGACCAGATCACCCGCGAGAACACCGAGCTGCGCCAGAAGCTCGCCTCCTCCGACGCCGCCACCGGCCGCACCAAGCAGCTCGACGACATGCTGCGCACCGCCGGCTCCGGCGGCTACACGGTCAAGGCCGCCCAGGTGATCGCGATCGGCGCCGCCCAGGGCTTCTCCTGGACGATCACCATCGACGCGGGCAGCGACGACGGCCTGACCCGGGACATGACGGTCATCGACGGCCAGGGCCTGGTCGGCCGGATCACCACCGTCGCGCCCACCACCGCCACCGTGCTGCTCGCCTCCGACCCGGGCTTCACCGCCGGGGTCCGGTTGGAGGGCAGCGGCGAGATCGGCTTCGCGGCCGGCCAGGGCGCCTCGCCGATGCGGATCGAGCTGCTCAACGGCCGGGCCCAGGTCAAGGCGGGCGACCGGCTGGTCACCTTCGGCTCGCAGAGTGGCCGCCCGTTCGTGCCCGGCGTGCCGGTCGGCACCGTCAAGGAGGTGCAGGCCACCCCCGGCCAGCTCACCAAGACCATCCTGGTCGAGCCGTACGTGCAGTTCACCCGGCTCGACCTGGTCGGCGTGGTGGTCGTCCCGCCGCGCACCGACCCGCGCGACGCGGTGCTGCCGCCGGTGCCCGCCGCGTCCGCCGGCGCCGCGGGCAACCCGCAGGCGCCGATCGCCGCCGTACCGCCGACCACCGGGGGGAACTGATGCCGCGTCTGAACCGGATCCTGCTGTCCGCCGTGCTGCTGGTGCTGGCCCTGGTGATCCAGGTCAGCGTCCTCGGCCGGCTCCAACTGCCCGGCGCCACCCCGGACCTGCTGATGCTGGTGGTGGTCGGCCTGGCCCTGGTGTACGGCCCGGCGGGCGGCTGCCTGGTCGGCTTCTGCGCCGGCCTGCTGGCCGACGTCGCCCCGCCGTCCGACCACGCGATCGGCCGGTACGCGCTGGTGCTGTGCCTGGTCGGCTACGGCGCCGGGCTGCTCAAGCCGGAGGGCGGCCGGCAGCGCTCGGCGCTGTCCGCGCTGGGCGTGGTGGCGGTCGCCGCGGTGGTCTCCACCCTGCTGTACGCGACGGTCGGCGCCCTGGTCGGCGACACCGCGGCCCGGCACGTCGGCCTGACCGGCCTGGTGTTCAGCGCCCTGCTGTACGACGTGCTGCTGGCCCCCTTCACGGTGCCGCTGGTGATGCTGCTGGCCCGCCGCTTCGACGGCGACCGGGCACTCAACGAGACGGTGCGCGGCGCGGACGGCGGCTCCGGCCTCGGCGCGCTGGCCCGCTACCGCACCACCCGCGAGCCCTCCGCCACCCCCTACAAGAAGAAGCGCGCGCTCGGCCTCGCCAAGCGCCCCTGAGCCGGGACGGAGTCCGCGCACGTGAGCAACATCCCCGAGACCGGCCGGACCCGCCGGGTGACGATCCGGCTGGTCGTCCTCCAGGTGCTGGTCCTGTCGCTGCTGGCCACCCTCGGCGGTCGGTTGTGGTACCTGCAGATCCGCAACGGCAAGGAGTTCACCGAGAAGGCCCAGGGCAACCACATCCGCGAGGTGGTGGAGCCCGCCGTCCGCGGCGAGATCCTGGACGCCTCCGGGCGGATCCTGGCCGGCAACGAGACCAAGCTGGTGGTGTCGGTCTCCCGCACCGCGCTGCTGCAGCAGAAGGATAAGGGCAAGGCGGTGCTGACCCGGCTCGCCGAGGTCCTGGGCGTCCCGGCCGACGAGGTGAGGAACAAGGTCCGGCTCTGCGACGCCAAGACGCCGCAGCCGTGCTGGAACGGCTCCCCGTACCAGCCGATCCCGGTCACCCAGCAGGCCACCACCCAGCAGGCGATGCAGATAATGGAGCGCCGCGAGGACTTCCCCGGCGTCACCGCCCAGCCCACCGCGCTGCGCCGCTACACCAACGCGGAGGGCGCCAGCGCCGCCCAGATCCTCGGCTACCTCTCGCCGGTCACCGACGAGGAGGTCACCAAGACCGCCGACAAGGCCGGCCGGGAGCGCCGCCTGCCCTCCGACCAGATCGGCCGGGCCGGCCTGGAGTCGGTCTACGACGACGACCTGCGCGGCACCACCGGCGTCGACCGGCTGGAGGTCGACAACCTCGGCCGGGTGATCGGCAGCGCGGGCAACACCCCCGCGCAGTCCGGCAACAACCTGGTCACCTCGATCGACGCCCGGGTGCAGAAGGTGGTCGAGGACCAGCTGGCCCAGGCCATGGCCGAGGCCCGCAAGGTCTACGACAAGGAGACCAGCCGGAACTACATCGCCGACTCCGGCGCGGCCGTCGTGATGGACGTGCACACCGGCCGCATCGTGGCGATGGCCAGCGCCCCCACCTACGACCCCAACCTGTGGGTCGGCGGCATCTCCGCCAAGGACTACGAGGCGCTGAACAGCAAGGACTCCAACTACCCGCTGATCAACCGGGCCATACAGGGTCAGTCCGCCCCCGGCTCCACCTTCAAGGTGATCTCCACCACCGCCGCCGTGCAGGCCGGCTACGACCTCAACGGGCACTACCCGTGCCCGAAGTCGCTGACCATCGGCGGCCGCGAGTTCAAGAACTTCGAGTCCGAGAGCTTCGGCGACATCTCGTTGGAGAAGGCCCTGGAGGTCTCCTGCGACACCGTGTTCTACGGCCTGGCCTACGACCAGTGGATGAAGGACGGCGGCCTCAAGCCCAAGAAGGACGCCCAGGACTGGTTCTTCAAGACCGCCCACGAGTTCGGCCTCGGCGCCAAGACCGGCATCGACCTGCCCGGCGAGGTGGCCGGCCGGGTCCCCGACCGGCAGTGGAAGCAGGCGTACTACGACGCGATGAAGGACTCCTGGTGCGAGCAGGCGGCCAAGGGCGGCCACGAGTACGCCGACGAGATCGCCCGCGAGAACTGCGCCGACGGCAACCAGATGCGCGCCGGTGACATGGTCAACTTCGCCATCGGCCAGGGCGACACCCTGGTCACCCCGCTGCAGATGGCCCGGATCTACTCGGCGCTCGCCAACGGCGGCACGCTGTACCGGCCCACCATCGGCAAGGCGGTCGTCAGCCCGGACGGCACCCTGGTGCGCGACATCGCCCCGCACGAGGACGGCAAGATCCCCGCCCAGGGCAAGCTGCTGGAGTACATCGACCAGGCCACCGCGGGCGTCATCACCTCCGGCACCGCCGCCTGGAAGTTCACCGGCGCGGGCTGGCCGCAGGGCAAGATCGAGCTGCACGCCAAGACCGGCACCGCCGAGGTCGCCGGCAAGCAGACCACCTCCTGGCTGACCACCTACAGCAACGACTACGCGGTGGTCATGACCATCAGCCAGGGCGGCACCGGCTCCGGCGGCTCCGGCGACTCGGTGCGCCGGATCTACCAGGCGCTGTACGGCGTCGACGACAAGGGCAACATCGACAACGGCAAGGCGCTGCTGCCCAAGCCGCAGGCCGAGCTGCCCAAGTTCAACCCGGACGGCACCGCGATCGTCCCCACCACCTTCAGCTACGAGCCGGGCGCCACCTTCCTGGACCCGGCCCCGCCGGCCCAGGCCGACCAGCCGGCGAGCGTGCTGCTGGCCGCCGTCGCACCCACCCGCGGCGGCGGGTACGGAAGGGGCCGGGCATGACCCCGTACGACTCCTACCGATCCTTCCGCTTCGGGCCCCGGAAGTCCTCGCTGGCCCGGGCGCTGGCCAAGGACTCCCCGCTGCGGCGGCTCGACTGGATCATGATCCTGGCGGCGCTGGCGCTCTCCCTGGTCGGCTCGCTGCTGGTCTGGTCCGCCACCCGCGGCCGGGACTCGCTGACCCACGGCGACCCGCAGTACTTCCTGTACCGGCACCTGACCAACCTGGTGATCGGCATCGGCCTGTGCGTCGCGGTGATCCTGCTCGGCACCCGGCGGCTGCGCACCGCGGTGCCGTTCGTCTACCTGGCCGTGATCCTGCTGCTGTTCGCGGTGCTCAGCCCGCTCGGCTCGACCATCAACGGCGCGCACTCCTGGATCCAGTTCGGCGGCGGCTTCTCCATCCAGCCCGCCGAGTTCGCCAAGCTGGCGATCGTGCTGGGCATGGCCGTGGTGCTGTCCTCCCGGGTCGACACCGGCGAGCGGGAGTTCCCGCCCACCCGCAGCGTGCTGCAGTCGCTGGGGGTGGCGGCCTTCCCGATGGCCGTGGTCATGCTGATGCCGGACCTCGGCTCGGTGATGGTCATGGTGGTCACCGTGCTCGGCGTGCTGCTGGCCTCCGGCGCCGCCAACCGCTGGGTGGTCGGCCTGCTGGCGGGCGGCACCGCCGGGGCGCTGGCGATCTGGAAGCTCGGCGTCCTCAGCCAGTACCAGATCGACCGCTTCGCGGCCTTCGCCAACCCGGCGCTCGACCCGGCCGGCGTCGGCTACAACACCGCCCAGGCCCGGATCGCGATCGGTTCCGGCGGCCTGACCGGCATGGGCCTGTTCCACGGCACCCAGACCACCGGCCAGTTCGTCCCCGAGCAGCAGACCGACTTCGTGTTCAGCGTCGCGGGCGAGGAGCTCGGCTTCGCGGGCGGCCTGCTGATGATCGGCCTGCTCGGCGTCATCCTGTGGCGCGCCTGCCGGATAGCGCGCCAGGCCACCGACCTGTACGGGACGATCCTGGCGGCCGGCGCGGTCACCTGGTTCGCCTTCCAGGCCTTCGAGAACATCGGCATGAACCTCGGCATCATGCCGGTCGCGGGCATCCCGCTGCCGTTCGTCTCCTACGGCGGGTCCTCGATGTTCGCGGTCTGGATCGCGATCGGCCTGCTGCAGTCGGTGCGCTCCCAGCGGCCGATAGGGATCTAGCGCCGGTCATCGGTGTGGAAACAGTGACCCTCGGGGCTCGGCTACCCTGAAGGGTCACTGCTTTTTCTGCCGTAAAGGTCCTTGCGCATGACTGTCGAATCGGTCTTCCCACGCCTGGAGGCCCTCCTCCCGCACGTCCAGAAGCCGATCCAGTACGTCGGTGGCGAGCTCAACTCGACCGTCAAGGACTGGGACTCCTGCGACGTGCGCTGGGCGCTGATGTACCCGGACGCCTACGAGGTCGGCCTGCCCAACCAGGGCACCATGATCCTCTACGAGGTGCTGAACGAGCGCGAGGGCGTCCTCGCCGAGCGCAGCTACAGCGTCTGGCCCGACCTGGAAGCGCTGATGCGCGAGCACGGCGTCCCGCAGTTCACGGTCGACGCGCACCGCCCGATCAAGGCGTTCGACGTGTTCGGCCTGTCGTTCTCCACCGAGCTCGGCTACACCAACATGCTGACCGCGCTCGACCTGGCCGGCATCCCGCTGGACGCCGCCGACCGCACCCTCGACGACCCGGTCGTCCTCGCGGGCGGCCACGCCGCGTTCAACCCCGAGCCGATCGCCGACTTCATCGACGCCGCCGTGATCGGCGACGGCGAGCAGGCCGTCCTGGACATCACCGACATCGTCCGGGCCTGGAAGGCCGAGGGCCGCCCCGGCGGCCGCGACGAGCTGCTGCTGCGGCTGGCGAAGACCGGAGGGGTGTACGTCCCGCGGTTCTACGACGTGGAGTACCTGGCCGACGGCCGGATCGGGCGCGTCGTCCCGAACCGTCCCGGCGTGCCGTGGCGGGTCTCCAAGCACACCGTGATGGACCTCGACGAGTGGCCCTACCCGAAGCAGCCGCTCGTCCCGCTCGCCGAGACCGTGCACGAGCGGATGTCGGTGGAGATCTTCCGCGGCTGCACCCGCGGCTGCCGCTTCTGCCAGGCCGGCATGATCACGCGCCCCGTGCGGGAGCGAAGCATCACCGGCATCGGCGAGATGGTGGAGAAGGGCTTGAAGGCCACCGGCTTCGAGGAGGTCGGCCTGCTCTCGCTGTCCTCCGCGGACCACTCCGAGATCGCCGACATCACCAAGGGCCTGGCCGACCGCTACGCCGAGGACAAGGTCGGCCTCTCGCTGCCCTCCACCCGGGTCGACGCCTTCAACATCGACCTGGCCAACGAGCTGTCCCGCAACGGCCGCCGCTCCGGCCTCACCTTCGCCCCCGAGGGCGGCTCCGAGCGGATCCGCAAGGTCATCAACAAGATGGTGTCCGAGGAGGACCTCATCAACACGGTGGCCGCCGCGTACGGCAACGGCTGGCGCCAGGTGAAGCTGTACTTCATGTGCGGCCTGCCCACCGAGACCGACGAGGACGTCCTCCAGATCGGCACCATGGCGAAGAACGTCATCGCCAAGGGCCGCGAGGTCACCGGCACCAACGACGTCCGCTGCACGGTCTCGATCGGCGGCTTCGTCCCCAAGCCGCACACCCCGTTCCAGTGGGCCCCGCAGCTGTCCGCCGAGGCCACCGACGAGCGGCTCACCAAGCTGCGCGACTCGATCCGCGGCGACCGCAAGTTCGGCAAGAACATCGGCTTCCGCTACCACGACGGCAAGCCCGGCATCATCGAGGGCCTGCTCTCCCGCGGCGACCGCCGGGTCGGCGCCGTCATCCGGGCCGTCTACGAGGACGGCGGCCGCTTCGACGGCTGGCGCGAGCACTTCTCGTACGACCGCTGGATGTCCTGCGCCGAGAAGGGCCTGGCCGGCACCGGCGTCGACGTCGACTGGTACACCACCCGCGAGCGCTCCTACGAGGAGGTGCTGCCCTGGGACCACCTGGACAGCGGCCTCGACAAGGACTGGCTCTGGGAGGACTGGCAGGACGCGCTGGAGGAGGTCGAGGTCGAGGACTGCCGCTGGACCCCGTGCTTCGACTGCGGCGTCTGCCCGCAGATGGACACCCACATCCAGGTCGGGCCGACCGGCAAGAAGCTGCTGCCCTTGACGGTCGTCAACAGCTGACGCACCCTCACCCCGGGGCCCCCGCCACGACCCCGTGGCGGGGGCCCTTTGCCTGGGTATTACCATCGGCCGAACGGCCTACGGGGAGTGACGATGGTTCAGCAGCAGGGGCAGCCGCAGCAGGGCGGGGGGTGCCTGGTCGCGGTGGTGCGGCCGGTGGTGGTGGCGGTCGTGGTGCCGCTGCGGCTGCTGTGGGAGCTGGTGGTGCTGGTCGGCCGCGGCATCGGCTGGGTGGTCGACAAGGTGCTGCTGTGGCCGCTGCGGCTGCTGTGGAACCGGGTGCTGTGGCCGGTGATCTACTGGCTGGTGGTCGTCCCGGTGGGCTGGCTGTGGCGGTGGTTGGTGGTGGTGCCGCTGACCTGGCTGTGGGAGTGGGTGCTGCTGCCGGTCCTGAAGGCGCTGTGGAACTACGTGCTGGCCCCGATCGGGCGCGGGACGGTGTACCTGGCCGTCGGGTTCTGCAAGGTGGTCGCCTGGTTGGCGTACTACCTGGTCGCGGTGCCGGTCCGGGCCTTCTGGCGGTGGGTGCTGGTGCCGATCGGCAAGGGGTTCTACCACGGGCTGTGGCGGCCGGTGCTGTTCCCGGTGCTGCGGGCGCTGTGGCTGGCGTTCGTCTGGGCCTGGCGGCTCGGCGGCCGGATCTGGCGCTTCACCGTGGTCGCCCCGTGCCGCTGGGTGCGCCGCAGCGTCTGGTGGCCCGTCAAGGCGGAGGTCCGCCGGGTGGCCCGGGAGGTACGGCGGGCGCTGTTCGGCTGACGCACCGCGTACCCTTGGTGAGGACAAGGTCCGGCCGGAGCCGCACGCGGTGCGAGGCCGGACGGGGACAACTGACGAAGGACTGAGCCCCCTGGCACGCCGCACGCCCGACGGTCCGCCGCCCGCGCCGACGGTGCAGCGCATCCGTCTCCGCTACACCAAGCGCGGCCGTCTGCGCTTCACCAGCCACCGGGACTTCCAGCGGGCGTTCGAGCGTGCGCTCCGCCGCTCGGCCGTCCCGATGGCCTACTCCGCGGGCTTCACCCCGCACCCCAAGGTCTCGTACGCCAACGCCGCCCCGACCGGCACCGCCAGCGAGGCCGAGTACCTGGAGATCGGCCTGGCCGAGCGCCGCGACCCGGAGGCGCTGCGCCGCCAGCTGGACGAGTCGCTGCCCCCCGGCCTGGACGTCACCGAGGCCGTCGAGGTCGCCACGGGCAACTTCGTGGAGCGCCTGGAAGCCTCCGAGTGGCTGCTGCGCCTGCCCGGCGTGGAGCCCGCCGAGGCCGAGAAGGCCGCCGCCGCCTTCCTGGCCGCCGAGGCGGTCGAGGTCCAGCGGATGACCAAGAACGGCCTGCGCACCTTCGACGCGCGTGCCGCCGTCGCCGCCATCGGGCTCGCCCCGGCGGACGCCGCCCTGGTCGGGATCGGTGACAACACGGGCACGGACGGTGCGGACGATGTTCGTACGGGTGCTCCCTGTGCGATACTGCGCCTGGTAGTACGACACGCCACACCCGCCGTACGACCCGACGACGTATTGTCCGGTCTCCGTTCGACGGCCGACCTCGCGCCGCCGGTCCCCGCAGAGGTGACCAGGCTGGCGCAGGGGCCGCTCGACGAGCAGACCGGCACGGTGACCGACCCGCTGGCGCTCGACCGCGCCGCGGCCGAGGTCGGCCGGTAGGCCGCCCCGCCGCGCGCAACCGCCGTCCGCCGAGTGGGCGGGAGCGCAGGCACGGAGAGAACTCCGGGCCTGCGGCTCCCCGGCCCCCGCGGCTCCCCAGGGGAGCGAGCGTCGTCGCGCGCAGGCCCGGCCACCCCTCGGCCCGGCCCTTGAAAACTGAGAAGACTGGTCAGACCAGAAGACTTTTCGACTCCCCGCGCCCCGCGGGGGGTCGAGCGAGACTACGAGCCCCTGTGCGGTCTCACGTCCGCACGACGGCACCGTGGGAGCCGGACCGCCCGAACGGCGGCCGGCTGGTGAACGCGGTGGAGCGTCGTGCCCGGACGCGGAGCCCGGGGGCCTGACGGGAGACACACCCGCATGCTCGAAAACACCGAACCGCAGCCCGCTGCGGCCGACAACAACGACAACAGCGCCGCCGACGGCACCTCCGCGGCCCCGCCGCGGCGCCGCCGCCGGGCGGTCTCCCGCCCGGCCGGCTCCCCGCAGGGCGCCGCGAGCGAGGGCGCCGAGACCGTCGTCGCGGCCCCGGCCGCCGAGCCGGCCGCTCCGGCGGCCGAGCCCGTCGAGGCGGTCGAGGCGGCGCCCGAGAAGCCGGTCCGCGCCCGGCGCACCCGCAAGCGCGTCGAGGCCCCGGCCGGGGCGCCCGAGGCCGCTGCGGCCGCCGAGGAGCCCGTGGCCGTCGCCGAGGAGCCCGCGGCCGCCGCGGAGCCGGAGCCGGTCGTGGAGGCCGAGCCGGTCGCCGAGGAGAAGCCCGTCCGGGCCCCGCGGACCCGCAAGCGGGCGTCCGCCCCGGTGCAGTCGCCCGCGGCCGCCGAGGAGTCCGAGGCCGTCGCCGCGGAGCCCGCGGCCGCCGCGGAGCCGGAGCCGGTCGTGGAGGCCGAGCCGGTCGCCGAGGAGAAGCCCGTCCGGGCCCGGCGGACCCGCAAGCGGGCGTCCGCCCCGGTGCAGTCGCCCGCGGCCGCCGAGGAGCCCGTGGCCGTCGCCGAGGAGCCCGCGGCCGCTGCCGAGGAGGAGCCGGAGGAGGCCGCGGAGGAGCCCGCAGCCGTCGAGGCCGTCGCGGAGCCCGAGCCGGTCGTCGAGGCCGAGCCGCCGCGCGCCCGTCGGCGGGCCGTCCGCCCGTCCACCGCGATCTTCCAGGCGCCGGTGTTCCAGGAGCCCGCGCCCTACACCGCGCCCGCGCCCGCCGCCAAGGCCCCCGCCGCCAAGACCGCCGAGCCGGTCGCCGCCGAGGCCGGGGCCGAGTCGGCCACCGGCGACGACGAGTTCGAGTACAGCGGCGTCGGCCGCCGCCGCCGGGTCCGCACCGCGGTGCGCGTCCAGCAGCCGGCCAAGCCCGCCAAGCCCGTCCAGCAGCCCGCCAAGGCCGCCGCCCCGGCCGCGCCGGCGCCGGCCGAGGCCCCCGCCGAGGTCGAGGCGCCCGCCGCCGGTCCCGAGCAGGACGCCGAGTGGGAGGACGACCGCCCGTCCCGCCGCCGCCGTCGCGGTGGCCGTCGCCGCCGCCGCGGTGACGCCGAGGACGCGCCCGAGGCGGTCGAGGCGGAGAGCGCCGAGACCGAGGCCGAGGCCGAAAACACCGCCCAGGAGGGCGCCGAGGACCACGACGAGGCCGAGGACGAGCACGAGGACGACCTGGCCGCGGGCCTGTCCTCCTCGCGCCGCCGTCGCCGTCGCCGCCGCCGCAGCGGCGAGGGCGGTGCCGAGCAGGCCGAGACCACCGAGGACGGCGTGCGCACCGTGGTGAAGGTGCGCGAGCCGCGCCGCCGCTCCGCCGAGCCCGCGTTCGACCCGGACGAGGTGCAGTCGATCAAGGGCTCCACCCGTCTGGAGGCCAAGAAGCAGCGCCGCCGCGAGGGCCGCGAGCTGGGCCGCCGCCGCGTCCCGATCATCACCGAGGCCGAGTTCCTGGCCCGCCGCGAGTCGGTCGAGCGGGTCATGGTGGTCCGCCAGAACGGCGCCCGCACCCAGATCGGCGTGCTGGAGGACGGCGTGCTGGTCGAGCACTACGTCAACAAGGAGCAGGCCACCTCGTACGTCGGCAACGTGTACCTGGGCAAGGTGCAGAACGTGCTGCCGTCGATGGAGGCCGCGTTCGTCGACATCGGCAAGGGCCGCAACGCCGTGCTGTACGCGGGCGAGGTCAACTTCGGCGCGCTGGGCGGCCACGGCGGCCCGCGCCGGATCGAGTCGGTGCTGAAGTCCGGCCAGTCCGTGCTGGTGCAGGTCTCCAAGGACCCGATCGGCCACAAGGGCGCCCGGCTGACCAGCCAGATCTCGCTGCCCGGCCGCTACCTGGTGTACGTGCCCGAGGGCTCGATGACCGGCATCTCCCGCAAGCTGCCGGAGAACGAGCGGGCCCGCCTCAAGCAGATCCTCAAGAAGATCGTCCCGGACGACGCGGGCGTGATCGTGCGCACCGCCGCCGAGGGCGCCTCGGAGGAGGAGCTCACCCGCGACGTCCAGCGCCTGCAGACGCAGTGGGAGGAGATCCAGAAGAAGGCCGCCGGCGGCAACGCCCCGGCGCTGCTGTACGGCGAGCCCGACATGACCGTCCGGGTGGTCCGCGACATCTTCAACGAGGACTTCACCAAGGTCATCGTCAGCGGCGCCGACGCCTGGAACACCATCCACGACTACGTCTCCAACGTCGCCCCCGACCTCACCGAGCGCCTGCAGAAGTGGACCTCGGACGTCGACGTGTTCGCCACCTACCGGATCGACGAGCAGCTGATGAAGGCGCTGGACCGCAAGGTCTGGCTGCCCTCCGGCGGCTCGCTGGTGATCGACCGGACCGAGGCGATGGTCGTCATCGACGTCAACACCGGCAAGTTCGTCGGCCAGGGCGGCAACCTGGAAGAGACCGTCACCCGCAACAACATCGAGGCGGCCGAGGAGATCGTCCGCCAGCTGCGGCTGCGCGACCTCGGCGGCATCATCGTGATCGACTTCATCGACATGGTGCTGGAGTCCAACCGCGACCTGGTGCTGCGCCGCCTGCTGGAGTGCCTGGGCCGCGACCGCACCAAGCACCAGGTGGCCGAGGTCACCTCGCTCGGCCTGGTCCAGATGACCCGCAAGCGGGTCGGCCAGGGCCTGCTGGAGTCCTTCTCCGAGCCCTGCGTGCACTGCAACGGCCGCGGCGTGATCGTCCACATGGACCAGCCGGGCCACCACCACGGCAACGGCGGCG
Source organism: Kitasatospora phosalacinea (assembly GCF_030268885.1). Lineage (GTDB taxonomy): Bacteria > Actinomycetota > Actinomycetes > Streptomycetales > Streptomycetaceae > Kitasatospora > Kitasatospora phosalacinea_C. The sequence goes on from NZ_BSSA01000016.1 coordinate 79,367, forward strand.
GCTCGCACGCCGCGCCCGCGGCCGGTGCGGGCGAGGGCGGCGGCAAGCGCCGTCGCCGGGGCCGCGGCGGGGCCGGGAACGCCGAGGCGGACGCGGTCGAGGGGACCACCGAGGCGATCGGTTCGGTGGAGCCCGAGGAGGTCGAGGAGGCGGTCGAGGCGGCCGAGGTCGCGCTCGACGTCGTCGAGGAGCTGGAGCCGGTCGAGGCCTTCGCCGACGCCGAGGTCGTCGAGCCCGCTGCGGCGGCCGAGCCGGTGGCCGGGGCCGAGGAGAAGCCGAGCCCGGTGGCCGCCCCGGTGGTCGGCGGCCGCACCCGGCGCCGCGCCGTGCGCCGGGCCACCGCCCCGGCCGGGACGTCCGGCGAGGCCGAGATCGTCGTCCTGCAGGCCCGTGCCGAGGCCGCGATGGAGGCCGCGCTGAGCGCCGCCGCCGAGAAGTCGGCCGCGGAGGCGGAGGCCACCGGGGCCGCGGAGGCCACCGAGGTCGCCCGGGCCGCGGCCGAGGTGACGGCCGAGGCCGTCGCCGCGGTGGAGCCCGCGGCCGAGGTCGCCGTCGAGGTCGAGACAGAGCAGCCCGCCGAGGCCGAGCAGCCCGCCGAGGCCGCGGCCGAGGAGGCTCCGGTCGAGGAGGCCGCGCCGAAGAAGCGCGCCGCCCGCAAGACCGCGACCAAGACCGCCGCCAAGAAGACCACGGCGGCCAAGAAGACCGCGGCGAAGAAGACCACCGCCGCGGCGGCCAAGAAGACCACCGCCCGCAAGACCGCCACCAAGCGGACCGGTGCGGCGGCCAAGAAGGCCGCGGCCGCCGAGGGCGAGGGCGCCGCGGAGTGAGGTCGCGACGGGGGCCGGGAGCACCGCTTCGGCGGTGCTCCCGGCCCCCGCGCACGTCCCGGTTTGTCTTCGGATGGACGGGTCCGTATTCTTGACCATCGGCGTGTTGACGCCGCGCTCCAGAGCACCTCACCCCCCGGGTGGACGCCGCTTCCGGCGTCCGACGGGGGAGGCCGCTTGTGTCCGTACCCGGGCGGCTGGCATCCGGAGTTCCGACCGAGTTAGGAAAGTAGGTACCGCATGTACGCGATCGTTCGCGCCGGCGGCCGCCAGCACAAGGTCGCCGTGGGCGACGTGCTGGAGATCGACCGTATCGACGCCAAGCCGGGTGACTCGGTCGAGCTCTCGACCATCCTCGTCGTCGACGGTGACTCCGTCACCTCCGACCCGTGGGTGCTCGGCGGCGTGAAGGCCCACGCCGAGGTCGTCGACCAGACCAAGGGCGACAAGATCGTCATCCTGCGCTACAAGAACAAGACCGGCTACCGCCGTCGTCAGGGCCACCGCCAGAAGCACACCGCGGTGCGCATCACCAGCATCGACTCGGTCAGCAAGTAACCACTTCCTGCGGTCTTCCTAGAAAGGGGATAGCCAGATGGCACACAAGAAGGGTGCGAGTTCCACTCGCAACGGTCGTGACTCGAACGCCCAGCGCCTCGGCGTGAAGCGCTTCGGCGGCCAGGTCGTCTCCGCCGGCGAGATCATCGTCCGCCAGCGCGGCACCCACTTCCACCCGGGCGCCAACGTGGGCCGTGGTGGCGACGACACCCTGTTCGCGCTGACCGCCGGTGCCGTGGAGTTCGGCAACCGTCGCGGCCGCAAGGTCGTCAACATCGTGGCCGTCGAGGCCTGAGTCCGTACAGACTCGCTGTGAAGGGTGGGCCGGGATGATCCGGGCCCACCCTTCCGCTTTACCGCAGGACAACCTCATTTCTTCGCACGGGAGGCACCCCTCATGACCACCTTCGTGGACCGCGTCGAACTGCACGTCGCCGCGGGTAACGGAGGCCACGGCTGCGCCTCCGTGCACCGGGAGAAGTTCAAGCCGCTGGGCGGCCCCGACGGGGGCAACGGCGGTGAGGGCGGCTCGGTGATCCTGGTCGTCGACTCGCAGGTCACCACCCTGCTCGAGTACCACCACTCGCCCAAGCGCAAGGCCGCCAACGGCAAGCCCGGCGCGGGCGGCCACCGCACCGGCGCGGTGGGCGCGGACATCGTGCTGCCGGTGCCGGACGGCACCGTCGTCCTGGACCGCAAGGGGAACGTGCTGGCCGACCTGGTCGGCCACGGCACCAGCTTCGTCGCCGCCCAGGGCGGTCGCGGCGGCCTGGGCAACGCGGCGCTGGCCTCCGCCCGCCGCAAGGCGCCCGGCTTCGCGCTGCTGGGCGAGCCCGGCGAGGCCCGCGACATCGTGATGGAGCTGAAGTCCGTCGCCGACGTCGCGCTGGTCGGCTACCCGAGCGCGGGCAAGTCCTCGCTGATCTCCGTGCTCTCCGCCGCGAAGCCGAAGATCGCCGACTACCCGTTCACCACCCTCGTCCCCAACCTCGGTGTGGTGACCGCCGGTTCGACCGTCTACACGATCGCCGACGTGCCCGGCCTGATCCCCGGCGCCAGCCAGGGCAGGGGCCTCGGCCTGGAGTTCCTGCGGCACGTCGAGCGCTGCGAGGTGCTGGTGCACGTGCTGGACTGCGCCACCCTGGAGCCGGGCCGCGACCCGCTCACCGACCTGGAGACCATCGAGGACGAACTCGCCCAGTACGGCGGCCTGGAGGACCGGCCGCGACTGGTCGCGCTCAACAAGATCGACGTCCCGGACGGCCAGGACATCGCCGACCTGACCCGCGCCTCGCTGGAGGAGCGCGGCTACCGGGTCTTCGAGGTCTCCGCGCTCGCCCACAAGGGCCTGCGCGAACTCTCCTTCGCGCTGGCCGAGATCGTCGCCGCCGCGCGTGCCGCCAAGCCGGTCGAGGAGAGCACCCGCATCGTCATCCGGCCCACCGCCGTGGACGACGCCGGCTTCACCATCGAGGAGGAGGACGGCGCCTACCGGATCCGCGGCGGCAAGCCCGAGCGCTGGGTCCGCCAGACCGACTTCTCCAACGACGAGGCCGTCGGCTACCTCGCCGACCGGCTCGCCCGGCTCGGCGTCGAGCAGGAGCTCTGGAAGATCGGCGCCAAGGAGGGCGACACCGTCATCATCGGCTCCGACGAGGACGCCGTGGTGTTCGACTGGGAGCCCACCATGGCCGCCGGTGCGGAGATGCTCGGCCGCCGCGGCGAGGACCACCGCTTCGAGACCCAGCGCCCCGCGGTGGACCGCCGTCGGGAGCGCCAGCGCGGCCGCGACGCCGCGGAGCAGGAGTACCTGGACTTCGAGGCGCTCTCCTCCGGCCGCGAGCAGCTCGACCAGTAGGCGCGGGCCCCGGCCCGGGCGGGCGCGTCCGGGGCGTGTTCCGGTGCCGCAGGGGCGTGGACTTCACCGTCCGCGCCCCTGTTCGCGCTCTCCGAACCGGCGACGTCTCACGCCTCGTCGCGATTTCGTGACCCGCAACCGCGCTCGCTAGATTGCGGACGTACAACAGGCTGCGTCGGAAGGTCGGGCTGATGGTGGATCAGTTGCTCCGCGAGGAAGTCGTCTCGGCGCGGCGGATCGTGGTGAAGGTCGGCTCGTCCTCGCTGACCACCGCCGCCGGCGGCCTGGACGCGGACCGGGTGGACGCGCTGGTGGACGCCCTGGCCAAGCTGCGGACCCGCGGGGACGCGCCGGAGGTCGTGCTGGTCTCCTCCGGCGCCATCGCGGCCGGCCTGGCCCCGCTCGGACTGGCCAAGCGCCCCAAGGACCTGGCCCGGCAGCAGGCCGCGGCCAGCGTCGGCCAGGGCCTGCTGGTGGCCCGGTACACCGCCTCGTTCGCGCGCTACGGGATCCGGGTCGGCCAGGTGCTGCTGACCGCCGAGGACGCCAGCCGCCGGGCGCACTACCGCAACGCGTACCGGACGCTGGACCAGCTGCTGACCATGGGCGCGATGCCGATCGTCAACGAGAACGACACCGTCGCCACCGCCGAGATCAAGTTCGGCGACAACGACCGGCTGGCCGCGCTGGTGGCGCACCTGGTGCGGGCCGACCTGCTGGTGCTGCTCTCCGACGTGGACGGCCTGTACGACGGCGACCCGGCCAAGCCCGGCAGCAGCCGGATCGCGGTGGTGCACGGCCCCGAGGACCTGGCGGGCGTGGAGATCGGCAGCGCGGGCAAGGCGGGCGTCGGCACCGGCGGCATGGTCACCAAGGTCGAGGCGGCCCGGATCGCCACCGGCGCGGGCATCCCGGTGGTGCTGACCGCCGCCAGCCAGGCCGCCGACGCCCTGGCCGGCCGTCCCACCGGCACGCTGTTCCTGCGCACCGGCAGCCGCTCCGCCGACCGGCTGCTCTGGCTGGAGCACGCCTCCTCGCCGCGCGGCGCGCTGACCCTGGACGACGGGGCGGTGGCGGCCGTCGTGCACGGCGGCAAGTCGCTGCTGCCCGCCGGGGTGACCCGGGTCGAAGGGGAGTTCGCCGCGGGCGATCCGGTCGACCTTCTTGGCGAAAACGGTCACATCGTCGCCCGCGGGCTGGTCAACTTTGATGCGAGGGAGTTGCCCCGTCTGCTCGGCCGGTCCACCCGAGAACTGGCCCAGGAGCTCGGCGCCGCGTACGAACGCGAGGTCGTCCACCGCGACGACCTGGTCGTGCTGCGCGGCTGAGCACGGGCGGCGGGGCCGGTACGGGGGGTGGGAGCAGCGGACCGGGGGGTCCGCGCGACACGCTGAACAGGAGGCCGCCGGTGGTTCGCAGGCGGGAGGAAGCGCTGCCGGAGCAGAGGTCCGAGCGGCGGCTCACCAGCATCGAGGGCGGCCGGGGCGTCGAGCAGCGGGCTCCGCGGGAGGCCGACCGGGACGCCGGGCAGGAGTCCCGGGGCTCCGTGCGGGAGCAGACCCGGATGTGGCACGTGGTGCTGAGCGTGGCCGGAGCGGCGACACCGCTGCCCGAACTGCGGACGGCACTGGAGAAACTGGCGCACGACCACTCGTTCTTCCTGACCGCCCGCTACGCCGCCGACCACGCCGAGGTCCGCTACTGGGAGGAGGCGCGGGACCTGCACGACGCGGCGGCGATCGCGCTGCGGCTGTGGGGCGAGCACAAGGCCAGCGCCAAGCTCCCGGCCTGGGAGATCGTCGGCCTGGAGGTGGTGGACCGTCCGACGTACCACAAGCGGGTCGCCGAGGGCTTCGGGGACCCGCCGCCGCAGCTCGGCGGGGTGCACCCGTACTGAGCGCGCCGCCGGTCCCGCGGGCGCGCTCGCGGGTGCCGGTGCGGGGGCGTCCGCGCGGACGTCTCAGCGGGCGAAATGCGCGGCGGGGCGGGGGCGCCGGCTCGCTAGGCTTGGCCGCATGAGCGATCTCACCGCCACCGCCGACAGCCCCGTCCTCGCCGCCGCGCGCCGTGCCCGGGAGGCGGCCGCCGCCCTGGCGCCAGTGCCGCGCTCGGTGAAGGACGCCGCGCTGCTGGCGATCGCGGACGCGCTGGTCGAGCGCTCCGCGGAGATCACCGCCGCCAACGCGGAGGACGTGGCGCGGGCCCGGGCGGCCGGCACCGCCGAGTCGGTGATCGACCGGCTGACGCTCACCGCCGAGCGGATCGCCGCGATCGCCTCCGACGTCCGCAGCGTGGTCGGCCTGCCCGACCCGGTGGGCGAGGTGGTCCGCGGCTACACGCTGCCCAACGGCCTCGACGTGCGCCAGGTGCGCGTCCCGCTGGGCGTGGTCGGCATCATCTACGAGGCCCGGCCGAACGTCACGGTGGACGCCGCGGCGCTCTGCCTGAAGTCCGGCAACGCGGTGCTGCTGCGCGGCTCGGGCTCCGCGTACCGCTCCAACACCGCGCTGGTGGAGGTGCTGCGCGCGGCGGTGGCCGGCGCGGGCCTGTCGGCCGACGTGATCCAGCTGGTGCCGGGCGAGGGCCGGGAGTCGGTGCAGGAGCTGATGCGCGCCCGCGGCCTGGTCGACGTGCTGATCCCGCGCGGCGGCGCCTCGCTGATCCGCACCGTGGTCGAGGGTTCGACCGTCCCGGTGATCGAGACCGGCACCGGCAACTGCCACGTGTACGTGGACGCGCAGGCCGACCTGGCGATGGCCGTCGGCGTGCTGCTCAACTCCAAGGCCCAGCGGGTCAGCGTCTGCAACTCCGCCGAGACGCTGCTGGTCCACCAGGACGTCGCGGACGCCTTCCTGCCGCTCGCGCTGGCCGCGCTGGCCGAGGCCGGGGTCACCGTGCACGGCGACGACGCGGTGCTCAAGGCCGCCGAGGGCACCGGGGTGACGGCCGTCCCGGCGACCGAGGAGGACTGGGAGACCGAGTACCTCTCGCTGGACCTGGCGGCCGCCGTGGTGCCCTCGCTGGAGGCGGCGGTCGAGCACATCCGCCGGTACTCCTCGGGCCACACCGAGGCGATCGTCACCGGCTCGCAGCCCGCCGCCCGCCGCTTCACCCAGCTCGTCGACTCCACCACGGTGGCCGTCAACGCCTCCACCCGGTTCACCGACGGCGGCGAGTTCGGCTTCGGCGCGGAGATCGGCATCTCCACCCAGAAGCTGCACGCCCGCGGCCCGATGGGGCTGCCGGAGCTGACCAGCACCAAGTACATCGTCACCGGCGACGGGCACGTCCGCGGCGAGGCCCGGCAGACCGTCGGCGGCTGAACCCGGCCCGCCGGGGCCGCGGGTGCGCGGGTCCGGCGGGGTGCGTGGGGTCGGCGGGATCCGTGGGTCCGGCGGGGTGCGTGGGGCCGGCGGGATTCGCGGGTCCGCGGGGCGCGGCCGAATGCCGTAGTCCGTCCGGACCCGATCGGCGAGACCCACAGACAAACGCCCCGGCCGGTAATACATTGAATCCGTGGCTGAGGATGTGGGGGGCTCGCCGTACTCCGACGGCGCCGACCACGGTGGTGCGGACGACGAGTTCGCCACCGTGGTCTTCGACGAGAACTTCGTCCGTTCCGCCGCCGTGCACGAGCCGAGCGCCCTGGAGCGGCAACTCGCCGCCGCCGAGGCCCGGCTGGAGCCGGAACAGGCGGGAGCGGCCCGGAGCTACGAGTTCACCGAGTCCGCGGAGTTCGGCGAGTTCGCCGAGTTCACGGAGTTCGCCGCGGGGGGCGAGGCGCTGCCGCTGGAACTGCGCCCGCTGCCCGGAGGACTGGACGAGGACCGCTTCTACCCCGACCCGTGGTCGGGCTGCGACCGGCAGGAACGGCGCACCCGCCGTCCCCGGGTCCGCGCCTTCGACCCGCTGCGCGGCGGCACGGTCGCCCAGCAGCGCTGGCACCGGCCGGTGGCCTGGGTGCTGGCGCTGGTGATGGGCGTCGGCCTGGTCGCGCTGTCGGTCGCCGCGGTCTACCGGGGCGTCGGCGGGGGCGGGCAGGAGACGCCGACCCGGCCGAGCAGCGGTAGCAGCAGCCAGAGCGGCGGCGGGCCGAGCCGCGGGAACGGCGGGAGCGGCGGGAGCCCGGCCGCGGTGCCCGGGCAGCCGTCCGCGGCGGCCGCCGTGCCCGTCGGCTGACGGCCGCGCGGCCCCCTGGCGGCCGCTCCGCCCACGCCTCGGACGCCGCTCCGCCCGCCTCGGCCGCCCTCCGGCCGCCCGTCACGCGCCGTCGCGCGCTCGTTACCCGCGCGCCCTCGTCGCGGACGGCCCGCGAGTCTACCCTGGTGTCATGGGTGACCCGCGCGAGCCTCCTGGGGGCACGCCCGAGGGTGGTTCCAACGATGACGAGTTCCGGTCCGTCGTCTTCGACGAATCGTTCGTCCGCGCTGCCCGGATCCAGGAGCTGTCCGCGCAGGAACGGCTGTCCGGCGCCCTCGGACGGGCCACCCGGCCGCGCGGCTGGGGCTGGCTGGCGATGCCCCGGCAGGCCCTCGCCCTGCTGCTGGTGGTCGCGCTGGCCTTCGCCGCCGCCGTCTACTTCGGGATCAGCTCCCCGCGCGGCCAGGTCGCGCCGCCCAGCGGCACCCAACTGACCGTCGGCCTCACCCCGCTCGCCCCCGCCGGAGCGGTCACCGCGGCCGCCGACCACGCGAACCCGTTCGCCGGGCTGCCCGCCGGGTACGCCGACGGTCCGGCCGGACTCGGGCTGCCGGCCGCCACCGCCACCGCCCACTTCACCGGCTCCCAGGTGCAGCGGGCCCTGGACTCCGTCCAGCACTACCTGGTGCTCTCCGAGCTGACCCCGGCCACCCTGACCGCCAACGAGACCGAGCAGGTCCGCGCCCTGATCACGGCCGGGGAGCTCGCCCAGTACGACGAGAGCACCAACTCGCCCCGCGACGACCAGCACCACGCCGCCACCGGCTGGATGGTGCGCTTCGACCCCGGGCAGGTCGCCCTCGCCACCGACACCGTCAAGGCCACCGGCGTCGTCCGCATCGGCGAACTCAACGGCGACACCCTGGAGGTCACCACCGACCACACCCTGGTGTACGCGCTGCGCCCGGCCGGCACCACCAGCGACCCCTCGGTCACCCTGTACGCGGTGCGCCGGTCGGTGCGCATCGACATCGACCGCACCGACCTCGACACCGGCCGACTGCGGGTGGTCGACGCCGCGGTGCAGGCCGGGCCCAGTTCCTGCGCGGCCGGGCAGAGCGCCTACCTGCAGCCGCTGCTGGCCACCGCGGCGGGCGTCCGCCCGAGCACCCCGCCCGCCGTGGACCCGGCCGACCACGCGCGGCCGGCCTGGCAGTCCTGCGGGGTGCTCGGGCCGATCACCGGCTGAACCAGGGGCGCGGCGGCGGGCCCGGTGCGGCGGGCGGGACCGGTGCGGTGGCGGGACCGGCGCGTGGCGGGCCCGGTGCGGTCAGCCCTGGGAGTCGCCGTCCTTGCTGCTGCCGCCGCCGTCCCCGTTGCCGCGGCCCGCGCCGGTGAAGGTGTCGCGGAGCTTGCCGCCGACCGTGCCGACGCCGTTGCCCAGGTCGCGCAGCAGGCCCATCAGCGGGTCCTTGCTCTCCTTCACCGACTGCGAGTACGACTCGGCGGCGGCCTTCCACTGCGCGCTGACCGAGGCGTCCGGGTCGTCGCCGCGGCGCGGGTACGCCCCGGCCATGATCGAGCGGTACTCCTCGCTCTCCGCCCACTTCTTCAGCTTGGCCACCCGCACCACCGCGAACGGGTGCGACTGCGGCAGCACCTGGAGCAGCTTCAGCACGCTGTCGCGCAGGTCGCCCGCCTTGTCGTACTCGGCGGCCTGCTCCAGGAACGCGTCCACGTTCATCTCGGCCATGTGGGCGCCGCCGGCCAGCTTCATCAGCGACCGCATCGACGCCTGCAGGTCCTGTCCCGCCAGCAGACCGGCCCGGTCGCTGGACAGCTCCGCCTTGCGGAACCACTCCTTGAGCGCGGTGATCAGCGCCATGATCGCCAGGTTGCCCAGCGGTATCCAGGCGACCCGGGTCGCCAGGTTGGTGAGGATCAGCAGCATGGTCTGGTAGACCGCGTGCCCCGACATCGCGTGACCGACCTCGTGGCCGATCACCGCGCGCAGCTCCTCCTCGTCCATCAGCTCGACCAGGCCGGTGGTGACCACGATCACCGGGGTGTCCATGCCGATGCAGTACGCGTTGACCTTCGGGTCCTGGGAGACGTACAGGTCCGGGACCTTGTCCAGGTCCAGGACGTACGCGGCGTCCCGCACCATGTCGTACAGCTCCGGGAACTGGCGCTCCGAGGTCTTGACCGCGGTGGCCAGGAACATCAGGCGCACGCTGCGCTCCGACACCAGGCCGGCCAGCTTCTTCAGGACGTCGTCGAAGCCGCTGAGCTTGCGCATCGCCACCAGGCCGGAGCGGTCCGCCGGGTGCTCCCACGCCCGGGTGGAGATCTCCGGGAAGCGCTGGCGGCGGCGGCTCGGCGCGGAACCCTTGGTCATGTCGGTCATTGAGTACCTCTCCTGGATCGACGCCGGCACCGGCTCCCCGGCCGGCCCCCGCTGCTTTCCACTTCAACGTCGGTGTGTCCGTACTCGTCCCCGCGGTCACGCTACGCCGTCCGCACCGCCGCGCGGGAGACCCGGGCGGCCCCGCGGACGCTCCGCCGGGGCCCGTCGTCGGCCCGTCGACGGGTTGCCGCCGGCTCGTCGCCGGTCCGCCGACACCCGGGGGCGCCGGGCCGGGACGGCCGTAAGCGGGACTACCCTGGCTGTGCCGTACCGAACAAGGAGCCCGTGATGTCCACTGCCGCCCTGGTCCAGCTCGCCGGACCGATCTCCACCGAGAACGGCCCCGGTCTGTTCCTGCGGTTCATCCTGATCGCCTCCTTCGTCGGAGTCGGCCTGATGGTGTGGGCGCTGGCCCGGGCCAGCCGCGACGGCGCCAAGCGCGACGCGGCGCGCGAGGCCGCCCGCGAGGCGGAGCGGGCCGGGACGGCCGGGCGCACCGCCGACGACCTGGGCTGATCCGGGGACGGGGCCGACCCGGGCCGGGCCGGACACCGGCCGGACACCACAGCCGGGCACCGGCCGGACACCAGCCGGGCACCGGCCCGGCGCGGGTCGGGTCCGCGTCGACGGCTCATGGGTGGTCAGACGCGGTGGGCCGCCGCGCGGTTGCGTGTCAGGCCCCCGTACGATGAGCGCGCGGGCCGTACGGTCCGTGACCGCCTGGTCCTCACACCGAGCCGAGAAGGTCCCGCCGATCATGAGCTCTGCTGCCCTGCCCGCCATCGTCCGCCTCGCCGAGGAGGGCGGTAACCACGACAGCCTCAACCCCCTGCTGACGGGCGGCTCGGCGCTGTTCATCCTGCTGCTCCTGCTGTTCATCACCACCCGCTTCAACCGCGACCGCTGAGCCGCGGCCGACCGGTCGCCCCGACCCGTCGCGCTGCCGCCCCCTCCGCCGTGCTTCCGTCGCCGTGCGTACGCGACCGTGCGTCCGCGGCCCGGGGCGCCGGGGCGCGGTGAGGTGGGGGGCGGCCGGGAGCGCGGTGCGGCCGGGGAGCGCCGACGGGCCGAACCCCCGGGACATCCGGGTCGCGTAAGGTGTGGCGCCATGAGAGAGCAGGTCGAGACCTCCGGGACGAACGTGGCGCCGGGCACCTCCGCGCCGGGCACCCCGGCGCCGGACGCCACCCCGACACCGGACGGCGGTGCGCGCAGGCGACGGCTGGGCGTGATGGGCGGCACCTTCGACCCCATCCACCACGGGCACCTGGTCGCCGCGAGCGAGGTGGCGAGCGCCTTCCAGTTGGACGAGGTGGTCTTCGTCCCCACCGGGCAGCCCTGGCAGAAGTCCGACCGGCACGTCTCGCCGGCCGAGGACCGCTACCTGATGACGGTGATCGCCACCGCCGAGAACCCGCAGTTCTCGGTCAGCCGGATCGACATCGACCGCAACGGCCCCACCTACACCGTCGACACCCTGCGCGAGCTCCGCAGCCTCCACCCCGACGCCGAACTCTTCTTCATCACCGGCGCCGACGCCCTCGCCCAGATCATCTCCTGGCGCTCCTCCGAGGAACTCTTCGACCTCGCGCACTTCATCGGCTGCACCCGGCCGGGCCATACTCTCTCCGACACCGGCCTGCCGGTCGGCGGCGTCTCGCTGGTCGAGGTGCCCGCACTCGCCATCTCCTCCACCGACTGCCGGGTGCGCGTCGCCAAGGGCGAACCCATCTGGTACCTGGTGCCGGACGGCGTGGTCCGATACATCCACAAGCGGGCGCTGTACGCGTCGGCCCGGCCTTGATGCCCCCGGGAGGGACGACGTGACCGGAACGTCCGACGACCAGAACTGGTTCGGCCAGCAGCCCCCGTCCCGGCCCCGGCGGCCCCAGCAGCCCCAACAGCAGCCCGGCTACTACGAGCAGCAGCAGGGGTACGCGCAGCAGCAGGGGCAGCAGGGGCAGCAGGGGCAGCAGGGTTACGAGGGGTACGAGGGGTACGACGGCTACGGGCAGGCGCAGCAGGGTTACGGCCAGCAGCAGTCGTACGGGCAGGGCGGTCAGTACGACCAGTACGGCTCCCCGTACCAGCAGCAGCCCGGAACGTACCCGCAGGACCCCTACGGCGGCGGGCAGCAGGCTGCGGCGCCCGGGTACCCGGCGCAGGGCTACCAGCAGGGCGGTTACCAGCAGCCCGGGTACGAGCAGTCCGGGTACGAGCAGAGTGGCTACGAGCAGAGTGGCTACGAGCAGGGCGGTTACGAGCCGCAGGGGTTCGAACGGCGCGGCCACGAGGGGCAGTTCGGCGGGCAGCAGGCGGGCGGGGAGGCGTACGGGCAGCAGTCCTACGACTCCTACTACGGTCAGCCGCAGCCCGCGCAGGGGCTGCACCAGCAGGGGGCGGCACCGTCCCCGGTGACGGCTCCCGGCCAAGTGCCGGGGCAGGTGCCCGGTCAGGTGTCCGGGCAGGTCCCGCCGCGGGCGGCGGGGCGTTCGGTGCCTCCGGTGAGCCCGGTGGCCGCGCCCGCGGCCGCAGCGGGTGCCGTGGTGCCGCCGCGGCCGGGCGCCGGTGCGGGGACCGGGTCGGCGGGGGAGGGGGCGGAGGAGCCGTCCGAGCAGGTCGGCGGGCGGGCGGCCGCGGCGGCCCGGGCCAAGGCCAAGGGCGGCGACTCGTACACCACGGGCGAGTTCAGCTTCGTCGACGAGCAGACGGAGGAGTCCGAGGACGCGATCGACTGGCTGAAGTTCGCCGAGTCGCGCAGCGAGGTGCGGGCCGAGCGTCGGCGGCGGTTGCGCAACCGGCTGCTCTCGCTGCTGGTGGCGGTGGTGGTGCTGGCGGTCGGTGGGACGGGCTACCTGTGGTGGACCGGGAAGCTCGGCGGCGGCGACGACGCGTCCGCGGCGGCCGGTGGCCGGTACGTCAACGTGGTCCACCTGCGCGACCCGCAGGGCAAGGTCACCACGGCCCTGCTGGTCGACGACGAGGGCGGGAAGAAGGCGACCGTGCTGCTGCTGCCGGACAACCTGCAGCTGCCCAGCAACGGCGCCTCCTCCACCACCACGGTCGGCAAGTCCCTGGACGACATCGGCGCCTCCGCGACCCGCGACGGCCTGTCCGCGGTGCTCGGCGCCAAGGTGGCCGGCACCTGGCGGCTGGACACCCCGTACCTGCTGCTGCTGGTCTCCCAGCTCGGTGGCGTCAAGGTGGACACCAACGCCGAGGTGCGCGAGGACAACAAGCCGGACGGCAAGGTGCTTGCCGCGGCGGGCAAGGGCGTCCTGCTGAACGGGCGCGCCGCCGTCGCCTACGCGACCCTGCAGGCGCCCGGGGAGGACCGGGACGCCCAGCTCGCCCGCTTCGGACAGGTGATGGCCGCGGTGATCAACACCATGCCGACCACCATGGCCGACGCCACCGACGACGTGCACCGGATGAACTCGGTCGCCGACCCCTCGCTCCCGGAGAGCGCGCTGGCCGGCGTGCTGGTCAACCTGGCCAAGCAGGCGAAGGCGGGGCACCTGTCCACCGCCAAGCTCACCGCCAAGCCCGACGGCACGCTGGACGACGCCACGGCGGGCACGCAGGTGAAGGAGATCCTCGGCGGCACCATCGGCAGCGCCAAGGGTACCGGTGGCTCCACCCGCGTCGCCATGGTCAACGCCTCCGGCAGCGAGGACGCGGGGACGGGCGCGCTGGCCGCGGTCATCAACGCGGGCATGGACGTGCTGCCCTCCAGCGCGAAGGCTCCCGTGCAGGCGACCTCCGAGATCCGCTACACCGACGACGCCAAGCGGCCCGCGGCCCTCACCCTGGCCACCAGCATGAATCTGCCGGACTCGGTGGTGAAGAAGGCCACCGAGGCGCAGAACGCGGACCTGGTCCTGGTGATCGGCAAGGACTACCAGCCGCCGGTGCAGAAGTCGCCGTGAGGACCCGGTAGGACGCCGCGAAGGCACGGTCGGAGCCCCCGGGCGGAAAACGCTCGGGGGCTCCGTCGCGTTCGTGAGATCCTGGGAGGGTATCCCCACAGCCGATCCGGAAGAGCATCGTGACCGTCACCGACCGAAGCCAGGAACTCATCACCGTCGCCGCCCAGGCGGCGGCCGACAAGCTGGCGCACGACATCATCGCCTTCGACGTCAGCGAGGTGCTGTCGATCACCGACGCCTTCCTGATCGCCTCCGCCGCCAACGACCGCCAGGTGCGGGCGATCGCGGAGGAGATCGAGGAGCAGCTGCGCGAGAAGCTCGACGTCAAGCCGGTGCGCCGGGAGGGCGAGCGCGAGGGCCGCTGGATCCTGCTCGACTACCTGGACATCGTGGTGCACGTCCAGCACTCCGAGGAGCGCTCCTTCTACTCGCTCGACCGCCTGTGGAAGGACTGCCCCGAGCTGCCGATCCCGGAGGACGCGCTGGCCACCCGCAACCGGCCGGAGAACGCCGTCACCGACGCCGCCGGCAACGCCGTCTCCGGGGGCGACCTCTGAGCCGCTCGGGGGCCTGGCCGCGCATCGTCCTCTGGCGGCACGGCCAGACCTCCTGGAACCTCGAATCGCGGTTCCAGGGCACCACGGACATCGAGCTCACCGACCAGGGCATCTTCCAGGCCCAGCGGGCGGCCCGACTGCTCGCCGGGCTCCGGCCCGACCTGCTGGTCTCCTCCGACCTGCAGCGGGCCCGGCGCACCGCCGCCGAGCTCGCCGCGCTCACCGGCCTCGAGGTGCACCACCACGAGGGCCTGCGGGAGACCTACGCGGGGGAGTGGCAGGGCCTCACCAACGCCGAGATCCGGGCCCGGTACCCGGAGCAGTACGAGGCGTGGGCGAACGGCGAGCAGGTGCGGCGCGGCGGCGGCGAGCTGGCCACCGAGGTGGCCGACCGGGCCGTCCCGGTGGTGCTGGACGCGGTGGACAAGCTGCCCGAGGGCGGCACCCTGGTGGTGGTCAGCCACGGCGGCACCATCCGCACCATGATCGGCCGGATGCTGGGCCTGGAGCCGCAGCTGTGGGAGCGCTTCGGCGGCCTCTCCAACTGCTGCTGGTCGGTGCTCGGCCAGGACTCGCGCGGCTGGCGGCTGCTGGAGCACAACGCGGGCACGCTGCCGCAGCCGGTCATCGGCGACGAGACCTGAGGCGGGGTCCGACGGCCGGGCGACCCGGATTTCACAGTTCCGACTCTGACCAGCTAGAGTCTTCCTCGTTCGCAGCGAGGAACGCAGACGGGAAACCGGGGGCGGGAGTCGCGGAACTGCGGGGCTATAGCTCAGTTGGTAGAGCGATTGCATGGCATGCAATAGGTCAGGAGTTCGATTCTCCTTAGCTCCACTCCGCACCGGTGGTCCGTGAGTGGTCGTCAGTGTCGCGGGGCTATAGCTCAGTTGGTAGAGCGATTGCATGGCATGCAATAGGTCAGGAGTTCGATTCTCCTTAGCTCCACAGCAGTTCCGCGAGGCCGCCACCCGAAGAGGGTGGCGGCCTTCGGTGTCTCCGGGGAAGGGTCCGCGGGGGAGGGCGTCGCGGGAGGGGATGCCGCGGACGGGCCCCGGGGAACGGATTAGGGCCGGGGGCGCCGACCGTGTACAGTTGGCGATGTCGCCGAGGGAAACCGCAGGTGACAGCAGTAAGAGCATGGGGCTATAGCTCAGTTGGTAGAGCGATTGCATGGCATGCAATAGGTCAGGAGTTCGATTCTCCTTAGCTCCACAGCAGTCCGGAGGCCGTCCCGCGAGGGGCGGCCTTCGGCCGTTCACCGGACTTCCCTGCCGGGCGGGCGGCGGGGCCGCTACCGTCGTGCCATGGCCGACCTGGTGCGGAAGCGGAACGACGAGCTCGCCCGGATACTCCACCAGCTCGGATGGAGCCCGGAGCGGCTGGCCCGCGAGGTGAACGCGGTGCTCCCGAGCGGCATGGCGATCAGTTCCACCGCACCGTACAAGTGGCGCGACCGGGGCATGGTGCCGCGCTCGCCGCACGACCAGACCGTCTGCGAGGTGCTGGGCCGCAGCGTCGGCATCGCCGTCACCTACGAGCAGCTCTGGGGGCAGATGGGCTCCCGCCGCGGCGCGAAGATGCTCTCGCCCCGGTTGCTGACCGACCCGTGGACCGCCGACACCGCGCAGACCGCACTCCGCGAGGCGGGCACCGACGGCGCACCGGTGCGCCTGACCGACCTGTTCCGCGGCGACGAGCTGGAGCAGGCGGCCCGGCACTGGGCCTCCCCGCCCCCGCCGGTCACCGGCGGGGAGGGGGCGCTGCGGATCGCCCCCGAGCAGTTGGCCGACCTGCGGCTGTCCTACGACTCCAAGCAGCGGCTGGAACGCACCTACGGCGGCGGCCTGATCCTCGACCTGGCCAAGGCCGAACTCGCCATGGTGGGAAAGCTGTTGGAACTCGGCAGCTACGACGAACCGCTCGGCCGCGAGCTGTACGGGGCGGCCAGCCGACTGGCCCGGCTGGTCGGCTGGGCCAACTACGACATGGGCAACGACGCCGCCGCGCAGCGGGCCTTCGTCGCCGCGCTGCGGGCCGCGCACGTCTCGGGCGACCCGCGGCTCGGCGTCGGCGTGGTGGGCTGCCTCGCCGTCCAGGCGACGTACAACTCCGGCGGGCGGGGGCTCGACCCGGTGGCGATGCTCTCCACCGCGCTGCGCGCCGCGGACGCCGTGCTGACGCCGCGCGAGCGGGCCCTGCAGTTGGGGCGGATCGCCCGGGCGCACGGCCGCAAGGGGGAGCAGATCAGTGCGGAGGCCGTCGCCGAGCGGGCGTTCCGGGTGCTGGAGGGCGTGGAGGGGCACGGGCAGGAGCGGGCCGACCTGGAGGGCATGGTCGGCGAGGGGTACCTGCTGCTCGGCGAGCACGAGCAGGCGCGCAGCCTGCTGCTGTCCTCGATCGACTCGCTCTCGGTGGAACGGGCCCGGGCCAAGGCGCTGTTGATGGTGCGCCTCGCCGATTCCTACCGCCGCACCGGCGAGCGGGCCGAGGCCGAGCGGACCGCGGACCGGGCGCGGCAGCTCGCGGCGGGCATGCAGTCGGCCCGGGTGGCGCGGGCCCTGCGGGACTTCGACACCGCGATGCGCGCGGAGGCGTAGCGGTGCGCGGAGGCGCGGTGGCAGGCCGTGCGGGGGGTTGACGTGGTGAGGCGAAAGGGGGTTGAGGGGGTGCGGTACCCTGAGCCCATGCGAACTGTGCGCCTGCTTCTTAGCCGGCCGCGCTGACCAGGACCGGCTCGAGGGCCGGAGTCGGCGTGGCGTCCCCTCCTGCGGAGGGGTTTTCTGCTTTCTACGGCCTGTTCGCTGACTGATGACGATGGAGCTTGAAGGACCATGAGCGAGACGACCCCAGCTTCCGGCGCGGCCGAAGCCGCCACCGAGCCTTTCCGCTACGGCGCCGCGCTGGCCGCCGAGATCGAGTCCCGCTGGCAGGACCTGTGGGAGAAGGAGGGGACGTTCAACGCCCCCAACCCGACCGGCCCGCTGGCCGACGGGACGTCCGTCGCCGCGAAGCCGCACAGCTTCATCATGGACATGTTCCCGTACCCGTCGGGCGCCGGCCTGCACGTGGGCCACCCGCTGGGCTACATCGCCACCGACGTGTACGCCCGCTACCAGCGGATGACCGGCCACAACGTGCTGCACACCCTGGGCTACGACGCCTTCGGCCTGCCCGCCGAGCAGTACGCCGTCCAGCACGGCGTCCACCCGCGGGTGTCCACCGAGGACAACATCGCCAACATGCGCCAGCAGCTGCGCCGGCTGGGCCTGGGCCACGACTCGCGTCGCTCGATCTCCACGATCGACCCCGACTACTACCGCTGGACGCAGTGGATCTTCCTGCAGATCTTCAACTCCTGGTACGACGAGGACGCGGCCAGGGCCCGTCCGATCGCCGAGCTGGTCGCCCAGTTCGAGTCCGGTGAGCGCGAGGTGCCGGGCGGCCGCGCCTGGGCCGAGCTGTCCGGCGTCGAGCGCGACGAGGTGCTGGGCGAGTACCGGCTGGCGTACTCCAAGGAGGTGCCGGTCAACTGGTGCCCCGGTCTGGGCACCGTGCTGGCCAACGAGGAGGTCACCGCGGACGGCCGCTCCGAGCGCGGCAACTTCCCGGTGTTCAAGTCCAACCTGCGCCAGTGGATGATGCGGATCACCGCCTACGCGGACCGCCTGATCAGCGACCTGGACCTGCTGGACTGGCCCGAGGCGATCAAGCTGCAGCAGCGCAACTGGATCGGCCGCTCCGAGGGCGCCCGGGTCGACTTCGGCGTCGGCGACGACACCGTCACCGTCTTCACCACCCGCCCCGACACCCTGTTCGGCGCCACCTACATGGTGCTGGCGCCCGAGCACGCCCTGGTCGACGCCGTCGTCCCGGCCGAGTGGCCGGCCGGAACCCGTGACGAGTGGACCGGTGGCGCCGCCGACCCGGCCACCGCCGTCGCCGAGTACCGGGCGGCGGCCGCCGCCAAGTCCGACGTCGAGCGCCAGGCCGACGCCAAGGTCAAGACCGGGGTGTTCACCGGCGCCTACGCGACCAACCCGGTCAGCGGCGAGCAGATCCCGGTGTTCATCGCCGACTACGTGCTGATGGGCTACGGCACCGGCGCGATCATGGCCGTCCCGGCGCACGACAGCCGCGACTTCGCCTTCGCGCAGGCGTTCAACCTGCCGATGCGCTGCGTCGTCCGGCCCACCGACGGCCGCGGCGAGGACCCGCACACCTGGGACGACGCCTTCGACACCTACGACTCGGTGCTGGTCAACTCCGAGCGCGACGGCATCTCGCTGGACGGCCTGTCCGTGGTCGACGCCAAGGCCCGGATCACCGCCTGGCTGGCCGAGCAGGGCATCGGCGAGGGCACCGTCAACTACCGCCTGCGCGACTGGCTGTTCAGCCGCCAGCGGTACTGGGGCGAGCCCTTCCCGATCGTCTACGACGAGACCGGCGCGATGCACGCGCTGCCCGAGTCGATGCTGCCGGTCGAGGTGCCGGAGGTGGACGACTACTCGCCGCACACCTACGACCCCGACGACGCCGCGTCCTCCCCGAAGACCCCGCTGTCCCGCAACGAGGACTGGGTCAACGTCGAGCTGGACCTGGGCGACGGCGTCAGGACCTACCGCCGCGAGACCAACACCATGCCCAACTGGGCGGGTTCGTGCTGGTACGAGCTGCGCTACGTCGACCCGGTCAACTCCACCTCGGTCGTCGACCCCGCCAACGAGGCCTACTGGATGGGCCCGACCGCGGAGAAGCCGGCCGGCGGTGTCGACCTGTACGTCGGCGGCGCCGAGCACGCCGTGCTGCACCTGCTGTACGCCCGCTTCTGGCACAAGGTGCTGCACGACCTGGGCCACGTCTCCTCGGTCGAGCCGTTCCACAAGCTGTTCAACCAGGGCATGATCACCGCCGACGTCTACCGCGACGCCCGGGGCTTCCCGGTGCCCGCGGCCGAGGTCGTGGACCCGGAGGGCAACGGCCAGTACTTCTGGCAGGGCGAGCCGGTCCGCCGCGAGGCGGGCAAGATGGGCAAGTCGCTGAAGAACGCGGTCGCCCCCGACGAGATCGCCGACGAGTACGGCGCGGACACGCTGCGCCTGTACGAGATGGCGATGGGCCCGCTGGACGTCTCCCGCCCCTGGGACACCCGGGCCGTGGTCGGCTCGTACCGTTTCCTGCAGCGGCTGTGGCGCAACATCGTCTCGGAGGTCACCGGCGAGCTGGTGGTCACCGACGAGGAGCCGGACGAGGCGACGCTGCGTGCGCTGCACAAGGCGATCGACGGCATCCGCGGCGACATGGCGGGCATGCGGTTCAACACCGCCGTGGCCAAGGCCATCGAGCTGAACAACTTCCTGGTGAAGCGCGGCTCCACGCCGCGGTCGGTGGCCGAGCAGGTCGTCCTGCTGATCGCCCCGCTGGCGCCGCACATCGCCGAGGAGCTGTGGCGCCGCCTGGGCCACGAGCAGTCGCTGGCCTTCGCGGACTACCCGGTGGCCGACCCTGCGTACGTGGTAGACGAGACCGTGACCTGCGTCGTGCAGGTCAAGGGGAAGGTGAAGGCCCGCCTGGAGGTCGCGCCGTCCATCTCGGACGCCGACCTGGAGGCGCTGGCCCTGGCCGACCCGACCGTGGTCGCGGCCATCGGCGGCGCGCAGGTGCGCAAGGTCATCGCGCGTGCGCCGAAGCTGGTCAACATCGTCACCGGCTGACGGGACCAGGGCCGACGCGCTGTCGGCCAGCTGGGGCCGGTCGTTCCCGTGGAGGGGCGGCCGGCCCTTCGCCGTGTGCGGATGCGGTCGGGTCGACCGCCGGAGGAGTGCGAACAAGGTGGCTCCGTTCTTGGGGGAATGCGCGCGGGATCTCAGGGAGATCGCTTGGGGACATCCCTGAGCTGTCCCTGATCTCGGGCGGGAGGGGCGCCCACGGCCTGCTGTCGGCCGCCGCTCCGGGCTACGGTGGAGGTCTGGCGGACAAGCGGACCGCAACGGGCGGTCCAAGGCCGGTCACGGGCGGAAGGTGGGCTCCCGATGGAAGCGCTCGGTGTGGTGGTGGCGCTGGTCGCGCTGTTCGGGGTCGCGTTGCTGGTGATGGCCGTGGTCGGAACGGTGAAGGCGGCGAAGGCGATGGCGGCCAAGGTCGACCGGCACAGCGCCAACGCCCAGCGGGCGATGGAGAACGCCGCCCTGAAGGCGAAGAGCATCGCCAGGCCGGGCGAGCAGGGCCGGATCGCCGCGCTCCGGCTGTCCCTGCGCACCGCACTGGACTCCACCCGCCAGGTCCTGCAGTCCGGCCTGCCGCAGGACGGCCAGCTCGGTGACGCCCTCCACCTGCTCACCCGCCTCGACTCGCACGCCGCGGAGCTCGATGCCGAACTCCGCATGCTGGAGCGCGAGCCGATCAGCGGCCGGGTCGCCGCCAAGCTCCCGGAGCTGCGCGAGCGCGTCGAGCGGATCACCCACTCCGCGGACTCCCTGCGGTGGGCCGCCCAGGACCGGATGCGCCGCTTCGCCGACGACGAGCTCGCCCGGCTCGGCAAGGAGTGCCAGGACGAAGCCGGAGCGCTGCGCCACTGGACCCCGGCCGAGGGGGCTGCCGAGGGCGCGGACTTCCTGAAGGGCCCCCGGGGGACGGCCGCCGCTTCCGCCGAGGAGCCCGTCGACCGCAGGAAGGGACTCGCTGCCGGTCGCCCGACCAGCGCCGAGGAACTGCTCGGGCTGGCCGCCGAGCCGCTCTCCCGCCTCGCCGACCGCCTCCGCAAGCCGAACCCGGCGGGACCCAACCGCCCCTGACCCCGCGTCACGAGGCGGTTGCCGTCCGTGCTCGGAGAAGTTACCCGGCGCATTCGGGGGCAAACCATCGAACTGCGGGCGCTGTCCTCCCGGCCCGGCGGCGGGTAACCTCCGGCTCATGCCCGGCCACCTCGCACTTGTCACGGATTCCACCGCGTATCTGCCCCAGGAGGCGGTGGACCGGCACCGCATCCGCGTGGTACCGCTCAGCGTCGCGGTCGGTGACGAGGTCTTCGCGGAAGGCGTCGAGATCTCCCCGAAGGACGTCGCCGAGGCCCTGCGTTCCAAGCAGCGGGTGACCACCTCCCGTCCCAGCCCCGAGACCTTCGCCGCCGCCTACCGGGCCGCCGCCGAGGCCGGTGCGCGGGGCATCGTCTCGGTCCACCTGTCGGCCGAACTCTCCGGCACGGCGGAGGCCGCCCAGCTGGCAGCCTCCGCCGTGCCGATCCCGGTCCGGGTGGTCGACAGCCGGCTCGTCGGCATGGCCCTGGGCAGCTGCGTCCTGGCCGCCGCCGAATCGGCCGAGGCCCTGGACGCGGTCCGTGCCGGTGCGGGAGACGCTGCCCCCGGGGCCGGGGCGGTCGGCGACGGCGGGGCGGGCGCCGAGGCCACCGAGGCGGACCTCGACCTGGTGGTCGCCGCCGCCGAGGGCCGGGCCGCCGGTACCGCGGGCTTCTTCTACGTCGACACCCTGGAGCACCTGCGGCGCGGCGGGCGGATCGGAACCGCCCAGGCGCTGGTCGGCTCCGCGCTGGCGGTGAAGCCGCTGCTGCACCTGGCCGGAGGCCGGATCGAGCCGCTGGAGAAGGTCCGCACGGCCTCCCGGGCGATCGCCAGGCTGGAGGAGATCGCCGTCGAGCGCGCCGGGCAGCAGGCGGTCGACATCACCGTCCACCACCTCGCCGCCGAGCACCGGGCCGAACCGCTGGCGGAGCGGCTGCGGGACCGCGTCCCCGGCCTGCAGGAGCTCTACGTCAGCGAGGTCGGAGCTGTCATCGGCGCGCACGTCGGCCCCGGTCTACTGGCCGTAGTGGTGTCTCCGATCATCGCATCGTCGCACTGACGCGGGCTGGAATCACCCGTTCGAGCGACAGGAGTTATCCACAACCCCGAGTTGTCCACAGGGTCGGGCGAATTCTCCGACGACTCGTCAGGGCCGATCTACTGTCCTCGCCATGAGGACCGTCACCACACCCCAGACCCGCCGACGTCAGACCACCGAGACCGCCCGGGCCCGCCTCGACCGCCTCTTCCCGGCCGACCCGCCCACCGATCCCGACGACCGCCTCGGGCCTCCCCCCGGAAGCACCGCAGAGCCGACTCCACGGCCGGAGCACGGTGCGGAGAGCGCCGGGGCGGGGGCGTCGCAGTACGAACCGGAAGGGCCGCCGGAGACCGGACGCAGCGCCGCTGGGTCCGCTGAACCGGCCGAGCCGGAGTCGGCGGCTGCGTCCGCGCAGCCCGCCGCCGACCCGTGTGCCGCGGCCGACCGTGCAACCCTCTCCGGCCGCGGCAGTACCGGCTCGCCGCCGGAACGGGACCCTCCCGCAGAGGAGTCCGCTCCGGGCGGGACCGCCACGCCGAAGCCCACCGCGACCGTCGACCCTCCGGACCCTCCGGACGGCAGCTGGGCCGACACCCCGTGGGACCCGGATCCGCCGCCCGCACCCCGACCCACCCCGAACCCGGTCGCCGCGCCTTCCACCACCCCGCCGAAACTCCCGCTGCGGTTCCGCCTCCCCGCCGCATGTGCCCTCGACCGCCGAGCCGTACTCGGCCTGACCGTCCTGCTCGTCCTCGCCACCGGCTACGCCGTCCAGCACTTCTGGCTGGCCCGGCCGCACCCCGTTGCCGTTCCGACCATCGCCATGGCGGAAACCGTTTCCGACCGGGCCGGGGGAGGAGCGCCCGCACCTCCGTCGACCAGCCCACCCCTCGTCATCGACATCGCCGGGAAAGTCCAGAGCCCCGGCCTGCGGACCCTCCCCGCGGGTTCACGGGTCGCCGACGCCCTGACCGCCGCGGGCGGACCGCTGCCCGGTGCCGACACCAGCCTCCTCAACCTCGCCCGTCCACTCACCGATGGAGAACAAATCCTCGTGGGCACCGACCCGCTGCCCGGTGGTGCGGTCCCGGCCGCCCCCACGGGCCCCGTGAGCCTCAACCGCGCCGGGGCGGAGCAGCTCGACTCGCTCCCCGGCGTGGGGCCCGCACTGGCCCAGCGCATCCTGCAGTACCGCCTCACCCACGGCCCCTTCCAATCGCTCGACCAACTCCGCCACGTCCCGGGCATCGGAGCGCGGAAGTACGAGGACCTCAAGCCGTTCCTGACCCTCTGACCTCCCACTCCCCGCTGTCTTCCGGAACTGCTGCCAGGCCGATCCAGGCCCGTTCTCCACAACCCCCGCGAGGAGGTGCCGCCCCGCCCGACGAGCCGCTGCACCACGCGTTTCCGGTCGACAGGGCCGCCGCCTGCCACCCGGATGCACCGAGCCACCGGGCCCACCCCGCCGAGGCCCGCTCCCGCCCTGCCCCCCTACTGGGGAGAAGGCGCCCCACCGCCCGATCCCGCGCTCTGTCCGGGCCTCACCTCCTGTGCCGAGGCCGCCGCGAGAACACCCCCGTCCCGCTGATCGGAGACCCGCCCCCTGCACCGACCCCTGCCGCTCCGTACGGGGCGAGCAGCCCCCGTACCGGGCGAGCCCGTTGAAACCCGGCCGCTGCCGCCACCACCACCCGCACGATGCCGACCACCGCCCACGCCGAGAGGAGGTGCCCGATGTCGGCCGCACCCGCCCGCACCCACCACCTCGCCCACCACCGGACCGACTACCGACTGCTCCTCCCGGCCTGCACCGCATGGGCGGTCACCGCCGCAGTCCTCGGACTGGGCCCCGACCGACATCCGACACTGCTCGTGGCCGCCCTGGCCGCCGCGGCGGTTGCCCCCGCCCTGCTCCGTACGAAAGGCCCTCGCCGTGCGCTCCACCGCCTGACCGCCGCCGTCCTGCTGACCGCTGCCGCGGCAGCCACCACCACCGTCCTGCACACCGCCGACCTACGCCGGGGCCCGCTGCCCGCACTGGCCCGCCCACCCCTCGCCCCGACCGCACCACCGTCCACCCGGGCCGGGCAGCAGGCCGACGTCGACGAGCGGGGTGCGACGGAACCGGCCGAGGAGAAACCCGCCAACCCCGAGGTCACCGTCGAGTTGACCGTCACGGGCGATCCGAAGCAGCACGACCCGCACACCCGGGGCAGTTCGCTGTCCCGCCCCACCCTCACCGTCGCCGCCCTCGTCACCCGGATCCGCACCCACCCCGCCCCCGGGGGCGGCCCCGTTCCGGCGCCCACCGCCACCCGCACACCCGTCACCCTGCTGATCCGCTCCCAGGAGGACTACCCGTGGCAGCAGTTGACCCCTTCCACCGAACTGGAGTTGCGAGCAGAAGTACTGCCGGAACAACCGCAGGCCGCGGGCGGATCGGGAGGCGGGCGCCGTACCGGCAGCGCGGCGCTGCTCGTCCCGCAGGGGCCGCCTCGCCTCATCGCGCCGCCGAACCTCCCGCAGCGCCTCGCGGCCCACCTCCGCAAAGGGCTCCGCGACGCTTGCGACCACCTGCCGCCGGACACCCGGGGGCTGCTCCCCGGGTTGGTGGTGGGTGACGTGTCCAGACTGCCCGAGGACCTGTCGGACGCCTTCCGGGCCACCGACCTCGGTCACCTGGTCGCGGTGAGCGGCGCCAACCTGGCGATCGTCCTGGCCGTCCTGGTCGGCGGTGCACCGAGCGACCCCGACCTCCCCGCCCGCGGCGGCCTGGCCGGGCTGCTGGGCCTCTCGTTCCGGACGACGGCCCTGCTCGGGACCGTACTGACGCTGGCCTTCGTCACCGTCTGCCGACCCGACCCGAGCGTGCTCAGAGCCGCTGCCACCGGGCTGATCGGACTACTGGCACTGGCCACCGGCCGACCGAGGAGAGGCGTCCCGGCGCTGGCCGGTGCGGTCCTGGTCCTGGTCCTGGCCGACCCGTACCTGGCCCGCTCGTACGGGTTCCTGCTCTCCGTGCTGGCCACTGCCGGGCTGCTGGTGCTCGGTCCGCGGTGGACGGCGGCGCTCCGGGCCCGTCGCTGGCCGCACCACCTGGCGTCGGCGGTCGGTGCCACCGCGGCGGCACAGGCGTTCTGCTCGCCGGTCACCGTGCTGCTCGCGCCCCGGATCAGTCTGGTCGGAGTGCCGTGCAACCTGCTGGCCGAGATCGCGGTCGCCCCCGCCACCCTGCTCGGGTTCGGTGCGCTCGCGATCGCGCCCCTCTCGCAGGGAGCGGCGGAGTTCCTGACGGACCTCGCGGCGCTGCCGGTCGGCTGGCTGGCCACCGTCGCCCGGTACGGGGCGGGACTGCCAGGAGCCGAACTGGCCTGGCCCGCCGGGCCGTTCGGGGCGGTCCTGCTGGTGGTGGTGATCGTCTCGCTGGTCTGGGCGGTACCGCCGCTGCTGGCCGGCCGACGGCTGCGGCGCCGTCGGAGCAGGGCACTGGTCGCCCTCGTGGCCGCCCTGCTGCTGCCGCTGGTGCTGCTGCGCCCGCCGGCCGTCGTCCGGTTGGCGACCGGCTGGCCCGCACCGGGCTGGCGGCTGGCGGCGTGCGACGTCGGGCAGGGCGACATGACGGTGCTGCCCGTCGGGCCGGAGAGCGCCGTGGTGGTGGACGCCGGGCCGGACCCCAAGGCGGCCGACTCCTGCCTGCGGAGCCTCGGCGTGGTCAGGGTTCCGCTGCTGGTCCTGACCCACTTCCACGCCGACCACGTGGAAGGCGTTCCAGGGGTGCTGCGCGGTCGGTCGATCGGAGCGATCGAGGTGACGAGCACGGAAGAGTCGGACGGCGAACGGTCCCGGGTGCTCCGTTGGGCGGCGGCCGACGGCATCCCGGTGGAGCACGCGCAGCGCGGTGAACGGCGCACCGCCGGTGCGGAACTGTCCTGGGACGTCCTGTGGCCTACCTCGCCCCCGGCGGTCGACGCCGAGGGGCCGAACAACTCCAGCATCGCGATCCTCGCAGTGCTCGGGCCGCCCGCAGCCCCGCTGCGAGTCGCCCTGCTCGGAGACCTGGAACCTCCGGCCCAGGCCGCGGTGCTGGCGCTCGGCGCACCGCCCCGGCCCCGTCTCCGGGCGCCGGGGGAAGGAACGGACGGTGGGACGCCAACTGCCCCGGCCGACGAGGAGGACGGGTCCGCAGCCCTGACGGGGAGGGCGGTGGCCGCCGACGGGAGCGCGGCCCGGAGCGGTCCGGGGCCGCCGGGGGTGGGGAGGGTGGACATCCTCAAGGTGGCGCACCACGGATCGGCGAACCAGGACTGGTCGTTGATGGCCGCGCTCCGCCCGCGGCTGGCCCTGATCTCCTGCGGGGCGGGCAACCCGTACGGGCATCCGGCACCTCGGACCATTGCCGGGCTGAAGGCGCTCGGTGCGACGGTGGTCCGGACCGACCGCTCCGGGGACGTCGCGGTCCTGGGCGACGCGCGGACCTTGGCCGTGGCGACGCACCCGCACCCGGGCCACGGCTGACTGCCGGACCGGGGCGGGCACCGGAGCGGCGGGAGGTGGCGGGAACGCCCGCCCGAACGGGTGCGGCACCTCGTTCGGGCGGGACCGGTGGGCGTCGTGGACGAGCGTCGTGGGTGGGCGGTCGGGCGCTGGGAGGGGCGGGCGTCAGCCCTGCTCCCGCCAACCGTCCTGTTCGGCGACGAGCTGGTCGAGCTCGGTCAGCAACCGGGGGGTCCAGCCCTCGTCCTCGGGGGCCTCGACCACCACCAGCCACTGGGCGTCCTCGGCGTCGTCCTCCCCGGCGAGGGCGTCCCGGACCACCTCGACGTCGCCCAGCTCGGGCCAACGCGCGCTCAACTCCTCAGCAACCTCCTCCGCCGCATCGCGGTCGGGGAGGACGAGCAACTGACGGTCATTGTTCTCGATCACGTCATCATTCTCCTCAGCCCCGGGGCGGGTCCGGCATCGACCCCGCCTCCCGATCGGGGCGCGGACACGGGCACGGGAAGGGGTCAGGAAGGTGGGAGGGGAAGGGCCGTGGCGCGGTGGGCTGTCGTCGCGGCGTGCGATCCTGGTACGCGATGGCCAGGAAGAGTGCACCCGACGACCTGCTCGCCCCGCTGACCGTTGCGGTCGGCCAGGAGGAGCTGCTGCTCGACCGCGCGGTTGCCGAGGTGGTGGCCGCGGCGCGGGCGGCGGACCCGGAGACGGACGTCCGGGACCTCGCACCGGGAGCCCTGCAGCCGGGCCAGTTGGCGGAGCTCACCACGCCCTCGCTCTTCGCCGAGCGGAAGGTCATCGTGGTCAGGGCCGCGCAGGACCTCTCGGCCGACTCGGTCAAGGAGGTCAAGGCGTACCTGGAGTCGCCCGCCGAAGAAGTGATCATGGTGCTGGTGCACGCGGGCGGCGCCAAGGGCAAGGGGCTGCTGGACGCGGCGAAGAAGGCGGGCGCCCGGGAGGTCGCCTGCGCGAAGCTCACCAAGGCGAGCGAGAAGCTGGCCTTCATCCGCAACGAGTTCCGCACCCTGGGGCGGGCCGCCACCCCCGAGTCCTGCCAGGCGCTGCTGGACGCCCTGGGCAGCGACCTGCGGGAACTGTCCGCCGCGTGCAGCCAGTTGACGGCCGACGTGGAAGGTCCGATCGACGAGACGGCGGTCGCCAAGTACTACAGCGGTCGCGCCGAGGCGACGGGCTTCGAGGTGGCGGACCTCGCGGTGACCGGCCGGGCCGCCGAGGCCCTGGAGCGGCTGCGCTGGGCCCTGGCCGTCGGCCAGCCGCCGACCGGCATCACCTACGCGCTGGCCTCCGGCGTCCGCAGCATCGGCCGACTCGCCTCCGCGGGCCGCAACCTGCGGCCCGGCGACCTGGCGCGCGAACTCGGCATGCCGCCCTGGAAGGTCGACCGGGTGCGCCAACAGATGCGCGGCTGGACCGGCGACGGAGTGGCCGCCGCGCTGACCGCCGTCGCCGAGGCCGACGCCGCCGTGAAGGGCGGCTCCGACGACCCCGCGTACGCGCTCGAGCGGGCCGTCGTCGCGGTCGCCCGCGCCTCCAGGGCCGGCTCCCGCCCCTACTAGCAGCTGGGCAGGACCCCGGGGAGGGGCTCCCCGGAGCGGAGAGGGAAACGGGCGCAGGGGGCCGGTCGACGCAGCAGGCCGTGCCGCCCGCGTCAGACGCACAGGTGCAGGCCGGGGTCGTTGCGGCCTGGTGGTCGGGTGGTCGGGTGGTCGGGTGGTCGGGTGGTCGGGTGGTCGGGTGCTCCGGTGGTCGGGTGGGCTCGGGCGTCGAGTCCGGTCGAACCCGGCGCGGCCGGGCCCGGGGCCGGAACGCCGACTGCCCGCCCGGGAGGCCCGGGCGGGCAGTGGGGCGAGGGCCCGCGCGGGGCGCTCTCACCGTGGAGCTGTGAAGCTGGATGTACCGCACCCGCGTGGCGAACGCAGGCCGCGTGCGGTACGGGTCGTGCTGCTCGTCGGAGGCCGGGTAGAGGGCCGGAGCTCCGGGAGCGGGTGGTCGGCGGTGGCGGGTAGAGGGCCGCGGGTTCACGCCGACCGGGTGGTGCCGGGGCACCGGGCGCACGGCGGGGCCGTGCGCGGAGGGCCTGGATCAGGCAGCGACGTTGACGCGCTTGGTGATCGCCGACTTCTTGTTGGCGGCCTGGTTCTTGTGGATGACGCCCTTGCTCACGGCCTTGTCGAGGGCCTTGGAGGCGGCGCGGGCGAGCTCGGTGGCCTTCTCGGTCTCACCGGCGGCAGCGGCCTCGCGGGCCTTGCGCAGGGCGGTCTTCAGCGAGGACTTGACGGCCTTGTTGCGCAGGCGCGCCTTCTCGTTGGTCTTGTTGCGCTTGATCTGGGACTTGATGTTCGCCACGAAAGAGCCTCAGTCTGTGTGAATCGTTGCTACGACGGGTCGCACCCCATGTCGCCGTTCGGACCTGCTGAGAGGGCATGCCGATGGCGGAGTGCAGCCGCCCACGCTACCAGGGCCGCCCCGGCCGACCCAAACCGGGCCGCCGGGCCCCGCGGCCGACGGCCCGTCAGGCGGTGAGCAGCGGTTCGCCGTAGTGCTCGACGGTCGGGAACGGGTCGTAGAAGCGGTGCAGCAGTTCGCGCCAGCGCCCGTACTCGGGGGAGCGGCGGAAGCCCTCGGTGTGGTCCTCCAGGGTGTCCCAGCCGACCTGCAGCAGGAAGCGGGAGGTGCTGCCCGCGTCCAGGCAGCGGCGCAGTTCGAGGGAGCGGAAGCCGCGCTGGGCGGCGATCAGCGGGCGGGCCTCGGCGAAGGCGGCGAGGAAGGCGTCTTCCTGGCCGGGGCGGACGTCGAGCAGGGCGCTTTCCAAGATCATGGGGTGATCGTCCCGCACGCCCGATCGGGCGGGAAGGACCGGGGCCGTTCGGCATGGGAGGATGGACGGAACCATATTGATCGGATCAGAAATCGGACCAAGGTGCCCGCGACCCCCAGCAACGTGCCAGAGCCCAGCCGTACTGACCCGGCGGTGATCCGCAACTTCTGCATCATCGCCCACATCGACCACGGCAAGTCGACGCTCGCCGACCGGATGCTGCAGATCACCGGCGTGGTGGACCCCCGGCAGATGCGCGCCCAGTACCTCGACCGGATGGACATCGAGCGCGAGCGCGGCATCACCATCAAGTCCCAGGCCGTCCGCCTCCCGTGGGCGCCGCGGTCCGGTGAGCACGCGGGCACGACGCACATCCTCAACATGATCGACACCCCCGGCCACGTGGACTTCACGTACGAGGTGTCCCGCTCCCTCGCGGCCTGCGAGGGGACCATCCTGGTGGTCGACGCCGCCCAGGGCATCGAGGCGCAGACCCTCGCCAACCTGTACCTGGCGCTGGAGAACGACCTCACGATCATCCCGGTGCTCAACAAGATCGACCTCCCGGCCGCCCAGCCGGAGAAGTACGCCGCCGAGATCGCGCACATCATCGGGTGCGACCCGGACGACGTGCTGAAGGTCTCCGCGAAGACCGGCCTCGGCGTCGAGGACCTGCTCGACCACGTGGTCGAGAAGATCCCGGCCCCGGTCGGCGTCAAGGAGGCCCCGGCCCGCGCGATGATCTTCGACTCGGTGTACGACGCCTACCGCGGCGTGGTCACCTACGTCCGCGTGGTCGACGGCCAGCTCACCAAGCGCGAGCGGATCGCCATGATGTCCACCGGCGCGACCCACGAGCTGCTGGAGATCGGCGTCATCTCGCCCGAGCCCAAGGTCGCCGACGGCCTCGGCGTCGGCGAGGTCGGCTACATCATCACCGGTGTGAAGGACGTCCGGCAGTCCAAGGTCGGCGACACCATCACCTCGCAGAACAAGGGCGCCACCGAGCCGCTCGGCGGCTACAAGGACCCGCGCCCGATGGTGTTCTCCGGCCTCTACCCGCTGGACGGCTCGGACTACCCGCTGCTGCGCGACGCCCTGGACAAGCTGCGGCTGAACGACGCCGCGCTGGTCTACGAGCCGGAGACCTCGGTCGCGCTCGGCTTCGGCTACCGCTGCGGCTTCCTCGGCCTGCTGCACCTGGAGATCATCCGGGAGCGCCTGGAGCGCGAGTTCAACCTCGACCTGATCTCCACCGCCCCGAACGTGATCTACCGGGTGATCATGGAGGACGGCACCGAGCACACCGTCACCAACCCGAGCGAGTTCCCCACCGGCAAGATCGCCGAGGTGTTCGAGCCGGTGGTGCGCGGCACCATCCTCGCCCCGAACGAGTTCGTCGGCGCGATCATGGAGCTCTGCCAGTCCCGCCGCGGCACCCTGCAGGGCATGGACTACCTCTCCGAGGACCGGGTCGAGCTGCGCTACACCCTGCCGCTGGCCGAGATCGTCTTCGACTTCTTCGACCAGCTGAAGTCCAAGACCCGCGGCTACGCCTCGCTCGACTACGAGCCCATCGGCGAGCAGTCCGCCAACCTGGTCAAGGTCGACATCCTGCTGCACGGCGACGCGGTGGACGCGTTCTCCGCGATCGTGCACAAGGACAAGGCCTACAACTACGGCGTGATGATGGCCGGCAAGCTGCAGAAGCTGATCCCGCGCCAGCAGTTCGAGGTGCCGATCCAGGCCGCGATCGGCTCCCGGGTGATCGCCCGCGAGACGGTCCGGGCGATCCGCAAGGACGTCCTCGCCAAGTGCTACGGCGGTGACATCTCGCGCAAGCGGAAGCTGCTGGAGAAGCAGAAGGAGGGCAAGAAGCGGATGAAGATGGTCGGCCGGGTGGAGGTCCCGCAGGAGGCCTTCATCGCCGCGCTGTCGACGGACGCGGAGGCCCCGAAGGAGAAGAAGTAGTCTCCGGGGCAGCACGACGGCGGTGGGCCGGTTCCCCCTCCCGGGAGGGGGAACCGGCCCACCGCCGTCCTCGTCGAGAGGGGCCGCTCACCGCAGCGACAGCGGCAGGCCCTTGACGATGCCCGCCTTGACCAGCCGCCCGGTCGCGCCGGTCAGCACCCGGGGCCGCACCGAGTCGTCGCCGTGGATCAGCTGCACCAGCGCCTCGCCGCGCCCCAGGCTGAGGCACTGGGTGGCGTACCGGTACGAGAAGGGCTTGTCGGTGCGGCCGGTCAGCAGCTTGGCCAGGTAGTGGCCCTGGGGCATCGCGGTGGCGCAGGCCATCCGCAGTTCGCCGATGCCGGGCACCTCGACGGCCGCGGCGTCCCCGATCACGTACACCTCGGGGTGGGAGACCGAGCGCAGGTGGTCGTCGACCAGAGCGCGGCCCTGCGCGTTGACGGCCAGGCCGGAGGCGGCGGCCAGCGGCTGCGGCTCCATCGAGGCGGCCCACACCACCACCTCCGCGGGGATCTCCCCGTCCTCGCAGGTCAGGCCGTGCGCGGTGACGGCGGTGACCCGTCGGTTCTCGTCGACCCGCGCCCCGAGGCGGTCGAGCACCGCCAGGACGTGCGCCCGGCCGCGCTCCGACAGCCAGCCGCCGACCCGCCCGGCCGCGACCAGCCGAACCTGCCAGGCCGGGTACGCCTCGGCGAGCTCGGTGGCCAGTTCGATGCCGGTCGCCCCGCCGCCGACCACGGCGAGCATCCCGGGCGCGCCCTCGGCGAGCCGCCGGCGCAGTTCCTCGGCGCGCTCCGTCGGGTACGCGTGCTCGGCGGCGCCCGGCACCCCGCCCCAGCTGGTGCGGCTGCCGAGCGCGTACACCAGGGTGTCGTACGCCACCCGCTCGCCGTCCTCGGTGAGCACCTCGCGGGCGGCCAGGTCGAGTTCGACGGCCCGGGTGGCCCGGTGGGTGACCTTGCGGCCGCGCAGCACCCGGGCGATCTCGGGGCGGGCGACCTGGCGTCCGGCGGCGAGCTCGTGCAGCCGGACCCGGTGGGTGAAGCGCTGCTCGGGGGCGATCAGGGTGACCCGGTCCGGCCCGCGGCCGATCCTGGCGGCGGCGGACAGCCCCGCGTAGCCCGCGCCGATCACCACGATGTGCTTGCCGGTCATCTCGTCCTCCTCCGTGATCCCGCCCGGTTGCGGTTCTGGAAGGGGGACTGGACAGCCCGCCGGAACGTGACCGTGATCCGGGTCACACCTCCTGGAGGTGTCCGAGCTTCTCCGGGTTCACCATCACGTACACGGCGGTGACCAGGCCGTTCTCGACGCTGAACGCCAGGACGCCGCCGACCGTGCCGGGCGCCGCGTACCAGACCGCGCCCGCCTCGCCGTTGACCAGCGTCGGCACCAGCGGGCGGTCGGGGGCGACCGCGCGGGTGGTGAACTTGCGCAGCAGCCGGGTGACGTACGGCGCGCCGTGCACCGGGCGGCGCACCGCATTGACGACACCGCCGCCGTCGGCGTGCCAGACCACCTCGGGGTCGAGCATCGACACCAGCGTCGCCAGGTCGCCGCCGGCCGCCGCGGCGGTGAAGGCCGACACCACCCGGTGGTGCTCGACCGGGTCGACCGCCGCGCGCCGGCCGCCGCCGCGGACCCGGCGGCGGGCCCGGGAGGCGAGCTGGCGGGCGGCCTCGGGGGAGCGGTCCAGCACCGGGGCGATCTCGTCGAAGCCGACCGCGAACACGTCGTGCAGCACGAACGCCGCCCGCTCGGCCGGGGTCAGCTGCTCCATCACCGCCAGCATCGCCACCGACACCTGCTCGCCCAGCTCGGCCACCTCGGCGGGGGAGTCCGCGGCGTCCGACAGCACCGGCTCCGGCAGCCACTCGCCGACGTACGCCTCCCGGCGGGCCCGGGCCGAGCCCAGCTGGTCGTAGCAGAGCCGGGTGACCACCGTGGTCAGGTACGCGCGCGGGTCGGTGACGTCCGTCCGGTCGGCGGACTGCCAGCGCAGCCAGGCGTCCTGCAGCACGTCCTCGGCGTCGGCGACCGAGCCCAGCAGGCGGTAGGCCACCGCGCCCAGGTAGCGGCGCTCGGCCTGGAAGGCGGCAGCGGCGGCGAGGGCGTCGTCGGTGACGGCGTCGGCGGCGGCGGTGTTCGGATCGGGCACCCGGCCACCGTAGCGCGGCGAACGGCGGCCGCGGCAGGCGGCACTGACCCGGCGTCAGGAACGCGGACGCGCCGGGGGAGGGCCGCGGTGCGGCGGCCCTCCCCCGGCGCGGCGGGCGGTGCGGCGGTCAGTCGACCTCGGCCACCGCCTCGGCGAACTGGGCCCGGTACAGGCGGGCGTAGGCGCCGTCCGCGGCGATCAGTTCGTCGTGGTTGCCCTGCTCGACGATCGAGCCGTTCTCCATGACCAGGATCACGTCGGCGTCCCGGATGGTGGAGAGGCGGTGCGCGATCACGAAGCTGGTGCGGCCGGTGCGCAGTTCGGCCATCGCGCGCTGGATCAGCACCTCGGTGCGGGTGTCGACGGAGCTGGTGGCCTCGTCGAGGACCAGGATCGAGGGCTGGGCGAGGAAGGCCCGGGCGATGGTGATCAGCTGCTTCTCGCCCGCGCTGACGCCGGTGCCCTCGTCGTCCAGGACGGTGTCGTAGCCCTCGGGCAGCGTCCGGACGAAGCGGTCGACGTGCGCGGCCCTCGCCGCCGCGACGACCTGCTCGCGGGTGGCGCTCTCGGCGCCGTACGCGATGTTCTCGGCGATGGTGCCGCCGAACAGCCAGGTGTCCTGGAGCACCATGCCGATGCCGGAGCGCAGCTCCTCGCGGGACATCGCGGCGATGTCCACGCCGTCCAGGGTGATCCGGCCGCCGCTGACCTCGTAGAAGCGCATCAGCAGGTTGACCATGGTGGTCTTGCCCGCGCCGGTCGGGCCGACGATGGCCACCGTGTGACCCGGCTCGACCTTCAGGGACAGGCCCTCGATGAGCGGCTTGTCGGGGTCGTAGCGGAAGGAGACGTCCTCGAACGCGACCCGGCCGTGGAGCTCGGCGGGGCGCTCGGGGTGCTGCGGCTCGGGGGACTGCTCCTCGGCGTCCAGCAGTTCGAAGACCCGCTCGGCGGAGGCCACGCCGGACTGCACCAGGTTGGCCATCGAGGCGACCTGGCTGAGCGGCTGGCTGAACTGCCGGGAGTACTGGATGAACGCCTGCACGTCGCCGATCGACAGTGCGCCGGAGGCCACCCGCAGGCCGCCGACCACCGCGACCAGCACGTAGTTGATGTTGCCGACCAGCATCATCGCGGGCTGGATGATGCCCGAGATGAACTGCGCCCTGAAGGACGCCTCGTAGAGCGCCTGGTTCTCCTTCTCGAAGAGCTCGGCGGCCTCCTTCTGGCGGCCGAAGACCTTCACCAGGCTGTGCCCGGTGAACATCTCCTCGATGTGCGCGTTCAGCCTGCCGGTGGAGCCCCACTGCTTGATGAACTGCGGCTGGGCGCGCTTGCCGACCTTGGTGGCGACGACCACCGAGACCGGTACCGAGACCAGCGCGATCACGGCCAGCAGCGGGGAGATCCAGAACATCATCGCCAGCACGCCGACGATGGTGAGCAGCGAGTTCACCACCTGGCCCATGGTCTGCTGCATGGACTGGTTGATGTTGTCGATGTCGTTGGTGACCCGGCTGAGCACCTCGCCGCGCGACTGGCGGTCGAAGTAGCTGAGCGGCAGCCGGGACAGCTTCGCCTCGACCTCCTCGCGCAGCCGGAACACCGTCCGGTTGATCGCCAGCGCGGCCAGTCGGCCCTGGAAGACGCCGAACACGATCGCGGCCAGGTAGATGCCGAGCACCCAGAGCAGGACGGTGCCGATGGCGTGGAAGTCCATGCCCTGGCCGGGCGTGAAGTCGATGGTGGAGAGCAGGTCGGCCTTGGTGCCCTGGCCCTCGGCACGCATCTTCTCCAGGACGGCCTGCTTGCTGGGGGCTCCGGCGAAGGCCGGGCCGGTGGCCCCGGCGGCGATCAGGTCGGTCGCCTTGCCGAGCACCCGGGGGCCGACCACCTGGCAGCCGATGGCGAGCACGCCGAGGCCGAGCACGGTGAACAGCAGCTTGCGCTCGGGGCCGAGCAGGCCGAGCAGGCGCTTCGCGGAGCCGCCGAAGTCCTTGGACTTCTCGGCGCCCTGCGCGCCCATGAACCGGCCCGGGCCACCGCCGCCGCGCCGGGCCGCGGCCTCCTGCGAACCGGAGACGGCGGGGGCGGCGGGCGCCTCGGCCAGCTCGGTCGCCCGGGACTTGGCGAGGTCGGGCTTGTCGGGGTTCTCGGGGCCGGTCACGCCGCCTCCTGCTCGGTGAGCTGGGAGAGCACGATCTCCCGGTACGTCGGGTTGTCGGCCATGAGTTCCTGGTGGGT
This sequence comes from Kitasatospora phosalacinea, assembly GCF_030268885.1. Classification (GTDB taxonomy): domain Bacteria; phylum Actinomycetota; class Actinomycetes; order Streptomycetales; family Streptomycetaceae; genus Kitasatospora; species Kitasatospora phosalacinea_C. The sequence goes on from NZ_BSSA01000016.1 coordinate 115,191, forward strand.
GCCGGTGCCGACCACGGCGCCCTCGTCCAGGACGACGATCCGGTCGGCGTCGCGGATGGTGGAGACCCGCTGGGCGACGATCACCACGGTGGCGTCCCCGGTCTCCCGGGCGAGCGCGGCGCGCAGCCGGGCGTCGGTGGCGTAGTCGAGGGCGGAGAACGAGTCGTCGAACAGGTAGATCTCCGGCTTGCGGACCAGCGCGCGGGCGATCGCCAGGCGCTGGCGCTGGCCGCCGGAGACGTTGGTGCCGCCCTGGGCGATCGGGGCGTTCAGGCCCTCGGGGAACTTCCGCACGAAGTCCGCGGCCTGGGCGGTCTCCAGGGCCTGCCAGAGTTCCTCGTCGGTGGCCTCGGGCTTGCCGTAGCGCAGGTTGGAGGCGACGGTGCCGGAGAACAGGTACGGCTTCTGCGGGACGAGCCCGATGATCTCGGACAGCTTGACCGGGTCGAGCTCGCGCACGTCCACGCCGTCGATCAGCACCTCGCCGCCGGTCGCGTCGAACAGCCGGGGGACGAGGCCGAGCAGGGTGGTCTTGCCGGAGCCGGTGGAGCCGATGACGGCGGTGGTCCGGCCGGGCCGGGCGGTCAGGTCGACGCCGCGCAGCACCGGGGCCTCGGCGCCGGGGTAGCGGAAGTCGACGCCGCGCAGCTCCAGGGTGCCGCGGGTGCGCAGTTCGGTGACCGGGTGCAGCGGGGGCACGACGCTGGACTCGGTGTCCAGCACCTCCTGGATGCGCTCGGCGCAGACCTCGGCGCGCGGCACCATCATGAACATGAAGGTGGCCATCATGACGCTCATCAGGATCTGCATCAGGTAGGAGAGGAACGCGGTGAGCGCGCCGATCTGCATGCCGCCGCTCTCGATGCGGTGCGCACCGAACCAGAACACGGCGACGCTGGAGATGTTCACGACGCCCATCACGACCGGGAACATCAGCGACATCAGCCGGCCGACCCGCAGCGCGTAGTCGGCGAGCTCGCCGTTGGCGCCGGTGAAGCGGGCCTTCTCGTGGTCGTCCTTGACGAAGGCCCGGATGACCCGGATGCCGGTGATCTGCTCGCGCATGATCCGGTTGACCGCGTCGATCCGGGTCTGCATGCCGCGGAACTGCGGCCGCATCTTGGCGACCAGCACGGTGACCACCGCACCCAGCGCGGGCACCACGGCGAGCAGCAGGCCGGAGAGCGGCACGTCCTGGTTGAGCGCCATCACGATGCCGCCGACGCACATGATCGGCGCGGCGACCATCAGGGTGAAGGTCAGCAGGGCCAGCATCTGGACCTGCTGGACGTCGTTGGTGGTCCGGGTGATCAGCGAGGGCGCGCCGAACTGGTTGAGCTCGCGGGCGGAGAAGTCCTGGACCCGGGAGAACACCGCGCCGCGGATGTCCCGGCCGATGGCCATGGCGGTGCGCGCACCGTAGTGGACCGCGCCGATCGAGCAGACGGCCTGGGCCAGCGACACGCCGACCATGACCCCGCCGACGCGCAGGATGTAGCCGGTGTCGCCCTTGAGCACGCCGTCGTCGATGATGTCCGCGTTCAGCGTCGGCAGGTAGAGCATGCCGATGGTGGACACCAGCTGCAGCAGCACCAGCAGGGTGATGTCCCGGGTGTAGGGGCCCAGGTGGGCCCGTAGGAGTCTGAAAAGCACCGTGACACTCTCGTCTGCGGAGGGGATGCGCGCATCCCGATTTCGGGTACTTGTGGGAAAGCTTCACGTTCGAACGGCTGCTGCACTGCCGACCTGGGGGTGTGCCAGCTCACGTCACCCCCTTACGGATCGGCTCCCCACCCCCTAGGCTGCTGCTGCCCTCTTGTTACTCACCGGTTAAGTCGGTGGTCGGTCGCCCCCACGACCGGCGCCCGCCCACTCTCGGTCCACCCGCCCCCGGAGGTCCTCGTTGAGTTCCGCGCAGTCCATGATCGAGCGGCGCCCGCCGTCCGTGGCGCACCTGTTGCTCAGCAGGGTAAAGGCCACTCCGAACGGCGAGGCCTACCGGTACCCGGTTCCGGTGGACGAGCAGGCCGCGGACAGCGCCCCGGGCGCCGAGCAGTGGCGCTCGCTGACCTGGGCGCAGGCGTTCCGGCGGATCTCCGCGGTGGCGGCCGGCCTGACGGCGCTGGGCGTCCGGGCCGAGGACCGGGTCGCGATCGCCTCCGCCACCCGGATCGAGTGGATCCTCGCCGACCTGGGCAACATGTGCGCGGGCGCGGCCACCACCACCGTCTACCCGAGCACCAACGCCGACGAGACCGCGTTCATCCTGGCCAACTCCGGCAGCCGCGCCCTGTTCGCCGAGAACGAGGGCCAGCTGCGCAAGGCCGTCGAGCAGAAGGACGCCCTGCCCGCCCTGGAGTGGGTGATCCTGTTCGACGCCCCGGAGGGCGAGCCGCCGCAGGCCGAGGGCCTGACCGTGCTGACCCTGGCCGAACTGGAGGAGCGCGGCGCCGCGTACCTGGCCGAGCACCCGGACGCGGTGGAGAAGGCCGTCGACTCGCTCGACAAGGAGCAGCTCGCCACCCTGATCTACACCTCCGGCACCACCGGCCGCCCCAAGGGCGTGCGCCTGGTGCACGACTGCTGGTCGTACGAGGCGGTGGCGCAGGAGGAGAGCGGGCTGCTGCGGGCGGACGACGTGCAGTTCATGTGGCTGCCGCTGTCGCACGTGTTCGGCAAGACGCTGATCTCCGGCCAGATCGCCACCGGCCACGTGATGGCGGTGGACGGCCGGGTGGACCGGATCATCCACAACCTGCCGGTGATCCGCCCGACCCTGATGGCCTCCGCGCCGCGGATCTTCGAGAAGGTCTACAACGGCATCGCGGGCAAGGCCCGGGCCGAGGGCGGCGCCAAGTACAAGATCTTCATGTGGGCGGCCAGGGTGGCCCGCTCCTACGCGCAGACCGTGCAGGCCGCGCAGGTCGCCACCGGGCGGGAGAGCGCCCCGCTGGGCCTGCGGCTGCAGCACGCGCTGGCCGACAGACTGGTCTACACCAAGATCCGGGCCGCGTTCGGCGGGCGGCTGCGCGGCGCGGTGTCGGGCAGCGCGGCGCTGGCCCCGGAGATCGGCTACTTCTTCAAGGGCGCGGGCGTCCCGGTGCTGGAGGGCTACGGCCTGACCGAGACCTCGGCCGGCTCCACGGTCAACCGGGCCGAGGACTTCCGGGTCGGCACCGTCGGCCTGCCGCTGCCCGGCACCGAGGTGCGGATCGGCGAGGACGGCGAGATCCTGCTGCGCGGCCCGGGCGTCATGCGCGGCTACCACGAGATGCCCGAGCAGACCGCCGAGGTGCTGGAGCCGGACGGCTGGTTCCACACCGGCGACATCGGCGAGCTCGGCGAGGGCGGCTACCTGCGGATCACCGACCGCAAGAAGGACATGTTCAAGACCTCCGGCGGCAAGTACGTCGCGCCCAGCGAGGTGGAGGGCAAGTTCAAGGCGATCTGCCCGTTCGTCAGCAACGTCCTGGTGATCGGCAACGGCCGCAACTACTGCACCGCGCTGATCGGCCTGGACGAAGCGGTGATCATGCCGTGGGCCGCCGAGCACGGCCTGGCCGGCAAGTCGTACGCCGAGGTGGTCGCCGACCCGGCCACCGTCGAGCTGATCGACGGCTTCGTCCGGCGCCTCAACGGCGAGCTGCAGCGCTGGCAGACGATCAAGAAGTTCACGCTGCTCCCGCGCGACCTGGACATCGAGCACGGCGAGCTCACCCCGAGCCTGAAGATCAAGCGCCCGGTGGTCGAGCGGACGTACGCGGACGCGGTCGGCGCGATGTACGCGGGCACCAACGAGGCCTGAGCCCCGTCCGTCCGGTAGCGGCCGGCGGACCCCTTTCGGGTTCCGCCGGCCGCTACCGGACAATGGGGGGCATGCCCTCCGCACTCCCCGACGGCGAACCGGTGCCGTCCGACGGCTCGCTGCCCGCCCACGCCCTGCACGGACTCGGTGAGCGGCCGTTCGGCTTCTACCTGCACGTGCCGTACTGCGCCAGCCGCTGCGGCTACTGCGACTTCAACACCTACACCGCCACCGAGCTGCGCTCCTCCGGCGCCGTCGCCTCGCAGGAGACGTACGCGGACAACGTGATCGCCGAGATCCGGCAGGCCCGCCGGATCCTCGGCGAGGTCGACCTGCCGGTCGAGACGGTCTTCCTCGGCGGCGGCACCCCGACCCTGCTGCCCGCCCGCGACCTGGTGCGGATGCTGGCCGCGCTGCGCGAGGAGTTCGGGCTCGCCCCCGGCGCCGAGGTCACCACCGAGGCCAACCCGGAGTCCGTCGACCCGGCGTACCTGGCCGAACTGCGCGAGGGCGGCTACAACCGGGTCTCCTTCGGCATGCAGAGCGCCCGCCCGCACGTGCTCGCCCTGCTCGACCGCCACCACACCCCCGGCCGTCCCGAGGCCTGCGTCGCCGAGGCCCGCGCGGCCGGGTTCGAGCACGTGAACCTCGACCTGATCTACGGCACCCCCGGCGAGAGCGACCAGGACTGGCAGGCCTCGCTGGACGCGGCGATCGGCGCCGGGCCCGACCACGTCTCGGCCTACTCGCTGATCGTCGAGGACGGCACCCGGCTCGCCGCCCGGGTCAAGCGCGGCGAACTCCCGATGATCGACGACGACGTGCACGCCGACCGCTACCTGATGGCCGAGACGGCGCTCGCCGCCGCCGGGTACCACTGGTACGAGGTCTCCAACTGGGCCACCACCCCCGCGGGCCGCTGCCGCCACAACGAGCTGTACTGGACCGGCGCCGACTGGTGGGGCGCCGGACCGGGCGCGCACAGCCACGTCGGCGGCGTCCGCTGGTGGAACGCCAAGCACCCCGCCGCGTACGCGCAGGCGCTCGCCGAGGGCCGCACGCCCGCGCTCGGCCGCGAGGTGCTGGCCGACGAGGACCGCCGGGTCGAACGCATCCTGCTGGAACTGCGCCTCGCCGAGGGCTGCCCGCTCGACCTGCTCACCCCCGACGGCCGCGCCGCCGCCGACCGGGCCCTCGCCGACGGCCTGCTGGAGCCCGTACCGTACGCGGCGGGCCGGGCCGCGCTGACCCTGCGCGGGCGGCTGCTGGCGGACGGGGTGGTCCGCGACCTGGTCGACTGAACCGGTCTGAAACGCCCCGGCCCGCTGCGGCCAAGTACTCGGTGAAGGAACCGACCGCGGTTCCCCGACCGAGGAGGGACGCATGCGGGTACGCGAGCACCTGCACCACGGGGAGCGCCCCGACGACCGACCGCCGGAACTGACCACGCCGGACGGCTTCGGGGCGTTCTACCACCAGCACGTCGACGCGATACTCGGCTTCGTCACCCGCCGGGTCAGCGACCCGCACCTGGCCGCCGACCTCACCGCCGACATCTTCGTCGCCGCCCTGGAGGCCGCCGCGGGCTACCGGCCCGAACGCGGCACCCCGCTCGGCTGGCTGTACGGCATCGCCCGCCACACCGTCGCCGCCCGCCGCCGCGGCGACGACCGCGAACGCCGCGCCCTCGGCCGCCTGCAGGGCCGCCGACTGCTCGCCGAGGAGGACATCCTCGCCCTGGAGGAGCGGATCGACGCCGAGCGCGCCGTCCGCGACCTCGCCCAGCGGCACGCCGGGCTCAGCGCCCCGCTGCGCGAGGTGCTCGACCTGGTCGTCCTGGACGGCCTGAGCACCGCCGAGGCCGCCCAGGCCCTCGGCATCTCCCAGGCCACCGTCCGGGTGCGGATGCACCGCGCCCGCCGCCGCCTCGGCGCCGCGCGGGAGGACGCCCGCCCCGCCCCGCCGCTGCACCGCACCGCCCCCGCCGAACCGATGCTCGAGGTGACCCCGTGACCAGCGCCGACCGCACCCCGTCCAGCAGCAACTTCGAGCGTGCGCTCGGTGAGGAACTGGTCGCCATGGCCACCGAACGCGCCGCCGCCCCCGCTCCCGCCCCGCGCCGCAGCGCGGTGCGCCGCCGCCCGCTGTCGGCCGCCCTCGCGGTCGGCGCGGCGGCCGTCACCACCGCCGTGGTGCTGCCCGCCGCGCTCGGCGGCGGGCACGGCGGCAGCGCCGCGTACGCGGTCACCGAGGAGTCCGACGGCACCTTCCTGCTCGAACTGCGCGATCCGGCCGGGCTCCCCGACATGGTCGCCGAACTGCGGGGGCACGGCGTGAGGGCGGCCGGGCTGAAGCACGTGCAGGGCACCGCCGACGACGACTGCCCGGTCGTCCCCGACCGGCCGTCGCCGGCCCCGGACGCGATCCGGAGCGAACCGGGCGACCACCCCGCGGAGCGGATCGACCCCAGCAGGATCCCGGCCGGGGCGACGGTGCTGCTGCGGTTCTGGGCCTACGACGGCGGGCAGTGGATCTTCAACGCCACGGTGGTCGACGCGGTTCCCGCCTGCCTGCCCGCGCTGCGCGGCACCGAGGTGCACCAGCAGACCCCCGTCCCGGTCCCGCCGGACGCCCCGCCGTCCGGCGCCCCCGCGGGCGGGGCGACGCCGGTCCCGGCCGAACCCGTCCCCTCCGGCACCGGGGCCGGGGCCTAGGTCAGGCCCCGGCCCCGCCGGGCAGGGTGACGAAGTCGATCAACTCCTCGACGCGGCCCAGCAGTTCGGGCTCCAGGTCCTTCCAGCCGTCGACCGCGGCGAGGATCCGCTTCCAGGCCGCGGGGGTGTCCACCGGCCAGCCCAGGCGGCGGCAGACGCCCTCCTTCCACCCCTCGCCGCGCGGCACCTCGGGCCAGGCGGCGATGCCCAGGGCGGCGGGCTTGACCGCCTGCCAGACGTCCACGTACGGGTGGCCGACGACCAGCACGTGGTCGCCGGTCACCCGCTCGGCGATCCGGTGCTCCTTGGTGCCGGGCAGCAGGTGGTCGACCAGCACGCCCAGTCGGCGGCCGGGGCCGGGGGCGAAGGACTCGACGATGGCGGGCAGGTCGTCCACGCCCTCCAGGTACTCCACCACCACGCCCTCGATCCGCAGGTCGTCGCCCCAGACCCGTTCGACCAGCTCGGCGTCGTGGCGCCCCTCCACGTAGATCCGCGACTCGCGGGCCACCCGGGCCCGGGCCCCCGGCACCGCGACCGAACCGGACGCCGTCCGCCCCGGCCCCCGCGGCGGGGCCGGAGCCGCCGCGGCGGGACGCACCAGCGTCACCACCCGTCCCTCCAGCAGGAAGCCGCGCGGCACCAGCGGGAACACCCGGTGCTTGCCGAAACGGTCCTCCAGCGTGACGGTGAACCCCTCGGCCGTCCGCTCGCAGCGCACCACCGCCCCGCAGAACCCGGTCGCCGCCTCCTCCACCACCAGGTCCCGCTCCGCCGCCACCTCGGGCGCGGGCTGCTGCCGCTTCCACGGCGGGGTCAGATCCGGCCCGTACTCCCTGCTCCGCATGGGCGGCAGTCTACGGAAGGAGACGGCCCGTCAGCCCGCTCAGCCCGTCAGCCCGCGTAGGGCGCCGCCACCGCCAGCACCGCGGCGATCCGCCCCGCGACCGCCGCGCCGTGCGGCAGCGCCCGCACCTCCGGCGCGCCCCAGCGCGGGCGCACGCCGCGCAGCGCCAGCAGGTGCACCACCCGCAGGGTGCGCAGGGTGTTGGAGACCTCGGCGGGCACCGGCCCGGGCGCCCCCGTGGCGAAGACCTCGTCCACCGCGTCCAGCCAGCCGACCGCCTGGCGCTCCGTCAGTTCCGGCCGGGTCAGGGTCAGGGCGAGCGCGTGGCCGAGGCGGTCGTCCTCCATCGCGTCGAAGACGTGGTCGGTCGGGGCGAGCAGCCGGGCCGCGCCCAGCACCGCCAGCGGCTCGGGGTCGACCTCCGGCCGCTGACCGAACGCGGCCAACAGGTCGGCGCCGTGCGCGACGGCGTGCAGCCAGCCCAGGGCGGGGTGGTGGCCGCGCAGGTCGGTCTCGGCCGGGTACCAGCGGGCGAAGGCCTCCAGCCACCCGGGACGCGGCGGGCCGACCCGCACCACGGCGGCCAGCACCAGCGGGGCGAACGTCCGGGCCTGGACCTCCGGGTCCGCGAAGCGGGCCGCCATCGCGTCGCCGAGCGCCAGTCGGCGTTCCTCGGACAGCCCGGGCACCCAGCCGACCAGCCGCGGGTAGGCGCGTTCGTCGCGCTCCACCGGATCGGGCGAGCGCAGCGCCGCGCTGACGGCGGACAGCTCGGCCTCCGAGGGACCGCGGTCGGGAAGGGCGTTCCAGTCGATCACGATCGACCACCCTAGGTTCCCCGCCGGGCCCGCGGCATGGCATATTTCCCGGCGTCCAGGACGAACGGGGGCGGAGCCGGGTGCACGGGCGGCGGTGGTGGGCGGCGGCGGTGGCCGTCGCGGTGGTGCTGGGCGGGGCCGGGTGCTCGGCGGGGGAGCGCGGGCGGGGACCGGAGGCGTTGCAGGACGGGCTGCTGACCGCGGAGCGGCTGCCCCGGGGGTACGCGCTGTTCGGCGAGGGGTGGGACACGACCAGCCCCCCGGCGTCCGACGACCCGGAGGAGGACGGCCCGGAACCGCTGGCGTCGATGCCCTGCGGCGACGTCGAGGCCGACTCCTTCGTGACCGCCCACGCCCCGCCGCTGGAGGCCGCCACGGTGGGGATAGCGCCCCGCGGGAAGAGCGGCCGGGACGCGGACTCCGGCTGGTACGGCTGGGAGACGCTGAGCCGCTACCCGTCCGGCGGGGCCGCCGAGGTGCTCGCCGAGCTGTGGCGCACCGCCCGGCGCTGCGCCGTCAGCGTGGACACCTCCCCCGACGGCAGCAACCGGACCCGGCAGTTCGTCACCGCCGAACCGTTCGGCACCGGCCTGCTGCTGACCGTCACCACCCGGTTCGAGGCCACCCGCACGTCCCTGGTCCACCGGACCGCCGTGCTGCGCGACGGGGACGTGCTGCTGGTGGTGCAGGAGTTCGGCGACGGGGACGACCCCGCCGAGCTGTCGGCCTTCGTCGAGGCCGCCGCGGCCGCCTACCGGGACGCCGCCGCGCGCTGACCGCGGCCCGCGCCGGGCTCAGTCCTCGATCCCCGGCGCGCCCCAGACCGGGAACCAGCGCGACAGGTCCGGCTCGATCCGCAGGTCGTTGCGGAGCAGGTCGGAGACCTCGATCTCCAGCGGGTTGTTCCGCTTCTCCTGCCCGGCGACCTTGCACATCGGGTAGAAGGTGCCGCGCTTGTACAGGTACACCAGCGCCAGCGAGCGGCCCTCGGCGTCCCGGAAGCCGACCAGCGAGCAGAGCAGCTGCGGCCCGAAGCCGTTCGCCTCCAGCTCGCTGTTGACCGCGTGCAGGTCGTTGACCAGGTCGGGCAGCTCCTCGGGGGTGTGCCGGGCCAGCAGCCAGGAGTACCCGTACGCGTCCCGGGAGGCCTCGACCGGGACGCCGCCGCGCCCGATGTCCGCGTCCAGCAGCGCCCGCACCTGCTGCTGCACCTCGGTGAAGGCCGCGCCCTCGACCGCGGCGAAGCACACCGAGCCGAGGCCGGTCGGGGTGAACCCCTTGGCGGCCTGCAGGGTCAGCGCCGCCGACGGGACGCCGAACAGCTGGTCGAGGTCGGGCTTCACCGGCTTGCTCCGGCCGAACAGGGCGTCCAGGAATCCCACGTGCAGCGCTCCTCGTGTCGGGGGGCGGGCTCAGCGCCCGAGTTCTTCGGAGACCTTCCGCAGCTGCGCCAGCCGCTGTTCCAGCGTCGGGTGGGTGGCCAGCAGCTGCGAGGCCGCCTCCTTGGCGCTCAGCGCCGGGGCGAAGTAGAAGGCGTTGTACGGCTGGGCCTGCCGCAGGTCCTTGGTCGGGATGGCGGCGATCTGCCCGGTGACCTTGGTCAGCGCCGAGGCCAGCGCGGCGGGCCGCCCGGTCAGCTGGGCGGCGGCCCGGTCGGCGGCCAGCTCGCGGTAGCGGGACAGCAGCCTGGTCAGCAGGAAGCTGATCGCGTACACCACCATCGAGGCCAGCGGGACCAGCACCATCGCGATCGCCGCGTTCTGGTCGTTGCTGTTGCGGTTGCCGCCGCCCATCATCCCGCCGTACAGGGCGATCCTGGTCATCGCGCCGGCCAGCACGCCGAGGAACCCGGCCACCGTCATCACCGCGACGTCCCGGTGCGCGACGTGCGACAGCTCGTGGGCCAGCACGCCCTCCAGCTCCTCCGGCTCCAGGCGGCGCAGCAGGCCGGTGGTCACGCAGACCACCGCGTTCTGCGGGTTGCGGCCGGTGGCGAAGGCGTTGGGCATGTCGTTGTCGGCGACCGCGACCCGCGGTTTGGGCATGTCGGCCAGCGCGCACAGCCGGTCCACCGCGCCGTGCAGCTGCGGGTACTGCTCCGGGGTGACCCGGTGGGCGCCCATCGCCCGCTCGGTGATCCGGTCGGAGAACCAGAACTGGGCGACGAACAGGCCGCCGGAGATCAGCACCACCAGCGGCCAGGCGCCGCGCAGCAGCACGATCAGCAGGCCGGTGAAGCCCACGTAGAGCAGCCCGATCAGGAACATGGTGGTGACCATCCGGCCGGTCAGGCCGCGGTCGGGGGCGAACCGGGAGTGCTGGGAAGCGGACATCGCTGCTCCTCCTCTGCCTCGTGCGGGCCGGGCCCGGCCCGCACGCCCGGCCGCCCCGCTCGCCTTCGATGCTGCCACCGGGCGGGCCGACGGGCACCATCCAAAACGGGGGGAATTCGGTAGGAAGGGGACGCGTCCCGGGCGCGTCGCGGCCGCTCCGGACGAGGATCACGCGGGCGGACCGTTCCTGCCGTCAGGCCCGGGCCGTACACTGGCAGGTACCGTTCTGGCACTCTGCCCAGTTGAGTGCCAGGCCAGGACCGGACACCGGAACCACGGACGACGACGGAGGTGCCTGCCCATGCCGGACGACAGCAAGCCCGACGGCCGACTCATCGACACCCGCCCGTCCGTCCGACCGCTGGACGAGCGGCGGCTCGCGGTGCTCCGGGCGATCGTCCAGGACTACGTGGGCACCGAGGAGCCGGTCGGCTCCAAGGCCCTGGTGGAGCGCCACAACCTGGGCGTCTCCCCGGCCACCGTCCGCAACGACATGGCCGCGCTGGAGGAGGAGGGGTACATCCACCAGCCGCACACCAGTGCGGGCCGGATCCCCACCGACAAGGGCTACCGGCTGTTCGTCGACCGGCTCGCCGAGGTCAAGCCGATGACCGCCCCCGAGCGCCGGGCGATCCGGCACTTCCTGGAGGGCGCGGTCGACCTGGACGACGTGGTCGCCCGGACGGTGCGGCTGCTCGCCCAGCTGACCCGGCAGGTCGCGGTCGTCCAGTACCCCTCGCTGACCCGCTCCACCGTGCGGCACATCGAACTGGTGTCGCTCACCCCGACCAAGCTGATGCTGGTGCTGATCACCAACACCGGACGGGTCGAGCAGCGGATGGTCGACTGCCCGGCCCCGGTCGGCGAGGCCCTGCTCGGCGACCTGCGGGCCAGGCTCAACGGCATGGCGGGCGGCTGCCGGCTGCCCGAGGTCCCGACCGTCCTGGAAGACCTGCCGGCCGGCTTCGAGCCCGCCGACCGGCCCGCCGTCAGCACCGTGCTGTCGGTCCTGTTCGAGGCGCTGGCCGAGCAGAACGAGGAGCGGATCATGCTGGCGGGCACCGCCAACCTGACCCGCTTCGGCCACGACTTCCCGCTCACCATCCGGCCGGTCCTGGAGGCGCTGGAGGAGCAGGTGGTGCTGTTGCGCCTGCTGGGTGAGACGGCGGACTCCGCGATGACGGTCCGGATCGGCCACGAGATCGCCTACGAGGGGCTCAATTCCACGTCGGTCGTCTCGGTCGGTTACGGTTCGGGCGACCAGAGCGTGGCAAAGCTGGGAGTGATCGGTCCGACCCGGATGGATTACCCGGGCACAATGGGGGCGGTGCGAGCGGTGGCACGGTACGTCGGCCAGATCCTGGCGGAGTCGTAACGGAACGGCGCAGGCGCAGCGGAACGGCGCAACAACCAGCGTGCCGTCGCAGGCACTTCTAGAGGCGGAACAAACCGGAGCAATTGGTGGCCACGGACTACTACGCGGTACTCGGCGTCCGACGCGACGCGGGGCAGGACGAGATCAAGAAGGCGTTCCGGCGCCTCGCCCGTGAACTGCACCCGGACGTCAACCCGGACCCGAAGACGCAGGAGCGGTTCAAGGAGATCAACGCCGCCTACGAGGTGCTCTCCGACCCGCAGAAGCGCCAGGTCTACGACCTCGGCGGGGATCCGCTCTCCCCCAACGGCGGTGGCGGTGCGGGAGGCTTCGGCGCCGGGGCGGCCGGGTTCGGGTTCTCCGACATCATGGACGCCTTCTTCGGCGCCGCGACCGGCCAGCGCGGCCCGCGCTCGCGCACCCGTCGCGGCCAGGACGCCATGATCCGGCTGGAGATCACCCTGGAGGAGGCCGCGTTCGGCACCACCAAGGAGCTCCAGGTCGACACCGCCGTCACCTGCACCACCTGCAACGGCGAGGGCGCCGCCCCCGGCACCTCCGCCCAGACCTGCGACATGTGCCGCGGCAAGGGCGAGGTCTCCCAGGTCACCCGGTCCTTCCTGGGCCAGGTCATGACCTCCCGCCCCTGCCCGCAGTGCCAGGGCTTCGGCACCGTCGTCCCCACCCCCTGCCCCGAGTGCGCGGGCGACGGCCGGGTCCGCGCCCGGCGCACCCTCACCGTCAAGATCCCGGCCGGCGTCGACAACGGCACCCGGATCCAGCTGGCCGGCGAGGGCGAGGTCGGCCCCGGCGGCGGCCCCGCCGGTGACCTGTACGTCGAGATCGCCGAGACCAGCCACAACGTCTTCCAGCGCCGCGGTGACGACCTGCACTGCACCGTCACCATCCCGATGACCGCCGCGGCGCTCGGCACCCAGGTGCCGCTGCAGACCCTCGACGGCCTGGAGGAGGTCGACATCCGGCCCGGCACCCAGTCCGGCCAGTCGATCCCGCTGCACGGCCGCGGCATCACCCACCTGCGCGGCGGCGGCCGGGGCGACCTGATAGTGCACGTCGAGGTGCAGACGCCCACCAAGCTCGACCCCGAGCAGGAGGAACTGCTGCGGCGGCTCGCCATGCTCCGCGGCGAGGAGCGTCCCTCCGGGCAGTTCGCGCCCGGCCAGCAGGGCCTGTTCTCCCGGCTGAAGGACGCCTTCAACGGTCGGTGAGACCTCTGTTCCCCGGGCCGGGAACGGTGCGGGGGCGGCGCGCCCCCGCCGTTCCCGGCCGTTTTCGACGGCCCTGCTGAGAGGACCGCTGCACCGATGACCGCACCCGTGTTCGTCGTCGACGACCTGACGGGCGCCGCCCCCGGCACGACCGTCCGGCTCGACGGCCCCGAGGGCCGCCACGCCGTCGCCGTCAAACGCCTCGAACCCGGCGAGGCCCTCACCCTCGCCGACGGCCGCGGCCGCGGCGCCGACGGCACCGTCGCCGCCCTGCACGGCAAGGACGCCCTCGACGTCCTGGTCACCGCCGTCCGCGACGAACCCGAGCCCGCGCCCCGGATCACCGTCGTCCAGGCCCTGCCCAAGGGCGACCGCGGCGAACTCGCCGTCGAGACCATGACCGAGGCCGGGATCGACGCGATCGTCCCCTGGGCCGCCTCCCGCTGCATCACCCAGTGGAAGGGCGAACGCGGCGCCAAGGCGCTCGCCAAGTGGCGGGCCACCGCCCGCGAGGCGGGCAAGCAGTCGCGGCGCCTGCGGTTCCCGGAGGTCCGGGAGCTCGCCACCACCCGGCAGCTGCTGCCGCTGCTCGCGGGGGCGAGCTTCGCGGCCGTCCTCCACGAGGAGGGGTCGCTGCCGCTGGCCGCCGCGCAGCTGCCCGCCGGGGGCGAGATCGTCCTGGTCGTCGGGCCGGAGGGCGGGGTCTCCCCGGACGAGATCGCCGCCTTCGCCGAAGTCGGCGCCACCCCCCACCGCCTCGGCCCCTCCGTCCTGCGCACCTCCACGGCGGGGGTCGCGGCGGGCGCCCTCCTGCTCGGACGCACGGGGCGCTGGGGATAAGCAGGGGGCAGCCAGGGGCGCGGGGAACTGCGCGCAGCGGGAGCCGCACGTCAGCGAGGCCGCGAGATGGTGCGAGCGATCATCCTGCGTCGCGATCCGGCTGGGGGTGCTCGGTCGGCCGCGCAGTTCCTCGCGCCCCTGCTTTCGCAGGGGTTCTCCTCGCGCCCCCGGTTCCGCCCTTCGGCTTTCGCGGCTTCTTCTGACGGATCGTGGGCTTCCCGCCCTAGGCTGGCGGGATGACCGAATCTACGCGTGGCTACCTGCGCCACCCGCACCTGCACGGCGACGTCGTGGCCTTCGTCGCCGAGGACGACGTCTGGTTGGCGCCCGTGGAGGGCGGACGGGCCTGGCGGGTGACGGCGGACCGGGCGCCGGTGGGGGCGGTGCGGTTCTCGCCGGACGGGCGGTCGTTGGCGTGGGCGTCGAGCCGGGACGGGGCGCCGGAGGTGCACGTCGGGCCGGTGGAGGGCGGCGCGGCGCGGCGGTTGACGTACTGGGGGAGCCCGTTCACCGCGCTGGTGGGGTGGAGCGCGGACGGACGGCCGCTGGCGATCACCGCGGCGGGGCAGGAGACGATCCGGCGGACCTGGGCGTTCGCGGTGCCGCTGGACGGCGGGGAGCCGTCGCGGCTGCCGTACGGGCCGATCGGGGCGCTGGCGTTCGAGCCGGTGCCGGAGGGCGCCTCCGGCGGGCGGGTGCTGCTGGGGACGCACAACCGGGAGGCCGCGCACTGGAAGCGGTACCGGGGCGGCCGGGCCGGGAAGCTGTGGATCGGCGGGGCGGAGTTCGAGCGGCTGCACGCCGATCTGGACGGGCAGTTGGAGTGCCCGATGTGGGTCGGGGACCGGGTCGCGTTCCTGTCCGACCACGAGGGCGTCGGGCGGCTGTACTCCAGCCTCCCGGACGGTTCGGACCTGCGGGCGCACGGGGCGGCGGAGGGCGGGTTCTACGCCCGGCAGGCGTCCACCGACGGCCGCCGGGTGGTCTGGCAGAGCGCGGGCGAGCTGTGGCTGCTGGACGACCTGGACGGGGCCGAGCCGCGCCGCCTGGACGTGCGTCCGGCCGGGCCCCGGACCGGGCGCCGTCCGTACCCGACCCCCGCCGCCGGGCAGGTGGAGACCGCCGTCCCGGACCGCACCGGCCGGGCCGCGGCCGTGGTGGTGCGCGGCACGGTGCACTGGGTGACCCACCGGGAGGGCCCGGCCCGGGTGCTGGACGAGACGCCCGGGGTGCGCAACCGCCTGGTGCGGGTGGTGCCCGGCGAGGAGGGCGCGCAGGGCGCGGTGTGGGTGACCGACGCGGAGGGCGAGGACGCGCTGGAGCACGCCCCGGCGGTGCTGGGCGCGGAGCGGCGGCGGCTGGCGGCCGGGCAGCTCGGCCGGGTGCGCGGCCTGGCGGTCTCGCCGGACGGCAAGCAGCTCGCGGTGGCCTCGCACGACGGCCGGGTGCTGCTGGTGGCGCTCAGCGACGGCGCGGTGAACGAGCTGGCGCGCAGCGGGGACGGCGAGGTCAGCGGGCTGGTGTTCAGCCCGGACTCGGCGTGGCTGGCCTGGTCGCAGCCGGTGCTGGGCCCGTGGTCGCTGCGGCAGGTGATGCTGGCCGACCTGACCTCGCGCACCGTCAGCGAGGCCACCCCGCAGCGCTTCCACGACTACTCGCCCGCCTTCACCGCGGACGGCAAGCACCTGGCGTTCCTCTCGGTGCGCACCTTCGACCCGGTGTACGACCAGCACGCCTTCGACCTGTCCTTCCCCGGCGGCACCCGCCCGTACCTGCTGACGCTGGCCGCCGACACCCCGTCGCCGTTCGGTCCGCAGCGCGGCGGGCGGCCGGTGGGCGGCGAGGAGGAGGACGCCAAGGACGGCGAGAAGGACGGCGCGGTGCCGAGCACCCGGGTCGACCTGGAGGGACTCGCGGACCGGATCGTGCCGTTCCCGGTGGAGGCCGGGCGGTTCGGGGCGCTGCGCGCGGCGAAGGACGGGGTGCTGTGGACCAGGTTCCCGTTCGGCGGTGAACTCGGCGACAGCGCCGCCTCGTTGGACGAGGAGCCGGCCCGCACCGCGCTGGAGCGGTTCGACCTGCGGAAGCGCCGGGCGGAGGAACTGCTCACCGGCGTCGACGCGTTCGCGGTCAGCGGCGACGGCGCCCGGGTGGCGGTGCTGGAGGGCGGCGCGCTGCGGATCGTGCCCGCCGACCAGAAGGCCGGGGAGGACGAGGAGGGCGACGTCGGCCTGGACCGGGTCCGGGTGACCGTCGACCCGGCCGCCGAGTGGCGGCAGATGTTCGACGAGAACGGCCGCCTGATGCGCGACAACTTCTGGCGCGCCGACCTGAACGGCGTCGACTGGGCGGGCGTGCTGGAGCGCTACCGGCCGCTGGTGGAGCACCTCGGCAGCCACTCCGACCTGGTCGACCTGCTGTGGGAGACGGTCGGCGAGCTCGGCACCTCGCACGCGTACGTGCTGCCGCCCGGCCGCGGCACCGAGCCGGCCCGGCTGCAGGGGCTGCTGGGCGCGGACCTGGTGCGCGACGGCGAGGTGTGGCGGGTGGCCCGGGTGCTGCCCGGCGAGTCCTCCGACCCGCGGGCCCGCTCCCCGCTGGCCGCGCCCGGCGTGGCGGTCCGGCCCGGCGACGCGGTGCTGGCGGTCAACGGGCGGCCGGTCGACCCGGTGGTCGGCCCGGCCCCGCTGCTGGCGGGCACCGCCGACCAGCCGGTCGAGCTCACCGTCAGCGGCAAGGACGGCGAGCGCCACCCCGTCGTGGTGCCGCTCGACGACGAGGAGGCGCTGCGCTACCACGACTGGGTCGCCGGGCGGCGGGCCGCCGTCCGCGAGCTGTCCGGCGGCCGGCTCGGCTACCTGCACGTGCCCGACATGCAGAGCGCGGGCTGGGCGCAGCTCCACCGCGACCTGCGGTTCGAGATGTCCCTGGAGGGGATCGTCCTCGACCTGCGGGAGAACCGCGGCGGCCACACCTCGCAGCTGATCGTCGAGAAGCTGGCCCGCCGGATCGTCGGCTGGAGCCACGGCCGCGACCTCGCCCACCCCGACCCGTACCCCGGGGACGCCCCGCGCGGTCCGGTGGTCGCACTGGCCAACGAGTTCTCCGGTTCGGACGGCGACATCGTCAACGCGGCGATCCAGGCGCTCGGCATCGGCCCGGTGGTCGGCACCCGCACCTGGGGCGGCGTCATCGGCATCGACAGCCGGTACGCGCTGGTCGACGGGACGCTGGTCACCCAGCCCAAGTACTCCTTCTGGCTGGAGGGTTACGGCTGGCAGCTGGAGAATCGCGGCGTCACCCCCGACGTGGAGGTCCCGATCGCCCCGCACGACTGGGCGGCCGGGCGCGACCCCCAGCTGGAGACCGCCGTCCGCCTCGCCCTGGACGCGCTGGACCGCACCCCCGCCAAGACCCCGCCCCCGCTGGACTGAGCCCGCCCCGGGAAGGTGCGCCGACGAACGACCGGCCGCCCGCGCGGCGGCCGGTCGTTCGACGCGTCCTTCCGGTGCCGGGCGGTTACCGCTAGGGTGCACGCAGTGACGACCGGGGGGAGGGAGCGTTGGGAACACCGGATTTCAGCGTGGACCACGAGGCGCTGGAGGAGTGCGGCCGGAAGCTGGACCGGGCCGGGGACGACCTGGCGGCGGCGGGCAGCGGGCTGGAGTGCCTGGGCGAGTTCACGGCCGCCCGGGTCGGCGACTACGGCGTGGCCGCCGCGGCGGCCGACTTCTTCGCCTCCTGGCGGGACGAGCGGCTGCTCGACGTCGAGGCCCTGCACGAGCTCGCCGACAAGGTGCGGCGCAGCGCGGCCAACTACCGCGAGGCCGACCGGGCGGTGGCCGGAGCCCTGACCCGGCAGAGGTGGTGAACCGCCCGCACCGGCCGGGGCCCGGACCCCGGAGGAAGCAGCCCGCCACCGCTGAGGGGGAGTCGGCACGACGATGAGCACGCACCGGGAACAGGTCGAGTCGCTCGGCCGCACCATCGCCGCCGCGCACGGGATGTGGGGCGCGGGCGACCTGAAGGACGCCGTGGACGCGGCCGTCCGGCTCCCCGGGCCCGCGGGCAGCCCCGACGCGCTCGACCACCTGGGGCGGGCCTGCGTCGACGCCGCCGCCCGGATCTCCGACGTCTGGCTGACGGTGGTCGGCGTCGGCTCCGGCGAGCTCCCGGAGGCGTGGACCGGGCAGGTCGGCGAGAGCGCGGCCGAGGTGGTCAGGGCCGCCGCGGACGACCTGGACCGGATGGGCCGCGCCTACCAGCAGGCCGGACGGCGGCTGCTCGAACTGTGCGACGTGCTCGACCACGCCAGGGCCCGGCACGCCGCGGCCCGCGACCCGCTGTTCCACGCCTCCGGCCTGCTCGCCGACCTCACCACCTGGGAGGGCCTGCCCGACCCGACCTCCTGGGACGACGACCGGATGCACGAGGCCAAGGCCGCCGCGCAGGAGGGCATCGCCGCGATGCTCGACGCCGCGCAGCAGGCCGAGGAGGCCGGGCACCGCGCCGCCGCCGAGCTCAACCGGCTCGCCGCCGGGGCCGGGGCCGCCCGGCTGCGGGCCCGGGGGCTGAGCGCCGCCGACCGCCTGGCGCTCACCGGCACCACCGCCCTCGGCGACCTCAACCGCATCCTCGGCCCGCAGGACGCCGCCCGCGCGGGCCGGGCCCTCGACCGCCTCGACCCCGCCGACCGGCAGCGGATGGACCGGCTGCTCGCCGACTCCCGCTCGCCCCAGGAACGCGCCTACCTGCTGAAGGCGCTGGCCGCGGGCCACGGCGTCGACGAGGTCGCCGCCTTCGACCGGCAGATCCACGACCACGGCGCCGACCCGCACTGGCTGGGCGACCGGCTCAGCCCCGTCCGGCTCGACTCGGCCGCCCCCACGGCCGGCACCGCCCACCTCCGGCCGGTCGGCGAGCCCGGCGCCCGGTGGCAGCAGGCCGACGCCGCCCCGACCTGCGTGGCCGCCTCCACCGTCACGATGCGGGCGATGGCCGACCCGGTCTACGCCCTGCAGCTCACCACCGGCGGCCGCCCCGGCGACCCCGGGTACGACAACAGGGACGCCTTCGCGCAGCGGCTGACCGCCGAGCAGAACCGGGTCTACCGGAGCGGCCGGGAGTGGTACCAGGACCTACCGCTGGTCGGACGGGACGGGCTGAGCGACGGCCAGTCCCGGGACGTGATGAACCAGGAGGTCGGCGCGGTCACCGGCACCGAGTACCGCAACGTCGACCTCGGCGGCCAGGACGCCCGGCGCGACGTGCTGGTCGACGTCGAGAAGGCGGTGGACGGGGGCCGGCCCGTCCCGGTGACCATCCGCGGCGGCGACCAGGGCCACCAGCTGATGATCATCGGGCACAGCGGGGACAAGCTCCAGGTCTACAACCCGTGGGGCTACACCGTCTGGATCACCGAGGACGACTTCGTCGACAACCGCATGGGCAACGCCCTCGACCAGCCCTCCCCGATGAACACCGCCACCAGCGTCCGCCTACCGAAGTGAGCCGAGCCCACCGATGAACAGCCCCGCGCCCCCGCCCGGCCGGACGGACGCCGAACTCGCCGCCCTGGACGTGCCCGCGCTGCTGCGCTTCGGCCTGCCCGCGGACGGACCGCACCGCCGGGCGCTGTTCGCCGACGGGGCGGTGGCCGCCGCGCTCCAGGCCGAACGGTGCGGGGTCCCCCCGTACGCCGTCTCCTACCTGTCCGAGGTGGTCCGGGCCGCCGGGCTCCGGGCCGCCGCCGGGCTGCCGGAACCGCTGGTCGGCCCCGGCGCGGCGGAACTGGCCGGCGGCTGGCTGGACGGGGCCGCCGCGGTGCTGGACGCCGACGACCCGGCCGCCGGGGCGCTGGTGGCCGACTGGCTGGAGGCGGTCGCCGCGCTCCTCGAACTGCGCCGCACGTCCCGCCCGGGGCACCGCGGGTGAGTGCGGTGCGGAGGGTGCGGTCCGCGCGGCCGCGGGTGCCGCGGGTGACCGGGGGGCGGGCCGTCTGGGCGGCGGTGCTGCTGGTGCTGGTGGTGCCGGTCTGGGGGGAGGAGCGGCGGACCAACCACGGCCGGGTCTTCCCGTCGGACGTCCGGGAGATCTCGGTCCGCCGCGGCCAGGTGTTCTCGCTGCACTGGAAGCTGGCCGTGCAGCCGGGCACCGAGCACCGGCCGGTGAACCCCCCGCCCGACCCGGCGGTGGTGGCCTTCACCGGCACCGACCGGGTCCGCGGCGACCCGTCCTACCTGGGCGACGGCGGCGAGCTGTACCTGGTGTTCCGGGCGGTGGGCCCCGGCACCACCGAGCTGACGCTCGACAACTGCCGGGAGTCCTGCGGGCGGTTCGACGAGGAGTACCGCGAACGCCGGACCTACCGGATCGTGGTGCGCTGACCGCTGTAAGGTCGTGGCACCAGTGACGGACGCTCAGGAAGGAGCGCGGGAGATGGCCGGCGAGCCGCAGGCGGACTGCGTGTTCTGCAAGATCGTGTCGGGGGACGTCCCGGCGACCGTGGTGCGGAAGAGCGAGCGGACGCTGACGTTCCGCGACATCAACCCGCAGGCGCCCGTGCACCTGCTGGTGATCCCGCGCGTGCACCACCCCGACGCGGCCGAACTGGCCGCCGCCGAACCGGAGATCGCGGCCGAACTGCTCGTCGAGGCGGGCGCCGCGGCGGCGGGCGAGGGCCTGGAGGCGTACCGGCTGGTCTTCAACACCGGTGCGGGCGCCGGGCAGACCGTGTTCCATGCGCACGTGCACGTGCTGGGCGGCAAGCCGCTCACCGAGGGGCTGGTCTGAGCGTTGTCGCAGCGTGAACTCGTCGTCCTCGGCACCGCCAGCCAGGTGCCGACCAGGCACCGCAACCACAACGGGTACCTGCTGCGCTGGGACGGCGAGGGGCTGCTGTTCGACCCGGGGGAGGGCACCCAGCGGCAGATGCTGCACGCGGGGGTGAGCGCCACCGGGATCAGCCGGATCGCGGTGACGCACTTCCACGGCGACCACTGCCTGGGCCTGCCCGGCATCGTCCAGCGGATCAACCTGGACCGGGTGCCGCACCCGGTGGACGCCTACTACCCGGCGTCCGGGCAGGAGTTCTTCGACCGGCTGCGGCACGCCAGCGCCTACCACGCCACCGCCGAGATCAGGGAGCGCCCCGTCGCGGAGGCGGGCCCGCTCGACGCCCCCGGCGCCCCGTTCGCGCTGGCCGCCGTGCGGCTCTCCCACCCGGTGGAGTCGTTCGGCTACCGGCTGACCGAACCCGACGGCTTCCGGCTGCGCCCCGAGCGGCTGCGCGAACTCGGCCTGCACGGGCCCGCCGTGGGCGTGCTGCAGCGCGAGGGCCGGGTCGAGGTGGACGGGCGGACGGTCACCGCCGAGCAGGTCGGGGAGACCCGGCCCGGGCAGCGCTTCGCCTTCGTGATGGACACCCGGCTCTGCGACGGGGTGGACGAACTCGCCGAGGGCGCCGACCTGCTGGTGATCGAGGCGACCTTCCTCGACCGGGACGCCGCGCTCGCCGAGGAGCACGGCCACCTGACCGCCGCCCAGGCCGCCCGGGTCGCCGCCCGGGCCGGGGTGCGGACCCTGGTGCTCACGCACTTCTCCCAGCGCTACCCCGACCTCGCCGAACACCTCGCGGAGGCCCGCAGGCACTTCGACGGCGAGGTCACGGTCGCCGAGGACCTGGCCAGGATCCCCGTCCCGCCGCGCCGTTGACCGCCACGGACCGCGCCGTCGACCGCCGCCGGGCCCGCCCTCCGGGCCGCCGCCCGGCCCGGACGTGCGGAAAACCGCTCGCGCATCCGGACGGCAGACCCCACCATCGAAGCCGCCGCGCCGCTCCGGCGAACACCTGCGCGGCGTACCCTGGTGACCCGGAGAGCCCGAGCCACACGACACGACGGATGGGGATGAGGCAGGCCGCAGCGCCGACCCATGAGTGACACACCGCAGACCCGCACCGACGGACAGCGGCGCCCCGACGAGGCGTCCACCAGCACCCGGATCGTCATTCCGGAGAAGCACCCGATGGTCACCCTGCTGGGTGCGGCCGACTCGCTCCTGCGAGTGATCGAGGAGGGTTTCCCGGGAGCCGACATCCACGTCCGCGGAAACGAGGTGACGGCCACCGGCTCGCCCGCCGAGGTCGCGCTCGTCAAGCAGCTCTTCACCGAGATGATGCTGGTGCTGCGCACCGGCCAACCCCTGACGGAGGACGCCGTGGAGCGCTCCATCACCATGCTCAGGAGTGCCGCCGAGGACCCGGCCCACCCGGCCCCGTCCGAGGTGTTCACGGCGAACATCCTGTCCAACCGGGGCCGCACCATCCGCCCCAAGACGCTCAACCAGCAGCGCTACGTCGAGGCGATCGACAAGCACACCATCGTCTTCGGCCTCGGCCCGGCCGGCACCGGCAAGACCTACCTGGCGATGGCCAAGGCCGTGCAGGCCCTGCAGGCCAAGGAGGTCAACCGGATCATCCTGACCCGGCCGGCCGTCGAGGCGGGGGAGCGGCTGGGCTTCCTGCCCGGCACCCTCTACGAGAAGATCGACCCGTACCTGCGCCCGCTGTACGACGCGCTGCACGACATGATGGACCCCGACTCGATCCCGCGGCTGATGGCGGCCGGGACGATCGAGGTGGCCCCGCTCGCGTACATGCGCGGCCGCACCCTCAACGACGCCTTCATCATCCTCGACGAGGCGCAGAACACCTCGCCCGAGCAGATGAAGATGTTCCTGACCCGCCTGGGCTTCAACTCCCGGGTGGTCGTGACCGGCGACACCAGCCAGATCGACCTGCCCGGCGGCACCCGCTCCGGCCTCAAGGTCGTCCAGGAGATCCTCGCCGACGTGCCCGACATCCACTTCTCGGTGCTGACCAGCACCGACGTGGTGCGGCACAAGCTGGTCGGCCGCATCGTGGATGCGTACGAACGCTGGGACGCCCGGCAGGAGGCCGAGGAGTCCGGCGACCGCAAACCCGTCCAACGGCGGGGCGCCCGGGCGCCCCGGCAGTCCCATCGCACCGAAAGCTGAGTACTGAGCCCTCCATGTCGATCGACATCGCCAACGAGTCCGGGTGGGACGTCGACGAGGAGTCCATCCTCGACGTCGCCCGCTACGCCCTCGACAAGATGCGGATCCACCCGCAGTCCGAGCTCTCCGTCATCCTCTACGACAGCGAGTCGATGGCGGAGCTGCACGTCCAGTGGATGGACCTGCCAGGACCGACCGACGTGATGTCCTTCCCGATGGACGAGCTGCGTCCGGGCAAGGAGGGCGAGGACCTGCCGGAGGGCCTGCTCGGCGACATCGTGCTCTGCCCCGAGGTGGCGAAGCAGCAGGGCCTGGCCGCCCCCACCAAGCACTCGATGGACGAGGAGCTGCAGCTGCTCACCGTCCACGGGGTGCTGCACGTCCTCGGCTACGACCACGAGGAGCCCGACGAGGAGCGCGAGATGTTCGCCCTCCAGAAGCGGATCCTGGACGACTGGCGGGCCGGCCGCGGCCTGTCCGGCCTGTCGCCCGCGCCGACCGTCCACTGAGGGCCGGCCCGCTGTGAGTGGTGAGAGTACGAGCTTCCTGATCGGCGCGCTGCTGCTGGTCGGCCTGGGCTGGCTGGCGGCGTGCGCCGAGGCGGGCATCTCCCGGATGTCCCGCTTCCGGGCCGAGGAGGCGGTCCGCTCCGGGCGGCGCGGCTCCGACCGGCTGCTGACCCTGGCCTCGGACAGCATCCGCTACCTGAACCTGGCGACGCTGATCCGGGTCGCCAGCGAGATGGGCGCCGCGGTGCTGGTCACCGTGGTGTGCGTGCGCAGCTTCCAGCAGACCTGGCAGGCCGTGCTGGTGGCGTTCGGCGTGATGGTGCTGGTGTCCTTCGTCGCGGTCGGGGTCTCCCCGCGCACGATCGGCCGCCAGCACCCGCTGAGCACCGTCACCGCCGCGTCCTACGTGCTGCTGCCGCTGGCCCGGATCCTCGGGCCGATCCCGCGGCTGCTGATCCTGCTGGGCAACGCGCTGACGCCCGGCAAGGGCTACAAGGAGGGCCCGTTCGCCTCCGAGGCCGAGCTGCGGGCGCTGGTCGACCTCGCCGAGAAGGACGACCTGATCGAGGACGAGGAGCGCCGGATGGTGCACTCGGTCTTCGAGCTGGGCGACACCATCGTCCGCGAGGTGATGGTGCCGCGCACCGACCTGGTGATGATCGAGCGGCACAAGACCGTCCGGCAGACCCTCACGCTGGCGCTGCGCTCCGGCTTCTCGAGGATCCCGGTGGTCGGCGACAACGAGGACGACGTGGTCGGCATCGTCTACCTCAAGGACCTGGTCCGCCGCACCCACATCAACCGGGAGGCCGAGTCCGACCAGGTCGACTCGGTGATGCGCCCCGCCGTGTTCGTCCCCGACTCCAAGCCCGCCGCGGACCTGCTGCGCGAGATGCAGCAGATGCGCTCGCACGTCGCCATCGTCATCGACGAGTACGGCGGCACCGCCGGGCTGGTCACCATCGAGGACATCCTGGAGGAGATCGTCGGCGAGATCACCGACGAGTACGACCGGGAGACCGCCCCCGTCGAGGACCTCGGCGACGGCTCCTACCGGATCACCGCCCGGCTCACCGTGGAGGACCTCGGCGAGCTGTTCGGGATCGAGCTGGACGACGAGGACGTGGAGACCGTCGGCGGGCTGCTGGCCAAGTGCCTGGGGCGGGTGCCGATCCCCGGCTCCTCCTGCGAGGTGCCGGTGCCGGAGGGCAGCGGGCTGGCCGCGATCGGCCTGACCGCGGAGAGCTCGGCGGGCCGGCGCAACCGGATCGGCACCGTGGTGGCCACCCCGGTGCGGGTCGCCGCGGAGGAGGACGAGGAGCCGAGCGAGGAGGCCGCCTCCTAGCCGGCTGTGCAGCTGCGGGGCGTCCCGTGCTGTTCCGACGGGCCCTTGGACGGGCCGTCCCAATCGGTGCCGCCGGTTGGGACGGGGCGTCCCGGGGCCCGTTTGCCATGCCGCCCCGGGCGTGCGCACCGTGGAAGACATGGCACATCTACTGCGCGCGGAGTACGGCCCGAGCGGGCCGGCCGGTGGGGTGGCCAGGTGGCACGTGGTCCGTGCCGCCGACCCCTCGCACGGCATGTGCGGCGCCGAGATCGCCTCGGACGCCGAGAGCAGGCCGGAGGAGGCCTGGGGCACCGGGCTGCACTGCTGCCAGCAGTGCGGGTCGCTGTACCTCCACGAAGTGCCGTTCCTCCGGTCCGACCACGCGGGGAGGACCTGATGAGACTGCACGACGAACTCCCGGTCGACCACCGGCTCGGCACGGTCTACCGCTACGGCGCGGGCCTGTGCGGGCTGTTCCTGGTGGTGTTCGGCATCCTCGGCCTGACCGGGGCCCACCCGGGCTTCCTGGACACCTCGGGCAAGGAGGTGATCGGCCTGTCCAGCAACGGGGCGCTGAGCGTGCTGTCGCTGGTGGCCGGCGGGATCCTGATCCTGGGCGCCGTGATCGGCGGCAACACCGCCTCCAACATCAACATGGCCATGGGCGTGCTGTTCGTGCTGGCCGGCTTCGTGGGCCTGATGGTGCTGGACTCCAGCGCCAACCGGCTCGCCTTCCACATCTCCAACGTCATCTTCAGCTTCGTGTTCGGCTTCGTGGTGCTGACCTTCGGCATGTACGGACGGGTCAGCAGCCACCTGCCGCACGACAACCCGTACTGGAAGGAGCGGCACGCGAAGGCCACCGAACAGCCCAACGGGCCGCCCGCCCTGGTCAAGGTGCTCCGCCCGGGCCCGCCCAACCCGACCGGGCACTGAACCGGCCGCCGAACGGGGTGAACTGATCATCTCGGCGTAGAGTAGGACCGCCCAGGCCCGACGGACCGTCAGGTCCGTTGGGCCGCAGTCTGCTTGGAGGGGGAACGACGATGACGGAGCGCACGCTCGGAGCGCTGGTCAGCTCGCCGATCGGGTTCGGGGCGATGGTGCTCTCGCCCGGCATGTACGGCGAGATCGACGAGCAGCGCGGACAGGACGCGCTGCGGGCCGCGATCGACGCCGGGGCCCGGATGATCGACACCGCGGACGGCTACGGCGCCGACGGGCACAACGAGCAACTGGTCGGCCGGGCCGTCCGGGGGCGCCGGGACGAGGTGGTGCTCGCCACCAAGTTCGGCTTCCGGGTGCCGGACGGCGCCGAGGCGCACCGCTTCCCGGTGCACTTCGCGTTCGGCGAGCTGGCGGTGAACTGCGAGCCCAAGCACGTGCGCGGCTACGCGGAGCAGTCGCTGCGCAACCTCGGCACCGACGTGATCGACCTGTACTACCCGCACTTCCCGGACCCGCAGGTGCCCTTCGAGGACACCGTCGGCGCGGTCGCCGAGCTGATCCGCGCCGGGCTGGTCCGCCAGCTGGGCGTCTCCAACGTGACGGCCGCGCAGCTGCGGGCCGCGCACGCGGTGCACCCGGTGGCGGCGGTGCAGACCCAGTGGTCGATGTGGCAGCCGATCGACCCGGAACTGCTGGCCGCCGCCCGCGAGCTGGGCATCGGCGTGGTGGCCTGGAGCCCGCTCGGCGGCGGCTTCCTCACCGGCACCGTGCAGCAGGTCGGCGAGGGCGACTTCCGGCAGCACCAGGCCCGCTTCTCCGCCGAGAACCTGGCCGCCAACAACGACCGGTACGCCCCGCTGCGCGCCATCGCCGCCGAACTCGGCGTCACCCCGGGCCAGTTGGCGCTGGCCTGGCTGCTGCACCAGGACGACCACGTGGTGCCGATCCCGGGCAGCCGTACGCCGGCGCACATCGCGGAGAACCTGGCCGCGGCGGACCTGGCGCTGGACGCCGCGACGCTGGGCCGGATCGACGCGGCGCTCGCCGAGTTCGCGCCCGCGGGCGAGGGGGCGCTGCTCAAGGGCTGAGCCGGGCCGCCCGGTGGCTGAGCCGGGGCCGCCCGGTGGCCCGACCGCGTCGACCCGGCTCACTATGCTCGGGGCCATGACCGAGATTTCCGAGCTGGACCCCGAGGACAAGAAGATCATCACGCTGGCCCGCTCGGCCCGCGCCCGCAACGGCGTGGCCGAGGGGGCGGCGGTCCGGGACGAGACCGGGCGGACGTACGTGGCCGGGACGGTGGCCCTGGAGTCGCTGCGGCTGACCGCGCTGCAGACCGCGGTGGCGATGGCGGTGGCCAGCGGGGCGAAGGGCCTGGAGGCGGCCGCGGTGGTGTCCGAGGCGGACGCTCCGGCGGCGGGCGACCTGGCCGCCGTGCGGGACCTGGGCGGGGCCGGTACGCCGGTGCTGCTGGCCGGGCCGGACGGGGCGCTGAAGCTGGCCGCCGCGGCGGAGTGAGATCGTCCGGCGGGGCGGGCCGGGGCCGGGGAGGCCCTCGCCCGCCCTTTTCGCGGGCCCCGCGGGTGCGATAATCGCATCGGCCGGGGCCGGTCCCGGCGGGGGAGGGGACATGGGCGTCGCGGCGTTCTTCTGCGGACTGCTGCTCTGCGTCATGGGCTTCGGACGCTGGCACGAGACCGGGTCCCCGTGGTGGCTGGCCGGCACCCTGGTCCTGCTGGCGCTCGTCGTGGTCGGCGCGATCACCGGCGGCGGGAAGAAGACCGGCTGACCGCCCGATGACCGGGGCGGCCCCGGCGATCGGCGACAATGGGTGGCATGAATGCCCCTTCCTCCCCGTACCGCTCCGGGTTCGCGTGCTTCGTCGGCCGCCCCAACGCGGGCAAGTCGACCCTGACCAACGCCCTGGTCGGGACGAAGGTCGCGATCACCTCCGACCGCCCGCAGACCACCCGGCACACCGTGCGCGGCATCGTGCACCGCCCCGACTCCCAGCTCGTGCTGGTGGACACCCCCGGGCTGCACAAGCCGCGCACCCTGCTCGGCGAGCGGCTCAACGACCTGGTCCGCACCACCTGGGCCGAGGTCGACGTGATCGGCTTCTGCGTGCCCGCCGACCAGAAGCTCGGCCCCGGCGACAAGTTCATCGCCAAGGAGCTCGCCGAGATCCGCAAGACGCCGAAGGTCGCGATCGTCACCAAGACCGACCTGGTCGACTCCAAGCGACTCGCCGAGCAGTTGATCGCCGTCCAGCAGCTGGGCGCCGAACTCGGCATCGAGTGGGCCGAGATCATCCCGGTCTCCGCGGTGGGGGACCAGCAGGTCGAGCTGGTGGCCGAACTGCTGACCAAGCTGCTGCCCGAGGGCGTGCCGCTGTACCCGGACGGCGACCTCACCGACGAGCCCGAGCAGACCATGGTCGCCGAGCTGATCCGGGAGGCCGCGCTGGAGGGCGTGCGCGACGAACTGCCGCACTCGCTGGCCGTGGTGGTCGAGGAGATGATCCCGCGCGAGGGCCGCCCCGCCGACCGCCCGCTGCTGGACATCCACGCCAACGTGTACATCGAGCGGCAGAGCCAGAAGGCCATCGTGATCGGCGCCAAGGGCGCCCGCCTCAAGCACGTCGGCACCACCGCCCGCAAGCAGATCGAGGCGCTCCTGGGCACCCCGGTCTACCTGGACCTGCACGTCAAGGTGGCCAAGGACTGGCAGCGCGACCCCAAGCAGCTGCGTAAGCTCGGCTTCTGACGAGGGGTCGGGTACGGGGAGGAGCCGGGGCCGGATGGAACTGCACACCCACGAGTGGGGCGGGGGCGGGCGCACCGCCCTGCTGGTCCACGGCATCCAGGCCGACCACCGCACCTGGCGGGTGATCGGGCCCGCGCTCGCCGAGCGCGGCTACCGGGTGCTCGCCGTCGACCTGCGCGGCCACGGCGCCTCCCCGCGCGGCCCCGGCGCCACCCCCGCCGAGCGGTACGGGCCCGAGCAGTTCGCCGAGGACCTGGTCGACACCCTGCCCGCCGGGGCGGACCTGGCGATCGGCCACTCGATGGGCGCGCTCGCGCTCCGGCTGGCCGTCGAGCGGCTGAAGCCCGCCCGGGCGGTCTACAGCGACCCCGCCTTCGTCTACGACCGCCCCGGGCTCGGGCCGGACCCCTTCGTCAGCTTCAAGCGCTTCGGGACCAGGCAGTTCATCGCCACCATGCACCCCGACTGGACCGCCGAGGACGTCGACGCAGAGCTCGCCTCCCTCGCGCTCTGGGACGCCGACACCGCGGTCGGCCTGTGGTCGCACCCCGGGCTGTCCGTGCTGCCGGGCGCCCCGGTCGTCCCCTCGCTGGTCCAACTCGCCGACCCGAGCAGCCTGGTGTCCGAGGCGGAGGCCGCCGAGCTGCGCCGCCGCGGCTTCGAGGTGCGCACCGTGCCGGGGGCCGGGCACTGCATCCACCGGGACGACCCCGCGGGCTTCCTGGCCTCGCTGGAGGGCTGGATCTGAACCCGCCGCCCGGCCCCGGGGGTCGGCCGACCCCGGTGTCAGGCCCCTTCGCGCAGCACCAGGCCGACCAGTTCGCGCTGGGAGTCGGTGAGCTTCGGGTCGGCGCAGTGGACGGTGCGGCCGTCGACGGTGATCTCGTAGTGGAAGCCGTCGGGCACGCCGTACGCGGGCGCACGCAGCCCCCCGGCCACCGCCTCGCGGGCCAGGGCGTGCACGTGCGGGGCGTCCGGGCGCTCCTCGGTGTCCATCTCGGCATACCGGAGCAGGCCGGCGAACCCGCCGGTGCGGGTGACCTGGATACGCATGGTTGTCAGTGTGCTACGCAACGGAGGGGTTTGCCGAGGCTTTTCACCAACTCCCCGCAGACGGGGCGCCGCCCGCCGACCGTCTCAGTGGATGGGATCGTGGCCGGGGTCACTGCACCGGCCCCGTGCCTCTTGTTACAGTTGCCGCATCATGCGTATCCGGCTGCTTCTTCTTAGCTGCCGCGGCGAGGGCCTGTAGTCCAGTCAAGGCCGGCCCCCCTCGCCGCGGGGAGTCGTGTTGCGCCCAGTGTGATCTTTCGCGGCGCATTCAGTCGGCCGAGTCGGGTGTCCTCCATCCCCCGACCGCAGACCGCCTTCGACAACGGAAGCCGAGAGCCCCACCATGACCGAGCAGTCCTCCGTCGCCCGCGCCTTCATCGACCGCCCCACCCCGATCACCGCCGCCACCGTGCAGCAGAAGCCCTCGGGGATGCCGTTCCAGCGCTACGTGCCCTTCGGCACCGTCGACCTGCCGGACCGGACCTGGCCGAGCAAGGTCATCACGCAGGCCCCGCGCTGGCTGTCCACCGACCTGCGCGACGGCAACCAGGCGCTGATCGACCCGATGTCGCCGGCCCGCAAGCGCAAGATGTTCGACCTGCTGGTGAAGATGGGCTACAAGGAGATCGAGGTCGGCTTCCCGGCGTCCGGCGCCACCGACTTCAACTTCGTCCGCTCGCTGGTCGACGAGGACGCGATCCCCGAGGACGTCACCATCTCGGTCCTGACCCAGGCCCGCGAGGACCTGATCGAGCGCACCGTCGAGTCGCTGAAGGGCGCGCCGCGGGCCACCGTCCACCTGTACAACGCGACCTCGCCGCTGTTCCGCCGGGTGGTGTTCAAGGCCAGCAAGGACGACATCAAGGCCATCGCGGTGGACGGCACCCGCCTGGTGATGGAGTACGCCGAGAAGATCCTGGGCGACGAGACGGTCTTCGGCTACGAGTACTCGCCGGAGATCTTCATCGACACCGAGCTGGACTACGCGCTGGAGGTCTGCGAGGCGGTGATGGACGTCTGGCAGCCCGGCGAGGGCCGCGAGATCATCCTGAACCTGCCGACCACCGTCGAGCGCTCCACCCCGAACGTCTACGCCGACAAGATCGAGTGGATGTCGCGGAACCTGTCGCGCCGCGAGTTCGTCTGCCTGTCCACCCACCCGCACAACGACCGCGGCACCGGCGTCGCCTCCGCCGAGCTGGCCGTGATGGCCGGCGCCGACCGGGTCGAGGGCTGCCTGTTCGGGCAGGGCGAGCGCACCGGCAACCTGGACCTGGTCAACGTCGGGATGAACCTGTTCTCCCAGGGCGTCGACCCGATGATCGACTTCTCCGACATCGACGAGATCCGCCGCACCGCCGAGTACTGCAACCAGATGCCGGTGCCCGAGCGCCACCCCTACGCCGGTGACCTGGTCTTCACTTCCTTCTCCGGTTCGCACCAGGACGCGATCAAGAAGGGCTTCGACGCCCTGGAGGCCGACGCGGCCGCGGCCGGCGTCCCGGTCTCCGAGCACACCTGGGGCGTGCCCTACCTGCCGATCGACCCGAAGGACGTCGGCCGCAGCTACGAGGCGGTCATCCGGGTCAACTCGCAGTCCGGCAAGGGCGGCATCGCCTACGTGCTGAAGAACGACCACAAGCTGGACCTGCCGCGCCGGATGCAGATCGAGTTCTCGAAGATCATCCAGGCCAAGACCGACGCCGAGGGCGGCGAGGTCACCCCCGCCGACATCTGGGCGATCTTCCAGGACGAGTACCTGCCGACCCCGGCCAACCCGTGGGGCCGGATCTCGCTGAGCGGCTCCCGCAGCCTGACCACCGAGGACGGCCGCGACGCGCTGAGCACCGAGGCGGTCGTCGACGGGGTCCGGGTCACCCTGACCGGCACCGGCAACGGCCCGGTCTCCGCGTTCGTCAACGCGCTGGCCGGGATCGGCGTGGACGTCCGCGTCCTGGACTACGCCGAGCACGCGCTGAGCGAGGGCGGCGACGCGCAGGCCGCCGCCTACGTCGAGTGCGCCGTCGGCGACAAGGTGCTGTGGGGCGTGGGCGTGGACGGCAACACCGTGCTGGCCTCGCTGAAGGCCCTGGTCAGCGCCGTCAACCGGGCCGAGCGGCGCGGCTGACGCAGTACCGCGCTTCCGCGTCCTCGCAGGGGACCCGCCATCGGCGGGTCCCCTCTGCGCTTCCGCCGCGCTTCCGCCGGGTCTTCGGCCCGCCACCGGGCGCTGCCTTCCTGCCAGGGTCCTCGGCCTTCCGCCGCAGCGGAGTTGACGGATCATCAGGTGATGTCCGGCGCGCGGTGCGGCCGCCGGGCGGCGCCGTCGACCGGATGTGGTCCCGGTCACAAATTTTCCCCCCGGCACCCGTTCAGGGTGCTGACACGGGCCGGTAACCGTGGCAACATCGTCGGACCGGAACCGGGGTCGGTGGGACGACCTCGGCGTCCGGTCGCGTGACCTGCCCATTGATGTGCAGGCCGCCTGCCATGTCTGGGGAGTGGCGCCGTGACAGGGTTGTGGGGTGTTCGCCCTCGGTGGCGGACGGATGTCCTCGGTGAATTCTTCTGCCCGGGCTGTGGCGGAGACCGCAACTACCGCCGGCAACACGGTCGGCGGTGGCTGCGGTTGCTCGGGACGCCGGTCCTGCCGCTCGGCGGCGTGGTCCGCAGCGTCCAGTGCACGTCCTGCCGCGGCCGCTACGGGGTCGACGCCCTGGAGCAGTTGACCTCGGTCCGGCTCGGCGCGATGCTCCGCGACGCCCAGTACACCATCGCCCTGGCCGTGCTGGCCGCCGGTGGCACCGCCGGGCGCGGCGGACGCGAGGCGGCCTGCGCGGTGATCAAGGAAGCCGGGTTCGACGACTGCGGCGAGGCCCAGGTGCTGGCCGCGCTCGCCGCGCTCTCCGGACACGGCGGCGGCGAACCGATCGACGTGGACGTCGAGGGCGGCGGACTCGCCGTCGAACTGCACGCCGCGCTCGAACCGCTCGCCCCGCACCTCGCCGTCCAGGGCCGGGAACGGCTGCTCACCCTCGGCGCCGTGGTCGCCCTGGCCGACGGCCGCTACCTCCCGCAGGAGCGGGCCGCGCTCGCCGTGGTCGGCCGCTGCCTGCGCCTCACCGCCCCGCAGGTCGACCAGCTGCTGGAGGCGGCCACCCGCGCCCCGCACTGACCGGTCCCCGTTCCGCCCCCTCCTGCCCCTTCCTCCTTCTCGTTCCCTTCCGCACCACCCCACGAGCCGGGCCCGAACTCCCCCCTCCCGGGCCCGCCGTGTCCCGCACCGCACGGGTGAAAGCCCCCACAACCCCGGTGCGGGCTCACGGCTGCGCGCCGCAGGCTCCACCGCGGCCCGTGCCGTCGGTGCCCCTGTGCCCTTGCTGCCCCTGCGCCGCCTGCCGCGGTCCACCGCCGTCCGGGGGGATTGTCGGCGGGGTGCGGGACAATGGGTTCCACCATGAGTCTCTTCCGCGACGACGGCATCGTGCTGCGCACCCAGAAGCTCGGCGAGGCCGACCGGATCATCACCTTCCTGACCCGCCAGCACGGCCAGGTGCGGGCGGTGGCCCGGGGAGTGCGCCGGACCAAGTCGAAGTTCGGCGCCCGCCTCGAACCGTTCTCGCACGTCGACATCCAGTTCTTCAGCCGCGGCAGCGAACTGGTCGGCCGGACCCTGCCGTTGTGCACCCAGGTGGAGACCATCGCCCCCTACGGCGCCCGGATCGTCGACGACTACGCCCGCTACACCGCGGGCACCGCGATGCTGGAGACCGCCGAACGCTTCGCCGAGAACGAGGGCCAGCCGGCCGTCCAGCAGTACCTGCTGCTGGTCGGCGCCCTGCGCACGCTGGCCGCCGGCACCCACCAGCCGCACCTGGTGCTGGACGCCTTCCTGCTGCGCTCGCTCGCCGTCAACGGCTACGGCGCGAGTTTCACCGACTGCGCCCGCTGCGGGCTGCCCGGCCCCAACCGCTTCTTCTCGCTCCAGGCCGGTGGCGTGCTGTGCGGCGACTGCCGGGTGCCCGGAAGTGCCGTACCCTCCCCTGAGACACTGGTACTGCTCGGCGCGCTGCTCTCCGGAGACTGGCAGACCGCCGACGGCTGCGAGCCGCGGTACTGGCGCGAGGGCAGCGGGCTGGTGGCGGCCTACCTGCAGTGGCACCTGGAGCGGGGCATCCGCTCGATGAGATACGTGGAGAAATGAGCATGGTCGCGCGACGGCTGTTCGGCAGCAAGCGGACGTACGAGGCCCCGGCCCCGCACCCGAGCGGTGCCAAGCCGCCGAAGATCCCCGGCGAGCTGGTCCCCAACCACGTCGCGGTGGTCATGGACGGCAACGGCCGCTGGGCCAAGGAGCGCGGCCTGCCCCGGACCGAGGGCCACCGGGTCGGCGAGGGCGTCGTCCTGGACGTGCTGCGCGGCTGCCTGGAGGTCGGGGTCAAGAACCTCTCGCTGTACGCCTTCTCCACCGAGAACTGGAAGCGCTCCCCGGACGAGGTGAAGTTCCTGATGAACTTCAACCGGGACGTGATCCGCCGCCGCCGCGACGAGATGGACGCCATGGGCATCCGGATCCGCTGGGCCGGCCGGATGCCGCGGATGTGGAAGAGCGTGGTCCAGGAGCTCCAGGTCGCCCAGGAGCAGACCAAGAACAACGACGCGATGACGCTGTACTTCTGCCTCAACTACGGCGGCCGGGCCGAGATCGCCGACGCCGCGCTGGCCATCGCCCGCGACGTCGCCGCCGGGAAGCTCAACCCGGAGAAGGTCAACGAGAAGCTGTTCGCCAAGTACCTGTACTACCCGGACATGCCGGACGTCGACCTGTTCCTGCGCCCCAGCGGCGAGCAGCGCACCTCCAACTTCCTGGCCTGGCAGTCCGCCTACGCCGAACTGGTCTTCCAGGACGTGCTCTGGCCGGACTTCGACCGCCGCGACCTGTGGCGCGCCTGCGAGCAGTACGCCAGCCGCGACCGCCGCTTCGGCGGGGCGCTCCCCAACGAGGTCGCCGCCGAGCTCCCGCCGCAGCGCTGACCCGCGGTCCGTCGGCGCGCCGGTCTGCGGCCCCGCCGGCGCGCCGGTCCGCGGGCCGCCACCGTGCCGACCCGCACCGCAGCGACGGCCGAGGGCCCGGATCGGACTGCTCCGATCCGGGCCCTCGCTGTTGCGCCCTTGCCGGGGCCGGGCGGCGCCTGCCACCCGGTCGCGGTGCGGCTACTCCGCCTGCTGCTTGGCGGCGCAGTCGCCGCAGGTGCCGAAGATCTCCAGGGTGTGCGCGATGTCGCTGAAGCCGTGCTCGGCGGCGACCGCGTTGGCCCAGCGCTCGACGGCGGGGCCCTCGACCTCGACGGTCGCCCCGCAGTGCCGGCACACCAGGTGGTGGTGGTGCCCGCTGCTGCACCGCCGGTAGACCGCCTCGCCCTCGGCGGTGCGCAGCACGTCCACCTCGCCGGCCTCGGCCAGCGACTGCAGCGTGCGGTAGACGGTGGTCAGACCCACCGAGTCGCCCCGGTGCTTGAGCATGTCGTGCAGTTCCTGCGCGCTGCGGAAGTCCTCGATCTCGTCCAGGACCGCCGAGACGGCGGTGCGCTGCCGAGTCGATCGCGTGCGCGGTGACGGGCCTGCGGTGGTCACCGTGGGTCCTCCTGCTGATCGGGTGGTTTCGCACATCATTGTGCCAGCCCCCGACTTGACAGTGACTCCCCCGACAACGGCTTGTCGACCGCGGTCCCCGCCGGTGTCCGGGCCGGCTCCGTGGTCTCCAGGACCGTGCCGACGCCCTCCGCGGTTCCCGGTTCGCGGGTGGGGTTCGCGCCGCCGCCGGTCAGGGCCACGTCGCACACCGCCGGGCCGTGCTCGACGGAGGCCCGGTGGCGCCGTCTGGCCAGCGGGGCGGCGATCGCGCTGAACAGGGCGAAGGTGAGGATGGCCAGGAACACGATGGTCGGCCCGGACGGCAGGTCGGCCTGGTAGGAGGTGCCGACGCCGAGCAGCGCCGTCACCACGCCCACGCCGATCGCGGTGGCCTGGGTGGCCGCGAAGGACCGGGTCAGCTGCTGGGCGGCCGCCACCGGGACCACCATCAGCGCGCTCACCAGCAGCAGGCCGACCACCCGCATGGCGACGGTCACGGTGACCGCGGCCATCACCGCGAGCAGCAGGTTGATCACCCGCACCGGCAGGCCGGTCACCCGGGCGAACTCCTCGTCCTGGCAGACCGCGAACAGTTGGCGGCGCAGGCCGATGGTCACCGCGAGCACCACCGCCGCGAGCAGGCCGATCACCGCCAGGTCGCCGGGGGAGACGAACAGGATGGAGCCCCACAGGTAGCTCTCCAGGCTGCCCGCGCCGGACTGGCTGCTCATCGAGACCAGCAGCTTGCCGCCGGCCATGCCGCCGTAGAAGAGCATCGCCAGCGCGATGTCGCCGCGCTGGTTGCCGCGGGCCCGGACCAGTTCCATCACGACGGCGCCGAGCACGCAGACCAGCACCGCCGTCCACATCGGGTTGGCCTGGAACAGGAAGCCGAGGCCGACGCCGGTCAGCGCGACGTGCCCGATGCCGTCGCCCATCAGCGCCTGTCGGCGCTGCACCAGGTAGATGCCGATCGAGGGGGCGGTGACGCCGACCAGGACGGCGGCGAGGAACGCCCGCTGCATGAAGTCGGGCTGGAACATCTCGATCATGCCAGTAGCCCCTGGGGGGTGCGGTGGTGGTCGTCGGCGTGCGGGTGGACGTGGTCGTGGCCGGGCAGCGCGTGCTGGCCGACGTTCCGCGGCGGCGGCCCGTCGTGCGCCACGCAGCCGTCGCGGAGCACCACGGCGCGGTCGATCAGCGGCTCCAGCGGGCCGAGCTCGTGCAGCACCAGCAGCACCGCGCAGCCGCGTTCCACCTCGCTGCGGAGGATGTCGGCGAGCACCTGCTGGCTGTCCACATCGACCCCGGCCATCGGCTCGTCCATGATCAGCAGGTCGGGGACGCCGACCAGGGCGCGGGCGATCAGCACCCGCTGGTGCTGTCCGCCGGACAGGTGGGCCACCCCGTCGCCGGCCCGGTCCAGCATGCCGACGGAGGTCAGCGCCCGGTCCACCGCGGCCCGGTCCTTGCGGCGGAACGGCAGCAACCCGTGCTGCGGCAGCCGCCCGGTGGAGACCACCTCGCGGACGGTGGCCGGCACCCCGGCGGCCGCGGTGGTGCGCTGCGGGACGTACCCGATCCGGTGCCAGTCCCGGAACCTGCGGTGGGGTCGGCCGAACAGTTCCAGGTCGCCGCGGTCCAGCGGCACCGAACCGATCACGCTCTTCACGGTGGTGGACTTGCCGGAGCCGTTGGCGCCCAGCAGGGCGACCACTTCGCCCGGGCGGACGGTCAGGTCGACGCCGCGCAGCACCGGCCGTCCTCCGACGGTGGCGACCGCGCCCCGGAGGGCGACGACCGCGGGGCCGCTGCGCTCGGGCCCGGCCTCCCCGGGGCCGGTGCCCTCGGAGGAGGACGGCCGCGGCCGGTCGGAGTCTGTCGTGGTGGTGACAGCACTCATGGTGGTTTCCTCGCTCTGCTCTCGCCGCTCGCTCGGGTCCGCTCGAATGGTTCAGCGGGCGCCGAGCGCGGCCCGCAGGTTGGTCAGGTTCTGCCGCATGACGGAGAAGTAGTCGTTCCGGTCCGGCTCCTTGATCCCCTCCAGGGGGTCGAGCACGGCGGTCTTGAGCCCCAGGTCGGTGGCGACGGTCTCGGCCAGCTTGGGGCTGACCAGGGCTTCGAAGAAGACGGTGGTCGCGCCGTTCTCCTTGGCGGCGCGCTGGATCGCGGCCATCCGGGACGGGGTGGGCTCGGCCTCCGGGTCGACCCCGTTGATCGCGACCTGCTCCAGCCCGTAGTGGTCGGCGAGGTAGCCGAACGCGGCGTGGCTGGTGACGAAGGTCCGGGTGCCGGTGTCGGCCAGGCCGTCCTTGAACTCCTGGTCCAGGGAGGTCAACCGGGCCACCAGGTCGTCGGTGTTGCGCCGGTAGTCGGCGGCGTTGGCGGGGTCGATCTCGGCGAACTCGGCGCCCACGCTGCGGGCCACCGCCGCGTACCGGGTCGGGTCCAGCCAGATGTGCGGGTCGCCGGCCGGGCCCTCGTGCTCGTGCCCGTGCTCGCCGTCGTGCGCCTCGTTCTCGTCGTCCCCGCCCTCGTCGAGGTGGTGGTCCACCAGGGGGGAGGCGGCGGTGGCGTCCACCGCGTGCTTGACGCGGGACTGCGCGACGGCCTTGTCCACGGTCGGCTGCAGGCCCTTCAGGTAGACCACCGCGTCGGCCCGCTGGACGGCCGCGACCTGCTTGGCCGTCAGTTCCAGGTCGTGCGGTTCCACGCCGGGAGCGGTCAGGTCGGTGACCTTGACGTGCTCCCCGCCTATCTGCCGGGTCAGGAACTCCATCGGGTAGAAGGAGGCCACCACCTCCAGCTTGTCGCCGTCCTTGCCCGCCGCGCTGCTGACGCCGCCGCAGCCGGAGAGCAGCAGCGATCCGACGAGAGCGGTGACAGCGAGTGCTGCCGGGGTGGAGGTGCGGCGAATCTTCATGACAACCATTCTCATCTTATCTGGAAATGATTGTCAACTTGCGTTGGGTGGACGCCCGTGCGGCCGGGCCGCCGCGCCCCCGCCGGGCGGCCGCCAACACGCCGGAGAACGCACGGCTGTTCACCCCCGGTACAGCCACCCGGCGGCCCGCCCGTGCCACTATCGAGTTGAACCCCGCCCCTGCATCCCCGGTACCCTGAGTTATTCGGGCGCGTGCAACCAGCCGCGTCCTGACCGCGCCGTCGTACTGAAGAGAGCACTGTGGCCGCCGACAAGATCGACACGATCGTCAGCCTGAGCAAGCGCCGTGGCTTCGTCTACCCTTGCAGCGAGATCTACGGCGGTACTCGTGCCGCCTGGGACTACGGTCCGCTGGGAGTCGAGCTCAAGGAGAACATCAAGCGCCAGTGGTGGCGCGCGATGGTCACCGCTCGGGAGGACGTCGTCGGCATCGACTCCTCGGTGATCCTCGCCCGCGAGGTCTGGGAGGCCTCCGGCCACGTCGCGACCTTCAACGACCCGCTGACCGAGTGCCTCTCCTGTCACAAGCGCTTCCGCGCCGACCACCTGGAAGAGGCGTACGAGGCCAAGCACGGCAAGCTCCCCGCCAACGGCCTGGCCGACCTCAACTGCCCGAACTGCGGCAACAAGGGCGCCTTCACGGAGCCCAAGGAGTTCTCGGGCATGCTGAAGACGCACCTCGGTGTCACCGAGGACGCCTCCGGCCTGGCCTATCTGCGCCCCGAGACCGCGCAGGGCATCTTCACCAACTTCCGCGCCGTGCAGACCACCACGCGCAAGAAGCCCCCGTTCGGCATCGCCCAGGTCGGCAAGAGCTTCCGCAACGAGATCACCCCCGGCAACTTCATCTTCCGGACCCGCGAGTTCGAGCAGATGGAGATGGAGTTCTTCGTCAAGCCCGGCGAGGACGAGACCTGGCACGAGTACTGGCTCGAGCAGCGCTGGAACTGGTACGTCGACCTCGGCCTGCGGACCGAGAACATGCGCTTCTTCGAGCACCCCAAGGAGAAGCTGTCCCACTACGCCAAGCGCACGGTGGACATCGAGTACCGCTTCAACTTCGGCGGCAGCGAGTTCTCCGAGCTGGAGGGCGTGGCCAACCGCACCGACTACGACCTGACGGTGCACAGCGAGCACTCCGGCCAGGACCTCAAGTACTTCGACCAGGACGCGAACGAGCGGTACTTCCCGTACGTCATCGAGCCCGCGGCCGGCCTCAACCGCGCCATGCTGGCCTTCCTGCTCGACGCCTACTTCGAGGACGAGGCGCCCAACGCCAAGGGCGTCATGGAGAAGCGCGTCGGCATGCGGCTCGACCCGCGGCTGGCCCCGGTCAAGGTCGCGGTGCTCCCGCTGTCCCGCAACGCCGACCTCTCGCCGAAGGCCCGCGGCCTCGCCGCCGACCTGCGCTCCGCCTGGAACGTCGAGTTCGACGACGCCGGCGCGATCGGCAAGCGCTACCGCCGCCAGGACGAGATCGGCACCCCGTTCTGCGTCACCGTCGACTTCGACACCCTCGAGGACAACGCGGTGACCGTGCGCGAGCGCGACACCATGGCGCAGGAGCGGGTGTCGCTCGACCAGGTGAAGTCCTACCTGGCCGCCCGCCTGATCGGCTGCTGACACCGGGCACCGGAAGCAGCACCGCAGTCAGCTTTACGTCCGGCCGACGGGCGCCCCTCCCCGGGGCGTCCCGTCGGCCGGACGGCGTTCTCGGGGCGGGCGGGTCCGATGCCCGGCTCAGCCACCCCGTCCCCCCCTCCTGGTCGGCGCAGCCGTTCCCTGTCCCTGTCCCCGTCTCCGTCCCCGGGCCGGTGCGGTGCGGAGGTCCGCTCAGCGGCGCAGGCGGGACTTCGGCCGGGAACGGGGCGCCGACTCGGTCGGCAGTCCCGCGGTGCGCAGCGCCGCGAGCACGCTGCGGGTCCGACTCTCCTCCAGGCCGTCGGCGGCGGACAGCATCGCGTCGTACAACTCCGCCGAATCCCGGACCTCGGCCGCGAACTGGCCGACATCGCTCGCCGAACGCATCCGCACCAGCTCACCGACCAGCTCGGCCGCCGATTCCCCGTCCAACGCTGCGGCGATCGCGGCGACCTCCCCGGCCGGTCGGCCAGCTGCCTGGCGCAGCAGGTGCCGGACATCGTCGGAGCGCCCCGCCGCCCGCAACTGCCTGGTCAGCTCGGAGAGTTCAGCGGCGGGTGCGGAGGCCCGCTCCCACAGCATGGTCTGTCCGTCGGCGGACTGCCCGGACTGCGCCAGCGCCGCGAGCAGCG
The DNA here is from genome assembly GCF_030268885.1 of Kitasatospora phosalacinea. Taxonomy (GTDB): domain Bacteria; phylum Actinomycetota; class Actinomycetes; order Streptomycetales; family Streptomycetaceae; genus Kitasatospora; species Kitasatospora phosalacinea_C. Next base: position 155,642 of record NZ_BSSA01000016.1, read on the forward strand.
TCGGGAGGACCTGTGCGCTCACCGACCACAGGGAGTGGAACAGGTCGGCGGCCTCGTCCACCAGCCCTTCGCGGCGCAGCTCGGCCAGCGCGGCGGCCGCGTGCTCCGGGGCGCCGCCGGCCACCGACCTGGCCAGGTAGGTGGAGGAACCGGCCGGCCCTTCGGCGCGCAGCAAGGTGGCCAGCGCGGCCAGGTCGACCGGAGTGACCATCAGTGCTGCCCGGCCCACGAGGGCCGCGGACTCGTGCACCGCACCCTGCCGGTGCAGGTCGGCGATCCGCTGGACGAGAGCGATCAGTTCCGCGCCCGTCCGGGGCCGGGGCCCGGACGCGGGGCGGCCGGGGCTTCCGGGCCCGCTGCCGGTGCTGCTCCCGCTGTTCTCGCTCCCGGCCCTGTTGGCGGCGAGTCCTGTGCGGGGAACGCGGGTGCCCGCCCAGGAGGTACCGACGGGTCCCTCCGGTTCGGTGTCCGGGCCGCTGCCCCGGGCGGCAGCGTCGTGCCGCCCGCTGTCGGTGCGGGGCGGGGCGACGGGGGAGGCCGTGTGGTCGTCGTCCTGCTGGGCGGGCCGCGGTGGGCGGCTGATCCTGAACCGGGCGCCGCGCAGTTGCGGGGCCTCGATGGCCGGGGGAGCGTACGGGGAGCCGGCGTCGGTCGTGCCGGTCGATCCGTCGGGCGCGGTGCCCCGGTCGTGGACGGGGGCGGGTCGGTGTCCGCCGCCGAAGCGAGCCCCGGTCGGGAACTGGCGCTGCGGAGGTACGGGGGAAGCGGCCGGCCCGGTCGGCTCGGCCGGGCGGCGGGGCCGGGGCTCTTCGGCGAGGCCCCGGGGCGTGCCCTGCGGGGCGGGAGAGGGACCGTTGGCCAGTCGGCCCGCCAACTGCCGGTCCTCGGCGGCCAGGAGGCGGTCGCTCAGCTCCAGGCAGCGTGCGCCGAGTCCTTCGCGGAGGTGCTGCACCTGGGCGAGTTGCCGCAGCAGTTCGGGGTCGGGCTGCCTGGGCGGACGGCCGTACGCGGGCGCGTGGTCGGGTTCGCGGCCGCCCCGGACGGCCTCGGCGAGTCTGCGCTCGCGCTGCGCGGCGAACTGCCGTGCCCTCAGGAGTTCGTCCAACTCCGCTCTGAGCGTTTGGACGTCGGCCGAGTCCGGCCCTGGATTGTGTACGGTCATCGCGCCCCGCCCGACCTCTCCATGGAGGCCACCCGACCGGCCCCCGAACACAACAACTGGTGGCCATCCTGGCGCTGTCATACGGCAGCCACGTTACGGGAGCAAGTCCTAACCTTTTCGAGATGGGGGTGTGAGCGGCCGGTGCGGCGCGCGAGACCGGTGGAACGCGGGATTCCGGCCAAATACCCTTCGGATCAGCTCACTTGTGTGACAGCAGGGACAACTGCCGCTCCAGCAGCGGCCATCAGGGACGAGGTCAGCCCGCGAGCCGTGACCTCGCCTCCATCAGGGCGAAACCGAGCAGGTTCGAACCCTGCCACCGGGCAGGGGAGTTCGCCCGCTCGTCGTCGGCCGCGAGCCCGATGCCCCAGACCCGGTCGAGCGGGCTGGCTTCCACCAGGACGCGCCCACCCGTGCCGAGCAGGTACGCACGGAGCCGTTCGTCCTGTCCGAACTTCGCGGTGCTGCCGACCACCACCAGTTCGAAGCGGTGCGCCACCCACCGCTCCTCGTCGAACCCCGCGACCAGGCGGCCCAGGTTCTTCGCCTCCGCGGGCGTCCGCGCCCGGAGGATCCTCGGGACGGCCTCCTCGTCCCCGAACAGCCGGGCCTTCCCGGCCATCATCCAGTGCTCGGCGGTGCGGTACTCGACCCCGTCGACGGTGAACGGGGAGGGCCACCACTGGCTGAGTGCACCTGGCCCGATCTGCCCGTCCCGCTGCGGCCGGTGCCCCCAGAAGTGCAGGTACTTCGGGCAGGCCCCGGACGCGACCGCGGCCGTCAGTTGCTCGCGGGTGCGCGCCTCCAGCGGCGGGAGCACCGGGTTCGTCGTCATGGCGCCATCATCGCACTGGCCCCGACCAGCGGCTTTCCATTTTCTGCATGGCCACCTGCCGCCGGACCCAACCGAGTTGTGGCACCGCCCCCCGTACGAGGGCACCCTCGTCCCGGCCCTGCTGCCCGACTCTCGCCATGCTCCGTCCGCCCGGGGACTCGTGGCAGTGCCTGCCGACCACGCCCGTACCGGCGAGCGCGGCCCCGGTGGCGGGGCCGATGGCCTGGTACGGGCGTCGGTCGGCAGGGTCGATCGCACTGTGCAGAAGTCAAGGAGCGGGAGGAGCGGGAGGAGGAACGCGATCAGGTCGGTGACGGTGCTGTCTGTCGGAGCATCGGCGGGGTGGTGCGGCTCCTCTCGGCCCGGGGACGGGCGGGCAGGTCGGGTGGGTCAGCTGGGTCGGATGCGAGGAGGGACGGCCGGACCCTCCGGTCGGCGGACCGTCCTCCTCGGGTGCTCAGCATCCGGCCGGAGAACGGCGGTGTGAACCGGACCGGCTCCCGCCGGGCTGTCGCGAGCGCACCTCCCCGAAGCGGCTCCGCCGCTCGGGGCCGGGCCGCCGTCGCACCCCGGGATCGCGTCGGGCGGCGGCGGCCGCTCTCGTTCCGGCGGACGTCACCGGGCACGAACGGCCAGGGCGGGGGAGAGGCGCCCGGGCCCTGCTCCGGGCCCGTGGGCCGAGGGCCCGCACCTCGTCGGATGCTCGCACGAGGCGGTCGCACCCACTGGCCCCCGGGACCGTCGAGGACCCGGGCCCGGGACGGGGCACTCCGGCGCCGGCCGGGTGATCCGGTCCGACCCCAGCTGGGTGATCCGGTCCGACCCCGGCCGCGGTGACCGGCAACCGCCTCGACGATCCGGCGTACCACCGGCTCGTCGGGAATCCGGACACGACTCCCGGAACGGACCACTCCGTCAGGTGAACCCTCTGCACTGACACTCCTTCCGTGAGGAACCCGGTGGGCAGGCCGCTCGCCGGAGTCGGGGCGGCGGCACGCTCCCGGAACGGCCGGGACCGGCGCCACCGACCGGCCGCCGGTCCATGGCCGCGACCGTCCGCCGTGGACGCCACCGACCAGCACACGGCGGCCAGCGGCAGCTCCGCGCACACCGCCATCAACAGGGCGACCAGCAACTCGGACCGACCGGTCGCCGTCGCCACGTCGCACCCGGCGTCCGCCACCAGCAGGGCGCCGGCCAGAACCGCGGGACCGAACGGCCCCCGTCCTCGGCGCAGTTGCACGGCGGCAGCGGACAGGGCCGCCGACTCGACCAGGTCGAGCACCGCCCAGGGCAGGCCGCCGGGAAACGAGGCGAGCAGCACCGCCCAGGGCAGCAGGACCGCCCCGCAGCCCAGGAACAGCACGTCCGGCCGCAGCCACCGGGCCCGAGGACCCGGAACCACCGGACGCCCCGCGCGGACGAGGCCACCCGCGCCGGCCCGGACGGGCACGTGAACGAACCCGCTCATCCCGTGTCCTCCTGCCCCGCACGCCCCGCACAGGCGCAGTCGGCCACCGGCAACTGCGCCCAGCGGAACTCCCCGGCCGCCGAGGCGAACCAGAACCGGCCCGCCGTTCGCACGGCCGCGCCCGTCGCCCGCCGCCGCAGGCCGCCGGTGAGGAAGCGCACCGGGGGTGGCTCCCCGCAAGGCGGTAACCGGCCCCAGGCGCACGAGAGCGGTCCCCCGCCCGGTCCCCCGCCCGCCCCGCGCCGTGCCCCGCGCAGCCCGGTGTCACCGAGCGAGGACTCGACCACGACGTCGAGGAGTTCGCCGTACTCGTAGACCTCCATCGCCGGTCGGCGACCGGCCCGCAGCCGCACCGCCCACGGGCCGACCGCGGCAATCAACCCCGATTCGCCGGATTCGCAGGCGAGTTCGGAGAAGCCGTCGGAGGAATCGGGGGCCGCCGCCCGGAGGCAGGAGAGCGGGCCGCGACTGCAACGGATCAGGTTCGTGTTCGTCATGCCCTCAAGAATCCTTGGGGGCAAGGATCTTGTCGGTAATGCGCGGATCCGTGTTTTTGGTGTAGCCAGCTACACCAAAAACACGGAGGCCCGCGCCATGGAAGCCGAGATCGGGCGGCCTCTACGCTGATCCGCATGTTCCAGTCGAAGATCGACACGCCCCAGCGCCGGGCGGTCCGGGGCGCCGCGGTCCGGGCCGTCCTGGCCGCCTCGGCCGCGCGCACGCCGTGGTCCGCGGGCGCTCGACGGGACTCGCTGTTCCTGGCCGCCGGCCTCCCCTTCTGCCTGCCCTCCCTGATCCTCCTCAACGCCCCTGGCAGCAGCCTGCTGATGGGGCTGTTCCTGGCCGTGGTCCTGCTCGACCTGCTGACCACCGCCCAACGCAGCCGGGTCCGCGCCCTGCGCGGGGTGGAGGTCCCGAGCCGGGTCCCGCCCGGGGCGGCCTGGCGGGTCCGGCTCCGCGCGGGGCTGACGTGGCGCCAGGCGCTCCACCACCTGGTGGTCGCCCCGGTGCAGGCCCTCTGCGCAGGCCTGGTGCTCGGCCTCTGGGGGGCCGCGGCCGTCCTGCTCGGCTTCTTCGGCTGGGTCTGGCTGCTGCCGCCCGGCAACCCCCTGCGGGCCAGGCCGGGTTGGGTCGTCGACGGCGCCCTCGCCACCGTCGGCGGCCTGCTCCTGCTGGCCGCCGTGCCCTGGCTCGCCGCCCTGTTCGCCGCCGTCGACGTGTGGACGGTCCGGGCCCTGCTCGGCCCCAACCGGGCGGAGGTCCTGGAGCGCCGCGTCGAGCACCTGGCCCGCAGCCGGGTGGACGTGGTGGACGCGGCCGACGCCGAACGGCGCCGCATCGAACGGGACCTGCACGACGGTGCGCAGCAGCGCCTGGTCTCGCTCGCGATGAACCTGGGGCTCGCCCGGCGCACCCTCAAGCACCTCCCGGCCGAAGCCATGGAGGTCATCGTGGCCGCGCACGAAGAGGCCCAGGCCGCCGTCAAGGAGCTCCACGACCTGGTCCGCGGCCTGCACCCGGCGGTGCTGGAGGACCGCGGGCTGGACGCGGCGCTCTCCGGCATCGCCGCCCGCAGCCCCGTCCCCGTGCACCTTACGGTCGACCTCCCGGGCCGGATAGCCCCCACCGTGGAGGCGGTCGCCTACTTCACGGTCTCCGAAGCCCTGGCCAACGCCGCCAAGCATTCCCGGGCCTCCCGGATCGACCTCGTCCTGCGCCGGGCCGCCGACCGGCTGCACATCACCATCACCGACGACGGCGTCGGCGGTGCGGACGCCGCCCGCGGCACCGGCCTCACCGGCCTGCGCAAGCGCGCCGCCTCGGTGGACGGATCGTTCGCCATCACCAGCCCCCGAGGGGGCCCGACCACCATCACCATGGAGTTGCCATGCGAGCTGTGATCGCCGAGGACTCGGTCCTCCTGAGGATCGGCATCGTCAAGGTGCTGGAGAGCGAGGGCTACGAGGTCGCCGCCGCAGTGGGCGATGCCGAGGCACTGCTCGCCGCCGTCGAGGAGCACCGCCCGCAGATCGTCGTCGCGGACGTCCGGATGCCCCCGGGGTTCGCCGACGAGGGGGTCCGGGCCGCGTTGATGATCCGGCGGCAGTGGCCCGGCACCGCCGTCGTCCTGCTCTCCCAGTTCGTCGAGGAGCGCTACGCGGCGGACCTGCTGGCCAAGAACACCAGCGGCGTCGGCTACCTGCTCAAGCAACGGGTCGCCAACGTGGACGAGTTCGTGGAGGCACTGCAGCGGGTCGCCCAGGGCGGCACCGCCCTCGACCCGGAGGTGGTCGCCCAACTGCTGCTGCGCCGCGACAGCGATCCGCTGCACCGGCTGACGCCCCGCGAGCGGGACGTGCTGGCGCTGATGGCCGAGGGGCGTTCGAACACCGCGATCGCCGAGTCCCTGGTGGTCAGCGACAGCGCCGTCTCCAAGCACATCAACTCCATCCTCACCAAGCTCGACCTGCCGCCCGCGGAGGACACCCACCGCAGGGTGCTCGCGGTGCTCCGCTTCCTGGAGGTCAGCCAGTGACCCAGGCCGCTCCGCCGGAGCAGCGGCCCGTCCCCGAGCCGGGTCGGCTCGCGCGCTGGCTGCCGGCCCCGGGGCCGGTCGGCCCGCCCGCCGCGCCCGGACCGGGCGAGCGCCGGGCCTGGCGGATCGTCGGCGTGCTGGCCCTGGCCTGCGCCGTCCTGGTGGGCGCCGCCGTCACGGGGGCGGTCCTCGTCCGACAGGAGACCGCCCAGGAGCGGACGTACTTCGAGCCGGTCGGGCAGCTCGACATCGACTCCGGCGCGGCCCAGGTCGTCGTCCGCTCCGGGGGCACCGACCGGGTGGTGGTGTCCGAACGGATCGGCTGGGCGCTGCGGAAGCCCACCGTGGTCGAGCGGATGGCCGAGGGCAGGATGTCGCTCTCCGTCGACTGCCCGGAGGCCCGGATCCCCCAGGGCTGTTCGGTGTCCCTGGAGATACAGGTGCCGCCGACGACCACCGTCCACGCCCGCAGCGGCTCCGGGTTGACGGAGATCGTGGGCCTGTCCGGCAGCGTCTCGGCGGAGACCGGCAGCGGCCAGATCCACCTGTCCGAGGTCAGCGGGCCGATCTGGGCGCGGAGCGGTTCCGGTCAGATCATCGGAACGGGGCTGAGCGCGTCCAGGGCGCAGCTGTCCTCCTCCTCCGGAGACGTCACCCTGCAGTACGACCGCCCGCCGGACGAGGTCAGCACCCGCCTCGCCTCCGGGAACCTCGTCCTGCAACTGCCCGACGACCACAACCGGTACCGGATCGACCTCAGCCTCGACGGCGGTAGCCAGGCGGTGGACCAGTCCCTGCAGGACGTCGACTCGCCACGGCTGCTCGACGTCACCGCCGCCTCCGGCACCGTCACCATCGGCCGGACGGGAGGGTCCCGACCGCCCGGGCGGGCCGGTCCGGCGAGTGGGAGAGAATGGAGAGTCCGGAAGCCCGCCGTTGGGGCCCTACCCGTATGAGGATCCGCCGCGCATGACCACCACGCCCGACACCGCCCAGGCCGCTCCCGCAGCACCCGGTACGCCGGAGTTCGCCCCGTTGAACATCGGGCCGATGCAGGTCTGGCCGCCGGTGGTGCTGGCGCCGATGGCCGGCATCACCAACGCGCCCTTCCGCACCCTGTGCCGGGAGCAGAGCGGCGGCCGGGGCCTGTACGTCTCCGAGATGATCACCACCCGCGCCCTGGTCGAGCGCAACGCCAAGACCATGCAGCTGATCAAGTTCGACCCGAGCGAGAAGCCGCGTTCGATCCAGCTGTACGGGGTGGACCCGGAGACCGTCGGCAGGGCGGCGCGGATGATCTCCGCGGAGGGGCTGGCCGACCACATCGACCTCAACTTCGGCTGCCCCGTCCCCAAGGTGACCCGCAAGGGCGGCGGCTCCGCGCTGCCGTACAAGCGCAACCTGCTGCGCGACATCCTGCGCCAGGCGATCGCCAACGCGGGCGACCTGCCCGTCACCATGAAGATGCGCAAGGGCATCGACGACGACCACCTCACCTACCTCGACGCGGGCCGGATCGGCGCGGAGGAGGGCGTCTCCGCGATCGCCCTGCACGGTCGCACCGCGGCCCAGCACTACGGCGGAACCGCGGACTGGACGGCGATCGCCCGGCTCCGCGAGTCCGTCCCGGCCGACATCCCGGTGCTCGGCAACGGGGACATCTGGTCCGCCGACGACGCGGTGCGGATGATGCGCGAGACCGGCTGCGACGGCGTGGTGGTCGGCCGCGGCTGCCTGGGCCGCCCCTGGCTGTTCAAGGACCTGGTGTCGATCTTCGAGGGGGACGTCGACTACGCCCGCCCCACCTTCGCCTACGTGGCCCGCGCCATGGTGCGGCACGCCCAGCTGCTGGGGGAGTGGCTCGGTGACGAGGCCCGTGGCGTCATCGACTTCCGCAAGCACGTCGCCTGGTACACCAAGGGTTTCTCGGTCGGGTCCGAGCTGCGGGTGAAGCTCGCCAACTCCAGCTCGCTGACCGAGCTCGCGGAGACGCTGGCCCTGGTCGACCAGGAGCAGAGCTGGCCGATCGGCGCGGACGGTCCCCGCGGCCGGACCAGCGGCAACAACCGGGTGGTCCTGCCCGAAAGCTGGTTGGACGATCCGTACGAGTGCGCCAAGCTGGCCGAAGACGCCGAATCGGACACCTCTGGCGGATGATCTGTACGTTGCGGCCGGTTGGGCGTGAATCCAGGCCTGGCCGCGACGTCCCAGCCTGATTGTCCAAGATGGACAGCAGGGCTCCTTTAAGGCGCATTCGAGCGACGCAGAGCGACGGGATCATCAACAGAAAGCGACGCTCGGCGTAGGGTTCCTCGGCTCGACGGTTGAGATGCGCTCGTGACGCTGGCCACATATCGTGGCGAGTGACGGCCAGTCAGCGGACTTCGCCAAGGTGTACAAGTCGGGATCGCTTCCCGAACGGGCCCTCCGGCGGATCGCCGCAGCTGGCTGCAGGAAATCAAGCCGGGGAAGCGTGGCGGGGCGAATGTCGTCACCATGTGTCCGGTTCGCGTGAGCTGTACGTGGCGATTCCTTCACTTCTTGAACTGCCGCAAGCGTCAACCGGACGATTTCAGCAACGCAGGCAAACGCCCGCTCGGGCATTAGATCTGCTGGCCAATCGCCCGCTCAGCAGCTCGTACGAGCTATTCGAGCCCCTAAAGGGCCTTCGAAATGGGTATGTTCTCCGGCGTCAGGGCAACCGTGTGCGAGGAGAACGACCCGTGGCGGCGCAGCAGAAGTTTGTTTACTCCTTCACCGAAGGAAACAAGGACCTGAAGGATCTTCTCGGCGGGAAGGGTGCGAACCTCGCCGAGATGACCAACCTGGGTCTCCCCGTCCCTCCGGGGTTCACCATCACCACCGACGCCTGCAAGGTCTTCCTGGAGACCGGTAGCGAGCCGGGATCGCTGAACGAGGAGATCACCGGCCACCTGGTCGCCCTCGAGCAGCAGATGGGCAAGCAGCTCGGCCAGCCCGACAACCCGCTGCTGGTCTCGGTGCGGTCGGGCGCCAAGTTCTCGATGCCCGGCATGATGGACACCGTCCTGAACATCGGCCTCTCCGACGCCTCGGTGACCGGGCTCGCCGCCCAGTCCGGCAACGAGCGCTTCGCCTGGGACTCGTACCGCCGCCTGGTCCAGATGTTCGGCAAGACCGTGCTGGGCGTCGACGGCGAGCTGTTCGAGGAGGCGCTGGACGAGGCCAAGCACGCCAAGGGCACCGCCAACGACCTGGACCTCACCGCCGCGGACCTGGAGGCGCTGGTCGCCACCTTCAAGGCGATCGTGCTCCGGGAGACCGGCCGGGAGTTCCCGCAGGACCCGCGCGAGCAGCTCGACCTGGCGATCCACGCGGTCTTCCACTCCTGGAACGGCGACCGGGCCCGCCTGTACCGTCGGCAGGAGCGCATCCCGAACGACCTGGGCACCGCCGTCAACGTCTGCACCATGGTCTTCGGCAACCTCGGCGAGGACTCGGGCACCGGTGTCGCCTTCACCCGCGACCCCTCCACCGGCACCCAGGGCGTCTACGGCGACTACCTGCAGAACGCCCAGGGCGAGGACGTGGTGGCGGGCATCCGCAACACCCTGCCGCTGGCCGATCTGGAGCAGCTCGACAAGAAGTCGTACGACGAGCTGATGACCATCATGCACACCCTGGAGAACCACTACCGGGACCTGTGCGACATCGAGTTCACCATCGAGCGCGGCAAGCTCTGGATGCTGCAGACCCGGGTCGGCAAGCGCACGGCCGCCGCCGCGTTCCGGATCGCCGTCCAGCTCGTCGACCAGGGCCTGATCGACCTGGACGAGGCGCTGCACCGGGTCACCGGCGGCCAGCTCGCCCAGCTGATGTTCCCGCGCTTCGCGCCCACCTCGGAGACCAAGCCGGTCGCGTACGGCATCGCAGCCTCGCCCGGCGCGGCGGTCGGCAAGGTGGTCTTCGACTCGTACACCGCGGTGAAGTGGTCGCGCTCCGGTGAGCAGGTCATCCTGGTTCGCCGCGAGACCAACCCGGACGACCTCGAAGGCATGATCGCCGCCGAGGGCATCCTCACCTCGCGCGGCGGCAAGACCTCGCACGCGGCCGTGGTCGCCCGCGGCATGGGCAAGACCTGCGTCTGCGGCGCCGAGGAGCTGGAGGTCGACACCAAGAACCGCAAGTTCACCACCGCCGACGGCCAGGTCGTGCACGAGGGCGACGTGGTCTCCATCGACGGCGCCAACGGCAAGGTGTACCTGGGCGAGGTCCCGGTGCTGCCGTCCCCGGTGGTCGAGTACTTCGAGGGCACCATCCACGCCGGCGCCGACGTCCAGGGCGGGCTGGTCCAGGCCGTGCATCGGCTGATGTCGCACGCCGACGGCCGCCGCCGCCTCGCGGTGCGCGCCAACGCCGACAACGCCGAGGACGCGAACCGCGCCCGCCGGTACGGCGCCCAGGGCATCGGCCTGTGCCGCACCGAGCACATGTTCCTCGGCGAGGAGCGCCGCAAGGAGGTCGAGCACCTGATCCTGGCGGACAACGACAAGGACCGCGAGACCGCGCTCTCCAGCCTGCTGCCGCTGCAGAAGGGCGACTTCCTGGAGCTGTTCCAGTCGATGGACGGCCTCCCGGTGACGGTCCGGCTGCTCGACCCGCCGCTGCACGAGTTCCTGCCCGACATCACCGAACTGTCGGTGCGCGTCGCCCTCGCCGAGGCCCGCAAGGACCCGAACGAGAACGACCTGCGCCTGCTCCAGGCCGTGCACCGGCTGCACGAGGCCAACCCGATGCTCGGCCTGCGCGGCGTCCGCCTCGGCCTGGTCATCCCCGGCCTGTTCGGGATGCAGGTCCGGGCGATCGCCGAGGCCGCGGCCGAGCGCAAGCTGGCCGGCGGCGACCCGCGCCCCGAGGTGATGATCCCGCTGGTCGGCACCGTCCAGGAGCTGGAGCTGGTCCGCGACGAGTGCGAGCGGGTGCTCGCCGAGGTCGCCGCGTCCACCGGCGTCACGCTGGACATCAAGCTCGGCACCATGATCGAGCTGCCGCGCGCCGCCGTGACCGCGGGTCAGATCGCCGAGGCCGCCGACTTCTTCTCCTTCGGCACCAACGACCTGACCCAGACCGTGTGGGGCTTCTCCCGGGACGACGTCGAGGCCTCCTTCTTCACCGCCTACCTGGAGAAGGGCATCTTCGGGGTCAGCCCGTTCGAGACCATCGACCGCGACGGCGTCGGCGCCCTGGTCAAGAACGCCGCGCAGGCCGGCCGGGCCACCCGCCCCGACCTCAAGCTCGGCGTCTGCGGCGAGCACGGCGGCGACCCCGACTCGGTGCACTTCTTCCACGAGGTGGGGCTGGACTACGTGTCATGCTCTCCCTTCCGGATTCCGGTGGCGCGCCTGGAGGCAGGCCGCGCCGCCATCGAGACGGCGGGAAGCGACTCGCGCTGACACGAAGCAGCGCGGTTCACTGACCGCACCCCTCCGGAAGGGGAGGGGCGTACGGCGGAGCTCGGCGCAGGAGAGCCGCCGTACGGAGCAGCCGGGGCGGGAACGGACAACGGCGTCCGGTCCCGCCCCGGCGGCGTTCTCCGGGCCGGGCACCCGCCCGTCCGCCCGCGCTTGCACCCGTGCGTTACACCTGCGCGTTACGCCTGCGCCACCCGGTCGGGCCGGTGCGGCAGGCTTGGGGCATGAACAGCAGAAACCGCCTGATCGGCCTCGTCGCCGTGATCCTGCTCGGCATCGCCGCCGGGGTCGCCGCCCTGCTGAACGGCGGGAACGGTCCGGACGGTGCGAGCGCCGCGAAGTCCCCGACCGCCGCGCCCACCGGGTCCGCCGCGACCCGGGGCGGAACCGCGGGCGCGCCCCGGCCCTCGGCGCCGGCCAACTCGCCCGCCCCTCGGGCCACCTGGGTGCCCACCGATCCGGCGCTGGCCGACGTCTGTCGCAGCAAGCTGCCCGCCCAGGCCCTCGACACGCTCGGCCTGATCGCCCGGGGCGGCCCCTACCCGTACCGCTCGGACGGCATCGTCTTCGAGAACCGGGAGGGCCGACTGCCCCGCCGGGGGAGCGGCTACTACCACGAGTTCACCGTGGTCACGCCCGGGTCGGGCGACCGGGGGACCAGGCGGATCGTCACCGGCGGCACCGGCGAGCAGTACTGGACGGCCGACCACTACGCCACCTTCCAGGAGGTCGATCCGCGCTGCTGAGGAGCCCGCTGACGGGCCGTCGGAAAATTACTTTCCCTCCTGGAAAGTATGTGACAGAGTGGCAGCACTTGATCCGGCAGCGGGCCGGATTCGACGGCACGTCCGCTCGGGGGAACCGATGGTTGACGACAGGCAGCACGCGCACGAGCAGTCCGAGGAACTCACGCCCGCACAGGCGTTGGAGCTCGCCGAGCGCGCCCGGGCGGCAGCCCGGCGGCCCGCGCCGATGCCCTGGTGGTACCGCCCCGGGGTGGGCGCCGCCCTCGCGGTCTACTGCGCGGCGATCGGGCAGAGCTTCCAGCGGCAGGCGCAGTGGCTGATACCGCTGTGCGCGGCCGCCCTCGCGGCGGTGCTGGCGGCCATAGTGCGGGTGGCCGTGCGCTCCAGCGGGGTCGCCGCGCAGTTCGAGAAGACCAAGGTCCCGCCGAACGTCCTGCGGGCGCTCGGTCTGACCGTCCTGCTGGCGGTGCTGGCCTGGCTCGGCACCTGGTCGGCCACCGGCGAGCAGGGATGGGCCATGGCGGCCGCGGGCGCGGTCGGCGGCCTGGCCGTGTGGGGCGTCATCACGCTGGCCAATCGAGACGTCAAGGAGCAGAGCATGAGCAGCGAGCGGTGAACGGACTCGACCCGATACTCCACCAGCCCACCAGGCTCACCGTCCTGGCCTTCCTCAGCGGGTGCCAGGAGGCCGAGTTCTCCGTCGTCCGCGACTACTGCCAGGTCTCGGACTCGGTGCTCAGCAAGACCGCCTCGGGCCTGGAGGCGGCCGGCTACCTGCGGGCCCGCAAGGGCTACGTCGGCAAGCGGCCCCGCACCTGGCTCGCCGCGACCCAGCAGGGCCGCACCGCCCTGTCGGAGCACCTCGCGGCGCTCCAGCACCTGGCCGCCGCCGCGGAGGCGGCCGGGTCCGCCTCCGACGCCGGAACCGGGGGCGGGGGCGGTGCGGAAGGGGCCGACGGCTGAGCCGGAACGGAGCGCGGGCCCGGTCTGGCGGAGTGTCAGCAGGATCACACCCAGGAGCGGAGGTGGGCCGAACGCCGTGCTGTCCGTGCTCCTTGACAACTCGACAGAGTGCAGAGGCCCCCGAGAACTCCCTGGGAAGTCCCGGGGAGGAACCGGACGGGGCGGGCGCCCGACGCCGACGGCGTCCCGCACCCGCCCCGGACCGGAGCGACCGCTTCAGGCGGCCGACACCAGGGAGTCACCGATCATCGGATCGGTGACCAGGGAGCTGCCGTGTCTAAGGCACTCCTGGTTGAGCGGCGCCGGGTCCGGCGCACTGGGCGAGGTCGCCGCGGCGATCCGCAGCTCGATGATGTCCCGGACGGCGGGCCACTCCTCGTCCAGGATCGAGTAGAACGCAGTGGACCGGACCACCCCGTCCAGGCCGCGGGAATGCGCCCGGCGGACCCCCTCGGAGGTGGCCCCGAGCCGCTCGATGGCGATCCGGGAACGGGTGTTGCGGGCGTCGGCCCGCAGCGAGATCCGCTGCACCCGCCACACCTCGAAGGCGTGCCGCAGCATCAGCAGCTTCGCCTCCGTGTTGATGCCGGTGCCCTGCGCCCGCGGGGACAGCCAGGTGTTGCCGATCTCCGCGGCGTCCGGCACCGCCTCCAGCGGGTCGCCGTGCGGCACGCCCGGCGCGGGCGGCCACACCAGCGGGCCCTGCCAGTAGTCCAGTTCCAGGAACCGGGTCGAGCCGACGACCCGGTTGTCAGCCGTGCTCACGGTGGCGAACGGCATCGACCGGCCCGCCGCCCGATCGGCGAGGGCGCGGGCGATGTACTCCCGGGCGGCCTCCAGGCCGTGCGGAACGGGGGTGAAGGCGTAGGTCGTACGGTCCTCGGAACCGGCCACGGCCAGGGCCGCGGCGTGGTGCTCGGCGAGGGGCTCCAGCCGCACGGTGCGGCCGTAGAGGGTGACGGGTACGGGCACGGATCCTTCGGTCCTTCGGCGGTCGTCGGGTGCCCGCGTGCCGGGTTCGCGGCGCGAGGGCAGTGGTCGTGTCGCCCCGGCCCCGGAGAACGGCCGCCCGGGGGCGCTACGCCAGAGGCTCGGGCGTGCGGCGGGACGGCAGCCCGGAGGCGGGCAGCGCGGTGCCGGTACGGACACGGGTCGACGGACCGATCCGGCGGGATGAGCGACGGGACAGTGTGCGTCCGCGAGATGGCCGAGAGAGAAACGAGATCACGAAGCGAAGCAGGCGGCCAGGTGAAGGCAAGGTGCGCATGGGATGACTGGCAGCGCAACGGACCGGGGCGTGGCCCACGACGTGACAGACGGCGTGGCGCGACGACGCGACGATGCGAGGCAGCGAGAGGACGATACCCGCCAGAAGGCGGTGCGTCACTTCGCGGCGCGCCAGCGGGGGCGCGCGGGTCCTTTCGGCACGCCGCGACGCTCCGCCATCCTACCGGCCGACCCGGGTGCCACGCCCACGACCAGGCACTTTGCCCGGAGGTGAGAGGATTCGAGAGACGGCGTGAAGACTCGTGCGGGGGCGGGAATGTCGGCGGGCCGTCGCACGCTGGACAGATCAGGTCCGAAAGCATTCCGAGACGACGAGACGGAACGGGGATGGGTGCGCCGTGCGTGATCCCAAGGAGCTGTACGAGCTGGAACCGCAGGGCGTGACCGCCCTGGCGGCGGCTCGCGCCGCCGCCGAGGCCGGTACCGGCCTGGTGCTGCTGTACCACTTCGAGGGCTTCATGGATGCCGGCGAAGCGGGCGGCCAGGTCGTCGCGCACCTGCTGGAGCAGGGGGCCCCGCAGGTGGTGGCCCGCTTCGACCACGACCGCCTGGTCGACTACCGGGCCCGCCGCCCCGCGATGACCTTCGACCGCGAGAGCTGGACGGACTACGACCCGCCGGAGATCCAGCTCCAGCTGGTGCGCGACGCGGTGGGCGCGCCCTTCCTGGTGCTCACGGGCCCTGAGCCGGACACCGAGTGGGAGCTGTTCGCGGCCGCCGTCGGCGACCTGGTGGAGCGCTTCGAGATCCGGCTCGCGCTCTCCTTCCACGGCATCCCGATGGGCGTCCCGCACACCCGCCCGGTCGGCCTCACCCCGCACGGCAACCGGGTCGACCTGGCGGCGGGCCACCCCAAGTGGTTCGACCAGGCGCAGGTGCCCGGCAGCGCCCAGGCACTGGTCGAGTACCGGCTCGGCGAGGCGGGGCACGACGTGCTGGGCTTCGCCGCCCACGTCCCGCACTACATCGCCCGCTCCTCCTACCCGGCCGCGGCGGTGGCGATCCTGGAAGCCGTCCAGTCCGCGACCGGCCTGGTCCTGCCCGGCAGCGAGCTGCGGGCCCGGGTCAACGAGGTCTACGCCGAGATCGAGGACCAGCTCTCCCAGGGCGACGGCGAGCTGCGCTCGGCGATCCAGGGCATGGAGGGCCAGTACGACGCGGTCTCCGGTGCGGTCGACCGGGAGAGCCTGCTCGCCGAGGCCAGTGACCTCCCCTCGGCCGACGAGCTCGGCCGCAGGTTCGAGGAGTTCCTGGCCGAGCACGAGCGCGGCGCCGAGTAGGTGCGCCGCCGGCTGTCGACCGTTGCGTCGGTCCTGGCGGGGGTGGCCCTGATCGGCAGCGCGGGGTGCAGTGCGGGGAGGGCCGCCCCGTCGCCGGAGCCCGACCGGGTCTCCCCGACGCCCTCCGCCACCCCGGTCACCGGTCCGTACGTCGCCCTCGGGGACTCCTACACCTCGGGGCTGCGGATCCCGCCCCAGAGCGGCTTCCCGCAGGGCTGCGGCCGCTCCGGCGCCAACTACCCGTCGCTGGTGGCCCGGCAGCTCGCTCTCAAGGAGTTCACCGACGTCAGCTGCAGCGGTGCCCGCACCGGTGACCTGACGGCCGCCCAGCAGACCGAGGACGGCAGTAACCCGCCGCAGTTGGACGCGCTCGGCGCGGGCACCCGGCTGGTGACGCTCGGGATCGGCGGCAACGACGCGGGCTTCCTCGACGTGCTGGGCCGCTGCGCGATCGAGAGCGTCCGACACGGCCTGACCGGTCGGGGCGACGAGGCGCCCTGCCGGGCGTACTACACGACCGGCGCCGGACGCGGTGAGGTCCAGCGGAAGATGACGACCACCGGGGAACGGCTCACCGCGGTCCTCGCGGAGATCAAGCGGCGGGCTCCGCAGGCCGAGGTGCTGCTCGTCGGGTACCCGGCCCTGCTGCCGCAGGACCCGGGCCGCTGCGCCGGAACCCTGGGCGACGGGATCGCCGGTGCCGACGTCGGCTTCGTCGCCGAGCAGGAACGGCAGTTGAACAGCATGCTCCGGCAACGGGCCGAAGCCGCCGGAGCGGTGTTCGTCGACACCTACTCCTCCTCCACCGGCCACGACATGTGCGAGGCCGCGGGCACCCGGTGGATAGAGCCCCTCGCCGCCGAGCAGGGGCTGGCGCCGATCCACCCGAACGCCCAGGGGCAGCAGGGCATGGCCGCCGCCGTCCTGGACGCGCTCCGGCAACAGCACTGACCTCGCCCCCGTCGGCGGGACGACGGGGGCGAGGTCGGTCAGGCGGGTCGGGCGGTCGTCGTGAGCCGGGTCGGGCGGGTGGCCGGGCACCCGCCCCCGGTCAGGCGGCGCGGGCCGTGTGGACGGCGATCCGGACGTCCTCGTCGTCCAGGCACTCCCCGGTGAGCAGGTCGAAGCGCTGCTTGAGCAGGGGCGAGGCCACGTAGACCCGGCCGTCCGGGGTGGAGCCGATCAGGCCCCGGGAGAGGACGTACGCGCCGGTGAACGGGTCGCGGTTGTCGACGGCGTAGAGGCGGTCGTTGCCGTCCCGGAACACGGCGGCCTGGCGGCCGTCCGGCAGCAGGACGGCGACGCCGCGGCCGGGGACCAGCAGGTCCCAGTCGCAGACCGGGGACCAACCGGCGGGGGAGAGCAGTTCGACCCGGGTGGCAGAGGCGGTGATGGTCATCGGGCTTCCTCCAGGATGCGGGCGGCCGGGAACGGGGCGTTGTCGGGGTCGAGGGCGGCGAGCAGCTGCTCCTCGGTGGCCAGCAGCACCAGGTCGGGCTTGACCTGGTCGCGCTCGGGCACGAAGCGGATGCTCGGGTCGGGCACCCCGGGGGCGTTGACGAAGGAGACGAACCGGCGCATCCGGTCGGGGTCGGCCAGGGTCGCCGCCCACTCGTCCTGGTAGTCCCCGATGTGCCGGGCCATCAGGGTCTCCAGCTCGTCGGCGATGCCCAGCGAGTCCTCGACCACCACCTCGCGGACGTGGTCCAGGCCGCCCTCGATCCGCTCCAACCAGGTGGAGGTGCGCTCCAGCCGGTCGGCGGTGCGGATGTAGAACATCAGGAAGCGGTCGATCAGCCGCACCAGCTGCTCGTCGTCCAGGTCCTGGGCCAGCAGGTCGGCGTGCCGCGGGGTGGCACCGCCGTTGCCGCCGACGTACAGGTTCCAGCCGTTGGTGGTGGCGATGACGCCGAAGTCCTTGCCCCGGGCCTCGGCGCACTCGCGGGCGCAGCCGGAGACCGCGGACTTGAGCTTGTGCGGCGAGCGCAGGCCCCGGTAGCGCAGCTCCAGTTGGATCGCCATGGCGACCGAGTCCTGCACGCCGTAGCGGCACCAGGTGGAGCCGACGCAGGACTTCACGGTGCGCAGGGACTTCCCGTACGCGTGGCCGGACTCGAAGCCCGCCGCGACCAGTCGGCTCCAGATCATCGGCAGTTGGTCGACGCTGGCGCCGAACAGGTCGATCCGCTGACCGCCGGTGATCTTGGTGTAGAGGCCGAACTCCTTGGCCACCTCACCGATCACGATCAGCTTGTCCGGGGTGATCTCCCCGCCGGGGATGCGCGGCACCACCGAGTAGGAGCCGTTCTTCTGCAGGTTCGCCAGGAAGTGGTCGTTGGTGTCCTGCAGGGCGCTCTGCTCGCCGTCCAGGATGTGCCCGGAGGCCTCCAACTCGGGCGCCAGCGAGGCGATGATCGAGGCGACCGTCGGCTTGCAGACCTCGCAGCCCTCGGAACCCTCCGGCGCCCGGCCGTGCTCGGCGAGCAGCTGGCGGTGCGTGGGGATCCGCTTGACCAGGACGATCTCGTAGAGCTCGGCGCGGGTGTGGGCGAAGCACGGGCACAGGCCCCGGTCGACCTCGACGCCACCGGCCTCCAGCTCGTCCGCGACGATCGTGCCGAGCAGCTTCACGCAGGAGCCGCAGTTGGTGCCCGCCCGGGTGCACTTCTTCACCTCGGGGACGGTGGTGCACTGGTGGTCGGTGACGGCCGCCCGGATCGTGCCCTTGGTGACGTTGTTGCAGCTGCAGACCACCGCCTCGTCGGGCAGCGCGGAACTGCCGAGCGAGACGGCGGTGTCCGCACCGGCCGGCAGGACCAGCGACTCGGCGGGGACGGGCAGCGGCCGACCGCTGCCCGCCAGCGGGCGGAGCGTGGCGTAGGCCGAGGCGTCGCCGACCAGGATGCCGCCGAGCAGCGCCCCCTCACCGGTGACCACCAGCTTCTTGTAGACGCCGGAACGCGAGTCGGAGTAGACCACGTCGAGCGAGCCGGGCGTGCTGCCGAAGGCGTCGCCGAAGCTGGCCACGTCGACGCCGAGCAGCTTGAGCTTGGTGGAGAGGTCCGCGCCGGTGAACGGCTGCGCGGCCTGCTCGGCGAGCTGCTGGGCCACCGAGACGGCCATCTCGTAGCCGGGGGCGACCAGGCCGTACACCCGGCCGTCCACCGCGAGGGCGCACTCGCCGATGGCGAAGACGTGCGGGTCGGAGGTGCGGCAGTGCTCGTCGATCGCGATGCCACCGCGCTCACCCACCGTCAGCCCGGCCTCGCGGGCCAGCTGGTCGCGGGGGCGGACACCGGCGGAGAACACCACCAGGTCGGTCGCCAGCTCGGAGTCGTCGGTGAAGGACATCCCGACCGCGCGCCCCTCGGCGACGGTGATCGCCTTGGTGCCGATGCCGGTGTGCACCACCACGCCCATCGACTCGATGGTCCGCCGCAGCGCGGCGCCGCCGGCGTCGTCGACCTGGACGGGCATCAGCCGCGGCGCGAACTCCACCACGTGGGTCTCCAGGCCCAGGCCCTTCAGCGCACCGGCGGCCTCCAGCCCGAGCAGGCCGCCGCCGACCACCGCGCCGACCCGGGCCCCGGCCGCGTACGACTCGATCGCCTGCAGGTCCTCGATGGTGCGGTAGACGAAGCAGCCCTCGGCGTCCCGGCCGTCCACCGGCGGGACGAAGGGGTACGAGCCGGTGGCCAGCACCAGGGTGTCGTAGGAGAGGGTGTGCCCGGCGGCCGTGGTGACGGTCCGGGCCGCCGGGTCGAGCGAGACGGCGGGGGAGGAGAGGTGCACCTCGAACCCGTGCCGATCGGTGAAGCCCTCTTCGGCGAGCAGCAGGTCGTCCGCGCTCCGGCCGGAGAAGTAGGAGGTCAGGCCGACCCGGTCGTAGGCGGGCCGGGGCTCCTCGGCGAGGACGACGACCCGGTAGCGCTCAGCGGCACCGGTGTCGGCCAGGGCCTCCAGGAAGCGGTGGCCGACCATGCCGTAGCCGACCAGGAGCAGTGTGGGCTTGGTGGTGGTCATCGGGAAGTCCCTCCGAGGTCGTGCTCCGGACGGTGGGCGGTCGGAGCTGGCCGGGTGCCGCCGGATCACCGTCGCTCCGGGGCGCAGCACGCCTCCGGTCCCGCCGGAGGCCCCGACCGGGGGCGGGCCTCCGGCGGTCCGCGACCCGGTCGCTGTCGTGGCACCGAGCATGCTCGGAGGGTGTTTCCCGACCGGGGCCGCCCTGTTTCCCCGTCGGAACTTCGGCCTCAGCGGCGCCGGGTGGCGGCTGTGAGAGCTGCCGCGCCCCGCCGCGCCCCATTACCAGGCAGCGGGCCCGCACGGGGGCAGGACCACCGATCCGGAACGTGATTCGGGGAGAAGTCGGTACGAGGGGATACCCGAGTGCGTACCCTGCACGCAGGGGAGCGGATTCGAAGATCCGGTCCGCGTCCGGCCGGGAGCTGGCATGACAACAGACGTGCAGGCGAGGGGCCGTGCAGCCCGCTCCGCAGTGCTGCGCGAACTCCTGCTGCTCTGGGACGAGGCCCGCCGGGCCGGCGGCCGGGAGGTCACCCAGAAGCGGCTGGCCAGGATCGGCGGCATCGGCCCGTCCACCCTGCACGGCTGGCTCTCCGGACGGTCGGTGCCCCGCGAGGTGGACCGACTCACCGCCGTGGCCGGGGAGTTGGCCCGGGCCGCGGGCAGGCCGGTGCGGCCGGCATCCTACTGGGCCGCCCTGCTGGAGGCCGACCGCCTCCGGGCCCCGCTCCCCCGGCAGCGGGCCGACGGTGCACCGGGCGGGTCCGCCCCGGCCGCACCGTGCCCGTCCGTCCGGCGGCCGGCGGCCGCCAGGGGAACGACGGTCGTCCGGGCCACGGCCGTGGCCCGGACCGGGGACGGCACGGGTCGCCGGGTCCGGTCGGCGGTGGTCGGCACCGGCGGTACCCGGCGCGCAGCGGGCGGCGGCCCCGGACCGGCCGGAGCGCGGTTGGTGAACCGCTACCGCTCGGCACCGCCCGCCGCCAGGGCCGTCGTCGACGCCGCGCTGGACGCGGTGCGCCTCGGCCACCGTCCCGTCCTGCCCGCGGCACTGCTGGCGGCGTCCGCCCCGCACTACCTGACCTCCGGGGAGCGCAACGCCCTCCGCCCCGGCTGGGTCGCCGACGGGCTGGAGTACCTGCGCAAGGCCGTCCCCGGGACGGGCGCGCTGCTGACCACCGGGGATCCGGCGGGCGACCCGGCCGGGAGCGGCCGGGCCGTGCTCGGCCGGCCGCCGCGCGGCACCGCGGCGCCCCGCGGTGCGGAGGTGGCCCGGTCGACGGGCGGCCACCAGGTGCGGCTCGCCGAAGCCCTGGTGCGGCAGTTGCGCCCGGAACGGGAGGGGCGCACGATCCCGGCCGGGCTCTGGGAGTGCCTGGCCCGGTACGCCCACCCCGCCGACCGGTCCGCCCTCGCGCGGTCGGCGGCGACCCGGGGCCTCACCCGGATCGCGGTCGGGCTCTGCGCCTCCGCCGCCGAGGCGGGGGACCCCGCCGCGCTGTCGGTCGGCGCCGCCCTGCTCACCGAAGCGGGACGCACCGCCGAGGCCGCCGACTGGTACGGCGCGGCCGCCGACAGGGGGGTGCCGGGGGCCGCGGTGCGGGCGGCCGAACTGCTGGAACGGGACGGCAGGTTCGAGCAGGCCGTCGACTGGTACGACCGGGCCGCCCGGACCGGGGACACCGACGCCCACTGCCGGGCCGCCGAACTCCTCGGCCGCCGCGGCGAGACCGCACCGGCACTGCACCGCTTCGCGGAGGCCGCCCGGGCCGGCCACCCCACCGCCCTGCACCGGGCCGGGCGCCTGCTCGCCGGACTCGGCCGCACCGACGAGGCACTGGAGTGGTTCGAACGGGCCGTGGCCGACGGGCACTCCGAGTCCGCCGCCGACTGCGCCAGGCTCTGCGCCGCCGCCGGCCGGACCGACGAGGCGGCCGTCTGGTGGGAACGGGCCTGGGCCCGGGGCACGGTGGTCGGCGTCCACGAGGCGGCCGGGATGCTGGAGGCTGCCGGTCGGATCGACGAGGCCGCCGCCTGGTACGAACGCGCGGCGGTCCACGGGGACGAGACCGCCTGGCACGAGGCCGCGGCCCTGCT
This sequence comes from Kitasatospora phosalacinea, assembly GCF_030268885.1. GTDB lineage: Bacteria > Actinomycetota > Actinomycetes > Streptomycetales > Streptomycetaceae > Kitasatospora > Kitasatospora phosalacinea_C. The sequence goes on from NZ_BSSA01000016.1 coordinate 177,492, forward strand.
CGCCGGGCAGGGCCAGTACGGCAACCTGCCCTGGTACGCGCACATCGGCGACCCGCAGGCACTGCGCGGACGCGCCGAGCAGTGCGAGCGGGACGGGGACCCGGACGGGGCGCTGGACTGGTACCGGAAGGCGGCCGAAGCGGGCTGCGAGACCTCCCGGTACCAGGCCGCCGACCTGTTGGAACGGCACGGCGACACCACCGGCGCCGTCCACTGGTACGAGCTCGCCGCCGCCCACGGCGACGTCTACGCGATGCGTGAACTCGGCCGCCTGCTGGGCGAACTGGGCCGCTCCCGGGAGTCCGTCGGCTGGTACCGGGCCGCGGCCGCGGCGGGTGACCGGCACGCCCTGCCCACCGCCGTCCGGAGCGCCGCCCCGCTCGCGCCGAACCTCGAACGGTGGGCCCCGCAGGCACCCGCCCTGCGGGCCGCGCACCCCGCACCGGCCGCCCGCACCCGCGACGAGGGAACCCACCGGGCCACCGCCACCGCCCCGGCCGACCGCTCCGGGCCCGCACTGCTGGACGAGGCGGTGGAGCTGCTCAAGGAGGCCGGCCGGTTCTTCGAGGCCGGTCTGCTGCTGCGCTCCACCGACAGCCCGGAGCGGGAGCGGCTGCGCGAGGCGTCCCGGATGCTGTCCGGATCGACCTGCGGGGACGGGGCCATCGCCTGGGTGCAGCGGTTCGCCGACAGCGGCGACCGCCGGGCCGTCCAGGAGGCCGCCGAGATGCTGGAGAGCCGGGGCCGGGTCGACGACGCACTCGCCTGGTACGGGAGGGCGGCGGACCAGGGCGACCGGGGCGCCCTGCTCGCCGCGGCCCGGATGCTCGCCGAGCGCCGCCAGCCGCAGCGCGCCCTGGAGTGGTACCGGCGGGCCGCCGACGCGGGCGACCCGCTCGCCCACCGCGAAGCGCTGATGCTCCTCCAGGAGCACGAGGACGAAGGCCGGCCCGGCCTGTCCGGCGCGCCCGCCGCGGCGGGCGAACTGCGCAGCAACGGTTGGGAGCCGGACGCGCTCCCCGCCGCGCCCTGGTCGGCCGCCCCGCCCGGCGCACCTGCCGGGGGCGAACCGTCCGGAGCCGGGCCCGCCGCACCCGCCACGCCTGGGCCGTCCGGCAGGCCGTCCGGAACCGAGCAGGTGCGTCGTCCGCGGGTTCTCCGGCAGCCCGGTGACCCCGGTCGTACGCAGCCCTGATCCGTACGCGGCCCTGACCTGCACACAGCCCCGCCCCGCACGACCCCGCCCCGCACGGCCCCGGCCCAACGGCCCCGTGCGCCACCGGCGGGGCGCGGCCGGGCCGCTCACCCCCGCGGGACGTTCGGTGAGAGCCGGGTAACCACCCGTGACCGGTGGGCAACCGGGCCGAAACAGGCGTCCGGCAAGGTGGTGGCATGACCACCACTTCGCTCCCCGGCCGCGTCGCCCCGCTGCGGGTGCTGCACGCGGCCCGCCGCCCGGCCCTGGTGCTGGTGGCGCACGGCTCGCACGACCCGGCCGCGTCCGCCGAGCTCTCCCGGTTGCACGCCCGGTTGCGGCGGTCCCGGCCGGAGCTGGACATCCGGCTCGGGCACCTCGGCCTGAACGACCCGCTGCTGCCCGAGGTGCTGGACGAGCTGAGCGGCCGGGTGGTCCTGGTGCCGCTGCTGCTGGGGCGGGGCTACCACAGCAAGGTGGACATCCCCCGGACGCTGTCCGCCGCGCCGCACCTGGCGGGGGAGTGCGCCCCGCCGCTGGGCCCCGACCCGCTGCTCACCGAGGCGCTGGCCGACCGCCTGGTGTCGGCCGGTTGGCGGGGCGAGCCCGTGGTCCTGGCCGCCTCCGGCTCCCGCGACCGGGACGCCGCCGAGGACAGCGGGACGCAGGCCGAACTGCTGGCGGCCAGGCTGGGCGTCACCGTCCGGCCGGGGTACGTGACGGCGAACGGTCCGAGCGTCGCCGCCCGGGTCGCCGAGTTCACCGCCGAGGGCCACGCGCGGGTCGCCGTCGCCTCCTACTTCACCGCACCGGGCGACTTCGCCCGCCTGGCCGAGGCAGCGGGCGCCGCGCTGACCTCCGCCCCGCTCGGCGACCACCCCGCCCTGGCCCGGCTGGTCCTGGAGCGGTACCAGTCCTGCCTCTCCCGGGCCGTGCGCCTGGTCGGCTGACCCCCGGTCACGTCGCACCCCGCGCCCGCCGCCCCCGGCCCCGCCGGACCCCGCAGCAGCCGTCAGCCGTACGCCACAGCCGTCAGCCACACCGTCAGCCGTCAGCCGTCAGCCGTCAGCCGTCAGCCGTAGCCGTCAGCCGTAGCCGTCAGCCGCACGCCGCGGCCGCCACCGGCACGTCGCTCCCGCACACCGGTCCGCGGCGCTCGGTGGGCAGGTCGCGGACGCGGCGCATCGGCGAGCACCAGAGGATCAGGGCGGCCAACGGCACCCCGACGGTCATCAGCCACATCGCGGGCCGCACGCCGAGCTCGGTGCCGAGGACGCCGGCCAGCAGCGCGCCGAGCGGGATGGACCCGAAGTTGAGCACCGCGCTGCTGGCGGAGAGCCGGCCGAGCAGCTCCGGCGGGCAGTAGCGCTGCTGGAAGGTCGACTTGATGACGTTCCCGGCGACGACCCCGCAGGAGGCGCCGAACCCGCCGAGCAGGTACCAGGCCAGCCCGGTGCCGCGGCCGGTCAGCGGGATGAGGACGGTCAGCGCGGGCAGGACGAGCTCCAGCAGCAGCATCGCCCGCGAGGTGCCGAGCCGGGCGGCGATCCGGCGGGCGACGGCCGCCCCGAGGACGCCGCCGGTGGAGGCGAGCGCGACCAGCAGGCCGACGGTGCCCTCGTCGACGCCGACCTCGCGGATCAGGAAGACCACCAGCAGCGACTGGTAGCCCGTCAGGACGAGGTTGGACGCGGCGCCGAACAGCGCGAAGGTGCGGAACCAGACGTCGGAGGCGAGCAGCCGCAGCCCTTCGCCGATTTCCCGTCCCAGCGCCCGGCGGGGCCGCTGCTCGCGGCCGGTCTCGCGGTGCCCGATCCGGGCGGTGCACCAGAGCGAGAGCAGGAACGTCGCGGTGTTGGCCAGCAGCCCGTTGACCGGCCCGGCCAGTTGGGCGATCAGGCCGCCGCTGCCCAGCCCGGCGATGCCCGCGGCGGAGGCGCTGCCGTGCAGCTTGGCGTTGCCCTCGGGCTGGTCGGCGGGTTCGAGCAGGTGCGGCAGGTACGCGGTGTACGCGGTCTGGAAGAACACCCCGGCCGCCCCGGCGAGCAGCGCGACGGCCAGCAGGTGCCACAGCGTCAGCACCCCGGCCAGCGCGGCCAGCGGCACGGTGGCGTACAGCAGCAGCGAGACGGCGGTCGCGGCGAGCATGATCGGGCGGCAGCGCAGCCGGTCCACCCACACCCCGGTCGGCAGGCCGATCAGCAGCCAGGGCAGCCAGCCCGCGGCGCCGAGCAGGCCGACCTGGAGGGTGCTCGCGTGCAGGGTGCTGACGGCGATCAGCGGCAGGGCGAGGCCGGTGACCGCGGAGCCGTACTTGTTCGCGGTCTCGCCGATCCACAGCATCCGGAAGTCGTGGTGCCGCCGCAGCAGTCCGGCAGGAGCAGCGGCAGCGGCAGCAGTAGCGGCGGTGGCAGTGGCAGCGACAGCGGTACGGCGGGAGCGGGGGAGGGGTGCGGTCATGGCCGGTCGGGGTCCTTTCGGGGCAGCGCCTGGATCTGGACGATGACCGGTCGCGCCGCCGGGTCGGGCGCGGCGTCCGGGTCGGGGGTGTGGCGGGTGACCACGGCGTTCAACTCGTCGATCAGGGCCTGGAGCTGGGCGGGCGTCAGCCGGAGGTTGCTCCAGTCGGAGACGGAGCCGGTGCCGTGCCACTCGCCCGGCCAGCCGGCGGCCAGCGAGTCGGCGACCCGCTGGTACTGCCGGCGCAGGTTCTCGGCCTGGTAGACCGAGAGCGCGGCGCGGGCGGCCGGGTCCCGGTCGAAGTCGGTGGCGGCCAGCACGATGGCGCCGCCCACGGCGCGCCACCAGCGTTCCCGCTTGGTGCCGCGGCCGGTCTCCTCCTCGATGAAGCCGTGCTCGGCGAGGTGCCGCAGGTGCCAGCTGATGGTGCCGGTGGACTCGCCGGTCCGCTCGGAGAGCCGGGCGGAGGTGGCGGGGCCGTTCAACCGCAGCTCGTCCAGCAGCCGCATCCGCAGCGGGTGGGCGAGCCCGCGCAGCGAACCGGCGTCCAGCCTCCGGCGCGGCGCCTGGTCGGAGTGCGGGGCGGGGTCTTCGGGGCGGTGCTCGTTCATGGCCCCACCCTACGATGCAGAGGACTCTCTGCATAGATCTCTCTGCAAAGGAGTCTCGGCTTTTTCGGGAGCGCCCGGCCACTCCCCAACTCCCGCGCGTTGTGGGAGAGTCCGCCCATGAACCGGCTGGCCGCCCCCCTGCGCTTCCTCACGGAACTGATCGCCTGGGTGGCCGCACCCTGGGCGCTCGCCCCGCACTCGATCCTGCTGGCCGTCCTCGCGGACCTGCTGCTGATCGGTCTGCCCACGGTCCTCGCCACCCCGGGCGACAAGGAACAGGTGCTGGTGGCGGTGCCCGGCTGGGCCACCGTCGGCCTGGTGCTGCTGCAACTCACCGCCGCGGTCGTCGCGACCTGGTGCGCGTGGCCGACCTGGGCGGCGGTGCTCACCTGCGGCCTCGCCGCCGCCTGCCTGGTGACCGAACGGCCGCGCTGGCGCCGCCTGCTCGCCGCCCCGCGTTCGCGCGCCGCATGACCGGATGTCCGTCGTCCGGCGTACGGTGACTGGCATATGAAGAACACGGTTCCGTACGATCCGCAGTCCGAGGCGCGCTGGGTGCCCGAGCCCGACAAGCGGCCCGGCCGCACCGCCTTCCAGCGCGACCGCGCCCGGGTGCTGCACTCCGCCGCGCTGCGTCGGCTGGCGGGGACGACCCAGGTGGTCGCGCCGATGCGCAGCGACTTCCCGCGGACGAGGCTGACGCACTCGCTGGAGTGCGCGCAGGTCGGCCGGGAGCTGGGCGCGGCGCTGGGCTGCGACCCGGACCTGGTGGAGACCGCCTGCCTGGCCCACGACATCGGCCACCCGCCGTTCGGCCACACCGGCGAGGAGGCGCTCGACCAGGCCGCCGAGGCCTGCGGCGGCTTCGAGGGCAATGCCCAGTCGCTGCGCATCCTGACCAGGCTGGAGCCCAAGCGCTTCGCCCCGCCGGACGAGCCGGGGGTCCGGCTCGCCCCGTGGCCCGGCCGCAGCGTCGGCCTGAACCTGACCCGCGCCGCGCTGGACGCCGCGACCAAGTACCCGTGGGCCCGCGGGCAGCACCCCGCCGACCCCGGCTCCACCAAGTACGGCGTGTACGGGGACGACCTGCCGGTGTTCCGCTGGATGCGCACCGGCGCGCCCGACGGCCGCAAGTGCTTCGAGGCCACGGTGATGGACTGGTCGGACGACGTCGCCTACTCCACCCACGACGTGGAGGACGGCCTGCAGGCCGGCCACATCGACCCGGCCGCGCTGCGCTCCCCGGAGGAGCGGGCCGAGCTGTTCAAGACCGCCGAGCGGTTCGCCGCGGCCGCTCCGGAGGAGTTCGGCGAGGCCCTGGACCGGCTGCAGGCCCAGGACTGGTGGCCGGTCGGCTACGACGGCACCGCCCGCGCCCGGGCCGGGCTGAAGGACCTCACCAGCCAGCTGATCGGCCGCTTCTGCCTGGCCGCCGAGCAGGCCACCCGGGCCCGCTACGGTCCCGGCCCGCTCACCCGGTACGCCGCCGAGCTGGTCGTCCCGCGCGGCGTCCGGCTGGAGTGCGCGGTGCTCAAGGCGGTCGCCGTCCGGTACGTGATGCAGCGCGACGAGCAGGCCCAACTCCGCTCCCGCCAGCGGGTGGTGATCGCCGAACTGGCCGACGCCCTGCTGAACGACGCCCCGCACCACCTGGACCCGGTGTTCGCCGCCCAGTACGAGGAGGCCGAGGACGGCCGCGCCGCGCTGCGCACCGTGATCGACCAGATCGCCACCCTCACCGACGCCTCCGCGCTGGCCCTGCACGCCAAGCTGGTCGGCTAGCCGTCCCGCCCCGGGCCCGGGGACGGCACGCCCGGACTGTCACACCCGCTCCCGTAGACTTTCCCGGTGGCCGGTCGGATCAGGGACGAGGATGTGCAGGCGGTGCGTGCCGCCCTGCCGATCGACGCCGTGGTCGGCGACTACGTGCAACTGGCGGCCGGGGGCGGCGCGCAGCTGAAGGGCGTCTGCCCGTTCCACGACGAGAAGTCGGCCTCCTTCTACGTGCACCCCGGCAAGGGCGTCTTCCACTGCTTCGGCTGCGGCGAGTCCGGTGACACGATCACCTTCCTGATGAAGATCGAGCACTGCTCGTTCGCGGAGGCGGTCGAGCGGATGGCCGCCCAGGCGGGCATCACCCTGCGCTACGAGGAGGGCGGCTACAGCCCGCGGCACCAGCAGGGCGAGCGGACCAGGCTGGTCGAGGCGCACAAGGTGGCCGCCGCCTGGTTCCAGGAGCAACTGGCCACGCCCGAGGCGGAGATCGGCCGCCGCTTCCTGGCCGAGCGGGGCTTCGACGAGGCCGCGGCCAAGCACTTCGGGGTGGGGTACGCCCCGGTCGGCTGGGAGCACCTGGTGCGCTTCCTGCGCGGCCGCGGCTTCACGGACAAGGAGATCTCGGTCGGCGGCCTGGCCTCGCAGGGCCAGCGCGGCGGCCTGATCGACCGCTTCCGGGGCCGCCTGGTCTGGCCGATCCGGGACAGCGCGGGCGACGTGGTGGGCTTCGGCGCACGCCGCCTGCGCGAGGACGACAACGGCCCCAAGTACCTGAACACCCCCGAGACGCCGATCTACAAGAAGTCGAACGTCCTGTACGGCATCGACCTGGCCCGCAAGGAGATCGCCAAGTCCGGCCGGGCGGTGGTGGTCGAGGGCTACACCGACGTGATGGCCTGCCACCTGGCGGGCGTCACCACGGCGGTGGCCACCTGCGGCACCGCCTTCGGCGAGGACCACATCAAGATCATCCGTCGGCTGCTGATGGACACCTCCACCTACCGCGGCGAGACGGTCTTCACCTTCGACGGCGACGCCGCGGGCCAGAAGGCCGCCCTGCGCGCCTTCGAGGACGACCAGAAGTTCGCCGCCCGCACCTCCATCGCCATCACCCCGGGCGGCATGGACCCGTGCGAACTGCGCCTGGCCCAGGGCGACGAGGCGGTCCGCGCCCTGGTGGACAACCCCGTCCCGCTGTTCGAGTTCGCGCTCCGCTCGGCCGTCGCCCGGCACCGGGTGGACACCGCGGAGGGCCGGGCCGCCGCCCTGGAGGAGGCCGCCGGGATCATCGTCAAGATCAAGGACCGCTCGATCCAGCACGAGTACGCCGTCCAACTGGCCGGCATGGTCGGCATCCTGGACGAGCGCTTCGTGGTCAACCGGATCGCCCAGCTCGCCCGCTGGCAGCGCGAGAACCAGCAGAACGGCCAGCAGCGCACGCTGCGCCGCCCGGACGCCGCCCAGCCCGCCCGCCCGGTCCGCCCCGAGCGGCCCGCCTTCCGGCTCAACCCGCGCGACCCGGCCCAGTTCGTCGAACGCGAACTGCTCAAGCTCGCCCTCCAGCACCCCGACCTGGTCAGCCCGGCCTTCGACCAGTACGGCGAGGACGAGTTCCCCACCCCGCCGTACCGCGCCGTCCGCCGCGCCATCGGCCGGGCCGGCGGCACCGCGTACGGCGCGGGCCTGCCCGACTTCACCGCCGCCGTCCGCGAGGCCAGCCCGGACGACCAGGTGCGCGGCCTGGTCACCGAGCTGACCGTCGAGCCGATCCGCTCCCGCCGCAAGGCCGACCAGGTCTACGCGGGGGAGTTCCTGGTCAAGCTGCGGCTGCAGGCCGTGGACCGGCGGATCGACGAGGTCCGCGCCCACCTGCGCCGCCTCGGCGACCGCGCCACCGCCGAGGAGCTGCACCCCGTCCAGAGCGAGCTGTGGGCCCTGCAGCAGTACGGCCAGCAGCTCCGCTCCCGCGGCGCCGCCGCGCTCTGACGGTCGGTCGGTCCGGCCCGCCCGCGCGGCACCCGGCCCGCCGGGCGGTGCCTTCCGGCGACCTCGGGGCCGCTCGCAGGTGCCCGGGCCCACCGGGCTGGGTATCCCCTCGGGTGTGGCGCGGCACCCCCAGGCCGCGCGCGGCCCCTGGAGGGATGCCCGTGGAGCTTTCCGTCGCCCGCCCGCCCCAGACCACCCCCGCCCGGGGCGCCGCGATCCCGCCCCAGTCCGGCCCGTCCCGCCCCGAGCACCCCGCCACCGACACCGCCCCCGCGGCCGAGGAGGAGCCGACCGCCGAAGGGCCGACCGACGGGGATCCGGCGGCCGGGGAGCCGACCGCCGAGGAGCTGGCCGACGAGCCGCCGGAGCCCGCGCTCGACGAGGGCACCGGCCCGGCCGCGGACCTGCTGCGCCAGTACCTGCGGGAGATCGGCCGGATCCGGCTGCTGACCGCGGTCGAGGAGGTGGAACTGGCCCGCGCCATCGAGGCCGGCCTGTTCGCGGAGGAGGCGCTGGATCGCCTCCCGGACGCCGACGAGCGCCTGCTCGGCGACCTGGACCGGCTGGTGGTGCTCGGCCGGATCGCCAAGCGCCGCCTGATCGAGGCCAACCTGCGGCTGGTGGTCTCGGTCGCCAAGCGCTACGTCGGGCGCGGCCTGACCCTGCTCGACCTGGTCCAGGAGGGCAACCTGGGCCTGATCCGGGCGGTGGAGAAGTTCGACTACGCGCGCGGCTACAAGTTCTCCACCTACGCGACCTGGTGGATACGCCAGGCGATGAGCCGCGCCCTGGCCGACCAGGCCCGCACCATCCGGGTGCCGGTGCACGTGGTGGAGCTGATCAACCGGGTGCTGCGGGTGCAGCGTGCGCTGCTGCAGGAGCGCGGCGTCGAGCCGACCGCCGCCGAGGTCGGCGAGGCGCTGCAACTGTCGCCGGAGCGGGTCCGGGAGGTCCTCAAACTGGCCCAGGAGCCGGTCTCGCTGCACACCCCGGTCGGCGAGGAGGACGACGTCGCCCTCGGCGACCTGATCGAGGACGCCGACGCCGCCTCACCGGCCGAGAGCGCCGCCTTCCTGCTGCTGCGCGAGCACCTGGAAGCGGTGCTGGCCACCCTCGGCGAGCGCGAGCGCCAGGTGGTCCAGCTCCGCTACGGCCTCGACGACGGCCGCCCCCGCACCCTGGAGGAGATCGGCCACCTGTTCGGCGTGACCAGGGAGCGGATCCGGCAGATCGAGGCGAAGACCCTCGGCAAGCTCCGCGACCACGCCTTCGCCGACCAGCTCCGCGGCTACCTCGACTAGGGGTGCTCCGGCGGCCCCGACCCGCTCCGCCGACTCAGTGGTGGAACCCGCTGCGCTGCGGCATCCCCAGCTCGCTGAGCGGCGCGGGCTGGCGCTCCAGCTCGGGCAGCAGCCGCCGCAGGTCGGCCAGCAGCAGGTCCGCCAGGTCCCGGGTGAACCCGTTGCGGCACACCACCCGCAGCACCGCCAGGTCGGTCCGCCCCTCCGGGAAGGTGTACGCGGGCACCTGCCAGCCGCGTTCGCGCAGCCGCCGGGAGACGTCGAACACGTCGAACGGGCAGTCCTCGGCGGTGGTGAACGCGAACACCGGCAGTTCGTCTCCCCTGGTGATCAGCCGGAACGGCCCGAGCTTCTCGATCTCCGCCGCCAGGTAGCCGGCGACGTCCCGGCAGGCCTGCTGGATCGCGTGGTACCCGGCGAACCCGAGCCGCAGGAAGGCGTAGTACTGGGCGACCACCTCCGAGCCCGGCCGGGAGAAGTTCAGCGCGAAGGTCGGCATCTCGCCGCCCAGGTAGTTGACCCGGAACACCAGTTCCTCGGGCAGCGCCTCGCCGTCCCGCCACAGCGCCCAGCCGACGCCCGGGTACACCAGGCCGTACTTGTGGCCGCTGGTGTTGATCGAGGCCACCCGGGGCAGCCGGAAGTCCCACACCAGGTCCGGGTCCAGGAACGGCGCGACCATGCCGCCCGAGGCCCCGTCCACGTGCACCGGCACGTCCAGGCCGGTGCGCTGCTGGAAGGCGTCGAGGGCGGCGCAGATCTCGGCGATCGGCTCGTAGGAGCCGTCGAAGGTGGAGCCGAGGATGCCGACCACGCCGATGGTGTTCTCGTCACAGTGCGCCACCGCCTGCTCCGCGTCGAGGTGGAAGCGCTCGCCCTCCATCGGGACGAGCCGCGCCTCGACCTCCCAGAAGTTGCAGAACTTCTCCCAGCAGACCTGCACGTTGACGCCCATCACCAGGTTCGGCCGCGCCCCGGCCGCGTACCGGTCGGCGTTGCGGGCCATCCAGCGCCGCTTGAGCGCCATCCCGGCGAGCATGCAGGCCTCGCTGGAGCCGGTGGTCGAGCAGCCGACCGCGGCGGCGGGGTCGGGCGCGTGCCACAGGTCGGCCAGGATCGCCACGCAGCGCCGCTCCAGTTCGGCGGTCTGCGGGTACTCGTCCTTGTCGATCATGTTCTTGTCGCGGCACTCGGACATCAGCCGGTCCGCGTACTCGTCCATCTGGGTGGTGACGAAGGTCGCCAGGTTCAGCTTGGCGTTGCCGTCCAGCATCAGCTCGTCGTGGATCAGCTGGTAGGCGACGGGCGGCGGGACCGGCACCCGGGGGAGTTGGTGCAGCGCCGGGGCCTGCTGCATCGCGCCCAGCGGATCGGTCAGTACGTGCAGCGGGCTGAACGGCAGCCGCTTCTCCTCGTCCTTCTTGCCCTTGTGCAACGCCATGGCGGAACGTCCCTCCACTCGTGGAACCTCCACGGTGGCACCGGGGCGGGGCGCCCGCACATCAGGCGGCGGGTCAGGCGGTCTCGGGGTGGTACTGCTCGCGCAGGGCCGCGAACTGCTGGCGCACCGCGCTGCCGACCGCCAGGTCGTGCTCCTGGTCGGGGGCGAGCACGGTCAGGTCGGGCAGTTCCCAGTGCGGGGGCTCGGGCGTCCCGGCGAGGGCCCAGGCGGCCTGCCGGGCCGCGCCGCGGGCCGCGTGGTCGCCCGGCGGGGGCACCACCACGGGCAGCCCGAACAGCTGCGGTGCGATCTGCTGCACGGCGGGCAGCCGCCCGGCCGTCCCCAGCAGGAAGACCCGGTTCACCGCGACGCCGTGCCCGCGCAGCACGTCCAGCGCCTCCGCGAGGTTGCACAGCATGCCCTCGACGGCCGCCCGGGCCACGTGCTGCGGCGCCATCGACTCGACCCGCAGCCCGGTCAGGGTGCCCGCGGCGTGCGGCAGCTTCGGGGTCCGCTCGCCGTCCAGGTAGGGCAGGAACACCATCCCGTACGCGCCGGGCGAGGACTGCAGCGCCAGCTCGGACAGGCCCTCCAGGTCGGTGCCGAACATCGCGGCGGTGGAGCGCAGCACCTGCGCGGCGTTCAGGGTGGCCACCATCGGCAGGTGCCGCCCGGTGGCGTCCGCGAACGAGGAGACCAGGCCGGACGGGTCGACCACCGCCCGGTCGTGCACCGCGAAGATCGTCCCGTTGCCGCCCAGCGACACCACCGCGTCGCCGGGGCCCAGTCCGAGGCCGAGCGAGGCCGCCATGTTCTCCCCGGTGCCGGCCGAGATCAGCAGCCCCTCGGGGGTGTGCCCGGCGGGCTCGGCCGGGCCGAGCACGTCCGGGACGGCCAGCTCGTGGCCGAGCGCCAGCTTGATCAGGTCCTGCCGGTACTCGCCGGTGACCGGCGACCAGTAGCCGGTGCCGGAGGCGTCGCCGCGGTCCGTGGTGCGCCGCTTCGGACCGCCCAGCAACTGGGAGACCAGCCAGTCGTGCGGCAGCAGCACCTCGGCGATCCGCTGCGCCGAGGCCGGTTCGAACTCGGCCAGCCAGCGCAGCTTGGCGATGGTGTAGGTGGGGCCGGGGACGGCGCCGATCGCCTCCACCCAGGGCTGCGGCCCGCCCAGGGCGTCCAGCAGCGCGGCCGCCGAACCCGCCGAGCGGGGGTCGTTCCACAGCAGGGCGGGCCGCACCAGCACGCCCCCGGCGTCCAGCCCGATCAGGCCGTGCTGCTGCGCGGACACCCCGATCGCCCGGACGCCCTCCAGCAGGCCCCCGGCGGCGGCGTCGCCCAGCGAGTGCAGCCAGGTCTGCGGGTCGACCTCGGTGCTCCGGCCCTCCTCGCCCTCGGGCAGCGGGTGCGGGGCCCTGCCCTGCCTGAGCACGGCGCCGGTGTCGGCGTCGCACGCGACGATCCGGGTGCGAGTGGTGGAGCTGTCGATGCCCGCGACGATGGCCATGCCGAGATCATGCCGCAGTCGACGGCCGGGGCGGGGCCGACTGCCGCAAGTGTTGCCCAGTCGGTACCGGAACCACCCCGTCCGACGACCGTCCGGCGACCGTCCGACCCGGTCCGGGGGCCCGGCGGGATGCTCCTATGGACGTCAAGCTGCAGGAGCGAGGTCGGTCTGGTTGATGCGTTGGGTTGTCGGTGTCCTGGTGAGGGCGCGGTAGATCTCGCGGGCGACGAAGCGCTTGAGGCATCGCATGAT
>NZ_BSSA01000017.1 GCF_030268885.1 Kitasatospora phosalacinea
GTCCGGCCGCGTGCGTGATGGCCTGCTGATGAGCCGACAAATCCCAAACAGGACAGCCCGAGGCGTCAGTCAGGGGGCGGGTCAGGCTCATCAGCAGAACCACCAGTCACATCATCACTGTCAGGGGTGGACGGTGCCCCATCCGTCGTCCTCGCCGTGCTGCTTGGCGAAGTACGGGACGCGCTCGGTCAGCGCGTGCGGCAGCTTCTCGCCGACCTTGTCGGCGACCGCCCCGGCGGCCTTCCCGGCGACCGCACCGGCCTGCTGCTTGGCCTTGCCCGCGGCGTCCTGCACCCGCGGGTTCTCCCGCACGTGCCGGGCCGCACCGGCCAACTGCTCGTAACGTTCGCGCCCGGCCCGGGTACCGAGGACGTACCCGATCCCGAGGCCCACGATCAACGACACCTTCCACATGCCCTGGTTCCACCCTTCGTCGTCGCGCGATTGTGTGCCGCGTCTACCCGTCCGGCCGGGCCGTGAACCACCCGGCCGGTGGCGGGCCCGGGCGGTCGGGCCGCCGTGCACCAGCATCCCCGTCCGCACCGCGGGGCGCACGCGGGGCGCGCCGGGCCGGGCCGGGGCGGGGGCGGGGCGCCCGAGGTGGGGGAGGCCGCCGGGAAAGCGATTGGCGGAACACCCCCCTGAGTGCGCTAATGTATGTCCCGCAGCGAGCACCGAGGCCCCCGGAGCGATCCGGAGACCGGGGTGGTCGGAGCGGAAGCACGATCCTCCATAGCTCAATTGGCAGAGCAGCCGACTGTTAATCGGCAGGTTATTGGTTCGAGTCCAATTGGAGGAGCGCGGTCCCCCATAGCTCAATTGGCAGAGCAGCCGACTGTTAATCGGCAGGTTATTGGTTCGAGTCCAATTGGGGGAGCTTCACCGGAAGTCACGGTGACGAGCACGGAGCGAGGGCCCCTCGGCGATGCCGAGGGGCCTTCGTGTTGCCCGCGCCCCGGTGCCGCCCGCCCGGCGTCCCGGCGTCCCCTGGTCTCAGTCGGCGGCGGCCCGCCGGTACAGGTCGGCGACGTGCGCGTCGAAGGCCACGCTGTACGAGGTGTCCGGGCTCGCGCCGCCCGCCTGGTAACCCCCTATCACCCCGATCACCTGGCCCGCGTCGGTGACCCACGGGCTGCCGCTGGTGCCGTCGGTGAACCCGGCGCAGTCGAAGCGCTGCTGGGTGGCGCTGCGCGCCGAGGTGCGGGTGCGGCAGGTGATCGGGGCCTCGCCCGCGTTGGGGTATCCGGTGACGGTGACCTCCTGCCCGGTGCCGAGGCCGGCCGCGAACGCGCCGGAGCCCACCTCGTCCTCGACCTGCCGCCCGTCGAGCGGGCCGACGGTGAGGAAGGCGACGTCGTCGTCCTCGTCCTGCCCGCCCTCCCAGGCGGGGTCGACGGTCACCGCGGTGACCGGCCAGGTCCCGTGCGGGGTCAGGCCGTTGCGGTAGCCGGGGGCGAAGACCAGGTCGTCCAGCGGGACGCCCTCGGGGGCCGCGCAGTGGGCGGCGGTGATCAGCAGGTTCCGGCCGGGGCTGTGCACCACGCTGGCGGTGCAGACCCGGGCGCCGCCGGTGTCCTCGACGAACAGCGCGCCGACCCGGTCGGTGGCCGGGCCGGACGGGGCGGGGTCGGCGACCGCCTGTTCCGGCGCGCCGGCCTGCTCGGCGGAGCCGCAGCCGGTCACGGCCGCGGCCAGCAGCAGCACCAGCACCCCGGCCGCGGTGGCCGGGGACGGGGGGCCGGATCGGAGGGAGGTGCGCGGCACCGCGGCTCGCTTCTGCTCGGCGGCCCGCCCGGGGCGCCGGGCGGCGGTCGTAGCAAGATCTACCAGGGCCCGTGCGGACCGGGCAACCACCGTCCGGCGCGGGGCCCGGTGCGCGGCCCGGGGCGGGGTCACGGGCCGCCGGACGCCTGCTGGTGGAGCGTCCGGACCTGTCCGCCGAAGTGGCTGCTGGAGGAGGTGCCCGCGGTGCCACCGCCCTCCCGGCGGCCGCCGGTCACGGTGCCGGGGCGGGGCCGCGGGCCGAGGCGGGTGGCCCAGGGGCTGCCGCCGGAACCGGGGTCGTCGACCACGCCGGTGGTGCAGGAGGGGTCGCCGTCCGCGCCGTGCGCGAACTCCGCACCGACCCGGTCGTTCGGTGGCGTCGGTCCGGCCGTGCGGCCGGTGCCCCGGTGCCGGTCGGCGGCGGGGCGCAGCCGTTCCCGGCTCCGGCCGTGCGCGGCCGCGGCGCCGGAACCGCAGGCGGAACCGGTGGGGGCCTCCGCCCCGTCCCCGGCGGAGCCGCAGCCGGTCGCCGCCAGGGCCGGGGCCGTCGTCAACGCCGTCGCACCCGTGGACCGCTTCATCCCGGCCACCCGCTCCCGCTCGCGCCAACCCGACGGTCCAGCCTCACCCGCCGCAGCACGGCCCCGCCACCGGACCGCCAAGGTGCGGACGGGCGCCGGGCCGTGCGTACCCGGATGCGCCCCCGGCGCGCACCACGGGTGATCGACCGGCTATGCTGCCGGGGGCGGCCCTGAGGGGCCGTCTGCTGCTGCCAGGACCGCGTCGTCGGCCCCGGCGGGTCGAGTCGGGGGGCGGTAGCTCAGCCGGTTAGAGCAGGGGACTCATAATCCCTTGGTCGTGGGTTCGAGTCCCACCCGCCCTACCTCGGCCGCTGACCGCCCGTCAGCCAATGGACCCTCTGACCAGGCGAAACGCCGGACGGGTCACGCAAATCGTAGAGCACCGGCCCGCTGCTCGCCCTCCTCCGGCCCGAAAGTTCACCCTCCAGTGGACTTCTGGTGGACACGGCGCAGCAGAGCGCGCACGGCCGGAGCGGCGACATGACGCCCCGTCACGGGAGGCCGGAGCAAGGGCGCTGCGTCCCGTCCGGCGGACGACACCTCCTTTCCGGCGGACGTCTTCACCGACCCGGTCGCCGACAGCGGCCACCGGCAGGTGTGACCGCGGTCCGACGGGCGGCGCGGCGAAGACCCCCCGCCCGGACCGGTGCGTCGTCGAGTCCGGCGATGAGCTTCCCCGCCGTCGAGTACGGACGGGGTCGGGCGACGGCGGGTCGGCCCCGGCCGGACCGGCCGATCAGCACGTCGGCTCACGGTCGTCGCGCCCGGTCGGGTGATGGACCGCCGGAGCGGGTGCCGCCCGGGCCGGCTGCCACCCGGCTGGCGGACAGTCGGGCCGTGTGCGAACGGGTAGCGTTCGGCCAGGCCGCTCCGGCCCTGTTCTCGTCCCGCCGCCCGGATGGAGACCGCATGCCCCGGACACCGCGCCCCACGTCCCGCCCGACCGTCGGCAGAACCGCCCGCCGGTTGGCCACCGCACTGCTCGTACCCGTCCTCGCGGCCTGCGGTGGCGGCGGTGACTCGGGATCCGGGGCGACGTCCTCGGCCGCGCAGTCCGGTGGCGACCTCGGGGCCTCGCCGCCGACGGAGGGCTCGGGGGAGCAGCCCGACGACAGCCGGACCGAGGCCGGCGGGAACCAGGGCGGGTTCAACGCGGCCGGCCAGGTCTCGGCGAACGCCAGCGGAACGTGGAGCCTCGCCCGGATCGACCTGTCGAGTCCGCGGAAGGAGACCTTCACGGCCACCATCAGCCAGGTCACCGACTGCACCGGCGGCAAGGAGTCCGCGCCCGCCAGCCCGGCCAGCCGGGAGGTCAGCGTGGTCGGCGGCACCACGCCCGAGACGGCCGAGTTCACCCTCGCCGGGCCGAGGCCGCCGGCCGGGAGCAGCCGCACGATCTGCGTCACCGTCACCGTCAACGGTGCGAGCAGGCGGGGCCCCGCGGCCGGAACGGTCGACGTCCCCGAGGGCTCCCCCGACGGCGGCGGCACCGACGAACCCAGCAACGGCCCCACCGACGGCGGTACTCCCGACGGCGGTACTCCCGACAGTGGTACTCCCGACAGCGGTACGTCCGACAGCGGAGCGTCCGAGCAGCCCGTCCCGCTCCCCGAGTCCGCGAGCCCCCGCTGAGCACTACCGACGAGCGGCCGTCCGGCGACCCACCCGACGAACCGGATCCGCCCGGTCCGGAGCAGCCCGGCCCGCCGCAGCCGGAAGGTCGCTCGTGGCGCAGCTGGATCGGTCTGATCGCCTCCTGGATCGCGCCGACCACGCTCATCACCGCCCTGCTGCTCTTCTTCGGCTACGCCTACACCGACTCCCTCTACAGCTACTTCGGCGTGGACTCCGCCACCATCGGCTTCTCCGGCCAGGACCTCCTGCTCCGTAGCTCGGCCGCGCTCTACCTCCCGGCCGGCGTCCTGCTGTGCGGCGCCCTGGTGGTCGCGATCGCCTACCACCTGGCCACCCGGACCGTCCGCAGCGGCGCGGAGGGGCGCCGGGCCGTCCGCCGGGCCTGCCGGATCGTCGCGCTGCCCGCCGTCCCGCTCGCGGTGCTCGGGTTCCTCGCAGGCTTCGAGGTCATCGACGCGGGCCCCACGGGCACCCCGCTACTGCTGGGCGGTGCGCTGCTGCTGGTGGTGCTGGCGCGGCTGCTGGCCGTACGGGCGGCCGGTGCCGCCTACCCGCTGACCGGGGAGCGGGCGGCACTCGGCATCAGCGTGGCGCTGATCGTGCTCTGCTCGTTCTGGACCGCAGGCGGCTTCGCCCACCAGAAGGGGCACCGTGACGCCGAGTGGCTCGCCCGCAACCTCGCGCTGCGCCCGGCGGTCGTCCTCGACACCACCGAGCGCCTCTACCTGCAGTGGGCCGGCGTGGACGAGCGGGCGCTGCCGGACGCCGGAGCGGGGCAGAGGTTCCGCTACCGCTACCGGGGGCTGCGGCTGCTGGCGCAGGCGAACGACCGGATGTTCCTGATCCCGCGCGACTGGACGTGGAAGGAGGGCAACGTGCTGATCCTTCCGGTGGACGCCAACGTCCGGATCGCCTTCCACCCGGGCTGACGCGAGGTCACCCGGCCACCTCCGCAACGCCGGAGACCCAGGCTCCGAACAGCGGGGCGGCGAGGTTCGCGGGGCCGCGGACGCGGCAGTGCGAGGGCCCGGCGGGGCGGTGCACGAGCGGCGCGGCAACGGGCCCGGTGGCGGCAGACCGCGGTGCCTGCCGCTGGCGGAACGGGGCCGCTGGTGGCGGTGCGCCACCGGGCGAACCTGACGACGCGGCAGCTCGCGCCGCTCTCCGGCGCCCCGACGGCGACGGTGTGCCGCGCGTCCAGCGCCTCGGCCCGCTGGGGTGCGGGCTTCGTGCCGGTGCCGGTGCCGGTGCCGGTGCCGACCTCGCCCGGGGTCGGAGGGTTGTCGGCGGGCTCGTCCGGGGACTTCGGGGCGGGGTGCGCGGCCGGGAGGGGAACGTTCCGCCGGGCCCGCGAGCGGCGCTGAGCTGCGGGAACGCGCTCCGGAGTGATCGCGCATCGACCGATCGGATGATGCCGGGGTCCACCGGAATGCTCGCCGGGTCTGACCGTTCCGCCGACGGAGCGGGGCGGTACGCGGGGCAAATATGGAGTGGGGGAAGCAGACCCGCCCACCCCCGGCCTGTCCCGCCCCGTCCCCGACCCCGGCCCGTTCCCGCCACCAGCCCCTCGCCCCCGCACCCGTTGAGGCATTCCGTGCTGTCCCTGCCGTCCCTCAGGAGGAGGACCGCGATGACCGCGACCGACCAACGCCTGCTCACCGCCGCCCGCACCGGTGACCTCGCCGCCGCCCGGGCCGCCCTCGCGGACGGCGCCGCCCCGGAGGCGCGCGACCCGCACGGGCGGACGGCGCTGCTGCTCGCCGCGCTCGCCGACCACGTCCCCGTCGCCGAACTCCTGGTCGCCGCCGGGGCGGACCCGGACGCGCAGGACGAGCGGGAGGACAGCCCCTGGCTGGTCACCGGTGTCACCGGCAGCGTGCCGATGATGCGCGCCCTGCTGCCCGCCCGGCCGGACTTCGGGCTGACCAACCGCTTCGGCGGGGTCAGCCTGATACCCGCCGCCGAACGCGGCCACGTCGCCTACGTGCGGGCCGTGCTGGCGGAGACCGACATCGACGTCGACCACGTCAACCGGCTCGGCTGGACGGCCCTGCTGGAGGCCGTGATCCTCGGCGACGGCGGCCGCGCGCACGCCGAGGTCGTCCGGCTGCTGCTGGCCGCGGGCGCCTCCCCGCGGCTCGCCGACGCCGACGGCGTCACGGCCCGGCAGCACGCCGAACGACGCGGCTTCGCCGCGCTGGCCGCACTCCTGCGGGAGGCCGAGGCCCGATTCGACCGGGAGAACGGAGCAGCCCGATGACCACCCGCCGCAGGCGCACCGGCCCGCTGCTGTCGGTGGCCGCGCCGCTGCTGGCCGTCCTGCTGGCCGGCTGCGCCGACCCCGGCGGCAGCGGCAGCGCGGCCGCCACCCCGACCCCGCCCCGTCCGACGGCGGCGGCCCCTCCGGCGCCGCCACGCCCACCCCGCTGCCCGCCACGCCCACCCCGGTGCCCACCCCGGCCGGGACGCTGCTGGTGGCCGACTTCGGGGCGGACAGCGTGACCTTCGTCGACCCGGCGCACGGGGCGATCGGCTCGGTGCGCGTCGGCACGGCCCCGTACGCGGTGGCGGTCGGGGCGGACGGGCGGGCCTGGGTGAGCACCGCGGAGGGCGTCGCCGAGGTCGACACCCGGGCGCGCACCCTGCTCCGCACCGTCCCGCTGCGCACCGACACCGGCCCGGTCGGGACGGGCGAGTACCGGGGCGGCGCCATGGGCCTGGCCCTGGCGCCGGACGGCACCCGGCTGTACGTCGGGGTGAACGTGCCGGGGCACTCCGGCGTGCTGGAGGTCGTCGACACCGCGAAGGGCGAGGTCACCGGGGTGGCCCCGGTCGGCCGACGGCCCTTCGACGTCGACGTTTCGCCGGACGGCCGCCAGGTCTACGCGACCGGCCACGACTCCTTCGACGTGACGGTGGTCGCGGCGGACGGCCTGGCCACCCGGCGGATCCAGGTCGCGCCGTACGGCACCGAGGGCGGGCTCGGCTCCTGGCTGAAACCGCACTACGCGGTGGTCCGGCCGGGTGACGGCAGGCTGCTGCTGCCCTTCGAGGGCGAGCGCCTCGCCGTGGTCGACCCGGCCACGGGGGAGGTGGCGATCGAGCCGATGACCGCCGACACCCACCAGCACGGTGCCACCCTCGCCCCGGACGGGCGGCTGCTGGTGGTCGGCTCCGGCCCGATCACCGGGGCCGACCGGGGGCCCAGCCTGACGGTCCGCCATCCCGACGGGAGCGAACGGGTGTACCCGCTCGACGCCCCGCACGAGAACGTGGCGATATCGGCGGACGGACGGACGGCGTACGTCACCGGCGGCTTCACCCGGGACGGCTACTGGGACGGCATCACCCTGGTCGACCTCGACAGCGGAGCCACCCGCCGACTGGAGGCCGGACACCGACCGCTGGGGGTGGCGGTGCTCTGAGACCGGGGGAGCAGCCGGGCCGCACCGGGCGGAGCGGGAGGCCCTGCTGCCGTGCCGGACCACCTTCGCCCGCCGCGACGCCCGTCGCGACCCCGGCACGCCGACGGCACGCACCGAGGGGGTGCCCCCAGCCCTCCTCGGGGCCGGGGAGCGTTTCTCGACGACAGAGGCGGCCTGACGCGGCACCAGGGCGCGTATCCAATGGTGATCAAATGAGTGCTTCGGGTGAGGGGTGGGAGCCAGATCACCGCGGCGCGGAGGTGGAGGCCGACAAGGCCACCGGCCGGGGGCCTCCGTGAGAACTCCCGGCCCACTGGCGCCACACCCCGCCGGGGCGCGGTAGGTTCCCGGAAAGCACGACAAGGATCACACCACGTCATACCCGGGGGGCGGACGCACATGGTCTCTGCGCAGGTACTTCTCGGAGCCGAGGCCGAGACGGTTTTCGACGCCGACGGCCTTCGGCTGGTCGACCACGGCTCCCGCACCGAGATCCCGCTCGCAGTGATCCAGGAGACCCGGACCGGCGGCGGGCGGGACGTCGAGATCGTGCTTACCGACGGAGTCGTGTACCGGGTGGACGGCGGCAACGCGACCACCGCCACCGCGTTCGTGACCGCACTGACCGCCGCACTGCCCGAGCAGCGGGATCCGGCCGGGAGTGCCCGGGTCACCGTTACTGCCCTGAAGCAGCCGGAGAAGGACAAGCCGGAGCCGGTGGTACGACTGCGACTGGCGATCATCGGCGCCCTCATTCTCGCGTACCTCGGGTACACGATCTGGGTCGGTGCCACCCACGGGCCGGACGTTGTATTCGTGGTCGTCGGGGCGGTGCCACTCACCATCGGCCTGCTCATGCTGCTCGTCGCGGTGCACGACACGCTGCTCCACCTCGCGCTGAGGCGCCGCGGGATCACCGTGTCCGCCACGTTCGACTTCAGAACCAGGGACGGGGCGGCCTGGTACAGGTTCACCGGCGCCGACGGCGTTGAGCGCAGCCATCGGGGAAAGAACCGCGGACCGCGGATCCGTGTCACCTACGACCCGAAGAAGCCCTGGCGAGGCTCCTCACAGTTGGCGTGGGGCCCCGTGCTGTTCAAGATCGGTGCCCTCACCATCGGTGGACTGCCACTGCTGCTGGCCGGCGGCACCGTGGCGTTCCTGTTCCCCTTCACGCCGCAATGAGAGCGCCCTGGGGAGCGTCGTTGGTCGTGATCAATGAGTTCGGGTGAGGTCCTCGATCTGGATCGTCGCGCCACGGAGGCGGAGGCCGGCGAGGTGGCTTTCCGGGGTCTTGTCGGATCGGGTGGCGATGCCCCGCCAGGCCTTCAGTTCGTTGATCAGGCGCTCGACGGTGTTGCGGTCCTTGTAGGGCTCGGTGCCGTGGCTGACGGGGCGGCCGCCGCCGCTGCCCTTCTTTTTCCGGTTGGCGGCCTGCTCCCTCTTCTCCGGGATGACCGCTTTGACGTGGCGTTTGCGCAGGTGGGCGCGGTGGCCGCGGGACGAGTAGGCCTTGTCTCCGGCGACGTGGACCTTGCTGGTCTGACCGCCCCTGGACCGTCCGAGCAGGGCGGTCTTCGGATCGCACCCTCCAGCAGGGCCTCGAACACTCCGGCGTCCCGCCACTGCCGGAAGCGGTCGTGGACCGTCGACCAGGCACCGAACTCGCCCGGCACCTCCCGCCACCGGCCGCCCGTCCGAAACCGCCGGATCACGCCCTCGAACTGCCGACGTAGCCGCTCGGGGTACGGGCCGTACTCACCGACCGGCAGGTACGGCTCGATCAACTCCCGCTCGGCGTTGGCCAGTTGCATTCACTTCGCACAACACGATCTGCCGGACCGGGACCACAGCGAGGGCAGGACCTGCAAATTGATCACCACCAGATACGCGCCCTAGGGTGGGCGGATGCTCCTCCCCGCCGACCTGCCCACGCCCCTGACCGTGGTCGACGACCCGGAGTTCGCCGCGGCGGGCGCGGAGCTGTGGCTCAAGCGGGACGACCTGGCGCACCCGACGGTCCCCGGCAACAAGTGGCGCAAGCTCGCCCCGAACCTGGAGCGGGCCCTCGCCGAGGGCGCCCGGGGGCTGCTCACCTACGGCGGGGCGTACTCCACGCACGTGCGGGCGGTCGCGGCCGCCGCGCACGGGCTCGGGCTGGCCAGCACCGGCGTGATCCGCGGCGCGGAGCTCGCCGGGCGGCCGCGCAACTGGTCGCTGGCGCAGGCCGAACGGGACGGCATGGTGCTGGAGTTCGTCGAGCGCTCCGCCTACCGGGAGGCGGCCTCCGGGCGGCACGAGCACCGGGCCGGGTACTACGTGCTGCCCGAGGGCGGCTCCAACGGCCTCGCCGTGCGCGGCGCCGCGCTGATCGCCCGGGAACTCGCCGACCAGCACCCGGACTTCGGCCCGCGGGACGTGGTGTGCTGCGCGGTCGGCACCGGCGGCACCCTGGCCGGGATCGCGGCGGGGCTGCCCGACGGCCCGCGGGCGCTCGGTGTGGCGGTGCTGCGCGGGGAGGGCTACCTGGAAGGGGAGGTGACGGCCCTGCACCGGGCCGGGTACGGCCGCGAGTTCGCCAACTGGCGGCTGGCGCACGAGTGGCACGGCGGCGGCTACGGGCGCGTTCCGCCGGAGCTGGAACGGTTCGCCCGGTGGTTCGAGGGCGCGTACGGCGTCCCGGTGGAGCGCCGCTACGTGGCCAAGGCGCTGTGGGGTGCGTACGGGCTGCTGCGGGCGGGCGCCTTGCGCGGCCGCCGGGTGACGGTGGTGGTGACGGGGGTTCCGGACCCGGTGCAGTGAGACCGCCGGAACGGACCGGCGGGCCCCGGGACGGCGGGCCCCGGGACGGCGGGCCCCGGGACGGTGAGCCCGGGGCAGTGGGCCCCGGGGCGGTCGGTTCCGGCGGCGGACGGGTCAGCCGAAGCTGAGGTCGTTGCAGAGGTCGGTGTCGGCGGGCCGGGTGTTGTCGGCGATGCCGGACGGGATGCCGGAGGGGAGGGCGTCGGGGGAGGCGCTGCCGCCCGCGCCCGCGCCCGCCTCGGGGACGTTGGTGAGGGCGCGGTCCTGGCCGAGGGTCAGCACGATGCCGTCGACGTCGGCGGTGGAGCGCAGTTCGGCGCCGGGGTAGAGCTGGGCGAGGCGTTCGGCGGCGGCCCGCCGGGAGGGGGCGTACTCGATCAGGGTGGTGCGGCGGGTCGGGGTGTCGGGGCCGATGGTGATGTCGGTGTAGCCGTTGCCGCGCAGGCCGAGCGCGGTGCGCCCGGCCAGGCCGCCCGACTTGGCCGCGTTGTGCACGGTGACGGGCACGTCCAGCAGGGTGCGGTCGGCCCGGCCGGAGGCGTCGGCGCCCGCGCTCCCCGATGCCGAGGTCGCTACCGGTGCCGAGGCCGTGGCCGTGGCCGAGGCGCCGCCGGTCGCGGCGGGGGAGGCACCGGGGCTCGTGCTCGGACTCGTGCTCGGGACGGCACCGGCACCCGCACCCGCACCGGTGTCCGTGCTGCGGCCGTCGAGGGTGCGGTCCTGGCGCAGCAGGTCCCACAGGATGCTCGCGTCGGGTTCGACCACGGCGACGCGTTCGCCCTGGAAGCGCCAGGGGAGAGTGACGAACTGGATGTCGGAGAGCTGGATGTCCTGCAGGGACTGGGCGAACTCGGCGAGCTTGTAGGGCGATCCGAGCTCGGGGTCGACGGTGAGCGACTTGGTGGCGGCGTCGGCCAGCGGCAGCAGGGTGGACAGGTCGAAGCCCTTCTCCTGCACCTTCTTGATCAGCGAGGACATGAACGCCTGCTGCCGGAGCATCCGGCCGATGTCGGAGTTGTCGCCGATCCCGTGCCGGGCCCGGACGTAGTCCACGGCCTGCTGGCCGGAGACGGTCTGCCGCCCCTTGGCGAGGTGGATGCCGTACGAGTCCACGTCGTTGGGGACGCAGACGTCCACGCCGCCGACGGCGCTGGTGATGGCCGCGAAGCCCTTGAAGTCGACGACCAGGGTGTGGTCGACCCGCAGCCCGGTCAGGGTCTCCACGGTGTTCTGCGTGCAGGCCGGGTTGCCGTTCTTGAACTCGCCCACGGTGAAGGCCGAGTTGAACATCTGGTTGGCCCGCTCCTTGGTCCACGTGCCGTTCGGGAGCAGGCAGGGCGGGACGGTGACCAGGGTGTCGCGCGGGATGGACACGCCGACCGCGTGCTTGTGGTCGGCGTACACGTGCAGCAGGATCGCGGTGTCGGAGTGGCCGACGCCTTCGTCGCCGCCGCCCAGCGAGCTGTTGCCGTCCTCGCGGGTGTCGGAGCCGAGCAGCAGGACGTTGACGGGCCGTCCGCCGGTGGGCGCGGGCGTGGCGACCGGGGGGCGGCTGGAGGCGATGCCCTCGGGGGCGAAGGTCGTGATGTTGCGGTCCAGCCGCTGGTAGTACCAGGCGCCGGTGCCGGCCGCGGCGACGACCAGCGCGGCGGCGGTGGCCCCGAGAGTCCGGGCTATTCGGCGGCCGCGGGAGCGGGCCGGGGCGGCGTCCTGCGTGGCGTCGGTCATCGGTCGGGCGTCTCTCTGCGCGCAGCGGGAACTGGTGCCCGAGGGCAGGCACTGGACCGACCCGCCGCACTGCGGATCGGTACTCGTCACTACTTGGACGGTTCGACGCACGGAATGGTTACAAGCGAACCATCTTTTTCGAGAGTTTCTTCGAACCGGGCCGCGGAGGAGCCGCGGGCCCCGGTGCCGACGGCGATTCAGCCGGCCTTCGCGGTGCCCCCGCCGGCCTTCGCGGCGCCCCCGGCGCCACCGTCACCGCTGCTGGGGCCGGTGCCCGCACCGGTGGAGTCGAGCATCCGCCGCAGCAGGTCGCGCAGTTGGGCGCGCTCCTCGCCCTCCAGGGCGGCCAGCGGCTCGCGGGCGAAGTTCAGCGACTCGCGCAGCTCGGCGGAGGCGGAGCGCCCGGCGTCGGTGGCGACGACCAGCTTGACCCGGCGGTCCTGCGGGTCGGACTCGCGGGTGACGAAGCCGCGGCCCTCCAGCCGGTCGACGATGCCGGTGATGTTGGAGGGCTCGCAGGCGAGGGTCTGCGCGATGTGCCGCATCGGCATCGGGCCGCGTCGCAGCAGCGCCAGCACCTTGGCCTGGGCGCCGGTGAGCGAACGGGCGGCCGCGGCCTCCTCGTACTCGCGGTGGAAGAGGCCGACCAGGCGCGCCATCAGGTCGACGACCTCCAGCGTGATCGGGTCGACAGTCGGTGTCTGCTCCGCCATGACCTGCTCCTCCCGCTGCGCCATGCTCCCGAGTCTAGCTGAACATTTGACAACCTGAACCTTTCATCCCCACGATTGCTTTAGCTAGTGAATATTTCACCCTGAGGAGCATCTGATGGCAGCAGAGCAGGACGTCCCCGCCACCGGCCGCGAGTGGCACCTGGCCGCCCGCCCGCAGGGCTGGCCCGACCCGGCGGACTTCGCCCTGGTCGAGGCCCCCGTCCGCCGCCCGGCCCCGGGCGAGATCACGGTGCGCAACGCCTACCTCTCCGTCGACCCCTACATGCGCGGCCGGATGAACGACGTGAAGTCCTACGTCCCGCC
Source organism: Kitasatospora phosalacinea (assembly GCF_030268885.1). GTDB lineage: Bacteria > Actinomycetota > Actinomycetes > Streptomycetales > Streptomycetaceae > Kitasatospora > Kitasatospora phosalacinea_C. Next base: position 12,973 of record NZ_BSSA01000017.1, read on the forward strand.
GTACGCGCTCGGCGCGCCGATGGACGGCGGGGCGGTCGGGTACGTGGTGGCCTCCGCGGCGGAGGGCTTCGCGGTCGGGGACGCCGTGCTGCACGGGCTGGGCTGGCGCGAGTACGCCACGCTGGACGCCGCGCACGCGGTGAAGGTCGACCCCGGGCTCGCCCCGCTCTCCGCCTACCTGGGCGTCCTCGGGATGCCCGGCCTGACCGCGTACGCCGGGCTGCTGGAGGTCGCCTCGTTCAAGGAGGGCGACACCGTCTTCGTCTCCGGCGCGGCCGGTGCGGTGGGCTCGCTGGTCGGCCAGATCGCCCGGCTCAAGGGTGCGAAGCGGGTCGTCGGCTCGGCGGGCTCCGCGGAGAAGGTCGCCACCCTGGTCGAGGAGTACGGCTTCGACGCCGCCTTCGACTACAAGGCGGGCCCGGTCGCCGAGCAGCTCGCCCAGGCCGCGCCCGAGGGCATCGACGTGTACTTCGACAACGTCGGCGGCGAGCACCTGGAGGCCGCGATCGGCGCGCTCAACGTGCACGGCCGGGTCACCCTGTGCGGGGCCATCGCCCAGTACAACGACACCTCCGCCCCCACCGGGCCGCGCAACCTGGCGCTCGCCATCGGCAAGCGGCTGCGCCTGCAGGGCATGATCGTCGGCGACCACGCCGCGCTGCGCGGGCATTTCTTCGCCGAGGTCGGCGGCTGGCTGCGCAGCGGCGAGCTGCGCTCGGACGAGACCGTGGTCGAGGGCGTGGAGAACGCCGTCGAGGCGTTCCTCGGCATGCTGCGCGGCGCCAACACCGGGAAGATGGTCGTCAAGGTCTGACCCCGGGTCGGCTGCCGGTCCGTCAGTCCGCCCCCGCCGGAGCGCGATTCCCGGCGGGGGCGCACGCGTGCGGCCGTTCGGGGGAGGTGGGGGCCGTGGGGGTAGACCTCTCGGAGGAAGCGACTAGCATGGGGGGAAAGCTTGTCCGTTTTGCTCGATTTGATGACCTAATGTCGAGTAAGTTGAGCTTCACGGGGTAGCAAGTGGTCAGCACCTACCGGTACCCACCGGTGACGGCACGAGGCAGCTGGGGAAGGCGACCCTCGTCCACAGCCAGGAGGTCCCGGTGACGACACGTGGTGTGCTCTACATCCACTCCGCGCCCCGCGCGCTGTGCCCGCACGTCGAGTGGGCGGTCGCGGGCGTGCTCGGTGTGCGGATCAACCTCGACTGGATCAGGCAGCCCGCCGCGCCGGGGCACTGGCGGTCCGAACTCTCCTGGCAGGGGGAGCCCGGCACCGCCTCCAAGCTCGCCTCCGCGCTGCGCGGCTGGCAGTTGATGCGGTACGAGGTGACCAGCGAGCCCTGCGCCACGGCGGAGGGCGAGCGGTACTCCTCCACGCCCGCGCTCGGCATCTTCCACGCCGTCACGGGCCTCCACGGCGACATCCTGATCCCCGAGGACCGGCTCCGCGCCGTGCTGCTGCGCGCCCGCAGCGAGGGCGGCGACCTGGAGGCGGAGATCGCCAAGCTGCTCGGCAAGCCCTGGGACGACGAGCTGGAGCCGTTCCGGTACGCGGGCGAGGGCGCGCCCGTGCGCTGGCTGCACCAGGTGGTGTGAACGCGGAAGGGGGCCCGGGGTGCGAACCCCGGGCCCCCTTCCGGGGCGTCGTGCGGGTCAGACGGTGCGGAAGGCCAGCACCACGTTGTGGCCGCCGAAGCCGAAGGAGTTGTTCAGCGCGGCGATGCGGCCGTCGACCGGCAGCTTGCGGGCCTCGTCGCGGACGATGTCGGCGTCGATGTCGTCGTCCAGGTCGACCACGTTCACGGTCGGCGGGGCGATCCGGTTGTAGAGCGCGAGCACGGTGGCGACGGTCTCGATGCCGCCCGCGCCGCCGAGCAGGTGGCCGGTCATCGACTTGGTGGCGGAGATCGCCACGTGGTCGAGGTGCTCGCCCAGGGTCCGGCGCAGCGCCTTGATCTCGGCGGTGTCGCCCTGCGGGGTCGAGGTGGCGTGCGCGTTGACGTGCACCACCTCGGACTTGTCCAGGTCGTTGCGGGCGAACAGGTCGTCGACGGCGCGGGCCACGCCGGCGCCGGTCGGCTCGGGCTGGGCGATGTGGTGGGCGTCCGAGGACAGGCCCTGGCCCACGGCCTCGCAGTAGACCCGGGCGCCGCGGGCGGCCGCGTGCTCGGCGGACTCCAGCACGACCACGCCCGCGCCCTCGCCGAGGACGAAGCCGTCGCGGCCCTTGTCGTACGGGCGGGAGGCGTGCTCCGGGTCCTCGTTGTTCTTGGACATCGCCATCATGTTGGAGAAGGCGACGATCGGCAGCGGGTGGATCGCGGCCTCGGTGCCGCCGGCCACCACCACGTCGGCGCGGCCGGTGCGGATCATCTCGATCGCGTAGCCGATCGCCTCGGCGCCGGAGGCGCAGGCGGAGACGGGGGTGTGCACGCCCGCGCGGGCGCCGACCTCCAGGCCGACGTTGGCCGCCGGGGAGTTGGGCATCAGCATCGGGACGGTGTGCGGGGAGACCTTGCGGACGCCCTGCTCCTTGAGCACGTCGTACTGGTCGAGCAGGGTGGTGACGCCGCCGATGCCGGAGGCGATGACCGCGCCCAGGCGCTCGGGGGCCAGCGGGTTGGCGTCGTCGGTGGCCGGGGCCTCGTAGCCCGCGTCCTTCCAGGCCTCGCGGGCGGCGATCAGCGCGAACTGCGCCGAGCGGTCCAGCTTGCGGGCCAGCGGGCGGGGCAGGATCTCGCCGGGCTCGACCGCGACCCGGGCGGCGATCCGGACGGGCAGCTCGGCCGCCCAGTCCTCGGTGAGGGCGCGGACCCCGGACTTGCCGGCCAGCAGGCCCTCCCAGAAAGTGGCGGCGTCGCCGCCCAGCGGCGTGAAGGCGCCGATACCCGTGACGACCACGGTGCGGTTTTCAGCAGTCACTGGTTTCTTCTTCTCTCACATCTGAGGGGAGGACCGGGGGGCCGGAGGGGAGGGGACCGGTCGGGGCGCGCCGGGCGCGCCCCGACCGGGCGGTCTGACCGCAGGTCAGGCGTTGGCGACGATGAAGTCCACCGCGTCGCCGACGGTCTTGAGGTTCTTGACCTCGTCGTCCGGGATCTTCGCGCCGAAGCGCTCCTCGGCGGCGACGACGACCTCGACCATGGACAGCGAGTCGACGTCCAGGTCGTCGGTGAAGGACTTGTCGAGCGCGACGTCCTCGGTGGGGATGCCGGCGATCTCGTTCACGATCTCGGCGAGACCTTCGAGAACCTCTTCGCGGGTAGCCATGTCGGCTGCTCCTTCTCGGTGTTGACAGCGTCCGGTCCGGCGGACCGACGCGGGTTTCCAGGGGTGGGGCGGAGAAAAACGCCTAGGGGAGCGTAACGACTGCGGCGGCGTACACCAGACCCGCCCCGAAGCCGATGATCAGCGCCAAGTCGCCGCTCTTGGCCTCGCCGCGCTCCAGCATCCGCTCCATGGCGAGCGGGATCGACGCGGCGGAGGTGTTGCCGGTCTCCGCGATGTCGCGGGCCACCGGGACGCTCGGGGGCAGGTCCAGCTTCTTGACCATGGCGTCGATGATGCGCATGTTGGCCTGGTGCGGGATGAACGCACCGAGCTGGTCGGCGGTGATCCCGGCGGCCTCCAGGGCCTGCTCGGCGACCTTCGCCATGTCGTACACCGCCCAGCGGAAGACCGTCTGGCCCTCCATCCGCAGGGCCGGCCACCTCACCTCCTCGCCGGTGCCGTTGACGGCGTCCGGCTTGGCGAAGGCGGTGTCCCAGGCCTGGGTCTGCGAGATCACCTCGGCCTGCGAGCCGTCCGAACCCCAGACCACCTTGCCGATGCCGGGGGTCTCGGACGGGCCGACGACCGCGGCGCCCGCGCCGTCGCCGAAGATGAACGCGGTCGACCGGTCGGTGACGTCGGTCAGGTCCGACAGCCGCTCCACGCCGATCACCAGCACGTACCCGGCGCTGCCGCCGCGCACCATGCCGTCGGCCAGGCTCAGGCCGTAGCCGAAGCCCGCGCAGGCGGCCGAGATGTCGAACGCCGGGGCGGTGCCGCAGCCGAGCCGCTGGGCGATCTCGGTGGCGATCGCCGGGGTCTGCTTCAGGTGCGAGACCGTCGCGACGATGACGCCGCCGATCTGCTCCGGGCTGATCCCGGCCATCGCGATCGCCTTGCCGGCGGCCTGCACCGACATCTCGGCGACGCTCTCCTCCGGCCCGGCCCAGCGGCGCTCGGCGATGCCGGAACGGGTGCGGATCCACTCGTCCGAGGAGTCGATCCAGTTCAGCACCTCGGAGTTGGGGATCACCCGGGTCGGCCGGTAGCCGCCCACGCCGTGGATGCGGGAGAACCGGGCGCCGGTGACCGGCTTGATGGTCGCGCTCATGCGCTCTCCTCCTGGCCGCCGTGCTCGGCCACGAGTGCACGGGCCTTGTCGAGATCGGCGGGGGTCTTCAGGGCCAGCGTGGCGACACCCTTGACGTTGCGCTTGACCAGGTTGGTGAGGGTACCGGCGGGGGACAGCTCGATCACGGCGGTCGCGCCGAGCCGCTGCAGGGTCTCCATGCACAGGTCCCAGCGGACCGGGTTGGACACCTGCGAGACCAGGCGGGCGAGCACCTCGGCGCCGGAGCCGACCACCTCGCCGTCCCGGTTCGAGAGGTACGCGACGGCCGGGTCGGCGGTCGTGAGGGTCGGCGCCAGCTTCTCCAGCCGGGCCACGCCCGGGGCCATGTGCGCGGTGTGGAACGCGCCCGCGACCTTCAGCGGGATCAGCCGCGCGCCGGCCGGCGGGTCCGCCTTCAGCGCGTCCAGCTGCTCCAGCGTGCCGGCCGCGACCAGCTGGCCGCCGCCGTTGTTGTTCGCCGCGCTCACGCCGTGCTCGGCGAGCTTGGCGAGCACCGCCTCCGGGTCGCCGCCGAGCACCGCGGTCATGCCGGTCGCGGTCGCCGCGGCGGCCTCCGCCATGCCCAGGCTGCGCTCGCGGACGAAGCCCAGCGCGTCCTCCTCGGACAGCACCCCGGCCAGCGCCGCGGCGGTGATCTCGCCCACGCTGTGGCCCGCCACCGCGCCGACCGCACCGGCCACGCCCTGCGGGAACAGTGCCGCGGCGGTCACCAGGCCGGCGGCCACCAGCAGCGGCTGCGCGACGGCGGTGTCCTTGATCTCCTCCTCGGAGGCCTCGGTGCCGGCGTGCACCAGGTCGAGGCCGGCCGTCGCCGACCACCGGCGCAGCCGGTCGGCGGCACCGTCCAGTTCGAGCCAGGGGTTGAGGAAGCCGGGAGTCTGGGCACCCTGTCCAGGGGCGACGATAACGAGCACGGTTCAACCCTCTCTCGCCGGACGCCCGCGGGCGGGTAGGCGACGATGACGAAGAAAAGCACGTCGGCTTGTGGAGTCCCTACAGTCCGCTCAGCCCTGGTCGGGCCCGGAGCCGAGACGCCCCAGAGCAAGGGCGATGCGCAGGGTGAAGGCCGAACGCACGTCTGACGGAGCATAGCCGGTGACGTCTGTCACACGACGCAGCCGGTAGCGCACGGTGTTCGGGTGGACGAAGAGCATCCGGGCCGCGCCCTCCAACGAGGACGCCTGCTCCAGGTAGACACTCAGCGTCTCCAGGAGTGCCGAACCGGCCTCCTCCAGGGGTGTGTAGATCTCCTCCACCAACTGACGGCGCGCCACTTCGTCGCCCGCCAGCGCGCGTTCCGGCAGCAGGTCGTCGGCCAGCACCGGGCGGGGCGCGTCCGGCCAGGCCGCGCACGCCTTCAGGCCCTGCGCGGCGGCGTGCGCCGAGCGGGTCGCCGACAGCAGGTCGCCGACGGTCGGGCCGACCACCACCGGACCCGGCGCGAACTGGCCGATCAGCGCCCGGGCCGCGTGCACCGGCTCCTTGTCGCCGCCGACCACCACCACCAGGCGGCGGCCCAGCACCCCCGTCAGCACGTGCAGCTTCGCGTACCGGGCGGCGCGCCGGATCGCCTCCACCACCAGCTCGCTGTCCCCGTCCGGGGCGCTGCCCATCACCACGCGCACCTGGCTCGGCTGGCCCCAGCCCAGCGCCGCCGCCCGCGACAGCACGCCCTCGTCGGCGTCCCCGGACAGCAACGAGTTCACCACCAGCGCCTCCAGCCGGGCGTCCCACGCGCCGCGCGCCTCCGCGGCCTGCGCGTACACCTGCGCGGTGGCGAACGCGATCTCCCGGGCGTAGACCAGCACCGACTCGCGCATCCCCGCCTCGTCGCCGGGCGCGGCCACCTCCTCGATGGCCTCCTCCATCACCTCGATGGTGGTGCGGATCAGCTCCACGGTCTGCCGCAGCGTGATCGCCCGGGTCAACTCCCGCGGGGCGGTGCCGAACACGTCCGTGGAGATCGCCTGCGAGGCCTCCGGGCGCCGGTACCACTCGGTGAACGCCGCGATGCCCGCCTGGGCGACCAGGCCGATCCACGAGCGGTGCTCCGGCGGCATCCGCCGGTACCAGGCCAGCTGGTCGTCCATCCGGGCGATCGCCGCGGACGCCAGCTTGCCCGCCGACTTCTCCAGCCGCTTCAGCGTCGCCGCCCGCAGCTCCGCCCGCTCGGCCGCCAACCGGCGCTCCTCGGCCGTCATCCGGCCCCGGCCGGGCACCGCGGCCGCCCGCCCCGGGCCGGACGGGCGCTTGGCGGGCTTCTTCTCCTGGACCCGCTCCGCGGACCGCTCCGGGGCGGAGCGCTCCTCGGACGAACGGTCGGAGGACTTGTCGGGTTTCGCTGAAGCGGAGGGCACGGCACTAGCCTGCCTCACGCCGGAGGGTGCTCGTGCACACCCGGCCCGATGTCGTCCGGTGGCACCCGTCACACCGGCTACCGTGGTGCCCGTGAGCGTGGAAACTCCGCCCCCCGACGGGCACGCGTGCGAAACCATCGAACCGGCGTCCGGCCCCGTCCGGAAGGAGCGCGGCCGCGCCGACCTCCGGCGCGCCGCCGAGCGTTACCTGTCGGAACCCGCCGAAGGCGTCACCACCCGGCACGCCTTCTCCTTCGCCGGCCACTACGACCCGAAGAACACCTCCTTCGGCGCGCTGCTCGCCTGCAACGAGGAGACCCTCGCCCCCGGCGCCGGGTACGAGGCCCACCGGCACAGCGAGACCGAGATCGTGACCTGGGTCGTCTCCGGCGCCCTCGCCCACCGCGACGACGCGGGCCACGCGAGCGTCGTGCGGCGCGGCACCGTGCAGGTGCAGTCCACCGGGACGGGCATCAGTCACACCGAACGCAACGCCGGCGGCGCGACCGAACCCGTCACCTTCGTCCAGATGTGGCTCCAGCCCGACGAGTACGGCGCCGCGCCCGGCTTCGGCCTCGCGGCGGTCCCCGACGGGGACGGGCTCACCCTGCTCGCCTCGGGCCGGGCGGCGGACGCGGGGCGGGCGCTGCGGCTGCGGCGCGGCGACGCGGCGCTGTGGCTGGTCCGCACCCCGGCCTGGATGCCGCTGCCCGCCCTCCCCGCCGCCCCCTACCGCTACGTCCACGTCGTCTCCGGCTCGGTCGGCTACCGCACCGTCCCGGGCCCGCAGGGCGGCGGGCGCTCGGCGGGGCCGGGCGACTCCGTCCGCATCACGGGCGACGCGTTCGCGGACCCGACGGCGGGGCAGGACGGGGTGGAACTGCTGCTCTGGGAGATGCACACGCCCGTGCAGTACGGCTGAGAGGGCGCGAGACCCGGGGCGCGGGGAACTGCGCGCTGCGGGAGGCGCACGTCAGCAAGGTCGCGGGGTGGGCGGTGGGTCGGCGTCGCCTCGCGACCTCGCGGTGGGTGCGGGGTTGCTCGCGCAGCTCCCCGCGCCCCCGGTGTCGCGCTCCGCGCTCCGCGTTACGCGTTCTCGGCGAGGACCGCGTCGGAGAGCTGCGGCCAGACCTCGGCCGCCCAGGGGCCGAAGTCGCGGTCGGTGAGGGCGACGCAGGCGAGGTCGGCGGCGGGGTCGACCCAGAGGAAGGTGCCGGACTGGCCGAAGTGGCCGAAGGTGGCGGGGGAGTTGGCGGTGCCGGTCCAGTGCGGGGCCTTGTGGTCGCGGATCTCGAAGCCGAGGCCCCAGTCGTTGGGACGGCGGTGGCCGAAGCCGGGCAGGACGCCGCTGGTGCCGGGGAAGGCGACCTCGCGGGTCGCGGCGCGCAGGGTGGCCGGGTCGAGCAGCTTCGGGGACTGCAGTTCGGCGGCGAAGCGGACGAGGTCGGCGACGGTGGAGAGGCCGCCCGCGCCGGCGGGGGCGCGGTGGGCGGTGTTGATCAGGGTGGCGTGCATGCCGAGGGGCCGGAAGACGGCCTCGGCGGCGTACTGGTCGAAGCGGATCCCGGAGGCGTCCTCCAGGGCGGCCGCGAGCACGTCGAACCCGGCGTTGGAGTAGAGCCGCCGGTTGCCGGGCTCGGCCATCACCCGGTGCTCGTCGAAGGCCAGGCCGGAGGTGTGGGCGAGCAGGTGGCGGACGGTGGAGCCGGGCGGACCGGCCGGGTCGTCGAGCTCGAAGACGCCCTCCTCGACGGCGACCAGCACGGCGTACGCGCTGAGCAGCTTGGTCACCGAGGCGAGCGGGAACAGGTGCTCCTGCGGGCCGTGCGCGCCCAGCAGCGCACCGTCGCTCCCGCGGACCACCGCCGCCGCGGCGTGGGGTACCGGCCAGTCCTCGATCATCCGCAAGCTCTGCATGCGCGCACTCTACCCAGCGGGCCGGACCCGGGACGGCCGGTGGCGTGCCAGGCTTGCTTGGAGTGCGCTCCAACTCGGTAGCGTCGTCGTTGTCGTCGAGACGGGGGTCCGGAAACCATGGCAGAGCCCGAGCAGGGAACGGCAGTGTGCGCGGGGGCGCTCGGAACCCCGGCCCCCGGGCCGGACCGGACGGCGGGCCACAGCATCAGCGAGGTGGCCGCCGTCAGCGGCCTGTCCGCGCACACGCTGCGCTGGTACGAGCGGATCGGCCTGCTGGAGCCGGTCGACCGCTCGCACGCCGGGCAGCGCCGCTACAGCGACGCGGACCTGGCCCGGCTGGCGTTCCTGACCAAGCTGCGGCTGACCGGCATGCCGGTGGCCGACATGGTCCGGTACGTCGAGCTGCTGCGGGCCGGGGACGGCACGCGGGCCCAGCGGCGGGAGCTGCTGGTCGCGCACCGCGAGGAGGTGCGGCAGCGGCTCGCCGACCTGCACGCCACGCTCGCCGTGATCGACCTGAAGATCGAGCACTACGGCACGCCCGTCCTCCCGGCCGACGGCGACGGGGAGACCCGGGAACAGCACTCCGCACAGGACAGGAAGAGCGCATGAGCAGCACCATCGAGACCACCCGGCTCGGCACCGACGGCCCGCTCGTGGGCGTGCAGGGCCTGGGCTGCATGGGCATGAGCGAGTTCTACGGCCCGACCGACACCCAGGAGGCGCTGGCCACCCTGGAGCGGGCCCTGGAGCTGGGCGTCACCCTCTTCGACACCGCCGACGTCTACGGCTCGGGCGCCAACGAGGAGCTGATCGGGCCGTTCGTCCGGGCGCACCGCGAACAGGTCGTGCTGGCCACCAAGTTCGCCATCGAGCGGCGCGCCGACGACCCGCACTACCGGGGGATCAACAACGACCCGGCGTACATCCGCAAGGCGGTGGACGCCTCGCTGCGCCGCCTCGGCACCGACGTGATCGACCTCTACTACATGCACCGCCGCGACCCGGACGTGCCGCTGGCCGAGTCGGTGGGCGCGATGGCCGAGCTGGTCGCGGCCGGGAAGGTGCGCCACCTGGGCCTGTCCGAGGTGACCGGCCCCGAGCTGCGGGAGGCGCACGCGGTGCACCCGATCGCGGCGCTGCAGTCCGAGTGGTCGCTCTTCGCCCGGGGCGTGGAGCGCAGCGCGGTGCCCGCCGCGGCCGAACTGGGCGTGGCGCTGGTGCCGTACTCGCCGCTCGGGCGGGGCTTCCTGACCGGGGCGGTCACCGACGCCGGGCAGCTGGACGCGAGCGACTTCCGCCGCCACCTGCCGCGCTTCAGCGGCGAGAACGCGGCCGGCAACGCCGAACTGGTCGCCCCGGTACGGAAGATCGCCGAGCAGCACGGGGCGACGGTCGCGCAGGTGGCGCTGGCCTGGGTGCAGCAGCGCGCCGCGGTGCACGGCCTGACCGCGGTGGTGCCGATCCCCGGCACCCGCAAGCGCACCCGGCTGGAGGAGAACCTGGGCGCGACCCGGCTGGTGCTGACCGAGGAGGAGCTGGCCGAACTGGAGCCGATCTCCGCCCGGGTCTCCGGCAGCCGCTACGCCGACATGAGCTCCACCGCCGACGCCCGCGAGGTCTGACCGCCCCCGGAGGGCGTCAGCCCTGGCTCTCGGACGGGCCGCTGACCTCGCCGTAGTGGCCCAGCGCGATGGCGGCGAAGTTGTGCCGGCTCGCGGTGCCCTCGGCCAGGTAGCCGTTGTGGCCGCTGGCGCCCAGCGAGGAGATCGACACCGCGCCGAAGGCGTGGGTGGTCGGGTCGGCGCCGTGCCCGAGGCCGCCGACCTCCAGGTACGGCACGTTCCCGATCCAGTCGCCGGGGTTGCGGGCCGCCCACACCTGGACGCCGGTGCCCAGCTCGGCGGCCGAGTCCACGCCCATCCCGGGGCTGCCGAACGCCACCACGTCGGTGGGCTGCGCCTCGTGCAGCGAGGGCGAGGCGGTGCCGCACACCACCGAGCCGTACGAGTGGCACAGCAGCGCGGGCGGCGCGTCCGGGTGGGTGGTCTGCCTGAGGCCGGCCAGCAGCCGGGTCAGCCGGGGCGCGGCCGCCTCGGCGAGCCGGGAGGTGACCGCGTCCGGGCCCAGGCCCTGCGGGGTGACGTAGCCGGTCCAGGCGATCACCGCGGTGCGGGTGCCGGGCGCCTGGGCGTGCTCCTCGGCGTACAGGGCGCGGGCCATCCCGGCGGGGGAGCGCAGCGGGTCGGCGGTCTGGTCGAAGTGGCCGAGGTCGGCGTCCGAGCCGGGCACCAGGACGGCGATCCGCTCGGCGGAGGTCAGGTCGCCCCAGACCTCGGTGACCAGGCCGCGGCCGCGCGGGTCGAAGGCCAGGACCTGCCGTCCCGGGGCCAGCAGCCGGTCGGAGTCGTTGGCGCGGGAGAGGGCCAGCGCGCGGGTGGTGGGGTCCAGGCCGGTGTCGGCGGCGCGCTGCCGGGCGCGGTCCCGCTCGGCGGTGATCGCGACCCGGTTGGCGCGGTAGCGGACGTCCAGCGGGGCGCCGTCCAGGTTGCCGACCACCAGCGGGTACTCGGCCACCAGCCGGTTCAGCTCGGCCGGGGAGAGGGAGGCGAAGAAGGCGGCGACGGCGGCCGGGTCGGCGGTGGCCGGGTCCGGCAGCGGGCGGCCGAGGGTCCGGTCGGCGACCCAGGCGGAGCTGCCCGCGGGCGGGGTGGTGATCGCCAACTGCTCGTTGGAGGCGGCGGCCTGCGCGGCGGCCGCACCGGCGTCCACCAGGGCGGCGCACCCGGCGAACACGCCGATCAGGATTCGCTTGACCCGCCTGCGGTGCATGGCGTCCACTCCCTCGGGCCGGTACAGCGCGGCGGGACTGACCCGACGGTGCGTGACTGCCAACTACTAGTCAGCCAGAGTAGAGGGCGGCCGACCCCGCGGGCAGGGCGCAAACAGTGTTCCCCGTCACATTCGCCCGGACGCTACCCGTCGTACTCCTTCACCACCCGCTTCGGGGCGACCGAACGCCAGGCGTCGGTGAGCAGTTCGCGCAGTTCGTCCGGCTCCAGCCCGGCCAGCTGCACCCGCACCCAGCCGAACCGGCCGGTGTACGGCGCCACCGAGTACACCCCGGGCGCGGCCGCGACCAACTCGGCCTGCTCGGCCGGGGCGGCCTTCACGACCGCCTCGCCCGACTCCGGCCGGCCCATCGCGAAGATCTTCCGCCCCGCCCGCAGCGTGACCTGCTCCCAGGTCTCCTCCTGGTGGGTGCCCGGCAGCGCCAGGGCCAGCGCGGTCAGTTCCTCGAAGCTCGCCATGCGCGCCAGGATAGGCGCCGCCGCCGACAGTTGACGCGGGGTCAGACCGCGCCCAGGGCGTACACCGCGAACAGCGCCGCGCCCGCGCCCGCCACCGCCCGCCACGTCCGGGACGGCCACGGGGCGTCGAAGCGCCGGGCCCACCGGCCGATCAGCGCCAGCACCGCGCCGAACACCGGCAGCCAGGCCAGCCGGGCCAGCGCCCAGGCGCCCGAGTCCGGGGCGGTGGTCAGGCCCGGCAGCGCGCCCAGGTGCGAACCCGCCAGCGCCGTCAGGAACATCGCGCTCTGGTGCCAGCAGAAGATCGTCATCGCCCCCAGGTTGACCACCACCACCGGCAGCCACAGCAGCGGCCGCCGCAGCGCCCGGCCCAGCCGGTCCTTCAGCAGCACCGCGACGCCGCCCTGCACCGAGGCCAGCGCCAGCACCAGCAGGGACGGCGGGTGCGAGTTGGTCCGGGCCGCGCCCGGCACGCCCACCATGCTCGCCGGGTAGTGGAACACCAGCAGCAGCACCGCGAACAGCGCCGCCCCGCCCAGTGCCAGCAGCTTCGCCCCCGCCCGGGTCAGCCGCCCGTGCGCCCAGTCCACGCCCAGCTGGTACGCGAACAGCCAGCCCGGCAGCAGGTTCAGCAGGCTCAGCCAGCCCGGCATCGAGGCGCCCCACGGCCCGTACCGCAGCAGGTCCACCGCCGCGACCGCCGCCATCAGTCCGGCCGAGCCCCAACCGCGGGACCAGGCACCGAACTTGACGCACAGCGGGGTCAGCACGGTCAGCACCAGGTACATCGCGACGTACCAGAGCGGCTGCACCATCAGCACCGCGCCCGTGCGCACCGTCGCGTCCGGCACGCCCAGCGCGTGCAGCAGCGGCACCAGCGCCGCCCACACCGCCGCCACCCCCAGCACCGGGCGCACCAGCCGCAGCACCCGGCCGCGCAGCCACGCACGCACCGGCACCCCGCGGTCGGCCGCCCGGCGCAGCGACAGCGCCGAGGCCCGGCCGCCCACCAGGAAGAACACCCCCAGCATCTGCAGCAGCCAGCTCAGCGGCGCCATGAACGGCAGCGCCCCCAGCGGGCTGGCGTTGTGCAGCACCCCGCCGGAGGAGTCGAACCCGCCCAGCAGCCAGTGGCCCACCGGGACGGACAGCAGGGCCAGGGCGCGCAGCCCGTCCAGGGCGCGGTCGCGGGTGGCGGGGGTCTGCGCGTCGACCTGCGCGGCGGCGCGGCGCAGTCGGGTCAGGGAGGTCGTCACGGAGGTCTCCAGGAGTCGCTGACGGGAGGTCAGGCGGTGGCGGTGAGGGCGAGCGCGGCGAAGGCCGCGAGGGAGGCCGAACCCGGCGCGAAGTAGCCGCTGTGGCCGTGCGAACCGGTGGACGGCAGCAGCCGGGCGCGGAAGCCGCCCGAGGTCGGGTCGGCGCCGTGGCCGAAGCCGAGCAGCGAGACGTTCGGCACGTCGCCGATCCAGTCCTCGGCGTTGCGGCGCACCGCCCACACCGGCACCCGCAGCTCGTCCGCCCGCTCCAGGCCCATCCCCGGCGAGGCCACCGCCACCACCCCCGCGACCAGCGCCGGGTCCGGCGCCGAGCGCCCGCACACCACCGACCCGTACGAGTGGCAGAACAGCTCGACCCGGCCGGTCACCGGCGCCAACCCCCGCACCAGCCGGTCGAGTCGCCGCGCGCCCGCCTCGGCGAGCTCCTCCCGGGCCGCGTCCACCCCCAGGCCGACCGGCGTCGTGTAGCCCACCCAGACCACCACCGCGACCCGGTCGCCCCCGGCCGCGCGCAGCGCCCGGGCCATCCCGGCGGGCGTGTCGTACCCCGTGGCCGAGGGGCGGTCGTAGGTCGCCAGGTCGACGTCCGAGCCCGGCACCAGGACCGCCGCCCGCCCGTCGTGCTCCAGGTCGCCGAACACCTCGGCGACCTGGCCCCGCCCGCGCGGGTCGAACGCCAGCAGGCGGCGCTGCGCCAGCCCCGCGTAGCGGTCGGCCCCCGCGGCGGCCGCGGCGCGCTCCGCGGACGGCAGCGCGGCGTCCCCGGCCCGGGCCCGCTGCCGGTCCCGTTCCTCCTCGACGGCCAGCGCGTTGGCCCGCAGCCGCAGCGCCACCGGGGCGCCGTCCAGGTTCCCCACCACCTGCGGGTGGCGCACCGCCAGGGACTCGCGCTGCGCCGGCGGCAGGCCCGCGAAGAACGCGGCGACCTCCTCCGGCGAGGCCCTCCCCGGGTCGGGCAGCCGCACCCCCAGCGTGGTGTCCGCCGTCCAAGCCGCCGCCCCCGGCGGCGGCCCCGTCAGCGGCGTCTGCGCGTCCGGCGACGCCCACGACCCCACCCCCAGCACCGCGGCCAGCACCAGCCCGGCCACGGCCGTCCCACGACGCAGACGCGACGACATCCGCTCCTCCTCCGCTCGTTCGGCAACGGGGAGGAAGGTAGGAACGGGACGGGCGCGGGGGCGTCACCCCGCGGAGCCAACCCCGGGGTCATACCGGAGGGGCAGGCGGTGCGCCCTACTGCGCGCCGGGCTGGACCAGGCCGCTCTCGTAGGCGAGGACGACGGCCTGGGCGCGGTCGCGCAGCTCGAGCTTGGCGAGGATGCGGCCGACGTGGGTCTTGACGGTCTGTTCGGCCAGCACGAGGTGGGCGGCGATCTCCTGGTTGGACAGGCCGCGGGCGATGAGTTCGAGGACCTCGGTCTCGCGCGGGGTGAGTCCGTTCAGGCGCAGCCGCGGGTCGCGGCGCGGCGCGGGGCGGTGGCGGGCGAAGTCGGCGATCAGGCGGCGGGTCACCGAGGGCGCGAGCAGCGCGTCGCCCGCGGCGACCACCCGGACGGCGGCGATCAGGTCGGCGGGCGGGGCGTCCTTGAGCAGGAAGCCGCTGGCGCCCGCCCGCAGCGCCTCGTACACGTAGTCGTCGACGTCGAAGGTGGTGAGCATCAGCACGCGCGGCCGGTGCACCGCGCCGGGCGGCGGGTCGAGCAGGCGGCGGGCGGCCTCCAGGCCGTCCATCTCGGGCATCCGGACGTCCATCAGGACCACGTCGGGGTGCGTGCGGCCGCTGACCTCCAGGGCCTGCCGGCCGTCGGCCGCGTCGCCGACCACGTCGATGTCGCTCTGGGCGCTGAGCAGGGCGGCGAACCCGGCGCGGACCATCGCCTGGTCGTCGGCGATCAGGACGCGGATGGTCATGCGGTGCTCTCCCCTGGATCCGTGCCGGTGCCCGGGCCCGGGCCGGTGCCGTCCAGCGGCAGGACGGCGCTCACCCGGTAGCCGCCGTCGGCGGTCGGGCCGGTGTCCAGGGTGCCAGCCAGCAGGCGGACGCGCTCGCGCATTCCGACGAGACCCTGCCCGGTGCCGCCGGAGGTCTCCACGGCGGCGGACCGGCCGGGCGGCGGACCGTTGCGGACGGACAGGGCGAGCGCGCCGTCCGCGGCGGAGAGCCGGACCTCGGCGGTGGCGCCGGGGGCGTGCCGGACGACGTTGGCCAGCGCCTCCTGGACGATCCGGTACGCGGACAGCGCGACCGCGTCCGGCACCGGCCCGAGCGCCGCCACCCCGTCCGCGACGGCGAGTTCGGCCCGCACCCCGGCCTGCCCGGCGGTGGCCAGCAGCTTCGGCAGGTCGGCCAGCCCGGGCTGCGGCGCCTTGTCGGGAGCGCCCCCGTCGGCCCGCAGCACCCCCAGCAGGCGGCGCATCTCGGCGAGCGAGCCGCGGGCGGCGGCGGCGATCTGCCCGAACTCCTCGACGGCGGCCGGGGGCAGGCCCTCGATCCGGTACGGGGCGCTGTCCGCCTGGACGGTGATCACCGACATGTGGTGGGCGACCACGTCGTGCAGCTCGCGGGCGATCCGGGCGCGCTCCTCCAGCAGGGTGCGCCGGGCCCGCTCGGTCCCGGAGATCTGCTCCTGCTCGGCGAGCAGCCGCTGGGCCTCGCCGCGCCCGCGCAGGCTCCAGCCGAGCAGCAGGACCGCCCCGGACAGCGCGGCGACCACCACCGAGGTGCCGTCGAAGTGCGCGTTGAAGACCGTCCAGCTCAGGCTGCCCGCGAGGAAGGTGACGACCCAGACGGCGAGCAGGGTGCGACCGCGCTCGCGGACCGCCAGCAGCACCATCAGGAACAGGTACGACAGCAGCGTGGTCACCGGCCACGGCCAGGGCTGCTCGGCGGCGGCGCCGTGCGTGACGGCCGCGCCGACCAGCACCGACGGCGCGACCAGCTGCCAGGCCAGCAGCGGCCGGGTCAGCGCCAGGACCAGCGCCCCGGACTGCACCGCGGCCAGCGCGGTGGCCAGCGAGGGCCCCACCCCGTAGAACCGGGTGAGCGACACGATCCCGGTGGGCAGCAGGGCGGCCACCGCGGTCAGCACCAGCGCGTACGGGAGCATCCGGACCCATCTGCGACGGGCCGTCGCCAGCGGCGGGCGGTGGTCGTCGAGGGGTTCGGTGAGGGCGCGGAGGAACTCTTTCCAGGGGGTCACCGGGCCGAGGGTAGGACGGGGGCGGGCCGGTGTCCTCACCCTGCGGTAGCGCGTCCGGGGTGCTACCCCGGTAGGGGGTCAGCGCCAGGAGCCGGCCAGCGCCGGGCCCAGCTGGTCGAAGTGGCGCTCGATCAGGGCCAGCATGCCGTCCATCGAGTGCCGGTGGGCGTCCGGGTCGGCGGCGTAGGAGAGGTGCGAGAGCCGCACCACGGTGCCGAACACGGCGGCGAGCAGCCGGGGGCGCAGGTCGACGGCCGGGTCGAGGCCCTCGCGGTCGGCGAGGATCCGGGCGACCTCGACCTCCTGCTGGATGGAGTGCCGCAGGTGCGCGGCGAGCAGCGTCGGGGTGGACTCGATCAGCTCGAACAGCTCCAGCGCGGCCGGCCCGCTGTCCGGCCCGCCGCCCTGCCCGCGGTCGACGGCCTGCCAGACCTCGCGGACGGCGCCGCGCATCGCCTCCAGCGGGTTCTCCTCGGCCGGGCGGGCGCGCAGGAACTCCAGGAAGGCCGCCTCGGCCTCGGCCAGCACGGCGAGGGCGACTTCCTCCTTGTTGGCGAAGTACCGGAAGAAGGTGCGCTGGGAGACCTCCACCTCGGAGGCGATCTCGTCCACGGTGGTGCGCCCGTAGCCGTGGCAGAGGAAGAGCCGGTGGGCGGCGTCGACCAGGGCGTCCCGGGTGCGCCGCTTCTTGCGTTCGCGCAGGCCGACGGACTGCGGGTCGGCGGCGGTGGTGGGGGTGGCCATGGGGCCAACGATAGCGCCGCGGTGGCTAGATGGCAGCAGGTGACAGGAGTCACCGTTTGTCGAATGTCAGCGGCTGACATAATGTTCCGCGAGGGCGGTGCCCGTTCGTCGTGGAGCTCGTGGGGACGGGCGTGAGGGCCGGGCACCGCCGCCTTTCGTTCCAGCGCGGCCCGGCCGCACCACACGAACGGGGAGCTCCCGAGACATGAGCCAGTCCGTAGTACTCGACAAGGAAGCGGCCCCGGCCGCGGGCGGCAGGCTCCGGGGCCACCCCTGGCTGACGCTGCTCACCGTCGCCGTCGGCGTCATGATGGTCGCCCTCGACGGCACCGTCGTCGCCATCGCCAACCCGGCCATCCAGCAGGACCTGCACGCCTCGCCCGCCGACATCCAGTGGGTCACCTCCGGCTACCTGCTGGCCCTCGCGGTCTTCCTGATCACCGCGGGCAAGATCGGCGACCGGTTCGGCCACAAGACCACCTTCCTGGTCGGCGCGGTCGGCTTCGCCGCCACCTCCGCCGCGATCGGCTTCGCCGGATCGATCCAGCAGGTGATCCTCTTCCGCGTGCTGCAGGGCCTGTTCGGCGCGCTGCTCCAGCCCGCCGCGCTCGGCCTGCTGCGCGGGGCCTTCCCCGCCGACAAGCTCAACATGGCCATCGGCATCTGGGGCGGCGTCATCGGCGCCTCCACCGCGGCCGGGCCGATCGTCGGCGGCCTGCTGGTCGAGCACGTCAACTGGGAGTCGGTGTTCTTCATCAACGTCCCGGTCGGCGTCATGGCCCTGGTCCTGGGCCTGCTGATCCTCAAGGACGTCCGGGCCGAGAACGCCGCCAAGTCCTTCGACGTCCCCGGCATCGTGCTGCTCTCCGGCGCGATGTTCATGCTGGTCTGGGGCATCATCAAGGCCCCGACCTGGGGCTGGGCCGACCCGGCCACCCTGCTGTTCCTCGGCGGCGCGCTGCTCGCCCTGGTGTTCTTCGCGGTCTGGCAGAACTACGCCAGGGAACCGCTGATCCCGCTCTCGCTGTTCCGCTCGGTGCCGCTCTCGGCCGGCACCCTGCTGATGGTGCTGATGGCCTTCGCCTTCTTCGGCGGCATCTTCTTCGTCACCTTCTACCTGCAGAACGTGCACGGGATGGCGCCGGTCGACGCGGGCGTCCACCTGCTCCCGATGACCGGCATGATGATCGTCGGCGCGCCGGTGGCCGGTTTCCTGATCGGCAAGATCGGGCCGCGCATCCCGATCGTCGCGGGCATGCTCTTCACCACCGCGGCGATGCTCGGCATGTCCACCCTGGACATCCACTCCGGCAACGGCGTGATGGCCCTGTGGTTCGTCCTGATGGGCCTGGGCCTCAGCCCCGTCATGGTCGGCGCCACCGAGGTCATCGTCGGCAACGCCCCGCTGGAGCTGTCCGGCGTGGCCGGCGGCCTGCAGCAGGCCGCGATGCAGGTCGGCGGCAGCCTCGGCACCGCCGTCCTCGGCGCGGTGATGGCCTCCAAGGTCACCGACGTGCTGCCCGGCAACTGGCAGGCCGCGACCGGCCAGCCGCTGCCCGCGGGCCCGGACGGCGAGCAGCTCGAGCAGCTCGCCCAGCTCGGCATCGCCCCGCCGAACGTCCCGCCGACCGTGGCGGACGCCGTCCACTCCTCCTTCGTCAGCGGCATGGGCACGGCCTTCGTGGTCGCCTCTGTCGTCGCCCTGGCGGCGGCGGGCCTGGGCCTGCTCACCAAGCGCGGAGCGAACGAGGCGGGTCCCGCGGTCCACATCTGACACGCAACGCGTATCCGCCCGGAGAGGGAGTCCTCTCCTCCGGGCGGATCCTGCTGTCTCAGGGGTTCCTCGCGCAGTTCCCCGCGCCCCTTGCGGGGCGCGGGGTGAGAGCGGAGCAGTGGAACCTCCGCGCCCGTCAGGGGCGCGAGGAACTGCGCGAGCGGCCACGCACGAACGGAAAGGTCCGCCCGGGGGGAAAATCCCTGCCCCGGGCGGACCTTCGCGCTAGGCGGTGCTTACGCGTCGCCGCCGGCGGCGCCCGGGTCGGCCGCCGCCACGTCGAGCAGCTGGTAGCGGTCGATCGCCTCCTTCAGCGCCGAGCGGTCGATCTTGCCCTGCTTGGCCAGCTCGGTGAGCGTGCCCAGGACGATCGACTGCGCGTCGATGTGGAAGAAGCGACGGGCCGCGCCGCGGGTGTCGGCGAAGCCGAAGCCGTCGGCGCCCAGGGACTGGTACTGGCCGGGGACCCAGCGGGAGATCTGGTCCGGGACGGCGCGCATCCAGTCGGAGACGGCCACGAACGGACCCTCGGCCCCGGAGAGCTTGGTGGTCACGTACGGGACGCGCTGCGGCTCCTCGGGGTGCAGCAGGTTGAACTCCTCCGCCTCGACGGCGTCGCGGCGCAGCTCGTTCCAGGAGGTCGCCGACCAGACGTCCGCCTTGACGTTCCACTCCTCGGCGAGGACGCGCTGGGCCTCCAGGGCCCACGGCACGGCCACGCCGGAGGCGAGGATCTGGGCCGGGATCTGGCCGCCCTCGCCGTCCTTGAGCTTGTAGAGGCCCTTGAGGATGCCGTCGACGTCGACGTTCTCCGGCTCGGCGGGCATCTTGATCGGCTCGTTGTAGACCGTCATGTAGTAGAAGACGTCCTCGCCGTGCGGGTGCTCGGCGGAGGAGCCGTACATGCGGCGCAGGCCGTCCTGGACGATGTGCGCGATCTCGTACCCGTAGGCCGGGTCGTAGGCGACCACCGCGGGGTTGGTGGAGGCCAGCAGGTGCGAGTGGCCGTCGGCGTGCTGCAGGCCCTCGCCGGTCAGGGTGGTGCGGCCGGCGGTGGCGCCGATGACGAAGCCGCGGGCCAGCTGGTCGGACATCTGCCAGAACTGGTCGCCGGTGCGCTGGAACCCGAACATCGAGTAGAAGACGTACACCGGGATCAGCGGCTCGCCGTGCGTCGCGTACGAGGAGCCGGCCGCGATCAGCGAGGCGGTGCAGCCGGCCTCGGAGATGCCGTCGTGCAGCATCTGGCCGGACGGGGACTCCTTGTACGCCAGCAGCAGCTCGCGGTCGACCGACTCGTAGGTCTGGCCGAGCGGGTTGTAGATCTTGGCGGACGGGAACAGCGAGTCCATGCCGAAGGTGCGGTACTCGTCGGGCGCGATCGGCACGAAGCGGTTGCCGATGCCCTTGTCGCGCATCAGGTCCTTGAGCACCCGGACGAACGCCATGGTGGTGGCGATGGTCTGGTTGCCGGAGCCCTTCTTGACCGCCTTGTACGCGTCGTCGCCCGGCAGTTCGAGCTTGCGCGGACGCACCTTGCGGGTGGGCACGTAGCCGCCGAGCTCCTGCCGGCGGTCGTGCATGTACTGGATCTCCTCCGAGTTGCGACCCGGGTGGTAGTAGGGCGGGTAGCCCTCGTCCAGCTGCTTGTCGGTGATCGGCAGGTGCAGCCGGTCGCGGAAGCGCTTCAGGTCCTCGACCGTCAGCTTCTTCATCTGGTGGGTGGCGTTGCGGCCCTCGAAGTTGGGGCCCAGCGTCCAGCCCTTGACGGTCTGCGCCAGGATGACGGTCGGCTGGCCCTTGTGCTCGCGGGCGGCCTTGAACGCGGCGTAGACCTTGCGGTGGTCGTGGCCGCCGCGGCCCAGGTGCTGGATCTGGTGGTCGGTCATGTTCTCGACCATCGCGCGCAGGCGCAGGTCGCCGCCGAAGAAGTGCTCGCGGATGTACGCGCCCGACTCGGTGGCGTAGGTCTGGAACTGGCCGTCCGGGGTGGTGTTCAGCTTGTTGACCAGGACGCCGTCGCGGTCCTGGGCCAGCAGCGGGTCCCAGGAGCGGTCCCAGATCAGCTTGATCACGTTCCAGCCGGCGCCGCGGAACTGCGACTCCAGCTCCTGGATGATCTTGCCGTTGCCGCGGACCGGGCCGTCCAGGCGCTGCAGGTTGCAGTTCACCACGAAGGTCAGGTTGTCCAGGCCCTCGCGGGCCGCCAGCGAGAGCTGGCCGAGCGACTCGGGCTCGTCCATCTCGCCGTCGCCGAGGAAGGCGTACACCTGCGAGTCGGAGGTGTCCTTGATGCCCCGGTGCTCCAGGTAGCGGTTCATCCGGGCCTGGTAGATCGCGCCGAGCGGGCCGAGGCCCATCGAGACGGTCGGGAACTCCCAGAAGTCCGGCATCAGCCGCGGGTGCGGGTAGCTGGAGAGGCCGTAGGGCGCCTTGGACTTCTCCTGGCGGAACGCGTCGAGCTGCTGCTCGGTCAGTCGGTCCAGCAGGAAGGCGCGGGCGTAGATGCCCGGCGAGGCGTGGCCCTGGAAGAAGACCTGGTCGCCGGACTCGCCGTCGGCGTCCTTGCCGCGGAAGAAGTAGTTGAAGCCCACGTCGTACAGGGACGCGGAGGAGGCGAAGGTGGCGATGTGGCCGCCGACGCCGATGCCGGGCCGCTGGGCGCGGGAGACCATGACGGCCGCGTTCCAGCGCGTCGCGTTGAGGATCTTGCGCTCGATCTCCTCGTTGCCGGGGAAGAACGGCTCGTCCTTGGTGGCGATGGTGTTGACGTAGTCCGTGCTGCGCATCTCGGGCACGGCTACGCGCTTCTCGCGGGCGCGCTCGATCAGCCGCAGCATCAGGTAGCGGGCACGCTCGCGCCCCCGCTCGTCGATGGCAGCGTCAAGCGACTCCAGCCACTCCGCGGTCTCCTCGGGATCGAAGTCCGGGACCTGGCTCGGGAGGCCGCCAATGATGATCGGGTTGCGATCGGATCCGGAAGCCACGCTGTTCCTTCACTGTCGGTCGAAACTGAGTTGTCGCGCCGCCTCCATCGTGCTACCGCGTTCGGAGATCCGTCATCTCTACCGATCGGTAACCGTTCCGCCTGGTGGACGGGACGGTCAGGAGGTGGTCCGACCTGGGACCCCGGCCGGACGATGGCGGCCGGTCGGGATGAGGGCCAACAGGAGACTTTACGCCCGCACCCTGCCCGGACCCGAATGCCGTTCGCATCTCGGGCAGGCGTACGGCGGGTGAACGGGCTGCACGGGGGTACGAGACGAAGCATCCTTGTCGGTACGGACAGGGACATACGGGTGTGTTCACCACCACAGTGGGCGGCGTGTCGCCCCGCGACACGTCAACCTTTGGGTGGGATCGGGGGTCGGGTACTTGCGCGAACCGCCGCTCCCGTGTGGACTACGGCCACAGCCCCGGCATGGACGCCGGGCCGAATACTGGAGGTTATTCCCGTGAGCGCGACCGCGGACCCCGCGGACAAGTCCAACCCGGCGCTTCGTCTCGGCTTCGAAGAGGGCCAGATCATCCAGGAGCTCGGGTACGACGAAGACAGTGACCAGGAGCTCCGCGAGGGCATCGAGGACATCACTGGCACCGAACTCGTCGACGAGGACTACGACGACGTCGCCGACGGCGTCCTGCTGTGGCACCGCGACGAGGACGGGGATCTCACCGACGCCCTGGTCGACGCCCTGGAGTACCTGGCGGAGGGCGGCCTGATCTGGCTGCTCACCCCGAAGACCGGCCGCGACGGGCACGTGGAGGCGCACGAGATCGCCGACGCCGCGAAGACCGCCGGTCTCTCGCAGACCAGCTCGGTGGCGATCGCCAAGGACTGGGCGGGCACCCGCCTGGCCACCCCGAAGGCCACGAAGGCCGGCAAGCGCTGACCTTCGGACCGGGACCCGCGACGGGCCCCGTCGGCGAACCCGCCGACGGGGCCCGTCGTCGTTCCGGTCCGGTCCGCTCCGTTCACCCGGAGCGAACAGGGGCCCCGGACGGCCGGGCCCGCTCACCCGGACGGCCGAGCGGGAGCGGGCGGATGGGAGGATCGTGGCGACCGCACCACCGTTGAGGCAGGAAGGCCCCCTCATGAGCATCGAGATCGGCACCCAGGCCCCGGACTTCGAGCTGAAGAACCAGCACGGCGAGTCCGTGAAGCTGTCCGACTTCCGCGGCGAGAAGAACGTCGTCCTGGTCTTCTACCCGTTCGCCTTCACCGGCGTCTGCACCGGCGAGGTCTGCGAGATCCAGAAGGAGCTGCCGCGCCTGCAGAACGACGAGGTGCAGGTGCTCGCGGTCTCCAACGACTCGCCGTTCTCGCTGCGGGTCTTCGGCGACCAGCAGGGCCTGGAGTACCCGCTGCTGTCGGACTTCTGGCCGCACGGCGAGGTCTCCCGGGCGTACGGCGTCTTCAACGAGGAGAAGGGCTGCGCGGTGCGCGGCACCTTCGTCATCGACAAGGAGGGCACCGTCCGCTGGAGCATCGTGAACGGGCTGCCGGACGCCCGCGACACCCAGGAGTACCTGGCCGCCCTCGGCGCGCTCTGACGCTCCCGCGGACGCCCGCGGCGGGTCGGCGGAATTCTTCCGTCGGCCCGCCGGGCCGAGTCGCCGCCGCGGGCCGGGAACCCGGCACTACGATCGGGCCGTTGACGGATCGGGAACCCGACTTCTTGGAGGACCACGTGGGTGTCAGCCTGAGCAAGGGCGGAAATGTCTCGCTCACCAAGGAGGCGCCCGGCCTGACCGCCGTGGTCGTCGGCCTCGGGTGGGACGTGCGCACCACCACCGGCACGGACTTCGACCTGGACGCCAGCGCGCTGCTCTGCACCGAGCAGGGCAGGGTCCGCTCCGACGCCGACTTCATCTTCTTCAACAACCTGAAGAGCGCCGACGGCTCGGTCGAGCACACCGGCGACAACCTCACCGGCGAGGGCGAGGGCGACGACGAGCAGATCAAGGTGAACCTGGCCGCCGTCCCGGCCGACGTCGCCAAGATCGTCTTCCCGGTGTCGATCTACGACGCGGAGAACCGGCAGCAGAGCTTCGGCCAGGTCCGCAACGCGTTCATCCGGGTGCTGAACCAGGCGGGCGGCGCCGAGATCGCCCGCTACGACCTCTCCGAGGACGCCTCGACCGAGACCGCGATGGTCTTCGGCGAGCTCTACCGCAACGGCGCCGAGTGGAAGTTCCGCGCCATCGGCCAGGGCTACGCCTCCGGCCTGCGCGGCATCGCCCAGGACTTCGGCGTCAACGTCTGACCGGACGTCACGTCCGGCGCGGGCCGGGGCCGTTCGCGGCCCCGGCCCGTCGCGTTCCCGCGCTTCTCACTCGGGCGGCAGGGCCATCACCTGGTTGCCCTGGACGGCGATCAGCAGGTCCTCGCCGGCCGCCAGGTGCCAGGGCAGCTCGGCGCCCGCGTTGGTCTGGAAGACCCAGCGGACCTTGTGGTTCACCACGTCGACGGCGTAGATGCCGTGGTCGGCGGTGGGCACGAACAGGGTGTCCCTGACCAGCACCGGGTTGGTGTCCATCGAGACCTCGGTGGGCAGCTCCAGGTGCCACAGCTCGGCGCCGTCGGCGGCGTTGAAGGCCACCACCCGGGTCGGGGCGGTCGGGGTGTAGGTGGTGCCCTGGTAGGTCAGGGTCATCCCGCCGAGGATCGAGTACACGACGTGCTTGCCCGCCGCGGGCGCCGAGTACCACATCCGGGTCGAGCGGTCCGAGGTCTTCGCCCAGACCTGCTTGCCGTCGGCGACCCGCACGCCCTGGATGCCGTTCGGGTCGACCGAGCAGAACACCAGGCCGTCCTGCAGCACCGGCTGGTACGCCGAGCGGGAGTTGGTGGTGGCGAACCAGGTCTGGGTGCCGTCGGCCAGCGAGCGGGCGACCAGGTTCTCCTTGCTGTCGGTGTAGAGCAGGGTGTCGGCGGTCAGGTCGGAGCTGACCGTGTAGTCGGCGGTCTGCTGGCGGTGCTGGTTCCACAGCATCGAGCCGTCCTTGCGGGACAGCGCCATGATGCCCTTGCCGGTCCTGGCGCCCATGTCGGGCATGCCCTTGTCGTCCATCTGCAGGTAGGAGCACATCGCGTACACGGCGCGGTCGTCGGCGTTCAGCACCGTGTCCGAGGCGATCTGGGTGCCGTTCGGCTTGCCGCGCTCGGCCCGGTACTTCCACAGCACGGTGCCGGTGGCGGCGTCCACCGTGATCAGGTCGGCGACGGTGCCGTAGCTGATCGTGCCGCCCGCGCAGGCCAGGTTGTAGGCCATCGCGTCCTTGGTGATCCACTTCTCCTTGCCGTCGGCCAGGTTCACCGCGATCAGGTCGGCGTTGCCGAGGTGCAGCAGGCCGGGGGAGAAGGCCATGCCGAGGCTGCCGGCGTTGCTCGCCTCGGTCCGGTACGTCCACAGCGGGGCCGGGGGCATGCCGGGGGCGCGGCTCGGGGCGGCGCTCGACGCGGCGGCCGGGGAGGCGGTGCCGCCGGTCGGCGGGGCCGGCTGCGGGGCCGGGTCCTGCTTCGAGCCGCCCAGCGCCCAGGCGGTCAGGCCGCCCGCACCGGCCAGCACCACCGCGCCGCCGCCCAGCAGCAGCGCCCGGCGGGACGGGCGGGGGCTCCCGGCGGCCGGGGCGGCGCCGATCGGCGCGGTGGGGTGCCCGGCCACCGCGGCGGCCCCGGCCGCCGGGTGCGTGGGTGCCGGGCGCGCGGGCGGCGGGGCGTCGGTGGCGCGCAGGCGGACGGTGCCGCGGTCGGCGGGCTCGGCGGGCTCTGCGGGCTGGCGGGGTTCGGCGGGGGAGACCTCGGTGGGGGTGGGGACGGCGGGCGCGGCGGCGGCGGCCCGCCGCGGGTCGGCGGGGCGGACCGGGGCCTCCAGGTCCATCACCTCGGCGGCGTGGGTGGCGATGTCCGAGGCCAGCGCGACCGGCAGCCAGCCGGAGCGGGCCGGGGCGACCGGCTCGCCCAGCAGCGCGCCGAGTTCGGCCGGGGTCGGGCGGGCGTCCGGGTCCTTGGCCAGGCAGGCGGCCACCGCGGGCCGCAGCTGCTCGGGCAGCCCGGACAGGTCGGGCTCGTCGTGCACCACCCGGTACAGCAGCGAGGCCGCGGACGGGGAGCCGCCGTCCTCGGCGTGGTCGAACGGGCCGTGGCCGGTGGCGGCGTAGACCAGCACCGAGCCGAGCGAGAACACGTCGCCCGCCGGGCCCAGGCGGCGTCCGGCGGCCTGCTCGGGGCTCATGAACCCGGGCGAGCCGACCACCACGCCGGTGGAGGTCATCCGGTCGCCGTCCAGCGCCCGGGCGATGCCGAAGTCGATCACCCGGGGGCCGTCGGCGGCCAGCAGCACGTTGGACGGCTTGAGGTCGCGGTGCACCAGCCCGGCCGCGTGGATCGCGGACAGTGCCTGGGCCAGGCCCACGCCGAGGGTGCGCACGGTCTCCACCGGCAGCGGCCCGTGGCCGCGCACCGCGTCGTCCAGCGCCGGGCCGAGCACGTACGCGGTGGCCAGCCAGGGCGACTCGCCGTCCCGGTCGGCGTCCACCACCGGCGCGGTGAAGGTGCCGCCGACGGACCGCGCGGCGGACACCTCGCGGCGGAAGCGCTCGCGGAAGTCGGCGTCCCCGGCGAGGTCGGCGCGGACCACCTTGACCGCGACCGTCCGGCCGCCGGCCGAGCGGGCCAGGTACACCCGGCCCATGCCGCCGACGCCGAGTCTGGCCAGCAGGTGGTAGGGGCCGACCGACTCGGGGTCGGTGCGGTCGAGCGGTTCGAACGGCATCGCTACCGTGCTCCCTCTGTTCGTCCGTGTACGTGGTGCCGCGCGATGGTTCGTCCGGCGGTCCCGGCAGCGTACCGGCCGGGTTCCGGCGGGATTCCGGCCGCCCTCCG
This sequence comes from Kitasatospora phosalacinea, assembly GCF_030268885.1. GTDB lineage: Bacteria > Actinomycetota > Actinomycetes > Streptomycetales > Streptomycetaceae > Kitasatospora > Kitasatospora phosalacinea_C. The sequence continues at coordinate 39,842 of NZ_BSSA01000017.1, forward strand.
GCCGCTCCGGGCCGGGGCGCGGGCGGCGGGCCGGGCCGTGGGCGCTTGATAGATTCGGCCACGATCCGCACACCGGCCGGGTGCGCGCACGGGGTGGTCCGCCGCCGTCCGGCGGGACGACCGGGCCGGGTGGGGAACGGAGTTCAGGAAGTTCAGTCGGGTGTGCAGCACTGCACGGCCGCTCGGGGGCGTAGATCTCTTGGGGTGCGTCCGCCGGGCGCGCCCCGTCGGCCCTCCCGGGCGGTCGACGGCAGACCAGCGGTGCACACCCCGGGAGCCCCGGAGACGGGAGCTGGGAGGAAGTCCGATGTCCGTCACCCTCGCCAAGGGCGGGAACGTCTCGCTGACCAAGGCCGCGCCGAACCTGACGCAGGTGCAGATCGGCCTCGGCTGGGACGCCCGGTCCACCACCGGCGCGCCCTTCGACCTGGACGCCAGCGCGCTGCTGTGCTCCGGCGGCCGGGTCATCGGCGACGAGTACTTCGTGTTCTACAACAACCTGCGCAGCCCCGAGGGCTCGGTCGAGCACCAGGGCGACAACCTCACCGGCGACGGGGACGGCGACGACGAGGTCGTGCAGGTGCACCTCGACCTGGTGCCCGTGCAGATCGACAAGGTCGTGTTCGCCGTCTCCATCTACGACGCCGACGCCCGGCTGCAGAGCTTCGGCCAGGTCTCCAACGCCTACATCCGGGTGGTCAACCTGGCCGACGGCAGCGAGATCGCCCGCTACGACCTCTCCGAGGACGCGTCCAGCGAGACCGCCATGATCTTCGGCGAGCTGTACCGCTACCAGGGCGAGTGGAAGTTCCGGGCGGTCGGCCAGGGCTACGCCTCCGGCCTGCGGGGCATCGCGCTCGACTTCGGCGTCAACGTCCAGTAACCGCACCACAGTCAAGTCCGGAACGGGTCGATTCCGGCAGCCAGAAAGGTAGCTGACCCCGTGTTCCTCCGTACGTTCGGATGGTCCTTCGCCATCACGATCGCCGGCCTGATCGCCGCCGGCCTGATCTGGGGGGCCGAAGGATTCGGCGTCGTCCTGATCCTCTCGATCCTCGAGATCTCCCTCTCCTTCGACAACGCCGTCGTCAACGCGACCGTCCTCAAGCGGATGAACGCCTTCTGGCAGAAGCTGTTCCTGACGGTCGGCGTGCTGATCGCGGTCTTCGGCATGCGGCTGGTCTTCCCGCTGCTGGTCGTCGGCCTGACCGCGCACCTCAGCCCCGGCACCGTCATCTCGCTGGCGCTCGACTCCAGCAAGACCCACGACGGCCACACCTACGCCGAGTACCTGGACATGGCCAACCCGGCCATCGCGGCCTTCGGCGGCATCTTCCTGCTGATGATCTTCCTCGACTTCATCTTCGAGGAGAAGGACTTCAACTGGCTGCGCTGGCTGGAGAAGCCGCTGGAGAAGATCGGCAGGCTGGACGCGCTCTCCTCGGTCATCGCCCTGGTGGTGCTCGCCCTGTCCTCCCGCTTCTTCGCCGGTGACCGCGCCGAGACGGTGCTGCTGGCCGGTCTCTGCGGCCTGGCCACCTACCTCGCCGTCAACGGCCTCTCCGAGGTCTTCGAGTCCGGCCTGGAGGAGCAGCAGGAGGCCGAGGAGGAGGCCGAGCGCACCGGCAAGTCGATCGTCCAGGTCGGCGGCAAGGCCGCGTTCTTCCTCTTCATCTACCTGGAGGTCCTCGACGCGTCCTTCTCCTTCGACGGCGTGGTCGGCGCGTTCGCGATCTCCCAGGACATCTTCCAGATCACCCTGGGCCTCGGCATCGGCGCCATGTACATCCGGTCGCTGACGGTCTTCCTGGTCCGCAAGGGCACCCTGGACGACTACGTGTACCTGGAGCACGGCGCGCACTACGCGATCGGTGCGCTGGCGCTGATCCTGCTCGCCTCGATCAAGTACCACATCCCGGAGATCGTCACCGGCCTGATCGGCGTCGCCTTCATCGGCGCTGCCCTGGCCTCCTCGATGGTCCGCAACAAGCGCCAGCAGGCGCTGGAGGGCGCGGGCGCGGAGGGCTAGCGCCCGTCCTCGCCGCGAACGCCGAGAGCCGCGCCCGCCGGGGGATTCCCCGGCGGGCGCGGCTCTCTCGCTGCGTGCGGCGCTGCTCAGCCGAGCTGCTGCTCGATCGCCCGGAGCTTGCGCTCCAGCGAGTCCAGCTTCGGCATCGACAGGGTGTCCTCGTCCATCGTCAGGTCGACGCTGGAGGAGTACGGGGAGGAGTACGAGGAACCGTACGAGGAGGAACCGTCGCTGCTGCTCGACGAGGAGGAGCTGCTGGTGGACTCGACGGCGGCGCGGGGGCGGCGGCCGGCGTTCAGGGCGGCGGGCTCCAGGGCGGAGGCGCTCACCCGGTCGAGGGTGGTCTCCTCCGGGGCTAGGGCAGGCTCCGTCGTGGACGGGGCGTCGCTGCCGGCCGCGGCCAGCGCGGGCACCTGGCGGGCGTGCCGGGCCCGGGCCAGCACGCCGCCCTGCCGGGCGATCGCCTTCAGCTCGGCCCGCTCGCGGCGGTCGGCGCTGCGGGCGCGCAGCTTCGCGTCCAGCTTCGCCTGGCGCTCCTCGCGCACCTCCTCGACGGCCTCGTCCAGGCTGCGGACGTTCTCCAGCAGCATCAGCGACCAGGCCGCGTAGGTCTCGCGCGGGGCGCGCAGCCAGCGGACCACCCGGATCTGCGGCAGCGGGCGGGGCACCAGGCCCTGCTCGCGCAGCGCGGCCCGGCGGGTCTGCTTCAGCGCCCGGTCGAACAGCACGGCCGCCGAGATCGACATGCCCGCGAAGAACTGCGGGGCGCCGTCGTGCGCACCGCCGCGCGGCGCGTGCACCCAGTTGAACCAGGCCGAGGCGACCGCGAACAGCCACACCAGCATGCGGGAACCGAGCGCGGCGTCACCGTGGCTGGCCTCGCGGACGGCGAGCACCGAGCAGAACATCGCGGCGCCGTCCAGGCCGAACGGGACGAGGTACTCCCAACCGCCGGACAGGTTCAGGTTCTGCTGGCCGAAACCGACCAGGCCGTGGAACGACAGCGCGGCGGCCACGCCGGCGCAGCAGAACAGCAGCACGTACGACGCGCCGCCGTAGATGGCCTCCTTGCGGCGGCGGCGCTCCTCGCTGCGCTCCCAGGAGTCGCCGGTCGAGGTGCCGTCGGTCGACTTGTTGTTCTTGAAGCGCAGGAAGGCCACCAGGATGGCGGTGAACAGCAGGGCTGCACCGCCTACCACGGCCCAGACCAGCTGTATGGAGGAGAGGTTCATCGCGGGGAGGGCCTCGGCTTTCCGCAGGGCAGGGGGAAGAGAGGTGACGCACGGTACACCTGTGCGGAGAGACGATATCGCGTCCGGGGGGCAGGCATCGTACGGGAGTGACGAACCCTCTGCCAGCGGGGCGCGCCGGGCTCCTGACGTTGACTCAGGACCCGCCGGGTGGGTATGGGAGAGTTCGAGAAGGTACCGGTGCTGGGGGAGGACACGATGGTCTCGGTGTGGGAGTTCCTGAAAGGGGACCGCAACGACAGCTTCGACACCGGAGGGCAGTTCAAGGTCACGCTGACCAAGTCCCATCCGCAGCACGCCATCACCGGCTCCGCGGCCACCACCGGCTACCTGTACATCAACCTGCACTGGTCGACCCGCACCGCCGAGGCCCCCGGCGCGGGCAGCGCGCTGCGCCGCTTCTTCGACCCGCGCATCCTGCGCCCGCTGGCCCCGGCCACCGCCGGGTCCGCACCGGTGAGCGTCGACCTCGACCTGGCCTGCATGTACGAACTCGCCGACGGCACCCGGGGCGTGGTGCAACCGCTCGGCCGGCTGTTCGGCGACCTCAACCGGCCGCCCTACATCAAGCTCTCCGGCGACGACGTGTCCGGTGCGCCCTCCGGCGAGACCATGCACATCAACCTGGAGAAGAAGGACCAGTTCAAGCGGCTGCTGATCTTCGTCTACATCTACGACGACACCCCGGCCTTCGACCGCACCCACGCCGTGGTCACCATCGTCCCGCAGAGCGGTCCGCGGATCGAGATCAAGCTCGACGAGCGCGCCCCGGCGGCCCGTTCGTGCGCGGTGGTGCTGATCGAGAACGACGGCGAGGGCAAGCTGACGATCCGGCGCGAGGTGCGGTACGTGCACGGGTTCCAGTCCGACCTGGACCGGCTGTACGGCTTCGGCATGCAGTGGGAGCGCGGCTACAAGACGCCCGCCGCCCCCGCCGAGCCCGGGAGTTGACGCACCGGCCCGGCCGGTGACCGGTGATCGGCAGCGGCGGACGGACGGCGGGGGCGGGAGCGGACGGCGGCGGGGCCCGGGGTCAGCGGGGTTGGAACTGCGGGCCCTGCGGCGGCAGCGCGAACGGCGGACCGGACTGCTGCTGCGGGGGCCGGGGCTGCGGGGGCTGCGGCTGGGCCGGGGGCTGCTGCTGGGGGTAGCCGTAACCCTGGGGCTGCGGCTGGGGCTGCGCCGGGGGCTGCTGGGGGTAGCCGTAGCCCGGGGCGGCGGCGGGCTGCGGGTAGCCGTAACCGCCGGGCTGGTGCGGGGGCTGCTGGGGCGGCGGGTAGCCGTAGCCCGGCTGCTGCTGCGGGTAGCCGTAGCCGCCGGCCTGCTGGGCGTGGTGGACGGTCGGCGGCAGCGCGGGCGGGGGCGGCGGGGCGGTGACCGGTGCGGCCGGGGGCTGGGCGGGCCGGGCCTGCTGGGGCTCGGGGGCGGGCTGTTCGGCGGCCGGGGCCGGGGTCGGCAGGGGTGCTGCCGGGGCGATCGTCCAGTCGTCCTCGTCGACCGGGAGCGGCGCGGGCTGCTGCGGCCGGGCCTGCGGGGCCCGGGCGGGGACGCGCGGGTCCCCGCTGTGGTCGGTCAGGTCGACCGCGGAGCCGCCCCGGTCGTCGTCGTCCGCGTCCTCGACCGCGATGCCGAAGTCCGTGGCCAGCGCGACCAGCCCGTCCGCGTAGCCCTGGCCGACCGCGCGGAACTTCCAGCCGCCGGAGCGCCGGTAGAGCTCGGCGGCGACCAGCGCGGTCACCTGCTCGCCCTCGTCGACCACGAACTCGGCCAGCGCGGGCGCCCCGGCGGGCGCGGCCGCGTCGAACAGCAGCACCCGCAGGTCGGGCACGGCGGGGAAGGCGCCGCCCTCCGCGGAACCGGCCAGCACCACCCGGTCGACCTCGGCGGGCAGTTGGGCCAGGTCGATCTCCAGCCCGTCCAGCACCGACCCGTCCGCGACCTGCTTGGGCAGGTGCCGGACCAGGCCGGACGGGTGCCGCGGCTGGTTGTAGAACACGAAGTCCGAGTCGTCGCGGACCTTGCCGCGCTCGGTCAGCAGCAGCGCCGAGGCGTCCACGTCCGGGATGCCCGGGGTGTCCGTCCACTGCAGGACGGCACGGACGGCGGGAACCGTCAGCGGGATGTTGGCGCCCTTGGCCATCACGTGCGTCATGGCGCACCATCCTGCCGCCTGTCGGGGGCCCGGGACAACGCGGGGCGCGGCGGCGTGGCGGGGCGGCTGATGACGGGGCCGACAATCTTGCGAGAATTCGATGTTTCGAACTCTTTCGTCGAGGTCATCCGGTCGTACGATAAGCGGCCAACGGCCCCGGTGCTCCCCACCTCCACGACGGCGCCGGCGTCCCGGCGAACTTTCCGGCGGCGCCGACCGTCCCATGGACAGAGAGGCGTCAGCCGTTCCCGCCCCGGCGGGCCCACCAGACCACAGCGGGAGAGCACCTTGCGCCACTTCGGGCATCTCGCGGACGACGTCCGCAGTCGGCTCTTTCACGAGCAGCCCGCCGCCTTCGACCGCGACAGCGAGGCGGCCGTCCTCGCCACCGCCCTCGGCGCCACGCTCTACAGCCCCGCCACCCGGCCCACGCTGGCCCGCGACGTCCGCAGGCAGGCCGCCCGCGGCGTGGTCTCCATGGTGCTCTGCCTGGAGGACGCGATCGCCGACCACGAGGTCGACGGCGCCGAGCGGAACCTGGTGGAGCAGCTCACCGACCTCGCCGAGCAGGGCGCCGACGCCGAACTGCCGCTGCTGTTCGTCCGGGTCCGGGCCGCCGAGCAGATCACCGACCTCGCCCGGCGGCTCGGCCCCGCGCTGCGGCTGCTCAGCGGCTTCGTGGTGCCCAAGTTCACCGAGGACAGCGGCCTGCCCTTCCTGGAGGCGCTGACCGCCGCCGAGGAGCGCAGCGGGCAGCGGCTGTTCGTCATGCCGGTGCTCGAATCGCCCGAACTCGCCCACCTGGAGAGCCGCCGCGAGCAGCTGCACGGCATCGCCCGGCTGCTCGACAAGCACCGCGCCCGCGTCCTGGCCGTCCGGCTCGGCGTCACCGACCTGTGCTCCGCGTACGGGCTGCGCCGCTCGCCCGACCTGACCGCCTACGACGTCGCCCTGGTGGCCGGGGTGATCGGGGACGTGGTCAACGTGCTCGGCCGGGCCGACGGCACCGGGCACACCGTCACCGGGCCGGTCTGGGAGTACTTCCCGCTCCAGGAGCGGATGTTCAAGCCCCAGTTGCGCCGCACCCCGTTCACCGAGGTCACCCCGCCCGCCGACCGGGTCCGCCAGCGGCTGATCGAGCACGACCTGGACGGGCTGATCCGGGAGATCGAACTCGACCGGGCCAACGGGCTGCTCGGCAAGACCTGCATCCACCCCAGCCACGTCGCCGCCGTGCACGCGCTGTCCGTGGTCACCCACGAGGAGCTCTGCGACGCCCGGGACATCCTGCAGCAGCACCGCGGCGGCGGCGGGGTCAGCCGCTCCGCCTACACCAACAAGATGAACGAGGCCAAGCCGCACCGGGCCTGGGCCGAGCGGGTGCTGCTGCGCGCCGAGGTGTTCGGCGTCGCCCGGCCCGAGGTCACCTTCGCGGAGCTGCTGTCCGCCTGCATCGGCTGAACGCCCCCGGCGCGGGCGGTCGTTGACGGCGGGTCAACCGATCGGCCGATGGGCCGGTCGGTCGGACGGCGCCGTCTTCCTGGCCGGTCGGCTGATCCGGGTGCCCCGGGACGCCCCGTACGCTCGACATCGAACCGCACGGCCGTGCGGTCGCGTCCGTCCCACTGGCACCACCTGCACCACCTGTACCGTCCGCCCCGCCTCCGCGCCGCCTTCGCACCGCCCGCCCGTACCGCCGCCTCGCTCGTCGAGAGGAGCCCCGATGACCGCCGACACCACCGCCACCGCCACCCCCGGGCCCGTCGGGGCCGAACCCTGGCCGGGCCAGTGGGTCACCGACCGGCTCGGCCTGCGCCTGACCGGCGGGCCCGAACTGGCCGGGCTGATCGGCCTCGCGCTGCGGGTCAACCCCAAGCGCGCCCACCTGCTGGTCTCCCGGGTGCTGGGCAAGCACGTCCCGCAGCGGCCCGCGACGGTGCACGGCGCCGGGCTCGACCTCGGCCGCCGGGTCGCCGAACTGCTCGGCCCCGAGGACGCCGCGCACGCCGTCGTGCTCGGCTACGCCGAGACCGCCACCGCCCTCGGGCACAGCGTCGCCGACGGCCTCGACGCCCCCTACCTGCACTCCACCCGCCGCCCCGTCCCCGGCGTCGCCCCGGTCGGCGGCTTCGAGGAGGAGCACTCGCACGCCACCAGCCACCTGCTGCTCCCCGAGGACCCGCTGCTGCTGGCCGGGGACGGCCCGCTGGTGCTGGTCGACGACGAGTTCTCCACCGGCACCACCGTCATCAACACCATCCGCGCCCTGCACGCCGCCCACCCGCGCGAGCGGTACGTCGCCGTCGCCCTGGTCGACCTGCGCACCCCCGCCGACCGCGAGCGCCTGCGCGTCGCCGCCGCCGAACTCGGCGCCCGCCTCGACCTGGTCGCCACCGCCGCGGGCGGCGTCGAACTGCCGACGGACGTGCTGGAGCGGGCCGGGGAGCTGATCGCGGCCGCCCCCGCCCCACCGGCCCCGACCGGCCCGCCCGGCGAGCTCACCCGGCTCGACCTGCCCTGGCCCGCCGACCTGCCCGACGGCGGCCGCCACGGCTTCACCCCCGCCCACCGCCGCCGCCTCGACGCCGTCCTGCCCGCCCTCGGCGCCCGCCTCGCCGCCGCCGTCGGCCCCCGCCCCGGCCGGGTCCTGGTGCTCGGCTGCGAGGAGCTCATGTACGCCCCGCTCAGGCTCGCCGGAGCCCTGCAGCAGGCCCTGCCCGACGCCGAGGTGCGCTTCTCCACCACCACCCGCTCCCCGGTGTTCGCCCTGGACGACCCCGGCTACGCCATCCGCACCCGGCTCGCCTTCACCGCCCACGACGCCCCCGCCGACCGCTCCACCGAGCGCTACGCCTACAACGTCGCCCCCGGCGCCGACCCCGCCCGCCGCTTCGACACCGTCGTCCTGGTCGTCGACGACCCGGCCGACACCCCCGCCCTGCACCACGGCCCCGACGCCCTGCTGCCCGCCCTGCGCACCACCACCGACCGGGTGGTGCTCGCCGTTCTCCCGTCGTACCGTCCCGCGCCACCCGCCCGACGCCCCGCTGCCCGAGCATGACCCCGTACCCGTCGAAGGCACCCAGCATGACCGCACGCACCGCCCCGCCCACCGCCCGCCCGCTGCACGGCCCGGCCTTCTCCAGCTACCCGGCCGCCGACGTCACCTGGCTGCTCAAGGACCTCTCCGACGTCCACCTCGAAGCGCCCACCGAGGAGCGCGAGGAGGCCGTGCAGTCCGGCGGCGCCCACTACGCCGAGTCGCTGCCCGTCGAGTACCAGCCCAGCGCCGCCTACCAGCAGCTCTTCCACACCGCCCTCGACGCCTCCGCGACCCGCCTGGCCACCGCCGTCGGCACCGTCGCCGAGACGCTGCTGCGCGAACGCGGCCCGCAGCTGGTGCTCGCCTCGCTCGCCCGGGCCGGCACCCCCGTCGGCATCCTGATCCGCCGGTGGCTCGCCCACGCCCACGGCCTGGACGTGCCGCACTACACCGTCTCCATCGTCCGCGGCCGCGGCATCGACCAGGTCGCCCTGCGCCACCTCGCCGCCCACCACCGCCCCGCCGACGTCGTCTTCGTCGACGGCTGGACGGGCAAGGGCGCCATCACCCGCGAACTCGAACAGGCCCTGGCCGGCACCGGCTTCGACCCCGAGCTCGCCGTCCTCGCCGACCCCGGCGGCTGCGTGCGCACCTACGGCACCCGCGACGACTTCCTGATCCCCTCCGCCTGCCTCAACTCCACCGTCTCCGGCCTGGTCTCCCGCACCGTGCTGCGCGCCGACCTGATCGGACCGGACGAGTTCCACGGCGCCAAGTTCTACCGCGAGCTCGCCGGGGCCGACGTCTCCCGCCAGTTCGTCGACGCCGTCGCCGCCGCCTTCCCGGCCGTGGCCGACGCGGTCGCCGCCGAGACCGCCCGACTCGCCGCCACCGACCGCACCCCCACCTGGGAGGGCTGGGCCGCCGTCGAGCGGATCAGCGCCGAGTACGGCATCGACAGCGTCAACCTGGTCAAGCCCGGCGTCGGCGAGACCACCCGCGTCCTGCTGCGCCGCGTCCCCTGGCGCATCCTCGCCCGCCGCGGCGCCGGGGCCGACCTCGACCACGTCCGGCTGCTGGCCGAGCAGCGCGGCGTCCCGGTCGAGGAGACCGACGAGCTGCCGTACACCTGCGTCGGCCTCATCCACCCGCGCTACACCCGCGGCGCCACCGGCGCGGACGGCACCGCCGTCCACACCTGACCCCCGCCCCCGAACGAAGGAGACCCCGCCCGTGCCGCAGTTCCTGGTCGCCAGCGACCTCGACCGCACCCTCGTCTACTCCAACCGCGCCCTCGCCCTGGACGTGCCCGACCGGCTCGCCCCGCGGCTGCTCGCGGTGGAGGTGCACGACGGCCGGGCGCTCTCCTTCATGACCGAGCAGGCCGCCGCCCTGCTCGCCGAGATCGCGGACCGGGCCCCGGTCGTCCCCGTCACCACCCGCACCCGCGCCCAGTACGAGCGGATCCACCTCCCCGGCCCCACCGCCGACTGGATCCCGCCGTACGCGGTCTGCGCCAACGGCGGCCACCTGCTCGTCGACGGCCGCCCCGACCAGGACTGGCAGCGGGAGGTCCGCACCCGCCTCGACGCGGAGAGCGCCCCGCTCGCCCGGGTCGTCGAGCACCTCGCCCTCACCGCCGACCCCGAGTGGACCCACAAGCGGCGCGTCGCCGACGAGCTCTTCGTCTACCTGGTCGTCGAACGCGCCGAGCTCCCGCCCGGCTGGGTCGACGACCTCACCGCCTGGTGCGCCGAACGCGGCTGGACGGTCTCCCTCCAGGGCCGCAAGGTCTACGCCGTCCCCGCCCCGCTCTCCAAGGGCGCCGCCCTGGCGGAGGTGCGGCGGCGCAGCGGCGCCGGGACCGTCCTGGCGGCGGGCGACTCCCTGCTCGACGCCGAACTCCTCCTCGCCGCGGACCTCGCCTGGCGCCCCGGCCACGGCGAGCTCGCCGAGACCGGCTGGACGGCGGAGGGCGTCACCGCGCTCACCGAGACCGGGGTCGGCGCGGGGGAGGAGATCCTCCGGCAGATGCTCAAGCACCTCGGCTGACGCGGGGCCCGAGGGGCCGGGCCCCGCACCGCGTCCGGAGCGCGACCGGAGCGTGGACCGGTGGGCGTCCGCGTCGCCGCCCGGTGCGTGCGCCCGGTATCAGCCGCAGCAGCCCCCGCCGCAGCAGCCGCCGCCACCCCCACCGCCGGCGGCCGGGGCCGCGGAGGTCTTCGCGCCGGTGACGGCGACGGTGGAGAGCAGCTTGACGGTGTCGGCGTGCCCCTCGGGGCAGGTGGCCGGGTCGTTGGCCCGGGCCATCGGGCGATTGAGCTCGAAGGTGGCGCCGCAGGAGCGGCAGCGGAAGTCGTAACGAGGCATACCGAGCAGGGTACCCAGGGGGTCGCCCGGGAACGGGTCAGTGGCCGCGGATCATCGTGACCACTTCGGCCGCGGTCTCCCGGACGGCGGCGAGTTCGGTCAGGAAGCGCCAGTAGTCGGGGTGCCGACCGGACTCCTCCAGCGCGGCGACGGCTCGGTCCAGGCGGCCCACCGCGGCGTCGAGCGGCCCGGCGTGGCGCGGGTCGGGGGCCTGCCGCCCGGCCATCGCCAGGCGCTGGGCGTCGCGGATCGCGAACCGGGCCCGCTCGATCTCCCGGTGCGGGTCGTGCTGCACCTCGTTGAGCTGCTGCAGCCGCTCGTTGACCGCGGTGACCGAACCGCCCGCGGTGTCCAGCAGCGCACGCACGGTGCCGATCGCCGCCGTCGCGTCCGCCCAGCGCTGCTCGTCGCGGGCCCGGCCCGCCTCGGTCAGCTTGGCCCGGGCGGTGCGGACGGCGTCGGCGGTCTGCGCGGGCACCTGCTGGAGGTCCTGCCAGCAGGCGGTCGAGAACCGGCGGCGCAGCTCGCTGAGCGCCGGGTCGACGGTGTGGGCCCGGTTCTCCAGGGCGTCGATGCGGGTGCGCAGCGAGGCGATCCGGCGGTCGATCTCCGCGGCCCGCTCCGGGAGCTGCGCGGCCTCGGCCCGGACGGCCTCGGCCCGCCGGGCGACGTCCTCGGCCCGCTGCAGGGTGGCGGGCACGCCGTGCTGGGAGACGCCCTGGTTCAGCCTGGTCAGCTCGGGCGCGAGCTCGGCCAGCCGGGTCGCCAGGTCGTCCGCCCGCAGGCCCGCGCCGCGCGCCTGCTCCAGGGCGGTGGTCGCCGCGAGCAGCGCCTGCTTGGCCCGTTCGACGGCGGGCGTGACCCGGATCAGCTGGGCCTCGGCGTGGTCGAGGACCGGCTGCAGGCGGCCGACGAATGCGCCGAGCTCGGCGCGCTTGGCGTCCAGTTCGCGCTTGGCCTGGTCGAGCTGCTGCCTGGCCCGGGCGACGGCCCCCGGGTCGGCCTCCGCGGACTCCAGGTCGACCGAGTCCAGCGCGCCCAGGTACGCGACGGTGACCTGGTCGATCCGGGCGGTCAGGTCCGCGAACTCCTGCTCCACCCGGCGGGCGGTGGCGGGCTCGCCCGCGGACTTCACGGTCTCCACGGCGAGCAGCGCGTCGCGCTGGGCCGAGTCCAGCTCGTAGAACGACTCCTGGGCCGCCTCCCGGGCCGCCCTGGCGTCCGCGCGCGCGCCGTCCCGGCGGCCGCCGCCCCACCAGCCGCCCCGACCCCCGCCACCGCCGCCGGCCACCCTCACCACGCGCTCCCTGCTCCGGATCCGTCCCGCCGCTTCCTCCGCCATTCTTGCCGATCACCCGCCCCACCCGGCACCCCCCGTCCGTCTCCCCCGTCGGACAGGGGCGGCACAGCACTCCCCGGACCGGGTAGTCTGTCCACTCGTCGTGTGACCGGCCGCGCCGGTCCACTTCGGCGAGGGCGCATAGCTCAGCGGTAGAGCGCCGCCCTTACAAGGCGGATGTCGGCGGTTCGAAACCGTCTGCGCCCACACTGGAGATGCAGGTCAGAGGCCCTTTCACCCCTCGGGGGAAGGGGCCTTCGACGTTGTGGTGCGCCTGCGGCGCGCGTCGGTGACCCGGAACGTCCCGAGGCGGATGCCATCGGTCCGAACCGCCGGTGACCACCGAGGGCCCACAGCTCGGGGGCACTCCGCGATGCTCGTCGGCACGACGGTGGCACCGAACGACTCCGCACGTACCTCGAAGCGCGCGGTCCCCTGGCAGTCAGCGAGGAGGACCACTGGTGGAGCACGGGCTTCGACCGCCTTCCGGGCAAGGAGTTCCAGGTTCTTGCGTTGCGCGGGCGGGGGCGGAGCCGGTTGCATGGCGGCATGGCAGACGCGGGGGCCGGGCGGCCGGTGGTGTACCTGTTCGGGTCGGGGGCGGGCGTGGTGTCCGGGATCGGCGGGGCGGTGCGGGCCGGGCTGGGGCGGGGGTGGGACGTGGCGGTGGGGCTGACGCCGGTGGCGCGGGAGTGGCTGGCGGCGCAGGTGCCTGAGGTGGAGGAGCTGACCGGGCATCCGGTGAAGTCCGCGTACCGGCGGCCGGGGCAGCCGGACGTGCTGCCGCCCGCCGACGCGGTGCTGTTCGCCCCGGCGACCTTCAACTCGGTCAACGCCCTGGCGCTGGGCCTGACGTCGTCCTGGGTGGCGGGCTACGCGGCGGAGGCGGTCGGCAGGGGCGTCCCGGTCCTGCTGATGCCCTGCGTGAACACGGCCCTGGCCGCCCACCCCCAGTTCCCGCGCAGCCTGGCCGCGCTGCGCGAGGCGGGCGTCCAGGTCCTGTTCGGCGAGGGCGCCTTCGTCCCGAACGAGCCCGGCGCGGCCGCCCCCTACCCGTGGGACGTCGCGCTGGACGCGGTCGACCGGGCGCTGGAGGCTCGGCGGCGCGGTGAGGGGCGGGCGCGGTGAGCGGCGGACGGGGTCAGAGGAGCTTGCGCGGGGCGACGGCCGGGCCCGGGTCGGCGGGGGTGCGGTGCGGGTGGAGCAGGGCGGCCGCGCCGCGGAGCCGGGCGGCGGTGCGGGCGGGGAGGACGAGGGTGTAGAGGTGGCCCTCGCCGCGGGGGCCCTCGACGAGCCAGGAGGTCCAGGGGAGTTGGAGGGTGGCGGCGGGGCTGAAGGCGAGGGGGCGCTGCCCGGCGAGGGGGAGGTCCTGGAGGCCGAGGCGGCACCAGTTGGAGAGGGTGAGGGTGCGGCGGGACGGGTCGAAGCCGACCGGGAGGCAGGCGGCGGCCCGGTCGCGGCCGATCCGTTCGAGGAAGCGCAGGTTGCTCCGGACGCTGAGGTGCTTCTCGGTGAACTCCTCGACGGCGGTGCGCAGTTCGGCGGCGTACCGGGCGGGCGGGGTGCCGGGCCGGTAGGGGAGGCGGATCTCGCCGAGCAGGTTGCCGAGGGTGGTGTCGGGCAGGCCGAGGACGCGGCGGAGGTTGACCGGCACGGTGAGGGTCTGCTCCTCGTCGCCCGCGCCGTCGACCTCGCGCAGGACGTGCAGCAGGTGGGCGCAGAGGGCGTCGTTGGTGGAGAGGCGGCGCCCGGCCTCGGCGCTGTGGGCGGCGCGCAGGCGCTCGGTCTCGGCGGGGGAGAACCAGATCTGGACGGTGCGGTTGGCGAGCCCGGCGGCGGCGACGGCGCGGCGCAGTTCGGCGGCCTCGGCCGGGTCGGGCAGGCGCAGGGAGGGGGTGCCGCAGTCCGCGGCGGGGAGGTGGGCGTCGAGGTGGAGGTCGCGGTCGGGCGCGCGGACGGGTTCGGGCGGTTCGGTGCCCTCGGTGCAGGCGGACCAGGTGCGCACCAGCAGGGCGAAGGTCTGCATGTCGCCGACGGCGTGGTGCCAGGAGACGCCGAGCGCGCAGGTGCCGTCGGCGAGCCGGTTGAGCCGGACGGTGAGCAGCGGCAGCGGTGCGCGGCGGGCCTCGGCGGCGCGGACGTGGTCGACCAGGCCGCTGTTGGGCAGCACCATCCGGTCGAGGGCCTCGGTGAGGGTGTACGGGGCGTCGGCGACGGTGAAGGGGACGCCGCTGTCGTCGGGGTCGATCCACAGGTCGCCGCGGTCGTCGGTGCGCAGCCGTCCGGCGAACTCGGGGAGCCGCTCCAGGGCGCGGGCGAGTCCGGCGGCGAGGGCGTCGGGGTCGAGCGGCTGCGCGTGGAAGAGGACCACGGAGACGGGCAGGTCGGCGAGGAGCAGGTCGCCGACGGAGCAGCGGACGGGCCCGGGCCCGGACGGTCCGCCCGGGCGCCCGGCCCGGACGGTGCGGGTCTCGGTGTCGGACGCCAGTGTGCCGGCCATGCAGGTCCCCTCCCCGGATCGACGGGGGAACGATAGGGCGCCGCGGCCGGGGGAACCAGAGGTGCCCGAACGACCGGTTCCGGTTCGAGGGGCTATGTGGCGTTTCTCATACTCGTGCCCGAAAAGGCGGAAACCGGGTGATGTGCGGTTTTCGTCCCCGAGTGAGGAGCGGCCCGCAAGGCCGAAACGAAGGCTTATAGCGTCAAAAGATCATGCAATCAACGGAAAGATACCGTATCACTTCGATGAAACCCAGGTTTCTCCCCGGCTTCGACCTGGGCTCGCTGCGGAAACAGTGGGAGCTACGGTTCCGGCATGGTTCAGCTCCACAACCGCCCGGGCGTCGACGAAGCCCCCGGCGCCCAACCCTCGGGGGGCGTCCGCTCCAAGGGCCTCGACAGCAACTCGGTGGGCCTGCTCGGCAACGCGGTGATCGGCGTGTCCACCGTCGCCCCGGTGTACTGCCTGACCACCACCCTGGGCACCACGGTGGCCGCGGTCGGCCTGCAGATGCCGGCGCTCTTCCTGGCCGGCTTCCTGCCGATGATGCTGGTGGCCTTCGCCTACCGGGAGCTGAACAAGGAGATCCCGGACAGCGGCACCTCGTTCACCTGGACGGTCAAGGCGTTCGGCCCCAAGGTCGGCTGGATGTGCGGCTGGGGGCTGGTGATCGCGACGATCATCGTGCTGTCCAACCTCGCGGGCGTCGCCACCGAGTACCTGTACCTGCTGCTGGGCGAGATCACCCGCAGCGACTCGGTCGCCGCGCTCAACGGGAACAAGCTGGTCCACGTGGCCACCTGCCTGGCGCTGATCGCGGTGGCCACCATGATCAGCTACCGCGGCATGACCGCCACCAAGGGCGTCCAGTACGCCCTGGTCGGGCTGCAGCTCGCCGTCCTCGGCCTGTTCGGCGTGATGGCGATCGTCAAGGCCGCCGGCCACGGCGCGGCCGGTTCGCTGGACTTCTCCTGGAGCTGGCTCGACCCGTTCCAGGCCAGCTCCTTCACCTCCTTCGTGGCGGGCCTGTCGCTGTCGCTGTTCATGTACTGGGGCTGGGACGCCTGCCTGAGCGCCAACGAGGAGACCGGCGGCAGCGAGAAGACCCCCGGCCGGGCCGCGATGCTGGCCATGGCGGTGCTGGTCGGCTCCTACCTGTTCACCGCCGTCGCGGTGCAGATGTACGCGGGCGTCGGCACCACCGGCACCGGCCTCGGCAACCCCGAGACCTCCTCCAACGTGCTGGCGGTGCTGGCCGGCCCGGTGATGGGCACCGGCCTGGGCGTGCTGCTGTTCGTCGCCGTGCTGGCCTCCGCCTCGGCGAGCCTGCAGACCACCTTCATCCCGGTCAGCCGCACCGTGCTGGCGATGAGCGTGTACGAGGCGCTGCCCGCCTCCTTCACCACCGTCAACGAGCGCCACCGGACCCCGGGCCGGGCGATCGTCACCGCCGGGGTCGGCACCGGCGCGTTCTACACCGTGATGACCCTGGTCAGCTCGCACGTGCTGGCCGACACCATCGCCGCGCTGACGCTGATGATCTGCTTCTACTACTCGCTGACCGCGTTCGCCTGCGCCTGGTACTTCCGCCGCGACCTGCGCCGCTCGGTCCGCGACGCGCTGCTCAAGTGCGTCTTCCCGCTGCTCGGCGGCCTCACCCTGGCCGCGATCTTCGGCAAGTCGCTGGTCGACATGGTCGACCCCTCGTACGGCAGCGGCAGTTCGGTGTTCGGCGTCGGTTCGGTGTTCGTGGTCGGGGCCGGGCTGCTGGCCCTCGGCCTGGTGGTGATGGCCGTGATGATGCGCCGCAGCCCGGCGTTCTTCCGCGGCGAGGTGCTCACCCGGGACACCCCCGCCCTGGTCATCCCCGACTGAGCCGGGGAGGAGCGAAGGGCCCGGACCGCACCTGCGGTCCGGGCCCTTCGGCGTCCCGTGGCGGGCTCAGTACGCGACGGTGAAGCGCTCGCCGATGTGCTTCGGGTCCTCGACCTCGTCCAGCAGCGCCACCGCGTAGTCCTCGGTGGAGATCCGGCTCTCGCCGTCCGCGCCGATCAGCAGGTCCTCCAGGGCGGTGCGGTAGGTGCCGGTGCGCTCGCCGGGGGCGATGGTGCCCGCGGGGGAGAGGTTGGTCCAGCGCAGGTCGGTGACGGTGCGCAGGTAGTCCAGCGCGTCGCCGTGCGCGTGCATGATCTGCAGCAGGAACTCCGGCAGGCCCTCGGCGTCCCAGACCTGCTTGCCGTCGGGGGTGCGCAGCGAGCCCGCGCCGCCCACCGTGACCAGCCGCGGCGCGTCGGCGCCCAGCGTGCGCAGCCCGGCCACCAGCGACTCGAAGGACGGCTCGATCAGCGCCTGGTGGCCCGGCCCGTCGCCGCCGCCGACCGCGCTGACCACCACGTCCGCGCCCTTGGCGCTGTCGGCCACCGAGGCCGGGTCCAGCACGTCGCCGGTCACGACGGTCAGCGCGGGGTGGGTGAACGTCAGCTTCGCGGGGTCGCGGACCACCGCGGTCACGGTGTGCCCGCGGCGCAGCGCCTCGTCCAGCACGCGGGAGCCGATGGTGCCGGTGGCGCCGTACAGGGTGATGGTGCTCATCGTGGTCGTGTCTCCTCTGGTGGGTTCGCCGCTTGGCGTTTTCGGTCGACAGCTCGACCGTACGGTGGGTGCGGGCAGGTGGGCGAGGTGCCGGGCCGACAGGTCCTGGTGAAAAACGGACAGCCGGGTGGGGCGGCCCGCCGGTCTCGGCGGGCAGATCTGCAACGTTTTGTTGAAACCTACCTTGACGGCCCCGGCGCGGCCGTCTTAGCTTGCTTTCGCATTACAAAACTATTCTTCCGTATCGTGGAAGAAGCGTCGACGGTAGGAGTAGCCGATGCCCCGCATGACAGCCGCCCGCGCGGCCGTGGAGATCCTCAAGCTCGAAGGCGTCGAGGTGGCGTTCGGCGTGCCCGGCGCCGCGATCAACCCCTTCTACGCCGCGCTCAAGGCCTCCGGCGGCATCCGGCACACCCTGGCCCGGCACGTCGAGGGCGCCTCGCACATGGCCGAGGGCTACACCCGGGCGAAGGCGGGCAACATCGGCGTCTGCATCGGCACTTCGGGTCCGGCCGGCACCGACATGATCACCGGCCTGTACTCGGCGACCGCCGACTCGATCCCGATCCTGTGCATCACCGGCCAGGCGCCCGTCGCCCGGCTGCACAAGGAGGACTTCCAGGCCGTCGACATCGCCTCGATCGCCAAGCCGGTCACCAAGGCCGCCACCACCGTGCTGGAGGCCGCACAGGTCCCCGGGGTGTTCCAGCAGGCCTTCCACCTGATGCGCTCCGGCCGGCCCGGCCCGGTCCTGATCGACCTGCCGATCGACGTGCAGCTCACCGAGATCGAGTTCGACCCCGAGGCGTACCAGCCGCTGCCGGTCTACAAGCCCGCCGCCAACCGGGTCCAGATCGAGAAGGCGATCGCGCTGCTCCAGGAGTCCGAGCGGCCGCTGATCGTGGCGGGCGGCGGCGTCATCAACGCGGACGCCTCCGAACTGCTGCTGGAGTTCGCCGAGTTGACCGGCGTCCCGGTCGTCCCGACGCTGATGGGCTGGGGCGTCGTCCCCGACGACCACGCGCTCAACGCGGGCATGGTCGGCCTGCAGACCTCGCACCGCTACGGCAACGAGAACTTCCTCGCCTCCGACTTCGTGCTCGGCATCGGCAACCGCTGGGCCAACCGCCACACCGGCGGCCTGGACGTCTACACCGCGGGCCGGAAGTTCGTCCACATCGACGTGGAGCCCACCCAGATCGGCAAGATCTTCGCCCCCGACCTGGGCATCGCCTCGGACGCCCGGGCCGCCCTGGTCCTGCTGCTGGAGGTCGCCCGCGAACTGGCCGCCGCCGGACGGCTCAAGGACCGCCGGGAGTGGGCCGCCGGCACCCAGGAGCGGCGGGCCGCGCTGCAGCGCAAGACCCACTTCGACGACGTGCCGCTCAAGCCGCAGCGCGTCTACGAGGAGATGAACCGCGCCTTCGGCCCCGAGACCCGGTACGTCACCACCATCGGCCTCTCGCAGATCGCGGGCGCCCAGATGCTGCACGTCTACAAGCCCCGCCACTGGATCAACTGCGGCCAGGCCGGCCCGCTCGGCTGGACCATCCCCGCCGCCCTCGGCGTCGCCACCGCCGACCCGGAGGGGCAGGTGGTCGCGCTCTCCGGCGACTACGACTTCCAGTTCATGATCGAGGAGCTGGCGGTCGGCGCCCAGCACCGCATCCCGTACGTGCACGTGCTGGTCAACAACTCCTACCTGGGGCTGATCCGGCAGGCGCAGCGCAACTTCGACATCGACTTCCAGGTCAAGCTGGAGTTCGAGAACGTCAACGCCCCCGAACTGGGCGTCTACGGCGTCGACCACGTCCGGGTCGCCGAGGGCCTGGGCTGCAAGGCGATCCGGGTGACCCGACCCGAGGACCTGCTGCCCGCGTTCGAGGAGGCCAAGAAGCTGGCCGCCGAGTTCCGCGTCCCGGTGGTGGTCGAGGCGATCCTGGAGCGCGTCACCAACATCTCGATGGCCGCCGCGGACATCGACAAGGTCGTGGAGTGGGAGGAGCTGGCCACCGCCCCGGGCGACGCCCCGACCGCGATCCGCCCGCTCAACGCCTAGAACGCGGGTGCAGGGCCCTGCCGGTGAGCCAGAGCGCGAGCACGAGGAGGCTCGCCAGCAGGGCCGGGGCGGCGAGGTGGGTGATGGACCAGGTGACGAGGGCGAGGGCGATCAGGGCGACGAGCAGCACGGTGGCACCTCCGAGTTCGGTGAACGAGTGTTCGCTGAATGCCGGTCAGTACTCTAGTGGGGCTGGCCAGATTCGGCAAACGACTGTTTACTGAACCCCGTGACGAGCCGCCCTGACCCCGCCCCCGCCCCTGACCCCGCCCCCGCCCCTGCTCCCGCCGCCGGTGTCCGGCAGGCGCAGAAGCAGGCCAGTCGCCGCGCCCTGCTGGACGCCGCCCTCGGGCTGCTGGAGCAGCAGAACCTGAGCGGCCTGGGGGTGCGCGAGGTGACCCGGGCCGCGGGGCTGTCGCCCGCCGGGTTCTACCGGCACTTCGCGGACCTCGCGGAGCTGGGCGTGGTGCTGGTCGAGGAGTCGCTGGCGAACCTGCACGTGATGGTCCGGGCGGTGTTCGCGGGCAGCGGCGAGCCCGAGCTGCTGATCGACCGCTCGGTCGAGGTGATCGCCGCGCACGTGGCGGAGCACCCCGCGTACCTCCGTTTCCTGGCCCGCGAGCGGCACGGCGGGGTGAAGTCCGTCCGGGACGCCGTTGCCGCCGAACTGGCGCGGTTCGCCGAGGAGTTGGCGGATCTGCTGGCCGTCCAGCCGGACACCGCCGCCTGGTCGGCGGCCGACCGCCGGATGCTGGCGGAGCTGTACGTGGACCGGATGGTCTCCACTGCGCTGGCGCTGGTCGAGGCGGACGCGGAGGAGCGGGCGGCGATCGCGCGCACGGTGCGGACCCAGCTGCGGCTGATCAACCTGGGCAGCCGCCACTGGCAGGCGAGTTGACGCTCCGTCGGGAGGGACGGGCTCCGGGGCCGCACCCTTGACACGGTGTCATGGGCGCGCCAACTTAGGGGAACCCCAGTGGAACCCCCAGTGGTACCCCCACACCCCCGAGAGGCACCCTCATGAAGAAGCCGCTCACCGGCGCGCTCTGCGCGCTCACCCTCGCCGGGGCCACCGCCCTGGTCACCGCCGCCCCCGCGTCCGCCGCCACGGTCAACTTCGCCGGGACGGTCGCGCTCAGCAACTGCTCCGGCTCCCTCGTCCGGATGCCCACCTCCGTCGACAGCGACCCCGGGCTGATCCTCACCAACGGCC
Source organism: Kitasatospora phosalacinea (assembly GCF_030268885.1). Lineage (GTDB taxonomy): Bacteria > Actinomycetota > Actinomycetes > Streptomycetales > Streptomycetaceae > Kitasatospora > Kitasatospora phosalacinea_C. Next base: position 60,389 of record NZ_BSSA01000017.1, read on the forward strand.
ACTGCCTGGAGAGCGGCATGCCCGCCGCCGGGCAGGTGATCACCAACCAGGCCTCCACCCGCAGCTTCACCCTGCTCAGCTCCACCGGCGGCAACCTCGGCACGGTGCGCGCCAACCGGGTCCTGTACTCGACGATGACCGACACCGACGTCACCCTCTACCGGCTGAGCACCAGCTACGCGACGATCAAGAGCCGCTACGGGATATCCCCGCTGACCATGTCCACCACCCACCCGGTGGCCGGCAGCTCGATCAAGGTGGTCTCCGGCTACTGGAAGAAGATCTACTCCTGCAGCGTCGACGGCTTCGCCTACCGGCTCAAGGAGGGCGGCTGGACCTTCAAGGACTCGCTCCGCTACACCTCCGGCTGCGACATCATCGGCGGCACCTCCGGCTCCCCGGTGGTCGACGCCACCAGCGGCCAGGTCGTCGCGGTGAACAACACGCTGAACGAGGACGGCCAGACCTGCACGCTGAACAACCCCTGCGAGGTCGACCAGAACGGCACCGTCACGATCCACCCCGGCATCGGCTACGCCCAGGAGACCTACACCATCCCCAACTGCTTCGCCCCGGGCAACGTCCTCGACCTGACCCGGACGGGCTGCGTGCTGCCCCGCCCGTAGCGCCCGCCCGGGGGCGCCGCGTCCGGGCGGTCGGCCGGCTGCAGGTCGGCGCCGCTCGCCCGGGCGCGGCCCCGGGCGAGCGGCGGGCACGGCGGGCTCGCGCCGTCGGGCGCCGGGATAAGCGCTGCTAGCGTGGCGGCCGTCGAGGTTCCGTTGTGGTGGAAGGGTCGCGCCGGCGATGGCCAAGTTCCTGCTGAGTCTGCACCTGCTGGTCGTCGCGCTGTGCATCGGTCCGGTCGCGGTGGCGGTGAGCATGTTCCCGCGCAAGGCGAGGGCCGCGCTCGCGGCGGGGCCGGAACAGGCGGGCGCGCAGGCGTCGGTGCGGCTGCTGCACCGGATCAGCAACGTGTACGCGCTGATCGGCCTGGGCGTCCCGGTGCTGGGCATCGGCACCGCGCAGGCGATGGGCGTGCTGGGCAACGCCTGGCTGATCACCTCGATCGTGCTGACGGCCCTCGCGGCGGGCGTGCTGCTGCTGGTCGTGCTGCCCGGTCAGCAGGCGACCGTCGACGCGCTGGACGCCACCGAGGACCGGGACGCCGAAACGGCCCGCGCCACCGGGAAGTTGAGGACGCTGCCGATGACGGCGGGCGTGTTCAACCTGCTGTGGGCGGTCGTCCTGGTGCTGATGGTCATCCGGCCGGGGTCGACGAACGGGGCGTGACCCCGCGGACCTCGATCGAGGCGAGCAACTGGGCGGTGGCGGCCGCGACGGCGGCCACCGCCGCGTCGAACGCCTCGCGGTTGTGCGCCGCGGGCACCCGGAACCCGGAGATCTTGCGGACGTACTGGAGCGCCGCCGCGTGCACGTCCTCGGGGGTGGCGTCGGGCGTCATCGGCGGGCGGAGCGTCTTGATGCTTCGGCACATGCCTCCAGTCTGCCGCGCCCCGCTGACAGCGGCGCTCAGCCGGGCAGTTGGCGCAGCCGGGCCCCGGCCCGCTTGACCGCGCGGGCCACGATCGCGGTCTCCACCCGCCGCACCCCGAGCGGGCCCAGCACCTCGGTCTGGAACCGGTACAGCGCCGCGTGGTCGGGGCAGAACACGGCGGCCATCAGGTTGCTCGGCCCGCTGGTGGCCAGCACCCCGTGCACCTGCGGGTGCCGGGCCAGCGCCTCGCCGGTCGCGGCCAGGCGCCCGGGTTCGACGTCCAGCCACAGGTTGGCGTCCACGGTGACGCCGAGCAGCCGCGGGTCCACGCTGACGTGGGTGCGCAGCAGCCCGCCCGCGTCGAGCCGGAGCAGGCGGCGGCGGACGGTCGACTCGGGCACCGCCAGCGCGGCGGCCAGCGCGGCGTGCGAGCGGCGGGCGTCGACGCCCAGCGCGTCCAGCAGCCGGTGGTCGAGCGCGTCCAGGGCGGGCGGCGCCCCGGACCCGGCGGGCGGCGGCGGGGCCAGCGCGGCCTCCTGATCGGCCGTCAGCGCGCCGCAGCGCCAGGCGGAGGCGTCCGCGAACAGGTGCAGCACGGCGTGCGCGGTGGACTCCAGCACCGCGTCGGTGGCCGGGAGCCGCCCGTGCAGCAGCCGGTCGCGGGCGGTCGCGTCGGCCAGCACCACCGCCGACACCTCCTGCCCGCCGAGCATCACGTCGACGAACGGCACCGCCTCCTGCGCGGCCAGCGCCAGCGCGATCGCGTCGACCCGCCCGCGCAGCACCCGCACCCGCAGCAGCAGCGCGCCGAGCGCGGCCGCCCGGGCGTCCGGCATCCGCACCACCGTGACGGCGCCCGTCCCCAGCAGCCGCCCCAGCCGCCGGGTCACCGTCCGCGCGGAGACCCCCAGCACCCCGGCGATCCGCCCCGGCTCGGCCCGCCCGTCCACCTGCAGGGCGTGCACCAGCTGCCGGTCCAGCGCGTCCAGCACGGTGGCGGGATCCGTCGCCTCGGTGTCCATGGTGTCCGATCTCCGTCGCTCCAGGCCCCGGGACGTCCCGGAGCGCCGCCCCGACGGTACTCCTGGACCACCACCGGAACGAAGGAGGACCCCCCGTGCAGGAACTGCCGAACGCCGAACTGCTGGACGCCGAACTGCTGGACGCCGTCGAACGGGCGGTGCGCGACGTCGGCCGCCACCTGGCCGAGCGGCAGGGCACCGAGCCGCTGGCCGCCGCCACCCCCGCCGAGGCGCGTGCCGCGTTCGACGCCGTCGACCGGCCCGCCGCCCGGATGCTGCGCGAACGCCTCACCGCGCTGCGCCCGCGGGCCGGCTGGCTGGACGACGAGTGGGCCCGCGAGGTGCCCGGGGAGGGCGAGTGGTGGCTGTGCGACGCCACCGACGGCGCCGTCCAGTACCTGAGCGCGCTGCCGCACTGGGCGGTCACCGCGACCCTGCTGCGCGACGGCGCCCCCGTCCTCGCCGTGGTGCACGCCCCGCTGCTCGGCGCCACCCACACCGCGCTGCTCGGCGGCGGCGCCCGGCTGAACGGCCGCCGCTGCGCGCCCCGTCCGCGCGTCCTGGCCACCGCGGTGGTCGCCGCCTCGCACCCCCCGCAGGTCGCCCGCGACCCGGCCGCGCGCCGCGCTGCCGGGGCCGCGCTGGCCGCCGTCCTGCCGCACGCGGCGGCCGTCCGCAACCTCGGCCCGACCGCGCTGCAGGTCGCCCAGGTCGGCTCCGGCCACCTCACCGCGTTCTGGCAGTACGGCGCCGACCCGGCCAACCTGCTGCCCGGCGCGCTGCTCGCCGCCGAGGCCGGGGCCACGGTCAGCGACGCGCAGGGCGCCCCGTGGACGCCCGCCGCGGCCTCCTTCCTGGCCGCCGCCCCCGGCGTGCACGCCGAACTCGTGGCGGTGCTGCGGCAGGTGTGACGGCCGCCGCCGCCCGCCGCGGCGGGCGCCGTCCACGGCGTCGGCGAGCGTGGGGACGCCCCCTCCCGCGCCCCGGGAGGTCCGCCCGTGACGCACCACGCCCCTCGCCCGCCGACGAGGCCGCCCCGGTCCGCGGGCGGCACCCGGGGCGGGCGGCCGCGGCATCGCCGTCCAACGCGGCGCCGCCGTGTACGTCACGGCCGCTCCGCCAAGGACGTGCCGGAGCCGCCGGCCCGGAGCGCCACCGCTGAGCGGCCCCGCCGCTACAGCTCGGCGAGCTGCACGAGCCGGACGGGCAGCTCGGCGGCCGCGGTGAACACGGCGCCGGGCGTGGTGAGTTCGAGGTAGTGCAGCTCGCCGTCGCGGTGGTCGGCGAGCGGGTCGAGGGGGAGGTGGGAGAGGTCGAGCGAGGCGAGGGTGTCGAGGGTGGCCCGGCCGAGCTTGATCATCGCCTCCTTGCGGACCCACAGGCGCAGGAAGGCGGCGGTCGGATCGGGGTGGCCCTGGACGAGGGCGGCCTCGGCGGGGGTGAGGACGTGGCCGAGGGCGGCCGGGTCGGTGCTGCGCGGGCCGAGGTGCTCGACGTCGACGCCGACCGGCACGGGGGCGGCCGCGGCGGCGATGACGCCGCTGGTGTGGGAGAGGCTGAGGTGGGTGCCGGGCCGGTCGGTGAGGTGGGGGCGGCCGTGCCCGGCGCCGCCGCAGCCGGGGCACTGCTGGCCGAAGGCGAGCGCGGCGGGCTCGGTGCCCAGCTGCGCGGCCGCGCAGTACCGGACCAGCAGGTGCGCGGCCAGGTAGTCCTCGCGGTCGGCCGGGCGGCGGAAGCGCTGCAGCCGCTCGCGTTCGAACGCGGTGAGCAGCCGCTCGTCGGCGTCCGGCCGGGCGAGCACCTCGGCGGTGGTGGCGAGCACGGCGAACGGGGGGTTCGGCACGGTTCTCCCTCTTCCGGGCGGGCCCGGTGACGGGCGGGCTCACGGCTGTCGGACCAAAGTAGCCCGTAATAGTCCGTTCGAATGATTTTCTAGCGCGTCGGCGTCCCACCCTGCGGGACGGCGCGGGCGCTTCCTCTTTGCTGGCCGGGTCTGCTGCCTGCTGACCCACCGTCAACGAGAGGGGTGTCCGTGCGACACGGCGTCCGTGGCAAGAACCCACTGCTCCGCCTCGCGGTGGTGGCGGCACTCGCCGCCGCCCCGCTGATCACCCTGGTCACGGCCGGCGACGCCGCCCAGATGGCACCGCCCCTGGGCCCCTGCTCCGGTCCGAACTGCCCCAGCCAGTGGGACCCGCCGCACACCGGCCCGTTCAACGGCGCGGACGCCTCGCTCAACGTCTTCGTCGGCGGCAACTACCTGGTGCGGCAGAACGCGGCCGAGGCCGAGGGCAAGATCGCGGTCCTCGGCAACCTCGACATCAACAAGGCCAGCGGCGGCGCGTTCAACATGGGCGTGGTGGGCGTCGGTTCGATGGTCACCCCGCCGAACGGCTCGGACCACGTCACGGTCGGCGGCTCGGTCGCCATGGACAACTCGCAGGAGAACCCCAGCCGGCTGTTCATCGGCGGCACCGACTTCTTCGTCAACCCGCCGAAGGCCCTGTGGGGCAACCTGGTGTACGGCACCACGCTGACCGGCGCCTACGACATCACCCCGGACGGCCAGGCGATCCAGGACCCGACCCGGATCGACCAGTTCAAGCCGCTGCGGACGGTCATCGAGAACGACTCGGCCTGCATGGCCCGGCAGACCGCCACCGGCACGGTGGTGGACGACGGCACCACCGTCACCTTCACCGGCGACGGCACCAGCGCCCGGCAGGTCTTCACCTACGACCGGAACATCGGCACCGACGGCGGCATCCGGCTGCTCTCGTTCGCCAACGTCCCGGCCGGCGCCACGGTGATCGTCAACATGACGGGCAGCAACGTCACGGTCAACACCAGCAGCGGCAGCGGCGCGGTCGACGACCCGCTGACGGTGCTGCGGCCGAACCTGATGTGGAACTTCCCGACCGCGACGAACGTGTCGGTGATCGGCACCGCCCAGTGGCAGGGCTCGATCATGACCGGCAACCCGGACAGCACGACGATCCTGTCCAACCCGGGCACCAACGGCCGCGTCTACCTGGCGGGCAACCTGCAGCAGCAGGGCAGCGCGGGCACCGAGATCCACAACTACCCGTTCAACGGCGACCTGCCGGACTGCAGCGAGAGCCCGACGCCCTCCCCGTCGCCGAGCGAGTCGACCAGCCCGTCGCCGAGCCCGTCGCCCTCGCCGAGCGAGTCGACCAGCCCCTCCCCGAGCCCGTCGCCCTCGCCGAGCGAGTCGACCAGCCCCTCCCCGAGCCCCTCCCCGTCCCGGAGCGAGAGCCCGAGCCCCAGCCCGTCGCCGTCCCCGTCGCCGAGCGGGAGCACCGGCCCCGCCCCGTCGCCCTCGCCGAGCGGGAGCACGCCCGTGCCGACCGGCTCCTCCTCCACCCCGGCGGGCCCGCCGCTGCCGAACACCGGCGGCGGTGACCTGGTCGCCCCGGCGGCCGGGGCCGCCGCGGTGCTGCTGGGCCTGGGCGGCGGCGTGATCGCGCTGGCCCGCCGCGCCCGCGGACGCCACAGCTAGCAGCCAGGACCCAGGACGGCCGGAGCCCCGCGGGGCCCCGGCCGTCCTGCTGCGTCCTGCTGCGGCGCAGGGTGTTCCGGGGCGTCAGGTGACCTCGCCGCGGCGGGCGAAGCGCTCCGCGCGCCACTCGCCGCTGGCCAGCACCTCGCGCAGGGCGGTCGCGGCGTCGTGCACGTCGGTGCGGGAGAGGTAGAGCGGGGTGAAGCCGAAGCGCATCAGGTCGGGGGCGCGGAAGTCGCCGATCACGCCGCGGGCGATCAGCGCCTGGACCACCGCGTAGCCGTCCGGGTGCCGCAGCGCGACCTGGCTGCCGCGCCGGGCGTGCTCCCGCGGGGTGACCGGTTCGACGTCCAGGTCGGCGGTCAACTCCAGGAAGAGGTCCGACAGTTCGAGGCTCTTGGCGCGGACGGCGGCCGGGTCGGCCAGCTCCCAGACCTCCAGTGCGGCCTCCAGCGCGGCCAGTCCGAGGATCGGCGGGGTGCCGGTCAGGAACCGGGTGACGCCCTCGGCGGGCCGGTAGCCGGGCTCGAAGTCGAATTGTCGGGCGTGCCCGAACCATCCGGTCAGCGGCTGCCGGGCGTCCGCCTGGTGGCGGGCCGCGGCGTACAGGAAGGCGGGCGCGCCCGGCCCGCCGTTGAGGTACTTGTAGCCGCAGCCGACGGCGAAGTCGACGCCCGCCGCGTCCAGGTGGATCGGCAGCGCGCCCGCGGTGTGGCACAGGTCCCAGACGGCGAGCGCCCCGGCGGCGTGGATCCGCTCGGTGACGGCCGCCATGTCCAGCAGTTCGCCGGTGCGGTAGTCGACGTGCGAGAGCAGCACCACGGCGGCCTCGGAGTCCAGGACGGCGTCCAGCCGGGCGGCGGAGTCCAGCAGCACCGGCCGGGCGCCGGGGTGCAGGGAGCTCAGGCCGTCGGCGATGTACAGGTCGGTGGGGAAGGCGTGCCGTTCGGCGAGCAGCGCCGGGCGGCCGGGGCGCAGCCGCAGGGCCGCGCCGAGCACCTTGAACAGGTTGACCGAGGTGGAGTCGCAGACCACCACCTGCCCGGGCGCGGCGCCGAGCAGGTGGGTGCCGAGCCGGTCGCCGAGCCGCCCGGGCTGGTGGAACCAGCCGGCCTCGTTCCAGGAGCGGATCAGCCCGGTGCCCCACTCCTCGGCCAGCACCCTCGCCAGGTGGCCGGGGGTGCGGCGGGGCAGCGCGCCGAGCGAGTTGCCGTCGAGGTAGAGCACCCCGGCGGGGAGGTCGAACTCGGCGCGCAGGGCGTGCAGCGGGTCGGCGGCGTCGCGGGCCGCGCACTGCTCGCGGGTGGGGGTCACGGCATTGCTCCCGGGGGTCGGAGGCCGGTGCGGCGCGGGGCCGGGGCCGGGCTTCACAGGTCGTTGCGGACGGCCCACAGTTCGGGGAAGACGTCCTGGTCGGCGGACTGCTTGAGCCAGCTGAGGCCGCTGGAGCCGCCGGTGCCCGGCTTGCCGCCCATGGTGCGCTTGACGGCGGAGTAGTGGCGCTGGCGCCAGCGGGTGACCCGCTCGGCGATGTCCAGCAGGGCCTCGCCGAGCCGGACCAGGTCGGCCAGCCCCGGGTCGGTGTAGACGGCCCGCCAGGCGGCCTCGACCGCCTCGTCGTGGCGGTGCCGGGCGGTGACCGGCTTCGCGGGTATCGCCAGGCCGCGCCGGGCCAGCACCCCCAGCGCCTCGTCGTACAGGCCGGGGGTGCGCAGGGCGGCGAACAGCTCGTCGTACTCGGCGGGGGAGTCCCGGTACATCTCCAGCAGGCCCTCGCTGCGGTTGCCGAGCAGGAACTCCAGCCGCAGGAAGGCCGAGGACTGGAAGCCGGACGCCTCGCCGAGGGCCGGGCGGAAGGCGCCGAACTCGGCGGGCGTCATGGTGGCCAGCAGGTCCCAGGAGCCGATCAGCACGTCCTGGGTGTGCTGCCCGCGGCGCAGCGCGGCCAGGGCGGCGTCCAGGTCGTCGGCGCGCAGGGCGGTGCGGGCGGCGGTCCAGTCGTGGTGCAGCAGGTCGAACAGCAGCTCCATCACCTGGGTGGTGACGATGAACGAGTACTCGGCGGGTTCGGTGCTGCGCGGCTGCTGCAGCGCGTGCAGTTCGGCCAGGTGCACGTACCGGGCGTAGGGGGTGGCCGCGCCGGGGCCCTGCTCGGGGTCGAACCGCAGGTGGGGGCGGTGGGTCTGGCCGGTCATGGCCGGTACCTCCTCTGGTCCGCCCGCCCGGGGTGCGGCGGGCGGACACCATTGTGCGTCCCGGCGGCCTGCTCTTGAATGGGCGTCGTAGCCCGGATGGGGGCACCGGCCTGCCGATCGCAAGGCGCTGGGGCCCGATCGCCTGACGAACGCAAAGGAGCTGCCGTGGACGCGGTGGACCGCCTGCTGCTGGCCGAACTGCAGGCCGACGCGCGGCTGTCGTACAACGAGCTGTCGCGCCGGGTGAACCTCTCCCCGCCCGCCGTCGCCGAGCGGGTGCGCCGCCTGGAGGCGGACGGCGTGATCACCGGCTACCACGCCCACCTGGCCCCGGCGAAGGCCGGGGCGGCGGTGATGGCGCTGGTCACGGTGGAGTGCTACGGGGTGCGCTGCCTGCTGCGCGACCCGGAGGTGGCCGACTGGCCGGAGGTGTTCCAACTGCACCGGGTCACCGGCGGGGCGTGCTGCGTGCTGCTGGTCGGGGTGCCGGACATGCCCTCGTTCGAGCGGCTGACCGACCGGCTCGGCGGCTACGGGCAGCCGACCAGCTCGATGATCCTCTCCAGCCCGGTGCCCTGGCGGCCGCTCAGCCCCTGAGCGCGTCAGTGGCCGTTCTTCGGCTCGGCCAGGTGCACGCCCAGGCTCTCCAGCCCGTACAGCACCATCTCCACGCCGACCGCCGCCAGCAGCAGCCCGAGCAGCCGGGACAGCACCTCCAGCGAGGTGCGCCGGCTGGCCCGCAGCAGCGGGGCCAGCAGCAGGACGCACAGGCAGTCCACCGCGATCACCGCCACGTACATGGCGGCGACGGTGGAGTGCCAGCCCAGGGTGTCCCTGGTCAGCGACTCGACCAGCAGCGCGGTGATCGCCAGCGGGCTGGCCACGTACGGCAGCAGCAGTTCGCGGATGCCGTCGGCCAGCGGGTTGGCGAGGTGGGCGTCCTCCTTGGCGCCGCCGAGGTGGACGCCCAGGACCAGGGCCACCGCGTAGATGAAGAAGATCACCCCGCCGGCGATCTGCAGCGACTGGTCGGAGATGTGGAACAGCGCGGCCATGAAGTCCGCGCTGTAGGCCAGCACCAGGCCGACCACGGCCGCGACCAGCGAGGACACCAGGGTGAGCCTGCGCAGCTCGGCCGGGGTGCGGCTCTGGCTGAGCTGCGCGAAGGCGAGCAGCACCTTGGGCGGGCCGACCACGGCGAAGAAGGTGACGAAGACGGTGCTCAGGTTGATCGCCGACATGCGCCCATGATGGGCCGTCAGCGCAGCCGGACGGTGACGCCACCCTGACGCAGCACGTCGAGCAGCGCGTCGAAGTAGGAGCGCTCCTCCTCGTCCGGGCCGGTCACCCGGCGGGTCAGGGCCTGCGCCGAGACCATCGCCCGCTGCCAGACCAGCACGAACGGCGGCTCGGGCCCGAAGCCGCCGCGCAGGCAGTCGGCCAGGGCGTCCAGGTTGCGGCCGTAGTAGCCGTCGGGGGCCTGCACGGCGCGGCCGAGCTCCGCCCAGAACGAGGGCTCGTCGGCGACCCGCTCGCCGTGCAGGACGTACTCGGGCGGCTTCGGTGCGGTGGGCATCGGTCCTCCTGTCTGCTTGCGCGCGTCGCCCGGATGGCTTCGCCGGGTCGAGCGGGGCCGGTGCGCACGCTGGGATGGGCCCTAAGTCTTCTCTTCCACACCAGGGGCAACACCATGACCAGTCTGCACCGCAAGGATCTCGGTCTGCTGGCACTGCGCGCGGCCGTCGGCGGTGTCCTGTTCGCGCACGGGACGCAGAAGCTGTTCGGCTGGTTCGGCGGCGCCGGACCGGAGGGCACCGCGCAGGCCATGGAGCACATGGGCTTCCTGCCGGGCGAGCGCAGCGCGCGGGCGGCCGGCCTGGGCGAGGCGGGCGGCGGCGCGCTGCTCGCGGTCGGCCTGGCCACCCCCGCGGCCGGCGCGGTCGTCGCCGGGACGATGGCGGGCGCGATCGCGGTGCACGCCCCCGCGGGCTTCTTCGCGCACGGCGGCGGCTACGAGTACCCGGCCCTGCTGGGCACCTGCGGCCTGGCCCTGGGCGTGGCCGGGGCGGGCCGCTACTCGCTGGACGCCGCGCTGGGGCACCGGCTGGCCCGCCCGTGGCTGGGCGCGCTGGCCTTCGCGGCGAGCGCGGTGGGCGCCGCCGCGGTGGTGGCGCGCCGCCAGGACGAGGTGCGCCGACGGGAGGCGCGGGCCGCGGACGAGGCGGCCCGGGAGGACGGCACCGGGCTCTCCTGAGCCCGCCCGTGGCCACCCGTCCCGCCCGGCTGCACACCGCTCCCACGAGCACCCACGGACGTTCACGAGCGAAGGGATCACCACTGATGAAGCGATCGATGCGGGCGGCCGCGGGCTGGACGGCCGCCGTCCTGCTGGGCGGCGCGGCCCTGGCGGGCTGCTCCTCGGACGGTTCGCCGTCCCCGGCGGCGTCCTCGGCGCTGGAGGGCGCGAAGTCGGCGGTGGCCTCGGCGGCCTCCTCGGCCACGGCGGCGATCGGCTCGGCCGCCGCCTCGTTGGGCGCCTCGGCGCAGGCCGCCGCCTCCTCGGCGCTGGCGAGCGTGAAGGGCGGGCTGGACGCGAAGGACGACGTGGAGCTCGGCAAGGCCACCACCGGCTCGGACGGGAAGCTGTCGGTGCCGCTGACGGTCACCAACCACGGTTCGCAGTCCGGCAAGTACACGATTCAGGTCAACTTCGACGACGCGTCGGGGAACCTGCTCGACGCGGTGGTGGTGAACGTGCCGGAGGTGGCGGCGGGGGCGTCCGCGCAGGCCACGGCGGAGAGCAACCGCTCGCTGGAGGGGAGCGTGACTCCCGTGGTGGCCAACGCGCTGCGGTACTGACCGGACACCGAACCTTAAGCGTGGCGTAAGCGTCAGATCCCGCTCTTGACGGCCGAGTTGGTCTAGTCCATTTTACTTGGCAGGTGCAGGGAGCCCCTGGGCCGGCGCCGGTGGTCTACACCACCGGCGCCGGTTCGGCTTACCCGCACCTGGTGTTTGTGCAGGCCAAAGCTCGATTCCCCTGTCATGCCCAGGCCGTGTGACCCCACCTCGCACGGTTCGTGCCCGGTCTTGACAGGACCCCCACAACCAGGAGTCACGCAGCCATGCTTCGTTCCGTTTCCTCCCCGTCGCCTTCGCGGCGGCGGCCGAAGAGCTGGGCCGCCCTCGCGGCCGGCACCGCGGCCTCCCTGCTGCTCGGCGGCACCCTGGCGCTGACCGGCGGCACCGCCCAGGCGGCCCCCACCAACTCGACCGGCGCCCCGGCCACCAGCGGCGGCATCAAGGTCGCGTACTTCGACCAGTGGTCGATCTACTCGAACGCGTACTACCTCAAGACGATGCAGGACACGGGCGCCGCCGGGAAGCTCGACTACATCATCTACGACTTCGCGAACATCCACCCGACCAACGGCACCTGTTTCGAGGCCAACAAGGCCGCGTCGCAGAACGAGGACGACCCCAACGCCGGTGACGGCGCGGGCGACTCCTTCGCCGACTACCAGAAGAGCTTCGGCGCCGACATCTCGGTCGACGGCGTGGGCGACACCTGGAACCAGCCGATCGTCGGCAACTTCAACCAGCTGAAGAAGCTGAAGGCGAAGAACCCGAACCTCAAGGTCCTGATGTCGATCGGCGGCTGGACCTACTCGAAGTACTTCTCCGACGTGTCGGCCAGCGACGCCGCGCGCAAGAAGTTCGTCTCCTCCTGCGTCGACATGTTCATCAAGGGCAACCTGCCCGTCGAGGGCGGCTACGGCGGCCCGGGCACCGCGGCCGGCATCTTCGACGGCTTCGACCTGGACTGGGAGTACCCGGGCGGCGGCGGCCACACCGGCAACCACGCCTCGCCCAACGACAAGCAGAACTTCACCGCGCTGCTCGCCGAGTTCCGCAGCCAGCTGGACGCCCAGACCAAGGTGGACGGCCGCACCTACGGCCTCGCCGCCGCCGTCGGCGCCGGCCAGGACAAGATCAAGAACGTCGAGACGGACAAGATCGGTCAGTACCTGACCTTCCTGGACATCATGACGTACGACATGCACGGCGGTTGGGAGGCCCAGGGCCCGACCAACCACCAGGCCCCGATCTACACCAACCCGAACGACCCGATGAACCCCGTCCCGGGCGGCAACGGCAAGTACTCGGTGGACGCGGCGGTCAAGGCGTACACCGTGGGTGACCCGCAGTACGGCATCCCCGGCGGCTTCCCGGCGAAGAAGATCAACGTCGGCATCCCGTTCTACTACCGCGGTTGGACCGGCGTCTCGGCCGGCACCACCCACGGCCTGTTCCAGAAGGCGTCCGCCCCGGCCCCGGGCGGCACCTACTCCGGCGGCGTCGCCGGCATCAAGATGTACAAGGAGCTGAACGGCTTCGTCGACAACCCCAGCTACACCTACTGGGACGACGCCGCCAAGGCCGCCTACTTCTACGACGGCACCACCTTCTGGTCCGGCGAGAACGCGCAGTCCATCCAGGCCAAGCTCGACTACGCGCACTGCAACGGCCTCGGCGGCTCGTTCATGTTCTCGATGTACGACCTGGGCACCCAGACCGCGCTGTTCGACAAGACGGTGACCGCCACCAACGGCTCCGCCGCGTCCTGCCCGGCCGCCCCGACCCAGTCGGCCTCCCCGTCGGCCTCGGCCTCCGCCTCGCAGTCGGCCAGCCCGTCCGCGTCGGCCTCCGCCTCCGCCTCGACCTCCGCGTCGGCCTCCCCGTCGGCCTCGGCCTCCGCCTCGACCGGCACCTGCTCCGGTGCCCCGAGCTGGAACGCCGCCACCGTGTACGCCACCCCGACCAAGGTCTCCTGGAAGGGCCACTACTACACCAACAAGTGGTGGACCACCAACGAGGACCCGAGCCTGAGCGGCCAGTGGGGCGTCTGGACCGACAACGGCGCCTGCTGATCACTGATCGGCTGAGTTGAACCCCGCGAGGGGCGCGAGGAGATCTCTCTCCTCGCGCCCCTCGTCCGCTTTTCCCGGGCGGCGGGCCGGGCGGTGGGCCGGGCGGTGCGTGCGGTCGGCCGGTCAGCAGGTCAGGTCGTCGGTGCGGCCCAGGGCGTCCGGCTGGGTCTCCTCGATCCGGCGCAGCATCCTGGTCAACGCGGCGGCCAGTTCGGGGCGGGCCTCGCCGGTCACGTCCTGGAGCAGGTCGGCCTCGAAGACGGCGGCCATCCGCATCAGCTCCAGCCACTTGTCGCGGCCCTCGGCGGTCAGCTCGATGATCACCCGGACCCGGTTGGCCTCGTCGCGGTCCCGGGTGACCAGGCCCTCGGCGACCATCCGGTCGATCCGGTGGGTCATCGCGGCCGGGGTCAGGCCGAGCCGCTTGGCCAGCTCGCCCGGGCCCAGCCGGTACGGGGCGCCCGCGAACACCAGGGCCTTGAGCACCTCCCACTCGGCGGAGGTGATGCCGAGGGTGGCCAGCTGGCGGCCGTACGCCACGTTCATCCGGCGGGCCAGCCGGGAGAGGGTGGAGACGATCGTCTCCACCTGCGGGTCCACGGTGGGGAATTCCCGCTGGTAGACGGCCACCTGTTCGGCGATGCCGAGCTCGGTGGCGGTCGGGGGCTCCGCTCTGCGTGTGCTCATGCGGTCATTCTCCCACGCAGGGTGCAGCCGTTAAGCCTTTGACGACTTAAGCTTCGGATGGTAAGACTTTAGGTCTGAAATCTTACGGAGTAAAGGCCGAGGCGAGTCGCCCGGCCCGACGCACGAAAAGGGGTGTGCAGTGAAGGAGTGGGGCGGCCGACTGCGCCGCGTCCAGATCGGCAACGCGCTCAGCGCCTTCGGCAGCGGCTTCACCCTGCCGTACATGTTCGTGTACGTGGACCAGGTGCGGGGCCTCGGCGCCGCGGCCGCGGGCGCGGTGTTCACCGTGTTCGCGCTCGCCGCGCTGGCCGTGCTGCCGTTCACCGGCCGCGGCATCGACCGGTACGGGCCCAGGCCGGTGCTGCTGGCCGGTACCGCGATGGCCGCCGTCGGCGCGTTCGCCTTCGGGCAGGCCGCTGGTACCGCCGGGCTGCTGCTCTCCTCCTTCCTGTTCGGCGCCGGCGTCACCACCTGCCAGCCCGCGCTCGCCACGATGATCGTCCGCTGCACCGGGCGCACCGAGCGCTCCCGCGCCTTCGCGCTCCAGTTCACCCTGGTCAACCTCGGCATGGGCATCGGCGCCCTGGTCGGCGGCCAGATCGTCGACACCTCCGACCCGGCCAGCCTGACCAGGCTGTTCACCATCGAGGCCCTGACCTTCCTCGGCCTGGCCGCCGTCACCGGCACCGCGAAGATGCCCCCGGCGGCCGTCGAACCGGCCCCCGCCGGGGCGACCGGCAGGGGCGGCGGGCTGCGGGCGATGGTCGCCGACAAGGCGATGCTGCGGCTGTGCGCCCTCGCCGGGCTGATCTTCTTCACCTGCTACGGGCAGTTCGAGTCCGGCGTCGCGGCGTTCGCCACCGACACCGTCGGCACCGCGCCGTCCACCCTGGGCCTGGCCATCGGCGCCAACGCGCTGACCATCGTGCTGCTGCAGATGTTCGTCGTCCGGATCACCGAGCGCCGCCGCCGCACCACCGCGATGGCCGCCGCCGGGCTGGTCTGGCTGGGCGCCTGGGGCATGGCCGTGGTCGCCGGGCTGATCCGCACCGAGGCGGTGGCCGCGACGGTGGCGATCGTCGCCGTCTACGCCCTGTTCGGCGTCGGCGAGTCGCTGCTCGCCCCCACCATGGGCCCGATCGTCGCCGACCTCGCGCCCAGCCGACTGCTCGGCACCTACAACGCCGGGTACGCCCTGGTGAAGCAGATCGCGGTCGCGGTCGGCCCCGCGGTCGGCGTGCTGCTGGTCGGTTCGGGGACGTGGCCGCTGTACCTCGCCGCGATGGCGCTGTGCACGCTGCTGATCGTCGCCCTCGCGGTCCGGCTGCGCGAGCACCTCACGCCCGCGCAGGACAACGTCCGGGTGCTGGCCGTCGCGCAGCGCGAGCCGCGGGCGGCGCGGGAGCTGCAGACGGCGGCGTAGCGCGGGTTCGGGGGCCCCTCAGTGCTTGCGGGGGCCCCGCAGGCTCGGGGAGGGGCACCAGTCGATCGGGGTCTCCACGCCCATGTGCCAGCAGTAGGCGATCCGGCCGCGCTGCTCGGGGGTGGCTCCGGCGAGTTCCTCCATGTGGGCGAGCCAGTCGAGCAGCCACTCGGTGAAGGTCGCCTCGCGGTCGTTCGCGGTGAGCAACGGGTGGATCTCGTCGCAGGCGGGGCGGTTGTCCATCCACACCGTCCCGCGCCACGGGCCGGTGAACGCCAGGCCCACGGCCGTCCCGCAGCCGCGCTCGGCGATGAGCGCCAGGCCCGCGATCCGGGCCCATTCCCAGGCCATCCACCCGCCCGGCGGAGGCGCGGCGTCGGGGTCGGGCTCGTTCGAGGGGCCGGGGAACGGCCGGGTCAGGTCTCCCCGTTGGTTGTCCCCCCAGCCCCAGCCGTGTTCGGTGCGGTGGAGTTCGTCGAGGAACCAGCCGCCCGCGCTGACGTGCAGCAGGTAGTCGCGGTAGTCGGGCGGGAAGGGGGCGCCGAGGTCGGCCTCCGCCTCGGCGACCTGCTGCGCGGACAACGGCGGTGCGGTGGGGCCCTGTTCGGGGTCGCGTTCCAGCAGGGCGAGCACGCGGGTGCGGACGGCGGGCCAGTCGACGGCGGTCATGGCGCCGACCGTACCCGGCCGTCCGCGCCCGCGTCCGGTCAACGGGCGATCGGCATCAGCAGGGAGAAGGTGTCCGTGCGGGCGGGGAAGCGGATGGCCAGCGGGCCGATCGGGCCGCCGAGTTCGAGGACGAGCTGTTCGGCGCTGCCGGCGGCCTCGAGGAGGAAGTCGCGGTTGACGTGGACCAGCAGGTCGGTGGGGGCGGGGGCGTCGGGGAGGGCGTCGGCCGGGGTGGCGGTCAGGGTGGCGGTGGGGGTGTCGGCGCCGGTGTCCTCGGGCAGGGCGCGCAGCTGGGCGGCGGTCAGCGTGATGCGGTGGGTGGGCTCCAGGCGCAGCAGGCGGCGGTAGTCCGGGAAGTCCGCCTCGACGCGTTCGCCGGAGAGGGCGCGACCGGCCGCGCGGATGGTGAACCGGTTCCCGTCGACGATGAGTTCGGCCTCCTCGGCGTCGCCGAGCAGGGCCCGGGCGGCGTCCGCGAGGGCGGTCGGCAGCAGGGCGGAGACGGGCGGGCCGTCCAGGGCGGCCGGGCAGTCGGCGACCGCCAGGCGGTAGCGGTCGGTGGCGACCAGGTGCAGGGCGCCGTCCTCCGCGTCCAGGAAGATCCCGGCGACGGCGGGCAGCGCGGCGTCCGCCGGGGCGGCGAAGCGCACCGCGTCCAGGGCGGCGGCCAGCGCGGGGGCGGGGACGGTCAGGCGGGTGGGCGGCATGGGGAACTCCCGTGAGTCGAGCAGGGCGCGGACCGTGGAGAGCTCCCGGCGGGCGTCGGTCAGACCGTCCTCCAGGCGGCGCAGGTGCGCGTCCAGCTCGGCCCGGGCCTCGGCCGGGGAGCCGGTCAGCACCCGGCTGATCCCGGCCAGCGGCATCCCGACCCGGCGCAGCCGGGCCAGCAGCCGGGCGTCCGGCAGCTGCTCGTCCGCGTACCAGCGGTACCCGGTGTGCCGGTCCACCTCGGCCGGGACGAAGACGCCCGCGCCGTCGTAGAACCGCAGGGTGCCGGGGCTCAGGCCGCTGGCCCGGGCCATCTCGCCGATGCTGCGCATGGTGCTCTCCACGGGGTTGACCCTGGTCCCTCGACCTGGTCGAGGGTCAACCGTAACGGGGGAGGGCGCGCGGGGGAGAATGCTCCGGGCGCCCTGCACCGGCACCCGCGGGCGCCCGCGGGTGCAGGCTAGGATGCGGACATTGCGGACAAGTCGTCAACTGCGGTCGAACGGGGAGGGCATGGCGCTGGCGGTAGCGGAGCGGCGGCAGGAGCGGGAGACGGTGCACGCCGCACCGGCGAAGGACAGGTACCGGTGGTGGGGCCCGCTGGCGGTGGCCGTCCTCGCCGGGGTGCTGCGGCTGTGGAACCTCGGGTACCCGCACGCCTTCGTCTTCGACGAGACGTACTACCCCAAGGACGCCTGGTCCCTGTGGCAGCAGGGCTACGAGTCCGCCTGGCCGGACAACGCCAACCAGCTGATCCTCGGCGACCCGCAGGTCGTCCCGCTCAGCCACGCCGCCGCGTTCATCGCCCACCCGCCGCTCGGCAAGTGGGTCATCGGCCTCGGCACCCACTTCTGGGGCCTGCACCCCTTCGGCTGGCGGATCGCCGTCGCCGTGCTCGGCACCCTCAGCGTGCTGATGGTCGCCCGGATCGGCCGCCGCCTGTTCCGCTCCACCCTGATCGGCTGCGTCGCCGGACTGCTGCTGGCCGTCGACGGCCTGCAGTTCGTGATGAGCCGGGTCGGCCTGCTCGACGGCGTCTCCGCCTTCCTGGTGCTCGCCGCCTTCGGCGCCCTGCTCGTCGACCGCGACCGCACCCGCGACCTGCTGCGCGCCGCCCGCGCCGAGGGCGGCCGGGCCGCCGACGAGGTCCGCCTCGGCCTGCGCCCCTGGCGGCTCGCCGCGGGCGTCCTGCTCGGCGCCGCCTGCGCCGTCAAGTGGACCGGCGCGCCCGTGCTCGCCGTGTTCACCGTCCTCGTCCTGCTCTGGGACCAGGCCGGACGCCGCGCCGCCGGTGCCCGCCGGCCCTGGCGCTCGATGCTCCGGCGCGACCTGTGGCCCGCCGCGCTGTCGATGCCCGTCGCCGCGCTGGCCGCCTACCTGCTGTCCTGGAGCGGCTGGCTGGCCACCGACGGCGGCTACGACCGGCACTGGGCGGACGGGCGCTCCGGGGCCTTCGGCTGGGTGCCCGCGCCGCTGCGCAGCCTGTGGCACTACCACTCCGAGATCTGGCACTTCAACACCACCCTGACCTCCCCGCACACCTACCAGTCCAACCCGTGGAGCTGGCTGGTCCAGGGCCGCCCGGTCTCCATGTACTGGGAGCAGCTGAAGACCGGCGAGAAGGGCTGCACCGCGCCCGACGGCTGTGCCAGCCAGATCCTCGCGCTCGGCACCCCCTTCCTGTGGTGGGCCGCCTGCTTCGCGCTGGCGTACGCGCTCTACCGCTGGTTCTTCCGGCGGGACTGGCGCTCCGGCGCGATCCTCGCCGCGGTCGCCGCGGTGTACCTGCCCTGGTTCCAGTACCAGCAGCGCACCGTCTTCTCCTTCTACATGGTCGTGCTGGTGCCGTTCCTGTGCCTGGCCGTCGCCCAGATGCTCGGCGCGATGCTCGGCCCGGCCGGCAGCACACCGGCCCGGCGGCGCTGGGGCGCGGCCGGGGCCGGGCTGGTCGTGCTCGCGGTCATGGGGTGCTTCGCGTTCTTCCTCCCGCTGTACACCGCGGAGGTGATCCCGATGTCGGACTGGCACGCCCGGATGTGGTTCGTCAGTTGGATCTGAGGCCGCGGTCGGACCGGGGAACGGCGTCGGGTCCGAGGCCGCGATGAGCCGTTCCCTCGCCGCGGGCGGCGCCCCACTGCTGCCGGTCACCCCGGCGCTGGGCGTCGCCTGCGCGCTGCTGCTCGCCGTCGCCGCGCTGGTCGCCGGACGCGGCGGCCTCGGGCACGGGCGGGCGGTGCTGCGCGCCGGGCTGCGGGCGGCCGTCCAACTGGCCCTGGTCGCGCTGGTGATCGCCTGGGTGGTGCGCTCGCTGTGGACGTCCGCGCTGTTCGTGCTGCTGATGTTCGCCGTCGCGGTGCGGACCGCCGGGCGGCGGATCGGCGAGGGACGGATCGGCGAGGGCCGGATCGGCGAGGGGCGGGGGAGCGGCTCCGCGGGGCGGGGTTCCGCGGGGAGGTGGGAGTGGGCGTGGGCGGCGGTGCCGATCGCCGCCGGGGTGCTGCCCGTCCTGCTGCTGCTCGCCGCGACCGGGCTGCTGCCCGCCAAGGGCATCACCGTCATCCCGGTCGCCGGGATCCTGATCGGCGGGGCGCTCACCGCGACCTCGCTGGCCGGGCGCCGCGCGCTGGACGAACTGCGGCTGCGGCACGGCGAGGTGGAGGCCGCGCTGGCGCTGGGCTTCGAGGAGCGCGACGCCCGGCTGGAGATCTGCCGCACCGCCGCCGCGACCTCGCTCGTCCCCGCCCTCGACCAGACCCGCACCGTCGGCCTGGTCACCCTGCCCGGCGCGTTCGTCGGCATGCTGCTCGGCGGGGCGACGCCCGTCCAGGCCGGGGCGGTGCAGCTGTTCGTGCTGGTGGCGCTGCTCGCGGTGGAGGCGGTCGCGGTGACGGCGGTGCTGGAACTGGTCGGGCGGGGGCTGGTGGGGGCCGCTCCCGGCGTCCGGTAGGCTCTGCGCGTTGTTGAAGGGGAGTAGCCCTCCACCGGACCGTCGACATGCTGGCCGGCCCCTCGCGGGACGGCCCGGCGCCCGGGGCACCCTGCGGGGTGTCGGCGAGACCTTCGGCCGCAGTGCTGTGACCATGAACCAGTGCTGCCGGGCCGAGGCGTCCCCTGCTGCGGGTGGCTCCGGGGTCGGTGGCCCCGAGACGGAGAGACCCCACCACCGATGAACAGCCTGACCATCGCCGCGCTGACGTTCGGCATCGTCTTCCTCGCCGAACTCCCGGACAAGACCGCCCTGGCCAGCCTGGTCCTCGGCACCAAGTACCGCGCGGGCTACGTCTTCGCGGGCATCGCCGCCGCGTTCGCCCTCCAGGTCGGCCTCGCCCTGGTCGCGGGCAGCCTGCTCGCCCTGCTGCCGCAGCGCTGGGTCGAGGGCATCACCGGGCTGCTCTTCCTGGGCGGCGCGGCCATGCTGCTGTGGCACAAGGAGGAGGAGGACGACGGCGCCGAGGGCCGGGAGCCCGCGAACCACTCCTTCTGGAAGGTCGCCGGGACCAGCTTCGCCATCGTCGCGGTCGCCGAGTTCGGCGACCTCACCCAGATCATGACCGCCAACCTCGCCGCCAAGTACGACGACCCGCTGGCCGTCGGCCTCGGTGCCTGGCTGGCGCTGTGCGCGGTCGGCGGCCTCGCGATCGTCGGCGGGCAGAAGCTGCTGCGGCACGTGCCGATGAAGGTCATCGTGCGGGTCGCCGCGCTGGCGATGATCGTGCTGGCGGGGTGGAGCCTGTTCAAGGCGGTCACCGGCTGACGGTCGCCCACCGGCCGCCCACCGATCGGCGGAACCGATCGGCGGAACCGGTCGGCGGGGCCGGGGTTTCAGCAGTCCGGACCCTGCGGCGTCCGGGCCAGCGCGGCCTGGGTGGCCGCGTCGTAGACGCCGTCCTGGTACTGCTGCCGCGGCTTGCCGTTGCCGAACAGGTCCTGCTGGACGCCCTGCAGGACCTGGCGCGTCCAGTCGCCGAAGCCCAGTTGGCCGTTGCGGGTGCGGTCGATGGTCAGCGGTCCGATCCGGTTGCACCGGTAGGCCATCAGCGCCTGCTGCATCTGCGTCACCTCCGGGCCGGTGTCCCCGAACTTCAGCACCTTGCCGGTCGGCGGCGGGGTGCTGGACGGGGCGGCCGGGCTGCTCGGCGCGGCCGGGGCCTCGTTGCTCGGGGGAGCTGCGGCCCTGGTGGTCACCGCCTGGGTCGGGCGGGCCGTGGTGCGGGACGGCGACGCGCTCGGCTCCGCGGTCGGGGCGGAGGAGACGGCGGTCGGGGCCGGGCCGGTCGGCTCCGGCGACACCTCGGCCGGGGAGGACACCGCCGGGCCGGTCGGCGCGGGCAGCGCGTGGTCGACCGGCGACGGCGAGGACGCCAGCAGCATCGCCAGGCTCGCGCCCAGTGCGGTCACGCCGACCGCACCGCCCGCGATCACCAGCCGACGGCGGTCGGCGCTCTGCCGGCGCCGCTCGCGCCGGTCGGCCCGGCTGACCGGGCCGTCCGCGTCGTCCTCGCGGAAGGTGAACATGCCGAGGTCGGCGCCGGGCGCCGCGGGCCACCGCCCGTCCTCGTCCTCGGGCGGGGACTGCGGGGGTTGCGCGGGCTGCGGGGCGTGCTGGTGGTCGGACGCGGTGGCCCGGGCCCGGTCGTAGCCGTCGAGGTCGATCAGCTGGGTCGCGTCCTCGGCCTCCCCCGCTCCGGACGGAGCCGCGGTGACGGGCGGGTACGAGGCCGCGATCGGGGAGGGCGGCGGCGGTGCCACGACCGGGCCCAGGGTCAGCGGCATCGTCTGCTCGGCGGGCGCCTGGGCCGGGGGCTGGTCCGAGGGCCGGTCCGGGGGCGGGATCGGCACGAAACGGCCCGGGGCGCCCTGCGGCGGGAGGTCCTGCGGGGGGACGGGCGGCAGCAGTTGGGTCGCGGCGGTGTCCGGGTGCGCCTGGGCCGGGGCGGCGGGCTGCGGCGGGACGTCCGGCGGCGGTCCGAACGGGCTGGCGGCCTGCGGGACGTGCGGGGGCCGGCCCGGCGGCGGCGGACCGGCGGCGCCGGGCGGGCCGGTGATCGGCTGCACCGCGGGCGGCTGCGGGGCGGTGGTCGGCACGGCGACCGGGGGAGCGGCGGCGGGGGCCGGCGCGACGGGCGGCGGGGCGACCGGCTGCACCGGCGGCGGGCCGACCCGGGTGGCGAACGGGTCGGCCGCCGGGTCGCCGGGCTCCACCACGGAGGCCCCGGCCACGTACGGGCGGACCAGCGGCGGGCCCTCCAGGTGGGGCAGGACCGCGGTGTCCTCGACCGGGGAGGCGGCGTTGCACGCGCAGCTACCGGCCGTGCGTGCGGTGCCGCAGCGGGGGCAGCGCTCTGCCGGCATGGGCCGGTCCTCCTCGGGTCGGAATCGAACGGGGTGATTATGCAGGAGCACGCCCCGGGGCAACAGGGACGCCCTGGGCCGGGCCCGCTTCCCGCCCGGTATGCCGGAGTTTCGGCGGTTTTCCGGCCGTGGTCGGGGGCGCGACCGCGGGGGTTCCCGCCGAGCCGGGGCCGTTCCCGCCGCGTCGGGGCCGTTCGCCGTGTTCGGGTGCCGGGCTGCGGGCGGGTCGCCGCGGTCGGACCTCAGGCGTCCGTCGCTGCTCCGGCCCGCTCGCGGTACTGCTGCGGGCTGACGCCCCGGACCCGTTTGAACGCGGCGCTCAGGGCGAAGCCGCTGCCGTAGCCGACCCGGCGGGCGACCGCGGCCAGGGTGGCGTCGGGTTCGGCGAGCAGGTCGGCGGCGCGGGCGAGGCGCCAGTCGGTGAGGTACGCCATCGGGGGAGCGCCGACCAGTTCGGTGAAGCGCCGGGCCAGGGCGGCCCGGGAGGCCCCGCACTCGGCGGCCAGCTCGTGCACCGTCCAGGCGCGGGCCGGGTCGGCGTGCAGCAGGCCCAGGGCGCGGCCCACCAGCGGGTCGGAGTGGGCCCGGTACCAGGCCGGGGCCCGGTCGGCGGCGCGGGCGAACCAGCAGCGCAGGGCGGAGATCAGCAGCAGGTCCAGCAGCCGGTCCAGCACCGCGTCCTGGCCCGGCTCGTCCCGGCCGATCTCCGCCTCCAGCAGCGCCACCAGCGGCGAGCCCCACTCCGCGGCGTCCAGGCGCAGCACCGGCGGCAGGGCCCGCAGCAGCCGTCCGCTGACCTCGCCGTGCAACTGGTACGTGCCGCTGAGCAGCACCGTCGCCGCGTCCGGGCCGGTGCCCCAGGTCCGGACGCCCTGGTCGAGCGTCTCGCACATCCGCTCGCCGTCGACGGTGGTGGACACCTGCCCGGGGTGGACCACCACCTGCGGCGGGGTCCGCGGCGGGTCCGCCACCGTGTACGGCTCGGGGCCGCGGACGATCACCAGGTCGCCGGGGTGCAGCGGCACCGGCTCCGCGCCGTCCGGGACGACCCAGCCGCTGCCGCGCACCGTGGTCAGCACCGTCAGCGGCGCCCGGTCCTCGATCCGCAGCGACCACGGCGGGTCGAACACCGACCGCAGCAGGAACGCCCCGCGGGCCCGCGGACCGGTCAGCAGGGCGGTGAGCGCGTCCATGCCCGCCAGGGTAGACGGCCGGGGCGCGGGAGCGGGCCGGGCGGTGGACGCTCGCGCATGCCAACGAGCGCCCGGGCCATGGATCCTGGCCCGGCGGACGGATTGACTGGAGGTCATGACGACACGAACGGGGGTTCCCGCCATGGCAGTTCTCCGTACGGTGACGCTGGTCGGCGCGGTCCTGCTGACCGGGCTCGGCGCCGGACTCTTCTACTCCTACGCCTGCTCGGTGATGCCGGGCCTGGCGCAGGTCGGCGACCGGGCGTTCGTCGACACCATGCAGCGCATCAACACGGCCATCCTGAACGGCTGGTTCATGCTCAGCTTCCTCGGCGCGCTGGTGCTGACCGTCGCCGCGGGCCTGCTCCGGTGGCGCGGCGGCGACCGCACCGTCCTGCTGTGGATCGCCGCCGCCGCGGTCCTCCACCTCGTGGTGCTGGTCGTCACCGGGGCGGTCAACGTCCCGCTCAACGACCGGCTCGCCGCCGCGGGCTCCCCCGACTCCCTCACCGACCCGGCCGCCGTCCGCGCCGCCTTCGAGGAGGTCTGGGTCCGCTGGAACCTCGTCCGCGCCCTCGCCTCCACCGCCGCCTTCGGCTGCCTCACCTGGGCCCTCGCCCTCTCCGGCCGCACCGCCTGACCCCGGGCGGCCGGGGTCCGGGGCGGCGGGCGTGAGGTGGGGGAGGATGGGGGCATGAGCGTAGTGAAGATCAACGTGCTGACGGTTCCCGCGGAGCAGCGGGAGGTGCTGGAGCAGCGGTTCGCCTCGCGGGCCGGGGCGGTGGAGGGGTCGGACGGGTTCGAGTGGTTCGAGCTGCTGCGGCCGGTGGAGGGGACGGACCAGTACCTGGTGTACACGCGGTGGCGGGACGAGGAGTCGTTCCGGGCGTGGATGGAGGGGCCGATGAAGGAGGCGCACCAGGGCGGGGGCGAGCGGCCGCGGCCGGCGGCGAGCGGGTCGCAGGTGTGGTCGTTCGAGGTGGTGCAGCAGGCGGGCCCGAAGGCGTAGCGGAGGGCGCGGGGGAGCGGGACCGGTCGCGGGGAGGCCGGTCCCGCTCCCGTTTCAGCGGAAGGCGGCGCGGCGGGTGGCGCGGCGCAGGGTGCGCAGCAGGGCGCCGCCGACGGTGAGGCAGAGGACGGCGGTGAGGACGGCGCGGGAGAGGTCCCAGCCGAGCGAGGTGGTGAGGCAGTAGAGGACGAAGCGGGTGAGGTTG
Organism: Kitasatospora phosalacinea; assembly: GCF_030268885.1. GTDB lineage: Bacteria > Actinomycetota > Actinomycetes > Streptomycetales > Streptomycetaceae > Kitasatospora > Kitasatospora phosalacinea_C. Next base: position 84,798 of record NZ_BSSA01000017.1, read on the forward strand.
GCGGGGAGCGGGTCGCCGGGGACGAAGGAGATCGACAGGCCGAGGCCGCCGATGTAGGGCCAGCCCTGGAGGTTCATGACGGTGCCGTAGCCGACGGAGGCGAGGACGCCGTAGGCGGCGAGGAGGAGCAGTTCGGCGCGGCCGCGCAGGCGGGCGGCGCCCGGGAGGAGGCCCGCGCCGAGGCAGACCCAGCCCATGGTGAGCATCTGGAACGGCAGCCAGGGGCCGACGCCGCCGGTGAGCAGGCCGGAGGCGAACATGGCGAGCGCGCCCAGGACGAAGCCGAAGCCGGGGCCCAGGGCGCGACCGGCGAGGACCATCAGGAAGAACATCGGCTCCAGGCCCGCGGTGCCACCGCCGAGCGGGCGCAGGGCGGCACCGGCCGCGGCGAGGACGCCGAGCATGGCGACGGCCTTGGCGTCGAGGCCGGGCGCGCCGGTGGCGTCGCGGTTCTCGGAGAGCTGGGCGACCGCGACGGCCAGCAGCAGCGGCATCAGCAGGGCGAACAGCCAGGGCGCGTCGGCGGAGTGGCCGACCAGGTCGGAGCTGCGGGCGGCGAGCAGCGGCCAGCCGAAGGCGGCGGCGCCGATCGCGGAGACCAGGGCGAGCAGCAGGGCGGAGCGGCGGCCGAGCGGGACGGGGCGGTCGAGGGCGGGAGGGGAGGACGGGCAGGACGGTGAGGGCGGGGGAGGGGAGGGGCGGGTCATCGGGGCGGCTCCGCGTCGAGGGCGGCGGCGACCTCGGGGACGGTCAGGTAGGGCGGGAGGATCTTGGCGGTCTGCGGGGCGAAGGTCGGGGAGGCGAGGACGACCTCGGGGGTGGGGCCGTCGGCGACGATCTCGCCCTCGGCCAGCACGGCGGTGCGGTGGGCGAGTTCGGCGGCGAGTTCGACGTCGTGGGTGGCCAGCAGGACGGCGTGGCCGTCGGCGGCGAGGGCGCGCAGGACGGTGACCAGGCGGGCCTTGGCGGCGTAGTCGAGGCCGCGGGTGGGCTCGTCCAGCAGCAGGACGGGCGGGCGGGCGGTCAGGACGACGGCGAGGGCGAGGGTGAGGCGCTGGCCCTCGGAGAGGTCGCGGGGGTGCCGGTCGTCGGCGACGTCGGGCAGCAGGGCGGCCAACAGGGCGCGGCAGGTGCCGGGTTCGGCGTCGGCGTCCCGGTCGGCGGCGGCGCACTCCTCGGCGACGGTCTCGGCGTACAGCAGGTCGCGCGGGTCCTGCGGGACGAGACCGACGGAGCGGATCAGGTCCTTGGGGCGGGACCTGTGCGGGACGAGGCCGTTGACCCGGACGGTGCCGGAGTCGGGGGCGTGCAGGCCGACCAGGGTGCCGAGCAGGGTGGACTTCCCGGCGCCGTTGCGCCCCATCAGCGCGGTGATCTGCCCCGGGACGAGGGCGAGTTCGACGCCGCGCAGCGCCGGGACGCGCCCCCGGGAGACCACCAGGCGGCTCGCGGTGGCGACCGGTTCGGCCGGTGCGGGCGCCGACTGCGGCGCGGGCGGCGGGAGTTGTGCGCGCAGCGGGGCCGCGCGGCGGCGGGCGTCGCGGACGGTGAGCGGCAGCGGCGTCCAGCCCGCCAGCAGCCCCAGGTCGACCACCGGCGGCCGGACGGGCGAGCGGGCCATCAGCGCGGCCGGGTCGCCGAGCACCGGCGGCTCGCCCGGGCCGGGCAGCAGCAGCACCCGGTCGGCGTACTGGACGACCCGCTCCAGCCGGTGCTCGGACAGCAGCACGGTGGTGCCCAGGTCGTGCACCAGGCGCTGCAGCACGGCCAGCACCTCCTCGGCGGCGCCCGGGTCGAGCGCCGAGGTCGGCTCGTCCAGCACCAGCACCTTCGGGTGGACGGTCAGCACCGAGCCGATCGCCACCCGCTGGCGCTGCCCGCCGGACAGCGAGGACAGTGCCCGGCCGCGCAGCTCGGCCAGGCCCAGCAGGTCGAGCGTCTCCTCGACCCGGCGGCGCATCACGGCCGGGGCCAGGCCCATCGACTCCATGCCGTAGGCGAGTTCCTCCTCGACGGTGTCGGTGACGAAGTGCGCCGCCGGGTCCTGTCCGACGGTGCCGACCACGTCCGCGAGGTCGCGCGGCCGGTGGGTGCGGGTGTCCCGCCCGGCGACCGTGACCCGGCCGGTCAGGGTGCCGCCGGTGAAGTGCGGGACCAGCCCGCAGACGGTGCCCAGCAGCGTCGACTTGCCGGAGCCGGACGGGCCGACCAGCAGGCACAACTCGCCCTCGGGGACCGTCAGTTCGACACCCGACAGGGCCGGGGCGGAAGCGTCGGCGTACTGCACGCCGACCTGCTCGAAAGTGATCACCGGGTGCTCCGGGGCGGCTCGGGGGTGACGAAGGCGGGCAGCAGGCCGACCAGGGCGGCCAGCGCGGGCAGCAGCGGCAGGGACGGCGCGGTCGGCGGGACGACGCTCGGGGCCAGTGCCCCGGGCCAGCGGCCCGCGTACCAGATCAGCACGGCCGCCACCAGCGTCCCCGAGGCGGCCGTCAGCCACTCCGGCAGTGCCCACGGGTCCGGCCGGTAGCGGGTCCGCACGGTGCGGCGGCCGCCCAGCACCAGGCCCGCGGCGGCCGCACCGGCCCCCGCCAGCAGCACCGGCAGCGCCCACGGGTGGGCGCCCGGGGTGAGCAGCCCGTACGTCGCCGAGCACACCGCCAGCAGTCCCGCGAGGGTCAACGCCCCCGCGGTGCGCACCAGTCGGCGCGGGACGGCGGCGGTGCGGCCGAAGCCGCGGGTGTCCATCGCCGCGGCCAGCGCCACCGAACGCTCCAACGCGCCCTCCAGCACCGGCAGTCCGACCGACAGCACCGCCCGCACCCCCCGGTCCGAGCGCCCGCGCAGCCGCCGGGCCGCGCGCAGCCGCCGGACGTCCGCCACCAGGTTCGGCGCGAAGGTCATCGCCACCACCGCCGCCACGCCCGCCTCGTACAGCGCCCCGGGCAGCGAGCGCAGCAGCCGCGACGGCGAGGCCAGCGCGTTGGCCGCCCCCACGCACGCCAGCAGGACCGCCAGCCGCAGCCCCTCGTACAGCGCGAACAGCACCCCCTCCAGGGTCACCGAACCGCCCAGCCGCACGCCCTGCGCCCACGCGGGCAGCGGGACCTGGGGCAGCGTGAACAGCACGTGGGTGCCGCCGACCGGGGAGCCCAGCAGTACGGCGAACACCATCCGGGCGGCCAGCACCAGCAGGCCCAGCCGCAGGAACGCCGCGTAGGAGCGCGACCACGGGGCGTCGCCGCGGCGGGCCGCGACCACGTAGCCCGCCACCGCCAGGATCAGCAGCAGGAGCAGCGGGTTGGTGGTCCGGCTGGCCGCCGCGGCCAGGCCCAGTGACCACAGCCACCACGCCCCCGGGTGCAGCTGCCGGGCCAGCGCCCGGCTGTGCGCGGCGGCCGAACGGGCGTGCGGGAGAGTGGAGTCGGCGGGGGCGGGGGCTGCGCGGAGCAGGCGGTGGACGGACACGGTCAGCGGGTGGTGCGGCGGCGACGGGCCTGCCAGACGGCTCCGGCGCCCAGCAGGACCACCGCGCCGACACCGGCGTAAAGGCCCAGGGACGGGCCGCTGTTGGAGGTGCTGCCACCCGAACTTCCGCCGGTGGAACCGGCGTTCGCGCCTGCCGCGACCTGCTCGCCGCAACCCGCGTGCGGGTAGCCCGAGATGGCGCACAGCATCGCGCCGGAGTCGTAGCGCAGCGGCGCGGCGACCGCGGCCAGCACCTCGGCGGAGTTCGCCGCGGTCGGCACCGAGGCGCACACCGAGCGGACCGCGGGCGGCTGTTCGCCGCCCGGGGCGTCCTGCGCGGTGCCGAAGTCCAGCACCACGGCGACCCGCTTGTGGCCGCCGCCGGGCGCGGTGTCCGCGCAGACCGCCGCGAAGTCGGGGGCCGGGCCGGGCCGCGGGGCGTCCTGGCCGCCGTCCGGGCTCAGCGCGAAACGCCAGCCGTCCACCGCCCCGTCCGCCGGGACGTTCCCGGCCGGGCCGACCTGCTGGTAGGCCCAGCCGTCCGCGCCGCCCTTCCAGAACGACCAGTACCGGTACTCGGCCGCCGAGGAGGCTCCGGCCGCCGGGCCGAGGAGCACGGTGCAGGCGGCGAGGAGGGTGAGGAGGAGACGGACGCGGGGGGCGGGCAGGAGGAGACGGGCGCGAGGGGCCCGGCCGGTCATCGGTCCTGCTCCGGCCGGTCGCCGGAGGTGCCGTCCGCGGGCGCGTCGGCGGGGGAGGCCGGCTTGTGGCGGCGGCGGTTGAGGCTGAGCAGCAGGCCCGCGCCGACACCGACCAGGAGGCCGACGCCGATCAGCCAGCCGGCCGAGAAGCCGCTGTTCTCGTCGGGTTCGGTGATCGCCGAGCCGGGGGCGCGGGTGGCCTGCGGGTCACCGACCGCGGGGGCGGACTTCGGCGCGGGCCCGGAGGCGATCAGCAGCTGGACCAGGTTGGCGCCGCCGAAGTTGTACGGGTCGAGCTTGGCGGCGCGGGCGGTGAGCACCAGGGTGGCGGTGGCGGCCGGGTTGGTGCCGTCCTTGCCCTGGGCGGCCCAGGGGAAGGCGTTCCCGGCGAGCCAGTCGGCGGCGCTGGCGGCCTCGGCGGAGTGCCCGGCGGCGACCAGGCCGAGGACGGTCCAGGCGGTGGAGTCGTACGCGGGGGCGGCGGTGTCCGAGCCGGGGGTCTTGGCGAGCAGGCGCTGGCCGTCGGCGGCGAGGCGGGCGGTGAGCCAGGCGGCGTCGGCCTCGGCGGAGTCGGCGTGGGCGACCGGCCCCGCGGCCTGGCCGCCGTCGCAGGCGAGGGCCTTCGGCGGGGCGTCCCTGCGGTCGGTGGTGGTGACCGGCAGGTGGCCGCCCGCGGCGGCCAGCAGGGCCTGCGCGGAGGCGATGGTGTCGGCGGCGGCGGGGACGCCCGCGGCGGGCTGGTAGAGGAAGGCGCCGCGCTGGTCGGCGGCGGTGGCGCAGCCGAGCTGGAAGGAGGCCAGGCCGTCCCAGCCGCTGTGGCCGCCGACGGCGACCTGGGCCGGGTCGAGGCCGGCCGCGAGCAGGCCGTTGAGGACGACCGCGGTGGAGTTGGCGTCGCCGGGCGCGCCCGGGTTGTACGCCCAGCTGCCGTCCGGGTTCTGGTGGGCGCGCAGCCAGTCGGTGGCGCGGGTCACGGGCTGCTGGTGGCCGCCGAGCGCGGTGAGCGCCTGGACGGCCATCGAGGTGGCGTTGGTGTCCTCGGTGGCGGGGGTGCACGGGGTGCCCTCGGCCCGGTAGGACGGCCAGCCGCCGTCCTCGCACTGCTGGCCGAGCAGCCACTGCACGGCGGCCTCGGCGGGCTCGACCTGCTCCTGCCGGAGCGCGATCAGGGCCAGCGACTGCCGCCACACCCCGTCGTACTGCGGGTCGCCCTTGCCGTACAGCCCGGCGGGCACGCCCGAGGAGGGGGTGGCGGAGGACGCGGCGGAGGCCGTGGACGGGGCGGGGGAGGCGGTGTCGGCGAGCGCGGGCGCGGCGGCGGCACCGGCGAGCAGGGCGCCGGCGAGCGCGGCGGCGCCCAGGCGGGCAGCGGTCGGCATGAGGGGGGAAGCCTTTCGGTGAGCGGTCGCAGCGGGCCGGGGCACACCCCGGTTTCGCCCGTAGACCCACGACGGATGAGGGCCGCTCGCCTCCGGCCGGGCAGTCCGACTGCGCCGCGCCCCGCGGGGGCGGCTCACGGTTGCGGGTCAGCGCCGGAATCGCACCGGCTTCCCCCGGCCTCGGAGGCGGATGTGGAGTTGTCGCGCGGTCCGGCGGGCCGGGCCGCGACCCCAAGACTCTAGCCCTCGGCCCCGGACACCCCGGCGGCAGGTGGTGGAACGGGTTGCAGTTCCGGCCGGGCGGCGGGGACCGCGGCGACGGGCTCCAGCAGCCGGGCGGCGGTGTGCAGGTCGGCCCGGACCTCGGCCAGCGAGGCCCGGCCGGACAGCCACGCCAGCAGGGTGGCGTGCCAGGTGTGGCCGACCACCCGCAGGGCCGCCTGCTGCTCGGCGGTGGGCGGCCCGGGCAGCCGGGCGGCGGTCAGCACGATGGCGCCGGTGGCCTGGGCGACCTCGTCGACCTCGGAGCCCACCGAGCGGTCCGCGAAGGACAGCGCCCGCACCATGGCCTCCGCCAGCCGGGGTTCGCGCTGCATGGCGCGGAAGGCGGCGGTGAGCGCCTCGGCGACCCGGGCCGCCGGGTCCGGCCCGGCCGGGGGGTGGCGTCGCACCTGCTCGTGCAGGCGTTCCAACTGCTCGCGCATCACCGCGACCAGCAGGTGCACCTTGGACGGGAAGTACCGGTACAGGGTGCCGAGCGCGACCTGCGCGCCCTCCGCCACCTCGCGCATCTGCACCGCCTCGTAGCCGCCCCGCTCGGCCAGCGCGGTGGCCGAGCGCAGGATGCCCCGGCGGCGCTCGGCCTGGCGCGGCGTCAGCGGCCCGTCGGCGGCGGTGGCGGTCACGGGCGCTCCAGGAACGAGGTCGCGGGGAGGCGGGCACGGCGTGGTGCGAATCACCCGCCGCGGCTCCTGACGACAAGCTACGGGCCGGTAATCTTCGAGGTCCCTCGTTGTTCACTTTCTCCAACGACGAGCCCGCACCACTGTGAAACGTGATCTACTTTACCGGTCGGCGGCCGCCTCCGTCGCCGGTCCCGGTGAGTAGCGAGGAAGGGGACTGGGGATGACCGCTGTGTCGCCGCCGCCGCTGCGGATCGCCCTGCTGTCGTACCGCGGCGACCCGTTCTGCGGTGGTCAGGGCGTGTACGTGCGCCACCTGTCGCGCGAACTGGCCCGGCTCGGCCACCACGTCGACGTGATCGGCGCCCAGCCGTACCCGGTGCTCGACCAGGTCGACGGCCCCGGCACCGTCCGCCTGGTCGAACTGCCCGGGCTCGACCTGTACCGCGCCGACGACCCGTTCCGCACCCCCGCCGCCGCCGAGTTCCGCGGCCCGGTGGACCTGCTGGAGTACGCGGTGATGCGCACCGGCGGCTTCCCCGAACCGCTGACCTTCTCGCTGCGCGCCCGGGCCCACCTGGCCCGGCACAAGGGCCGCTACGACGTCGTCCACGACAACCAGACCCTCGGCTACGGCCTGCTCGGCCTGGCCCGGCACGGCTTCCCGCTGGTCACCACCGTCCACCACCCCGTCACCGTGGACCGGCAGTTGGAGATCGACGCGGCCCGCACCCGGCTGGAGCGGCTCGGCAAGCGCCGCTGGTACGCCTTCACCCGGATGCAGCGCCGGGTCGCCGCCCGGCTGGAGCACGTCCTCACCGTCTCGGAGAGCTCGAAGGCCGAGATCGCCGAACACCTCGGCACCGCGCCCGGCGCCGTCTCGGTCGTCCCGGTCGGCGCCGACACCGACCTGTGGTCGCCCTCCGCCGCCGTCGCCCGCGTCCCCGGCCGGATCGTCACCACCTCCAGCGCCGACGTCCCGCTCAAGGGCCTGGTGCACCTGGTCGAGGCGCTCGCCAAGGTCCGCACCGAACGCGACGCCCACCTGGTCGTGGTCGGCAAGCCGCAGAAGGAGGACGGGCCGGTCACCGAGGCGGTGCGCCGCTTCGGCCTGGAGGAGCACATCGAGTTCCGCACCGGGCTGAGCGACGCCGACCTCGTCGACCTGTACCGCTCCGCCGAGGCGGCCTGCGTCCCCTCGCTGTACGAGGGCTTCTCGCTGCCCGCCGCCGAGGCGATGGCCACCGCCACCCCGCTGGTCGCCACCACCGGCGGCGCCATCCCCGAGGTCGCCGGACCGGACGGCGAGACCTGCCTCGCGGTGCCGCCCGGCGACGCGGGCGCGCTCGCTGCCGCGCTCGGCCGACTGCTGGACGACCCCGACCTGCGCGCCCGGCTCGGCGCGGCCGGGCGCGAACGCGTGCTGGCCCGGTTCACCTGGGCCCGGGCCGCCGAACTCACCGTCGAGCGCTACCGGGCCGCGATCGCCACCGGCGCCGGTGCCGCCGCCCGGTCCGGCCCCGGCTGGCGCTACGTCGGCTGACGCCGCGCCGGTCGGCGTCCGCCGTCCGCCGCCCGGCGTCGTGCCGGTCGGCGTCGCGCCGACGACACTTCGTCGGGTGACGAACCGTCAACTCCGAAGTACCACCCCCTCCGCGAATGGGAGCCCCGCAGTGCTGACCGTCGACTTCTCCCGCTTCCCGCTCGCCCCCGGCGACCGGGTGCTCGACCTGGGCTGCGGCGGCGGCCGGCACGCGTTCGAGTGCTACCGGCGCGGTGCCAACGTGGTCGCCCTCGACCGGAACGCCGAGGAGATCGCCGAGGTCCGCAAGTGGTTCGCCGCCATGGAGCAGGCCGGCGAGGCCCCCGCCGGGGCCAGCGCCACCGCGATGGAGGGCGACGCGCTGAACCTGCCCTTCGACGACGCCACCTTCGACAGGATCATCATCTCCGAGGTGATGGAGCACATCCCCGACGACGAGGGCGTCCTCGCCGAGATGGTCCGCGTCCTCAAGCCCGGCGGACTGCTCGCCGTCACCGTGCCCCGCTACCTGCCCGAGAAGATCTGCTGGGCGCTGTCCGACGAGTACCACGAGGTCGAGGGCGGCCACATCCGGATCTACAAGGGCGACGAACTCGTCGAGAAGGTCCGCGGCGCGGGCCTCACCCCGTACGGCACCCACCACGCGCACGCCCTGCACGCCCCCTACTGGTGGATCAAGTGCGCGGTCGGCGTCGACAACGACAAGGCCCTGCCGGTGCGCGCCTACCACCAGCTGCTGGTCTGGGACATCGTCGGCACCCCCGTCATCTCCACCCTCACCAGGGCCGCCGAGAAGGCCCTCAACCCCGTCCTCGGCAAGTCCTTCGTCGTCTACGCCAGCAAGCCCCACCTGCCCGGGAGCGGCGCGTGACGGCCGCCGTCCCCGCCGCCCTGCTGCTCGACGGCGTCCTGGACGCCGCGCAGGCCGCCGACACCGTCCGCTCGATCCTCGCCCACCAGCAGCCCGACGGCGCGATCCCCTGGTTCCACGGCGGCCACCTCGACCCCTGGGACCACACCGAGGCCGCCATGGCCCTCGACACCGCCGGGGAGCACGCCGCCGCCGAAGCCGCCTACCAGTGGCTCGCCGACCGGCAGAACCCCGACGGCTCCTGGTACGCCGCCTACGCCTACGGACAGCCCGGCACCGCCGACGGCACCGCCACCGACCGCGCCCGCGAGACCAACTTCTGCGCGTACGTCGCCGTCGGCGCCTGGCACCACCACCTGGCCACCGGCGACGACCGCTTCCTCGAACGGATCTGGCCCACCGTCAGCCGCGCCCTCGACCACACCGTCCGGCTCAGCCTCCCCGGCGGCGCCATCGCCTGGCGCCAGGACGAGGACGGCACGGCCGCCGAGGACGCCCTCCTCACCGGCTCCTGCTCGATCCTGCACGCCCTGCGCTGCGGACTCGCCGTCGCCGACCACCTCGACCGGCCGCAACCCGACTGGGAGCTCGCCGCCGGACGCCTCCGGCACGCCATCGCCCACCACCCCGAGCGGTTCCTCGACAAGGACCGCTACTCCATGGACTGGTACTACCCCGTCCTCGGCACCGCCCTGCGCGGCGAGGACGCGGCGCGGCGCCTGGCCGCCGACTGGGACCGCTTCGTCGTCCCCGGCCTCGGCGTCCGCTGCGTCAGCGACCGCCCCTGGGTCACCGGCGGCGAGAGCGCCGAACTCGCCCTCGCCCTGTGGGCCGCCGGGCAGTCCGACCGGGCCGTCGAGATCCTCCGCTGGATCCAGCACCTGCGGCACCGGGACGGCTCCTACTGGACCGGCTACGTCTACGAGGACCACGCCATCTGGCCCGAGGAGCGCACCACCTGGACGGCCGGTGCGCTGCTGCTCGCCGTCGCGGCCCTCGGCGGCGACCACGCGACGGTCAGCGTCTTCGGCGGCGAGCACCTGCCGGGCGGGCTGGTGGTCAACGACTGCTGCTAGCGGTTCCGGCGTCGGGCCGCCCGGGCCGCCCGGGCCGCCCGGGCCGCCCGGTGGGGCGGGGACGCAACGCGAAGGTCCGCCGGGGGAGGGGGTTCCCTCCTCGGGCGGACCTTCGCGTTCGGTGTCTTCCGCTGTGCGCAGTTCCCCGCGCCCCTGGTGGGGCGTTCGGGGTGGGTGGGGAGGACGGCGAAGGTCCGCCCGGGGGAGGGGGGTTCCCTCCTCGGGGCGGACCTTCGCCGTTGTGCTCACCGCTCCGTGCGGTGCACCGGGTCAGCCGCGCTGGATGCCGGTGGTGTCGTTCAGGACGCCGTGGGTGCCGTCCGGGAGCTGGGCGACCAGGGCGCTGCCGCGCTGGTCGACGGCCAGGTACCAGGTGCCGGGGACGAGCTCGCCGACCGCCGGGGCGGCCGGGTTGTCCTTGTTGGCGAGCTGGCGGACCGCCGGGACGGCGAACCAGAACGGGGCGAACGGGGCGCCGCCCTGCGCCGGGACCTGCTCCTGGACGGCGGGCTGCACCGCGGTGGGCAGCGGCGCGGCCGCAGCGGCGGCCGGGGACGGGGCGGCCTGGGCGGCCTGCGGGAAGCCGTAGCCGCCCGGGGCCGGCTGGGCCTGGCCGAACGGCTGGGCGCCGCCCTGCTCGGGCTGCGGCTGGCCGGGGAACGGCTGCTGCTGGGCGCCGGGGTAGCCGTAGCCGGGCGCACCCGGCTGCTGCTGGCCGCCGTACTGCGGGTACTGCTGGCCGACGGCCGGGGTGCCGCTGCTCAGCGGGGCCTGCAGCGCGGGCAGCGCGCCGCCCGCGATCACGACGCCGGCCATCACCAGCAGCGAGACCAGGCCGAGCCAGGCACCGCCGCCGTAGTTGATGCCGGTGTCGCTGAGGCCGCCGAAGGACCACAGCATGCCCCACAGGGCGATGACGACCGAGGCCTTGCCCCACTGGTCCAGGCGCAGCCCGACGAACTCCTTGTTGCCCAGCGTCGCCTTCTGCAGGGCCGCGACCACGATCAGCACGGCGCCGATGATCCCGAGCAGGAAGACCGACTGGAGGATCGGGAAGTAGTCCGACTTCCAGGAGTTGAAGGAGTCGTTGCCCCGGCAGTACGAACCGCAGTCCGCGCTCCGGTAGGGCAGGAAGGACGAAATCAGGAGCAATACGGCCGCACCGGCGACGGCGGCGTCTCCCCTGGTGAGAGCGCGCAGATTCACTGACGTTCCCCTCATTGGTGTAGTCGTGGTCGGCGGGCGGTTGACCGGGCCCCCGTGGTACCGGGTCGGTACGACGGGGCAAAAGCCTAGAGCCAAGGCGACGCCGCGTGCACGGCGCCCTCCGGATCCGCACCGAATCGGTACGGGAGGGGGCGCCGGGAATCGGGGTGGAGGTGGGGGCGGGCCGGTCGGCTCACCCGGTGAGATAGCTGGTCAGGGCATCGGCCAGGGCCTGGGCGGCGCTCTGCCGCCACTGCGGGTCGGTCATCCGCCGGGCGTCGCCCGAGTTGCGCATGTTCCCGCACTCGATGAACACCTTCGGCACCTTGGACAGGTTGAGACCGCCCAGGTCGCTGCGGGTGTCCAGGCCCTGCTGGCCGATGTAGCTGGAGTACGGCTCCCCGGTGCCCGCCCTGAAGGCGTCGCGCAGCAGCACGCCCAGCCGGTGCGAGGGGTCGACGATCGCCGAGGTGTCGGCCGGACCGGCGACCACCCGGGCGGGCATGATCACGTGGAAGCCGGTGCCGGAGGCCGGCGCGCCGTCCGCGTGCACCGAGACCGCCGCGTCCGCCTTCGCGTCGTTGCCGATCCGGGCGCGCTCGTCGATGCACGGCCCCCAGGGGCGGTCGCCGTCCTGGGTGAGCACCACGGTCGCGCCCCGGTCCTGGAGGATCTGCCGGGCCCGGTGCACCACGTCCAGGGTGAACTCGGCCTCCGGGTAGCCCGCGTCGGTCGAGGTGCCGGTGGTGTCGCACTCCTTGCGGGCGTTGCCGATGTCCACCGTGCGGTTGATCTCGGCGGTGTGCCCGGCGTTGCCCGTGTTGTGGCCCGCGTCGAGCAGCACCGTCCGCCCGGCCAGCGGCTTCGACCCCCCGCTCTGCGGGGCCGCGGCCGCCGGGGACGGGACCGCTCCCGGGCCTGCCGCGGACGGGCCCGCGGGCGGGGAAGCCGGGGAGCCGTCGTCCTCGGCCGCGCCGCCCACCCGGTCGCCCTCCGCGTAGCTCGGCGTGCGCGGCGCCGAGGCGGTCGAGGTGACGTCCCGCGAGCTGTTGGCCACGGCCTGCCAGCCCAGCCAGCCGATCAGGCACACCGGCAGCACCACGGCCGCCGCCTTCGCGGCCGGCCGCCAGCGGGCGGGCCGCCGCGCCGGGTCGGCGTACGGACCGGCGTACGGGTCCGGCTCCTCGGGGCCGTCGGGGCGGTCGCGGTACGGGGTGGTACGGCCAGTCACGTGTTCCTCAGATCCTGTCCCCGGTACGGGGCGTCAGCCCGTACGCCTGGGCGATCGGTTTCCACTTCGCCGCGAAGTCCTGCTTCGACTGGGTGGCCTTCGGGTTGAGGTCGTTGGCGCGGGCCAGGTCGGCGGTGGTGGGCGCCTGGTTGTTGGTGCAGCCCTTCTCCGAGACGGTGCGCGCCCAGGCCGCGTACGCCCGGTCGATGTCCGCCGAGGTCTGCCAGGCCGTCCGCAGCGAAGCCACCGCCGCGTCGCCGCCCGGCAGGCTGTCGGTCTTCAGGTCGGCCAGCTTGGTCAGCAGCGCGTCGCGCTGCTGCGCGCCGGTGTCGAACACCTGGGCCGCGCCGTCGACCTCCGCCTTCGCCGGGCAACTGCGCACCTTCGCCACCGCGTTGCCGATCGGGGCCTTCGCGCCCTCGCCCTCGCTCAGCAGCGCGTCCAGCGCCTTCGCCTGCGCCTGCGCCTCCGGGCCCGCCGACGGCGAGGCCGACGCGGACGCCGAGGCCGACGGCGACGCGGACGCCGCCGGAGAAGCGTCCTGGCTGCCGGTGCCCGTCCCGCTCTTCCCCGAACTCGGCTGCGCCGCCGTCGGGTTGGCGCTGCCCTTGGCGGACGGGGAGTCGTTCGAGCCGCTGTTCTGCAGCACCAGCACCACGGCCCCGCCGATCAGCAGCACCAGCCCCGCGGCCACGCCGATCAGCAGCGGGGTGCGGCGGCGGCGCGGGTCGTCCTCGTAGTCGAACTCCGGCTCCTGGTAGCCGCCGTAGCCGCCCGGGCCGTTGTTGAACGGCTGCTGCTGGCCGCCGAAGGTCTGGTTCCCGCCGAAGCTCTGGTCACCGGGGCCGGGCGGCGGGGTGAAGCCCGGCTGCTGCTGGCCGCCGAAACCCGGCGGAGGACCGCCGAAGCCCGGCGGCGGGCCGCCGAAGGTCTGGTTCCCGCCGAAGGTCTGCGGGGACTGCGGCTGCGGGTACCCGTAGCCCTGCGGCTGCGGCTGCGGAGCCTGCGGCGGGCCGGGCGGCGGCGTGAAGCCGGGCTGCTGGCCGCCGAAGGTCTGCGGGGGCTGCGGCTGCGGGTACCCGTAGCCCTGCGGCTGCGGCTGCGACTGGGGCGCCTGCGGCGGGGCCGGCTGCTGCTGCGGGGACGGGGCGGCGGGCGGCTGCTGGCCGCTCTGCGGGGGGACGGGCGCGGCCGGGGCCGCCGGACCGGACGGGATCGGCGGCAGCGGGATCGCCGTGGTGGGCGGCCCCGCCGCAGCCGGGTCGGCCGCCACGGGCCGACGGACCCAGCCGCCCGCACCGTTGTTCGCGGTCGGGTCCCAGACCGCCCTCGCGGCGCTGCCCTGTTCCGTCATGCCCTGCCCTCGCCCCCAACTGACCGGTGCCGGTGCTCCGCACGGGCCGCTCCCCGTCCGGACCGTTCGTCGTCTGCCGCCGACACCGTACCGGCCGCCGGTGCGCGCGGTCACGGCGGACCGGCAACGCGTCGCGGTGGGGACGACGCTGCAGCGGCGTTGATCGTTCCCCTCCGGGCCCGGGAATTTCGCTCCCGGACGGGAACGGACGGGTCCGGCGCGGGTCGGGTGCGGGCCGGATCGGGGCCGGAACGGGTCAGCCGGAGGCCGCGGCGGTGCGGCGCAGCACCCGCAGCGAGCCCGTCACCGACACCTCCTCGAAGCCCTCGGCGAGCGCCCGCAGGTACACCCGGTACGGCGCCTGGCCGCCGTCCGCCGGGTCGGGGAAGACGTCGTGCACCACGAGCAGGCCGTCCGCGGCCAGGTGCGGCACCCAGCCCTCGTAGTCGCCGGTCGCGTGCTCGTCGGTGTGCCCGCCGTCCACGAACACCAGGGCCAGCGGGCCCCGCCACACCGCCGCGACCTGCGGCGAGCGGCCGACCAGCGCGACCACGTGCTCCTCCAGGCCCGCCGCGTGCAGGGTGCGGCGGAACCGCGGCAGGGTGTCCATCAGGCCGACCTCCGGGTCGACCAGCGACGGGTCGTGGTACTCCCAGCCCGGCTGCTGCTCCTCCGAGCCGCGGTGGTGGTCGACGGTCAGCGCGACCGTCCCGGCCCGGCGGGCCGCGTCCGCCAGCAGGATCGCCGAGCGCCCGCAGTACGTGCCGATCTCCAGCAGCGGCAGCCCGGTGCGTCCGGCCGCGTCGAGCGCCGCCGCGTACAGGGCCAGGCCCTCGTCCTCCGGCATGAAACCGGTCGCGGCCCGGAACGCGGCCAGGACCTGCGGGTCCGGTACGGGCTGCGCGGACGCGGCGGCGGGGGTGGGGTCGGTCATCGGGCGCTCCTGCCGGGCCGGGGGTGGCTGCCCCAGGACCCTACTGGATGGTAGGAACGCCCCCGCCGCGGGCCGTGCGGCTCGCGGCGGGGCCGTGCGGGCGGCTACAGCAGTGCGGCGGCGACCCGCCGCCGGCTCGGCGCGAGCTCCGCCTCGATCAGGGCGTCCCGTCCGGCGTCCAGCACCAGCGGGGGACGGTCGGCCGGGGGAGCCGAGGCCAGCAGCCGCAGCCGCAGGTAGGTCGGCGGGTGCGAGGCGTCGGTGGTGGACACCTCCCGCTCCGACAGCCGCACCCGGCGCTCCACCTCGGTCGGCGGGACCGACCGGGCCGCCTCCGCCAGCGCCTCCCACAGCCCCGGCAGCGGCCCGGCCGCCCGCGCCGCCCGGCCGCCGGCCCGGGGCAGGGCCCGCTGCCGGGTCAGCACCACGTCCAGCGTGGGCTTGTTGAACAGCGCCACCAGCATGCCCCGCGCGTCCCGCGGGGACGCCAGCCGCGCGGCCATCAGGTCGGCCCGGTGCTCGGCGGCCTGCCCGCTGCGCAGGTGCAGGCGGTGCATCAGCCCTCTGAGCGCCCGCACCCCGAGGTTGAGCACGCCCAGCACCAGGACGGTGACGGTGGAGGCGATGGCGACGAACAGGTTGGCATTCGTCTCGTTGTCGCGCGCCGGGTAGGTGAGCACGTACCACTCGTCCAGCGCGTTGACGGCGGAACCCGTCCACACGCCGCGCCGGGAGTCCCCGTTCACGCAGTGCCCGATCTCGTGCCCGAGCAGCGCGACCCGCTGCTGCCGGGTGAGCACCGTCCACAGCGGCAGGCCGATCTCCAACTGCCGGTGGCGGCGCAGCCCGTACGTGCCGAAGGAGGCGTTGAACGCGGAGGTCACTACGATCGAGTCCACCTTCGGCGCGCCCAACTCCGCCGAGACCAGGTCGACCAGCCCGTACAGGGTCGGCGCGGCCTCCCGGGTCAGCACCCCGGAGCGCTCCGGGCGGCCCAGCCGCGGACGCAGCAGGAACGCCACCGCCAGCGCGATCACGCCCAGCACCCGGGCCGGCCAGCCGCCCAGCGGCCACCCCGCGACCAGGGACACGCCGGTCAGCAGCACCGCCAGCGACACCAGGTGCACCGCCCCCGCGAGCAGGAACGCGCCCACCGACGCGCCGTGCTCCAGGTCGGACCCGCCCTCCGCGACCAGCCGGAACACCTCCTCGGTGCGGGCCCTGACCTCACGGCGGCGCTTCTCCTCGCGCCGCTTCTCCCGCTCGGCCCGGCGCCGGGCCCGCGGCGGCAGGCCGTCGAGGGACGGCTCGGGCGGCAGCAGGTTCCACTCGCAGGACGGGCACCAGGTCGGGAAGCGCTCCTGCGGGGCCACCGGCGCACCGCACTGCGGGCAGCGCTCGGCGGCCGGGGCGGCCTGGACGGGGACGGCGGGGGCCGGGGCGGCGGGGGCCGGGGCGGCGGGGGCCGCGGAGGCCGGGGTTTCGGCAGTCGACACGGCGGCGGATCCTGCCACAGCCGACGGGCCCGGGGAAGCGGGTTTGCGTCCGAACCGCTCGGCGGGTGCGGGGGATGCGCTATACAGGGGCGGCCGTGGTGGAACGCGTTCCACCGGGCGCCGTCACCGGCGGCCGAACATCCCGCCGTCACCGGCGGCCGAACATCCCGCCGTCACCGGCGGCCGAACACCCCGGGAGCAGCCCGTGCGCGCAGCGATCCTGCAGCAGACCGGACAGGACGCCCTGGACGTCCGCGACGACGTCGAAGCCGTCGGCTTCGGGCCCGGCCGGGTCCGGGTCCGGGTGCGGGCCGCCAGCCTCTGCCACTCCGACCTGTCCGCGATGGCCGGGGTCCTGCCGCAACCCGCCCCCTTCGTGCCCGGCCACGAGGGCGCCGGAGACGTCGTCGAGGTCGGCCCGGGCGTCACCGGCCTCGCCCCCGGCGACCGGGTGGTGCTCTGCTGGATGCCGCCGTGCGGCCGCTGCCCCGCCTGCCGGGCCGGGCGCACCCACCTGTGCACCGCCTCGATCCGGCGCCTCACCACCCCCGCCTTCCGGATCAGCGGCGACACCGACGCGTACGGCTTCTACGGCACCGGTGCGTTCGCCGAGGAACTCGTCGTCGCCGCCGACGCCGTCATCCCGGTCCCCGACGACCTGCCCCACGAACTCGCCGCCCTGATCGGCTGCGGCGTCACCACCGGACTCGGCGCCGTCGTCAACACCGCGCGGGTGGAGGCCGGTTCGACCGTCGCCGTGATCGGCGCGGGCGGCGTCGGCATCGCCGCCGTCCAGGGTGCCCGGATCAGCGGCGCCGCCCGCATCACCGTCGTCGACCCGGTCGCCTCCCGCCGCGAACGCGCCCTCGGCTTCGGCGCCACCGACGCCATCGCCCCCGAACAACTCAAGCACGCCGCCCGCGAGTTGCCCGCCGGCGGCTACGACCACGTCTTCGAGGCCGTCGGCCGCGCCGCCACCGTCCGGGCCGGCTACGACGCGGCCCGCCGCGGCGGTGCGGTGGTGGTGATCGGCGCCGGCGCCCAGGACGACAAGGTCTCCTTCAGCATGGGCGAACTCTTCTTCAACGAGAAGCGCCTGCTGCCCTCGATGTACGGCGGCGGCGACGTCCGCCGCACCGTCGGCCTCGCGATCGACCTCTGGCGGGCCGGACGACTCGACCTCGCCGGAATGATCACCCACCAGCTGCCGCTGGCCCGGGCCAACGAGGCGATCGCCCAGATGCGGACCGGGGAGGCGCTGCGGACCGTCCTGCTCACCGACTGACGCGCGGCGCCCCCGGCCCCGTCAGGACGGTGACGGGGCCGGGGCGCCGACCGGTGCGGTGCGGTCCCTCCCGCGAGGCCCTGCGGACGGCTGGCGGGACGGCCTGCGGGACGGCCTGCGGGACGGTCAGCGGCGGTGGCGGCCGTGCGGGTCCGCCTCCGGGGCGTCGTCGCCGGCGGTGGTGCCCCGGTGCCGTCCGTGAGCCCCGCCGTCGGCGGTCTCGTCGGCGCCCGGCGTGCGGTGGCCGTGCTCGGTGCTGTCGTCGATGGACTCGGACATCAGGTCGGTCTTCTCCGTGCGAAGGAAACGGTCAGTGGCCGTGCCGCCGAAGGAACCCGGGCAGCACGCAACCGGCCGTCCTCGCGGTGGCCCGTGGGGAACCACGACAACGGCCGAACACCGGCGGAGCCTACCGAACCCGTCGGCGGTCCACCGCTGCTGCGCGCGGTGGCTCCGGGCTCTGCCGCCGCGGCCCGAAGCAGCACGGACCTCCGGTGGGTTCCGGCCGTCAGCGGCTCGGGCCCGCCGTTCCCCGGGCCCCTGACGGCGCGTGCTCGTCCGCCGAAGAGCCCCCCGAGCAGGCGCGGTAGAAGGGGGAGAGGACCTGGAGGTCGGCGTGGGAGGCGAGGAGCGGGCCGGGGGCGTCAAGGAGGAGGACGCGGTCGGCGCGGGCCGCCGAGCCGATCCGGTGGGCGATGACGACCAGGGTGCCGGGACGGGCGGCGAACGCCTCCTCGGCCCGGAGTTCGGCTTCCGCGTCGAGGTGGCAGGTGGCCTCGTCCAGGACGACGACCGGGGCCGGGGAGAGGAACGCCCGGGTCAGGGCCAGGAGTTGGCGCTCGCCCGCGGACAGGGCGGCCGGGGCGGCGATCCGGCCGTCGGGGCCACCGAGGCGGGCGAGCAGGCGCGCGGAGCCCACCCGGTGGGCGGCGGTGGCGAGTTCGGCGTCCGAGTGCGCCCCGGACGGCCAGCACAGGTTCTCCCGGACGGTGCCCGCGAAGACGTACGCCTCCTGCGGGACGAGCGCCAGCCGGGCGGCCCGGGACGGGGCGGGGAGCGCGGCCGCGTCCTGGCCGCCGAGCAGGACCCGGCCCGCGTCCGGGCTGAGCACCCCGGCCAGCAGCGCCGCCAGCGTCGACTTGCCGGTGCCGCTCGGGCCGACCACGGCCAGGTGCGCGCCCGGGTGGAGTTCGAACTGCACGCCCTCCAGCGCCGGTTCGGCGCTCCCGGGGTGGGCGAACCGCAACCCTTCGACGCGCAACGAACCGTCGCCGCCCGCGGCCCCTGCGGCCCTCGCGGCCTCCGCGGCCCCCGCAGAGGCCGCAGCGGGCGCGGGGACGGGAGCGGGCGGTGGCGCGGGGCAGGCGGCCGTCAGCCGGTCCAGGACCACCGCGAGGTCCAGCAGCCAGCTGCCCAGCATGCCCGCCAACGCCCGTACCGCAGGCTCCAGTTGCTGCAGCAGGTAGGTCGCCACGCCGAGCACCTGCCCGGCCGTCAGCCAGCCGCGGCCCACCAGCCACGGCGCCGCGCACACCACCGCCAGCAGCGGCAGCCGCCCGCCCACCGCGACCGTCAGCGACCGGGCCGCCGCCGCCCGACCCACCGACCGCAGCGCCTCGCCCTGCGCCTCCACCAGGGCCGACAGGTGCGCCGACACCCGCTGCTGCGCCCCGCACGCCGCCACGTCCCGCAGCCCGGCGAACGCCCGGCCCGCCTCGGCCGCGATCCGCTCGTCCGCCAGCACCACCGCCCGGCGGCGCGCCACCAGCGGCCCCAGCAGCCGGACGAACAGCACCCCCGACAGCAGCAGCGGCAGCAGCACCAGCGGCAGCACCGGCGGGGCCAGCAGCCCCAGCCCCAGCAGCGCCGCCACCAGCCCGAATCCCACCCCGCGCGCACTGCGCAGCAGCGTGGCGGTCAACTGCCGGGCGGACTCCACCTGTTCGGTGATCCGGGCGATCTCCGCCGGGCCGTCCGGATCCGGCCGCGACAGCGCCCCGTGCACCACCCGCGCCACCAGGGCGTCCCGCAGCGGCTCCACCACCTCCGCGAGGTGCGGGAACACCGCCCGCGCCGCGAGCGCACGCAGCGCCGTCACCGCCCCCAGCACCCCCAGCCAGGCGAAACCCGTCCCCGGGCGCCCCGCCAGGAACCCCCGGTCCGCGGCCGCCGCCACCAGCAGCCCCGAACACAGCGCGGGCAGCGCCTCCACCGCCGACCACCCCGCCAACCGCCACACCGCCCGCCGCGGCACCACCGCGGCCAACTCCCGCAGCCCCCGCCCGCCCGGCGCCCGCCGATGCCGCCCCACGAAACCGCTCCTCCCAGCTGTGTGTTGACGCCCGCGAGCCCCTTCGGGGGCGCGGGAACGGCGGGCCCGTGCCGCCGACGCCCGGGGCACGGAACCCGAAGCCGTCGGCGCCCGACGGCAGCGCACCGTCAGCGGGCCCGTGCCCGCCGTTCCCCGGGCCCCCGGCGTCCCCCGTCCCGCCGCCCGTCCGGGGCCGCGCCCGACAGGGTCGCCCGGTAGGCCGGGTCGGCGAGCAGCGCGGCGTGGGTGCCGACCGCGCGGACCCGGCCGCCGTCCAGCCACACCACCCGTTCGGCCCGGGCCGCGACCGCCGCGCGGTGGGTGACGACCAGGCGGGTGCGGCCCCGGGTGGACTCGTGCAGGGCCCGGTCCACCTGGTGCTCGGTCGCCGCGTCCAGGCTGGACGTCGCGTCGTCCAGCACCACCACCCGGGCGTTCCCGGCCAGCAGCCTGGCCAGCCCCAGGCGCTGCAACTCGCCACCGGAGAGCTGGAGTTCACCCACCGGCGTACGGCCGCCGTGCGGCAGCCGGGCCAGGAAGCCGTCCGCCCGGGCCGCCGCCAGCGCCGCCGGGTCCGCGCCCTCCAGCGCCTCGTCCAGGGACGGCCCGATCAGCAGCGGGCGCTCGAAGGCGTAACCGACCGCGCGGCGCCGCTCCGCGACCGACAGCGCCGCCACCGGCACCCCGTCGACCAGCACCTCGCCGCCGTCCGGCAGCCGCAACCCGCCCGCCAGTGCGGCCAGCAGCGACTTGCCCGCACCCGAGCGCCCCACCACCGCGACCGTCGCCCCGCCCGGCACCGTCAGCTCCACCGGGCCGAACACCACCGCCCCCTCGTCGTCCCGCACCAGCACCGAACGGAAGACCAACTCGCCCGGCCCGTCCGGAAGTTCACGCCCACCCGCACCCGGCCCCGGCAGCTCCTCCACCTCCCGCACCCGGGCCGACCCGGCCCGCGCGTGCGCCACCCCCACCAGCGCCTCCACCTGCTCGAAGAACCCCAGCCCCAACGCCGCCCACCCCGCCGCGGCCGCGAACGCCCCCGCGGGCAGCCGCCCCGCCGCCACCAACTGCCCCGCCGTCCCCAGCACCGTCAGCTCCACCGCCGCGACCAGCAGCGTCACCTGACCCACCGTCCGGCGCTGCGCCCGCCACAACGCCCGCCCCACCTCCCCGAGTTCGGGCAGCACGCCGAGCACCCGCGCCGCCTCCTGCCGCTCCGCCCCCGCCGCCCGCACCGTCCGGACCCCCGTCAGCGCGTCCGCCAGCCGGTCCGCCAACCGCCCCTGCGCCTCCTGGTAGCGGACGAACACGTCCTCCGCCGTCCGCATGAACAACCGCACCAGCACCACCCCCGGCAGCACCCCCGCGAAGAACGCCGCCGCCAGCCACGGCGACAGCACCGCCAGCCCCAGCACCGCCCCCGCCGACGTCACCAGCGCCGTCACCGCCGCCAGCCGGGCCGTCCGCACCGCCCCCGCGTCCGCCGCCGCACCCACCAGCCGGGCCGTCAGGTCACCCGGACCCGGCCGCTCCCCGCACAGTCGCTCCACCGCCGACGGGAACGGACGCAGCCACAGCACCCGCCGCACCAGCGACCCGCGCAACGCCACCGTGTCCGCCGCCGTGCACGCCGGACCCGCCACCGCGGCCAGCGCCGACGCCGCCGCCCCCACCGCCAGCAGCGCCGCCAGCCCCCCGACCGCCCACCCCGCCGGACGGCCCGCCAGCACCGCGTCCAGCACCACCCCCGCCACCCCCGGCAGGGCCAGCGTCGCCGCCGCCTCCAGCGGCACCGACACCGTCAGCGCGACCGACCACCCACGCACGGCAACTCCTGGTCTACAAGTGGGACGGGCAGGTGGGAGGGCCGTGCCCGCCCCCGCGGACGGGGACGGACACGGCCCGGGCGAGGCGCCCCGACGTCAGCTGACGGTGAAGATCAGGCAGGTCAGGATCAGACAGGTGTACTGGCACCCGCCGCCGTGGCCGCCCAGCTCCACGGTCTCCAGCTCCGGCAGCTCCTGCAGGGCCGCGAGGTCGGTCTCGAACGAGAACGTGTTCTCCATGGTGTTTCCCTCCCTGGGGGTTCCACCGGACGCGGACGCGCCCGGCGACTGCGACGGCGCACCGCCGCAGGTCCGTCTCCCGCACGCACGGGGCGCCGGGAAGTCTGTGCGTTCGACGACCGGGCCGTCAGGTCGGACGGCCGGTGCGCAGGAAGCCCGCCAGCAGCTCGTGCACCGCCGCAGCCCCCTCCTCGGCCAGCACCTCGTGCCCCGCTCCCGCCGCCTCCACGTACCGGAAGTCCACGCCCTCCACCCGCCCCAGCCGCAGCAACTCGTGCCGCAGCGCACGGGACTGGCCCACCGGCACCACCTCGTCCCGGTCCCCGTGCACCACCAGCAGCGGCGCGTGCAGCCGGTGCGCCACCCGCAGCACGTCGCGCGGACCGCGGGCGTCGTCGAGCTCCCGGTCGCCGCCCAGCCGGGTGGTCAGCGCCCGCACCGGGGCCGCCGCCTCCGCCAGCAGCCGCCCGCCCGACAGGAACGGCGCCACCACCGCGCACCGCGCCACCGACCCCACCGGGGCGTGCGCCGCCGCCAGCAGCGCCAGGAACGCGCCGTAGCTCACCCCGAACAGCGCGGGCGGCTCCAGCCCCAGCGCCGCCCGCTGCCCCGCCACGCCCTCCAGCAGCGCCAGCACGTCCTCCAGGTCCGGCCCGCCCCACGCGCCGCGGATCGCCATCGCGAACTCCGGCCCGTACCCCGTCGAACCGCGCTGGTTCGGCGCCAGCACCGCCAGCCCGTCCGCCGACATCCGCTGCAGCGCCGGGTCGAACTCCAGCCGCCAGGCGTCCGCCGGACCGCCGTGCAGGGCCAGCACCAGGTGCGGCGCCGACAGCCACGACTCGCCGCCGTACACCACCGCCTCCACCGGACCGGCCGGACCGGCCAGCTCCAGGCACTGCGCCGACCGCCACCGGCCGCCGTCCCCCGGCTCCGCCGACCCGTCCAGCCGCCAGCCCGCCGGGGACGCCGAGCCCGCCGGGGACGCCGAGCCCGCCGGGGACGTGCGCTGTGAGGACTGCGGGGACGGCGGCGGGGACGGGGAGTTGAGCGGTGCCAGCGGCAGCGGCAGCGCCACCGGAACGCCCGCCGGGAGCGGCTCCGCCGCCAGCAGCGCCGCCACGTCCAGCGTGGCCAGCGCCGCCGGACGGTCCGGCGCCGAGTACGGCATCCGCAGCCCCGCCGCCGACCAGTGCCCCACCGCCCCCAACCGGCCCGGCGGCACCGGCAGCGGACGCACCTGCTTCTCGCCCGCCCGCCACAGCACCAGCGCCGACGCCGCCCCGTGGTCCACCTGCAGCACCACCTGCGGCTCCGCGCCCGGCGCCAGGCCGGGCGCCGCCGCCACCGGGCGCAGCAGCCGCCCCGGCTGGTGCAGGCAGTCCGGGAACCGCACCGGCTCGCCGCCGCCGATCAGCGCCCAGCCGAGCCGGTCCACCCCCGGCGCGTCGCTGCGCAGCATCCCGAAACCGGTCGCCGGATCGAACAGCACCAGCCGGTCGTTGCTGCTCTCGCCCAACTCCAACAGCGGTGTGGTGGTGCCCAGTTCGAGATCCAGCACGACGGTCTTCACCATCCCGCCGACCACCCGGTCCAGCGCCAGCAGCCGCCCCGCCGCGTCCAGCCACACCCCGCCGCCGTGCAACCCCGGCAGCTGTGCGACCTCCCGCGGCGCCGACCCGTCCGCCGCCAGCAGCCACACCGTCGTCACCGGACGGGTGTCCGTCCCCAGCAGCACCGCGACCGGGGCGCCGCCCGCCGCCCCGCCCGGCACGGCCAGCATCCGCAGCCCCGGCAGCCGCAACGCCGCCAACGGCACCTCCGGCTCCCCGGCCGCCAGCAGCACCAGTGCGTGCCGGTCCCCGTCGTGCCGGCACACCAGCACCCGGCCGTCCGGCAGCGCCAGCAGCTGCGCCCGCAGCCTCTCCTCGGACGGCAGCGCGGTCGGCACGGCCGGACCGTCCGCCGGGAGGCGCCAGCTCTCCGCGTACCACCCGCCGTCGGCCCCGGCGGCGAGGCACGCGGCGTGCGAGCCGTCGCCGGCGAAGGTGAAGCTGAGCCGCCGCAACGCGAGGTGCACGGTCTGCGTGCTCATCGGGGACCACCTTTCGGCAGACGGGTCGGAACGATCGGGGGCCGGGGGCGGCGGGCCGGGGCTGCTCACGGGCGCGCATGGGTTCCGGGCGCTGTCACCACGGTCCTCACCACGGTCCGAAGCAGCTCGGACCTTCGGTGGGCTCCGGCCGTCAGCAGCCCGGACCCGCCGTTCCCCGGGCCCCTGACGGGGGCGCTGACGGGGCCGCCGGCGGGGCCGGTGCGGGGGCGTGCCACATCCGGGGGCCGCCGTGGCGGAGGCGGAGGAGGAAGGCGAGCGGGCCCGCGGTGCCGGTGCCGTAGGCGGGGGTGGCGGTGGTGCCGGTCTCGTCGGGGAGGACGAGCAGGCCCTCGCGCAGGGAGGTGCGGGCGGCGATCAGGGCGGCGAGTTCGTGGGCGCCCCGGCGGAAGCGGGCCTCGCCGGTGGCGTCGGCGAGGTCGAGGAGGTACTCGCCGTTCCCGGCCAGGCCGTGGCAGGCGCTGACGCCGCCGTGCCAGCGGGCGTCCAGGACGGCCTGGCCGGCGGCCAGGGCGAGTCGGCGGGACGTCCCGTCGCCGGTGGCCAGCCAGTGCCGGACGAGGAAGGTGCCGACCCCGGAGGAGCCGCTGCACCAGTGGGCGAGGCGGACGTGGTCGGGGTCGCCGTGGCTCTGCGGCCACCACGCGGCGGGACCTTCGTGGCGGGCGGTGGCGGCCAGGGTGCGGGCGGCGCGGTCGGCGGCGGCGCGGGCTCCCGCCGCGGTGTCCGCGAACGAGGGGTCGCCGCTGTCCGCGAGGGCGGTCGCGGCGGCCAGCAGGAAGGTGCCGATGCCCGCGACGCCGTGGGCGTGCCCGAGGTGGGTGGCCCCGGCGAGGGCGGAGTCGAAGTCGGCGGGCACCGGCCAGACCGTCCCGTACGGTTCCTCGCGGGCGGCGGAGAGCAGGTGCCGGACGCAGCGGGCGGTGCGGTCGAGGTAGGTGCGGGCGCCGGTGGCGCGGTGGGCGCGGAGCTGGGCGAGGCCGGCTCCGGCGGCGCCGTGGCAGACGTCGGGGTTGGGCCAGTCGAGCGGGAGTTTCGCGGCGAGTCCGGCGGCGCGTTCGGCGAGGCCGGGGTCGCCGAGGGCGTCGGCGGCGTCGAACAGGGCCCAGGCGGTTCCGGCCCGGCCGAAGTGCAGGCCGGGGAGGACCACGGGTTCGGCGGCGCAGCGGCGTTCGATCCAGGTGGTGGCGAGGGCGGCGGTGCTGCGGGCGCGTTCCCGGACGGGGTCGGGCAGCGGGGCGAGGGCGGCCCGGGCGAGCAGGGCGAGGACGCCCGCGGCGCCGTGCTGGACGTTGCACGGGTCGGTGAGCAGGCCGTTCGGGACGGTCGGCCAGAGCCGGTCGCGGCGCTGCGGGGTGGCGCTGCGGGCCAGGTCGTGCAGGCCGTCGTGCAGCAGCCGGTCCAGTGCGGACGGGGCGACGGGCGGTGCGGCGACGGGCGCGGCGGCGGTGTCGGACGCGGTGGCGGTGGCCGGTTCGGCGGCGAGCGCGGTGCGGACGCGTTCCAGGCTCCAACGCCGGTCGGGGGCCTCGGCGCGCAGCCCGAGCACCAGCGGGGCGAGCCGGCGGGCGGTCTCCCCCTCGCGGGCGGCCAGTGCCAGCCAGCGGCCCAGCCGGTCGGCGACCGGGCGGGCCTGCGGCAGGTCGTCCGGCAGCAGCGGGTCGTGGCCGGTGGCGAGCAGGAAGTACAGGCCGCCGAGGGCGTACAGGTCGGTGCTGCGGGCGGCCCGTCCGGTGCGGTGCGGGCCGGAGTGCTCGGGTGCGCGGTAGCCGGGGGTGCCCGCGGAACCGGCCAGCACCCCGGCGGGGACGGCGAGTTCGAGGTCGACCAGGCGGACGCTCCCGTCCGGGGCGACCAGCACGTTGCCGGGGGAGAGGTCGCGCAGGACGAGCCCGCGGCGGTGCACCCGCTCGACCAGGTCGAGCAGCGCGAGCGCCAGCGGACCGGCCTCGGCCCAGCGGACGTCCGGGGTGCCGTCGCGGCGCAGCCGGGCCGCGACCCAGCTGCCCAGGGCCTGGCCGGGGACGCGCTCCTGGACCAGGAACAGCGAGTCCTGCTGCTCGACCAGGGCGTGCACCCGGGGGGTGAGGCCGCTGTCGGCGAGCCGGTCGAGCAGTTCGGCCTCGTGCCGCAGGGCGGTGCGGGCGTCCGTCCCGGCCCGGTCGACCTCGATGTGCGCCCGGGCCTGCTTGACCACCACCTCCGCGCCGGTGGTGCGGTCGCTGCCCAGGAACACCCCGCCCTTGGCGCTGTGCCGCAGCGCGGCGGTCAGCGCCCAGCGGCCGTCCAGCAGCACGCCGCCGGAGCGCCGGGCGCCGGGGCCGGGCTGGGCGGGCACCCGGACGGCCGTCGGCCGCCCGGTGCCGACGGTGGCCGGTGCGCCGCCGACCGCCGCTCCCGCTCCTGGTCCCGCTCCCGCGGCGTGCGCTCCCGCGGTGGTCGATCCCGCCCCCTCGACGGGGTCGACCACCCAGGGCGGGCGGCGGTAGGCGGCGGTGCGGACGTCCTCGACCAGGGCGCCGCCGGGGGCGCGCAGCATCGAGCGGTAGGCGCCGTCGTTGCCGAGCACCGACCGCCCGGCGAACGCGCCGTAGCGGTAGTGCACCAGGCTGCCGGGGCGGTACGGACGGTCGGAGAGAATCACCGGACCGGGCATTCCCGCGGTCGCGAGGTGGAGTTCCTCGGCGAGCCGCCGGAATTGCTCGTCGTCGTTCGGGTAGACGGTGACGAATTTCCCGGACGATCCCCGTTCGCTGTTCCGGGAATTGATTTCGTGGAGTTTCTGCCGGTCGGCGGTAAATTTGAACGCGCACGGGTCGTCGGCGACCACCGCGGCGACCGCGGACAGCACTTCGACCGCCACCGAGGAGGCCGCGCTGACGTGCAGCTTCCAGCCCTGGGCGGGCAGCTCGCGGCCGGGCGGCCGCACCGTGCACCAGAAGCCCTCGACCGCGACCGTCCAGTCGCCGCCGCCTCCCCGGGCCCTGCTGCCGGTCACGGCCGCCCGCGCCACCTCCACCAACGTGCCGTCCACACCCGGCTCGTCGTCGACCGGACCCGGCCCCCCTGTCCTGCGCAGCGGTGTGCCCGCCCCCATCTGCTTCACACCCCTTCGCGGTGGACTCGACCGAACGGTCTGCGGAAGTCACGAGAGCCTCGGCGGCGCCCGCCGAATTCCACGCCCTCCGCGTGGGGTTCCACGCGCCGTGACGCGGGAATTCCGGCCGGTCGCCTTTTTCGACCCCCCTGGTCGAGGCAACTCTCGTTCGCAGGACTAGAAGTTACTTTCGGGGAGGGTGTGACTCAACACCGGCCGGGTCACTTCACCCGTAAGGGTGATCCGGTTTCGTTTTCGAATGCGTTCGCCCCGGGGCGTGTGACCAGGGCCCCCCGCGCGGCCACCGGCCGTTTCCGCTCCCGGGGCCGGTCGGAGCGCCCTCGGGACGCCCGCCGGGCCCCCGTCCGCCGGGTTGACGTGCACGTGTACGACGGCCGGGCCCGGTCCGCCCGCCGGGAGCGGGACCGGGCCCGGCCGCGGCACGCGGTAGTCTCGACAGGTGCCGAAACTCTCCGACGTCATCGCCGTGCTCGAAGAGGTCTACCCCCCGCAGTGGGCGGAGTCCTGGGACGCGGTGGGCCTGGTCTGCGGCGACCCCGAGGCCCCGGTGCGCCGGGTGCTCCTCGCCGTCGACCCGGTGCAGGCGGTGGTGGACGAGGCCGTCGAATGGGGCGCCGACCTGCTGGTCACCCACCACCCCCTCTACCTGCGCGGCACCACCACGGTCGCCGCGACCGGCTTCAAGGGCCGGGTGGTGCACACCCTGATCAAGCACGACATCGCCCTGCACGTCGCGCACACCAACGCCGACCACGCGGACCCCGGCGTCTCGGACGCCCTGGCCGAGGCCGTCGGCCTGAAGGTCACCGGCCCGCTGGTGGCCGACCCGACCGACCCGGCGGGCCGCCGCGGCAGCGGCCGGATCGGCGAACTCCCGCAGCCGATGACACTGGCCGCGTTCGCCGCCCAGGTCGCCGCCGGACTGCCCGCCACCGCCGCGGGCGTGCGCGCCGCGGGCGACCCGGAGCGGCCCGTCCGCCGGGTCGCGGTCTGCGGCGGCTCCGGCGACTCCTTCCTGGCCGAGGCCCGCAAGGCCGGTGTCGACGCGTACGTCACCGCCGACCTGCGGCACCACCCGGCCTCCGAAGCCACCGAGGCGGCCCCGGTCGCCCTGGTCGACGCCGCGCACTGGGCCACCGAGTGGCCCTGGCTCACCCTCGCCGCCCGCGAGCTCACCGGCCGCGCCGAGAGCCGCGGCTGGCCGCTGGAGACCCGCGTCTCCACCCGGGTCACCGACCCGTGGACGGCGCACGCGCCGATGCCGTACGCCCCCTGACCTCCCGCCGAACCAACTCAACAGGAGCCCTGCCGCGTGAACGCCGCGCCCGCCGACCAGAACCGCCTGCTCGACCTGCAGGCCCTCGACTCCCGCCTCGACCAGCTGGCCCACCGGCGCCGCACCCTGCCCGAGCACGCCGAGATCGACAAGGCCGCCGCCGACCACACCGCCCTCAAGGACCTGGTCGTCGCCGCCCAGGCCCAGCTCGGCGACACCACCCGCGAGCAGGCCAAGGCCGAGGCCGACGTCGAGCAGGTCCGCGCCCGGGCCGCCCGCAACCAGCAGCGGATGGACTCCGGCGCGGTCAGCTCCCCCAAGGACCTGGAGAACCTCCAGCACGAGAACGCCTCGCTGGCCAAGCGCCAGGGCGACCTGGAGGACATCGTCCTGGAGGTGATGGAGCGCCTGGAGTCCGCCCAGAACCGGGTCACCGAGCTGACCGCCCGTCTGGAGCACTCCGCCGTGGTCGTCGCCGAGGCCGAGGCCCGCCGCGACGCGGTGTTCGCCGAGATCGACGCCGAGGCCGACAAGGTCCGCCGCGACCGCGAGGCCGTCGCCAACGTCATCCCCGCCGACCTGATGAAGCTCTACCTGCGCCTGCGCGAGCAGCAGGGCGGCACCGGCGCGGCCCGCCTCTACCAGCGCCGCTGCGAGGGCTGCCGCACCGAGTTCTCGATCACCGAGTTCAACGCGATCAAGGCCGAGCCCGCCGACAAGGTGCTGCGCTGCGAGAACTGCGGCCGGATCCTGGTCCGCACCGGCGAGTCGGGCGTCTGACCCGGTGGCGGGCGCCAAGTACGTCGTCGAGGCCGACGGCGGCTCCCGGGGCAACCCGGGGCCGGCCGGCTACGGCGCGGTGGTCCGCGACGCCGACACCGGGCAGATCCTGGTCGAGGCCGCCGAGTACATCGGCCACGCCACCAACAACGTCGCCGAGTACCGGGGCCTGATCGCCGGGCTGAAGGCCGCCCGCGACCTCGACCCGGACGCCCGGGTCGCGGTCCGGATGGACTCCAAGCTGGTCGTCGAGCAGATGTCCGGGCGCTGGCAGGTCAAGCACCCCGACATGCGGCCGCTGGCCGCCGAGGCCCGCGGCGTCCTGCCCGCCGGGAACGTCACGTACGACTGGATCCCGCGCGAACGCAACAAGGCCGCCGACCGGCTCGCCAACGAGGCGATGGACGCCGGGCGGCAGGGCCGCCAGTGGGAGCCCGCCCCCCGGCCCGCCGCGCCCGCCGTCTCCACCGCCGCCGCCACCGACGAACCGCTGCCCGCGGCGGTCGCGGGGGCCGCGGGGGCCGTTGCGAACGCCGGGGCCGCGGGGGCCGTTGCGACCGCCGGGGCCGCCGGGACTGCCGGGGCCACCCCGCGGGCGGGCTGGGCCGGGCCCGCCGACCTCGGCACCCCCACCACCCTGGTGCTGCTGCGCCACGGCGAGACCCCGCTCACCCCGTACAAGCGCTTCTCCGGCAGCACCGGCAGCGACCCCGGCCTCTCCGAGAAGGGCCGCTGGCAGGCCGAGCGGGCCGCCGAATCGCTGGCCGCCCGCGGCACCGTGCAGGCCGTGGTCGCCTCCCCGATGCTGCGCACCCGGCAGACCGCCGAGGCCACTGCCCGGCGGCTCGGCCTGGAGGTGCGGATCGAGGAGGGCCTGCGCGAACTCGACTTCGGCGCCTGGGAGGGCCTCACCTTCGCCGAGGTGATGGAACGCCACCCCGACGACCTCACCACCTGGCTGGGCTCCGCCAAGGCCAAGCCCACCGGCAGCACCGAGTCCCTGACCACCCTGGCCCAGCGGGTCGCCCAGGCCCGCGACCGGATCATCGCCCGGTACGCCGGACAGACCGTGCTGGTGGTCTCGCACGTCAGCCCGATCAAGACCCTGGTCCGGCTGGCCCTGGGCGCCCCGCCGGACGCCGTCCACCGGATGGAGCTGTCCGCGGCCTCGCTCTGCGCCGTCCAGTACTACCGCGACGGCAACGCCTCGCTGCGGCTGCTCAACGACACCTCGCACCTGCGCTGAGGACTGCCGGGCGGCGGGCGACAGTCAGTTGACGGACGTCAAGCAGTTGACGTTCGTCGGGCTTCCGGCGGTTGCCGGTTGGTTGGGGTGCGCCGGGCGGCTGACGGTCGTCCGGCGGCTGGGAGTTCGCCGGGTCGATGCTCGTCGGGCTGATCAGTGGACGTCCGTCACCACCACGTCCAGCTGCCACGGCTTGCGCTCGGTGCCGCGTGCCGAGACCTCCACCCGGTGGCCCAACTGCTCCAGGGCGTCGACCAGTTCGCCGGGGGCGGTCGGCTCCAGGCCCGCCGCGAGCAGGTCGCGCACCAGGCGGCCCTTGGTCGCCTTGTTGAAGTGCGAGACCACCGAGCGCTTCAGCACCCCGTCCACCTCGCGCTCCTGCAGCACCCGCACCGTCACCGTCCGGCCGGCGACCGCGCCCGCGGGCTTCCACGCCGCCGCGTAGGCCGAACTGCGCAGGTCCAGCACCAGCCCGTCCGCGGCCTCCGGCAGCACCGCGTCCAACTCGCCCCGCCAGTACGGGCCCAGCGCACCCAGCGGCGGCAGCTTCACGCCCATCGAGCAGCGGTAGGACGGGATCCGGTCGCCGATCCGCACCGCGCCCCACAGTCCGGAGAACACCAGCAGCGAACGTTCGGCCCGGGCGTAGGCGGCCTCGTCCAGCTTGGCCAGACCCAGGTTGTCGAACAGCACCCCGGTGTACACCTCGCCCGCCGGGCGGGCCCCCGCTGTCAGCAGACCGGCGTTCTTGTCGACCTCCCCGCGCAGACCCTTGCTCAGCCCGAGCACCTCCGCCGCCCGGTCCCCGTCCCCGGCGCACAGCTCCACCAGCGCCCCCAGCACCCGCCGTCGGGCCCCGGTCAACCCCGGCAGCGACAGTTCCGCCAACTCCACCGGCGCGCCCGCCTCCGGCGCGGCCTTCCCCTCCGACGGCGGCAGCAGAACCAGCACGGCGACACCCCTTCAACAACCTGTAGCACCCGAACCCGACCACCCTAACGATCCGCCGACCCGCACCCCGAATCCCCGGCCCCTCGGGTGGGGGAGTGGGGCGCCGTGCTTGCGCGCGTGGGCAGGGTGGAGGGGAGTGCTTCGAGTCCCCGGGTCCTCGGGTGGGGGAGTGGGGGGGTCGCCGTGCTTGCGCGCGTGGGTGGGGTGGAGGGGAGTGCCCCGAGCCCCGGGCTTCTGGTGGGGGGAGTGAGGGCCGCCGCGCTTGCGCGCGGGCGAGTGGAGGGGAGCGCTTCGAGTCCCCTGGTGGGGGAGTGGGGGTGCCGCGCTTGCGCGCGTGGGCGGGGTGAACGGGGAGCGTCCCGGGCCCCAGCCCCCCGGGCCCTCGGTCCGAGCCCTCGGGCTCCCGGCGCGGCGAGTGGGGCGCGCGTGTCGCGCTGGCCTGCACGTGGGGCGGGCGCGGACAGCGGTGGCGCTGACCGGCGTTGCTGGGTGCCGCTGGGCGTCGCCGGGGCCGCGCGGGTCTGCTGTCGCTCCGGGCCCGGGCGGCGGCTGTCACCTGCCGCGGGCGGCGACCACGGCTGCGCCGCTGCCCAGGGCGGTGCAGAGCGGGGCGTAGAGGCGGCGGTCGAGGCGGACGAAGCGGGGGCTGCGGTCGGTGAGGAGTCGGGGGCCGACCAGGCCGCGGGCCAGCAGGACGGTCGCCACTCCGGCGGTGCCCGCCGTCCGGAGCCAGCGGGGGCCGGTGGCGGGGAGGGCCCCGCCGCGGGCGGCGACCAGGTAGGCGCCGGTGCCGAGCAGCCCCGCGACCCCCAGGCAGGCCGCGGCGGAGGGCAGCCGCTCGGGGGTGGTGCCGACCACCAGCTCGGCGAACTCGGCGCGGCTGCGGCACGGCCACGGCGTGCGCGCCCACAGCGCGTGCAGCCCGCCGATCGCCGCGAGCGTGCCCGCCACCGCGACCGCGGTGGTCCGCACCCCGCGCCCGGCCGCCGTCGCGCCCGGTCCCGCGTCCACGGCCTCCTCCCCGGTCCCGTCCCCAGCCCCGTCCCCAACCCCGTCCACAGCCACGTCCACCGCCACGTCCCCGCTCCCGTCCCGTCCCGGTTGCCCGCACCCGTCGCAGGCCGGCCGTCCCGCACCCGTTCGCACCGTCACGTGCTCGCCACCCCTCCCAAGGCCAATCCCCGTGCGCCACAACCGCCTTCGCGGCTGTTTCAGCGCGCCTTCCACGCTACCGCCGCTTACGCTGCGACCATGCCGCGCCGACACCTCAGCGTCCGGGCCGCCCAGACCGCCAGGATCAACACCGAGCTCGCCGACCTCAGGACCCGTCTGGAGATCCGCACCGACTGGTCGCCGGAGGTGCTCGCGGAGGCCGACCGGGCGGCCGCGCTGCCCCGGCTGCCGGAGTTCGACGCCACCGACCTGGACCTGTTCACCCTCGACCCGCCGGGTTCCCGGGACCTGGACCAGGCGATGCAGCTGTCCCGCCGCGGCACCGGCTACCGGGTGCACTACGCGATCGCCGACGTCGGCGCGTACGTCATCCCGGGCGGGGCGATCGACACCGAGGCCGGGCACCGGGTGCAGACGCTGTACTTCCCGGACGGGAACGTGCCGCTGCACCCGGCCCGGCTGTCCGAGGGCGCGGCCAGCCTGCTGCCCGGCGAGCTGCGGCCCGCCCTGCTCTGGCAGCTCGACCTGGACGCGGACGGCGCCCTCGTCCTGGCGGACCTGCGCCGGGCCCGGGTCCGCTCCCGCCGCCGGCTCGACTACGCGGGCGTCCAGGGGCAGGTCGACGCGGGCACTGCCGACGAGCAGCTCGGCCTGCTCGCCGAGATCGGCGCCCTGCGCGAGGCGCAGGAGCAGCGGCGCGGCGGCGTCAGCCTGCCCGTCCCGGAGCAGGAGGTGACGGCCGAGGACGGCGGCTACCGGCTCGGTTACCGGGCGCCGCTGCCCGCCGAGGGCTGGAACGCGCAGGTCTCGCTGCTCACCGGCACGGCGGCCGCCGAGCTGATGCTGGACGCCGGGATCGGCCTGCTGCGCACCCTGCCCGCGGCCCCGGAGTCCGCGTACGCCCGGCTGCGCCGCACCGCCGTCGCGCTCGGCGTGGACTGGCCGGAGGGCCTGCCCTACCCGGCGCTGATCCGTTCGCTGGACCCGAGCCGCACCGCCGACGCGGCCTTCCTCAACGAGTGCACCGGCCTGCTGCGCGGTGCGGGCTACCGCGCCTTCGACACCGCCCGCGGCACCGCCCCGCCCGCCGACCCGGTGCACGCGGCGCTGGCCGCCCCGTACGCGCACTGCACGGCGCCGCTGCGCCGGCTCGGCGACCGGTACGCGCTGGAGGTCTGTGCGGCGGTGGCGGGCGGTACCGACGTGCCGGGCTGGGTGCGCGACGCGCTGCCGCTGGTGCCGGGGCTGATGGAGTCCGGCGACCGGCGGGCGCACGAGGTGGAGCGGGCCTGCGTGGACCTGGTGGAGACGGAGCTGCTGCGCGGGCGGGAGGGGGAGGAGTTCGAGGCGGTGGTGGTGGACGTGGACGAGCGCCGTCCCACCGTCGGGACGGTCCAGCTGCGCGATCCGGCGGTGGTCGCCAAGTGCGACGCGTCCGGGCGGCTGCCGCTGGGGCAGCGGGTGACCGTCCGGCTGACCCTGGCCGATCCGGCCAGCCGCACCGTCCGCTTCGCGCTGGCGGCGGACGGGTAGCCGCGGGGAACACCGGAGCACGGGGACACCGGGGCCGGTCCGCGGGTCCCAGGAAGCGTTCACGAGCTGGTGGGATGATCGGACGATGAGCCGACCGAGCACCGTGCCGGACCGTCGTCACAGGCTGCTGATCCTGGCCGTCTGCTGCCTCAGCCTGTTCATCGTCGGCCTGGACAACACCGTCGTGAACATCGCCCTGCCCGCGATCCAGCAGGACCTGGACGCCCCCGCCTCCGGCCTGCAGTGGGTCATCGACGCCTACACCCTGGTGCTGGCCTCGCTGCTGATGCTCTCCGGTTCGGTGGCCGACCGGATCGGCCGCAAGCGGGTGTTCATGACCGGGCTGGTGCTGTTCGCGCTCGGCTCGCTGCTGTGCAGCCTCGCGCCCGGGCTCGGCTGGCTGATCGGCTTCCGGGCGGTGCAGGCGGTCGGCGGGTCGATGATGAACCCGGTGGCGATGTCGATCATCACCAACACCTTCACCGACCCCGCGGAACGGGCCCGGGCGATCGGCGTCTGGGGCGGCGTGATCGGCATCAGCATGGCGCTCGGCCCGCTGATCGGCGGCTTCCTGGTGGACACCGCGGGCTGGCCGTCGATCTTCCTGATCAACGTGCCGGTCGGACTGCTCGCCTGCCTGCTGACCTTCCGCCACGTGCCGGAGTCCCGGGCGCCCCGGGCCCGCCGCCTCGACCCGGTCGGGCAGGTGCTGATGGTGGTGCTGCTGGGCTGCGGCACCGCCGCGATCATCGAGGGCCCCGGCCACGGCTGGACCTCGCCCGGCATCCTCGCCCTGGCCGCGCTCGCGGTCGGCGCGCTGGTCGCCTTCCCGCTCTGGGAGCGTCGGGTCGCCGACCCGCTGGTCGACCCCCGGTTCTTCCGCAGCGCCCCGTTCACCGGCGCCACCGTCACCGCGGTGTGCGCGTTCGCGGCGCTCGGCGGCTTCCTCTTCCTCAACACCCTCTACCTGCAGGACGTCCGCCACTACAGCCCCGTGGTGGCGGGCCTGTGGACGCTCCCGATGGCCGGGCTCACCCTGGTCGCCGCCCCGCTCTCCGGCCGGATCGTGGCCGGTCGCGGCCCGCGCCTGCCGCTGCTGGTGGCCGGGGCGGCGATCGCCGCCAGCGGACTGCTGCTGACCCGGCTCGCCGAGGACTCCTCCGGGCTCCTGCTGCTGCCCGCGTACGCCCTGTTCGGCGTCGGCTTCGGCCTGGTCAACGCCCCGATCACCAACTCCGCGGTCTCCGGGATGCCGCTGGCCCAGGCCGGGGTGGCCGCCGCGGTCGCCTCGACCAGCCGCCAGGTCGGCCAGTCGCTCGGCGTCGCCGTGATCGGCACCGTGGTCACCAGCGCGGTCGCCTCGGCGGGCGGCTTCACCCCCGCCACCCACGCGGGCTGGTGGATCGTCACCGGCCTCGGCCTGACCGTCCTGCTGCTCGGCCTGCTCACCACCACCCCCTGGGCGGCCGGCACCGCCGCCCGGGTCGCCGCCCGCTTCGACCGGCCCGCGGGCACCCCGCGGAGGGACGCCGCCGGGCGCGCCCGCTGACCGTCCCGCCGCGGGCACCCGCGCACCCCGCGGTGCGGGGGCGTGCCGCGGAGCGGCTACGATGGCCAGTACGGCGGACGAGCCGGCCGGGCGGTCGCGTCGGGTCCCTTCGGGGCCCGCCGAGGAACGTCCGGGCTCCACAGAGCAGGGTGGTGGGTAACGCCCACCCGGGGTGACCCGCGGGACAGTGCCACAGAAAGCAGACCGCCTGCCGCTCCGGCGGCAGGTAAGGGTGAAACGGTGGTGTAAGAGACCACCAGCGACCGAGGTGACTCGGCCGGCTCGGTAAACCCCACTCGGAGCAAGGTCAAGATCGGTGCCTCCGGGCACCGTGCGCGGGTGTTCGAGGGCTGCTCGCCCGAGCTCGCGGGTAGACCGCACGAGGCTGTCGGCAACGGCAGCCCTAGATGGATGGCCGCCTCCCCGGCCCGCGCGAGCGGCCCGGGAGACAGAACCCGGCGTACAGGCCGACTCGTCCGCCGGCCTCCGGCTCAGGGGCCCGGCCGCGCAGCAGCGCGGCCGGGCCCCTCGGCGTTCGGCCCCGCGGTTGGTGGGCCCGCGGCGGGCGGGCGGCCCGGGCGGGGAGCGGAGGTCAGCCGACCGCGGAGTTGTAGGCGTCGATGGCGGGCTGGAGCTCCTTCGCGGCGTCGGCCAGGGCCTGCTGGGCGCTCTTGGCGCCGGAGACGGTCTGCTCGACGGCGGTCTCCACGCCCTTGCGGGCCTGCGGCATGACGCCGAGCAGGCAGCCCGCGGTGGCGGGGGTGGGCTTGGTGGCGGCCATCTGGTCGATGGCGGTCTTGAACTGCGGGTACTTGGCGACCCACTGCTGGTCGGCGGCGACGTCCAGGGCCTTGGTGTTGACGGGGAAGTAGCCGGTGCCGGTGTGCCAGGCGGCCTGCTGGTCGGGGGCGGTGAGGAACTTCTCGAGCTCCCAGGCGGCGCGCTGCTGGGCGGCGGAGTGGCCGGGGCCGGAGATCCACAGGGAGGCGCCGCCGATGACCGGGCCGCCCTGGTCGCCGGCCGCGGTCCTCGGGAACGGGGCGGTGCCGACGGTGAACTTGGCGGCCTCGGTGTAGCCGCGCAGCACGCCGGTGGACTCCAGGTGCATGGCGACCGTGCCGGCCTTGAAGGCGGCCTGGGCGTCGGTGGTCTGCCAGCCGGTGTTGGCCGCGTAGCCGCCCTTGACCAGGTCGGCCCACCACTGGACGATCTCGGCGCCCTTGGCGGAGTCGAAGGCCACCTTGGACGCCTTGCCGGTGCGGCCGTTGTCGGCGTCGCAGTAGAGCGAGCCGGACTCGGCCAGCAGCTCCTCGACGAACCAGCCGTAGACCGCCGCGCCGAAGCCGTACCTGACGGTCTGTCCGCTGCCGTCCTTCTTGGTCAGCTTCCGGGCCAGGTCGCCGAGTTCGGCCAGCGTGGCGGGCGGCTTCGCCGGGTCGAGCCCGGCCTCCGCGAAGGCGTCGGTGTTCAGGTAGAGCAGCGGCACCGAGGAGTTGAACGGCATCGAGGCGAGCCTGCCGCCGACCGAGTAGTAGTTGCGGATGTTGGGCTGCAGGTCGTCCAGCGGGTAGCCGTCCCGGTCGGCGAAGGCCTGGGCGGGGACGGTCTGACCGGAGTCGATCATGAAGCGGGTGCCGATGTCGTAGACCTGCACCAGCGCCGGGGTGGCCTTCTGCTGCACGGACGCCTTGTACTTGGCGACCAGGTCGTCGTAGCTGCCCTGGAAGACCGGCTTGACCTCGATCTTCCCCCGGTGCGCGGCGTTGAACGCGTCGACCAGGGCGGTCAGCGCCTCGGCGTTCTTGCCCGTCATCGAGTGCCAGAACTCGACGGTGGTCACCCCGGACGCCTGGTCGAGGGCGGAGGCGGCGGGCGCGGCGGCGTCGGAGCCGGAACCGCCGGAACCGGAGCCGCCGGAACTGCAGGCCGTCAGGGCCAGGCCGGACACCAGCAGGGCGGCGAGCGCGCGGGCACTCTTCTTCACGGGTCTTCTCTCTTCTACGAGGGTGGGTGCCGGAGAGTCGAGCGGGAGCGGGAGGCGACGGGACGTCAGCGGACGGCGCCGGTGGTCAGGCCGCGGACGAGGAAGCGCTGGCCGAACAGCACCAGCGCCAGCGTGGGCAGCAGCGACAGCACCACGCCGGCCAGGATCAGGCCGGGGTCGGCCATCTCGGAGTCGCGCAGCGTGGACAGGCCGATCTGCAGGGTCTGCATCTCGGCGGTGCGGGTGATGATCAGCGGCCAGAAGTACTGGTTCCAGGCGGACAGGAACACGTACACGGCGAGCGCGGCCAGCGTCGGGCGGCTCAGCGGCACCAGGATCCGCCACAGGAACCGCCAGTGCCCGGCCCCGTCGATCCGGGCGGCGTCCCGCAGTTCGGCCGGGAACTGCCGGAACGACTGCCGCAGCAGGAACGTCCCGAAGGCGGAGGCCAGGAAGGGCAGCACCAGCCCGAAGTACGTGTTGCCCAGCCCCCAGCCGGACAGCGTCAGGTAGTTGGGGACGACCACGGCCTCCCACGGCACCATCAGGGTGGCCAGGAACGCCCCGAACACCACCCGGCGGGCCCGCACCGGCAGGAAGACGAAGGCGTACGCGGCCAGCACCGAGGTGAGCAGTTGGGCCGCGGTGACCGCGCCCGCCACCAGCACCGAGTTGGCGTACTGGCGGGCCAGCGGCACCGCGTGCACGGCGCCGGAGAAGTTCCGCCCGGTGAGCGAGTGCGGCACCAGGGCGGGCGGGTAGGAGGCGATCTCGTCCGGGCGCATGAACGCACCGGCGAACACGTAGTAGACCGGGAACAGCACCGTCAGCGCGGCCCCGAGCAGGAGCAGGTGCACCAGCGAGCGGCCCAGCAGCGTGCGCGGGCGGGGGCGGCGGCGCCGGGCGGGGCGGGCCGGGGCGGGCGCGGTGGGCCCGGTGAGGGTGGCGGTCACGCGTAGTGCACCTTCCGTTCCAGGACGCCGAACTGGAGGGCGGTGCAGGCCAGGACGACGACCAGCAGCACCACGGCCTGGGCGCTGGCGGTGCCGAAGTCGCTGGAGCCGTAGGCGAACGCCTTCTGGTAGACGGAGTAGACCAGGGTGCGGGTGGCGCCGTCCGGGCCGCCCCGGGTGAGGACGTGGATCTGGCCGAAGCTCTGCAGCGCGTTCACGGTGGAGACCACGACCAGGAAGAACAGGCTGGGGCCGAGCAGCGGCACCGTCACCGAGCGGGCCAGCCGCAGCCCCGAGGCGCCGTCCAGCCGGGCGGCCTCGGTGATCTCGTCGGGGATCGAGCCGATGCCCGCGGACAGCACCAGCACGTTGTAGCCGAGGTTCATCCAGACCGTGGCCGCGGCGACCGAGAGCAGCGCGTACCGGGAGTCGGTGAGCCAGCCGACCGGGCCCAGGTGGAGCCGGGAGAGCAGGCCGTTGAGCACCCCGCTGGCCGGGTTGTAGAAGACCGAGAAGACCACCGAGGCGCTGGCCACCGAGAAGGCGAACGGCAGGGCGAAGGCCGAGCGCAGCAGTCGGACGCCGCGGATCCGGTTCTCCAGCAGCAGCACCAGAGCCAGCGCGCCGAGCACCCCGGGCACGACGGTGAACAGCACGAACAGCGCGGTGGTGAGCAGGGTGTCGCGGAACTCGGCGGAGGCCAGCAGGTCGGCGTAGTGCTTCCAGCCGACGTACCGCGAGGGCGCGCCGAACAGGTCGTTGGCGTGCGCGCTGAGGTAGAGGGTGCGCCCGAGCGGATAGGCGACGAACAGGACGAGGACGACGACGGAGGGCAGCAGGAAGGCCCAGGCGAGCCCGTGCTCCCCGAGGCGGCGCGGGCGCGCCGCCGGGGGTGGTGCGGTCGGCATGGTGCGCGTCCGCCTTTCGTGACGTCGGTTCCGGCCATACCGTGTCGCGCCCGAACGACGGGCCGGCGAGGGTGGGGTGAGCGGCGGGTGGCGCCTTTCTTACGCGTTCGCGTCAGAAAGGAGGGGCCTCGTGTGGCTACCCCACTTCCGCCCCTCCTGCACCTCCCGGGAACCGGTCGTTCGTCAGGTCCGGTACGCAGCAGGCCCGTTGGGTCGGGGTGGACGGTGTCCGAAGCTGTGCGGTCGCCGGGGAACGCGCGTCGGCGGGGGTTTCAGCGCAGCAGGCGGCGCTCCTTGGCGATGGCGACCGCGCCGGAGCGGGTGTCCACGCCGAGCTTGGCGTAGATCCGGCCGAGGTGGGTCTTCACCGTGGCCTCGCTGATGAACAGGGCCCGGGCGATCTCCTTGTTGCCGAGGCCCTGGCCGAGCTGGTCGAGGATGTCCTGTTCGCGGTCGGTGAGGTGGGGGAGCGGGGAGCGCATCTGGGCCATCACCCGGGACGCGACCGGCGGGGACAGCGCGGGACGGCCCGCCGCGGCGGCGCGGATGGCGGCGAACAGCTCCTCCGGCTTCTCGGCCTTCAGCAGGTAGCCGGTGGCACCCGCGTTGATCGCCCGGCTGATGTCGGTGTCGGTGTCGAAGGTGGTCAGCACCAGGACGTGGCTCGCGCCCGGCCCGGCGAGGATCCGCCGGGTGGCCTCCACCCCGTCGATGCCCTCGCCGAGCTGGAGGTCCATCAGGACCACGTCCGGCCGCAGGGCGGCGGTCAGCGACACGGCCTCCTCCCCGGTGCTGGCCTCGCCGACCACCTCGATCGCCGGGTCGCTGGACAGCAGGGCCAGCAGCCCGGCCCGGACCATGGCGTGGTCGTCGCAGATGACCAGCCGGACGGTGTCGTTCATGAACCGCTCCTCTCGTGTCGCCGCCGTCGGCCGACGCTACCGGCGCCCGGGCGGACCCGGCGGCGCGCCGCCCCGGGGCGCACCGGCCGGCGGCGCACCGGCCCGCGGCTCACCGGCCCGCCAGCGGGATGGCCGCGGAGACCACGGTGCCCTCGCCCGGGGCGGACTCGACGGTGAGCGTGCCGCCGAGCTGGCGCAGCCGGGCCCGCATCGCGGGCAGGCCGTGGCCCCGGCTGCCGCCGGCCGCCCAGTCGGTGCGCTCGTCGCGCCCGAGCCGGCCGACCAGGGCGGGGGCGAAGCCGCGGCCGTCGTCCGCGACGTCCAGCACGGCCTGGTCGCCCAGGTAGGAGAGGGTGATCGAGGCGTGCGCGGCCCCGGCGTGCTCCCTGGTGTTCGCCAGCGCGCCCTGGGCGATCCGCAGCAGGGCGGACTGGGCGGCGGCGGGCATCGGGGCGGGCTGTCCGTCCAGGTGGAAGCGGACGGCCAGGCCGCTCTCGGCGGCCTCCCGGTCGGCCAGGGCCTGCAGGGCGGCCTCCAGGGTGCCCTGCTCCGCGAGGTCGGCCGGGGCGAGGTCGTGGACGAAGCGGCGGGCCTCCGCGAGGTTCCGCGCGGCGATCGCGGCGGCCGTCCGGACGTGGCCGAGGGCGGCCGCCGGGTCCTGCTGCCACGTCCGCTCCGCGGCCTGGAGCAGCATCTGCTGGCTGGACAGGCCCTGGGCCAGGGTGTCGTGGATCTCGACGGACAGCCGCTCCCGCTCGGCGAGGGCGCCCTGGCGGCGCTCGACCGCGGCCAGCTCCCGCCGGGTGCGGACCAGGTCGACGATCAGCTTCCGCTGCCGGGCGCCCTGCCGCTGCATGTACAGGAACACCGCGGTGGCGAGCGCGGCGACCGCCGGGGGCAGCAGCAGCATCGTCGGGTCGAAGCCGCCCGGCAGGCGCAGCTCGGACACCACCACCAGCACCGTCAGCACCGTGACCAGCGGGATCGCGGCGCGCGGTGGCAGCGCCCGGAGCACCGTGTACACCAGCGGGACGGCGCACCAGGCGAAGCTGGGCGCCATCAGCACCAGCACCGCCCAGCTCGCCAGCACCGCCGCCAGCCAGGCCGACCGCCGCTCGGACAGCCCCGACAGGTGGCCGACGGCCAGCGCCAGGCTCAGCCCCACCACCCACGGCGTCAGCGGGCTGGCGAGGTGGTGCGTCAGGTACCTGGTCAGCGAGGTGCCGAGCAGCAGCAGGAAGGCCAGCCGCATCACGACGGTCAGCCAGCCCGCGTCCGGGTCCGCGGCCCGGGACAGGGGGTGACGCACCATGGCCGGCTCCTCCGTTCCTCCGTGCTCCCTTCGCATGGTGGACCGGGACGGCGGCCCGCACATCCACCGATCGGTTGACACGGATGTCCTCCATCATGCTCCGCGGAGCGAGCCGGTCCGCCGATCCGGGGAGGGGGTGCCGGGGCGAAACATGGAGGGCGAGGCCGGAGAGCACAGGGATCCGGCGCCGAACCGAAACCCGGTCCCCGAACACAGAAGCAGGAGCCGAAAATGAAGAAGCTGAGCACCCGCACCCGCGTCGTCACCGGTGCCGTTGCGGTCGCCGCGGTCGGAGCCAGCGTCGTCGGCGCCGTCACCGCCAGCGCCGAGACCCCGAACGCGGCCCCCGCCACCGCGGTCACCTCCGACGTCCAGAACAAGAACACCTTCCAGT
This sequence comes from Kitasatospora phosalacinea, assembly GCF_030268885.1. GTDB lineage: Bacteria > Actinomycetota > Actinomycetes > Streptomycetales > Streptomycetaceae > Kitasatospora > Kitasatospora phosalacinea_C. The sequence continues at coordinate 126,816 of NZ_BSSA01000017.1, forward strand.
CCACCCACCTGACGGTCGAGGCCGCCACCAAGGCCGCCCAGGCCAGCCTGGACGCCGCCGCCAAGGCCGGCCAGAAGGTCTCCGTCGCCGTGGTCGACCGCAACGGCAACGTGATCGTCGAGCTGCGCGGTGACGGCGCCGGCCCGCAGTCCTTCGAGTCGGCCGAGCGCAAGGCCTACACCGCGGTGTCCTGGAACGCCACGACCTCCGAGCTGACCAAGCGCCTGGCCCAGGCCCCGAACCTGAAGGACATCCCCGGCACCCTGTTCCTGGGCGGCGGCGCCCCGGTCCAGGTCAAGGGCGCCCCGATCGCGGCCGTCGGCGTGGCCGGCGCCCCCAGCGGCGACCAGGACGAGCAGTTCGCCCAGGCCGGTGTCGCGGCGCTCGACAAGTGACCCGCCGCGGGTGACGCCGCCGACCGCCCCCACGGCCCGGCGGTGCACGGCCCCGCGGGCCCGCTCCGGCACGGAGCGGGCCCGCGGGGCCCCTCGGCGTCCGCCCGGCTCAGTCCTCCCGGTAGACGGCCAGGGCCCAGATCACGAACACGTCCAGCGCGATGATGACCACGGACCACAGCGGGTAGTACGGCAGGTCCAGGAAGTTGCCGATCAGCCCGAGCGAGACCAGGAAGATACCGGCGATCCGGGCCCAGGCAGCCCCCTTGATCACGAAGAAGCCGACCAGGGCGATCAGCACGCCGATCACCAGGTGGATCCAGCCCCAGGAGGTCAGATCGAACCGGAAGACGTACCGGGGCGTGGTGACGAACACGTCGTCCTCGGCGATCGCCATGATGCCGCGGAACACCTCCAGGATGCCGCCCACCAGCATGATCACACCGGCGAACAGCACCATCCCGGAGACCCAGCCCCTGTTGGGAGGCCGGTGGGTGGCGCTCGCGGGCGGCGGCGTTGCGGTCGGACCGACAGACGAGCTCATGGAACCTCCTAGGCCGAAGCAGGTCTTGCTCCCGACCCTCCGCCACCCTCCGCCTCCGGGCATTCGGGCGACTCCGTCCGGGTGAACGCCGCCGCCCCGCCCCCCGCCCCGGACGGGGCGCCCGGCACCGGATCGCCCCGGGCCGCGCCGCTGGGTTTACTGGTCACAGCGCCGGCTCCCCGGCGTCCGAGCACCCGGCGAGGAGGTGCGCCAGCCATGACCGACGAGCTCTGGAGTGCCCTGCCCCGCCCGCTGCGCCAGGTCCTGGACGGCACCGCCGCCGGGATCGCCGTCCTCGACACCGAGCTGCGCTACCACTACGTCAACCCCGCCCTGGCCGGGATGAACGGCGTCCCCGCCGAGCAGCACCTCGGCCGCACCATCGCCGAACTCCTCCCCGACGTCGACGCCCGGGAGGACGTGCTGCGCGCCGTGCTCGCCGACGGCCGCACCCGCGAGACCACCTCCAGCGGCCGCACCCGGGCCGCCGCCCCGCTGCACCGGCGCTACTGGCACGGCGCCTACCACCGGATCGACGCCGAGGACGGCCGCCCGCTCGGCCTGGTCGGCATCGTCCTGGAGGTCACCGCCTCCCGCCGGCAGCAGCACGAACTCGAACAGGCGAGGTCCCGGCTGGCCCTGCTGGACGCCGCCGCGACCCAGGTCGGCACCACCCTCGACGTCGACACCACCTGCGGCGAACTCGCCGCCTTCCTGGTCGACCACCTCGCCGACGCCGCCACCGTCGAACTCCTCCCGCACCCCGACAGCCCGCACGCCCGCCCCCGCCCCGACGGCGGCCGCCGACTGCGCCGCGCCGCCCTGGCCGCCGTCCCCGGGCTGCTCGCCGCGGTCCGCCGGTTCGGCGACCGCGGGGAGCACGTCGACTACCAGCCCGGCTCGGCGATCCCGCGCTGCCTGGACAGCGGCCGCCCCGTCGTCGAGAACCTGCTGGGCGACGAGGAACTGAGCCGCTCCGCCCCCAACGCCGAACGCGTCGCGCGGTACCGGGAGATCGGCATCCACTCCGGCATGATCGTGCCGCTCACCGCCCGCGGGCACCGGATCGGCACCGTCACCCTGATGCGGGCCGGCGCCTCCCCCGCGTTCACCGAGGACGACGCCGTCGCCGCCCAGGACCTGGCCGGCCGCACCGCGATCACCCTCGACAACGCCAGCCGCTACAGCCGCGAGCACGCCGTCGCCGCCGACCTGCAGCGCGCCATGCTCGCCGAACCCGGCCGCCCCCACCCCGACGTCGACGTCGCCTTCCGCTACCGCCCGGCCGGGACGGGCGCGCTGGTCGGCGGCGACTGGTACGAGACGGTGGCGCTGCCCGACGGGCGCACCGTCCTCGCCATCGGCGACGTGATGGGCCACGGCATCGAGGCCGCCACCCACATGAGCCACTACCAGGCGATGCTGCGCGCCATGGCCCTGCTCGAACCCACCGCCGACCGGCTGCTGGCCCGGCTCGACCACCTCGCCTGCGAGGTCCACGACTACCGGCCCTCCACCTGCCTGGTGGTCTACGCCGAACCCGCCCGCGGCCGGTACGCGCTGGCCAGCGCGGGCCACCTGCCGCCCGCCGTGGTCCGCCCCGGCGGGGAGCTCGCGCTGCTCCCGGTCGAGCCCGGCCCCCCGCTCGGCACCGGCCTGAGCGGCTACGTCCCGACCACCGTCGTCCTGCCGCCCGAGCACGCCCTGCTGCTGTACACCGACGGCCTGGTCGAGCGCCGCGACGAGGACATCGACCGCTCGCTGGAGCGGTTGACCGCCCTGCGGCTGCCCCCCGGCGCGGGCCCTGTCCCGCTGCTGGACGCCGTCCTGGCGCACGCCCCCGACCCCGCCGAGGACGACATCGCGCTGCTCGCCGCCGCCCCCGCCGCCCCGCGCCCGGGCCGCCGCCGCGGGGAGGTGCTCGCCGTGCTGACCGGCGGCCGCCGGGACGCGCGGCGCTGACCCGCCGCCCGTGGCCTCAGGGCGCGACGGGCAGCAGGACGCGCAGGGCGAAGGCGCGCAGCGCGGCCAGCCGGGCGCGGTCCCAGCCGTGGTAGACGGCGTTGCTGCACAGCACCACGTAGCGGCGGGTGCGCGGGGCCAGGTAGAGGCTGGTGCCGGTGAACCCGTGGTGGTACGCCACCGAGCCGTCCGCGGTGACGATCCAGGCCAGGCCGCGGTGCAGGCCGGGCTCGACCGGGGTGCGCGGGCGGCGGCTCAGCGCGAACCACTCGGGCAGCGGGCCGTCCGCCCCGAGCAGGTGCTCGGCGTAGGCGGCCAGGTCGGCGGCGGTGGAGAACACCCCGGCGTGCCCGGCCACCCCGCCCAGCAGGGCCGCGCTCGGGTCGTGCGGCAGGCCCCACGTCCGGGGCGCGCCGCGCAGCCGCTGCTCGGTCGGGGCCAGCTGCGGGTCGCGCGGCAGCGGGCCGTACGCGGTGGCGGTCAGGCCGAGGCCGCGCCAGAGCTCCTCGGCGAGCTCGGACAGCGGACGGCCCAGCAGCTCGGGCAGCAGCAGGCCGAGCAGGACGAATCCGCGGTCGACGTACCGGTGGTGCGCGCCGGGGACGGAGACCAGCGGTTCGGCGCACAGGTGCTCGGCCAGCGGCCGCCCGGTGTGCTGGTAGCGGGCCAGGCCGGTCTGCGGGAGCAGGCCCGCGGTGTGGCTCAGCAGTTGGCTGACGGTCAACTCGCTTCCGGGGGATGGGAGTTGCGGGAAGGCGGCGCGCAGCGGGGCGTCCAGGTCGAGGCGTCCGGCGCGGACGGCGGCGCCGACCAGCGGCCAGGTGGCGAGCACCTTGGTGAGCGAGGCCAGGTCGTAGCGGGTGTGCTCGTCGGGGCGGGCGTCGCCGCACTCGGGGGCGACCGCCCCGCGGGCCGCCACCGCCCGCCCGGCCCCGGCCTGCCCGACCACCAGCACCCCGCCTGGGAACTGCCCGCCCTCCACCGCCTCCCCCAGGACGGCGCCCAGCGCGGCGGCGGTGGCGGCGGCCCACTCCTGCGGTTCGGCCGGCACGGTGCTCCCTCCTGCGGAATCCTCCCCCGGATTGTCGCCCGCCCCGGGCGCCGCGGCCAGAGCGCCGGGCCGGCCTCTCCTCAGGAGCGGTGAGCGGACGGCGAGTTGAGCACCTCGGCTGCGGCCGGGGTCCGGCCCGGCGGGCACGGCGAGGAGGGGCCGCGGTCGGAAGGGGGTTGTCGTCCGATAGTTAGCGATATATCGTCGAGGTATCGAGATGCTTCGATGAGCGGAGCGTCCGTTTCCCGAGAGACAGGTGTGTGTCATGCGGTACGACAAGCGTTTCGGTGGAGAAGGTCGGCGTCGCTGGGCCGAGGGCCCGGGGCGGCCGGGTCGGGCGGGGGTGCCCGGCGAGGGGGTCGACGAGTTCGAGGTGCGGGCGGCGTTCGGGCCGTTCGGGGTGCCGGGGCGGCCGATGCCGCCGTTCGGGCCGGGGTTCGGGCCGCGCGGCCGCGGGTTCGGCGGGCACGGTCCGCGCGGGCACGGGGGCGGGCGGCGCGGGGGGCGGGCCAGGCGCGGTGACGTGCGGGCCTCGTTGCTGGCGCTGCTGCGGGAGCGGCCGATGCACGGCTACGAGATGATCACCGAGATCGGCGAGCGCACCGGCGGGGTCTGGCGGCCCAGCCCGGGGTCGGTCTACCCGACCCTCCAGCTGCTGGAGGAGGAGGGGCTGGTCAGGGCCAACGAGGAGTCCGGCAAGAAGCTGTTCGAACTGACCGAGCAGGGCCGGGCCGAGGCCGAGCAGGCCGGGGCGTCCCCGTGGGACGAGGCCGGCCGGCGGGACGACTGGGAGGCCGTGCAGGAGGTCGGCGCCGCGCTCGCGGCGGTGGACCACGCGGTGCGGCAGGTCATGATGACCGGCACCGAGGAGCAGCGGGCCAAGGGTCTCGCGGTGCTGGCCGAGGCGAAGAAGAAGCTCTACCTGATCCTGGCCGAGGAGGACTGAGCCCCGCCGGGCCCGCCGCGGGGGAGGCCGCTCAGGCGTCGGGGTCGTACTCGTAGCGCCAGCGGTACCGCCCCCTGGCGTCGTGCTCCTTGGCGCGGCGGTAGACCAGGGTGGTGGCCGGGGTGTCCCCGTGCGCGGGGACGGGCACCCGGTAGACCTTGGGGACGTTGTGGGTCATGCCCAGCAGGACCGGCAGGACCCGGCCGTCCAGCGGTCCTCCGACGAACTCGGTGTCGGCGCTCTTCATCCGACCAGGGTAGGCGCGGCGCGGGGCGTCCGGAGCGTCCGGGTGTGTCCGTTCCGCAGCGGGGGCGTGGCGGGAGCGTGGAGCGGGTGTGACGGGGGAGGCACCGCCCCCGGTCATGGGGAGGGCTCCGGGAGCCTTATCCTGCTACGTACGCCCCCGGGGTCCACCCGGGTCCGCGGGCCCGTACGGGCCGGGCGGGGTGCGCCGAGGTGCGCTCGCCCGCCGAGCGCGCGACTCTCGTGCTCCGTACCCGACCCCCGGACGCCGGCCGCCCGGAGACCCCGTGCGGGTCGGCGGCAGGACGCCCCCGCGTGCGGTGCACCCCCTCGGGAAGCAGTGCGCCGCTCCGTGCGTTGGCGTCGGTTGTTGCGTAGGTGGCCGTGCCGTACCTGGCGCGGCAGCTCAGGCAGGTGCGTGCGGAAGGGGCCAGATGGAAGCCAGCAGCAGGTGGACGTCCTGGTGGCGGCGGGGCGGACGGGATCGTCCGGAGGCCGCCGGAGCGGACGCGGCCGCGCGGCTGGACCTGCTGCTGGGGGCGGTGGGCGCGGGGTTCCCGGTGGCGCCCGCGGCGCACCCGGCCGGGCACCGGTGCTCGTGCGACCGGGTCGGCTGTCCGGCCCCGGCCCAGCACCCGCTCTCCTTCGCCTGGCAGTCCCAGGCCACCACCGACGCCGAGCAGTTGACGCGCTGGCTGGCCCGCGACCCGGAGGCGAACTTCGTCACCGCGACCGGCCGCGCGCACGACGTGCTGGACGTGCCGGCCGAGGCGGGCGTGCTCGCCCTGGAGCGGCTGGAGGCGCTGGGCGCGGTCGGCCCGGTGGCCGCGGTCGGCGCCGACCGGTACCTGTTCTTCACCGCGACCCGCGGCACCCCGCAGGACGAGGACGAGTGGTGGACCAGCGCGCTGGACTCCACCCCCGACACCGTCTCCGAGCACCCCGGCCTGCGCTGGCACTGCCGCGGCTCGTACACCCTCGTCCCGCCCGCCGCGCTGCCGGACGGCTCCGAGGTGCGCTGGCTGCGCGGCCCCGAGCGCCCGCTGCCGGACCCGCTGCGGGTGCTGGACGTGCTGACCGACGCGTGCACCGAGGTCGGCGCGGTGGCCCAGGAGCAGTGGCTGATCGGCTGAGCCCGCGCAGGAACCGCAGGAACGATACGGCGGCGGCCCGCCACCCCCTCCGCGCGAGGGGGTGGCGGGCCGCCGCCGCGTCGTCCGGCCGGTCAGGGCAGGGTGAGGATCTCCGCGCCGTCCGCGGTGACCACCAGGGTGTGCTCGAACTGGGCGGTGCGCTTGCGGTCCTTGGTGACCACCGTCCAGCCGTCCGGCCAGATCTCGTAGTCGTAGGTGCCCAGGGTGAGCATCGGCTCGATGGTGAAGGTCATCCCGGGCTTGATCACCTGGGTGGCCCGGTCGCTGTCGTAGTGCGGGATGATCAGGCCGGAGTGGAACGAGGTGTTGATGCCGTGGCCGGTGAAGTCGCGCACCACCCCGTAGCCGAACCGCTTGGCGTACGACTCGATCACCCGGCCGATCACGTTGACCTGCCGGCCCGGCCGGACCGCCTTGATCGCCCGGTTCAGCGCCTCCTCGGTGCGCTCGACCAGCAGCCGGGACTCCTCGTCCACCTCGCCGCACAGGTAGGTGGCGTTCAGGTCGCCGTGCACGCCGTGGATGTAGGCGGTGGCGTCGATGTTGACGATGTCGCCGTCCTGCAGCACGGTCGAGTCCGGGATGCCGTGGCAGATCACCTCGTTGACCGAGGTGCAGATCGACTTCGGGAAGCCCCGGTAGCCGAGGTCCGACGGGTACGCGCCGTGGTCGCACATGTAGGCGTGGGCGACGGCGTCCAGCTCGTCGGTGGTCACGCCCGGGGCGATCAGCTTCGCGGCCTCGGCCATCGCCCGGGCCGCGATCCGCCCGGCGATCCGCATCTTCTCGACCGTCTCGGCGTCCTGCACCTCGGGGCCGGTGTACGGCGTCGGCGCGGGCTTGCCGACGTACTCCGGACGCGCGATGTGCGCGGGGACCTTGCGGGTGGGGGACAGCGTGCCGGGTACCAGAGCCATGACGGCGAGTGTATCGGCCGCCGCCCGCCGGACCCGGGTCGCGTACGGGGCGGGGCAGCGGGAAGGATCACCGGTGACCGCCGCGGTACCCAGCACAGCAGACGGGAGACGCAGACGATGGTGTTCGGCCGCAGCAAGCCCACCGGGCAGCCGGGGGAGTGGTTCTACTGCATCAAGCACGGCAAGGTCGAGGAGGGCCCGGAGTGCCCGGCCAAGGACCGGCTCGGCCCCTACGCCAGCCGGGAGGAGGCCGCCCGCGCCCTGGAGACCGCCGCCGAGCGCAACCAGGAGTGGCGCGAGGACCCGCGCTGGAACGACGAGGAGCCCCGCGCGGAGGGCTGACGGCGGCTCAGGAGACGCCCGCGGCCTGGCGCTCGTGCTGCTCGCGCACCGCCAGCGCGTGCGGATCGGTGCGCGAGTCCCAGGCCAGCAGCTTCGGGACGGCCGCGGTCAGCGCCAGCACGCCCGCCACGCACAGCAGGCCGCCCGCCCAGATCGAGCCGCGCACCCCCACCAGCGCCGCCATCCCGCCCGCCCGGACCTGGCCCAGCTGCGGGCCCACCGAGTACGAGAGCACCTCGACCCCGGCGAGCCGCCCGCGCAGCTGGTCGGGGATGGACTGGTTCCAGATCGTCGACCGGGCCACCCCGCTGACCTGGTCCGCCCCGCCCGCCACCGCCAGGAACAGCAGCACCAGCCAGACGTTCCCGACCAGGCCCGCCAGCGCCATCGCCGCGCCCCAGCCGAGCGCCGCGAACAGCAGCATCCGCCCGTGCCGGTGCACCCGGGCCGTCCAGCCGCCGGTCGCCGCCACCAGCAGCGCCCCCGCCGCCGTCGCCCCGTACAGCAGGCCCAGCGCCCACTCGGCGTCCAGCTCGGAGGCCAGGAACGGGTACAGCGCCACCGGGTAGGCGAACAGCATCGCCACCAGGTCGATCGCGTACGTGCCCAGCAGGTCCTTGCGGCTCCAGGCGTACGCCAGGCCCTGGCCGATGGTGCGCAGCGACGGGGCCTCGGCGCTCTCGGCGGGCGGCACCGGGCGCATCCGGGCGATCAGCGCCAGCGAGACCAGGAAGGTCAGCAGGTCCAGCGCGTAGGCGCTGCGGGCCCCGGCGACCGCGACCACCACGCCCGCCAGCGGCGGGCCGGCCACCGAGGCGACGTTGCGGTACAGCGAGTTGAGGGCGAACGCGGCGGGCAGCTGGTCGTGCGCCACCACCCGGGGCACCATCGAGTCCAGCGCCGGGCGCTGGAGCCCCGCCAGCGCGGCGGTCAGCGCCGCGACCAGGTAGATCGGCCACAGCAGCGGGTGCGGCAGCAGCGAGTTGGCCAGCATCAGCGCCGCCAGCAGGGCCAGCCCGGCCTCGCTCAGCAGCACCAGGCGGCGCCGGTCCAGCGCGTCCGCCAGGGCGCCGCCCCACAGGCCGAACACCACCAGCGGCACCAGTTCGAACGCGCCGACCAGGCCCACCGCGAAGGTCGAGCCGGTCAGCTCCTTGATCTGGATCGGCAGCGCCACGAAGGACAGGAAGCTGCCGAAGCCCGTCACGCACCCCGAGGCCCAGAGCAGCCGGAAGTCCCGGGAGGCGCGCCAGGGCGCGAGGTCGGGCAGGAGCCGGCGGAGGAACGGAACGGTGCTGGTCACATGGCCAGATGCTGCGTCACCGGGACGGAACGGGGCAACCGGTTTTCTCCGGGCCCTCCGGGGCGGGCGGCGGCCCGGGCAGTGCGGCGGGGCGGGCAGTGCGGCGGGGGCGGCTACCAGCGCAGCACCGGCGAGGCGGTCAGCCGCGCCGCCAGCCGGGACAGCCGCGAGCGCGGGGGGGTGGCCGAGGTGGCCGAGCTGACCAGGTGCTGCACCAGCTCGAAGGGCTCCGGTGCGGCGCCCGGCACGGTGAGGCGCTCGTGCGCCAGGTCGGTCAGCTCCGGGTCGCCGTCGTCCAGCGAGAGCAGCACCGCCCCGCCCCGGCGGGCGTCGTCCAGCCGTTCCAGCAGCGGCGCGTCGGCCGGATCGGGCGCCACCAGCAGCACCGTCGCGCCCGTGCGCGCCTCCGCGAGCCGGGGCAGGCCGCACGCCAGGTGCTCCGGCGCGTTCGCCGGGACGGCGTGCCGCAGCAGGGTCGGGGCCAGCTCCGGCAGGCCGCCGTACGCGGCCTCGTCGCTCAGGTGCGCCGCCAGGTGCCAGGGCTCGTAGCGGGAGGTGCCGACCAGCAGCAGGCCGGTCGCGCTGCGCCTGGTCACCGAGCCGCGCAGCGCGGTGGCGAAGGCGCCCGCCCGTTCGGGCCAGCCGGTGCCCGCCAGCGACTGCCGGAGTGCGGAAACTCTCACCGCGTCCATGCGCGACAGCATGCTGCCCGGGTGGTGGGTTTGGCAGGATCTTCGGCATGACGCAACCCGATTCAGTGAACGCGACGGCCGGACCCGGCCGGAACCTGCCCGACGTCTCCCACCTCGTGGTGGGCGTCCTCGGCGGCACCGGCGACCAGGGCCGCGGCCTGGCGCTGCGGCTGGCCAGGGCCGGGCAGCAGGTGGTGGTCGGCTCCCGCAGCGCCGAGCGCGCCGAGGCCTGCGCCGCCGAGCTGGGCCTGGGCATCCGCGGTGCCGACAACGCGGCCTGCGCCGCCGACAGCGACGTGGTGATCGTCGCGGTGCCGTGGGAGGGCCACGCCGAGACGCTGACCTCGCTGCGGGCCGAGCTCGCCGGGAAGATCGTGGTGGACTGCGTCAACCCGCTGGGCTTCGACAAGCAGGGCGCCTACCCGCTGCAGGTCCCCGAGGGCTCGGCCGCCCAGCAGGCCGCCGCGCTGCTGCCCGACTCCACCGTCACCGCCGCCTTCCACCACCTGTCGGCGGTGCTGCTGCAGGACGAGAGCGTGGAGCGGATCGACACCGACGTGATGGTGCTCGGCGAGGACCGGGCCGCCACCGAGGTGGTGCAGGCGCTGGCCTCCCGGATCCCCGGCATGCGCGGCATCTTCGCCGGCCGGCTGCGCAACGCCCACCAGGTGGAGTCGCTGGTCGCCAACCTGATCGCGGTCAACCGCCGCTACAAGGCCCACGCGGGTCTGCGGATCACCGACGTGTGAGCCCGGCGCACGCCGCGGCCCGCCCCGCGCCCCCGGCGTGCGCCCACCCGGCCCCACCCGGCCCGGCCCCGACCACCCCGGCTCCGACCCACCCCGGCCCCGAGCGGCCCGTTCGGTCGGCCAGAATGGACGGGCACACCACCACCCGAGGAGAGCCCCGCCATGCCCCGCACCGCCCTGTACGCCGCGATCGTCCTCGTCCTGGCGGTGGCCGCCGCGGTGGTCTCCTTCGCCCACGGCCGGTGGTTCGGCGTGGTGTGGGTCCTGATGGCCGGCGTGGCCAGCAACATCGCCTGGTACCACCTGCGCAAGGCCCGCGCCGGACGCGGGCCCGCGGCCGGGTCCTAGAAGTCGTTCCTCCAGAACGAGAACATCCAGTGGCCGATGGTGCTGTACCGGACGTCGGCGCCGAACAGGTCGAAGATCCAGGACACCAGGTCGAACATCCACTGCCCGACCTCGCTCTGCCACATCAGCGCGAACAGCAGCAGCATGCCGTAGGGCGCGTACGGGGCGACCGCCCGCCGGGTCCGGTACGACAGCCAGGGCTCGATGATGCCGTAGCCGTCCAGGCCCGGCACCGGCAGCAGGTTCAGGATCGCCGCGGTGACCTGCAGGTAGGCCAGGAAGGCCAGCGCGGTCGCCAGCGGTGAGACGGGGAACGCGTAGTCGCCGACGACCGAGGGCCTGCCCGGGTCGTCGAACCAGCCGCCGCTGACCAGCACCAGCGTCACCACGCCGAAGGCCACGTTCACCAGCGGCCCGGCCGCCGAGACCAGGCTGTGCTTGAGGCGGCCGGAGATGCGGTCCCGCTCGATGTAGACCGCGCCGCCGGGCAGGCCGATGCCGCCCATGATCACGAAGACCACCGGCAGCACGAAGCTCAGCACCACGTGCCCGTACTTCAGCGGGTTCAGCGTCAGGTAGCCCTTGGTGCCGACCGTGATGTCGCCGCCCGCCAGCGCGGTGCGGGCGTGCGCGTACTCGTGCAGGCAGAGCGAGACCATCCAGCCCGCCACCACGAACAGGAACACGCCGAAGCGCGCGTTGCCCCAGCCGGTGGCCAGTGCGAAGCCGGAGGCGCCCAGGATGGCGGCCATCGCCAGGAAGATCGGGCTGACCCGGTTCTCCGCGCTGCGCTGGCCGGTGCTGGCGTAGGTCATGGGGTGGGGGCTCCGGGGTGCTGGTGGACGGGGGACGGGCGTCCGATCATGCCGCCCACCGGGCGTCCGGGACAAGCGGCCCCGGGTGAACGTACGGGAGCGACCGGACGTTCCGCCGCACCGGCTGCCGCACCGGCTGCCGCACCGGCCGCCGCACCGCCCGTGCCCCGCACGGGGATTCCGCACGGGTGTGCGTCCGGCCCCCGGTGCGTCCCGCAGAATGGGCGGGTGCACTACGGCATCCTCGGCACCACCACCGCCCACCACGACGACGGCACCCCGGTCGCCCTCGGCGGCGCCCGGCTGCGCGCCCTGCTGGCCGCGCTGGCGCTGCGCCAGGGCCGTCCGGTGCCCGCCGAGCTGCTCGCCGACGAGGTGTGGGCCGACGAGCCGCCGCAGGACGCCGCCGCCGCGCTGCAGACCCTGGTCGGGCGGCTGCGCCGCACCGTGGGCCGGGCCGAGATCGGCTCCGGGCCGGCCGGGTACTGGCTGACCGACCCGCGCACCGACGTCGCCGAGTTCCAGCGCCGCGCCGCCGACGGCGCCCGCGCCCTGCAGGGCGGCGACCCGGCCGCCGCCGCCGAGCAGCTCACCGCCGCGCTCGCGCTGTGGCGCGGCCCCGCGCTCGCCGACCTGCCCGACCGCACCGCCCCCGCCGCCCGGCTGGAGGCCCAGCGCGCGGAGGCCCGGCGGCACCGGCTCACCGCCGCGCTCGCCCTCGGCCGCACCGCCGAGGTCACCGCCGAACTCGCCGAGCTCTGCCGCGACCACCCCTTCGACGAGCAGCTGCAGGCCCTCCAGCTGCGCGCCCTGCGCGCGGCCGGCCGCACCGCCGAGGCGCTCGGCCGCTACGAGGAGATCCGGCGCACCCTGGCCGATCAGCTCGGCACCGACCCCGGCCCCGAACTGCGCTCCCTGCACCGGGAGTTGATCACCGCCGAAGCGCTCCCCGCCCCGGCGCCCGCCCCCGCCGCACCGCCCGCCGTCCCTGCCCCCGCGTCCGGGAATCTCCGCCCCGGGCGGACCAGCTTCGTCGGCCGGGACGGCGAACTCGCCACCGTCGCCGAGGCCCTGACCGCCGGTCGGCTCACCACCCTGACCGGCCCCGGCGGCTCCGGCAAGACCCGGCTGTCGGTGGAGGCCGGACGCCGCGAGCAGGACGCCGCCCGCTGGCCCGGCGGCGTCTGGCAGGTCGAGCTGGCCCCGCTGGACGACCCGGCGGCCGTCCCCGACGCCGTCGCCTCCGCGCTCGGCCTGCGCGAGACCGTGCTGCACACCGGCGGCACCGTCGCCGAGGCGATCGAGGGCGCCCGCAAGGACCCGGTCTCCCGGCTGGTCGACCACCTCGGCCGCCGCCGCGTCCTGCTGCTGCTCGACAACTGCGAGCACGTCGTCCAGGCCGCCGCCGACCTCGCCGACCGGCTGCTCGCCGACTGCCCCGGCGTCACCGTGCTCGCCACCAGCCGCGAACCGCTGGGCGTCCCCGGCGAGAGCGTGCTGCCGGTCGAACCGCTGCCCGACCCCGCCGCGCTGCGGCTGCTCGCCGAGCGCGGCGCCGCCGCCCGCCCCGGCTTCCGCACCGACCAGGACCCGGCCGCCTGCGCCGAACTCTGCCGCCGCCTGGACGGCCTGCCGCTGGCCATCGAACTCGCCGCCGCCCGGCTGCGCGGCCTGACCCCGCGCCAGCTCGCCGACCGCCTCGACTCCCGCTTCGCGCTGCTCACCGCGGGCTCCCGCACCCTGCTGCCGCGCCAGCAGACCCTGCGCGCCGTCGTCGACTGGTCCTGGGACCTGCTCGGCACCCGCGAGCGCGCGGTGCTGCGCCGGCTGTCGGTGTTCGCGGGCGGCTGCACCCTGGAGTCCGCCGAGCAGGTCGTCGCCGACGGCGAACTGGTGCGCCGGGAGGACGTCGCCGACCTGCTGCTCTCGCTGGTCGACAAGTCGCTGCTGGTGGCGGGCCTCGGCGAGCGGCCCCGCTACTGGATGCTGGAGACCATCCACGAGTACGCCGCCGAGCGCCTCGCCGCGGCCGCCGAACCCGAGGTCGGCCACCGCCACACCGCGCACTACCGCGAACTCGCCCGCCGCGCCTACCTGAACCTGCACGGCCCCGCCCAGCTCGACGAGCTCGACCGCCTCGACCGCGAGCAGGAGAACGTCCGGGCCGCGCTGCGCCGCGCCGTCGACACCGGACAGGAGCAGGAGGGCCTGGCGCTGGTGCTGTCGATGGCCGGGTACTGGATGCTGCGCGACTACCGCACCGAGTCCCGCGCCTGGTACGAGGCGGTCGCCGCGCTCGGCCCCGACCCGTACGCCGACGACGCCCCGCCGCCCGTCCCGCTCGCCGCCGGACCGCTGGACGGGCCGCTGCCGATGACGCCCGACCTGCTCGACGAGGCCCGCCGCCAGCTCGGCCTGCACCGGCTGATCAGCCTGTTCTCCGGCGACATGAGCCTGCTGGAGGACTCCGGCGCGCTGGACACCGCCCAGCGCGTCCTGGCCGCCTACACCCCCGAACTGCCGCAGTCCTACCGGCAGCCGGTGCTCGGCCGGGTGTTCACCGTCTTCCTCACCGGCGAGATGGAGCGCACCCGCGCGGTGATGGACGACGCGGTGGCCGGGGCCCGGGTGCACGGCGGCCCGCTCGACCTGGCCTTCGCCCTGCAACTGCGCGCCCGGCTGCTCAACGACCTGGCCGGCGGCCTCGACCAGGCGATCGCCGACAGCGAGGAGGCGCTGGCCCTCTACACCGCGCTCGGCGACCGCTGGGGCATGTCCGACGCGCTCTCCGGCAAGGCCGAGAACGCCACCAAGTCCGGCGACGCCGCCCAGGCCGAGGCGGCCTTCCGGCAGGCCATCGAGCTGTCCGTCCAGCTCGGCGCGCACCAGGAGGTCCCGATGCTGCGGGCCCGGCTCGGCGAGGTGGTGGCCGAGCGCGACCCGGAGGGTGGCGAGCGGATGGTCCGCGAGGCCGTCGCCGCGGCCGCCGCCGACAGCACCGAGGCCGAGGGCGCCCGGATGTACGGGCGGCTGGTGCTGTGCAACCTGTGCGTGCGGCGCGGCGAGTACGCCGAGGCGCTCGCCGTGCTCGACGAACTGCCCGCCGACCACGGCGGGCGCGGCCCGTTCCCCGCGGTGTTCGCCGGCATCGTCACCTGCATCCGCGGCTGGGTGGTGGCCCGCTCCGGCGACCCGGACACCGGCCTGGCCCTGATGCGCGCGGGCCGCCGCGCGATGACCGAGACCGACGGCGGCGTCACCGTCTTCGTCGAGCACATGGCGATGATGCTGATGACGCCGGTCGCCGGGGCCCTGGTCGAGTACGCCCGGCTGCACGACGAGCCCGAGGCCGCCCGCCGCGCCGCCGAACTGCTCGGCGCCCACGAGGGCCTCAGCGGCATGCCCGGCTCGTTCATGGAGCGCAGCGAGTACGCCCGCTGCGCCGCCGCCGCCCGCGAACTGCTCGGCGAGGACGGCTACCTGGCCGCGTACGAACGGGGCGGACGCCTCACGCTGCGCGAGGCGTCCGCCCTGTTGAACGATCCCGGCCCGTTCGGCACCGGGGCCGACTGACCCCACCGTCAGGTGCGCTTGCGGAAGCGGGCCACCGCCAGCGGCGCGGTCACCACGGTGATCGCCGCGGCCCAGACCAGCACCGTCAGCGCCGAGTTGCCCACCGGCTGGTCGTTGATCAGCGCCCGGCAGGCGTCGGCCAGCGCGGACAGCGGGTTGTGCTTGGTGAAGGCCTGCAGCCAGCCCGGCATGGTGGTCGGGTTGGCGAAGATCGAGCTGCCGAACTGCAGCGGCATCATCACCAGCATCGACATGCCCTGCACCGCCTGGGCGCTGCGCAGCGACATGCCCAGCAGCATCGACACCCACATCAGCGAGGAGCCGAACACCAGCGACAGGCCGACCGCGGCCAGCAGCTTCAGCGGGCCGCCCACGATGTCCATCCCGAGGACCATCGAGAAGCCGATCAGCACCGCGAAGGCCACGATCGCGCGCAGCGTCTCGGCGATCATCTTCGACAGCAGCACCGCGGAGCGCCCGATCGGCAGGGTGCGGAAGCGGTCCATCACGCCGGTCTGGAAGTCGGTGTTCAGGCCGGTGCCCAGCGCCATCGCCAGGTTCAGGCCGGTGGTGCCGAGCAGGCCGGGCACCATGTACTGCATGTACTCGTGCTGGTTGCCGGCCATCGCGCCGCCGAACACGTAGACGAACAGCACGATCATGATGACCGGGATCAGCAGCGCGTCCAGCATCGACTCCGGGTCGGCCTTGATCCGCATCAGGTTCCGGCGGGTCAGCGCGCCCAGGTGGCGCAGGTTCGCGCGCAGCCCGATCCGGGTGTCGTCCGCGTCGGCGGCGGTCGTGGCGGGAGCGGGGCTCAGGGTGGCGGTGCTCATGCGACGGGCTCCTTGTCACGGGTCTGGGCGGGGACGGCGGACTTGCCGGTGACGGTGAGGAACACCTCGTCCAGGCTGGGCAGTTTGGTGTCGATGCCGGCCACGGCGAAGCCGCGGGTGCCCAGCACCCCGATCACGGCGGTCAGTCGGCGCTCGTCGGTCAGGTGCACCGAGAGCAGCCCGGACTCGGTGGAGAAGGTGGCCGGGACGCCGGACTCCTGCAGCGCCCGCGCCATCTCCGGCAGCTGCGCCGGGTCGGCCGGCCGCACCTGCAGGCTCTGCCCGCCGACCCGCTTCTTCAGCTCCTCGATGCCGCCGTTGGCGATCACCCGGCCCTTGTCGATCACGGTCAGGGCGTGCGCGAGCTGCTCGGCCTCCTCCATGTACTGGGTGGTGAGCAGCACCGTCGACCCCTCGCCGACCATCCGCTGCACCTCGTCCCACACCTCGTTGCGGGTGCGCGGGTCCAGGCCGGTGGTGGGCTCGTCCAGGTACAGCACCTTCGGGCGGCCGATCATCGACGCCGCGAGGTCCAGGCGGCGGCGCATGCCGCCCGAGTAGCCCTTGGCGGGCCGCCTGGCCGCCTCGGTGAGCGAGAACCGCTCCAGCAGCTCGACCGCGCGGGCCTTGGCGTCCTTCGCGGAGAGGTCCAGCAGGCGGCCGATCAGGTACAGGTTCTCGTAGCCCGACAGCAGCTCGTCCACCGAGGCGTACTGGCCGGTCAGGCCGATGGTGCGGCGCAGCTGCTTGGGCTGGCGCAGCACGTCGTACCCGCCGACGAACGCGGTGCCCGCGTCCGGCTTGATCAGCGTCGACAGCACCCGCACCAGCGTGGTCTTCCCGGCCCCGTTCGGTCCGAGCAGCCCCAGCACCGTCCCCTCGCGCACCGTCAGGTCGACCCCGTCCAGGGCCTTCGTCTCCCCGTAGTGCTTCACGATGCCGTGGACCTCCACGGCGTTCCGCTCGATTCGTGTCATGGGAACACCGTGCCGGGCCCGGCTGTCACGACGCTGTCAGCCCGCTGTCACGGGGGACGACAGCGGGCTGACGGGGCGGAGCCGGGCTAGCTGAAGGAGTGCTCCGGGCCGGGGAAGGTGCCCTCGCGGACGTCGGTGGCGAACTCGGTGGCGGCCCGGGCGAGGGTCGCGCGGAGGTCGGCGTACTGCTTGACGAACTTGGGGACGCGGCCGGCCGTCATGCCCGCGAAGTCGGTCCAGACCAGGACCTGGGCGTCGGTGCCGGGGCCGCCGCCGATGCCGACGGTGGGGATCGCGGAGTGCGCGGTGACCTCGGCGGCGAGGTCGGCGGGGACGGCCTCCAGGACGACGGCGAAGGCGCCGGCCTGCTGGACGGCCTTCGCGTCGCGCAGCAGCTGGTGGGCGGCCTCGTCGCCGCGGCCCTGGACGGGGTAGCCGCCGAAGGCGTGCACGGACTGCGGGGTCAGGCCGATGTGGGCCATCACCGGGATGCCCGCGTCGACGAGCAGTTCGATGGTGCGGGCGCTGCGCTCGCCGCCCTCCAGCTTGACGGCCTGGACGCCGGCCTCCTTCATCAGGCGGGCGGCGTTGTGCATGGCCTGGGCGGGCGACTCCTGGTAGGAGCCGAACGGCAGGTCGGCGACGACGAGGGCGCGCTGGGTGCCGCGGACGACGGCGGCGGAGAGCATCACCATCTGGTCCATGGTCACCGGCACGGTGGTCTCGTAGCCGAGGTGGCAGTTGCCCGCGGAGTCGCCGACCAGCAGGACGGGGATGCCCGCCTCGTCGAAGACCCCGGCGGTGAGGGCGTCGTAGGCGGTGAGCATCGCCCAGCGCTCGCCGTTGCGCTTGGCCTTGGCGAGGTCCCGGACGGTGACCCGGCGGTTGGTGACGCCGCCGTAGAGGGTGGTGCCGACGGGCGCGTCCTGCGTCTGGGCAGGCTGAAGCGGAGAGGCGTTCATCGAACAGGCTCCTGGTGTGTGTCGTCTCGTGGCGCCGTGCGGCGTCCCCGGATCTGGCTCCATGCTTGCACGCCCGCGTCCGTCCGCAAAGGGTCGGGAGTCCCGGACGTGTCCGGGGGCTCCCGCGGGCGCCCCCGGGAGCCCTTGGGGAAGTCTTTGCCCTTCCTTGCCCTTCGGCTTGCGATACGAGACCGTCTCGTATTGAAAAGGCGTCTAGGCTGTTCGTATGACCTCGCCGACCGCAGCCCTCCAGGCACCCCGGGTGCCGGAAGCCGTACACCGCCGACGCTGGTGGATCCTGGGCACCCTGGTGCTCGCCCTGCTCGTCGTCGTCCTCGACAACTCGATCCTCAACGTGGCGATGAAGACCATCGCCACCCCCGCCCCGGTCGGCCTCGGCGCGAGCCAGAGCGACCTGGAGTGGGCGATCAACTCCTACACGCTGGTCTTCGCGGGCCTGCTGTTCACCGCGGGCCTGCTCGGCGACCGCTTCGGCCGCAAGTGGACGCTGCTGGCCGGCATGCTGGTCTTCGGCCTCGGCTCGCTGCTGTCCGCGATGGCCGCCAGCCCCGGCGAACTGATCGGCTACCGCGCGGTGATGGGCCTCGGCGGCGCCTTCGTGATGCCCGCCACGCTGGCCATCATCATGAACGTCTTCGAACGGCACGAGCAGCCCAAGGCGATCGGCATCTGGGCCGGCGCGGTCGGCCTGGCCATCGCCATCGGCCCGATCACCGGCGGCCTGCTGATCGAGCACTTCTGGTGGGGCTCGGTCTTCCTGGTCAACGTCCCGATCGTGCTGGTCGCGCTCGGCCTGATGGGCTGGCTCGTCCCGGACTCCAAGGACCCGAACCCCGGCAAGCTCGACCCGGTCGGCGTGCTGCTGTCCATCGTCGGCCTGGTCGCGCTGATCTACGGCATCATCAAGGGCGGCGAACTGGCCGACTTCACCGACCCGAAGGCCTGGGTCCCGACCCTGGTCGGCCTGCTGGCGCTGACCGCCTTCGTGCTGTTCGAGAAGCACACCCGGCACCCGGCGCTGGACGTCACCTGGTTCCGCAACAAGGTGTTCTCGGCCTCCATCGGCGTGGTCGGCATCGTGTTCTTCGCGCTGATGGGCGTCTCCTTCTTCGGCGTGTTCTACATCCAGAGCGTGCGCGGCTACAGCGCCCTGCAGGCCGGCGAACTGATGCTGCCGCTGGCCGTCGCGCAGCTGCTCTTCGCGCCGCGGGCCCGGCTGGTGGTCGACCGCTTCGGCGTCCGGGCGACCTGCGCGGGCGGCATGCTGCTGGTCACCGTCGGCTTCCTCGGGTACGCCTTCCTGACCGCGACCAGCCCGATCTGGCTGCTGATCGTGCTCGGCTTCGTGATGGGCGCCGGCATGGCGCACGTGATGCCGCCGGTGACCGTCGCGATCATGGGCGCGCTGCCGCGCGAGAAGGCCGGTGCGGGTTCCGCGCTGAACAACACCTTCCGCCAGGTCGGCGGCTCGCTCGGCATCGCGGTGCTCGGCGCCCTGCTGTCCACCGTCTACCGCAACGGCATGCAGGACCACCTGGCCACCGTCCCCGAGCAGGTCCGCGACCGGGCCGGCGAGTCCATCGAGTCGACCCTCGGCGTCGCCGAGAAGCTCCACCTGCCCGCCCTGCTCGACCCGGCCAAGGACGCGTTCATCCACGCCATGCACGTGGTCTCCGGCGTCTCGGCCGGCGTCACCGTGCTCGGCGCGGTGCTGGCGCTGCTCCTGCTGCCCGGCAAGGTCGCCGCGCCCGGCGGGCCCGGCGCGGGCGGTCCGGCGGCGGGTCCGCAGGACCGGGCGGACAACGGCACCGACAGCGGCACGAGCACCGGCCCGAGCACCGCCAAGGTGTGATCACGAGGGTGGAGAATAGGGCCATGACGAGCGCCGACACTCCGCTCAAGCCGTGCCACGGCCCCGTCGGGGAGCAGGACGCCCCCCGGCGGGGCCGCCCGCGCAGCGAGGCCGCAGAGCAGGCCATCTACGCCGCGGTCGAGAAGCTGATGGAGGACGGCACCGGCCTGTCCGAGCTGTCCATCGAGCGGATCGCCGCCGAGGCGGGCGTCGGCAAGGCCACCATCTACCGGCGCTGGCCCAACAAGGAGGCCCTGCTGGTCGACGTGGTGGCCCGCCTGGAGGAACCGCTGCCCCCGCTGGGCGGCCCGACCTACCGGGACGACCTGATCAGCGCCGTCGACTACATGCGCCGCCGCGGCCTGATCAAGCGCTCCCGGTGGATCGTCCGCTCCGCGCTCGGGCAGATGAACGCCTGGCCGGAGCTCAAGCACACCTACCACGAGCGGGTGGTGCACCCGCGGCGCCAGATGATCCGGCAGATCGTCCGGCGCGGCGTCGAGGAGGGCGAGCTCCGCGCCGACCTGGACGTCGAACTGCTCTGCGAGCTGCTGATCGGCCCGATCCTGCTGCGCACCGTCCTGTGGGACGACGCCCCGCTGGAGGACCCGGACCTGCCCCGGCAGATGGTCGACGCCGCGCTGCAGGGCATCGGCGCCCGGCCGCCCGCGCAGCGCGCGTCGTCCGTGCCGTCCGCATCCTGACCGTCCGCCCGGGGCGCCCCGCCGCCCCGCCCCGCCCCCCGTCCGGCGCAGGGGCGGAACTTCCCGGGCGCTTCGCCGCGTCCATCCCGTCATAGGCTGAGCCGAGAATCGGATCGGAGCAGGTCGGGGACGGGGTCGACGGGAGAGTCGGCCGGGTGCGGCGGCGAGGAGCGGACGATGGTGCGGGCGGACGGCCCGGCGGTACTGGTGCAGGAGCCGGAGCGGCCCGCGAGCCGGCGGGAGCGGCTGCGCCGCTGGTTCGCCTGGCGGCGCGGGTGGCCGCTCACCGTGCTCGGCCTGCTGGTCACCGGGCTGCTGGTGCTGCACGCCCAGGTGCCCAACGCGGTCGGCAACCTGGGCAGCCTGCTGGAGACCTTCCTGCCCTGGCTCGGGCTGGCCGTCCCGGTGCTGCTGGCGCTCGCGCTGTGGCGGCGCGCCGGGGTGGCGGTGGTCGCGGCGCTGCTGCCCGGCGCGGTCTGGCTGAACCTGTTCGGCGCCCTGCTGGTCGACAAGAGCAGCGGGCCCGGGGACTTCACCGTGCTCACCCACAACGTGGCCGCCGCCAACGACGACCCGCAGGGCACCATCCGGATGCTCACCGGCTCCGGCGCCGAGATCGTCGCGCTGGAGGAGCTCTCCGCGTCCGCCGCCCCCGGGTACGCCGAAGGGCTGGCCGCGGCCTTCCCGTACCACGTGGTGGAGGGCACCGTCGGGCTGTGGTCCAGCTACCCGATCGACGACGTGGCCGTGGTCGACATCAAGATGGGCTGGACCAGGGCCTTCCGCGCCCGGGTCACCACCCCGAAGGGCCCGGTCGCGGTGTACGTCGCCCACCTGCCCTCGGTGCGGGTCACGTTCGACACCGGGTTCACCGCCGGGCGGCGCGACGTCAGCGCGCAGGCCCTCGGCGACGCGATCGAGCGCGAGCCGCTGCGCCGGGTGCTGCTGCTCGGCGACCTCAACGGCACCATGAACGACCGCAGCCTGGCCCCGATCACCTCGCAGATGCGCTCCGCCCAGGGCGCGGCGGGCGACGGCTTCGGCTTCTCCTGGCCCGCCTCCTTCCCGACCGCCCGGATCGACCAGATCCTCAGCAAGGGCGGCCTGGTCCCCACCGACTCCCGCACCCTCCCGGCGGACGCCAGCGACCACCTCGCGGTGGCCGCCGACTACCGCTACTAGCCGTCGCCTAGGCCCGCCGGCCCCTCTCGCCGACCACCACGGTGGCGTCCCGCTCCCCGTCCTGCTCGGTGCGGGCGGCGAGCCCCGCGGCGGACAGCAGCGCGGCCGTCGCCGGGGCCTGCCGCCCGCTGGTCTCGATCAGCAGGCGGCCGCCGGGCGCCAGCCAGCGCGGGGCGGCCGCCGCGACCCGGCGCTGCACGGCCAGGCCGTCGGCGCCGCCGTCCAGCGCCACCGCGGGCTCGTGGTCCCGGGCCTCCGGGGGCAGCAGCGGGATCTCGCCGGTCGGCACGTACGGGGCGTTGGCCAGCAGCAGGTCCACCCGGCCGCGCAGGGTGCGCGGCAGCGGGGCGTCCAGGTCGCCCAGGTGCACCCGGCCGCGGTACGGGGCCAGGTTGCGGCGGGCGCAGTCCACCGCGGCCGGGTCGACGTCCGCGGCGTGCAGTTCGACGTCCGGGCCGAGCCGGGCCGCCACTGCAGCGCCGATCGCGCCGGAGCCGCAGCACAGGTCGAGCAGCACCGAGCCGGGGCCGCCCAGGGCGGCGGCCAGGTCGACCAGGAACTCGCTGCGCCGACGCGGCACGAACACCCCCGGGGCGAGCGCGATCCGCAGCCCGGCGAACTCGGCGAAGCCCACCACCTGCTCCAACGGGTGCCCCGCGCACCGGAGTCCGACCATCTCGTCGAGCCGGTCGGGGTCGGTGGCGGCGGCCAGCAGCAGCCGGGCCTCGTCCTCGGCGAAGACGCACCCGGCCGCGCGCAGCCGGTCGATCAGGAACGCGGGGGGAAGCGGGCGGGCGGGGGGAACCGGGTCAGCGGGGGAGGGCGGGTGAGCGGGAGGAGACGACACGGGTACCTCTCGAAGAGCCTGGCGGGCCCTCCCCGTCCGATCAGGCCGCGACCCGGCGGCGGGGGAGCACCTCGACAACCTGCACGGTGATCTCTCCCACCTCCTCGGTCCGGGTGCGCCGGGCATGTCACGGGCGCACGCTGCGGCGCTCACCCTAACCCCTCGCGCCCCCGCTGTCAGCCGCTCGCCCGCGCCGGTGGCCGCCCACCGGAGCCGTCGGCCGCCCACCCGCCCGCCGCGGTCCCCTCAGCCCTGCCGCCAGCGGTTGGTGATGGGCAGGCGACGGTCGCGGCCGAAGTTCTTCGGCGAGACCTTCGGGCCCGGCGGGTACTGCCGCCGCTTGTACTCGGCGGTGTCCACCAGCCGCACCACCCGGTCCACCACCTCGGCCGGGAACCCGGCGGCGACGATCGCGTCCCGCCCCTCGTCGCCCTCCACGTACCTGGTCAGGACGGCGTCCAGCAGGTCGTAGTCGGGCAGCGAGTCGGTGTCCACCTGGTCCGGCCGCAGCTCGGCGGACGGCGGCTTGGAGATGGTGTTCTCCGGGATCGGCGGCACCTCGCCGCGGGCCTCGGCCGCCGCGTTGCGCCAGCGCGCCAGCTTGAAGATCAGCGTCTTGTAGACGTCCTTGATCGGCCCGTACGCGCCCACCGAGTCGCCGTACAGCGTCGAGTAGCCGACCGCCAGCTCGCTCTTGTTGCCCGGCGCCAGGACGAGCTGCCCCTCCTGGTTGGAGATCGCCATCAGCAGCGTGCCGCGCAGCCGGGACTGCAGGTTCTCCTCGGCCAGGCCGGTCAGCTCGGTGGCGCCCATGTACGCGTCGAACATCGGGGCGATCGACACCGTGCGGAAGTGCAGGCCGGTGCGGCGGGCCAGCTCGGCGGCGTCGTCCCGGGAGTGCTGCGAGGAGTAGCGCGAGGGCATCGAGACGCCGTACACGTTCTCCGCGCCGATCGCGTCCACCGCGATCGCCGCGACCAGCGCCGAGTCGATGCCGCCGGACAGGCCGATCAGCACCGAGCGCATCCCGTTCTTGCGGACGTACGCCCGGGTGCCCTCGACCAGTGCCGCGTACACCTCGGCCTCGTCGTCCAGCCGCTCGCTGACCTGCGGCTCCAGCGGCTGCGCGGGCCGCTCCTTCGGCGCGCCGCCCAGGTCGACCCTGGTCAGCTTCAGGCCGTCGGCGAGGACCGTGCCGTCCGGCAGGCCGTCCTCGTCCGCGGCCGGCAGGTCGAGGTCGACCACCAGCAGCGCCTCCGCGAACTGCGGCCCGCGGGCCAGCAGTTCGCCGTCCTTGGTGACGACCATCGACTCGCCGTCGAAGACCAGCTCGTCCTGCGCGCCCACCATGTTCAGGTACACCAGCGGGCAGCCCGCCTCGGCCGCCCGGCGCCGGACCAGCTCCAGCCGCACGTCGTCCTTGTCGCGCTCGTACGGCGAGCCGTTGATCGACAGCAGCAGGCCCGCACCCGCCTGGCCGGTGGCCGCGACCCGGCCGCCCTCCTGCCAGATGTCCTCGCAGATCGCCAGCGCCACGTCCACGCCGTGCAGGCGCAGCACCGTCAGCTGGTCGCCCGGCACGAAGTACCGGTACTCGTCGAACACGCCGTAGTTCGGCAGGAAGTGCTTGGCGAACCTGGTCACCACCTCGCCGCCGCGCAGCACCGCCGCGCAGTTCTGCGGCTTGCCCGCGTACCGGGTGCCCGGCTCGCCGCGGCCCAGGTAGCCCACCACCACCGGGACGTCGCCCAGGCCCTCGGCCTGCAGCTTCGCCGCCAGGTCGACCAGCGCGGCGCGCGAGCCCTCGACGAACGAGCGGCGGAAGGCCAGGTCCTCCACCGGGTACCCGGTCAGCACCATCTCCGGGAAGGCGATCAGGTCGGCGCCGGACTCGGCGGCCCGCTTCGACCAGCGCAGCACCTCCTCGCTGTTGCGGGCGAGGTCACCGACCCAGGGGTCGATCTGGCACAGGGCGAGACGCAGATTCGGCATGCCCCCGAGTGTAATCGTCTAACTGACGCTATGTCGCGGGGGTGCCCCCCGTCGGCACGCCGCGCGCCCGGCGGACGCCCGGCGGACGCCAGGCGCCGCCCCGCCTGTCCTCCGGCTCCGCCCGGGCCGCCCCCGGTCCCGCCCTCCCGGCGGCGGTCAGGGATCGGCAAGCGGCCGAAGATCCGCCATGATGGGTGACGACGCGGTCCGGGCGAGGTCTTCGCCGGGCCGGGCCGGCCGGTGCGGGCGGCGTAACACGGGCGTAAAGAGCAGAGGTGAGACTGTCCCCATGGGCAAGCAGCAGGAGTTCGTGCTTCGCACGCTCGAGGAGCGTGACATCCGGTTCGTCCGACTGTGGTTCACCGACGTGCTCGGGTTCCTCAAGTCGGTCGCGGTGGCCCCGGCGGAACTGGAGCAGGCCTTCGACGAGGGCATCGGCTTCGACGGCTCGGCGATCGAGGGCTTCGCCCGGGTCTACGAGTCCGACATGATCGCGAAGCCGGACCCGACCACCTTCCAGATACTGCCGTGGCGCTCCGAGAACCCCGGCACCGCCCGGATGTTCTGCGACATCCTGATGCCCGACGGCTCCCCCTCCTACGCCGACCCGCGCTACGTCCTCAAGCGCACCCTGGAGAAGGCCTCCAACCTCGGCTTCACCTTCTACACCCACCCCGAGATCGAGTTCTTCCTCCTCAAGGACCTCCCCGGCGACGGCTCCGCGCCGACCCCCGCGGACCAGTCCGGCTACTTCGACCACACCCCCCGCGGCATCGGCCACGACTTCCGCCGCCAGGCCATCACCATGCTCGAATCCATGGGCATCTCGGTCGAGTTCAGCCACCACGAGGGCGCCCCCGGCCAGCAGGAGATCGACCTCCGGTACGCCGACGCGCTCTCCACCGCCGACAACATCATGACCTTCCGCCTGGTCATGAAGGAGGTCGCCCTCGAACAGGGCGTCCACGCCTCCTTCATGCCCAAGCCGTTCTCGCACTTCCCCGGCTCCGGCATGCACACCCACGTCTCCCTCTTCGAGGGCGACCGCAACGCCTTCCACGAGTCCGGCGCCGAGTACCAGCTCTCCAAGGTCGGCCGCTCCTTCATCGCCGGCCTGCTCAAGTACGCCGCCGAGACCGCCGCCGTCACCAACCAGTGGGTCAACTCCTACAAGCGCATCTGGGGCGGCTCCCAGCGCACCGCCGGTGCCGGCGGCGAGGCCCCCTCCTACATCTGCTGGGGCCACAACAACCGCTCCGCCCTCATCCGCGTCCCCATGTACAAGCCCGGCAAGCAGGGCTCCACCCGCATCGAGGTCCGCTCCCTCGACACCGGCTGCAACCCCTACCTCGCCTACGCCGTCACCCTCGCCGCCGGCCTCAAGGGCATCGAGGACAACCTCGAACTCCCCCCCGGCGCCGACGACGACGTCTGGGCCCTGACGGACGCCGAGCGCCGCGCCCTCGGCATCCAGCCCATGCCGCAGAACCTCGGCGAGGCCATCGACCTGATGCAGCGCAGCGAACTCGTCGCCGAGACCCTGGGCGAGCACGTCTTCGACTTCTTCCTGCGCAACAAGCGCCAGGAGTGGGAGGAGTACCGCTCGGAGGTCACGCCGTTCGAGCTGCGCAAGGTGCTCCAGGTGCTGTAGGCCCTGCGCGGACGACGGAGGGGCCCCGGGCCTGGTAGCGACACCGCGCCGGGCCGGGGCCCCTCTCCTGTCCCGGGTGGTCCGCCCCGTGCGTGCGGGCCGACGGCGGGCGTTGCCTCGGTTGCCCTGGGCGGGTTCGGCGCAGGAGGCTGGGGCCGGAACCGCCAGCCAGGTGCACGGAACGGGGAGTCATGGCCTATCGACTCAGCTTCTTCTGCCGATCGGGAGAGAAGAGAGGGGACGAGGCACTGGACCGTCTGCTCGACCACCTGCTGGAGACCGGCGAACCGTTGTGCGGCGAGTGGTTGGGTCCCTTCGTCGACTCGGTGGCGGCGTTCAGGCTCGGCACGATGAGCGCCGCCGGTGAGAGGCCGGTCGGGGATCTGCTGACGCTCGAAGTGCACGTGGGCGTCGCGGTGATCGCCGAATCGGTGATCGCCGCCTCACCGGATGACGAGCGGGGCATCTGGGGGTGCGATCTGCTTGCCACCGTCACCCTCAGCGGGGACGCCCCCGATTGGCCCCTGGTGGAACGTATTTGGGCCGCGGTGACCGCGCTGTGGGGAGCGGTCGCATGGGACGAGGCGTCCGGCTTCGAGATCGCATCCGAGGGGCCCGGACGTGAGACGTTCCGACCGGCGACGGGGCAGGGGATCGGCGCGGACGGTGAGCGGTGAGCCCGGCTGAGGGCCGGTCGTTTCGGGGCGGCCCGTGTACGGGGGCGGGGCGGGGGGAAGCGGAACCCCGAGGAGCGTCACGGGCCGGGAGGGCGGATGGAGTTGCGGTTGCGGTACGCGCCGGAGGCGGGGAACGCCGGTAGGTTCGCGGCGGACATCGTGGCGTCGGCGGCGCGGGTGAGCGGGGTGCGGCTGGACTACTCGGTGGAGAGCCTGGCAGTGGTCGACGGGATCATCGAGGAGTTCCGGGCGAGCGGGATCGTCAGTGGGCAGGTCGGCGAGACGCTGTTCGGGTTCGGCTGCTACGTCGGCGAGGTGATGGTCCGCCAGGGCGGCGCGACCTGGCGCGGCGTGGACGGCGCCGAGGCGGTGGCCTTCGGGTTCCCGCTGGTGGTGGACCTGCCGAGCGGGCAGGTGGGCAATCCGATCGGAAAGGTGTTCCGCCGGCTGGACAACGGGCCCGAGGACAGCCTGCCGCACTTCTACACGGTCTTCGCGGAGCCGTGGCGGCAGGCGCGGTAGCGCTTCCCGCGCGAGATCGGAGCGGCGGCAGGAAGGGGCCTCGACGTACGAGCGGACGGCCTGGGGGGTGGGTAGATGAACCAGCCGTACGCGCTCCACGCGGGGCGGCCGGGGCAGGGTCACCGCCTGCGGGCGCGCTGCGGGGACGGGGCGGGGGCCGGGCGGGGCCGGACCACGCGGGGGGAGCGGGTGGGGCGGTGGGGTGGGCGGTCGCGGAGGAGGCGTTCGAGGGGGTGCTCGACGAGGTGGTGGAGGGCGGCGGCCAGGGCGAGGGAGGCGGTGGTGAGGAGGAGCCAGGTGGTGGCGGTGGGGAGGCCGGGGGCGGGGTGGCCGTAGTGGTGGAGCCAGGGGCGGAAGGTGATCTCGTGGACCAGGTACCAGGCGAAGGACCAGTCGCCGAGCAGGGTCCAGGGGCGGCGGGCGAGCGGGCCGCGGGGGCGGTGGAGGTCGGCCTGGGCGGTGGCGGTGATCAGGGCGGCGAACAGCGGGGCGGAGAGGAGCTGGGAGGCGCTGTAGGGGCTGTGCCAGGCGGGGTCGGGGACGGCGCGGTGCCAGGGGACGAGGGCCAGGTGGAAGGCGGCCACGGCGAGGACGGTGGGGAGCAGCGGCAGGACGGGCAGCCGGCCGCGGCGGACGGCGAGGCCCAGGGCGACGCCGAGCAGGAACTGCGGGGTGCGGCTCAGCGGCAGGTAGTCCAGCAGCCAGCTGCGCAGCCCGGGGTCGGCGACGGCGGACCCGGCCAGCCACAGCAGCGGGCCGGCGGCGCAGCACAGGGCGGCGGTGCGCAGGCCGGGCCGCAGCCGTAGCAGGAGCGGGAGGAGCAGGTAGAACCAGGCCTCGTCGCCGAGCGACCAGCCCGCCGGGTTGCCGCCCATCACGGTGCTCCGCCCCCACGGGTGCAGCAGCGGCAGCGACCACAGCGCCGCGGTGACCGGCACCGCCGCGCCGAGCGCCGCGTACACGGCGAGCGAGGCGCCGGTGGTCAGGGCGTGCAGCGGCCAGATCCGGGCGAGGCGGCGGCGGTGGAA
Organism: Kitasatospora phosalacinea; assembly: GCF_030268885.1. Lineage (GTDB taxonomy): Bacteria > Actinomycetota > Actinomycetes > Streptomycetales > Streptomycetaceae > Kitasatospora > Kitasatospora phosalacinea_C. The sequence continues at coordinate 155,101 of NZ_BSSA01000017.1, forward strand.
GCGCCAGGCCGGGACGGGGGCGTCCGCGTACGTCCAGGCGAGCACGAAGCCGGACAGCACGAAGAAGAACGTCACGCCGGAACGCCCGTACCAGGCGAGGGGGCTGAGCACCGGCAGCGGGCCGACCTGGCGGGAGAGGTGGTAGCAGACGACCAGCAGGGCGGCGAGGAAGCGCAGGCCGGTGAGGGAGGGGAGCCGGGCGGGCGGCGGTATCCGCAGGGGGGTCACGCCGTGGCCAACGAGCCGGGTGGTGGGGTGTCACGGGCGGCGGCCGACGAGGGGAACCGGTTGACGGTGCGTCACGGGGCGCGGCCGGGGCCGGTGGGAACGTACGCTCAGGGCAGCAGAGCAGCGGGCAGCAGGCCACGGGAGGCGGGACGACGGTGGAGGAACGGGCCGGGAGCCGGGTCAGCCGGTTGGAGACCCGACTGGTGCGGCGGGGCTTCTCCGATCCGGACCAGGCGGTGCGGCTGCTCGGCGAACCGGCGCTGCACGGCCTCGCCGCCGACCCGGTGCTGCTGGACGCGCTGGGCGCCGCCGCCGACCCGGACCAGGCGCTGCTGGGCCTGGCCCGGCTGCTGGAGGCGCTGGACCCGCACGAGCGGCACACCCTGCGCGACACCCTGACCGCCTCCAAGCCGCTGCGCGACCGGCTGCTGGGCGTCCTGGGCGCCTCCACCGCCCTCGCCGACCACCTGGCCCGGCACCCCCGCGACTGGCACGCCCTGGTCTCCTTCGAACTGCGCGACATCCACCCCGGACGCGGTGACTTCCTCGGCGAGCTCACCCGCCGGGTGTGGGCCGAGCCGGACGCCGACCGGGCCGACGCGCTGCGCGCCGCCTACCGGCGCTGCCTGCTGGCCATCGCCGCCCGCGACCTGTCCGGCACCACCGACCTGCCGCAGGCCGCCGCCGAGCTCGCCGACCTGGCCGGCGCCACCCTGCAGACCGCCCTGGACATCGCCGCCGAGCAGGACCCGGACGCCGCCGCGGCCTGCCGCCTGGCCGTGATCGGGATGGGCAAGTGCGGCGGCCGGGAGCTCAACTACGTCTCCGACGTGGACGTGATCTTCGTCGCGGAGGCCCGGGAGGGCGTCGAGGAGCACGGGGCCGTGCAGGCCGCCACCCGGCTCGCCGCGCACGCGATGCGGCTGTGCTCCGCCACCACCGGCGAGGGCACCATCTGGCCGGTCGACGCCAACCTGCGCCCCGAGGGCCGCAACGGCCCGCTGGTGCGCACCCTGGCCAGCCACCTCGCCTACTACCAGCGCTGGGCCAAGACCTGGGAGTTCCAGGCCCTGCTGAAGGCCCGCCCGATCGCCGGCGACGCCGAGCTCGGCCGCGCCTACGCCGGGGCCATCGCCCCGCTGGTGTGGCAGGCCGCGGCCCGGGAGAACTTCGTCACCGACGTCCAGCAGATGCGCCGCCGGGTGGTCGACGCGATCCCGGCCGGGGAGGTCGACCGGCAGCTGAAGCTCGGCCCCGGCGGCCTGCGCGACGTCGAGTTCGCCGTCCAGCTGCTGCAGCTCGTGCACGGGCGCACCGACGAGGCGCTGCGCAGCGGCAACACGCTGGAGGCGCTGGCCGCGCTCAGCGCCGGGGGCTACGTCGGGCGGGCCGACGCCGCCTCGCTGGACGCCGCGTACCGCTTCCTGCGGACCCTGGAGCACCGGATCCAGCTCCAGCGGCTGCGCCGCACCCACCTGATGCCCACCGACCCGGCCGACCTGCGCCGCCTGGCCCGCACCATGGCCCCGCTGATCCAGGGCGACACCCGGGGCGACGACCCGGTCGCCGCGCTGCAGCGCGCGTGGCGGCGGCACGCGGTGGAGGTGCGGCGGCTGCACGAGCGGCTGTTCTACCGGCCGCTGTTGGACGCCGTCGCCGAACTGCCGGTCGCCGAACTGCGGGTCACCGGCTCCGGTGCCGCCGGGCTCAGCGCCGAGGCCGCCAAGCAGCGCCTGGCCGCCCTCGGCTACGCCGACCCGGCCGCCGCGCTGCGGCACATCTCCGCGCTCGCGTCCGGCGTCAGCCGCAAGGCCGCGATCCAGCGCACCCTGCTGCCGGTGCTGCTCGGCTGGTTCGCCGACTCCGCCGACCCGGACGCCGGGCTGCTCAACTTCCGCCAGGTCTCCGACGCGCTCGGCCGCACCCCCTGGTACCTGCGGCTGCTGCGCGACGAGGGCGCCGCCGCCGAACAGCTCGCCCGCGTCCTGTCCGCCGGGCGCCTCGCCCCCGACCTGCTGCTGCGCGCCCCCGAGGCGGTCGCCATGCTCGGCGACGTCGGCGGCCTGGTGCCGCGCGGCCGGGCCGCCCTGGAGGCGGAGGTGCTGGCCGCCGTCGGCCGGGCCGCCGACCCGGCCGCCGCGGTCGCCGCCGCCCGGGCCGTGCGGCGCCGCGAACTGTTCCGCACCGCCGCCGCCGACGTGCTCGGCCGCCTGGAGGAGGACCCGGCCCGCGCCCTCGACCTCGCGGGCGAGGCCCTCACCTCGATCACCACCGCCACCCTGCAGGGCGCGCTGCGCGCCGCGGGCAACGGCTGGGAGGCCCGCAACGGCGAACTGCCCACCCGGATCGCGATCGTCGCGATGGGCCGCTACGGCGGCCACGAACTCGGCTACGGCTCCGACGCGGACGTGCTGTTCGTCCACGAGCCGCGGCCCGGCGTCCGCGACGAGGACGCGGCGCGGGTCGCCCGCGAGGTGGTCGGCGAACTGCGCACCCTGCTGGCCGCCCCGTCGGTCGAACCCCCGCTGCTGGTCGACGCCGACCTGCGGCCCGAGGGCCGCAACGGCCCGCTGGTGCGCACCCTCAGCTCGTACGCGGCCTACTACGCGCGCTGGTCGCACGCCTGGGAGAGCCAGGCGCTGCTGCGCGCCGAGGCGGCGGCCGGGGACGAGGAGCTGGGGGCGCGCTTCTGCGCCCTGGTCGACCCGCTGCGCTACCCCGCCACGGGCGTCCCCGACCGGGACCTCATGGAGATCCGCCGGATCAAGGCCCGGATCGAGTCCGAGCGGCTGCCGCGCGGCGCCGACCCCACCACCCACACCAAGATCGGCCGCGGCGGGCTGGCGGACGTCGAGTGGACGGTCCAGCTGCTGCAGCTGCGGCACGGCCACGAGCTGCCCGCCCTGCGCACCACCCGCACCCGGGCCGCGCTGGCCGCCGCGACGGAGGCCGGGCTGGTCGACCGCGAGGACGCGCAGGTGCTGGACGCGGCCTGGGTGCTGGCCTCGCGGGTGCGGGCCGCGGTGATGCTGGTGCGCGGCCGGGCGGGGGACAGCTTCCCCGGCGACGCGCGGGAGCTGGCGGGGGTGGCGCGCTACCTGGGGTACGGAGTGGGGCACTCGGGGGAGCTGGTGGACGAGTACCGGCGGACGACGCGGCGGGCGCGCCGGGTGGTGGAGCGGCTGTTCTACGGAGCGGAGTAGCGCCAGGGCCCCGGACGCACAGCGGGACCGCGGCGCAGGACGGTGCTCCGTCCCGTGCCGCGGTCCTTCGGGAGGTGCGTGACCGGTCGCGCGGTTCCCCGCGCCCTGGTTTCGCGCGCGTCGGCTACGCGCTGACCTTGGTGTCCCACTGGGCGGGGACGGTGAGCTCCCGGTCGACCGGGTCGCCAGGCTTGCGGGGCAGGCGGTAGACCCAGGTGTGGTAGGTCAGCCGGGCGGCGAGGAAGCCGACCGCCAGGCAGAGCAGGCCGCCGACCGCGTCCAGCCAGAAGTGGTTGGCGGTGGAGACGATCACGCTGAGGGTGACCAGGGGGTAGGCGAGGCCCAGCAGGCGGACCCAGGTGCGGCGGGCCAGGAAGAAGATGGTGAGGCCGCACCAGGTGGACCAGCCGATGTGCATGGAGGGCATCGCGGCGTACTGGTTGGAGACGTGCGCGCCCGCGCCGGAGGCGAGCGAGCCCCAGGTCTGGTGGAGGGTGACGGTGTCGACGAAGCCGCCGCCGGTCATCAGGCGGGGCGGGGCCAGCGGGAAGCAGTAGAAGCCGACCAGGGCGATGCCGGTGGTGACGAACAGCACCGTCCGGGAGGCGGCGTAGCGGCCGGGGTGGGAGCGGTAGAGCCAGACCAGCACGCCGATGGTGACGATGAAGTGCAGGGTGGCGTAGTAGTAGTTCATCCCGACGATGAGCCAGGTGACCGAGTTCACGCCGTGGTTGACGGAGCGCTCGACGGCGATGCCGAGGGTGTGCTCCAGGTTCCAGACCCAGGTGGCGTGCTGCTGGGCGATCGAGGCCTGCTCGGGGACCGCGTTGCGGACCAGCGAGTACAGCCAGTAGCTGAGGCCGATCAGGGCGAGCTCGAAGAGCAGGTGCGGGCGGCGCGGGGTGCGGCGCTGCTCGCGCAGGCGGCTGCGGACGGCGGCGGCGGGCGACTGGGCGACGCGGGTGGCTCCGGCGGGCGTGCGGGGGGTGTGCTCCGGGCCCGGGTCGGAACCGCCGTGCGTGGTCCGGTCGGCACGTTCGGCGCCGGCTGTCTGGATCTCGGTCGGTTCCCCCATGGGGGAGAAGTCTGCCAGACCAGGTGTGGCCGCTTGCTCATCCTCTGGTCGGGGATTCTTCACCGACTGTCCCCCTACGGGGGTAGGGGTAGATCGGTTTTCGAGGCGCATGCGCTCCATTGTGGCGCGCGGGTGACGAGGGGTCGAACCGGGGTCCGGTTCGGGTGCGGACCGTTGGGGCGGCCGGGGCGGGGCTCAGGTCACGACTCGGTATGACTCGCTGCCGAAACCCTTTTTGCATCTTGCTGAAACATCTTGCAGAGCGCTAGGTTCCACGCCACCCACCCTTGCCCGAGCGCCCCCGAGGGAGAGCCCTGCCGTGGCCGACGCCCCGTACCGCCCCCAGCGCCGCACCACCCCGTACCGCCGGCCCGGACGGGCCGCCGTCCTGGTCGCCGCCTCGCTGATCGCCGCGACCCTGGGCGCCGTCCCGCTGGCCGCCGCGGCCGCGACGCCGCCCGCCCCGCCGTCCGACAAGGACCTGGCGGCCACCGCGACCCGGCACGACCTGACCCGCGAGCAGTTCTACTTCGTGCTGCCGGACCGCTTCGCCAACGGCAGCACCGGCAACGACACCGGCGGGATCACCGGCGGCCGGATGGACAACGGCCTCGACCCGGCCGACAAGGGCTTCTACCACGGCGGCGACCTGCAGGGCCTGATCGACAGGCTCGACTACATCCAGGACCTCGGCACCACCGCGATCTGGATGGCGCCGATCTTCAAGAACCAGCCCGTGCAGGGCGCGGGGGCGGACGCCTCGGCCGGCTACCACGGCTACTGGATCACCGACTTCACCCAGGTCGACCCGCACTTCGGCACCAACGCCCAGCTCAAGGAGCTGATCGACAAGGCGCACAAGCGCGGCATCAAGGTCTTCTTCGACGTCATCACCAACCACACCGCGGACGTCATCGACTACGCGGAGAAGACGTACGACTACCGCACCGAGGGCGCCTACCCGACCCTGGACGCGGACGGCAACCCGGTCGACGAGACCGCGATCGCCGACGCCCGGGCGCAGTGGCCGAGCACCGGCAAGGACTCCTTCCCCTACACCCCGGTCTTCCGCGACCGGGCGGGCGAGACGGCCAAGACCCCGTCCTGGCTGAACGACCCGTCGCTGTACCACAACCGCGGCAACTCGACCTTCGTCGGCGAGTCCGCGACCGAGGGCGACTTCTCCGGCCTGGACGACCTGGACACCCAGAACCCGAAGGTCGTCGCGGGGATGGAGAAGATCTACCAGCAGTGGGTCGCCGAGACCGGCGTCGACGGCTTCCGGATCGACACCGTCAAGCACGTCAACCTGGCGTTCTGGGAGCAGTGGGCGCCCGCGCTGAAGCAGTTCGCCGCGCAGCAGGGCAACAAGAAGTTCTTCATGTTCGGCGAGGTGTACTCGGGCGACCCGGCCGTCACCTCCCCGTACGTCACCAAGGGCAAGCTGCAGGCCACCCTGGACTTCGCGTTCCAGGAGGCGGCCCGCAAGTACGTCTCGCAGAACGGCTCGGCCAAGGCGCTCAGCGAGCTGTACGCGCAGGACTACCGGTACACCACCGCCGACACCGACGCCTACGAGCTGCCGACCTTCCTCGGCAACCACGACATGGGCCGCTTCGGCTCCTTCCTGCAGAGCGACAACCCGGGGGCCTCGAACGAGGCGCTGCTGGCCAAGGACCGGCTCGCCAACGAGCTGCAGTTCCTCACCCGCGGCCAGCCGGTGGTCTACTACGGCGACGAGCAGGGCTTCACCGGCGCGGGCGGCGACAAGGACGCCCGGCAGGACATGTTCGCCTCGAAGACCCCCTCGTACAACACCGACACCGTCATCGGCGGCACCTCCGGCTCGAAGGACCGCTACGGCACCGACGGCCCGCTCTACCGGGGCATCGCGGGCCTGGCGAAGCTGCGCAAGGACCACCCGGCGCTGGCCGACGGCGCGCAGGTCGAGCGGTACGCGGCGGACGGGCCGGGCGTGTACGCGTTCTCCCGGATCGACGCCAAGGAGCAGGTCGAGTACCTCGCGGCGGTCAACAACGCGGCCGAGGCGAAGACCGTCACGCTGGACACCTTCTCCGCGGGCATGGACTTCGACGGCCTGTACGGGTTCCAGGGCAAGGTCACCAGCGGCGCGGACGGCAGGGTGACGGTCACCGTCCCGGCGATGTCCTCGCTGGTGCTGAAGGCGAAGCACAAGCTGGCCAAGCCCGCGGCCGGTCCGTCGATCACGGCCGTCGCGCCCGCCGACGGCTCGTACGGCACCGTCACGCTGGGCGCCGACGTGCCCGGCGGCGGGTTCAACCGGGTCACCTTCGCCGCGCAGGTCGGCGACGGCGCCTGGCAGACGCTGGGGACCGCCGACAACGGGGCGTCCGGCTCTGCCGGCCATGTCACTTTCAAGGTGACGCAGAACCTGGACGGGGTCGCGCCGGGCACCGTCGTGCGGTTCAAGGCGGTCGTCGAGGACTCGGCGGGCCGACTGGCCTCCACCACCGGGCAGTTCACCACCGGGCAGCAGGCCCCGACGCCCGCGCCCAGCGCGGTCTCGCGCGAGTACGCGGTGGTGCACTACCAGCGGCAGGACGGGAACTACGACGGCTGGAACCTGTACACCTGGGGCGACATCGCCGACGGCGAGGCGACCACCTGGCCGGAGGGCCACGGCTTCGTCGGGCGGGACGCGTACGGGGCGTTCGCGTACGTGAAGCTCAAGGGCGGGGCCTCCGACGTCGGGTTCGTGGTGGAGAAGAACGGCACCAAGGACGTCGACCAGGACCGGCACATCGACATCTCCGCCACCGGCGAGGTGTGGATCAAGGAGGGCGACGCCACCGTCCGCACCGCGAACCCGGACGCCGCGCAGCCGGTGCCGGAGGGCAAGGCGGTCATCCACTACCGGCGGGCCGACGGCAACTACACCGGCTGGGGCCTGCACGACTGGACCGGTGCGGCCACGCCCACCGACTGGGGCAACCCGCTGATGCCCGCCCGGCAGGACGCGTTCGGCGCGGTCTTCGAGGTGCCGCTGGCCGCGGGCGCGACCAGCCTCAGCTACATCATCCACAACGGCGGCGACAAGGACCTGCCGCAGGACCAGTCGCTGAACTTCGCCACCTCCGGCCGGGAGATCTGGATCATCGGCGGCCAGGAGGGCTACCTGCTGCCGCAGAGCGCGGGCACCTCCTCGCAGCTCGACCTGGGCTCGGCGAAGGCCCAGTGGATCGACGCGAACACCGTCGTGGTGCCCGCCAACTACGGTGCGGCGGACGCCCAGTTGAAGGGCGGCACCAGCGCCCAGCTGATCTACGACCCCGAGGGCGGGCTGACCGTCGACAAGGGCGTGCTCTCCAAGCCCGGCCACTGGATCCGGCTCACCCCGGCCGCCGGCCTCACCGACGCCCAGAAGGCGAAGTTCCCGCACCTGGCCGGGTACCGGGCGTTCACCGTCGACCCGCGCGACGCGGGCCGGACCACGAACGCGCTGCGCAGCCAGCTGGTCTTCACCGAGCACCTGCCGAACGGCGCGCCGCTCGCGGCGACCGGCGTGCAGACCCCCGGCGTGCTGGACGACCTGTACGCGGGCAAGGCGGCCTCGGCGCAGCTCGGCCCGGTGTACTCGGAGGGCGACGGCAAGGGCAACAACGGGAACGGGAAGGGCAAGGGCGACAAGCGGAAGGTGACGCTGTCGCTGTGGGCGCCGACCGCGACCGAGGTGGCGGTGCAGCTGTTCGACAAGGCGAGCGGCGGCAGCCCGCGGACGGTGCCGCTGAAGCGCGACGACGCGTCCGGCGTCTGGTCGCTGACCGGGGACGCCAAGGACCTGGACGGCCGGTACTACCTGTACCAGGTGAAGGTGTGGGCGCCGAGCGTGCAGCAGGTGGTCACCAACCTGGTCACCGACCCGTACTCGACCGCACTGTCCGCCGACTCCAGGCGGAGCCTGGTCGCCGACCTGTCCTCGGCCGCGACCAAGCCCAAGGGCTGGGACCAGCACCGCAGCCCGGAGGCGATCCCGGCGGTGAAGCAGCAGATCCAGGAGCTGCACGTGCGGGACTTCTCGGTCGGCGACAGCACCGTGCCGGCCGACGAGCGGGGCACCTACCTGGCGTTCACGCAGTCCAGGTCGGCGGGCATGCAGCACCTGAAGGAGCTGGCCGGGGCCGGGGTGACCACGATCCACCTGCTGCCGACCTTCGACATCGCCACCATCCGGGAGAACCGGGCCGACCAGAAGCTCCCGGCCTGCGACCTGTCCGCGCTGGCCGCCGACTCCGAGAAGCAGCAGGAGTGCGTGGCGGCGGTGCAGGCCGACGACGCCTACAACTGGGGCTACGACCCGCTGCACTACACCGTGCCGGAGGGCTCGTACGCCACCGACCCGAACGGGACGGCGCGCTCCGAGCAGTTCCGCGCGATGGTGCAGGCGATGCACGAGGCGGGCCTGCGGGTGGTGCTGGACGTGGTGTACAACCACACCGCGGCGGCCGGGCAGGACGACAAGTCGGTGCTCGACAAGGTCGTCCCCGGCTACTACCAGCGGCTCAGCGACAGCGGGAAGGTCACCACCGACTCCTGCTGCGCCGACACCGCGCCCGAGCACGCGATGATGAACAAGCTGGTCGTGGACTCGGTGGTGACCTGGGCCAAGCAGTACCGGGTGGACGGCTTCCGGTTCGACCTGATGGGCCTGGACCCGAAGTCGACCATGCTGGACGTGCAGTCGGCGCTGCGGGCGCTGACCCCGCAGAAGGACGGCGTCGACGGCAGGAACGTCTTCCTGTACGGCGAGGGCTGGAACTTCGGCACCGTCGCGAACGACGCCCGGTTCGTCCAGGCCACCCAGGCCAACATGGCCGGGACCGGCATCGCGACCTTCAACGACCGGATCCGGGACGCCGGACGCGGCGGCAACTACGAGCTGTCCTCGGCCCCGCAGCAGGGCTTCGCCTCCGGCCTGTTCACCGACCCGAACGGCTCGGACGCCAACGGCACCCCCGAGCAGCAGAAGGCCCGGCTGCTGCACCAGATGGACCAGGTCAAGGTCGGCCTGACCGGCAACCTGTCGGCGTACCGGTTCACCGACAGCAGCGGCAAGCCGGTCACCGGCGGCGGCGTCGACTACAACGGCTCGCCGACCGGCTACGCGGCCAACCCCGGCGAGGCGGTGGAGTACCTGGACGCGCACGACAACGCGGACCTGTACGACGCGCTGGCGTTCAAGCTGCCGCAGGGCACCTCGCCCGCCGACCGGGCCCGGATGCAGGCGCTGGGCCTGTCGCTGACCGCGCTGAGCCAGGGTCCGGGCTTCGCCCAGGCGGGCAGCGACCTGATGCGCTCGAAGTCGCTGGACGCCAACTCCTTCGACTCCGGCGACTGGTTCAACGCGATCGACTGGGACTGCCGGCTCGGCAACGGCTGGGGCCGCGGCCTGCCGATGGCGGCCGACAACCAGTCGATGTGGGCCCGCGACAAGCAGCTGCTGGCCGACCCGAAGCTGCGGATGGGCTGCAACGAGACGGGCGCCAGCACCGCCATCTACCAGCAGTTCCTGAGGATCCGGCAGTCCTCGCCGCTGTTCGCCCTCGCCAGCACGGCGGAGGTGCAGCGCCGGCTGTCCTTCCCGCTGTCGGGCACCGCGGGGGAGGACCCGGGCGTGATCACCATGCACCTGGACGGCACCGGGCTGAAGGGCGCCGAGAAGGGCATCACGGTGGTCTTCAACGCCACCCCGACCGCGCAGACCCAGACCGTGGCGGGCCTGCGCGGCAGCAGGCAGGAGCTGCACAAGGTGCAGGCGAAGGGCAGTGACCCGGTGGTCAAGCAGGCGTCCTTCGACCCGTCCTCGGGCACCTTCACGGTGCCGGGCCGGACGGTGGCGGTGTTCGTCCAGAACTGATGGTTTCCGTGCGGTAACAGGGGCCTCACCTCCGGGTGGGGCCCCTCGGCGCGTTGGCCGAAAACCGACGGTGCGCGGAGAGGTTTGGCCCCGGCCTTCCCGGATGCGTCCCACATGCCGGACCATGAGGGGCCGTCGGAGAGGTCTCGGCGCGGTCACTAATCGGTCAATCCATGGCATGCATCTGTCATTCATGAGGTGTTTGCTGCCACGATTCCCCCGGCTGCGAACCGACAGGTAGCCCCAACTCCCGCACCCCGCCGGTGGGTTCCTCCCGAGGACGCCGGCGGCCGCAGCCCGGCACGCGTACCCCAGCGTGCCCGCACCGCGCACCTGCACGCACCCCGCGCCGCGAACCGGCGGCAGGGGCCCCCGCTGCGCCGCAACCGCGGCCAGATTCTCTCCACCGCTCGTGACCCCGCGACGGTCGGTAAAGGAGTCCCGCATGTCTCGCCGCACGCATGTCCGCGTGAGCACGGCCGCCCTCGCGGCCACCACTGCCCTGCTGGTGACCGCGATCCCCGTGGCCGTGGCCCAGGCCGCCCCCGCCGCCCCCTCCCCGGCCGGCCAGGTCGCCTCCCAGCAGGCCGCCGCCGGGCAGGCCCAACTGCTCTCCGACGCGGGCAGCCGCTCCGCCGCCTTCGCCCAGGGCCTGGGCCTGGGCGCCCAGGAGAAGCTGGTGGTCAAGGACGCGTCCAAGGACGCCGACGGCACCCAGCACTTCCGCTACGAGCGCACCTACGGCGGACTGCCCGTCCTGGGCGGCGACCTGATCGTCCACCAGGCCGCCAACGGCACCACCAAGGGCGTCGACCGGGCCTCCACCGCCTCGCTGGACGGCCTGTCCACCACCCCGAAGCTGGCCGCCGCCAAGGGCCAGGCCACCGCGCTGGCCGCCCAGGCGGGCTCCGCCCTGGAGACCGCGCCCCGCCTGGTGGTGTGGGCCGCCGACAACCACCCGCGGCTGGCCTGGGAGACCGTGGTCTCCGGCGTCCAGGAGGACGGCACCCCGAGCAAGCTCCACGTGGTCACCGACGCCACCAGCGGCGACGTGATCCAGAAGTGGGAGGGCGTGCAGACCGGCACCGGCAACGGCGTCTTCGTCGGCAGCGTCACCCTCGGCACCTCGCAGTCGGGCTCCAACTACCAGCTCAAGGACCCGACCCGCGGCAACATGTACACCACCAACCTGAACAACGGGACCAGCGGCACCGGCACGCTGTACTCGAAGAGCACCGACAGCTGGGGCGACGGCACCGTCTCCAACAAGGAGTCCGCGGCCGTCGACGCCCACTACGGCGTCGCGATGACCTGGGACTACTACAAGAACACCTTCGGCCGCAACGGCATCCGCAACGACGGTGTCGGCGCGTACAGCCGGGTCCACTACGGCAGCAACTACGTCAACGCCTTCTGGGACGACAGCTGCTTCTGCATGACCTACGGCGACGGCGCCTCCAACACCCACCCGCTGACCGAACTCGACGTCGCGGGCCACGAGATGACGCACGGCGTCACCTCCAACACCGCGGGCCTGAACTACTCGGGCGAGTCCGGCGGCCTCAACGAGTCCACCTCGGACGTGTTCGGCACCATGGTCGAGTTCTACGCGAACCTGCCCAAGGACAACCCGGACTACCTGATCGGCGAGCTGATCAACATCAACGGCGACGGCACGCCGCTGCGCTACATGGACAAGCCCTCCAAGGACGGCTCCTCGGCCGACTCCTGGTACAGCGGCGTCGGCAACCTCGACGTCCACTACTCCTCCGGCGTCGGCAACCACCTCTTCTACCTGCTGGCCGAGGGCAGCGGCGCCAAGACGATCAACGGCGTCAGCTACAACTCGCCGACCGCCAACGGCATCACCGTCACCGGCATCGGCCGGGACAAGGCCGCCGCCATCTGGTACCGGGCGCTCACCACCTACTGGACCTCCACCACCAACTACGCCAGCGCCCGGGCCGGCATGCTCTCCGCCGCCACCGACCTGTACGGCTCCGGCTCCGCCGAGTACAACGCCACCGCCACCGCCTGGGCCGCCGTCAACGTCGGCTCGCTGCCCAGCACCGGCGGCCCGACCGTCACCAGCCCGGGCAACCAGTCCACCGCGGTCAACGGCGCCGTCAGCCTGCAGATCAAGGCCACCGGCGGCACCGCGCCGCTCAGCTACTCGGCCACCGGCCTGCCCACCGGGCTGTCCATCAACGCCTCCACCGGCCTGATCAGCGGCACCGCCACCGCGGCCGGGACGTACAACGTCACCGTCACCGCCAAGGACGCCGCCAACAAGACCGGCACCGCCTCCTTCACCTGGACCGTCACCTCCGGCGGCGGCACCGGCTGCACCCCGACCCAGCTGCTCGGCAACCCCGGCTTCGAGACCGGCACCGCCAGCCCCTGGACCGCCTCCTCCGGCGTGGTCGACAACTCCTCCTCCGAGGCCGCCCACAGCGGCTCCTGGAAGGCCTGGATGGACGGCTACGGCTCCGCCCACACCGACACCCTCGCGCAGACCGTGACCGTCCCGGCCGGCTGCAAGGCCACCTTCAGCTACTGGCTGCACATCGACACCGCCGAGTCCGGCAGCACCGCGTACGACAAGCTGACCGTGACCGTCAACGGCACCACGGTCGCGACCCACTCGAACGTCAACGCGGCCACCGGCTACACCCAGAAGAGCATCGACCTGTCGGCCTACGCGGGCCAGAGCGTCACGGTGAAGTTCACCGCGGTCGAGGACTCCTCGCTGCAGACCTCCTTCGTGATCGACGACACCGCCGTCCAGACCGGCTGAACCCGGTAGACCGCCGGGGCCCGGCAGCCGCACCGCAGCGGCTGCCGGGCCCCGGCGCGTCCGGGCGGTCCGGGCCCGCGGGGGCGTCCGGACGGTGAGATCCCGGAAACCCCCGGGCAACACGAAACACTGCCGAAACACCGGTGACGACGGCGCGAAATCCGGCCCGGCGACACTCCCCGCATGCTCCTCGCTGACTCCCCACCCACCCTGGACAGCGGCGACACCGCCTGGCTGCTGGCCTGCACCGCGCTCGTGCTGCTGATGACACCGGGCCTCGCGCTGTTCTACGGCGGCATGGTGCGCACCAAGAGCGTGCTCAACATGATCATGATGAGCTTCGTGTCGATCGCCGTGGTCACCGTGGTCTGGCTGCTGGCCGGCTACTCGCTGGCCTTCGGCAAGGACGCGGGCTGGGGCCTGATCGGCTCGCTCGACCACCTCGGCATGGCCGGGATCACCCCGCACAGCCTCACCGGGGACGTCCCCACCCTGCTGTTCGCGACCTTCCAGCTGACCTTCGCGATCATCACCGCCGCGCTGGTCTCCGGCGCCATCGCCGACCGCGCCAAGTTCGGCTCCTGGGTCGCCTTCACCGCCGTGTGGACGCTGCTGGTCTACGTCCCGGTCGCGCACTGGGTGTTCGCCCCCGACGGCTGGATCCTCAGGCACCTCGGCGCCCTCGACTTCGCGGGCGGCACCGTCGTCGAGGTCAACTGCGGCGCCAGCGGCCTCGCCCTGGCCCTGCTGCTGGGCCCGCGCCTCGGCTTCAAGAAGGAGGCGATGCGCCCGCACAACCTGCCGCTGGTGCTGCTGGGCGCGGGCCTGCTCTGGTTCGGCTGGTTCGGCTTCAACGGCGGCTCCGCGATGGGCGCCAACGGCCTGGCCGCCGCCGCGGTCCTCAACACCCAGGCGGCGGGCTGCGCGGGCCTGCTCGGCTGGCTGGTGGTGGAGAAGAAGCGCGACGGCCACGCCACCACCCTCGGCGCCGCCTCCGGCGCGGTCGCCGGACTGGTCGCCATCACCCCCTCCTGCGGCAGCGTCGACCTGTTCGGCGCCCTGGTCATCGGCCTGGCCGCCGGCGTGGTCTGCTGCTACGCGGTCAGCTGGAAGTTCCGCCTCGGCTACGACGACTCGCTCGACGTGGTCGGCGTGCACTTCGTGGCCGGCGTCCTCGGCACCGGGCTGATCGGCCTGTTCGCCACCGCCACGATGACCGGCGGCCCCGCCGGACTGCTGCACGGCGGCGGCCCCGGGCAGCTCTGCAAGCAGCTGGTCGCGGTGCTGGTGGTCGCCGGGTACGCGTTCGGCGCGACGTACGGCATCGGGTGGGCGATCGACCGGGTGATGGGCTTCCGGGCCGCGCCCGAGCACGAACTCACCGGCCTGGACCTCGCCGTGCACGCCGAGAACGCGTACGATCACGGCGTCCTGGGCCACGGCTCCGCCAGCGCCCACGCCAGCGTGCACCCGCACGGTGCGCCCGCCTCCGACAGGACCCGCACGGTATGAAGCTGATCACCGCCGTCGTCAAGCCGTTCAAGCTGGACGAGGTCAAGACCGCGCTGCAGGAACTCGGCGTGCACGGCCTGACCGTCACCGAGGCCAGCGGCTACGGGCGGCAGCACGGCCACACCGAGGTGTACCGCGGTGCGGAGTACCGGATCGACCTGGTGCCGAAGGTCCGGATCGAGGTGGTGGTGGAGGACGAGGACGCCGAGCGGGTCACCGACGCGATCGTGGCCGCCGCCCGGACCGGGAAGATCGGCGACGGCAAGGTCTGGGTGGTGCCGGTGGACGGCATCGTCCGGGTCCGCACCGGCGAGCGCGGTCCGGACGCGGTCTGACGGTACGTCAATCCGACGGCGGCCCCCGGGAGTTCCGGCTCCCGGGGGCCGTTCGCGCCGGTTAATCGGATGCGGGTCCGCCGGTCCCGGGCTATGGTCCCGGTGTGTCCTCCTTCCAGCAGATCTACGGCTGACGCGGCCGGGGCAGCGCCCCGAGCCCGTGCGTCCCGCCCGCCCGCGCGCCCTTCGGCGGCGCCCCGGCGGTGCGGTGTGTCGTCCACGCCCCCGTAGAACGGAAGCAGGTGCTCTCCGCATGACCCGTCGTGCCCACATCGCCATGGTCGGCATCCCGGCCGTCAGCCACGTCCGCCCGAGCCTGGAGGTGATCCGCGAGCTGGTCGCCCGCGGCCACCGGGTGACGTACGCCAACGACCCCGCGGTCGCCGAACTCATCGCCCCCACCGGTGCCGAGCTCGTCCCGTACCCCTCCACCCTGCCGGTCGCCGACCACGACTGGCCCGCGGACGCGATCGGCGCCATGCGCCTCTTCCTGGAGGACGCGATCGCGGTGCTGCCCCGGCTGCGCACGCACTACGACGCCGACCCGGCCGACCTCTACCTGTACGACATCGGCGCCTACGCGGCCCGGGCGCTGGCCGAGGCGCAGCGGCGGCCGGTCGTGCAGCTCTCGCCGACGATCGTCGGCTGGGAGGGGTACCAGGAGGAGGTCGGCGGGCAGCTGCGCGAACTGCCCGGCGCCGACGCCTACTTCGCCCGCTTCGCCGAGTGGCTGGCGGGCAGCGGCGCCACCACGCTCGACGTGGACGCGTTCTCCGGGCGGCCCGCCCGGGTCGTCGCGATGATCACCGAGGCGATGCAGCCGCACGCCGACCGGGTGGACCGCGGGGCGGTGGACTTCGTCGGCCCCTGCTTCGACCTGCGGGCCGAGCAGGGCGGTTGGCGGCGCCCGGCCGGGGCGGAGAAGGTGCTGCTGGTCTCGCTCGGCTCGGCGTTCACCCGGCAGCCGGAGTTCTACCGCGCCTGCCTGGCCGCCTTCGGCGACCTGCCCGGCTGGCACCTGGTGCTGCAGATCGGGAGGCACACCGACCCGGCGGAGCTCGGCGAGGTCCCGCCCGGCGTCGAGGTGCACCCCTGGGTGCCGCAGCGGTCGGTGCTGGCGCAGGCCGACGCCTTCGTCACGCACGCCGGGATGGGCGGCTGCGGGGAGGGGCTGCTCGCCGGGGTGCCGATGATCGCGGTGCCGCAGGCCGCCGAGCAGTTCATGAACGCCGACCGGCTGGTCGAGCTCGGCGTGGCCCGCCGGATCGACACCGCGGACGCCACGCCGCAGGCGCTGCGGACCGCACTGGCCGAGCTGGTCGGGGACCCGCGGGTGGCGGCCCGCTCGCGGGAGCTGAGCGCGCGGGCGAGGTCCGAGGGCGGCACCGCCCGCGCCTGCGACCTGATCGAGCAGCAGCTGGGCTGAGCCGCCGCGGCCGCGCGGGGAGCGCCGGTCCGCCGTCGACGAACTGTCAGCGGCGGGCCGGCGCTCCCGTTTCCGGAGGGATCAAGGGCAGGTCACGGGCGTGCAGCCTCCCTTGACGGGCGTCCGGGCGGACCCTATGGTCATGCCACTGCAAGTTTCCAGCAAGTTTCAACGCTCTTGCGGCTTCCTTGCAGTAGCGACCGTCCCCCCGTCGCGCTGACGGCACCACCCCCGCCGTCGCGGCCCCCCACCCTGCCGCCCCCCGTTCCGCGACCTGCGTCCGCGGCCCGGGCCTCCCCCAGGAGTGCTCCCTTGCCCACCTCCGCCCCCGTCCGCAGAAGGCGCCTCGCCGCCGCCACCACCGCGCTCGCCGCGCTCGGCCTCTCGGTCGGCGCCGGGCTCACGCTCGCCCCCACCGCCACCGCCACCCCTCCGGGCGGCAAGGACGTCACCGCCACCCTGTTCGAGTGGAAGTTCGACTCGGTGGCCAAGGCGTGCACCGACACCCTCGGCCCCAAGGGCTACGGCTTCGTCGAGGTCTCCCCGCCCCAGGAGCACATCCAGGGCGCCCAGTGGTGGACCTCCTACCAGCCCGTCAGCTACAAGATCGCGGGCCGGCTCGGCGACCGCACCTCGTTCCAGAACATGGTGAACACCTGCCACGCCGCGGGCGTCAAGGTGATCGCCGACTCGGTGGTCAACCACATGACCGCGGGCAGCGGCACCGGCACCGGCGGCACCGCCTACACCAAGTACAACTACCCGGGCTACTACCAGGACCAGGACTTCCACTCCTGCCGCCAGGCGATCAGCAACTACGGCGACCGCTCCAACGTGCAGAACTGCGAACTGGTCAACCTGGCCGACCTCGACACCGGCTCCGCCTACGTCCAGCAGACCATCGCCAACTACCTGAGCGACCTGCTCACCCTGGGCGTCGACGGCTTCCGGATCGACGCCGCCAAGCACATCGCCGCGAGCGACCTGGCCGCCATCAAGGCCAGGATGAGCAACCCGAACGCCTACTGGGTGCAGGAGGTCATCTACGGCGCGGGCGAGGCCGTCCAGCCCTCCGAGTACACCGGCAACGGCGACGTCGACGAGTTCCGCTCCGCGACCTGGCTGAAGAGCGCCTTCAACGGCGGCAGGATCTCCGACCTGCAGAGCTGGGGCAGCGGCCTGCTCGGCTCCGCCCAGGCCCGCACCTTCGTCGACAACTGGGACACCGAGCGCAACGGCTCGACCCTGAACTACAAGTACGGCTCCGCCTACACGCTGGCCAACGTCTTCCTGCTGGCCAACCCGTACGGCTCGCCGAACGTCTACTCCGGCTACGCGTTCAGCAACAACGACGACGGCCCGCCCAACGGCGGCACGGTCAACGCCTGCTACCAGGACGGCTGGAACTGCACCCACGCCTGGCGCCAGGTCGCCAACATGGTCGGCTTCCGCAACGCGGTCTCCGGCACCGGCATGACCAACTGGTGGTCCAACGGCAACAACGCGATCGGCTTCGGCCGCGGCAGCAAGGGCTACGTGGCGATCAACCGGGAGTCCGGCCCGATCACCCAGACCTTCCAGACCTCGCTGCCGGCCGGCAGCTACTGCGACGTCCAGCACGGCGACCCGGTGAGCGGCGGCGGCTGCACCGGCCAGAGCTACACCGTCGGTGCGGACGGCAGGTTCACCGCCACCGTCGGCGCGGGCGAGGCGGTCGCCCTGTACGTCGGCGCGGGCGGCGGCTCCACCGCCACGCCCACCCCGACCCCGACCCCGACGGCCACCGCCGGCAGCAACTCCGCGACCGTCTTCTACTCCACCGACAAGAACTGGTCGGCCTACTACCTGCACTACGCGCCCACCGGCGGCACCTGGACCACCGCCCCCGGCGTCGCGATGACCGCCGCCTGCACCGGCTGGGTCAAGTACACGGCCGCCCTCGGCAGCGCCACCGGCCTCGCCGCCACCTTCAACAACGGCTCCGGCACCTGGGACAACAACAACAGCGCCAACTACGCGCTGGGCACCGGCAACGTCACCGTCAAGGACGGCGTGATCGGCTCCGGCGACCCGTGCGCCACCGCCTCGCCCAGCCCGACCCCCACCCCGACGGCCACCTCCGCCACCAGCGGCGCGTCCTTCGCGGTCAACGCCACCACCACGGTCGGCCAGAACATCTACGTGGTCGGCGACGCCGCCGCACTCGGCGGCTGGGACACCTCGAAGGCGCTGCTGCTGTCCTCCGCCGCCTACCCGGTGTGGAAGCTGGACGTGGCGATGGGCGCCGGAACCGCCTTCCAGTACAAGTACGTCCGCAAGGACGCCGCCGGGAACGTCACCTGGGAGAGCGGGGCCAACCGCACCGCGACCGTCCCGGCCACCGGCCAGGTCGTGCTCAGCGACACCTGGCGGAACTGACCCCGCGCCGGTGGCCGCGGAGTAACGGCCTGGGCGGCCGAACCGCCCGAACGGGTGGAGTCCCGGCTCCTGCGGAGCCGGGACTCCACCGCGCTGGAAGCATCGGGCGGGTGAGCACCCCCACCCCCACCCTCCAGCCCCCCACCCCCATCCTGGACGTCGAGCTCTGCGGCGGCCGCTGGGACGGACACCTCAAGCGGGTCCGCCCCAGCGCGCCGCCGCCGTCGTTGCGGATGGTGCTGCGCGCCGAACTCCCCGACCCGGCGCGCGGCGAGCAGTGGCCCACCACCAGCGTGTACCGCTACGACCCGGACGGGGCGCGGCCGCGCTACCGCTACTCGCACGACGAGTGAGGCGTCCGGCGGCGGGCCGTCAGCCCCGGCCGACGTACGGCATCGCGGTGGCCATCACGGTGGCGAACTGCACGTTCGCCTCCAGCGGCAGCTCCGCCATGTGCCGCACCGTCCGGGCCACGTCCGCCACGTCCATGGTCGGCTCGGGCGCGATCCGGCCGTCCGCCTGCCGGACCCCGGTGGCCATCGCGGCCGTCATGTCGGTGGCCGCGTTGCCGATGTCGATCTGCCCGCAGGCGATCCGGTGGGGGCGGCCCTCCAGCGACAGGGCGCGGGTCAGGCCGGTGACGGCGTGCTTGGTCGCGGTGTAGGCGATCGCGTGCGGGCGGGGCACGTGGGCGGAGATCGAGCCGTTGTTGACGATCCGTCCGCCCTGCGGGTCCTGCGCCTTCATCCGGCGGAAGGCGGCCCGCGCGCAGAGGAAGGCGCCGGTCAGGTTGAGGTCGACCACGGCCCGCCAGTCGTCCGCCGCCACCTCCTCGACCGGGGCGGACGGGCCGAACGTCCCGGCGTTGTTGAACAGCAGGTCGATCCGGCCGAAGTGCCCGGCCGCGGCGTCGAACAGCGCCTCCACCTGCTCCTCGTCGGTGACGTCGGCGGGCACCGCCAGCACCCGGTCGGGCCCGAGCCCGGCGGCGGTCTCCGCCAGCGCCCCGGCCCGGCGCCCGGCCAGCACCAGCCGCCAGCCGGTCGAGGCGAGTTCGCGGGCCACGGCGCGGCCGACGCCGCTGCCCGCACCGGTGATGACGGCAACCTGCTGGGACACGCGCACACTCCTCGGGGTGGTTTCCGGACGCGGAACCCCATGATCGCCGGGGCGGGGCGCCGCGTCAGCCGGAGGAACGTCCAATCCCGCCCCGGGCCGCGGCCGACCCCCGCCGACCGGCGGGAACCACCCCCGCCGACCGGCGGGTCGTGGGCCCCGTCGCAACCGGGCCCGGGGGCGGCACGTCATAGGATCACGGGAGGCCCGGACCGCCGCAGCGTGCGCGGCCGGGGCCGCACCCCGGGGCGGCCGGTGGCAGTGTCGCGGCGTCCCCGGCCCTCACTGACCAGGGGCCGCACCCGGCTGTCGGGTCGGCCCCCCGCCCGGAGAGACCACCGTGCTGCCGCAGCCCCGTTCCGCCGTCCGCCGCTCCGCGGCCGCCGCCGCCCTGCTCGCCCTCGCCGTCCCGCTCACCGCCTGCGGCAGCTCCGGCAGCGCGTCCGACGCCCGGGCGGCGATCTCCGCCGACCGGAGCCCCGCGGCGCCGGCCGCGCCGGCGAGCAGCAGCCCGCCGCCGAAGCCGTCCAAGGTGCTGATGCCGACCGGCCCGGCCGCCCAGTTCTCGAAGGCCCGCGACACCAAGGCCGGTCCGATCCTGATGACCACCCTGACCGGCGCCAAGTCCGGGGTGAGCGGGAAGGTCTGGGTCTGGCTGCCCCCGCAGTACGACGACCCGAAGTACGCGAAGACCGGCTTCCCGGTGCTGACCCTGTACGCGGGCGGGCAGAGCGCGGGCTACAACACCTGGACGGACAACCAGCTGCCGATCCAGGAGATCGACCAGGAACTGGTCGCCCAGGGCAAGGCCCACCCGTTCATCATGATCATGCCGGTGCAGAACCTGGACTCCAACGAGTCCAAGGCGCTGGAGTGCGCCGACATCCCCGGCCAGCCGAAGATCGGCACCTGGATGGCCGAGGACCTCCCGGACTTCGTCCGCGCCAACTTCCGCACCGTCAGGGGCCGGGACGGCTGGGCCGTGATGGGCGCCTCCACCGGCGCGTTCTGCAGCGCCAAGCTCGCCCTGCAGCACCCCGACGTGTTCAAGGCCGCGGTGCCGATCGACGGCTACTGGAACCCGGACTCGCCGCTCTGGAAGGGCCACGAGCAGGAGCGGCTGGCCAACAGCCCCGACCAGCTGGTCGCCGCGGGCACCGCGGACGTGCGGATGCTGGCCACCGCGGGCGGCGCCAACGCGTACGAGACCAAGCTGGTGAAGAACTGGGTGGCCAAGGCCAAGGCACCCACCACCGTCGAGTACTACGAGCAGCCCGGCGGCAAGCACCTCACCTCGGACTTCAAGAAGATGATCCCCACCACGCTGGAGTGGCTGACCGCCAACACCGCCGGACCGGAGGCGGACTGACCGCGGACCGCGGACCGTCGCCCGCGGACCGTCGCCCGCGAACGAAGGCAAAGCCTTCGTCAAAAACCGCCACGGGTGGCCCGGAAACCGTCCTGACCTGCACATCAATCGGTCGTTGATTCGGCCCTGATGCACTGGGGACACCCTGGAGCCGTGGACCGGAGAACTGGACCGGGGTTTCGCCGCACCGCGGCCCCCGCTCCGGCCCGCCCAGACCGTCGTGAAGAGAGCGCCATGCCCCGTCACCTGCTGCCCGTCGGCCCCGCGACCACCCCCGCCCAGCGCGGGAACGGCACTGCCGCCCGGCAGGGCGGGGCGCCCGCCTCCGCCCCGGCGCCCGCTCCCGTCCGCGTCCCGGCCGCGGCCGAGCCGATCCCGTTCGCCGGGCTCACGCTGGTGCACGCCGCCGTCCGCCGCGACCTCGCCCGCATCCCGCAGGCGCTGCGCCTGCTCCAGCCCGACGACGCCGAGACGGCCGAGGCGCTCAAGCGGCACTGGGACTTCGTCACCGCCATGGTCACCTGCCACCACGAGCAGCAGGACACCCGGCTGTGGCCGGTGCTGCGGCGCTTCGCCCCCGAGCTGCGGCTGCTGCTCAACTGGCTGGAGTCCGACCACCACAACCTCGACCAGTGCTTCACCCGCACCACCACCCTGGTCGGCATCGCCACCCGCGACCCGGCCAGCGCCTGGTCGGTCTCCTACGCGGTCGAGGAGCTGGCCGCCCGGGTGGAGACCCACCTGCGGATCGAGGAGCGCCAGCTGCTGCCCCGGATGGCGGGCGTCTTCCCGCCCGGCTCCCGGATCGGCACCCTGCCCGAGCTGCTCGACCTGCTCCGCTTCGCCGACGGCCCGTCCGCCTCCGACGCCCTGGTCTGGCTGCTGGAGGGCGTCGACCCGGCCCGGGTCGACCGGTTGCTCGCCGACTGCGACGACGAGACGGCGCGCCACTGGCCGCACTGGCGCGACACCTACGCCCGCTGCACCGACCGGCTGTGGGGGCCGCCCGGGCAGTGACCCGGGCCCCGGAGGCGTCCGGGGCGTGAGCAGCGCGACCCGGGCATGGTGTCCCGGCGGGACTGGTGTCCCGCCGGGACATTTTCGGTAGTACGGTGGGGGCATGAGCAGCGAGCAGCCCGCACCCGCCACCGGCGGAACCGGCGCCCCCGCGCCCGGGGAGGCCGGGCGGCGCGAGCGCAAGGCCCGCCGCACCCGCGAGGCGATGGCCGCCGCCGCGCTGCGCCTCACCCTGGCGCACGGCCTCGCCGCCCTCGCCGTCGAGGACGTCACCGACGCCGCCGACGTCTCCCGGCGCACCTTCAGCCGCCACTTCGCCTCCCGCGAGGACGCCGTGCTGGACTGCCTGCGCGCCGACTTCGCCCGGATCAACGAGGCGCTCGCCGCCCGTCCCGCCGCCGAGGCGCCGGTCGCCGCCTACCGCGCCGCCGTCACCGCCTGGCTGCACGACCCCGACCCCGAGCACCCCGCCTGGCACCGCCGCCCCGGCATGCGCGACCTGTTCGTGCTGATCGACGAGGAACCCGCGCTGACCGCCGCGTTCCGGCGGATCTCGGTCGCCGAGGAGGAGCGCTCGATCCGGCTGGTCGCCGCCCGGCTCGGCCTGCACCCGGAGACCGACCTGCGGCCCGCCGTCGCCGTCGGCCTCGGCGTCGCCGCCCTGCACGCCGCCACCCGCACCTGGGTGCGCGACCCCGCGGGCGACCTGCCCACCCTGCTCGACCGCGCCTTCGACCTGGTGGCGGCCGAACCCCCGGACTGACCACCGTCGGACGGGAACAGCACCGACCGCGCCCACCCCTGCGCGGCGCACGAGAGGAACCACCACCCATGACCACCCAGGAGCCCGCCACCCAGGAGCCCGCCGTCGAGCGGGAGTTCGCCGGCCGCACCGCCCTCGTCACCGGAGGCGCCTCCGGCATCGGACTGGCCACCGCCACCCTGCTCGCCGCCCGCGGCGCGCACGTCGCGATCGCCGACCACGACCTGGACGGCGCCCGCGCGGCCGCCGCCGCCATCGAGGCCACCGGCGCGAAGGCGCTCGCCGTACCGCTCGACGTCACCGACCCGGACTCGGTCCGGGCCGCCGTCCGGGCCACCGTCGAGAGCCTCGGCCCGCTCCGCCTGGCCGTCAACAACGCGGGCATCGGCGGCCCGTCCGCCCCCACCGGCGAGTACGACCCCGAGGCGTGGCGCCGGGTGCTGGCCACCAACCTGGACGGCGTCTTCTACTCGCTGCGCCACGAACTGCCCGAAATCCTCGCGGCGGGCGGCGGCGCGATCGTCAACATGGCCTCCATCCTCGGCACCAACGGCTTCGCCGGATCGCCCGCGTACGTCGCCGCCAAGCACGGCGTGGTCGGGCTGACCAAGACCACCGCGATCGAGTACGCCGCGCAGGGCGTGCGGGTCAACGCGGTCGGCCCCGGCTTCATCGACACCCCGCTGCTCAGGGACACCGACCCCGCCGGACGCGAACTGCTGGTCTCGCTGCACCCGGCCGGGCGCCTCGGCCGCGCCGAGGAGGTCGCCGAGCTGACCGCCTTCCTGCTGTCGGACCGGGCGTCCTTCGTCACCGGCAGCTACCACCTGGTCGACGGCGGCTACGCCGCCCGCTGAGCCGAAACGATTCCGGGGGGCCGTCCGCGGGGGGATCCGCGCGAAGGAGCGTCGAAACCATGAAGGCAGTCCAGTACCGCACCGTCGGCGGCCACCCCGAGGTGGTCACCGTCCCCGACCCCGAGCCCGGCCCCGGGCAGGTCCTGCTGAAGGTCACCGCCGCGGGCGTCTGCCACTCCGACATCGCCGTGATGAGCTGGCCCGCCGAGCAGCTGCCGTTCCCGCTGCCGCTGACCCTCGGCCACGAGGGCGTCGGCACCGTCGCCGCGCTCGGCGCGGGCGTCACCGGCCTCACCGAGGGCGAGTCGGTCGCGGTGTACGGCCCGTGGGGCTGCGGCAGCTGCGCCAAGTGCGCGGAGGGCAAGGAGAACTACTGCCTGCGCGCGGGCAGCCTCGGCATCATGCCGCCCGGGCTGGGCGCGCCCGGCGCGATGGCCGAGTACATGGTCGTCGACGACCCGCGGCACCTCGTCCCGCTCGGCGACCTCGACCCGGTGCGCACCGTCCCGCTCACCGACGCCGGGCTGACGCCGTACCACGCGATCAAGCGCTCGCTGCCCAAGCTCGTCCCCGGCTCCACCGCGGTCGTCATCGGCACCGGCGGCCTCGGGCACGTCGCGATCCAGCTGCTGCGGACGATGACCGCGGCCCGGGTGGTCGCGCTCGACGTCACCGAGGAGAAGCTCGCCCTGGCCCGGACGGTCGGCGCGCACGAGGCGGTGCTCTCGGACGGCGCGGCGGCCGGGAAGGTGCGCGAACTCACCGCCGGGCTGGGCGCGCAGGCCGTGTTCGACTTCGTCGGCGCCCCGCCCACCACCGCCCTGGCCGGGCAGCTCGTCGCCGTCGAGGGCGACGTCACGGTCGTCGGCATCGGCGGCGGCACCCTGGCGGTCGGCTTCGGCGTCCTGCCGTACGAGGTCTCCGTCACCTCCCCGTACTGGGGCAGCCGCTCCGAGCTGATCGAGGTCCTCGACCTGGCCCGGGCCGGCGCGGTCGACGTGCACGTCGAGACGTACGGCCTCGACGAGGCCCCGCTCGCCTACGAGCGCCTGCACGCGGGCAAGGTCAACGGCCGGGCGGTGATCCTGCCCAACGGCTGAGAAAGTGTGGGGTAATTGGCTAGCTACTGATCGTTGAGGTCGTCGGCGAGGCGGCGGGCTGCTTCGGTCTCGATGGGGCCGCGTGGTTCGATCTCCTCGCCGGCGAGGCGGGCGGCCATGAGGCGG
>NZ_BSSA01000018.1 GCF_030268885.1 Kitasatospora phosalacinea
CATTCCGAACCCGGAAGCTAAGCCTCACAGCGCCGATGGTACTGCAGGGGGGACCCTGTGGGAGAGTAGGACGCCGCCGAACAATCTTTCAGAGAAAGCCCCCTGACGGGATGTCAGGGGGCTTTCTTGTTGTAGGGTCAGTCCCGCACAGTCGTCAGTGGTTAATACAGGAGGCTCCGCACCGTGGAGGTCCAGGAGACGCGAGTTCAGACCGACCGGGTCCTCACGATCCCGAACCTGCTGAGCATGGCTCGGCTGGTGGGCGTGCCGATCTTCCTGTGGTTGGTGCTGTGGCCGGTCTTCGGGGGGCCGAAGAACGACGGGTGGGCGATCGTCGTCCTGATGTTGAGCGGGGTCAGTGACTACCTGGACGGGAAGCTGGCCCGGCGGTGGGGGCAGATCAGCCGGCTGGGGCAACTGCTGGACCCGGCTGCTGACCGGCTGTACATCGTCTCGACGTTGGTGGGGTTGACCTGGCGGGAGATCCTGCCGTGGTGGCTGACGGCGCTGCTGGTGGCGCGCGAGGCGTTCGTCGGGGTGGTGCTGTTGCGGCTCAACCGGGCGGGTTACGGGCCGCTGAACGTGAGTTTCCTGGGGAAGGCGGCCACGTTCAATCTGATGTACGCGTTTCCGCTGCTGCTGCTGGGGGTGGGCGAGGGGTGGGTGCACCGGGTTGCGGGAGTGGTGAGTTGGGCGTTCATCTGGTGGGGGACGACGCTGTACTGGTGGGCCGGTGCCCTGTATGCGGTGCAGGCCCGGCAGATCCTGCAGGCGGAGCGTCCGGCTGCCGTTTGAGATCAGCCTGAGACGTTTCACACGGCCTCCTCGGTGAGTCGGACGTTTTCTTCCGGGTAGGGATGCGTCGGACCGGTTTGATGGATCCGCAGGGGTTCACCACCGCGAAGGAGGACGCACCCGTAATGAAAGCCGTTGTGATGGCGGGCGGGGAGGGCACTCGACTCCGCCCCATGACTTCCAGCATGCCCAAGCCGCTGCTGCCGGTGGCCAATCGGCCGATCATGGAGCACGTGCTGCGGCTGCTGAGGCGGCACGGCCTCACTGACACTGTGGTGACCGTGCAGTTCTTGGCGTCGTTGGTCAAGAACTACTTCGGTGACGGTGAGGAACTGGGCATGCACCTCACCTATGCCAACGAGGAAACACCGCTGGGTACGGCGGGCAGCGTGAAGAACGCCGAGGACGCGCTGCGGGACGATTCGTTTCTGGTGATCTCCGGCGACGCGCTGACGGACTTCGACCTTTCCGACCTGATTGCCTTTCACCGGGAGAAGGGCGCGCTGGTGACGGTGTGCCTGACCCGGGTGCCGAACCCGTTGGAATTCGGCATCACCATCACGGACGACGAGGGGAAGGTCGAGCGCTTCCTCGAGAAGCCGACCTGGGGGCAGGTGTTCTCGGACACCGTGAACACCGGCATCTACGTGATGGAGCCGGAGGTCTTCGACTACGTGGCGGCCGGGGAGTCGGTCGACTGGTCGAGCGACGTGTTCCCGCAGTTGCTCAAGGAGGGCAAGCCGGTGTTCGGCTACGTCGCCGAGGGCTACTGGGAGGACGTGGGCACGCACGAGAGCTACCTGAAGGCCCAGGCGGACGTCCTGGAGGGGAAGGTCCAGGTCGAGCTGGACGGGTTCGAGATCTCGCCGGGCGTGTGGGTGGCCGAGGGTGCGGAGGTGGACCCGGAGGCGGTGCTGCGGGGGCCGCTGTACATCGGTGACTACGCCAAGGTCGAGGCCGGCGTGGAGCTGCGCGAGCACACTGTGCTGGGGTCGAACGTGGTCGTGAAGCGCGGGGCGTTCCTGCACAAGGCCGTGGTGCACGACAACGTGTACGTGGGGCCGCAGAGCAACCTGCGCGGGTGCGTGGTCGGGAAGAACACCGACGTGATGCGGGCCGCGCGGATCGACGAGGGGGCGGTGATCGGTGACGAGTGCCTGATCGGCGAGGAGTCGATCATCGCGGGCAACGTCCGGGTCTACCCGTTCAAGACGATCGAGGCCGGCGCCTTCGTCAACACCTCGGTGATCTGGGAGTCCCGCGGCCAGGAGCACCTGTTCGGGGTGCGGGGCGTGTCGGGGATCCTGAACGTGGAGATCACCCCGGAGCTGGCCGTGCGGCTGGCGGGGGCGTACGCGACCACGTTGAAGAAGGGCGCGACGGTCACCATCGCGCGTGACCACTCGCGTGGTGCGCGGGCGTTGAAGCGGGCGATGATCTCGGCGCTGCAGACCAGTGCGATCGACGTCCGCGACCTGGAGAACGTGCCGATGCCGGTGGCCCGGCAGGCGACGGCGCGGGGGAGCGCGGGCGGGATCTTCCTGCGGACCACGCCGGGGGTGCCGGACTCGCTGGACATCCTGTTCTTCGACGAGCGCGGGGCGGACCTGTCGCAGGCCGGGCAGCGGAAGCTGGACCGGGTGTACTCGCGGCAGGAGTTCCGGCGGGCGTTCCCGGGCGAGATCGGCGACCTGCTGCACCCGGCGAGCGTGTTCGACTCGTACGCGACGAACCTGTTGCGGGCGGTGGACACCTCGGGGGTGCGGGAGGCCGGGCTGAAGGTCGTGGTGGACGCGGCGCACGGCAGTGCCGGACTGGTGCTGCCGAGCATCCTGGGGCGGCTCGGGGTGGAGACGCTGACGGTGGCCGGCGGTCTGGACGAGTCGCGGCCGACCGAGGGCGCGGACGAGCGGCGGGCGGCGCTGGCGAGGCTGGGCGAGCTGGTGGCGTCCTCGCAGGCGGCGTTCGGGGTGCGGTTTGACCCGGTGGGTGAGCGGGTGTCCTTCGTGGACGAGCTCGGTCGGGTGATCCAGGACGACCGGGCGCTGCTGGTGCTGCTGGACCTGGTGGCGGCCGAGCGCCGTTCCGGGCAGGTGGCGCTGCCGGTGACGACGACGCGGATCGCCGAGCAGGTGGCGGCGTACCACGGCACCCAGGTGATCTGGACGACGACCTCGCCGGACGACCTGGCGAAGGCCGCGGCGGCGGACGGCACGGTCTTCGGCGGTGACGGGCGCGGCGGTTTCGTGGTGCCCGAGTTCTCCGGGGTGCTGGACGGGGCGGCGGCGTTCGTGCGGCTGGTCGGCCTGGTGGCGCGGACGCAGCTGACGCTGAGCCAGATCGACGCCCGGATCCCGCAGGCGCACATCCAGAAGCGGGACATCGCGACGCCGTGGGCCGCCAAGGGCATGGTGATGCGCTCGGTGGTGGAGGCGGCCGGGAACCGGAAGCTGGACACCACGGACGGCGTGCGGGTGGTCGAGCCGGACGGCCGGTGGACGCTGGTCCTGCCGGACCCGGCGGAGGCCGTCACGCACCTGTGGGCGGAGGGTCCGGACGACGAGGCGACCGAGCGGCTGCTCGACGAGTGGGCCGCGGTCGTGGACGGCGCCGGGAAGTAGGAGGCGCGAGAACCGGCGGGGCGGGCCCGGGAGGCCCGCCCCGCCGGGGCGTTTGTCACGATCCTGTGCCGAAACCGTCCTGCGGGGCCGGGAGCTGGTCGTGGGGTACCTCGTGGTCGTGAAACGATGTCCGGCATGCCAGCAACGCCGACACCGAGTGACCCGGAGGGGCGCTTCCGCCGTCCGGACGCCTCGATGTCCCTGTTGACCACGGTCATGGAGCACTCGCTCGACGACGGGTACGCGGAGGCGGCCCGGGCGCGCGGGGCGGAGGGCAGCTCGCGGCTGCCGACGACGGCCAAGGGTCGGCTGGTGCTGGCCCTGGGGCTGGCGCTGGCGACGGTCGTGGTGACGGTCGGGGCGGTGAACACGCACGCGGCGGCGCCCGTCCTGGCGAAGGAGCGGGACGCGCTGGTCAGCCGGGTCAACGAGGCCAACGCGGCGGCGGACGCCCTGCAGCGGCAGGTCGAGGAGGACCGCGACAAGGTCGAGCAGGCCCAGGACGCGGCGCTGCAGACCGGGGACGACGGCGGGGCGGCGGCGCTGGCGGCGCAGACCGGGACGGGGGAGATCACCGGGCCGGGCGTCAAGCTGGTGATCGACGACGCGTCCGGCAGCGGTTCGGGCGGCAACGTCAGCGATCCGCGCAACGGCGGCGGCTACGGCAAGAACGGGCGGGTCAAGGACCACGACCTGCAGTACGCGGTGAACGGCCTGTGGCTGGCCGGGGCGGAGGCGGTGTCCGTGAACGGGCAGCGGCTGACCGCGCTGTCGGCGATCCGGGCGGCGGGCGACGCGATCCTGGTCGACAACCGGCCGCTGGTGCCGCCGTACACGGTGCTGGCGATCGGGGACGGGCCGCGGCTGGCGCGGGCCTTCCAGGACAACGAGGGCGGCCACTACCTCAAGATCATCCAGGACAGCTACGGGATCCGCTCGACGCTGTCGACGCAGAAGTCGCTGACCCTGCCGGCCGCGCTGGGCGTGACGCTCCGGGTGGCCGGGCCGGAGGCGTCCGCGGAGCCGTCCCCGGCTGCGACGCCGCCGCCCCCCTCGCCGTCGGGTTCCTCCGCGTCCTCCGCCCCGCCGTCCGGTTCGCCGGGCGCGGCCAGGAGCGGGACGCCGTCGAAGTCCGCGCGGTCGACCGCGAAGTCCACTTCCACTCCCACCGGAACAGGAGCTGCTACACCGTGATTGCCGTACTGGGTCTGGTGATCGGCGTGATCGTCGGCGTGTTCGTGCAGCCCGAGGTGCCGAACGCGGTGGTGCCCTACCTGCCGATCGCGGTGGTGGCGGCGCTGGACGCGGTGTTCGGCGGCGTGCGGGCGATGTTGGACGGGATCTTCGACGACAAGGTCTTCGTGGTGTCCTTCCTGTCGAACGTCGTGGTGGCGGCGCTGATCGTGTTCCTGGGCGACCAGCTGGGCGTGGGGTCGCAGCTGTCCACCGGCGTGGTGGTGGTACTGGGCATCCGGATCTTCTCGAACGCGGCGGCGATCCGTCGGCACGTGTTCAGGGCGTAGGGAGCGGCTGTGAGCGAGGAGAAGGAGCCGCGGGAGCGGGAGGCGGAGCCGCCGGTCGGCGAGGAGCCCGGGGCGGAGCCCGCGGCCGAGGTGCCCGCGGCGGCGGAGGCCGGGGAGGTCGAGCCCGCGGCCGGGGAGGCCGTCCGCACGCCGGAGGAGGTGCCTGCGGCCGAGGAGCCGCCGGCGGCGGTGGTGCCGCAGGAGCCGGTGCGTCTGCCGTCGGACGGGCGGACGCGGCTGAAGGCGGCGCTGTGGCCGCCGCGGGTGTCGCGGGGCCAGCTGGTGGTGGCGCTGCTGCTGTTCGCGCTGGGGCTGGCGCTGGCGATCCAGGTCCGTTCGACCAACGACCACAGCGAGCTGCGCGGGGCCCGGCAGGAGGACCTGGTGCGGATCCTCGACGAACTGGACGGCAAGCAGCAGCGCCTCCAGTCGGAGAAGACGCAGCTGGAGCAGTCGCTGGCGCAGCTGGAGAACTCCTCGAACCAGGCCAAGGAGGCCCAGGAGCAGACCCGGAAGAAGGCGGCCGAGCTGGGCGTGCTGGCCGGGACGGAGAAGGCGACCGGCCCGGGGATCGTGCTGACGATCGATGATC
Organism: Kitasatospora phosalacinea; assembly: GCF_030268885.1. Classification (GTDB taxonomy): domain Bacteria; phylum Actinomycetota; class Actinomycetes; order Streptomycetales; family Streptomycetaceae; genus Kitasatospora; species Kitasatospora phosalacinea_C. The sequence goes on from NZ_BSSA01000018.1 coordinate 5,532, forward strand.
CCCAAGGGCAGGTGAAGGCCGATATGCTGCTGGACACCCTGCAGGAACTCCGAGCAGCGGGGGCGGAGGCGATTCAGATCAACGACGTGCGCGTGGTGGCCGGAACCTACTTCACCGACAACTCGTCGGGGAACGGTGTGCGCATCGACGGCAAGGACGTCTCGCAGCCGTTCCGCTTCACCGTGGTGGGCAATCCGCAGGACCTGACTCCGGCGCTGAACATCCCCGGTGGCGTGGTGCGCAGCCTGGAGAACCATCAGGCGCGGGCGACCATCGTCCAGCAGCAGAAGGTGCTGGTGGACGCGTTGGCCGCGCCGAAGCCGTTGCAGTACGGCAAGCCGGCGGCGAAGTGACGGGGCGCGCTCCGTACGGTTCGTCAGCTGCGGGCAGCCCCCGGTGGTGGGTTTCCGCGGCGGGTCGGCGACACTGGGTCTTACCGCTCGTCAGTCTCCGGTCCGATGCCGGTCCCACCGCCACACCGAGCCTTGAACCCTGCCCCGCGGGCGGTTCTGTCACACGCAAGGGGATTCGCCCGTGAGTTTTTTCTCGAAGCTTTTCGGCCGCAACAAGAAGGCGGCAGAGGCGCCGACCGCGCGCTACCGGCAGGAGGACGCCGGGGTGCCGTCGATGCGTCCGGCGCCGGAGGGGCAGCGTCCGATGTACCGGGACGACGTGACCCAGGGCGCGGGCATCCCGACCGGGCAGTTCGACGCGGCGTACGGCGCGTCGGTTGATTCGGCGGGCGGGCCGCGCATAGGTTTCCCGGCAGGACCCTCAACCTCCGGTGGAGGGTTTGCCCCGGACCCCTATGCCGGGCACGTCCAGTCGGGTGTGCCGCGCCAGGAGGCTGTGAACATGGCTGGCACCAGCCCGTGCCCGCGGTGCGGGAACCAGAACCCGGCTCAGGCCCGTTTCTGCTCGAACTGCGGCACGCAGCTGCGTGGCGGCTTCGCTGAGGGCGCGGTGGAGACCACCTCGACCATCTCGATCTCCGGCATCGAGTCGTACGACCCGACCGCGACCTCGACGGGTGCCACTCCGGCGCTGTCGGCCGAGGTGATGGCGGCGATCGACGCGCTGCCGCCGGGCTCGGCGCTGCTGATCGTGCAGCGCGGCCCGAACTCGGGCAGCCGGTTCCTGCTGGACTCGGACGTGACCACGGCGGGGCGGCACCCGCAGGGCGACATCTTCCTGGACGACGTGACGGTGTCGCGTCGGCACGTGGAGTTCCGTCGGCAGCCCGACGGCGGCTTCTCGGTCGCGGACGTGGGCAGCCTGAACGGCACCTACGTGAACCGGGAGCGGATCGACGAGGTGCTGCTCAGCAACGGCGACGAGGTGCAGATCGGGAAGTACCGGCTGGTGTTCTTCGCCAGCCACCACCGGGGGTACTGACCACTTCTCCGTTTGGAGCCCGAGTGACCCCACAGATTCCTACCCCGTCCCTCGGGTCCTCGCCCGTGCCGGCCTCGCGCCGCACGGGCGAGGCGCGCCGGCGGGGTGACGAGCTGCTGTCGATCGGCGCGGTGCTGGCCTTCCTGCGGGACGACTTCCCGGAGGTGACCATCTCCAAGATCCGCTTCCTGGAGGCGGAGGGCCTGGTCGAGCCGCAGCGCACCCCGTCCGGCTACCGGAAGTTCTCGGCGGCGGACGTGGAGCGGCTGGCGTACGTGCTGCGGATGCAGCGCGACCACTACCTGCCGCTGCGGGTGATCCGCGAGCACCTGGACGCGATCGAGCGCGGCGAGCAGCCCCCGGCGCTGCCGGGGGCGGAGGCCCGTCCGGGGCCGTTGGAGGAGGCGGACCGGGAGCTGGCGGCCGCGGCCGCGGTGGCGGGCGGGGTGCGGCTGGGCCGGGCCGAGCTGATCGCGGCGGCCGAGGCGCAGGAGCGCGAGCTGGCCGAGTGGGAGGCGTACGGGCTGGTGCAGCCGGGCCCGGACGGCGGGTACGACGGCGAGGCGCTGCAGATCGCCCGGCTGGTGGCGGAGTTGGGCCGGTTCGGCCTGGAGCCGCGGCACCTGCGGGCGATGAAGGCGGCGGCCGAGCGCGAGGTGGCGCTGGTGGAGCAGGTGGTGGCGCCGCTGCGGCGGCACCGCAACCCGCAGACCCGGGCGCACGCGGAGGCGACGGCGCGGGAACTGGCCACCCTGTCGGTGCGGCTGCACGCGGCGATGGTGCAGGCGGGGCTGCGGGCCCGGTCCTGAGCGGCCGGTGGCGGCCGGGCGGCCGGCGGGTCCGGATCGCGGCGGCCGCTGCCTGCTGCGCTTTCCTATCGGGGGCGTGCGCCATAGGGTTGCTGGTGTGAATGAGCTCGACGTCGTGGGTGTCCGGGTGGAGATGCCCTCAAACCAGCCGATCGTGCTGCTGCGGGAGGTCGGCGGTGACCGCTACCTGCCGATCTGGATCGGGCCGGGCGAGGCGACCGCGATCGCCTTCGCCCAGCAGGGCATGACTCCGGCCCGGCCGCTGACGCACGACCTGTTCAAGGACGTGCTCGGCGCGCTCGGGCAGCAGCTGACCGAGGTGCGGATCAACGACCTCCGGGACGGGGTGTTCTACGCCGAGTTGGTGTTCGCCGGTGGTGTCGAGGTGAGCGCACGCCCCTCGGACGCGATAGCGCTGGCGCTGCGCACCGGTACGCCGATCTACGGGAGCGAGGAGGTGCTGGCGGAGGCCGGCATCTCGATCCCGGACGAGCAGGAGGACGAGGTCGAGAAGTTCCGGGAGTTCCTGGACCAGGTCTCGCCGGAGGACTTCGGCGGCGGCCCGCAGTGACGCCGGGACCTCCGGGGCCGGGCGCGGCCGGTGGCTCGCGGTGACCGGGCGGGAGCCGGTGCGCTAGTCCGGTCGGCGGCGGGCCGCAACTCGGTTGGGCCGGAAATGCGTTCTGCTACCCACACATGGGGCACGAATAACCACTCGATGGGGTGAAGTTTGTGGAAGCCCCCGGCGTGGCGATCGTTGACGGTGCTCGGGCGACTGCCTACCGTCAGGTGATGGCCCGCCGGACGGGCCACCCGCAGCCCGGGGCCCGGCAGGGCTCCTGCGGGTCCCGTGGGGCCTTGGGCGGAATGGACGGAGGTTGGCGATGAGCGGCACCGGCGACGAGACGCGTTCCGGGGCGCTGTGCGCGGTGCACCTGCCGCGGGCCGGCCGGCCCCTGATCGGGCGGCCCTGGCGGCCCGAGCCCGAGGCGGAGGAACTGCCGCGGCTCGGCCGCTTCCCGGCCGTCCAGCCCGGGCAGCCCGCGATCGAGCGGCTCGCCCCGACGTCCGCCCTGGTCGGCTACCGCGGGCCGACGGCCTGCGCCGCCGCGGGCATCACCTACCGGCAGCTCGACTACTGGGCGCGCACCGGCCTGCTGGAGCCCTCGGTGCGCTCCGCGTACCCGGCCGGGGCGCAGCGGCTGTACAGCTTCCGGGACATTCTGCTGCTGAAAATCGTCAAGCGGCTGCTGGACGCGGGCGTGTCGCTGCAGAACATCCGGGTGGCCGTCACCCACCTGCAGTCCGCCGACCAGGCCGGGCTGACCGGGCTGACCCTGATGTGCGACGGCGCGACGGTCTACGAGTGCACCTCGCCGCAGCAGGTGGTCGACCTGCTGAACGGCGGGCAGGGCGTGTTCGGCATCGCGGTCGGCGCGGTCTGGCAGGAGCTGGAGACCACCCTGGGCCGGCTGCACGGCGAGCGCACCGACACCGGCGAGACGCTGATCGGCCACGACCCGGGCGACGAGCTGGCGCAGCGCCGCAACCGCGCGGTCTGACCCCCGGCGGGAACCGCGGGGGCGGGCCGGTTCGTCCTCCCGTCCGTGTCGACGATCTTGAGGTGTGCGGGGCGGCGGGCCCGGGCGGCGTGGTGCGCGGTGCGGCCGGCGGACCGGCGGCGGCAGCGCCGCTGGTTCCAGGCGGTGGTGCTGTGCTCCGCGCTGGGGCTGGCGCCGAGCGCCTGGCTGCACCTCGGCCGGTCCGCGAAGGTCGGCACGGTGGCGAGCGCGCCCGGGGCCCCCGTCGCGGTGGTGTTCGGCGCCGGGCTGATGGACGGCGTTCCCTCCCCGTACCTGGCGCACCGGCTGGACGCGGCGCTGGAGCTGTACCGGGCGCACAAGGTCCGGGCGATCCTGGTGACCGGCGACAACGGCACCGTCCAGTACGACGAGACCGACGCGATGCGCGCGTACCTGATCGAGCGCGGGGTGCCCGCGGTGCGGGTGGTCGGCGACTACGCGGGCTTCGACACCTGGGACTCGTGCAGCCGGGCGCACCGGATCTTCGGCGTGGACCGGGCGCTGCTGGTCAGCCAGACCTTCCACGTCCGGCGGGCGCTGGCGCTGTGCGAGGCGGCCGGGATCGACGCGTACGGGGTCGGGGTGGAGGAGTGGCACGACACCACCTGGAAGTACGGCGAGGCGCGGGAGGTCGGCAGTGCGGTGAAGGCGGCGCTGAGCGTGCTGCTGCGGCCGGACCCGACGCTGCTGGGGCCGCACGAGGACGGGGTGGCGCGGGCGCTCGCGGACGCGGCGGGGGGCGCCGGGCAGGGCTGAGCGGGGATTGTCGGTGGTGCGCGGGATGATCGAGCGGTGCGGACCGTGCCGAGCATCCTCCACCTCGACATGGACGCCTTCTTCGCCGCGGTGGAGCAGGCGTCCAAGCCGAGCCTGCGCGGCAAGCCCGTCGTCGTCGGCGGCCTCGGCGGGCGCGGCGTGGTCTCCACCGCCTCCTACGAGGCGCGCAGGTTCGGGGTGCACTCGGCGATGCCGATGGCGCAGGCCCGTCGGCTGTGCCCGAACGCGGCCTTCCTGACCGGCCGGTTCGACGCCTACCGGGCCAACAGCGAGATCGTCATGGGCCTGCTGCGGGAGCGCTCCCCGCTGGTCGAGCCGCTCAGCCTGGACGAGGCCTTCGTCGACCTGGAGGCCGGGCCGTACGGGCCCGCGCTGGCCGCCGCGACCACGCCCGCCGAGGGGGCGCAGCTGGTGCTGGCCCTGGCCGAGGACCTGCGGGCGGACATCGTGGAGCGCACCGGGCTGACCGCGTCCGTCGGTGTCGCCGGGTCCAAGCTGATGGCCAAGATCGCCTCCGAGCAGGCCAAGCCGGACGGGCTGGTGCTGATCGAGCCCGGCACCGAGCGGGCGGTGCTGGCCCCGATGCCGGTGCGGGCCCTGCCCGGGATCGGGCCCGCGACCGAACAGGCGCTGCGCCGGGCCGGGTTGACCACGGTGGCGGACCTCGCGGAGGCCGGGTTCGAGGAGCTGGTCGCCCTGCTCGGGAAGGCGCACGGCGCGGGCGTGTTCCAGATGGCGCTCGGCTGGGACGAGCGGCCGGTGGTGCCGGACCGGGACGCCAAGTCGGTGTCGGTGGAGGACACCTTCGAGGTCGACCTCGCCGACCGGGACCGCATCCTGTACGAGATCGAGCAGTTGGCCGCGCGCTGCGTGCGGCGGCTGCGGGCGGCCGGGCGCTCCGGGCGGACGGTGGTGCTCAAGGTCCGGCGGTTCGACTTCTCCACGCTGACCCGCTCCGAGACGCTGCGCGGGCCGACGGACGACGCGGAGGTGATCGCCGCGACGGCGCGGCGGCTGGCGACGCAGGTCGACGTCACGGGCGGGGTGCGGCTGCTGGGCGTGGGCGTCGCGCAGCTCGCGGACTACACCCAGGAGGACCTGTTCGCCCAACTGGAGCGGGAGGAACGGGAGTCGGGCCCGGCGGCGGTGGTCGAGGAGACGGTCGAGGAGGCGGTGGAGGTCGACCCGGCGGCCCGGCGGTGGTGGCCCGGGCAGGACGTCACGCACCGCGAGTTCGGGCCCGGTTGGGTGCAGGGCAGCGGGGTCGGGCGGGTGACGGTGCGGTTCGAGACGCCGTACTCGGGGGTGGGGCGGGTGCGCACGTTCGCGGTGGGGGACGGGGATTTGGAGCCCTCGGGGGCGCTGCCGCTCCGGCCTCCGGCGGGCGGGGGCTGAGCGCGCGGGAAAGGGAGCACCCCCCGCCGATGCCCGTGGCGAGGGGTGCTCCCTGTTGCTCGCGTGTGTCCAGGACGCGAGGGGGACGCCGTCAGGCGTCGGTCTTGGTGAGCGCCGGGGCGGCCTGCTCGGCGGGGGAGGCCGGGGCGGACTTGGCGGCGCGGATGGCGAACGGGACGACCGCGGCGACCAGGCACATCGCGCCGGCCACCCAGAAGGCGTTCTGGTAGGCGTTCTCGGTGGGGAGCTGCACGGGGATCGGCAGCTTGAGGGTGTCGCCGGTGAGGATCGCGCTCATCACGGCGGTGCCGACCGCGCCGCCGACGGTGCGCAGCACGGCGTTCATGCCGTTGGCGATGCCGGACTGCTCGGCGGGGACGGCGCCGTTGATGTAGGCGGGCATCGCCGCGTAGGCGAGGCCGACGCCGAGGCCGAAGACCGCGGAGGAGAAGTAGAGGTCGAACTCGGCGCCGTGGCGCAGCGCCAGGTAGGCCATCGAGACGGCGCCGAGGAGGCCGCCGAGGACCAGCGGGAGGCGGGGACCGCGGCGGGCGATCAGCAGGGCGCCGAGCGGGGCGGCGACCATCGAGCCGATCGCGGAGGGCAGCAGCATGACGCCGGCGTGCAGGACGGTGGCGGTGAAGCCGTAGTGGGCGAGCTTCTCCGGGGTCTGCGCGAAGTTGCTGATCACCATGAACGAGCCGTACATGCCGAAGCCGATCAGCAGGCCGGAGAGGTTGGTGAAGGCGACGGCGGGGCGGGCCATCATCGACAGGTCGACCAGCGGGTGGGTGACCTTGGACTCGACGAGGACCCAGAGCAGGGCGACCACGGCGGCGACGGCGAACAGACCGAGGGTGCGGTTGGAGGTCCAGCCCCAGTGGTTGCCCTGGCTGACGGCGACCAGCAGGGCGGAGAGCCAGCCGGCCAGGGTGAGCGCGCCGAGCGGGTCGGCGCCGCCCTCCTTGTCGACGACCGGGTCGGTGGGCACCCGCAGGACCACCAGGGCGACCGCGACCAGGCCGAAGACCAGGCCCATCCAGAAGATCGACTTGTAGCTCCAGTGCTCCAGCAGCAGGCCGGTGGCGACCAGGCCCAGGCCGGAGCCGACGCCCATCGAGGCGGAGATCGCGGCGACGCCGCCGGTGACCTTGTGCCGGGGCAGCTCGTCGCGGACGATGCTGATCGCCAGCGGCAGCACGCCGCCGCCCGCGCCCTGCAGCACCCGGGCCACCAGCAGCCAGGTGAAGGAGTGGGTGCACACGGCGAGGCCGGAGCCGAGAACCAGGCCGGCCAGCGAGACCAGCAGCATGGGCTTGCGCCCGCGCAGGTCGCCGAAGCGGCCGAGCAGCGGGGTGAGGACCGCGGCGGAGAGCAGGTTGGCGGTCATCAGCCAGGTGATGCTGGAGCCCGAGACGTTCAGCTCGCGGGCCAGGCCCGGCAGGATCGGGACGACCGCGGTCTGCACCACGCTGAAGGCCAGCATGGCCAGGATCAGGGCGGGCAGGACCCGGGCGCTGGTGGGCTTGGCGGCCGTGGGGGTGGGCTGTGGTGCCTCACTCACGGGGACTCCTCCGACGGGTTGCTTCAGACAGGCGATAGTGCATGAACTGAAGTAACCATGTCGGGAGATGCTTCACTCTGTCAAATATCGATCGGTGAAGCTTTGGCAAAGCGCCGGCCCCGGCCCGCCGGAGCGGACCGGGGCCGGGGCCCGGTGGTGCGGCGGGCCGTCAGGAGCGCAGCGGCTCCGGGCGGGCGTGCTCGGCACCGCCGCCCGCGGCGGACGGCTGCGGCTTCGCCGCGGTCGGCGACTGCGGCTGCGCGTTCCACGGCTGCCGCTGCTGCGCCCCCTCGCCGTCCCCGCCGCCGGCGGCCGCGTCGTGCACCTCCACCTGCTCGCGGCGCAGCTCCTCGCGGACCACCTCCTCCTCGGTGTACCGCTCCACCACCAGGCGCACCCGCTCGATCGGCGCCAGGTACTTGCGCACCACCGGACGCTCCTCGCGCAGCGTGACCTCCTCGACCGCCTCGGCGATCTCCTGCTCGCTCAGCGCCGCCCGCTCCGCGTCCGACACCGGGATCCGCTCCACCCGCACCCGCTCGCGCACCACCGGCACCCGGCGCTCCACCTGCTCGGTGGTCACGTACTTGCGCAGCCGGGTGGTGCCCACCGCGTGCCACTCGGTGGTGATGTCGATCCGCTCCTCGCGGCAGGTGATCTCCACCGGTGCGGTCGGCCGCGCCCCGTCCGGGCGCTCCGCCGGGGCGGACTGCTGCTGGTGCTGCTGGTGCTGCTGGTGCTGGTGCTGCTGCGTCGCCGGTTCGGTCCGGGTCGCGGCGAAGGCCGTCGGCGCGGCGGCCGCGGCGGCGACCGGGGCGGCCGCGGGCGCCGGGGCGGGGGCCGGGGCCGGGCTGGGGGTGGAGGCGACGGTGCCGAAGTCGCGGTCCGCCGCGTGCTCCTGGCGCGGGTGCTCCTTCGCGGCCGCACCCGCGGACCCCGCCGTCCCGGCCGCGGCCTTCGCCGCGGGGCCCGAACCGGCGTCGCCGCCGGTGTCCAGTCCGTAGTAGCGGTACAGCTGCAACTCCTGGGCCGGGGAGAGGTGCTGGCCCACGCCGAAGTCCGGGGACTCCTTGATCAGCGACTTGTCGTACGGGACGCGCAACTCGTCGCCCGCGAACTCGCTGGTGGTCAGCGGGACGAAGGCGTCCCGGCCGAAGATCCCCGTGCGGACGGCCGCCCACTCCGGCTCGCCGGTGGCGTCGTCCAGGTACACCTCGTCGACCGTGCCGATCTTGTCACCGTTCCGGTCGACCGCCTTGTGTCCGATCAGGTCGCGCGGATCGATATCGGTCTGCACGCTGTCCTCCAGTCCTGCTGCTCCTCAGGGGTCTGTTGCGGGCGGCGGTCGGAGGAGCGTGCCGGGCCGCCACTTCACACCAAACGGCACGTAACGGACGGCGGCACTCCGGAAGCCGCCGTCCGGGGCAGATCACAGGGCCGCACCGGTGATCGGAAGGGCCCGCGCTGGTAACCTCGGAGGCGACCGCCGAGCCCGCTCGGGAGAGTCCCGACCCCGCTGAACGGGGGGTGCGGGACGCCGAAGGAGCAACCCCTCCCCGGAATCTCTCAGGCATCCGTACCGAGCGAGAACAGGTCACTCTGGAAAGCAGGGCAGGACCGTCGGCACCGGAGCCGGTCGGACCCGCCCTCGCCGACGGTGCAAGCCGTGCGGGCCCCGGCCCGGACGCGTGAAGCTCTCAGGTACCGATGACAGAGGGGGAGGCTGACGGGTTCGCCCGCCCGCCCGGCTTCCACGGCAGTCGGTCGGCGTGCGTACCACCGCCGGTCCGCGACCAGGAGGCCCGACCCCCATGAACGCCCAGCCGACGCTCAGCGACCTTGAGCAGGCCAGCCCCTTCGAGCACCGCCACATCGGCCCCGACAGCGACGCCCAGCAGAAGATGCTGGCCCAGGTCGGCTACGCCTCCCTGGACGAGCTGTCCGACGCCGCCGTCCCCGACGCCATCCGCAGCCTCACCGCGCTCGGCCTGCCCGCCGGGCGCAGCGAGGCCCAGGTGCTCGCCGAACTGCGCGAGCTGGCCGGCCGCAACCAGGTCCTCACCTCGATGATCGGCCTCGGCTACTACGGCACCTTCACCCCGCCGGTCATCCTGCGCAACGTGCTGGAGAACCCGGCCTGGTACACCGCCTACACCCCGTACCAGCCGGAGATCTCGCAGGGCCGCCTGGAGGCGCTGCTCAACTTCCAGACCGTGGTCGCCGACCTGACCGGCCTGGACACCTCCGGCTCCTCGCTGCTCGACGAGGGCACCGCCGCGGCCGAGGCGATGGCGCTGGCCCGGCGCGTCACCAAGAACAAGGCCGGGGTCTTCCTGGTCGACGCGGACACCCTGCCGCAGACCCTCGCCGTGATCGAGACCCGCGCCGAACCGACCGGCGTCGAGGTCGTCACCGCCGACCTGTCCGAGGGCATCCCCGCCGAGATCGCCGAGCGCGGCGTCTTCGGCGTGCTGCTCCAGTATCCGGGCGCCTCCGGCGCGGTGCGGGACCTGAAGGCCGTCATCGAGCAGGCCCACGGGCTCGGCGCCGTCGTGGCCGTCGCCGCCGACCTGCTCGCCCTCACCCTGCTGCGCTCGCCCGGCGAGCTCGGCGCCGACATCGCCTGCGGCACCTCGCAGCGCTTCGGCGTCCCGATGGGCTTCGGCGGCCCGCACGCCGGCTACCTGGCCGTCCGCGCCGAGTACGCCCGCAACCTGCCCGGCCGCCTGGTCGGCGTCTCCGTCGACGCCGACGGCAACCGCGCCTACCGGCTCGCCCTGCAGACCCGCGAGCAGCACATCCGCCGCGAGAAGGCCACCTCCAACATCTGCACCGCGCAGGTGCTGCTCGCCGTGATGGCCTCCATGTACGCCGTCTACCACGGCCCCGACGGCCTCGCCGACATCGCCCGCCGCACCCACCGCTACGCCGCCGCGCTGGCCGCGGGCCTGCGTGCGGGCGGCGTCGAGCTCGCCCACGACGCGTTCTTCGACACCGTGACGGCCGTCGTCCCGGGCCGGGCCGACGAGGTCGTGGCCGCGGCGCTGGCCGGCGGCGTCAACGTGCACAGGGTCGACGGCGACCGGGTCTCGGTCTCCTGCGACGAGACCACCACCCGCGCGCACCTGGCGGCCGTGTTCGCCGCGTTCGGCGTCGAGGCGGAGATCGCCGAGGACGCGGACGCGCTGCCCGCCGGGCTGCTGCGCGAGGACGAGTACCTCACCCACCCGGTCTTCCACAGCCACCGCTCCGAGACCGCGATGCTGCGCTACCTGCGCCGCCTCTCCGACCGCGACTACGCGCTCGACCGCGGCATGATCCCGCTGGGCTCCTGCACCATGAAGCTCAACGCGACCACCGAGATGGAGCCGGTCACCTGGCCCGAGTTCGGTCAGCTGCACCCGTTCGCGCCGGTCGACCAGGCCGAGGGCTACCTGACGCTGATCCGCGAGCTGGAGCAGCAGCTGGTCGAGGTCACCGGCTACGACGCGGTGTCGATCCAGCCGAACGCGGGCTCGCAGGGCGAGCTGGCCGGTCTGCTGGCGGTGCGGGCGTACCACCGGGCGAACGGGGACACCCAGCGCGACGTCTGCCTGATCCCGTCCTCCGCGCACGGCACCAACGCGGCCTCGGCGGCGATGGCCGGCATGCGGGTCGTCGTGGTCAAGACCCTCGCCGACGGCGACGTGGACGTCGAGGACCTCAAGGCGAAGATCGAGCAGCACCGCGAGCAGCTGGCCGTGCTGATGGTCACCTACCCGTCCACCCACGGCGTGTTCGAGACCGAGATCACCCGGATCTGCGCCCTCGTCCACGAGGCCGGCGGCCAGGTGTACGTCGACGGCGCCAACCTCAACGCGCTGGTCGGCCTCGCCAAGCCCGGCAAGTTCGGGGCGGACGTCTCGCACCTCAACCTGCACAAGACCTTCTGCATCCCGCACGGCGGCGGCGGCCCCGGCGTCGGCCCGGTCGCGGTGCGCGAGCACCTCGCGCCGTACCTGCCCAACCACCCGCTGCAGGCCGAGGCCGGCCCGGCGACCGGCGTCGGACCGATCTCGGCCGCGCCCTGGGGCTCGGCGGCGATCCTGCCGATCTCCTGGGCGTACGTCCGGCTGATGGGCGGCGAGGGGCTCAAGCGCGCCACCCAGGTGGCCGTGCTGAACGCCAACTACATCGCCAAGCGGCTCGCCCCGCACTACCCCGTGCTCTACACCGGCCCCGGCGGGCTGGTCGCGCACGAGTGCATCATCGACCTGCGGCCGCTAAGCAAGGAGACCGGCGTCAGCGTCGACGACATCGCCAAGCGGCTCATCGACTACGGCTTCCACGCGCCGACCATGTCGTTCCCGGTCGCCGGGACGCTGATGATCGAGCCGACCGAGTCCGAGGACCTGCACGAGATCGACCGCTTCTGCGAGGCGATGATCGCGATCCGCGGCGAGATCGAGAAGGTCGGGGCGGGCGAGTGGGCCGCCGACGACAACCCGCTGCGCAACGCCCCGCACACCGCGTCGATGCTGGCCGGCGAGTGGGCGCACCCGTACACCCGCGAGGAGGCGGTCTTCCCGGCGGGGGTCAACCCGGCGGACAAGTACTGGCCGGCGGTGCGACGGATCGACGGCGCCTACGGTGACCGGAACCTGGTGTGCTCGTGCCCGCCGCTGGACGAGTACGACGCGTAACGCGTGACACGAAGCCGCCCGCCGGGGGAGTCCTCCCGGCGGGCGGCTTCTGCGTGGGCCCTTCCGCCGCGCGCAGTTCCCCGCGCCCCTGGCGGGGCGCAGGGGGAGGGCTGCGCCTTCGGCGGGGCGGGAGGGGGAGGGAACGGAGAAGCCGCCCGCCGGGGAGTTCTCCCGGGCGGGCGGCTTCTGCGCGGGGGTGTCAGGAGTAGACGGGGCCGGTGAACTTCTCGCCGGGGCCGGTGCCGGGGGCGTCGGGGACGAGGGAGGCCTCGCGGAAGGCGAGCTGGAGGGAGCGGAGGCCGTCGCGGAGGGGGGCGGCGTGGAAGTTGGAGATCTCGGGGGCCCCGGCGGTGACCAGGCCGGCCAGGGCGGTGATGAGCTTGCGGGCCTCGTCGAGGTCCTTGTCGGCCTCGCCGCCCTCGGCGAGGCCGCACTTGACGGCGGCGGCGCTCATCAGGTGGACGGCGACGGTGGTGATCACCTCGACGGCGGGGACCTCGGCGATGTCGCGGGTCAGGTCGTCGAAGCCGAGGGCCTGGTCGGACTCGTGCGAGTGGTCGGGCTGGCTGGTCAAGGTGTCACTCCGAGGGGGCTGGTGCGAAAGCGCAGTACGCAAGGAGCGTACAAGGCGGCCGGGAGGGGGTTGGAATACCGGTCGGGTGGGAAACGCTGGTATGATTCGAGACTGACCGGCCGGGCGACCCTTCGGGTTGCCCGGCCAGCAAGTGGAGGCTCCACTCAGGAGGCCCGAGAGGGCAACCGCGACAGTCTCCCACCTGATCGGCCGAAGGGCCGACGGGTCCGGTCCGCGATGGGCGCCCGTGAGGGAGTGTCCGTCGGCAGTGGTGCCCGAGAGGGCGTCCCGGAACGTGTGGAGCCCCGCCTGTACCGTGCGGGGCTTTTTTCGTGCGCTCGGTGCCCTCGACGGGCAGCGGAGCATGAATGAAGCCCCGCCCAGTGGTCGAATACCACTACGTGCGACCGCCGCCCGACGGCCGCATCGGAAAAGGTGCAACCGAGGAGGCCCCATCAGCACCGAGCCCCGCATCAACGACCGGATTCGCGTCCCCGAGGTGCGACTCGTCGGTCCCAGCGGCGAGCAGGTCGGCATCGTCCCGCTCGCGAAGGCGCTGGAGCTTGCCCAGGAGTACGACCTGGACCTGGTCGAGGTCGCCGCCACGGCGCGCCCGCCGGTGTGCAAGCTCATGGACTACGGCAAGTTCAAGTACGAGTCGGCGATGAAGGCCCGTGAGGCGCGCAAGAACCAGGCGCACACGGTCATCAAGGAGATGAAGCTCCGGCCGAAGATCGACCCGCACGACTACGACACCAAGAAGGGTCACGTCGTCCGGTTCCTCAAGCAGGGCGACAAGGTCAAGATCACGATCATGTTCCGCGGTCGTGAGCAGTCCCGCCCCGAGCTGGGCTTCCGACTGCTGCAGCGGCTCGCGGACGACGTCCAGGAGCTGGGCTTCGTGGAGTCCGCCCCGAAGCAGGACGGCCGAAACATGATCATGGTTCTCGGCCCGCACAAGAAGAAGACCGAGGCCATGGCCGAGGCCCGCGCCGCCGCTGACGCCCGCAAGGCGGAGCGGCAGGGTCGCGGACCGGCCGCGGACCAGGCGGAGGAGGAGGTGGCCGAGGAGGCCGCCGCCGAGACCGTCGAGGCCGCCGAGGTCGAGCAGCCCGCCGAGGCTGCCCAGGACGCCTGAGCCTTCGGGTTCGGGGGCCGGGGAGCCGAGGCACCCGGTTCCGGGGCGTCCCGCCCTGGAGACGAGATCCATCCAGTTCCGGCCCGCGCCGCACGGCGCGGGCCGGAACGGACCGACGAGGAGAAACGGCGACATGCCGAAGCAGAAGACGCACAGCGGCGCCAGCAAGCGCTTCAAGATCACTGGCTCCGGGAAGGTGCTGCGCGAGCGTGCCGGCCGTCGCCACCTGCTCGAGCACAAGCCCTCGACGCTGACCCGCAAGCTGGCCGGCAACGCCGAGATGGCCCCGGGCGACGCGAAGAAGATCAAGAAGCTTCTCGGCAAGTGATCGCCCGCCCGCGACCGCGTCGCGGGCACCAGCTGATCCTTACCGACCGAATCGAATAACGGACCGCCGGCACGACCCGAGGTCCGGAACCAAGGAGTAATGAAGTGGCACGCGTCAAGCGGGCAGTGAACGCCCACAAGAAGCGCCGGGTCATCCTCGAGCGGGCCTCCGGCTACCGCGGTCAGCGTTCGCGCCTGTACCGCAAGGCCAAGGAGCAGGTCACCCACTCGCTGGTCTACAACTTCAACGACCGCAAGAAGCGCAAGGGTGACTTCCGCCAGCTCTGGATCCAGCGCATCAACGCCGCTGCCCGTGCCAACGGCATCACCTACAACCGCTTCGTCCAGGGCCTCAAGGCCGCGGGCGTCGAGATCGACCGCAAGATGCTGGCCGACCTCGCGGTGAACGACTCCGTGGCGTTCCACGCCCTGGTCGAGGTCGCCCAGAAGGCGCTCCCGGCGGACGTCAACGCCCCCAAGGTCGCCGCCTGATCCAGGCGCCAGTCCTGAGAGCGTTCCCCGGACCCGCAGGCCGCCCGGCCTGCGGGTCCGTCGCGTATCGCGCACCCGCCCGTCCGTGACGAAGATCGTGAGCATGAGCACCGAGACCCCCCTGCTGACCTCCCTGCGCTCCCCGCGCGTCGTCGCCGCCCGCCGCCTGGCCAAGCGCAACCAGCGCGGCAAGGAGCGGCGCTTCCTGGCCGAGGGCCCGCAGGCCGTGCGGGAGGCGGTGGCGTTCGGGCGGCTGCCGGACGGCGAGCACGCCGTGGTCGAGGTGTACGTGACGCCGGAGGCCGCCGAGCGGCACGCGGAGATCGTGGCCGCGGCGCGGGCGGCCAGCCGGCCGGTGCTGACCGCCACCGAGGAGGTCGTCGCGGACATCTGCGACACCGTCACCCCGCAGGGCATCGTGGCGCTGTGCCGGTTCATCGACACCCCGTTCGAGCAGGTGCTGGCGGCCCGGCCGAAGCTGGTCGCCGTCCTCGCGCACGTGCGCGACCCCGGGAACGCGGGCACTGTGCTGCGCACCGCGGACGCGGCCGGGGCGGACGCGGTGGTGCTGACCGACGCCTCGGTGGACCCGTACAACCCGAAGGCGGTGCGGGCGTCGGTGGGGAGCCTGTTCCACCTGCCGGTGGCGACCGGGGTGCCGGTGGAGGAGGCGGTGGCGCGGCTGCGGGAGGCCGGGGTGCGGGTGCTGGCCGCGGACGGGGCCGGGCAGCGCGACCTGGACCAGGAGCTGGACGAGGGCACCCTGCAGGGGCCGTGCGCCTGGGTGTTCGGCAACGAGGCCTGGGGCCTGCCGGAGGAGACCCGCGCACTGGCGGACGAGGTGGTGCGGGTGCCCATTCACGGGCACGCGGAGAGCCTGAACCTCGCCACGGCCGCCGCCGTGTGCCTGTACGCCTCCGCACGCGCCCAGCGCTCCCGCGGCGGGTGTCGCGCCGAGGCCGGCTCGCGCTAGGGTCGGTTCCTGGGCCTGCGAGGGGGCGGGCGGGGGAGGACACCCATGGGCGGCGGCAACTGGGCACCGGTCGAACCTGACGACCTGCCGGACGGACTGGTGGTCGCGGACGCGCGGGGCCGGGTGGTGGCCTTCAACCGGGCCGCGGAACGGATCACCGGCCGCTCCGCGCGCCACGCGATCGGCGTCGAGCTGGAGCGGGCGCTGCCGCTGGAGGACCTGGACGGCCGCCGCTGGTGGCGGCTCACCGACCCGTACGGCGGGCTCGCGGTGCGCACCGGGCAGCCCGAGCGGAACCTGCTGCTGGACGGGCGCGAGGTGCTGGTGTGCGCCAGGTACGTGCGCGAGCGGCCCGGCGGGCCGGTGCGGCAGGTGGTGGTGACGCTGCGCGGCACCGAGGCGCGGCGGCGCACCGAGCGCTCGCACGCCGAGCTGATCGCCACCGTCGCGCACGAGCTGCGCTCGCCGCTGACCAGCGTGAAGGGCTTCACGGCGACCCTGCTGGCCAAGTGGGAGCGGTTCAACGACGGGCAGAAGCGGGTCATGCTGGAGACCGTCGACGCGGACGCCGACCGGGTGGTGCGGCTGATCGCCGAGCTGCTGGACATCTCCCGGATCGACGCGGGCCGACTGGAGATCCGCAAGCAGCGCATCGACCTGGCCGCGGCGGTGCACCGGCACGTGGCCGGGAAGGTCGCCGCCGGGACCCCGGCCGAGCGCTTCGACATCAAGGTGGCCGGGCCGCCCGTCGAGCAGTGGGGCGACCCGGACAAGATCGACCAGGTGCTGGCCAACCTGCTGGAGAACGCGGTGCGGCACGGCGAGGGCACCGTCACCATCGAGGTCGGGCCGGCCGAGGAGCTGGTGGAGGTGCCCGGCACGCCGCCGCGGGTGGTGGAGGGCACCGCGGTGACCGTCAGCGACCAGGGCGCGGGCATCCCCGAGGAGGCGATGCCGCGGGTGTTCACCCGGTTCTGGCGGGGCTCCCGGCGGGGCGGCACCGGCCTGGGCCTGTACATCGTGAAGGGCATCGTGGAGGCGCACGGCGGGGTGATCCGGATCAGCCGGGCCGAGGGCGGCGGCGCCCGGTTCCGGTTCGTGCTGCCCGCGGGCGTCCCCGACTTCATGCTCTGAGCCCGCCCGGGGCGTGGTCACCCGCCCGGGGCGGTCGCGGGCTGCGACTACACTCGACCTTTGGCGTTCTGGGACGCCCGGCGACGCAGCAGACCTGATCACGAGCAGGAGCACGGGAAAGATAGAGATGTCGGCACCCAATAAGTCGTACGACCCGGTCGAGGTCGAGGCCCTCAAGCCCGAGGTGGTGGAACAGGCCCGGGACGAGGCGCTCGCCGCCTTCGCCGCCGCCGCCGACCTCGACGAGCTCAAGCAGGCGAAGGTCGCGCACACCGGCGACCGCTCCCCGCTGTCGCTCGCCAACCGCGAGATCGGCGCCCTGCCCCCGCAGGCCAAGGCCGCCGCGGGCAAGCTGATCGGCCAGGCCCGCGGAGCCGTCAACCAGGCCCTGGCCAAGCGCCAGGTCGAGCTGGAGGCGGAGCGCGACGCCCGGGTGCTGGTCGAGGAGGCGGTGGACGTCACCCTGCCGTACGGCCGCGTGCCGCGCGGTGCCCGGCACCCGCTGACCACGCTCGCCGAGCGCATCGAGGACACCTTCGTCGCGATGGGCTACCAGGTCGCGTCCGGCCCCGAGGTCGAGGCGGAGTGGCTGAACTTCGACGCCCTCAACCTGCACGCCGACCACCCGGCCCGCTCGATGCAGGACACCTTCTTCGTCGAGGCCCCCGACGGCAGCGCCGACTCCGGCATGGTGCTGCGCACCCAGACCTCCCCGGTGCAGATCCGCGCGATGCTGGCCGGCGAGCCGCCGCTGTACGCGGTCAGCCCCGGCCGGGTCTACCGCACCGACGAGCTGGACGCCACCCACACCCCGGTGTTCCGCCAGGTCGAGGCGATCGCGGTGGACGAGGGCATCACCTTCGGCCACCTCAAGGGCACCATCGAGGTGCTGGTGGAGAAGCTGATCGGCGGCGGCCTCGAACTGCGCTGGCGCCCCTCGTACTTCCCGTTCACCGAGCCCAGCGCCGAGATCGACCTGCAGTGCTTCGTGTGCCGCGGCGCCTCGGTGGGCAACCCCGACCGCCCGTGCCGGACCTGCTCCTCGGAGGGCTGGATCGAGCTGGGCGGCTGCGGCGTGGTCAACCCGCGGGTGCTGGTCGCCGCGGGCATCGACCCGAGCCGCTACAGCGGATTCGCCTTCGGCCTGGGCCTGGAGCGGATCCTGATGAACCGTCACAACGTCGCCGACATGCGCGACATGGTCGAGGGTGACGTCCGCTTCACCCTCCCGTTCGGGATGGAGATCTGATGCGCGTCCCGCTTTCCTGGCTGCGCGAGTACGTCGACCTGCCGGCGGGCGAGACCGGCCGCGACGTCGCGGCCCGGCTGGTCCGCGCGGGGCTCGAGGTGGAGACCGTCGAGCAGCTCGGCACCGACGTCAAGGGCCCGCTGGTGGTCGGCGAGGTGCTCTCGATCGAGGAGCTGACCGGCTTCAAGAAGCCGATCCGGCACTGCTTCGTCAACGTCGGCGCCGCCAACGGCACCGGCGAGCCGCAGGAGATCGTCTGCGGCGCCACCAACTTCCAGGTCGGCGACAAGGTCGTGGTGATCCTGCCCGGCGGCGTGCTGCCCGGCCCGTTCCCGATCTCCGCCCGGCAGACCTACGGGCACACCTCGGCCGGCATGATCTGCTCCGCCCGCGAGCTCGGCATGGGC
This sequence comes from Kitasatospora phosalacinea, assembly GCF_030268885.1. Lineage (GTDB taxonomy): Bacteria > Actinomycetota > Actinomycetes > Streptomycetales > Streptomycetaceae > Kitasatospora > Kitasatospora phosalacinea_C. The sequence continues at coordinate 24,031 of NZ_BSSA01000018.1, forward strand.
GACGACCACAACGGCATCATCGTGCTGCCGCCCGAGTACGAGCCCGGCACCGACGCGATCGAGCTGCTCCAGCTGGTCGACGAGGTGCTCGACATCGCGGTCACCCCCGACCGCGGCTACTGCCTGTCGATGCGCGGCGTGGCCCGCGAGGCCGCCGCCGCGTACGGCCTGCCGCTGGCCGACCCGGCGCTGCTGGACGTGCCGCCCGCCAACTCGTACGGCTACCTGGTGAAGGTCGCCGACCCGGTGGGCTGCGACCGCTTCGTGGCGCGCACCGTCACCGGCGTCGACCCGGGCGCGAAGTCGCCGATCTGGCTGCAGCGCCGCCTGCAGAAGGCCGGGATCCGGCCGGTCTCGCTGGCCGTCGACATCACCAACTACGTGATGCTGGAGGTCGGCCAGCCGCTGCACGCCTACGACCGCAACCGGGTGGACGGGCCGATCCAGGTCCGCCGGGCGGTGGAGGGCGAGGAGCTCACCACGCTGGACGGCGTCAAGCGCAAGCTGTCCGCCGAGGACCTGCTGATCTGCGACAACTCCGGCCCGATCGGCCTGGCCGGCGTCATGGGCGGCGCCAGCACCGAGATCCTCGACCCGGTCGTCGACGCCGAGACCGGCCTGGCCACCGGCACCACCGACATCATCGTCGAGGCCGCGCACTTCGAGCCGGTCGCCATCGCCCGCACCGCCAAGCGCCACAAGCTGCCCTCCGAGGCGTCCAAGCGCTTCGAGCGCGGTGTCGACCCGGAGGCCGCCCGGGCCGCCGCGCAGCGCGCCGTCGACCTGCTGGTGCTGATCGCGGGCGGCACCGCCGAGGCCGGGGTCACCGACATCGCGGCCCCGCACCCGGTGCGCACCATCCCGATCGACGCGGACCTGCCGGACCGGGTCGCCGGTGCCGAGTACGGCCGCGAGACCGTCACCCGCCGCCTGCAGGAGGTCGGCTGCACGGTCGTCGGCACCGACGTCCTGGAGGTCACCCCGCCGTCCTGGCGGCCCGACCTGACCGACCCGTACGACCTCGCCGAGGAGGTCATCCGGCTGGAGGGCTACGACAACGTCCCCGCCCGGATGCCGGTCACCCCGCCCGGGCGCGGCCTGTCCGAGGCGCAGCGCTTCCACCGGCGGGTCGGCGTGGCGCTGGCGGGCGCGGGCTACGTGGAGATCAACGCGTACCCGTTCGTCGGCGACGCCTCCTTCGACGCCCTCGGGCTGGAGGCGGACGACGCGCGCCGCCGCACCGTCAAGCTGGTCAACCCGCTGAACGACGCCGAGCCGGCGCTGCGCACCACCCTGCTGCCGGGCCTGCTGGGCGCGCTGCGGCGCAACGTGGGGCGCGGCAACACCGACCTGGCGCTGTTCGAGACCGGCACGGTGTTCCTGCCCAAGGCCGAGCCGAAGGTCGCGCCGCGGCTGCCGGTGGACCGCCGCCCGACCGAGGAGCAGCTCGCCGAGCTGAACGCCGCCCTGCCCGACCAGCCGCGCCGGGTCGCCGTCGCGCTGACCGGCGAGCGGCTGCCGTCCGGCTGGTGGGGCAAGGGCGCGCCGTCCGGCTGGGCGGACGCCGTCGAGGCGGCCCGGGTGGTCGCCGCCGCCGCGGGCGTGGAGCTGACGGTGCGCCAGGCGCAGTACGCGCCGTGGCACCCGGGGCGCTGCGCCGAGCTGCTGGTCGGCGAGGAGGTCGTCGGCCACGCCGGCGAGCTGCACCCGCGCGTCGTCAAGGCGCTGCACCTGCCGGAGCGCACCAGCGCGATGGAGCTCGACCTGGACCTGCTGTTCGAGGACGGCCGCCGGGTCTCCGGCCCGCCGGTCTCCGCGTACCCGGTGGCGACCCAGGACGTGGCGCTGATCGTGGACGCGGCCGTGCACGCCGCGGACGTGGAGGCGGCGCTGCGCGAGGGCGCGGGCGAACTGCTGGAGTCGCTGCGGCTGTTCGACGTGTTCACCGGCGAGCAGGCGGGCGCGGGCAAGAAGTCGCTGGCGTACACGCTGCGCTTCCGGGCCACCGACCGGACGCTGACGGCCGACGAGGCGTCGGCGGCCCGCGAGGCGGCCGTCGCGGTGGCCGCCGAGCGCACCGGCGCGGTGCTGCGCGGGGCCTGACGGTCCGCTGCGGGACGGAGCCCCGTCGCGCCCCCGGGTGGGGTGCGGCGGGGCTCCGGCGTGCCCGGGGGCGGGAACCCGTGCGGGGCGGGGCGTCGGGTGTGCTAGGTTCTCGCTGTCAGCCTTCGAACGCGCCCGCGGCAGCGTCGGAGGCTTTTTTCATGACTGGTCACGGATATCTGGCGCTGCTGCGGCAGCGGGAGTTCGCGGGGCTGTACGCAGGTTTCACGCTGCTGGCGGGGGCCGGGACGCTGTCCGGGTTCGCGCTGGGCGTGTTGGTGCAGGCGCGCACGGGGTCGCCGTTCCTGACGGCGGTGAGCATGTACGGGTCGTCGTTCGCGGCGGTGCTGGGCGCGCTGACGCTGATGTCGGCCGCCGACGGGGAGCGGCCGCGCCGGACGCTGGTGGCGCTGCACCTGCTGGCGCTGGCGGCGACCTCGGCGCAGGCGGTGCCGGGGCTGCCGCTGGCGGCGCGCTTCGGGCTGCTGCTGGCGGTCGGGTTCTTCCAGTCGCTCGGCACGGGGACGCGGATGGGCCTGCTGGCGGAGATCGTGCCGCCGGAGGGCTACGCGCTCGCCCGGTCGCTGATGAACGTCACCGCGGGCGGGGCGGCGGTGCTCGGCTTCGCGCTCGGCGGGGCGCTGCTGACGGTGCTGACGCCGTACCAACTGATGGGCGCGGCAGCGGTGTTGACGGCGCTGGCGGCGGCGGTGGTGGCGGCGACGGTGCGGGAGCGGTCGGTGCGGCCGCCGCGCCGGCCCGGGCTGCGGGAGACCTGGCGGGGCAACGTCGAGCTGCTGGGCCGCCCGGGGCGGCGGGCGCTGCTGCTGAACCTGTGGGTGCCCAACGGCCTGGTGGTGGGCTGCGAGGCGCTGTTCCTGCCGTACGCGCCGGGCGGCGCCGGGACGCTGCTGGCGGCGAGCGCGGCCGGGATGCTGGCGGGCGACCTGCTGGTGGGGCGGCTGCTGGACGCGGCCCGGCGGGCCCGGTGGGCGTACGGGCTGCGGCTGCTGCTGGCGGGCCCGTTCCTGCTGCTGGCGGCCCGGCCGCCGGGGTGGGCGGCGGTGCTGGCGGTGGGCGTGGCGGGCGTCGGGTTCGCGGCGACGCTGCCGCTGCAGGAGCGGCTGCTGGCGCTGACCCCGGCGGCCGGGCGGGGCCAGGTGCAGGGCGTGGAGTCGGCGGGCCGGATCGCCTGGCAGGGCGTGGGCGCGGCGCTGGCGGGGGGCCTGGCGCAGTGGGTGGAGGTGCGCTGGGCGATCGGGGCGCTGGCGGGGATCTCGCTGCTGGTGACCGTGCTCTCGCGCCCGGCGGTGGTGCGGGAGGGGCGGGCGGTGGCGGCGGCGGCGCGGCCGGTTACAGCGGGCGGGGCGTGACGTTCGGAGCAGGGCGGCGTTGTCCGGGGGCGGCCGGTTACAGCGGGCGGTGCATGACGTACAGGTCGACGTAGCCGAGGCGGGGGTGGTGGAAGCCCTCGGGGACGGTGCCGACGACGGCGAAGTCGAGGGAGCGGTAGAGGCCGACGGCCGGGGCGTTGGTGGCGACCACGGCGTTGAACTGCATGGCGCGGTAGCCCCGTTCGCGGGCCCAGCGCAGGGCCTCCAGGCACAGGGCGCGGCCGGTGCCGCGCCCGGCGTGCTCCGGGTCGACCATGAAGCTGGCGCTGGCGACGTGGGCGCCGTTGCCCGCCTGGTTGCGGTTCATCTTGGCGGTGCCGAGGACGGTGCCGGTGGTCTCGTCGACGGCGACCACGGTGCGGTCCGGCGCGGGCAGCATCCACCAGCCGCGGGCCTCGTCGGCCGTCAGGTCGGTCGGGTAGGTGAACGTCTCGCCCGCGGCGACGATGCGGTGGAAGAACGGCCAGACGGCGGCCCAGTCCTCGGGGGTGGTTTCGCGGATCTCCATCGCCCCCAGCATGGCCGTCGGCGGACCCGGTGGCCAGCGGTTTTCCGGGCGGCGGGGGTGGGGAGCGGGAGAGGGCGGGGCGGGGCGGCGGGAGCGGATCCGGTCGGACGTCTTGCGCCGGGGGTGATGCGGACGCTTCAATCTCGGTTAGGAAAGTTTCCTAACCCTCTGCTGCGGGCGCCCCCATGCCCGCAGCCGGCAGACGGAGCGTCAGATGCACCCCAGCAAGCACCGCACCGCCCGCACCGCCCGCACCGCCCTCGCGGTCCTGGTCGGCGTCCTCCCGCTGACCCTGGCCGCGGCCGGGACCGGACACGCCGCCGCGCCCGCCGCGCCCGCGGTGTCGGTGGCGTCCGTCGGGCTGGACGACCCGGCGAAGAAGGAGATCGCCATGGAGCTGGTCTCCTCGGCGGAGAACTCCTCGCTCGACTGGAAGGCCCAGTACAAGTACATCGAGGACATCGGCGACGGTCGCGGCTACACCGCGGGCATCATCGGCTTCTGTTCCGGCACCGGTGACATGCTCGAACTCGTCCAGCACTACACCGACCTGAAGCCCGGCAACGTCCTGGCCAAGTACCTGCCCGCGCTGAAGAAGGTCAACGGCACCGACTCGCACTCCGGCCTCGGCAGCGCCTTCGTCAACGACTGGAAGACCGCCGCCAAGGACTCCGTCTTCCAGCGGGCCCAGAACGACGAGCGCGACCGCGTCTACTTCAACCCCTCGGTCAAGCAGGCCAAGGCGGACGGGCTGCGCGCCCTGGGCCAGTTCATCTACTACGACGCCATCGTGATGCACGGCCCCGGCAGCAGCTCCGACAGCTTCGGCGGGATCCGCGCCGCCGCGATGAAGAAGGCCAAGACCCCCGCCCAGGGCGGCGACGAGGCCACCTACCTGAACGCCTTCCTGGACGCCCGGAAGGTGATCATGAAGCAGGAGGAGGCGCACGCCGACACCAGCCGGGTCGACACCGAGCAGCGGGTGTTCCTCAACGCGAAGAACTTCGACCTCAACCCGCCGCTGAAGTGGAAGGTCTACGGCGACCCGTACCAGATCAACGGCTGACCCCTCCCGCCACGGCCCGAACGGCCCGAGCGACCCGAACGGCCCGGCGCCCGCACGCGCCGGGCCGTTCGCCGTGCGACCCGCCGGGGGTGCGCATCGTTTGCTGACGTACCGTCAACACACTTGCTCCGCACGGTTATTACGGATCGGACACATTCCGGACGGGCGGCCCCGGCGGCTCGTAGCGTCGGCCACGACCCGTGTCCGGCCCGAGGGGAAACCATGCGCATCCGAGCGATCGCCACCGCCTGCCTGGTCGCCGCGCTGGTGCTGACGGCGACGGGCTGCGGGTCGGACGGGGACGGCCGGGCGCCCGGGGCGGAGGACGCCGGACGGGCCGCGTTCGGCGACGTCGAGGTGACCTCCTGCACGGTGGACGACCAACTGCAGTGGCCCTCGGCCACCGTCCGGATCACCAATCACACCGCCACCACCAGCAACTACGTGGTGCAGATCGCCTTCGAGGACGGCCAGGGCCGCCCGGTCACCGGGGGCGTGGCCGCCGCCACCGCCCTCCCGCCCGGCCAGGACGCCGTGGAGCAGGCCCAGGGCACCGCCGACCCGCACGGCCCGGTCAGCTGCCGGATCGCCGACATCGCCCGCTACGCCAGCCCCTGACGTCCCCCGGGCGACCGCTGGACTACCGCGCGGTCGCGGCGTGCGGCGCGCCGAGGGCCAGCATCCGGTGCATCACGGCGAGCGGGACGGCCGGGTTGCGGACGGCGTGCTCGGCCGTCCGCGGCTCCAGCAGCAGCGCCACCAGGTCCGCCACCGGCAGGACGGGGTTGGCCCGGGCGCGGTACCGCACCCCGGCGTCGGGGTCGGCGGCCAGCGCGGACACCGTCGCGGGGGAGAGGCGGCGGTCCTCGGCGGCGGCCCGGCGGACGGTCGGGTCCGGGTCGGCGGCGAGCCGTTCGACGTCCGCGGCGGTGGCCTTCGGGTCGTCCGGCACGAGGGCGCGCAGCAGCGGGTTCGGGTCGGCGGCGAAGCGCAGCAGGCCCGCGCGCGGGAAGTTCGGGTGGGAGCGCGGGCAGTCGGGGAACGAGAAGCTCCCCTTCCACCAGGAGGCCACCTCCAGCAGCATCCCGGCCGGGGCGTCCGCGCAGGACTCGGCCAGGAAGAGCCGCACCACCCGGTCCTCGTCGCGGGCCAGCAGCTCCGCCACGTCCGCGGGCAGCCGCGGCGCCCGGGCCACGCTGCGGCGCACCAGCAGCTTGGGCGAGGCCGCCAGCAGGCGCATCGCCGCGCCGTCGCCGTGCAGGGCGCCCACCCACCACAGCGCCGTCGTGAGGCTCTCCGGGGCGATGTCGGGCGCCGCGGCGGCCAGCGCCGTCAGCCCGGCGGCGGTGGCGGGCGGCCGGGCGTCCGGGCGGGGCGGCTCCGCGACGCCGCGGCCCCGCCGCCGTGCCGCCAGGCGCTGCTCGGCGAGCTCCGCGAACCGGCGGCGCAGTTCCGGTTCGGGGGTGGCCGCGACCAGGTGCTCCCACTGCTCCGGCGAGAGCCGGGCGGTCTCCGCCGCCCGGCGGCGGACCCGGAGCTCCGGGTGGGTGGCGGCGGCGTCCAGCACGGCGGCGGGCAGGTCCGGGCGGTACAGGCAGTCGGTCTCGTCGAGGTCCAGCAGGGCGAGCAGCACCTCCACCGGCGCCGCCCGGTTGGAGCCGAGGCCGGAGAGCCAGGTCAGGCCGAGTCGGCGGTCCACCGCGGGGGCCGCGAGCAGCGGCTCCCAGCCGGGGGCGAGGGGGGTCCGGGGCACCGGCCGAGACTACGGCCCGCGGGGGAGGGGCCGCGGGGCGGGGGGTCTTTCGGCGCGCCGCCGGTCGCTCGCGTCACGAAGTCGGAGCGTCGGCGGGGCGCCGGGCCGTCGTCGGCGGTCGGCCGTGCCGGGAGGGTGCGGAACTCCCCGGTTCCTCCCCGGAGTTCGCGATCGGTGAACCGTGGTGGCCGTGGTGACCGCGGTGGCCGTGGTGACCGCGGTGGGGGCCGGTCGGGCGGGGAGGAGGGTGGGTCAGGAGGCCGCGGTGTAGTCGTAGAAGCCGCGGCCGGACTTGCGGCCCAGCAGGCCCGCGTCGACCATCCGGGAGAGCAGCGGCGGGGCCGCGTACAGGGGCTCCTTGTACTCGTCGTACATCGACTCGGCGATCGAGACGATGGTGTCCAGGCCGATCAGGTCGCACAGGCGCAGCGGGCCCATCGGGTGGGCGCAGCCCGCCTCCATGCCCTTGTCGATGTCGGCGGCGGTGGCGACGCCGGACTCGAACATCCGGACGGCGGAGAGCAGGTAGGGGACGAGCAGGGCGTTGACCACGAAGCCGGCCCGGTCGCGGGCGCGGATCGGCTCCTTGCCGAGGACCTCGACGGCGAACTGCTCGGCGCGGGTGGTCGTCTCGGCGGAGGTGGTCAGGGTCGGGATGACCTCGACGAGCTTCTGCACCGGCGCCGGGTTGAAGAAGTGCAGGCCGATCACCTGCTCGGGGCGGCCGGTCGCGGCGGCGAGCTTCACGATCGGGATGGAGGAGGTGTTGGAGGCCAGGATGGCGTCGCGGCGGGTCACCGCCTGGTCCAGGGTCTGGAAGATCTTGACCTTGACGTCCTCGCGCTCGGCGACCGCCTCGACGACCAGGTCGCGGTCGTGGAAGTCGGCGAGGTCGGTGGTGAACGACAGCCGGGACAGCGCCGCGTCCCGGTCCTGCTCGGACAGCTTGCCGCGCCGCACCGCGGTCTCCAGGGAGTTGGTCAGCCGGGTGCGGCCCAGCTCCAGGGCCTCGCCGCCGGCCTCCGAGACCAGCACGTCCAGGCCGGAACGGGCGAAGACCTCGGCGATGCCCGACCCCATGAGGCCGCAGCCGACTACTCCGACGCGTGCGATGTCGCTCACTCAAATGCCCTTCGGGACGGAGCCGGGGATCACCCGGCCGGGTGTCGCGGACGCCGTGGTCCGCCCGGACGACGGTACTACCTGCCTTAACGCCCGTTCACATCGGTGCGTGCCGACGGAGGCGCGCCGGACGCTGGGCCGAACGGGTGAGTGTCGCCGGTGCGCTGCGTGCGCTCCCCCGTGCACCCCCGGGCCGGGACCACAATGCGGAGGTCCAGCCGGAGGAGGGAGCAGGCAGATGGGGACGGGATCACTCGCCGGGCAGGTCGGACTGGTCACCGGGGCCGGACGCGGCATCGGCCGCGAGATCGCCGTCGGGCTCGCCGCCGAGGGCATGGCCGTCGGCCTGATCGGCCGCACCCACGACAAGCTGACCGCCACCCTCAGGGAGTGCGTCCGGCACGGCGCCCGCGGCGTCGCCGTCACCGCCGACGTCACCCGTCCCGGCGCCGTCCGGGAGGCCGTCCGCTCGATCGAGCGCGACCTCGGCCCCGTCGACCTGCTGGTCAACAACGCCGGGCAGGTCGACCGCGCCGAGGTGCCGATCTGGGAGACCGACCCCGCCCAGTGGTGGCAGGTCGTCGAGACCAACCTGCGCGGCCCCTACAATCTGCTGCGCAACGTCCTGCCCGGCATGGTGCAGCGCCGCCGCGGCCGGGTGGTCAACCTCAACAGCGGCTTCGCGCTGCGCCCCGACGGCCGCTACACCGCCTACGCGACCTCCAAGGGCGCGCTGCTGAAGCTCTCCGACAACATCGCCGACTCGGTCGGCGAGCACGGCGTGGTGGTGCTCGACATCAGCCCCGGCGCGGTCGCCACCGAGATGACCGCGGGCATGGAGATGTTCCGGGACATGAAGGCCTGGGGCTCCATCCCGTACATGGTCGCCGTCACCGTCGACGCCGCCCGCGGCCGCTTCGACGGGCTGCACGGACGCTTCCTGCACGCCGGGCGCGACAACCTGGAGACCCTGGTCGCCTCCGCCGGCGCCATCCGCTCCGCCGACGCCCGCACGCTGCGGCTGCGCCCGTACGGGCCGGACGACCCGATGGCGTGACGCCCGCTCGGGGTCTGCGGGCGTCCGGGGTCCGCGGGGGCTCAGGGTTCGAGCAGGGCGGCCAGCTCGGCGTCCGGGAGGGAGCCCGCCGGGCGGCCCTCGCGGGCGAAGGCGGCGGCCAGGCGCTGCAGGGCCTCGTTGAGCGGCGTCGGCACGCCGTGCAGGCGGCCCAGCAGGACGACCTCGCCGTTCAGGTAGTCGGCCTCGATGTCGCCGGTGCCGCGCACCAGCGACTGCCAGGACGAACCGCCGCCGCGCACCGCGCCCTCCAGCGGCACCAGCGTGACCCGGTCGCCGCGCCGGACCTGCTGCTCCTCCTCGGACGGGTGGGTGATCCCGGCGGCCGCTAGCACCGCCCGCCCCTCCGCGCCGAGCTGCCGCCAGGCCCGCATCCGCAGCTCGCCGTCGATCGGACCGGCCACCGCCTCCAGCGCGTTGCCCAGGTTGCTCACCAGCTTCGCGTACTTCCAGGCCATCACGTCCGCGACGGCGTACCCGTCGAAGTGCGAGTCCTCCAGGTCGGCGGCGATCCGCTCGGCGGTCGCGTCCGTGCCGTGCGGGTAGCGGCCCAGGTGCAGGACGCCCGAGCGGGGCGAGCCCGCCGCCGAGACCGCGCCCGGCTCCAGGTGGGCGGACGGCAGCCACACGCACATCCCGTACACCCGGGCGAAGCGGCGCAGCGCCAGGCGCTCGTTCTCCACGCCGTTCTGCGCGCACACCAGCGGCAGCCGCTCGCCCGCCGTTCCGCCGCCCGCGACCGGGCGGGGCGCCCACGCGTCGAGCAGGGCCGCCGAGTGCTGGGTCTTCACCGCCAGCACCAGCACGTCGTCCGGCGTCAGTTCGACCTCCTCCGGGCCGCCGACCGCCGGGACCGGCAGCCGGTGGGTGCCGTCCGGGAGGGTCAACCGCAGGCCGTCGGCGCGCAGCGCCGCCAGGTGCGGGCCGCGGGCGACCAGCAGGACGTCGCGGCCGCTCCGGTGGAGCCGACCGCCGATGGTGCCGCCGACCGCGCCGGCGCCCAGGAGTATGTAACGCATGGGGTCGAGCATGCCACGTCCGGCAACCTGGCCGGTCGGGCGCAGAGGGCAACTGGACGGTTCAGGCGCAGAGTTCGGAGGCCGTCACCGCGTGCAGGCCCTGTTCCGCGAGGCCGTCCAGGATGGCGGGCAGCGCGGTCACCGTGCCCGGGTGCCCCATGTGCAGGGCGACCACCGAACCGGCGGCGGCCGCCTTCAGTACCCGGCGGGTCACCGTCTCCGCGCCCGGGTCCGCGTAGTCGCGCGGATCGACGTCGAAGGACAGCACGTGCGCGTAACCGACCTGCTGCGCCTGCTCCTTGACCATCGCGTTCGCGTACTGCGCCGCGGACGGCCGGAACCAGCGGCCGATCGAACCGGTCAGGCGCTGCAGCCGCTGCGCGCACTGCGCTATCTCCTCGTGGGCCTGCTCCGGGCGCATCGAGCAGATGTCCAGGTGGTTCTGGGTGTGGTTGCCCAACTCGTGCCCGCCGGACAGGATCCGCTGCGCGATCTGCGGCTGCTCGTCCAGCCAACTGCCCACCGCCAGCACGGTCAGCCGGGCGCCGCGCTGCTCGGCGGCCTCCAGCAGCGCGGTGGCGATCGCCGGATCGCCCTGGCCGTGGAAGGTCAGCGCCAACTGCGGCCTGCTGCGCGGGCCGGTCACCACCTCCAGCGGGGTGTCCGGGGCGAGCGGGGGCAGCGCGAACGGGGTGGGGGTGGGAGAGGGGGAGGGGGAGGGGGAGGGGGACGGGGAGGCGGCGGCGCTCGGGCCCGGCGACTCGGTCAGGTGCGCGGGCTGCGGACGGGCCGCCACCGAGGGGCCGCTCGTACCGCTGCCGTCGGAGGGGCCGCCGCACGCGGCGACGAGGCCGCCGGCGGCGCTCAACGCGGCCAGGCGGGAGGCGGAACGCAGAACACTGCGGCGGTCGACTGTCATCGCGGCCCAGCCTAAGCGGACGTTTCGGCGCGGCGGCAACGGGTGCGGCCCGGACGAGTGGCGGGGCGGTGCGGGGCAGGTGGTGCGGGGGGTGGTGTACGGAGGAGCAGTGGGCCGGGTGGTGCGCCGGGCGTGGACGGCGTGTCGGGGGACGGCGTCGGTCGGTGCGTCAGGCGGGGCGGGGAGCGGTGCGCCGGGTGGTGGCGCCGAAGAGCAGGGCGGCGGTGACCAGGGCGGCGCCGAGGAGCTGCGGCGGGGTGGGGGCGGTCGCGGTCAGGAGCGCGCCGGAGAGCGTCGCGGTGAGCGGGATCAGGCCGCCGAACAGGCCCGCGCGGTCCGCGGGGAGCACGGTCAGCGCGGAGTACCAGAGCAGGAACGCGCCGCAGGTCAGCACCGCGCCGAGGTACAGCAGGGCGAGCAGTTCCCCGTTGGTGGGCACCCGCAGCGCCGCCGGGGAGAACGCGGCCACCGCGGCGAACAGCGGCACCGCGAGCACCGTCGTGTACGCGGACACCCGGACCGGGCCCAGCCGCGGCAGCAGCGGGACGGCCAGCAGCGAGAAGGACGCCTCGCACAGCAGCGTCCCGGTCGCGAACAGCAGGCCGAGCGCGTCGCCGTGGCCGAAGCCCTGGGTGAGCGCCGCGCCGCACACCACCAGGGCCGCCGCCGCGAGCAGCCGCCCCGCCGGGCGGCGGCGGGCCAGCAGCGGACCGGCCACGCCCAGCAGCAGCGGGGTGCAGCCGACCACGCTGCCGACCACCGCCGGGTCGGTGTGCCGCAGGGCCGCGACCAGCAGCAGGTTGAACCCGAACAGGCCGGTGCCGGACAGCGCCAGCAGCAGGAGCAGTTCACGGCCGGTCGGGCGGTGCGCGAGCCGCGGGCGGCGGCGGGCCAGCGGCAGCAGGATCGCCGAGGCCAGGGCGTAGCGCAGGGCCTGGCCGCCCGCCACCGGGTAGGCGGCGAAGGCGGCGCTGACGCCGGTGGACACGCCGAGCAGGGACATCGCGGCGGCCGCGCGGGCGGAACCGGGCGGCAGGGTGGGGGCGGCGGTGGAGGTGGTGGTTGCCATGGGTGCGACGCTAGGAGCAGGGTGGTTCGGTTTCCAGGACCACTCGGGGGGTGCTGGAGAGGACCAATCGGAGCGGACGGGCCGAGGTGGCCCGCCTGCTGTCGCGGCGCGCAGCAGTTCGGCCTCCCGGTGGGCTCGGGCCGGCGGGATCGGGTCGGTGGGCTCGGGTCGGTGGGCTCGGGTCGGTGGGTTCGGGGCCTCGGACGGGCTGCGGGCGGAGGAGGGAAGGTGGGCGCGGTGCGGGAGTTGCTGGTCACGCTGGGGGACGGCGGCGGGGAGCTGGCCGGGCGGCTGACGCGGGAGTTGCGGGCGGCGGTGCGGGACGGCCGCCTGGTGGCGGGCGAGCGGCTGCCCGCGAGCCGGGCGCTGGCCGCCCAACTGGGCGTCTCGCGCGGGGTGGTGGTCGAGGCGTACGAGCAACTCGCCGCCGAGGGCTACCTGGTGGGGCGGCGGGGGTCGGGGACCAGGGTCGCGGACGGGGTGGCGGCCGAGCCGCCGCGGGCGGACGTCCGGGTGGCGGCGGCCGAGCCGCGCTACGACCTGAAGCCGGGCTCGCCCGACCTGGGGGCCTTCCCGCGGGCGGCCTGGGCGGCGGCGGTGCGGCGGGCGCTGCAGGGGGCCGCGAACCGGGACCTCGGGTACGGAGACCCGGCCGGACTGCCGCAGCTGCGAAGGGAGTTGGCGGCGTACCTGGGTCGGGTGCGGGCGGTGGCCGCACGGCCGGAGCGGGTGACGGTGGTCAGCGGGGTCGGGCAGGGGCTGGCGCTGCTCACGCAGGTGCTGGCCCGGCACGGGCGGCGGCGGATCGCGCTGGAGGACCCCGGCTCGCCCGGCACGCTGGAGCTGCTGCGCGCCCACGGCGTCGAGCCGGTCGGCGTACCGGTGGACCAGGAGGGCCTGGTGGTACGGGAGTTGGCGGCGAGCGGGGCGGAGGTGGTGCTGGTCACGCCCGCCCACCAGTACCCCACCGGGGTCGCGCTGTCGGCCCGCCGCCGTGGCGAACTCGCCGCCTGGGCAAGGGCCGGCGGGCTGGTGGTGGAGGACGACTACGACGCGGAGTTCCGCTACGACCGCGAACCGCTGGGCGCCGTGCAGGGGTTGGCGCCGGAACGGACGGTCTACCTGGGTTCGCTCAGCAAGACCCTGGCGCCCGGACTGCGGCTGGGCTGGGCGGTGCTGCCCGGGTGGCTCGCCGAGGACGTCCGGGAGGCCAAGCGGTACGCCGACCTCGGTACCGGCGCGGTCGACCAACTCGCCTTCGCCGCACTGCTGGAGAGCGGCGGCTACGACCGCCACCTGCGCGCCGTGCGCCCCCGCTACCGGGCCCGCCGCGACGCGCTGGTCGCCGCCCTGCGCGAGCACCTTCCGCCGGCCCGGCTGCACGGCGTCGCCGCCGGGTTGCACCTGTACGCCGAACTGCCGCCCGGCACGGGCGAGTCGGGGTTCGTCGAGGCGGCGCTGCGGCGCGGGGTGCGGGTCGCCGCCGTCGCCCCCGGGCGGCTCGGGCCGGGCCCGGCGGCGGTCACGCTCGGCTACGCCGGGCTCGCCGAGCAGCGGCTGCGCGAGGGGGCGGCGCTGCTCGGCGAGGCGTACCGGGAGGCGTACCGAGAGGTGGGGCGGGAGACGGGACGGGAGACGGGCCCGGGGTAGGGAGGCGGTCGTCCGTCAGGTGAGCGGGGGGACCCGGTCGGCGGCGATCACGACCACGACCGCCACCACGGTCAGCACCGCGAGCAGGTTGATCGACTGGACGAGCCCGCGCTGCTGCCGCGGCGCGTAGCCGAGGGCCGCGCCCGCGGCCAGGCCGGTGAGCAGGCCGCCCAGGTGGCCCTGCCAGGAGGTGAAGCTCATCGACAGCACCATCCACACCACGAAGGACACCATCAACTGGTTCCCGCCGAGCGGGTCGTAGCCCTGGCGGCGGCTCAGCACCCAGTACCCGCCGACCAGGCCGAAGATCGCGCCGGACGCGCCCAGCGACAGGCCGCCCGGGGCGAGCAGGTACTCCGTGGCGGCGGCGCCCAGCGCGGACAGCAGGTACAGCGCCAGGAAGCGCAGCACGCCGAGCCGGTCCTCGACCACCCGGCCGAGCATCCACAGCCAGTACAGGTTGCTCAGGATGTGCAGGACGCCGATCGGCGGCGCGGTCGGTTCGAGGTGGACGAACGCGTTGGTGATCAGCCGGTACCACTCGCCGTGCGCCACGCCCGACAGGTGGTAGACGTACGTGGCCGGGTCGGCGTCCTCCGGCACGAACACGCCGGAGCCCAGCATCGCGAACTGCTTGACCGTCTCCGGCCGGGCCAGTTCGACCAGGTACGCGGCCACGTTCAGCACGATCAGCACGATCGTCGCGTACGGGCGGCCGGTGATCCGGCCGCCGAACGCCGTGCGGGCCTGGCGGGTGCCCTGGCGGCCGGACTTGACGCACTCCACGCACTGGTAGCCGACCGCCGCCTCGCGCCGGCAGTCCGGGCAGACGTTGCGGTCGCAGCGGGTGCAGCGGACGTACGACTCCCGGCCGGAGTGCCGGAAGCAGACGGGCGCCGGTGCCTCGGGAGCGGTTGCTCCCGGGGCAGGCTGTGCGGTGTCCATGACAGTGCCTCCCCTGGCGGTGGTGCTCGACCGCGGAGGCGTCCACGGCGATGGTCCACAGCGAAACGGCGCTCACCCTAGAGCACCGCCGGGACAGTGCGTGCACCAGGGGAGCGCCCGGGGTTCCGGACGAGTGGTCCGGACCACGGCGGGGCGGTCGGCGGCGGGTGGGGGAGGGCGGTCAGCGGCGGGTGGCGCTCAGCACCGTGAACTTCGGACTGCCCGCCACGGTTCGACAGCCACCGAACAGTCGGCGCAGCGTGACGTGGTAGCCGAGGTGGCGGTTGCCGACCACCCGCAGTTCGCCGCCCGGGCGCAGGACACGGCGGGCGCCGGTGAACATGCGGTGGGCGATGGCGTTGGTGGTGGCCTGGTGCGAGTGGAACGGGGGGTTCAGCAGGACCAGGTCGGCGGAGGCGGTCGGAACGTCGGCCAGGGCGTCGCCGACCAGGAACTCGGCGGGGCGGTCCGGGCCCAGGTTGGTCCGGAAGGTCTCCTCGGCGGAGGCGACGGCCTGGAACGACTCGTCCAAGAAGAGGAGTTCGGCCCGCGGGTCGGCGAGCGCGGCCGCCGTGCCGACGATGCCGTTGCCGCAGCCCAGGTCGACCACCCGGCGCGCGGCGCCGGTCGGCTCCGGCAGGTGCTGGAGGAAGAAGCGGGTGCCGATGTCGAGGCGGTCCGCGCAGAACACGCCCGCCTGGTTGGCGACCTGGCGGCCCGACAGGACGCCGATGCCGTCCGGGAGCCGGTACCGCAGCGGCCACGGGTTGGCCGGGCGGGCGAGGTCCGGTGCCGGGGTGGTGTGGATCAGGCGGGCCTTGCGGACCGCCAGCGAGGTGCGGGTCGGGCCGAGCAGCCGCTCGAAGAGGTTCAGGGTGGAGGTGTGGATCTCGGTGACCATGCCGGTGCCCGCCACGACCGTGCCCTCGTGCACGGCCGGGGCCAGCCGGTGCAGCTGGTCCTCCAGCAGGGCCAGGCTCTTCGGGACGCGCACCAGCAGCACGTCGATCCGCGCCGGCGGGGCGTCCCGGGTGCTGCGGACCGCGACGGCGGACGGGGCGAGGCCGTTGCGGGCCAGGTTCGCGGCGGTCGCCCGCGAGGCCAGGTACGAGTCGGTGACCGCGGTCAGCGCGCCCGCCTTCGGGGCCAGCGCGGTCGACAGCGCGCCCCAGCGGTCGCCCAGGACGGTGACGGCCCCGTCCAGCGGCACCGCCTCCTCGTGCAGGTGCCGCAGCAGGTAGTCGTCGGCGGCGTCCCAGGCGCGCAGCTGCTCGCGCGGATCCTCCGGGAAACGGGCCAGCTCGAACTCGCCCCAGGCGGTGGTGAAACAGTTCATCGTGCCCCCAGGCTAGCGGAGGGCGGTGCGGTGACAGGTGGTGGCGACGTGACGACGGAGGGTGGCGTGGAGCGACGGGAACGGGTGGTCGGGGCGGTGCTCGGCTCGGCGGTCGGGGACGCGCTCGGCGCCCCCTTCGAGTTCGGCCCGGCCGGGGCGTTCGGGAAGCGCTTCCCCGGTGCGGCCGCGATGTGCGGTGGCGGTGGGTGGGAGGTCGGCGAGGCCACCGACGACACCCAGCTGGCCGTCCACCTCGGCGAATCGCTGCTGGCCGCGGGCGGACTCGACCTGCCCGAGATGTTCGGACGCTTCCGGGGGTGGGCGGCGGGCGATCCCAAGGACATCGGCATCCAGACCGAGATCGTGCTCGGCAGCGGACTGCCCTGGGATGTCGCCGCCGCGATCCATTTCCAGACCGAGGGCCGGGCCGCGGGCAACGGCGCCCTCATGCGGGCCGTCACCGGCGCCGTCCGGTTCGCCCCGCAAGGGCGCGAGGTGACGATGGACGCCGCCCGGCGGATCACCGCGCTCACCCACGGGGACGGCGCCGCCTGGGAGGGGACCGCGATCCTCCACGAGTTGCTGCGGGTCGCCCTCGACGGCGGCGACCCGCTGGCGGCGGTGCCGGAGACGCTCGCGCAGGTCCGGGCGGAGCACCGGGAACGCTGGGCCCGGGTGCTGGACGCGCACTGGCGGCCGGAGCAGGCGACCGAGGGCAACGGCGCCGTGTGGGCCTGCCTCGGCTCCGCGCTCTGGGCGCTGCGCACCACCGGCGGCTTTCCCGACGCGCTGCGGGCGGTCATCGACCTCGGCGGCGACACCGACACCACGGCCGCCGTCACCGGGGGCCTCGCGGGGGCGGTGTACGGGGCGGGCGCGATCCCGGACGCCTGGCTGGAGCCGCTGCACGTGCCGCTGCCGCCGAGTGAACGGGTACTGCGGGTGCGGGAGTTGACGGAGCTGGCGGTGCGACTGGACGCGGACGGGCGAGGGGCGGAATCAGGGCCCCGGGGAACGGCGGGCTCGGGCCGCTGACGGCCGGAGCCCATCGGGACGTCCGTGCTGCTTCCGGCCGTGGACGGAACCCGGAGCCGGTGCGCGCACCGGCAACGGGCGGTGAGCAGGCCCGTGCCCGCCGTTCCCCGGCCCCCCGCACGGGGCCCTCGTGGCGGGGCCCCGTGCGGCCGGGTGCTCAGGCCAGGGTGGTGAGGCAGAACGGGTGGCCGGAGGGGTCGAGGAGGACGCGCCAGCGGTCGGGGGAGGGCTGGGTGTCGGGCTCGGTGGCGCCCAGCTTGAGCATGCGGGCGGTGGCGGCCTCCAGGTCGTCGACGCTGAACTCGAGGTGGGCGCGCTTCTCCTCGGCGGGGTCGGGCCAGGTGGGGCGCCGGTAGTCGGCGATGCGGGAGAAGCCGAGGCCGGGAGCGCCCTCGCGGCCGATCAGGACGAAGTCCTCGCCGGAGTAGAGCGTCGGCAGGTCGAGGGCCTCGCCGTAGAAGCGGGCGAGTTCGGCCGGGTCGGGGCAGTCGAAGGTGACGGCGACGTAGCGGATCGCGGGCGTGGAGGCGTCGTTGGTGTCCATGGGGACGAGCCTAGGAGCCGACCAGGACAGGTTCGGTCCTGGTCGTGCGGGAGGATGGCGGACGTGCTCACCACGTCGGCGCGCCTGCTGCGCCTGGTCTCGTTGCTGGCCTCGCGGCCGTCCTGGACGTGCGGGGAACTCGCCGAGCGGATGGAGGTCACCGACCGCACGGTGCGCCGGGACGTCGCGCGGCTGCGGGAGCTCGGGTACGGGGTGGAGTCCGACCCGGGGCCCTGGGGCGGGTACCGGCTCAGCGGCGGTGCCCGCGCGCTGCCGCTGCTGCTGGACGACGAGGAGGCACTGGCGGTGGCGGTGGCGCTGCGCGGGGCCGCGTTCAGCGGGGTGCTGGGCAGCGACCAGGCCGCGCTGTCGGCGCTGCTGAAGCTGCAGCAGTCGCTGCCGCGGCGGGTCGCGGAGCGGCTCGCCGGGATGGACGCCACCTTCGTGCACGCGCACCGGCCCGGGGACCCGCAGATCGCCCCCGGGACGCTGCTGGAGCTGGCCGGGGCGTGCCGGGGCGGGGAGCGCGTCCGGCTGTCGTACCGCGACGGCGAGGGCCGGGACAGCGTCCGGGAGGTCGACCCGTACCGCCTGGTGCACAACGGGCGGCGCTGGTACTTCGTCGCGCTGGACGTGGCGCGGGGCGAGTGGCGGACCTTCCGGGCGGACCGGGTGGTGCAGGTGCGGGGGACGGGGCAGCCGGTGGCGGAGCAGGCCGAGCCGCCCGACCCGGCGCTGCTGGTCGCCCGCAACACCGGGACCGGCCGGTACCCGGTGTACGCGTCGGTGCGCTTCCCGGTGCCGCTGGAGGAGGCGCTGCGGCTGGTCCCGGCCAGCGTCGGCACGCACCGCCCGGACGGGCCAGGGGCCTGCGTGGTCGAGATCGGCGGGCCCGACGCGGAGGGGCTGGCCCGCTACCTGCTGGGGCTGGCCGTCCCGCTGCGGGTGCTGGGCCCGCAGGAGGTGCGGCAGGCGTTGCTGCGCCTCCTGCAGGACGTCGCGGAGGAGAACGGGGAGTGAGTCCCGTTCTCGTGCGGCTCAGGCGCGGGTGAGGACCAGGCTGGCGTTGTGGCCGCCGAAGCCGAAGGAGTTGGTCAGGGCGGCGGCGTGCGGGAGCGGGCCGGAGGCGGTGAGCAGGTTCAGCGGGAGGAACTCCGGGTCGGGGTCGGTGAGGTTGCGGACGGCCGGGGCGTACTGGTGGTGGAGGGCGTAGGCGGTGGCGAGGGCGGCCAGGGCCCCGGCGGCGCCGAAGAGGTGGCCGGTCATCGACTTGGTGGCGGTCACGGCGGGGCGGTGCGGGCCGAAGACGCGGGTGAGCGTCTCGGCCTCGGTGAGGTCGCCCTTGGGGGTGGAGGTGGCGTGCGCGTGGACCAGGCCGACGGCCTCGGGGGCCAGCCCGGCGTCGGCGAGGGCGCCGCGGACGGCGCGGGTCTGGCCGTCGGGGTGCCCGGCGGTGATGTGGTGGGCGTCGGAGGTGACGGCGGCGCCCGCGAGGGTGGCGTAGCGGCGGGCGCCGGGGCGCAGGCCCGCGCGTTCGAGGACGAGCACCGCGGCTCCCTCGGCGATGACGAAGCCGTCGCGTCCGGAGTCGAAGGGGCGGGAGGCGCGGGCCGGGTCGTCGTTGCGCAGGGAGTGCGCGCGGGCCTGGGCGAACCCGGCCAGCGGCAGGGGGTGCAGGCAGGCCTCGGTGCCGCCGGCCACGACCACGTCGGCGCGGCCGAGGCGGATCAGGTCGAGCCCGAGGGCGACGGCCTCGGCGCCGGAGGCGCAGGCGCTGACGGGGGTGTGGGCGCCGGCCCGGGCGCCGAGGTCGATGGAGACCCAGGCGGCGGGACCGTTGGCCATCAGCATCGGGACGGTGTGCGGGGAGACCTTGCGGACGCCGGAGCGCTCCAGGACGTCGTCCTGGTCGAGCATGGTGACCGCGCCGCCGGTGCCGGTGCCGATCACCACGGCCAGCCGCTCGCCCGCGACGTCCGGGCGTCCGGCGTCGGCCCAGGCCTCGCGGGCGGCGATCAGGGCGAGCTGCTCGCTGCGGTCGAGGCGGCGGGCCTCGACCCGGTCGAGGACCTCGGAGGGTTCGACGGCGAGCTGTCCGGCGATCCGGATCGGCAGGTCGGCGGCCCAGGGGCGGTCGAGGGCGCGGATGCCGTTGTGTCCTTCGCACATGGCCCGCCAGGTGGCGGGGGCGGTTCCGCCGAGCGGGGTGGTGGCCCCGAGGCCGGAGACCACGACGGTGTCGTATTCGGTGCGCATGGCGATACTCCCGTTGTGATGGCAGCACAATGATCGGGCTCTCCGGCGGTCGGCCGGACGATCCGATGTCGCCCACTCTGCCAAGGGAAACGGGTGCGGAAGGCTGCCGGGCGCGACCGAGTCGGGCATGGTGATCTTGTAGGTTTACTACAAGGCGAGCTGACGGGACGTCAGGGCAGGAGGGTGTGCGCCCGGGTCAGCAGGGCGGTCAGCGCGAGGTCGAAGGCGGCCTCGCTGCGCCCCGGTCCGGCGGCGCGCAGGGCCTCGGCGAGGCGGGGGGTGTCGGCGGTCGGGTCCCAGACCGTCTCGGGGGCGGCGAGGTCGAGCACCGAGCCGAGCACCAGGTTCTCCACGGCGGTCAGCAGCGGCATCGCGACGGGCGGCGGGAAACCGCTCTCCAGCAGCAGGGCGACGGCCCGCTCGTACTGGTCGAGCACCTCGGGGGCGGCCACCTGGCTGGTGGTCAGCAGCAGGACGGTGCGCGGGTGGGCGGCGAATGCGGCGCGGTAGGAGCGGGCCCACGCCTCCAGGGCGACGTCCCAGGGGCGCAGGTCGAGGGTGTCGAGGTCGATCGCGGCGGAGACCTGGACGCGCAGCAGTTCGACGATCCCGGCCCGCCCGTCCACGTGGTGGTAGACGGAGGCGGTCTGCACGCCGAGGCGGCGGGCGATCTGCGGGACGCTGAAGTCGCCGCTCTCGTCGACCAGGGCGAGCGCGGTCGCGCCGATCCTCGCCCGGTCGAGCAGGGCCTTGCTCGGTCGTCCCACCGGTGCCGTCCCCCGTCGCGTCCTGCCTGCGTGCCGCTCGCGTCCTGCCCGCGTGCTGCGCGCCCGCGGGCCGTGACCTCGGAATCCGGGTCTTCCCAGAGGGTAGTGCGCCGGGCTAGGGTGCGAAAACCATCAACCTTTAGGTTTATGGTCGTCCGCAGTCGGGACCACCAGCCGGACTCCCCACCCGGCCGCCAGAAGGGCACCCTCCATGACCGAAACCCCCCACCCTGCCGCGGGCGGCGCCCCCACGCTGCGCCGCGGCAGCCTCGGCACCGCCGACATCGCCTTCTTCGTGGTCTCCGCCGCCGCCCCGCTCACCGTGATGGCCGGGGTCGCCCCGCTCGCCCTGCTGGTCGGCGGCATCGGCGCCCCCGTCGGCTACCTCGCCGCGGGCGTCACGCTGGCCGTCTTCGCGGTCGGCTTCACCACCATGAGCCGCCACGTCCGCAACGCGGGCGGCTTCTACGCGTACATCACCC
This sequence comes from Kitasatospora phosalacinea, assembly GCF_030268885.1. GTDB lineage: Bacteria > Actinomycetota > Actinomycetes > Streptomycetales > Streptomycetaceae > Kitasatospora > Kitasatospora phosalacinea_C. Next base: position 45,074 of record NZ_BSSA01000018.1, read on the forward strand.
AGGGCCTCGGCCGCCCCGCCGGGTTCGCCGCCGCGCTGCTCGCCCTGCTCGGCTACCTCGGCATGAACATCGGCGTCTTCGGCCTGCTCGGCTCCGCCACCAGGGACACCGTCCAGGCCCTCACCGGGCACCAGGTCCCCTGGCTGCTGCCCGCGCTGATCGGACTGGTGGTGATCTGGTACGGCGGCTTCCGCTCCATCGACTTCGGCGCCAAGCTGCTCGGCGTCCTGCTGCTCGCCGAGACCGGCATCCTGGTGCTGCTCGCCGCCGCCGTGCTGATCGAGGGCGGCGCGCACGGCCTGAGCCTGCACTCCTTCGCCCCCGGCAACGTCCTCACCGGCGGCATGCCCGGCGTCCTGGCGATGGCCTTCGCCGCGTTCACCGGCTTCGAGTCCACCGTCATCTACCGCCGCGAGGCCCGCGACCCCGACCGCACCGTCCCGCGCGCCACCTACCTGGCCGTCGCCTTCCTCGGCCTGTTCTACGCCTTCGTGGTGTGGACGGTCGTCCAGGCGTACGGCGACGCCGAGGTCGTCGCGGCCGCAGCCCAGGACCCGGGCGGGCTGTTCTTCACCGCCATCGACCGGTACGTGGGCGCCTGGGCCGCCGACCTGATGCACGTCCTGATCGTCACCAGCATCCTGGCCTCGCTGCTGGCCTTCCACAACGCCACCAGCCGCTACGGGCTCGCCCTCGCCGAGGAGGGCCTGCTGCCCCGCGCGCTCGGCCGGATCCACCCCCGGCACCGCTCCCCGTACCTCTCCGGCATCGCGCAGAGCGTGCTCGCCCTGGTCGTCGTGGTGGTGTTCGCCGCCGCCGGGGCCGACCCGTACACCCAACTGCTGCTGTGGGTGAACACCCCCGGCATGCTCGCCCTGGTCGCGCTGCAGCTGCTCGCCGCCCTCGCCGTGCCGTGCTGGTTCCGGCGCCGCCCCGGCCACGGCGAGGGCGTGCTGCGCACCGTCGTCGCGCCCGCCGTCGCCGCGGTGCTGCTGAGCGGCGCGCTCTGGCTGGTCGTCGACCACATCGAGCTGCTGACCGGCGCCTCCGCCACCGTCAACCGCGTCCTGGTCCTGATCGTCCCCGCCGTCCTCGCCGCCGGCCTGCTGTACGCGCTGCGCACCCGGGCCCGTCGACCCGAGGTGTACGCCGCGTTCGGCGCCGAGCCGGTCGAACCGGCCGGTGCGGCGGAGGAGGCCGAGCCGGCCGGGGACGCGCCGCTGGACGCCCGGTCCCCGGCGGCCGGTGCGGCCTGACCCACACTCGGTAACCGAACCACCCTCGTACCACCAGGAGTTCACCGTGTCGCCCGACACCATCGTCCTCGCCCGCACCGTCCACACCCTCGACGGCGCCACCGCCCCCGGCGCCACCGCGGTCGCCGTCGCGGACGGGCTGATCACCGCCGTCGGCAGCGCCGCCGACGCCCGCGACTGGCGCGGCCCCGGCACCGAGGTGATCGACCTCGGCGACGCCACCCTCGTCCCCGGGCTGGTCGACGGCCACAGCCACCCCGCGCTCGGCCTCGAACTCTCCACCGGCGCCGACCTGTCCGCCGTCCGCGACCTGGACGGCCTGCGCGCCGCCCTCGCCCGGGCCGAGCGCCTCGACGGCTGGGTGCTCGCCTGGAACCTCGACCACAACGCGTTCGGCGACCACCCCGTCCACCGCTCCGTGATCGAGGACGTGCTCGGCCCCGACACCCCCGCCTTCGTCCGCCTCTACGACGGCCACTCCGCCCTCGCCACCGGCGCCGCCCTGCGCGCCGCCGGGATCAGCGGCCCGCGCACCTTCGCCCAGCGCGCCACCGTCGTCTGCGACCCCGACGGCACCCCCACCGGCCACCTGGTCGAACACGCCGCGATGGACCTGGTCACCGCCGTCATGCCCAGCCTCCCGCTGGCCCGACGCCGGGACGCCCTGCACGAGTTGCTGCTGCGGATGGCCGCCGGCGGCCTCGCCGGGGCGCACGTGATGGACGCCGGGGGCGACATCCTGGAACTCGTCCGCGCCATCGAGGACACCCGCCACCTGCCGCTGCGCCTGCGCATCGCCCCCTGGTGCATGCCCGGGATCGGCGCCGAAGGGCTGAGGGAACTCGCCGCGCTGCAGGGGGAGTCCGGGCGCAACTGGCTGGTCGGCGGCGTCAAGCTGTTCGTCGACGGCACGGTGGAGGGCGGCTCGGCCTGGCTGGAGCGCCCCGACTGCCACGGCGAGGGAACCGCCGCGCTCTGGCTCGACCCCGCCGAATACTCCGACGTGGTACGGCAGTTGGACGCGTACGGGGTGCGCACCGCCACCCACGCGATCGGCGACGCGGGTGTCCGGCACGTGCTGGACACCGTCGCGGCCCTGCCCGGGCAGGGCCGCGGGCGGCACCGGATCGAGCACATCGAGACGCTCGGCGACGAACAGGCCCGCCGCTTCGCCCAGTTGGGCGTCCCCGCCTCCATGCAGCCCACCCACTCCGCGTACACCCGGGCCGACCACACCGACGCCTGGTCCACCCGCCTCGGCGCCGAACGCGCCGAACGCGCCTGGATCTGCCGCACCCTGCGCGACACCGGCGCCACCCTCGCCCTCGGCTCCGACTGGCCCATCGCCCACCACGACCCGCGCGGCGTCCTCGCCTACGCCCAACTGCGCCGCCACGCGGGCACCGACACCGCGCCGGTCAACCCCGGCCAGGCGCTCACCGCCCTGATGGCCCTGGAGGGCTACACCACCCACGCCGCCCGCGCCGCAGGGGAGTCCGACCGCACCGGGCGGATCGCCCCCGGGCTGCGCGCCGACCTCACCGCCTTCGCCCTCGACCCGCTCACCACCGATCCCGACGCGTTCGCCGGTACGGCGGTGCCGCTCACCATGTCCAACGGCGTGGTCACCAACCGGGTCGGCGGGTGAGGGAGTTCGTGCAGTCCCCTCAGGACGGAAGGGGCGGTCGGTCCAGGAGGTCGAGGTAGGCGTGCAGGGCGGCCGCGCCCGCGAGCAGGGCGCGGCCGCGGGCGGTGAGGCGGTCCTGCCAGGCGGCCAGGGTCGGGCGGAGCGCCTCCGGGGAACCGGCGGTGCGCAGCCGGTGCAGGATCTCGGCGGTCCGGGCCAGGCCGTGGCCACCGCGCCGCAACTGCTCGGCCAGCAGCACCTCGCGGACCTGCTCGGGCGCGTAGACCCGGTAGCCGGTGCGGGCGTCCCGGGACGGGGCGACCAGGCCCGCGCGCTCCCACTCGCGCAGGGTCGCCGGGTGCAGGCCGAGCCGGTGGGCGAGCGGACCGATGTGCGTGCCGGTGGTGGGCCCGTCGGCCCCGGGCCCGTCGGTCGCGGGCCCGTCGGTCGCGGGGGCGCCCTCCCCGGCGGGCGGGAGGTGGTCGAGGGCGGTGCGGACGGCCTCCAGGGTGCGACGGTCCTCGGCCAGCAGGGCGTGGCCGTCGTCGACCAGGCGCAGTGCCTCCGGCAGGGCGTCCGCGTGGACGGCGCGCATGATCGCGGTCGCGGCCGGGTGACCGTACCCCGGCAGCAGCGCCAGGAAGGCCCGCAGCGCGGCCGCGTGGCGTTCGTCGTAGCGCCGGTACCCGTGCGCGGAGCGGGCGGCGGGCGGCAGGGCGCCCGCCTCCTCGTAGTTGCGCACCGCCTGGGTGGACAGGCCGTGCTCGCGGGCCAGATCGATCGGGCGCAGTGTCATCGTGTTTGAAGCTTTTCTGCTCGATTCCCGGGCTGAGAACGGAAAAGTCTACACCGTTCCTTCAACGATACGGTGGAATCCATGACTCCCTCGCTCCAGGACGCCGCCCGCCCCTTCTCCGCCGCCGCCCTCACCGACCTCGTCCCCACCGGCACCCGGCTGCTCGCCCTCGGCGAACCCACCCACGGCGCCGAGGAGTTCCTCGACCTGCGCAACGAACTCTTCCGCCACCTGGTCACCGACCACGGCTACCGCTCCATCGCCCTGGAGAGCGACTGCCTGGCCGCGCTCGCCGTCGACGCGTACGTGGGCGGCGCGGAGGGCGAGTTGGACGCCGCGCTGCGGGAGGGCCTGAGCCACGGCTTCGGCGCCTACGCCGGGAACCGCGAACTCGTGTGCTGGATGCGGGAGTTCAACACCGGGGTCGAGGAGGGCGAGCGGCTGCGGTTCTACGGGGCGGACGGCCCGCTGGAGTACACCGGCGCCGCCGCACCGGGCCCCGCGCTGCTGAGGCTGCACGCCTTCCTGGCCGACCGGCTCCCGGCCGAACTGCTGCCCGAGCGGGCCGAGTTGCTGCACCTCTGCGGACCGGACGAGCGCTGGACCGACCCCGCCGCCGCCCTCGACCCCACCCGCTCGGTGGGACGCACCGCGGAGGCCACCCGACTCCGGCTGCTCGCCGACGAGTTGGGACTGCTCCTGGCCGCGCACCGCCCGCAGTTCGCGGCCGCGGAAGCGGGCGCGGGCGCGGGCACGGGCGCGGGCACGGGCGCGGAATCGGATGCGCGCGCGGAAGCGGTTGCGGGAACGGGCACGGCCGCGGACGCGCTCTGGCGGGCCGAGCTCGACGCCCGCACCGCCACCGGCCTGCTCCGCTACCACGCGGCCACCGCCGGGGACGGCCCCGACCGGCTCAACTCGCTGATGCGCCAACGCGACCTGATGATCGCCGACAACCTCGAAGCGATCCTCCGCCGCGAGGCCCGCCGCGGCCCGACCCTCGCCTTCGCCCACAACCGCCACCTCCAGCGCGAAGCCGGCCGCATCCCGCTCGGCGGGCACCAACTCCTCTGGTGGAGCGCCGGATCCCTGCTCGACGCCCGCCTCGACGACGGCTACGCCTTCCTCGCCACCACCTTCGGCAACCGCGCCCCCGACGACCACCCCGCCCCCGACACCCTCGAAGGCGTCCTCGCCACCCTCCCGGGCCCGCGCACCGTCCTCGACCCGGCCCGGCTCGCCGCGGCCCTGGGGGCACCCGGGCGGGTGCAGGCCCGGATCCCGGCCGACCACACGTACTTCGGACTGGACCCGGCGGCGCTGGACCGGGTCGACGGGGTGGTGTTCGTCCGGGACATCGCCCGGCAGCAGGGCCTGTTCGGGGGCGGGCAGGCGTGAGCGGGCTCAGCAGGACGTCTCGACGAGCAGCAGCCCCCGGCCGTCGTCCGCGGTGAACTCGTAGGCCGGGTGGGAGAGCAGACCGTCCGCGCCGTGCGCGGCCCGGGCCACCGGCCGGGCGGCCGGGCGCTCGGCCGCCGGCAGGGAGCGGGGCACCCACCGGCCGGGACGCTCGTCGTCGTGGTCGCCCGTCGCCATCACGTCGGCCCGCACCGCGAGCCGCTTCGCCCGGCGCCGGTCCGGCGGGCCGCGGAGGAGTCGCCAGCGGCAGCCGTCCGCGTCGGTGAACCCGCGGGCCGCCAGGGGCGGGAGGGCGAACGGGCCGCGATCGGCTGCCACGGGCCCGACGGGCCGGGGTCCGGCGGGTCGGACGGCTCGGCGGGTCGGACCGCGGACGTCCGGCGCTTCGGCATCCGCCCGTCGTGCCGGTGCGCCGCACCGAGAATGCGCCGCACCGAAAACGCGTGGCGGGGTCGGGCCGGGCGGGGGAGGATGCCCGGATGCGTCGTGTCTGGGAAGGGCTGGCCGGGAACCCCGCGCTGCCCGCGGAGGCCGTGGAGCGGCTGGTCCGGCTCGACGAGCCGGACCTCTCGTCGGAGCTGGCCGAACGGACGGACCTGACCGAGCGGCAGGTCGAGGTGCTGGCGGAGCGCGGCGTCGTGGCGGCCGAACGCCTGGTGGAGAACGGCCGGTTGACGGCGCAGCGGGTCGACCCCCGGCGGCAGCCGATCGCCGCGCTGGCACTGCTGCGGGCCGGTCGGGCACCCGCCGGGTGGGCCGAGCTGCTGGCCGGACGGCGGGAGCTGTGGCCGGAGTTGGCGTCCACCGAGCGGCTGCCCGCCGGGGTCGCGCGGCGGCTGCTCGCTGCGGCGGACCAGGACGTCCTGGTCGCGCTCGCCGAGGCGCAGCCCGACCCCGGCGTCCTCGCCGCCCTTGCCGCGCACCCCTCGTCGCACGTCCGGCAGGCCGTCGGCTGGAACCCGGCCGCCCCGGCCGACGTCCTCGCCGATCTGCTCAACGACCGCCCGCCACTGACGAGTTGCGAGGTCTGCGAACGCCACCCCGTCCCGTGGACGCACCCGCCGGACTGCCCCGACCCGGACTGCGACCTGCCCGGCGGCGCCGCCTGCGACGGCAGCCACCAGTACGCCCGGCACACCGTCGTGGAGGCCGCCCTCGCGCACCCGAACGCGCCCGCCGCCGACGCCCGGCGCCACCTGCACGACCCGTCCGGCCTGCTGCGCGCCCCACTCGCCGAACGCACCGACCTCGACCCGGACACGTACGCCCAACTCGCCACCTCCACCGAGCCGTTCGTGCTCGCCGCACTCGCCGAGAACCCGGCGGTCGGCGAGCGGCTGATCCGCGAACTCGCCGCCGTCCCGCACGAGACCGTGCGCCGGGCCGTGGTCTGCAACCCCGCCGTGCCGCTGGACGTCCTCGAACGGGCCTGGGAGGGCGTCGTCCTCAAGCTCGGGGCGACGCTGCCGCCCCGGATCGCCGCCGCCGACCCCGCCGAGACCGAACGGCTCGCCGCCTCCGCGGACCCCGAACTGCGGCGTCTGCTCGCCCTGCGCCGCGACCTGCCCCCGCACGTCCGCGACCGCCTCGCCGCCGATCCGGAAGCCAGGGTCGCCAACGCCGTCGCCCCCCACCCCGGCCTGGAGGAACGGCAGTTGACCGCCATGCACCACCGTCACGGCCGCCTCGTCGGCCCCGGCATCGCGGCCAACCCCGACACCCCCACCACCCTGCTGCGCGCCCTCACCACCGGTGAGCACAACGTGGCCACCCTGCGCGCCCTCGCCGTCCACCCCGCCGCCGACGGTGCCACCCTCACCGCCTGCCTGCGCGACCGCCGCGCCCGCGAACGGGCCGCCGCCCACCCCGCCCTGCCGCTCGACCGGATCCGCGCCCTCCTCGCCGACCCCGCCACCGCCCACCACGCCGCCGCCAACCCGTCCCTCCCGGCCGCCGACCTGCTGCGCCTGATGCCACCGCAGTGACGGGCGTCCCCGAGCGGGCGGCGAACCGCCGCACCGGCCGCGGCGCGACGACGCACACCGGCACGGGCCGTCCCCCCGCGCAGGGGGCGGCCCGTGCCGGGGCGGCGGGACGTCAGCGGGTGCTCTCCTCGCGGCCCTCCACCAGGACGGCGGGCTCCAGCGGCGAGGCGATCTCCTGCGGCTTGCTGCGCGAGGCCCAGTCGCGGATGCCGATCACCACCATCACGAAGAAGATCGAGTACACGATGCCGGAGAAGTACAGCTCCGAGTGCACCGCGAGCGGCACGCCGACCAGGTCGACCGCCAGCCAGACGAACCAGAACTCGATGTAGCGGCGGGCCTGGCTGTACATCGCGATGATCGAGCCGACGAAGATCCAGGCGTCCGCGCTCACCATCCACATCGGCGCGCCCGGGTAGAACGAGGCGTCCTGCCACTTCAGCACCGCCGCGAACGCGACCGTGCCGAGCACCATCGCGGCGACCAGCACCGCGCGCTCGCCCCAGTTCGCCCAGCGGACGTTGATGGCGCCCTCCTGCTCACGGCTGCGCTTCCAGGTCGCCCAGCCCCAGGACGCCGAGACGATGATCACCACCTGCCGGGCGGCGTTGCCGCCCAGGTGCACGTTCAGGCTGGCGATCAGCAGGAACACCGAGCCGAGGATCTGCACCGGCCAGGCCACCAGCGAGCGGCGCAGGGCCAGCCAGACGGTGGCGAGCGCGAGGACGTTGCCGAGGAAGTCGGACCAGTAGACGGGGAGGCCGAAGAAGCTGAACTGCTCGTTCAGCCAGTGGAATGCGCTCATGACTCACACCTTTGTTCGTGCGGAGCGAGGTGGTGGGGGTGGTGGGGGTTCACTGCGTGCAGAGCGAGGTGGTGCGGTGGGGTGGTGCGGTGGGGGTGGTGCGGTGGGGGTGCGGGGCCGGCCGGGCTCAGGGCGCGGGGGCGCGGGGCGGGGTGACGGCGGCCAGCAGGGCGTCCGAGCGGCGGACGTCCTCGCGGGCGGCGGCGAGCAGCGCGTCGACGGTGGCGAACTTCTCGGTGTCGCGCAGCCGGGCGACGAACCACAGCTCGACCCGTTCGCCGTACAGGTCGTCCGAGGTGTCGTGGCAGTGCACCTCGACGTGCACCTCGGTGGAGTCGCCGAAGGTCGGGTTGGTGCCGATGCTGACGGTCGCCCGGTGCACGCCCCCGGTCGCCGGGCGGGCCAGCCAGCCGCTGTAGATCGCGGGCGGCGGGACGGCCGTGCCGGGGGCGGGGGAGAGGTTGGCGGTGGGGAAGCCCAGGCCCCTGCCCCGGCCCGCGCCGTGAACGACCGTTCCGACAAGGGGAGTCGACGGGAGCTCAGGCATGGGGGGTGAGCTCGCGGAACTGGCTGGTGTGGAAGACCAGCGGCTCCACGCCCGGGAACAGCTCGGCGGTGAGCAGCTCCAGCAGGACGATCTCGTGGTCCCCGCCGTCGTACACCGGTCCGACCCGGGCGGTCAGCCACAGCGCCGCGTCGTGGATCAGCACCGCGCCGTCGGCGGTGGCCCGCCAGGGCGTGCCGCCGAACCGGTCGCCCGCCCGGGAGGCGAGCTTGCGGCACAGCGCGCCCTGGCCGTGGCTGAGCACGCTCAGCCCGAGCACCGGGGCCCCGGCCAGTCGCGGCCAGGTGGTGGAGGTGCGGGCCACGCTGATCGCGACCATCGGCGGCTCCAGCGAGATCGACACGAAGGAGCTGGCCGCGAACCCGACCGGTGCGCCGTCGCGCAGCGCGCCGATCGCGACCACACCGGTCGGGTACGCCCCGAACGCCTGCCGCAGCACGCCCGCGTCCAGCGCGGTCGGCCCGGTCAGCCCGGTCAGCCCGGTCGGCCCGGTCGGCCCGCCCGGTGCGGTCGGCCCGGTCGGTTCGGTGGGGTGGTGGGCGGGAGTGGCCATGGCCGTCGCCGTCCTCTCGTGGTGCGGGGTGGTCGACGGGTCAGTGGCGGTGCCGCGCGGCCGGGTGGCTGGCGGGCAGCGCCCGGTCGCCGGAGCCGGTCAGGCGCTCGCGCAGCGACTCGCCGTCCGCGTACGCGCCGCGGAACGCGCCGCGCTCGCGCAGGATCGGCAGCACCGACTCGACGAACTCGACCGTGGAGGCGGGCTGCACGGTGGGCGAGAGCAGGAAGCCGTCCAGGTCGGCGCCCTCCGCCAGGGCGCAGAGCTCGTCGGCGATCTCCTCGGCGGTGCCGACCACCGGGCGGGCGCCCACGCCGTGGGTGTGCCAGTCGGCGAGCACGTCGCCGACCGTCCTCCCGGCGAACCGGGCGACCTGGGTCTGCGACAGCTCGGTGGACAGCTCGGCCATCGGGGTGTCCGGCGCGTACGAGGACAGGTCCAGGCCGGTGAACATCGCGTACGAGGCGACGGTGACCTCGGGGCGCTGCGCGTCCAGGATCCGCTGCCAGCGGCGCTCGGCGTCCGAGGTGGTGGCGCCGACCACGCAGGAGAACGCCGACATCACCTTGACCTCGTCGGCCTTCCGCCCGGCCTGCACGGCCTCCGCGCGGATCGCCCTGGTGTGGCCCGCGAGCTGCTCGACGCTGCCGCTGCCGACGAACATGCACTCGCCGTGCCGCCCGCCGACCCGGCGGCCCGCCGGGGAGGCCCCGGCCTGGAACAGCACCGGGGTGCCCTGCGGGGAGCGGGCGGTGTTGCCGTAGCCGTGCGAGCGGAAGTAGGGGCCCTCGTGCTCGACCAGGTGCACCTTGGCCGGGTCGGCGAAGCGGCCGGCCTTGTCCTTCTCCAGGGCGTCCGGCTCCCAGGCGCCCTCCCAGTACTTGTAGACCAGGTCGAGGAAGTCCTCGGCCATCGCGTACCGGTCGTCGTGCGCGACCATGTCCATCCCGAAGGCCTTGACCGCGGTGTCGGCGGTGCCGGTGGTGACCACGTTCCAGCCGAGGCGGCCGCCGGAGAGCTGGTCCAGGGTGGCCAGGCGGCGGGCGAAGCCGTACGGCGGCTCGACCAGCACCGAGCCGGTCACCACCAGGCCCAGGTCGGTGGTGGAGGCGAGCAGCGCCGAGGCGATCACGAACGGGTCCAGCCGGGGCAGGTCGAGGGTCTCCTCGGTGGCGATCGGCGGGCGCACCCCGTTGATCTCCGACCAGCCCCAGGCGTCGGCCAGGAACAGGAAGTCCAGCTTGGCGTCCTCGCACAGCCGGGCCACCTCCTGCCAGTAGCCGAGGGTGTCGAACAGGTGGCGGCGGCTGTCGGGGTGCCGCCAGGTGGCGGTGCCGCTGGCGTTGGTCTGGGCGTTCTCGAACAGGCCGAGCTTGAGGCTGCGCATGGGTGTTCTCCGTTGAACAGGCAGGCGTTGCAGGGGAATGGGCGGGAGGTCAGGGGGCGGCGTCGAGCTGCGCCGCGCGGGGCATCGAGGACTGCGCGCCGAGCCCGGTCACGGCCAGCGAGGCCGCCCGGACGGCGCGGGCCGCGGCGGCGGTCAGGTCGGCGCCGCGGGCCAGCGCGTCGGCGAGGGCGCCGCAGAAGGTGTCGCCCGCGCCGACGGTGTCGACGGCGTCCACCGCGGGGGCGGGCAGGTGGACGGTCGGGCGCCCCGGCCGCCCGACCAGCGCCCCGTCCGCGCCGAGCGTGACCACCACGGCCCCGCAGGGCAGGTCGGCGCCCTCCAGCAGCTCGCGGGCGGCGTCCGGGCCGGAGACCGGTGCGGCGCCGAGCAGCGCGGCCAGCTCGCCCAGGTTGGGCACCAGGACGTCGACGGCGGCCAGCACCTCCGGGTCGACCGGACGGGCCGGGGCCGGGTTGAGGACGACCGTGCCGCCCTGCTCGCGGGCCCGCAGCACCGCGGCGGCCACCACCTCGGCGGCCACCTCGTGCTGCACCAGCAGCACCTCGCCGGGCGTGCGGGCCAGCCACTGCGGCAGGTCCTCGACCGAGAGGACGGCGTTGGCGCCGGGGTTGACCACGATGGTGTTCTCGCCCGCCCGGTCGACCACCACCGAGGCGATCCCGGTGCTCGCGTCCGGCGCGGTCAGCACCGCGTCCAGGTCGACGCCCTCGGCGGCCAGCACCCGGCGGATCGGCTCGCCGTCCGCCCCGACCCGGGCCACCAGGCGCACCTGCGAGCCGAGCCGGGCGGCCGCGACCGCCTGGTTGGCGCCCTTGCCGCCGACGCCCTCGACGAAGCCCCGGGCGAGCACGGTCTCGCCCGGCCGCGGCAGGTCCGCGACGGTCAGGACGAGGTCGCGGTTGACCGAACCGACGACGGTGATGGACGGCATCTGGGACTCCTCGGGAGCCGTGGGAGATCGATCTCCCACACTGTGGACCAGCACTCACGAGGCGTCAAGTACCCTCGTGCTGCGCATCGCGCCAGCTCAGGCCCGCCCGGGGGCCGACCGCCGGAACGTGATCCGGCCGTCACCGCTCCGAGACGGGGGGCGCCGCGCAGCCCGTGCACCGCCCGCGAGACCGCTCCCGCGACCGTCTCCGAGACCGCTCCGACCGGGGAGGACCCCACGTGACAGCGCCCCGACTCCTCGACGTGGCCGCCGCCGCCGGCGTCTCCCGGGCCACCGCCTCCCGCGTCCTGGCCGGCACCCCGCGCAACGTCGACCCCGACCTGGCCCGCCGCGTCGAGGAGGCCGCCCGGCGTCTGGGCTACCGCACCAACCACTCCGCGCGGGCGCTGCGCACCGGCACCACCGGCACCGTCGGCGTGGTCGTCCCCTCGCTCGCCAACCCGTACTTCGTCCAGCTCGCCGACGCCATCGCCCAGCAGGTCCGGGCCGCGGGCGGGCAGCTGGTGGTCTCCGACGCGGCGAACTCGCCCACCATCGAGGCCGAGCAGATCGAGACCCTGCTGGGCGGACGGGTGGACGGGCTGCTGGTCGTCCCGGTCTCCGCCGCGGCCTCCGGGGCCGCCGTCCGGGCCGCCGCGAAGCGCGCCCCCGTCGTGCTGTTCGACCGCTGGGCGCGCGGCTCCGGCACCGTCGCCGTCACGCTCGACAACGCCGCCGCGATGCGCCTGCTGCTCGACCACCTGGACGCCCTCGGCCGCCACCGGATCGCCCTGGTCGCCGCCGACCAGGCCTCCTCCTCCGGCGCGGAACGCCTCGCCGCCTTCACCGCCGCCCGCGGCGCCGACGCCACCACCGTCCTGCTGCCCAGCTTCACCACCGACGCGGGCCGCACCGCGGGCCGCCGGATCGCCGAACGCCGCGCCGAGGTCGACGCCGTCGTCTGCGGCGCGGACGTCCTCGCCGTCGGCCTGGTCAGCACCCTGCAGCGCTCGGCGGTCCCCGTCCCCGGCGAGATCGCCGTCACCGGCTTCGACGACACCGAGATGCTCGAACTCCTCGACCCCCCGATCACCTCCATCCGCCACCCGCTCGCCGACATGGCCGAGCGCGCCCTGGCCCTGCTCCAGGGCCCCGCCGCCGACCGCACCGAACAGGTCGAACGCTTCGCCCCGCAGCTCGTCGTCCGCGCCTCCACCGACGCGGACGCGCACGCCTGACGCGACGTCAATTCGCTGGCGCGGGACGGGACTTCCCCGCGGCCGGGCCGGGGCGCCGCCCGGGTGCCCAGTCAGTCGGCGTGCCCCGCGGACAACCGGTTGGGGCGGGCGCGGAGCCGGAGCCAGGTGGGGTCGTCGGGGGAGGCGTCGGTGGCCTCGGCCAGGCTCTCCCGGCCCCGGTCGTGGTCGCCGTCGGTGAAGTCCAGGTGGTCGTCGAGGTCGCCGTCGGCGGGGACGTCCCCGGTGCCGGCCAGGAACGCCGCCGCGTCCTCGCCCGCCGTGGTGGCGGGGCTCGGGGGCTCGTCCCCGGTGGGCGGTGTCAGCAGGGTCAGGCTGCCGTCCTCCCGGGCGACCAGCAGTTCGCCGGCGGCGGTCGCGGCCAGCGCGGTGACCGCCGCGTCGTCCGGGTCCCCGTGCTCGACGGCCTCCCGGGCCGCCACGTCCAGTTCGACCAGGGTGCCGCCGGGAGTGGCGAGCCACAGCGTGCCGGGGCGGGGACCGAAGGCGAGGTTGTGGCGCAGCCGGTCCTCGTCCCGGGCGAGGCGGGTGTGCAGGACCTTGCGCAGCGAGGGGAAGGCGAAGACGTCCAGCGTTTCGAGGTAGGCGTTGCCGTGCAGGGCGAGGTACCGCCCGTCGGGACCGAACAGCGGGGTGCCGTAGCCGTCGACGTCGAGGACCAGGGCCCGCCGCTGCTGCCGCATCGCCCCGCCCTCGCCGCCGGGGCGGGCGAACACGCAGAAGGTGGCGCCCTGGTCGCTGACCAGGGTGGCGACCAGCTCGCCGGAGGGGTGCGCGCCGACGCCGGTGTCCCACCAGCGGGCGGGGGCGGCGGCGCCGGTGGCGGGGTCGAGGACCGCCGAGGTCTCGTCGTCGCCGGACGTCGAGGCCCACAGGGCGCGGCCGTCGGGGCTGTAGGCGAGCGCCTCGCAGCCGTCGGGGGCGGGCAGCGGCGCGGCCGGGCCGCCGGGCGTCCAGCGGCGCAGCACGTTCCCGTCGGCGACGGTCAGCAGGGGCTCGTGCGGGTGCCAGGCGACCGAGGGCGGGCGGTGGTCGCCCCAGGGGGTGAGGGCGAGCGCGACGTCGAAGGAGGCGAGTTCGCCCGGCCCTCCGCCGGAGCAGTCCCAGACCCGGACGCGCGAGCGCCCGGCGTCCTCGTCGGTGCCGATCCCGGCGGCCAGCGGGAGGCGGGGGTGGCAGGCCAGCAGGTCCACCGGGAGGTCCGCTCCGGCCGACAGGCGTGCCGCGACGGCGAGATCGGTCATGGCGGCACCCTAGGAGAGGGGTGCGACAGTGCGCGGGCCGACCGCATCCTTGCATGATTTTGCTGGGCTGCGTATATTCATGCTGGGCTTCAGGAGGGAATGCCATGGTATTGCGAGTAGCCGTCGCCGGAGCGAGCGGATACGCGGGCGGTGAGGTGCTGCGACTGCTGCAGGCGCACCCCGAGGTGGAGATCGGGGCGCTGACCGGCGGCTCCAACGCGGGCCAGCGCTTCGGCGCGCTGCAGCCGCACCTGATCGGCCTGGCCGACCGGGTGCTGGAGCCGACCAACCCGCAGACGCTGGCGGGGCACGACATCGTCTTCCTCGGCCTGCCGCACGGCCAGTCCGCCGAGATCGCCGCCCAGCTCGGCGAGGACGTCCTGGTGGTCGACCTGGGCGCCGACCACCGGCTGAAGTCCGCGGCCGACTGGGAGCAGTTCTACGGCTCCCCGCACGCGGGGACGTGGCCCTACGGCCTGCCCGAGCTGCCCGGCCACCGCGAGGCGCTGCGCGGCAGCAAGCGGATCGCCGTGCCCGGCTGCTACCCGACCGCCGTCACGCTCGCCATGTACCCGATGTACGCCGCGGGCCTGGCCGAGCCGGAGGCCGTGATCACCGCCGCGTCCGGCACCTCCGGCGCGGGCAAGGCCGTCAAGGCGCACCTGTTGGGCAGCGAGGTGATGGGCTCGATGAGCCCGTACGGCGTCGGCGGCGGCCACCGGCACACCCCGGAGATGGCGCAGAACCTGACCCCGCTCGCGGGCGAGCCGGTCACCGTCTCCTTCACGCCCACCCTGGCGCCGATGCCGCGCGGCATCCTCGCCACCTGCTCGGCCAAGGCGCGGCCCGGCACCACCGGCGCCGAGCTGCGCGCCGCGTACGAGAAGGCGTACGGCGGCGAGCCGTTCGTCCAGCTGCTGCCCGAGGGCCAGTGGCCGCACACCTCGTCGGTGTACGGGTCGAACGCCGCGGTGCTGCAGGTGGTGCTGGACGAGCACGCCGGGCGGATCATCGCGATCAGCGCGATCGACAACCTGGTGAAGGGCACCGCGGGCGGCGCGGTGCAGAGCATGAACATCGCCCTCGGCCTCCCCGAGGAGCTCGGCCTCCCGCTGAACGGAGTCGCACCGTGACCACCCCCCAGGACCAGAACGTCGGCGTCACCGCGGCCAGGGGCTTCCGCGCGGCGGGCGTCACCGCGGGCATCAAGGCGTCCGGCACCCCGGACCTCGCGCTGGTCGTCAACGACGGCCCGCAGCACGCCGCGGCCGGAGTGTTCACCTCCAACCGGGTGCACGCCGCGCCGGTGAAGTGGTCGCGCCAGGTGCTCAACGACGGCGAACTGGCCGCCGTGGTCCTCAACTCCGGCGGCGCCAACGCCTGCACCGGCCCCGAGGGCTTCCAGGACACCCACGCCACCGCCGAGAAGGTCGCCGCCGAGCTCGGCATCGGCGCCATCGAGGTCGCGGTCTGCTCCACCGGCCTGATCGGCGTCCGGCTGCCGATGGACAAGCTGCTGCCCGGCGTCGAGCTCGCGGTGAAGGCCCTCAGCGACACCGGCGGCGAGAGCGCCGCGATCGCCATCAAGACCACCGACACCGTGCACAAGACCGCCCAGGTCACCGCCCCCGCGGGCTGGACGGTCGGCGGCATGGCCAAGGGCGCGGGCATGCTCGCCCCCGGCCTGGCCACCATGCTGGTCGTGCTCACCACCGACGCCGCGGTCGACTCCGCCGCCCTGGACGCCGCGCTGCGCGACGCCACCCGCACCACCTTCGACCGGGTCGACTCCGACGGCTGCATGTCCACCAACGACACCGTGCTGCTGCTGGCCTCCGGCGCCTCCGGGGTCGCCCCCGAGCAGGCCGAGTTCGCCGAGGCCGTGCGCACCGTCTGCGCCGACCTGGCCCGCCAGCTGATCGGCGACGCCGAGGGCGCCTCCAAGGACATCCGGATCGAGGTGGTCAACGCCGCCACCGAGGACGAGGCCGTCGACGTCGCCCGCACCGTCTCCCGCAGCAACCTGCTCAAGTGCGCCATCCACGGCGAGGACCCCAACTGGGGCCGGGTGCTGTCCGCGATCGGCACCACCTCCGCCACCTTCGACCCGGACCAGCTGGACGTCGCCATCAACGGCGTCTGGGTCTGCCGCAACGGCGGCGTCGGCGAGGACCGCGACCTGGTCTCGATGAAGGACCGCGAGGTCGTCATCACCGCCGACCTGAAGGCCGGTCAGGCCTCGGCCACCGTCTGGACCAACGACCTGACCGCCGAGTACGTGCACGAGAACAGCGCCTACTCCAGCTGACCCGAGGGGGGTCCTCCCACCGCCATGCAGATCGCACCCAAGGGCGAACAGGCCCGCAGCAACGCCGCCCTGCCCAAGGCCCGCACCCTGATCGAGGCGCTGCCGTGGCTGGAGCGCTTCCACGGCAAGACCGTGGTCATCAAGTTCGGCGGCAACGCCATGGTCGACGAGGACCTCAAGGCCGCGTTCGCCCAGGACGTCGTCTTCCTGCGCTTCGCCGGCCTGCACCCCGTCGTGGTGCACGGTGGCGGCCCGCAGATCAGCGCCCAGCTCGACAGGCTCGGCCTGGAGTCCTCCTTCACCGCCGGCCTGCGCGTCACCACCCCCGAGACCATGGACGTGGTCCGGATGGTGCTCGCCGGCCAGGTCCAGCGCGAACTGGTCGGCCTGCTCAACACCCACGGCCCGTTCGCCGTCGGCATGACCGGCGAGGACGCCCACACCATGACCGCCGCCAAGCGCTACGCCGTGGTCGACGGCGAGCAGGTCGACATCGGCCTGGTCGGCGACATCGTCAACATCGAGGCGGGCGCCGTGAAGGCGCTGATCGCCGACGGCCGGATCCCGGTGATCTCCTCGATCGCCCGCGGCACCGACGGCCACGTCTACAACATCAACGCCGACACCGCCGCCGCCGCGATGGCGGTCGCGCTCGGCGCCGAGATGCTGGTCGTGCTCACCGACGTCGAGGGCCTGTACAAGGACTGGCCGAACTCCGACGACGTGATCAGCCAGCTGAGCGCCAGCGAGCTGGAGGAGATGCTCCCCACCCTGGCCTCCGGCATGCTCCCCAAGATGGAGGGCTGCCTGCGCGCCGTCCGCTCCGGCGTGGGCACCGCCCGCGTCCTGGACGGTCGCGTCCAGCACAGCCTGCTGCTGGAGATCTTCACCGACGAGGGCATCGGCACCATGGTCGTGCCCGACGACGACAGCACCGTACTGGGGGGCCTGGCATGAGCAGCAACGACGCCGTCATCGAGCGGTACAAGCACAGCCTGATGAACAACTACGGCACCCCGCGGATCCCGCTGGCCCGCGGCGAGGGCGCGCTGCTGTGGGACGCCGACGGCAAGCAGTACCTCGACCTGGTCGGCGGCATCGCGGTCAACGCGCTGGGCACCGCCCACCCCGCGATCGTCGAGGCCGTGACGCAGCAGATCACCACCCTGGGCCACGTCTCCAACCTCTTCACGGCCGAGCCGACGATCGAGCTCGCCGAGAAGCTGATCGAGCTGTCCGGCCGCCCGGGCAAGGTCTTCTTCTGCAACTCCGGCACCGAGGCCAACGAGGCCGCCTTCAAGATCTCCCGGCTGACCGGCCGCACCCACCTGGTCTCCCTCCGGGGCGCCTTCCACGGCCGCACCATGGGCGCCCTCGCGCTCACCGCCCAGCCCGGCAAGCAGGACCCGTTCAAGCCGCTGCCCGGCGACGTCACGTACGTCCCGTTCGGCGACGTCGAGGCCCTGCGCGCCGCCGTCACCACCGACACCGCCGCGGTCTTCCTGGAGCCGATCCAGGGCGAGAACGGCGCGATCCCGCTGCCCGACGGCTACCTGGAGGCCGCCCGCGAGATCACCCGGGCCACCGGCACCCTGCTGGTCCTGGACGAGATCCAGACCGGCACCGGCCGCACCGGCCACTGGTTCGCCCACCAGGCGTACGAGGGCGTCGACCCCGACCTCGTCACCCTCGCCAAGGGCCTGGGCGGCGGACTGCCGATCGGCGCCGTGCTCGCCTTCGGCCCGGCCGCCGACCTGCTCGGCCCCGGCCACCACGGCACCACCTTCGGCGGCAACCCGGTGGTCGCCGCCGCGGGCCTGGCCGTGCTGCGCACCATCGCGGAGCAGGGCCTGCTGGAGCACGCCGCCAAGCTCGGCGAGCGGCTGCGCACCGGCATCGAGGCGATCGGCGACCCGCTGGTCGACCACGTCCGGGGCAAGGGCCTGCTGCTGGGCATCGTGCTGACCGAGCCGGTGGCCGGCCAGGTCCAGGCCGCCGCGCAGGAGGCGGGCTTCCTGGTCAACGCCGCCGTCGCGGACGCCGTCCGGCTGGTCCCGCCGCTGATCCTCACCGAGGAGCAGGCCGACGGCTTCCTCGCCGCCCTGCCCGCGATCCTCCGGACGGTCCGCGAAGCCGCCCCCGGCGCGACCGGCTGAGCGTCCTTCAGGAGAATCATCAGTTATGACCGAACCCCGCCCCGAGCACACGACCCCCGCCACCGGCCCCACGCCGCAGGTCCCGCAGACCCGCACCGCGCGCCACCGGCGGATCGTGGACCTGCTGACCCGTCAGCCCGTCCGCTCGCAGAGCCAGCTCGCCAAGCTGCTCGCCGACGACGGACTCGTGGTCACCCAGGCCACCCTCTCCCGGGACCTGGACGAGCTCGGAGCGGTGAAGATCCGCAACCGGGACGGCGCGCTCATCTACGCCGTCCCGGCCGAGGGCGGGGACCGCACCCCGCGCGCCCCGATGGGCGAGTCCGCCAGCGAGGCCCGGATGGCCCGGCTGGCGGGCGAGCTGATGGTCTCCGCCACCGCCTCCGGCAACCTGGTGGTGCTGCGCACCCCGCCCGGCGCGGCCCAGTTCCTGGCCTCCGCGATCGACACCGCCGAGGTGTTCGAGATCCTCGGCACCATCGCCGGGGACGACACCGTGCTGCTGATCAGCCGCGACGCGGCGGGCGGGCAGGCGCTGGCCGACCACCTGATGCAACTCGCCCAGGCCAAGTCGCAGTAAGTTCCCGAGCGTTTCAAACGTGCTGTGCGGTACTGGTTTGTGAACTCATACGCGGTGGTGCATACTTATGCCTAACGCCGCATGGAACCTGTGTTTGTGAATGGAGATAGCCGTGACCGATCGCGTCGTACTCGCCTACTCGGGCGGTCTGGACACGTCCGTCTGCATCGGCTGGATCGCCGAGGAGACCGGCGCCGAGGTCATCGCCGTCGCCGTCGACGTCGGCCAGGGCGGCGAGGACCTGGAGGTCATCCGCCAGCGTGCGCTCGACTGCGGCGCCGTCGAGGCCGAGGTGGCCGACGCCCGCGACGAGTTCGCCAACGAGTACTGCCTGCCGGCCCTCAAGGCCAACGCCCTCTACCAGGGCCAGTACCCGCTGGTCTCCGCGCTCTCCCGCCCGGTGATCGTCAAGCACCTGGTCGCCGCCGCGCAGAAGCACGGCGCCACCACCGTCGCCCACGGCTGCACCGGCAAGGGCAACGACCAGGTCCGCTTCGAGGTCGGCATCCAGTCGCTGGCCCCGAGCCTGAAGTGCATCGCCCCTGTCCGCGACTACGCGATGACCCGCGACAAGGCGATCGCCTTCGCCGAGGCCAAGAACCTCCCGATCGTCACCACCAAGAAGAACCCGTACTCGATCGACCAGAACGTCTTCGGCCGCGCCGTCGAGACCGGCTTCCTGGAAGACATCTGGAACGCCCCGATCGAGGACGTCTACGAGTACACCCAGGACCCGGCCGCCCCGCGCGAGGCCGACGAGGTCGTCATCACCTTCGAGGCCGGCGTCCCGGTCGCGATCGACGGCCGCAAGGTCACCGTGCTCCAGGCCGTCGAGGAGCTCAACAAGCGGGCCGGTGCCCAGGGCGTCGGCCGCCTGGACATGGTCGAGGACCGCCTGGTCGGCATCAAGTCCCGCGAGATCTACGAGGCCCCCGGCGCGATCGCCCTGATCACCGCCCACCAGGCCCTGGAGAACGTCACCGTCGAGCGCGAACTCGCCCGCTACAAGCGGCAGGTCGAGCAGCGCTGGGCCGAGCTGGTCTACGACGGCCTGTGGTTCTCCCCGCTCAAGCGCGCCCTGGACGGCTTCGTCAACGAGGCCAACCAGCACGTCTCCGGCGAGATCCGGATGGTCCTGCACGGCGGCCGCGCCGTGGTCAACGGCCGCAAGTCGGACCAGTCGCTGTACGACTTCAACCTCGCCACCTACGACACCGGCGACACCTTCGACCAGTCCATGTCCAAGGGCTTCATCGAGATCTTCGGCATGTCCTCGAAGATCGCCGCCCGCCGCGACCTGGCCTGACCCCGCCAGCACCCGCCCCGGCCGCCCGCGGCGGCCGGGGCACCGCCGCACCCAGACCCGCCTTCCGAAGGAGCCCACGCGATGACCGCCGACCAGCCCGCAGACGTCCGCCTCTGGGGCGCGCGTTTCGCCGACGGCCCCTCCGAGGCCCTGGCCAAGCTCTCCGCCTCCGTCCACTTCGACTGGCGGCTCGCCCCGTACGACATCGCCGGCTCCAAGGCGCACGCCCGCGTCCTGCACGGGGCCGGGCTGCTCAGCGACGCCGAACTCGAGGGCATGCTGGCCGGGTTGGACCAGCTGCTGGCCGACGTGGAGTCCGGCGCGTTCGTCGGCACCGTCGCCGACGAGGACGTGCACACCGCCCTGGAGCGCGGCCTGCTGGAGCGCCTGGGCCCCGACCTCGGCGGCAAGCTCCGCGCCGGGCGCTCGCGCAACGACCAGATCGCCACCCTGTTCCGGATGTACCTGCGCGACCACGCCAAGACCATCGGCGCCCTGGTGCTCGACCTCCAGCACGCCCTGGTCGGCCTCGCCGAGGCCCACCCGACCACCGCGATGCCCGGCCGCACCCACCTCCAGCACGCCCAGCCGGTGCTCTTCGCCCACCACGTCCTCGCCCACGTCCAGGCCCTCGGCCGGGACGCCGAGCGGCTGCGCCAGTGGGACGCCCGCACCGCCGTCTCCCCGTACGGCTCCGGCGCGCTGGCCGGCTCCTCGCTCGGCCTCGACCCGCAGGCCGTCGCCGCGGACCTCGGCTTCGAGCGCGGCTCGGTGGGCAACTCGATCGACGGCACCGCCTCGCGCGACTTCGTCGCCGAGTTCGCCTTCGTCACCGCGATGATCGGCATCAACCTCTCGCGGATCGCGGAGGAGATCATCATCTGGAACACCAAGGAGTTCGGCTTCATCACGCTGCACGACGCCTTCTCCACCGGGTCGTCGATCATGCCGCAGAAGAAGAACCCCGACATCGCGGAGCTCGCCCGCGGCAAGTCCGGCCGCCTGATCGGCAACCTGACCGGCCTGCTCGCCACCCTCAAGGCCCTGCCGCTCGCCTACAACCGCGACCTCCAGGAGGACAAGGAGCCGGTCTTCGACTCCTGCGACACCCTGGAGGTGCTGCTGCCCGCCTTCACCGGCATGGTCGCCACCCTGACCGTCCACCGCGAGCGCCTGGAGGAGCTGGCCCCGGCCGGCTTCTCGCTCGCCACCGACATCGCCGAGTGGCTGGTCAAGCAGGGCGTCCCGTTCCGGGTCGCGCACGAGGTGGCCGGCGCCTGCGTCAAGGTCTGCGAGGCCGAGGGCATCGAGCTCTCCGACCTCACCGACGCCCAGTTCGCCGAGATCTCCCCCCACCTCACCCCCGAGGTCCGCACCGTGCTGTCCGTCCACGGCGCCATCGCCTCCCGCAACGGCCGCGGCGGCACCGCCCCGTCGGCCGTCGCCGTCCAGCTCGCCGAGATCAAGGAGGACCTCGCGGCCCAGCAGGCCTGGCTGGGCTGAGACCCGGCAGCAGCTCGGACCCGCCGTTCCCCGGGCCCCTGATTCCGCTTCCCGTTCTGCCTGAAGAGTTTCCCCGGCCTACGCTGGATCCATGTCCAAAGCAGCCATGGCGCTCGCCGAGGGGTTCCGGGGCGAGATCGTGGTGCCCGGGGACGAGGGGTACGACGAGGCGCGGGCGGTGTGGAACGCCGCGGTGGACCGGCGCCCGGAGGTGATCGCGCGCTGCACGGGCGTCGCGGACGTGCTGCAGGCCGTCGTGGTGGCCCGGGAGAACGGCCTGCACGTGGGGGTGCGGGGCGCGGGCCGCGGCCTCGCCGGGATGGGCACCTGCGACGGCGGGATGCTGGTCGACCTGTCGCGGCTGCGCGGCGTCCGGGTGGACCCGGCCCGGCGGCTCGCCCGGGCGCAGCCGGGAGTGACCTGGGGGGCGTTCGACCACGAGACGCAGGCGTTCGACCTGGCGACGCCGGGCGCGCCGTACTCGGGGGCGGGCATCGCGGGGGTGACGCTCGGCGGGGGAGTGGGCTGGCTGGCCCGCGCGTACGGGCTGACCTGCGACAACCTGGTGGAGGCGGACGTGGTGACCGCCGAGGGGCGGCTGCTGACGACGAGCGCGGCCGCGCACCCGGAGCTGTTCGCGGGGCTGCGCGGCGGCGGCGGCAACTTCGGGGTGGTGACCTCGTTCACGTACCGGCTGCACCGGGTGGGCCCGCACGTGCTGTGCGGGGCGCTGTACGTGCCGGTGGAGCTGACGGCGCAGACCCTGGCCGCGGTGCGCGACTTCATGGCGCAGGCGCCGGACGGCCTGACGGTGGGGGTGGGGTTCGGGCGGCCGCAGGGTGTGCCGCAGCTGCCGGACCGGACGGTGCTGCGGATCGGCCTGTGCTGGTCGGGCCGGGCGGACCGGGGGCGGGAGGCGGTGGCCCCGCTGCGCGCCCTGCCGGGGGTGCTGGTGGACACCGTGCAGACCCGGCCGTACGTGCAGTGGCAGCAGATGCTGGACGCGGACCGGGGGCCCGGCGCGGGCAGCTACTCGCGCTCCGAGTTCCTGTCGGTGCTGGACGGGGCGGCGATCGGGCGGCTGGCCGAGCAGGTCGACGCGATGCCGGGCCCGGGGGCGCACCTGCAACTGGCGTTCCTGGGCGGCGCGGTGGCCCGGGTCGGCCCGGACGACACCGCGTACACCTACCGGTCGGCGCCCTACCTGCTGAACGCGGTGGGGCGGTGGACGGACGGCCCGGCGGAGCCGCTGGTGGCGTGGGTGCGGGGGTGCTGGGAGGCGATGCGGCGGTTCTCCTCGGGCGGGGCGTACGTCAACCTGATGGGCCGGGAGGGGCGGGCCCGGGTGGTGGAGGCGTACGGGCTGGCGAAGTACGAGCGGCTGGTGGCGCTGAAGGACCGGTACGACCCGGCGAACCTGTTCCGGGTCAACCAGAACGTCCGGCCGAGCGGGTGACGGCACCGCCCGCGGGGGCGTGACGCTCGCCACGTCGGGCGTCGGGGAGGTTGAGAACGGTTGGCGTCTGGGTAGAGCGGTGGCGAACGTCTCTCTTGACGGCCGTCCGGCTGCCCGGATACTGAGCGTGAGCGCGCCGGTTCCGACTGTCTGGACCACCGTCCGGCGGGACGCGTCGCGCTTTTCCCGGGCCGGGCCGATCCCCGTCCGGGCACACCTCGGACAGGAACCGGTGCAAGACCCTCACTCGCACGCGCCGGGCACTTAACGATGGAGGCCCCCGCACATGGGCATGAGTGTGATCATCGCAGCGGCACGACCGGAAGAGGCGGAGCAGATCCTCAAGCTCCAGTACCTCGGCTACCAGAGCGAGGCCGAGCTGTACGGCGACTGGACGCTGGAGCCGCTGACCCAGACCCTGGAGAGCCTGAAGGCCGAGCTGGCCGAGCACCGGGTGCTGGTGGCCCGGCTCGGCGACGAGGTCGTGGGCAGCGCCCGCGGCTGGGTGGACGGCGACGGCGTGGGCCACATCGGCCGGCTGGTGGTGCACCCGCGGATGCAGCGGCACGGCCTGGGCCGCCGCCTGCTGGAGGCGCTGGAGGCCCAGCTGGCCGCCGACGGCGCGACGGGCGGCTTCGAGCTGTTCACCGGCCACCGCAGCCTGGGCAACCTGCGCCTGTACCGCCGGCTCGGCTACCGCGAGACCGAGGTGCGCGAGGTGTCCCGCCGACTGTCGATCGTGACGCTGGCCAAGCCGGTGGCGACCACCCTGGCCGCCTGAGCACACCCCGCTGCGGCGCCCGACCCGAACGTGGGGTCGGGCGCCGCAGCGCTTGTGCCGCAAGGGTCGTGACCACATCGTGGACGGCGCGTCCTGAGAATTGGGACGTGAACCAAATGTCTGATTTACTGGTTTCCATGACCACGACGACGACATGCATCCCCACCGGCGCGACGCCGGCAGGTGAGTCGCGCATGTGCGGCCGTCGAATGTGTCGCCGCTGAGGCCCCGCCCCGACGCCCTCCGGCCCCCGGCCCGCTGATGACTCGTTAGGGCCACGCCCACGGGCGGCCCGCCCGACCGGCGGCCATGATCGAGACAGCGTCGGCAGCCCACCCTTCCCAGGCACCCGGGTGCCCATCCCGCCACTGGCGCGGACGCCCCCGCGGCCGTCCGCAGACGAACAACGGAAGCAGCTGTGATCACCACCAAGGGCCTGACCAAGGTCTACCGCTCCCAGGACCGCGAGGTCCGGGCGCTGGACGACGTGGACCTGCACGTACGGCAGGGCGAGGTGTTCGGGGTCGTCGGCACCAGCGGCGCCGGCAAGTCCACCCTGATCCGGTGCGTCAACCTGCTGGAGCGGCCCACCTCCGGCACCGTCACCGTCGACGGCGTGGACCTGACCGCGCTCTCCGGCAGCGAGCAGCGCGCCGGACGCGACCTGCGCGCCGCCCGGCAGCGGATCGGCATGGTCTTCCAGCACTTCAACCTGCTCTCCTCGCGCACCGTCCAGCAGAACGTCGAACTGCCGCTGGAGATCACCGGCCTGGACCGGCGCGAGCGCCGCCGCAGGGCCGCCGAACTGCTCGACCTGGTCGGCCTCGGCGACAAGGCCCGCAGCTACCCCGCCCAGCTCTCCGGCGGCCAGAAGCAGCGCGTGGGCATCGCCCGCGCCCTGGCCGGCGACCCCAAGGTGCTGCTCTCCGACGAGGCCACCAGCGCCCTCGACCCGGAGACCACCCGCTCGATCCTCAAGCTGCTGCGCGAGCTCAACCAGCAGCTCGGCCTGACGATCCTGCTGATCACCCACGAGATGGACGTCATCAAGTCGGTCTGCGACTCCGCCGCCCTGATGCGCGGCGGTCGGGTCGTGGAGAGCGGGCAGCTCACCGACCTGCTCGCCGACGGCCACTCGCGGATCGCCCGGGACCTCTTCCCGCTCGGCGACCTCGGCGCCCGCACTGCGACACCGGAGGAGGGCGAGCGCACCGTCCTGGAGATCACCTTCCAGGGCGACGCGCCCGCCCAGCCGTTCGTCTCCCAGCTGGCCCGCACCTACCAGATCGACATCAACATCCTCGGCGCGGCCGTCGAGACCATCGCCGGCCGCCTGGTCGGCCGGATGCGGGTCGAACTGCCCGGCAGCCACACCGACAACGTGGTGCCGATCGGCTACCTGCGCCAACAAGGGCTCCAGGTGGACGTCCTCGACCCGTCGAACGGAGCGGCCGCATGACCTGGGACCAGATGCAGGAACTGATGTGGCCCGCCACCTGGGAGACCCTGGGCATGGTCGGCATCGCCGGCCTCGCCAGCCTGGCGATCGGCCTGCCGGTCGGGCTGCTGCTGGTGCTCACCGACAAGGACGGCCTGCTGCAGAACCTCGCGGTCAGCCGGGTGCTCGGCGCGGTCGTCAACCTCGGCCGCTCCATCCCGTTCGTCATCCTGATGGTCGCGCTGCTCCCGGTCACCCGGGCGGTCGCGGGCACCACGCTCGGCTGGCAGGCCGCCAGCGTCCCGCTGGCGATCGGCGCGATCCCGTTCTACGCCCGGCTGGTGGAGACCTCCGTCCGCGAGGTGGACGGCGGCCTGGTCGAGGCGCTCAAGTCGATGGGCGCGAGCACCGGCACCATCGTCCGCAAGACCCTGCTGCCCGAGGCGCTGCCCTCGCTGGTCGCCTCCGCCACCACCACGGTGATCGCGCTGATCGGCTACTCCGCGATGGCCGGCACGGTCGGCGGCGGCGGGCTCGGCAACCTCGCCATCACCTACGGCTACCTGCGCTTCGAGACCGCCTTCATGTGGGTCATCGTCGCCGAACTCGTGGTCATCGTCACCGCGATCCAGCTGCTCGGCGACTTCGCCGCCCGGCGGCTCTCGCACCGCGGCGACTACCGCAGCCCGCTCAGCTTCTTCCGCTCCGCCGCCGCGAAGCCGAAGGACACCGAGGAAGACCTGCTCTCCTCGCACTGAACTCCCCGTCCCGCACCACGAGGACGGGCACCCCGGCCCCACCAGGGCCGTTCGCATCCCGCAGAAAGGCACTTTTCGTGCGTAACGTCCTGAAGACCACCGCCCTGACCGCCACCGCCGCCGGCCTCGCGCTCACCCTCGCCGCCTGCTCCTCGGGCTCCTCGGACTCCGGCGCCTCCGCCGACCCGAACAAGGCCCTGGTGGTCGCCGCCAGCCCCACCCCGCACGCGCAGATCCTCAAGTTCGTGCAGGACAACCTGGCGGCCAAGGCCGGCCTCAAGCTGGACATCAAGGAGGTCACCGACTACGTGACCCCCAACACCTCGGTCCAGGACGGCTCCGCGGACGCGAACTACTTCCAGCACCAGCCCTACCTGGACGACTTCAACAAGAAGAACGGCACGAACATCGTGTCCGTCGAGGCCGTCCACCTGGAGCCGCTCGGCGTCTACTCCAAGAAGGTCAAGAGCGTCGGCGAGCTCAAGGACGGCGCCCAGGTCGCCGTCCCGAACGACGCCACCAACGAGGGCCGGGCGCTCAAGCTGCTCGCCGACAACGGCGTGATCACCCTCAAGGCCGGCGCCGGCACCACCGCCACCGTCCAGGACGTCACCGGCAACCCGAAGAACCTCAAGTTCAAGGAGCTGGAGGCCGCCCAGCTGCCGCGCGCCCTCGACGACGTCGACGCCGCCGTCATCAACGGCAACTACGCCCTGGGCGCCAACCTCAAGCCCGCCACCGACGCCCTGGTGCTGGAGAAGGCCGAGGGCAACCCCTACGCCAACATCCTCGCCGTCAAGAAGGGCCACGAGAACGACCCGCGGGTGCAGAAGCTCGCCGAGCTGCTGCACTCCGACGAGGTGAAGAAGTACATCAACGACAACTTCCAGGGCGCCGTCATCCCGGCGTTCTGACCCTCGCCCCACCCCCGCGGTGCCCCCGGCCTCCCCGCCGGGGGCACCGTGCTGACGAGCCGTGAGGTGCGGAGCGGGTACGCTGGCACGCCCGACGAAGGGCGGGGCGTACGGTGTGTCCACGACCCGGCGAGGAGAGACGGCATGGTTGCGAACTTCCCCGAGACAGCCATCAGCACCGAACGGCTGCTGCTGCGCGCCCTTGAGGAGCAGGACGCCCCCGGACTGGCCGCCATGCTCGACGACGAACTCGTCCAGACCTGGACCGGCCACCCCCGCCCCTACCGGCAGGCCGACGCCCACGAGCTGATCGCCCGTCACGCGCCCGAACGGCGCGCCCGGGGACGCGGCATCGTCTTCGCCGTCACCGAGCACCTCACCCAGCGGCTGGTCGGCCTGCTCGAACTCGACCGCACCGACTGGCACCTGCGCGCCACCGAGGTCCGCTTCGTCACCGCCCCCTGGGCCCGCGGCGAGGGCTACGCCCCCGAGGCCGTCCTCGGCACCGCCCAGTGGCTGTTCGAGGACCGCGGCTTCCAGCGCCTCGAACTGCGCACCGCCGCGGGCAACACCGCCGCCCAGCAGGTCGCCCAGAAGACCGGCGCGATCAGCGAGGGCGTGCTGCGCAACGCCGCGATAGTCCGCGGCGGCGAATGGGGCCCCGGGCCCGAGGAGCACACCGACCTGATCGTGTGGAGCCTGCTCCCCGAGGACCTCGACCCGCCCGAGCCCGCCCACCCCGACGACCGGTACCACGCCCTGCGCCGCTGAACCCCGGCCGAGCGGGTAGCCTCTGCCCAGGGAGCGCCCGCGGCGCACCCCACCAGGGGCGGAACACGGCGTAGGGAGAACTGCCGCAGATGGCTGACCGGATCACGGTCATCGGGTGGGACGGCACCCCACTGACCCAGGCCGCCGCCGGCGCGCTCGCCGGAGCCACCCTGGTCGCCGGAGCGGGCTACCAGCTCGCCGCCCTCCCCGTGCCCGAACGCGCCGAACGCATCGGCCTCGCCGACCTGCGGGCCGCCGCCCGGCGGATCGCCGAGCACCGCGGCACCGCCGTCGTCGTCGCCGAGGGCGACCCCGGCTTCTTCGGCGTCGTGCGCACCCTGCGCCGCCCCGAGTACGGCCTCGAACTCGAAGTCCTGCCCGCCGTCTCCTCGGTGGCCACCGCCTTCGCCCGGGCCGGGATGGCCTGGGAGGACGCCCAGGTGGTCTCCGCCCACGGCGGCCGCCTGCGCCGCGCCGCCAACGTCTGCCGCGCCCACCCCAAGGTCGCCGTCCTCACCACCGGCGGCGCCGGGCCCAGCGAACTCGCCCTGATGCTCCGCGGCGTCCCCCGCACCTTCGTGGTCTGCGAGGCGCTCGGCACCCCCGAGGAGGACGTCACCGTCCTCACCTCCGAACGCGTCCCCGACCACGACTGGCGCGACCCCTCGGTCGTCCTGGTCATCGGCAACGTCCCGCCCGCCGACGCCGCCGCCGGCTGGCTGGCCGGCAAACCGCTCGACCACCCCGGCACCCAGCGCGGCTGGGCCCTCCCCAACCGGGCGTACGCCGGAGCGGGCGCCGAGGGCAGCCGCCCCCGCGCACTCCCGCCGCACGTCCGCGCGCTGGCGCTGGCCCGGCTCGCACCCGCCCCCGGCGACCTGCTGTGGGCCGTCGGCGCCGGGGACGGCGCGCTCGCCGTCGAAGCCGCCCGGTTCGGCGCCGCCGTGGTCGCCGTCGAGGCCGAACCCGCCGACTGCGCCCGGATCTCCGCCAACGCCCGCAAGGCCGGCGTCGAGGTCGAGACCGCCGCCGGAGCCGGGCCCGAGGTCCTCGGCGCGCTCCCCGAACCCGACGCCGTCGCCGTCGAGCAGGGCGGCCCCGTGATGGTCCGCGCCGTCGCCGCCCGCAAACCCGAACGCGTCGTCGCCGTCGCCCGCAGCCTCGCCGAAGCCACCGAGACCCGCCGCGTCCTGGACGCCGCCGGCTACCGCACCGACGGCCTGCTGCTGCAGTCCGCCCCGCTGCGCGCCGAGGCCGACGAGGGCTCCGGGCCCTCCTTCGGCCGCGGCGACTACACCCTGTTGATCTGGGGAGAACCGTACGACTGATCTCCGTTTCCGCCCCCTGCGGACCGTCCGACCCGGGCGGTACGGTGATCCCCGTCGCATCCGGACACGGTTTCGAGATCGGCCCGGCCGCGGCCGGTAGGGTTTCCCCGGGGGACCATCCCGTCGAAGCAGCACCGTGTCCGATCCGGCACGGTTGCCGCCCATTTGACGCGTTGCAACCCGAACGGCCCGCTTCGCGGGCATTCGACGCGGTGCGCACCCGCCCGGAAGAATGCCGTGAGGGTCCGGAGCGGCCGCGCCGTCGTGCCGGTTGCCCGGGGCCGTCGTTGTTTCTGATGGCACGCCACCCGGGCGGGTGACGGCCGATGGAGTAAGGGACGGGTCGGTGCGGTTCCGTTCCGGCGAAGTGGGCGGGGCCTCCGGGGACCTCGCCGAGGACGCGCAAGCGGCCTGGAAGGAGCATTGACATGACCGACGGCGGACACACCCCCAGTGCCGGTCCCCTCGCGCCCGAGCCCGGGCCCGGCGGAGCCGTACCGGAGCCCCACCTCGGCGCGCCCCTCCAGCCCGCCGCGCCCGCCGGGCCCTGGCACGGCGACCAGCGGCCCGCGTACACCTTCCTCGACCAGCCCGACGGCGACGAGGAGGACGACGTCCTGCTGATGCCCGGGCCGCAGACCGCCTGGGGCGAGGCCGCGCAGGGCGTCGAGAACGCCGCCGCGGGCGAACAGCCGCCCGGCACCCCCGTCGCGCCGTCCTGGCCGCCGCTCGCGCCCCCCCTCCTGACCGTCGTCCCGCCCGCCGAGGAGGCCGCGGAGGTCGGGGCCGCCGCGACCGCGCCGGTCGCGGAGGCCGCACCGGCGGCCGAGGGCGCCCAGCCGCCCGCCGAACAGGCCGACGGCAGCGGCACCCTGCACCTCGGCGGCCCGCAGGCGCAGCCCGCCGCGGCCGCGGCCGCCGTGCAGCAGCCCGTGCCGCCGCAGCCGCGCCGCCCGCTGCACGCCGGGCCGCCGATCCCCGACCCGTCCCTGATGACCGGTCACGTCCCCGTCCGCTCCCTCGCCGACCGCGGCCCGACCGTGCCCGGCGGCACGCCCGCGTACGGGGTGCCGCTCCCGACCGCCGAAACGGTGCAGCAGCCGGTGCAGGCGCCCGTGCAGCAGGTGCCGACCGGCACCCCCGCGCACGGCGTGCCGGTCGCGGTGCAGGCCCCGGCCGTCCAGGTGCCCGCGCCGGTGCAGCCGCAGGTGGTGGAGGCCGCCGCGGCGGCGGCCGTGGCCGAGTCGGTGGCCGTGGCGCCCGCGGTGGAGGCCGAGCCGGCCGCCGCCGCGCCCGTCGCCGAGCAGCCCGCGCCCGTCGAGCCCGTCGCGGAGCCGGTCACCGAGCCGACCGCCGAACCGGTGGCCGAGCCGGTGGCCGGGCCCGCCGCGAACCTGGCGCCGGTGTTCGTCGAGCCGGTCGAGCAGGCCGAGCCGGTCGAGCCCGTTGCGGCTGCTGCTACTGCGCCCGCCGCCGAGGCCGTTGCGGTCGAGGCGGCCCCGGTCGAGGCCGCGCCGTCGGAGCAGCAGCCCGAGGCGGCTGCCGTGGCCGCCGTCGCGGTCGAGGCGGCAGGTGACGCCCCGTCGACCGAGCAGCCCGCGCCCGTCGAGGCCGCGCCCGTCGAGGTCGAGAACGTGCAGCCCGAGGCCGTGCAGTCCGAGACCGCGCAGGCCGGGCCCGCGGAGACGGTGAGCGGCGAGGCCGTCGCGGAGCCGATCCCCGACCCGGCCGCGAAGTCGTCCGGACGGGGGGCGCACCGGCGCATCTCCGCGTTCCTCGCTGCTCCCGCGGGCCTGCCGCTGCTGGAGCCCGAGGCCCCGGCCGCCGCCGAGCCCGTGGCCGAGCCGCAGCCCGAGGCCGAGCAGGCCGCACCCGCCGCCGCAGAGGCGACCGGGACCACCGGGGCCACCGAGACCGTCGCCGCCGTCGTGGAGCCCGTGGCGGAGGCCCCCGAGACCCCTGAAGCCCCGGCCGAACAGGCCGAACAGGCCGTGCAGGCCCCGGCCGCCGCCGAGCCCGTGGCCGAGCCGCAGCCCGAGCCCGTGGCCGAGGTCCCGGCCGAGCCCGTCGCCGAGCCGGTCGTCGAGCCCGTCGCCGAGGAGCAGCCGGCCGGGCAGACCGCGGAGGCGCCCGAGGCCCCGGCCGCGCCCGCCGAGGCGCCGGCCGAGTCCGAGTCCGAGCCCGAGCCGGAGAGCGCCGACGCCGCCGCCGAACCCGTCGCGGAGGAGGAGCGTCCGCCCGCCGCGCCCGGGTACGACGAGGCCGGGCGGGAGGCCGTTCACCAGGTGATCCGGGAGCGGCGCGACGTGCGCAACGGCTTCCGGCCGGACGCGATCCCGCACGAGGTGCTGATCCGGGTCCTGGAGGCGGCGCACACCGCGCCCAGCGTCGGCTACTCGCAGCCGTGGGACTTCGTGGTGATCCGCTCCGCGAAGACCCGTCGGAAGATGCACGAACTCGCGGAGCGCCAGCGCGAGGCGTACGCGGACTCGCTGCCCAAGGGCCGGGCGAAGCAGTTCAAGGAAATCAAGATCGAGGCGATCCTGGAGACGCCGGTCAACATCGTGGTGACCGCCGACCGCACCCGCGGCGGCCGGCACACCCTGGGCCGGCACACCCAGCCGCAGATGGCCCCGTACTCGGCCGCGCTGGCGGTGGAGAACCTGTGGCTGGCGGCCCGCGCCGAGGGCCTGGGCGTCGGGTGGGTGAGCTTCTTCGACGAGGAGGAGCTGGTCCGCGAACTCGGCCTGCCCGAGCACCTGGACGTCGTCGCCTACCTGTGCGTCGGCTACGTGGACGCGTTCCCGGACGAGCCGGAGCTGCAGCAGCAGGGCTGGGCGAAGAAGCGCCCGCTGTCCTGGGTGGTGCACGAGGAGCAGTACGGCAACCGCGCGCTGCCCGGCGAGGAGCCGCACGACCTGCTGTCGGACACCCTGCGCGGCATCCGCCCGCTGGACGCCAAGGCGCTCGGCGAGGCGTGGGACCGGCAGAAGCGGATGACCAAGCCCGCCGGTTCGCTCGGCGTGCTGGAGCTGATCGCGGCCCAGCTGTCCGGTCTGGCCCGGCAGTGCCCGCCGCCGGTCCCGGAGCCCGGCTGCGTGGCGATCTTCGCGGGCGACCACGGCGTGCACGCCCAGGGCGTCACCCCGTGGCCGCAGGAGGTCACCGCGCAGATGGTCGGCAACTTCCTGGCGGGCGGCGCGGTGGTCAACGCCTTCGCCGCGCAGGTCGGCACCGAGGTGTGCGTGGTGGACGTCGGCGTCGCCGCCGAGCTCCCGGACGCCGTCCAGCAGGGCCGCACCACCGGCCTGCTGCCGCGCAAGGTCAAGCCCGGCACCGACGACATGACGCAGGGCCCGGCGATGAGCCGGGACGAGGCGCTGCGCGCGATCGAGGTCGGCATCGAGACCGCCCGCGACCTGGTCGCGGCCGGCAACAAGGTGCTGATCACCGGCGACATGGGCATCGCCAACACCACCGCCTCCGCCGCGCTGATCTCGGTGTTCACCGAGACCGACCCGGCCGAGGTCACCGGCCGCGGCACCGGCATCGACGACGAGACCCACGCCCGCAAGGTCGCGGTGATCCGGCAGGCCCTCGACCTGCACAAGCCGGACCCGGCCGACCCGATCGGCGTGCTGTCCGCGGTCGGCGGCCTGGAGCACGCCGCGATCGCCGGGTTCCTGCTCGGTGCGGCCTCGCTGCGCGTCCCGGTGATCCTGGACGGCGTGATCGCGGGCTCCGCGGCCCTGGTCGCCAAGGCCATCGCCCCCGAGGTGCTGGCCGCCTGCATCGCGGGCCACCGCTCCGCCGAGCCCGGCCACCAGACCGCGCTCGCCAAGCTCGGCCTGCGCCCGCTGATCGACCTCGACCTGCGGCTGGGCGAGGGCACCGGTGCCCTGCTGGCCCTCCCGCTGGTGCAGAGCGCGGCCCGGGCGATGCACGATGTAGCCACCTTCGACTCCGCCGGAGTCACCGAGAAGGCCTGACCCACCGGCACCGGCCGCCCCCGCAGTGCGAAGGGGGCGGCCGCCCCGCCGAACCCGTACCGGCTCAAGGGCGCGCCGGCACAGGGCTCCCACCCGTGGGGCCGTCCCGCCGACCACGTCGGACCGCCCCAGCACCGCCGCCCACCCAGGAGCTCCCCCTCATGACCGCGCCCACCCCCCACCCGTCCACCCAGGGCCTCACCCCGTACCCCGTCGGGCTGCTGCTCGCGGGCCGCCGCGTCGTCGTGGTCGGCGGCGGACAGGTCGCCCAGCGCCGCCTGCCCGCGCTGATCGCCTCCGGCGCCGAGATCCACCTGATATCCCCGGCCACCACCCCCGCGGTCTCCGCGATGGCCGACGCCGGCGAGATCACCTGGCACCGGCGCCCGTACGCCGACGGCGACCTCGTCGACACCTGGTACGCCCTGGTCGCCACCGACGACCCGGCCGTCAACACCGCCGTCTCCGCCGAGGCCGAGCGCCTGCGCGTCTTCTGCTCCCGCAGCGACGACGCCTCCGCCGCCACCGCCTGGACGCCCGCCTCCGGCCACGACTCCGGCGCCACCGTCGCCGTCCTCACCGGCGACCCCCGGCACTCCGCCGCGCTGCGCGACTCCATCGTGGCCGGGCTGCGCGACGGCTCCCTCGCCGCCCGCCAGTACCGCGCCCGCGACGCGGGCGTCGCCCTGGTCGGCGGCGGGCCCGGCGACCCCGACCTGATCACCGTCCGCGGCCGCCGCCTGCTCGCCGACGCCGACGTGGTGGTCGCCGACCGCCTCGCCCCGCGCGAGCTGCTGGCCGAGCTGCCCCCGCACGTCGAGGTGATCGACGCCTCCAAGATCCCCTACGGCCGCTACATGGCGCAGGAGGCGATCAACCGGACCCTGATCGAGCACGCCAAGGCCGGCAAGTTCGTGGTCCGCCTCAAGGGCGGCGACCCGTACGTCTTCGGCCGCGGCGGCGAGGAACTGCTCGCCTGCGCCGAGGCGGGCGTCCCGGTCACGGTCGTCCCCGGCATCTCCTCCTCGATCAGCGTCCCCGCGGCCGCCGGGATCCCGGTCACCCACCGCGGCCTCACCCACGAGTTCACCGTCATCTCCGGCCACGTCGGCCCCGGCGACCGCTCCCTCACCAACTGGGCCGCCGTCGCCGGGATGACCGGCACCCTGGTGCTGCTGATGGCCGTCGACAAGATCGGCGCGATCGCCGCCGAACTCGTCGCCCACGGCCGCGACGCGGACACCCCCGTCGCCGTCGTCCAGGAGGGCACCACCGCCACCCAGCGCCGCGTCGACGCCACCCTCGCCACCATCGCCGAGACCGTCACCGCGGAGGGGATCAAGCCCCCGGCGGTCATCGTGATCGGCGACGTGGTCAACGTCCTCAACCCCTGAGGCGGGCGGCTCGGACCCGGCCCCGACGTGCGAAAATCGTCCGGTGTCCGAGCCTCTCACCGTCACCGACGCCGCCGACCCCCGGCTGAGCGACTACACCGACCTGACCGACGTCGAACTGCGGCGCCGCCGGGAGCCCGCCGAGGGGCTGTTCATCGCGGAGGGGGAGAAGGTGATCCGGCGGGCGCTGGCCGCCGGGTTCCGGATGCGCTCGATGCTGCTGACGGCCAAGTGGCTGGGCGTGATGGCGGACGTGATCGCGGACGCCGACGCGCCCGTCCACCTGGTCGAGCCCGCGCTCGCCGAACGGGTCACCGGCTACCACGTGCACCGCGGCGCGCTCGCCTCGATGGAGCGCAAGCCGCTGCCCGCCGCGTCCGAGGTGCTCGCCGGGGCCCGCCGGGTGGCCGTCCTGGAGGGGCTGGTCGACCACACCAACCTGGGGGCGATCTTCCGTTCCGCGGCCGCCCTCGGGATGGACGCGGTACTGCTCTCCCCGGACTGCGCGGACCCGCTGTACCGGCGGGCCGTCAAGACCTCGATGGGCGCGGTGTTCTCGGTGCCGTACGCCCGGCTCGACCCGTGGCCGGACGCGCTCGACGCCGTCCGGGAGGCCGGGTTCGAGCTGCTGGCGTTGACGCCCTCCGGCGCGGAGGACTTCACCGGGGCCCGCCCGCACCTGCTGCCCAAGGCCGCGCTGATGCTCGGCGCCGAGGGCGACGGCCTGACCCCGAAGGCGCTGGCCGCCGCCGACCAGCGGGTGCGCATCCCGATGGCGCACGGCATCGACTCGCTGAACGTCGGCGCGGCCGCCGCGATCGCCTTCTACGCCGTCAACCACGGCTGACGGCCGGGCCTCGCGCTCAGAGGCCGGTGAACGCCGCCGCGTCCGCGTCGTCCAGCACGAAACCGTTGTCGAACCGGACCCGCACCGAACTGCGCGGCCCCTGCGCGCGGAACTCCCGCCAGTGCGGCTCCAGTTCGGCCAGCTGCGCCTCCAGGCGGCGCAGGCTCTCCGCGGGCATGGTGTGCCCGTAGTCCTCGAACAGGGCCCGCAACCGCTCGTACTCGCGGGCCTCCTCGGGCGGCGGCAGCTCCCCGGTGACCCGGACCACGGTGCCCTCGACGCCCGCGCCCAGCAGCAGGAAGCCGACCGGCGGGCCGTCCTCCCCGGCGGACGCCCCGCCCAGCGCCAGGTCCTCGACCAGCCTGACGCGCTCTCCCTCCACCAGGGCCACCGCTCCCGCCACCTCTCCCGGATCGTTCCGCACCGCCGCCGGACCGGCGCACGACGGCACCATTATCCGGTGGGTGACGGGCCGTCGGACTTCCGCCCGCGCCGGACCCTCCGGTAAACAGTGCGGTGTGACCATCGCCCCGGGGCGCCCGTTCGTCGCCCCGCTCCGCCGCTTCGCCCGCCGCCCCGGCCACCGGGCCCCGCTCGCCGTGGCGGCCCTGCTCGCCCTGCTCCTGTGCGTGCCGCACGGCGTGGTGCACGACGCCCTGGTGGTGGCGTTCGTCCTCGGCGGCTTCCTCTGGACCACCACGGACATCCTGTTCCCCCCGGGCGCCGTCGTGCTCCTGCTGATCGTGGGCCCACCGGCCGCGCTGCTGGCGGTCCGCCACCGCAAGCGCCTCAAGCTCCCCGCCCGCCCCGGCAACAGCGCCCTGCTCTGCTGCGCCCTCGGCGTCACGGCCCTCCTGCTGGGCGAGAGCGTCCCCGGCGGGGACTGCGGTCTGCTCGGCCTCGGCGCGTTCACCCTGCTCGCCCTCCCGGTCGGCTGGCTGCTCTGGCACCGGACCCCCCTGGCCCGCCGGACCGCCACCGCCACCGCCACCGCCGCCCCCGGCCGCTTCGGCCGCTGCCGCTGGGCCGCCGCACCGCTGCTGCTCGCCACCGGCGCCCTGCTGATCCACTACGACGTCCCGGCCGACGCCCGCTTCGCCGCCACCCGCTCCGCCCTCACCACCCACGCCGAACACACCCTCGCCACCGGCAGCACCGCACCCGCCTGGGTGGCCGGCTACCACCTGGAGCAGACCCGACTCGTCGGCGGCGGCGTCACGTTCACCGTCGCGGGCACCGGCGTCTTCGCCCCGCACGGGTACGCGTACTTCCCGCACGGCACCCCCGCGGGCAAGTC
Organism: Kitasatospora phosalacinea; assembly: GCF_030268885.1. Classification (GTDB taxonomy): domain Bacteria; phylum Actinomycetota; class Actinomycetes; order Streptomycetales; family Streptomycetaceae; genus Kitasatospora; species Kitasatospora phosalacinea_C. Next base: position 81,745 of record NZ_BSSA01000018.1, read on the forward strand.
CGCCGGGTACTACACCGAACTCGGCGGCGGCTGGTACAGCTGGTCGGGCCCCGACCACTTCTGAACGTCCGGCCCCTCACGCCGCCCGGCGCGCCGCCGGGGGCCGGATCGGCTGCGGCGCGGGCCGCCGCGGGTCGTGGTGCCGACGGCCGGTGAGGTCACCGACCCGCAGCACCGCGTCCGGCGCCGGGGGAGCGGGCCACAGCGTCAACCGGTGCTCCTCCACCGGGCGGGCCGCGGTGTCCGCCTCCCGCCCGCGGTCCCGGCCGCGGGTCTGCACCCGCACCCGGTACCAGCCCGGCCCGGCGTGCGCGAGGTTCCCCGGCCCGTCGACGTCCACCCCGTCCCAGGCGCGCAGCCGCAGCTCACCGCTGCTGTGCAGCGACAGCTCCACCACGCTCTCCCACTCCGGCCCCGGCTCCGGCGGCCGCTGCGCGCAGCGCCCCACCCCCAGCCGGATCAGCCCCGTGTGCGTGCCGCACAGCACCGTCAGGTGGTCCGGGCAGCCCGCGGCCACCCCGTTCCCGTGGAACAGCCGGTCCAGCGCGTGCGCGTCCCAGCCGTCCGGCAGCTCCGGCCCGTACAGGAAGTACTGGCAGTACGCGACGTGCATCGCGTCCGTCGTCCACATCATGCCGTCCATGCTGCCGCCCCGTACTGACAAGCCGTCACCGGCGCCCGGGCACCCTCCGGTAGCCTCCCGCCCATGCCGACCGCGCCGACACCCGTCGTCCTGGAGGGCCGCCGGGTGCGGCTCGAACCGCTCACCCCCGCGCACGTCCCCGCGCTGTTCGCCGCCGGGGGCCGCGACGAGGAGGTCTGGCGCCACCTCAGCGCCCCCACCCCGCACACCGAGGACGAGCTGCACGCCGTCGTCGCCGCCCGCCTCGCCGACGCCGCCCGCGGCCACCGCCTCCCGCTGGCCGTCCTCGACCGCGCGATCAGCGCCGCGATCGGCACCACCAACCTGCACGGCTGGGACGTCCGCACCGGCCGGATCGAGATCGGCGGCAGCTGGCTCGGCCGCCGCTGGTGGCGCACCGGCGCCAACCGCGAGGCCAAGCTCCTGCTGCTGTCCCACGCCTTCGACACCCTCGGCTTCACCGAGGTCCGCTGGCGCGTCGACGCCGCCAACACCCGCTCCCGCGAAGCCGTCACCCGCCTCGGCGCCCGCCCCGCCGACCCCGACGCCCCGCCGCACGGCCTGCTCCACTACACGATGACCGCCACCGACTGGCCCGCCGCCCGCGCCCGCCTCACCACCCGCTGAAGGGGAGCCGCCCGCATGCCCGACGTTCCGTACGACTTCCTGGGCGGCCTGGCCGAGAACCCGGTCCTGCCCGCCGACCTGGTCGACCGCCTGGTCGCCGCCCCGCACCGCTCCTACACGCTCGCCAAGCGTCCCGACCTGACCGAAGCCCAACTCGACGTGCTGATCGCCCGCAACGCGCACGCCGTCGCCCTCAACCGCCACCTGCCGCCGCAGGTGCGCCGCCGCCTTGCCGCCCACCCCGACCCGTCCGTCCGGACCGCCCTGATCGTCTCCGCCACCGACTCCGACGAGGACCGCGAGCTGTTCGAACGCTTCGCCACCGACCCGGCGCCCGAGGTGCGCAAGCAACTCGCCGAGTCCGACCGCACCCCCGCCGACCTGCGCACCCGCCTCGCCCACGACCCCGACCCGGAGGTCCGCGCCACCCTCGCCCAGTGGTGGACCACCGCCCCCGAGCCCGTCCGCCGCGCCCTGCTCACCGACCCCGAGGACAGCGTCCGCGCCGCCGCCTGCGCCACCTACTTCCCCCGCCTGCCGCACCCCGTCCCGCCCGCCGACCTCCTCCCCGCCCTGCTCGCCGACCCGCTCACCCGGGCCGGCGCCGCCGTGCACTGCGACCCGGCCAGCACCGACCTCGAACGCCTCGCCGCCGACCCCGACCCGGAGGTCCGCCGCGCCCTCGCCGCCCACCCCGGCCTGCCCGCCCACCTGCGCGCCCGCCTCGCCGCCGACCCCCGGGCCCGGATCCGCCTCACCGTCCTGGCCCGCCCCGACACCCCCGCCGCCGAGCGCGCCGCCCTGCACGCCTCGGTCACCGGCCCGTTCGAACCGCCGGGCGCGGACGTGGACGAGGAGACCGCCATCGAGCTGGAGATCGACCACATCGGGGCCGGCATCGAGCTCTGGATGCTCCAGCTGCCCTGGGTCACCGCCGATCCGCTGCCGCACCTCGACTCGCCGTACCCGGTCTTCCGCCGCGCCGCCGCCGCCTCGCCCGACCTGCCCGCCGAGGCCCGGGCCCGGCTGCTGGCCGACCCCGACAACGAGGTCGCGCTCGCCGCCGCCCGCAGCAGCCCCGACCCGATCGACCCGGTCACCGCCGAACGCCTCGACCGCGAGCACCGCCCCGCCAAGCGGATGCGCTGGCGCCCCGCCGACGCGTTCCCGCTGCCCGTCGAGACCCTCCGCCGCCTCGCCGACGACCCCGTGCCCCGGATGCGGCTGCTCGCCCTGCGCGACCCCGACCTGCCCGCCCACCTGCTGGAACGCCTCGCCACCGACCCCGAGGACCACGTCCGCGCCGCCGCCGCGAGCCACCCCGCCCACACCCCGGCCACCCTGCGGGCCCTGCTCGACGACCCGTCCCCGTCCGTCCAGCGCGCCGCCGCCGCCAATCCGGCCCTGCCGGCCGAGGAGATCCGCGCCCGCCTGGACGCCGCCGGGCTGTGAACCCGGGCCGGAGGTAGCTCAGCCCGCCGCCCCCGAGACGCCCGAGCCCGGCCAGGACTCCTCCAGCCCGCCGTCCGCCCGGACGGTGTACCGGGTGGAGGAGACCGCGCCCGTCCGGTCCACCCGCTCCTCGCGGATCAGCGCGCCGTTCTCCACCCGCCACACTGCGCCCGCCTCCGGGTTCGCCGCCGAGGCCCGGTCCGCGAGCAGCACGGGGGCACCGCCCGTGAAGCCGTACAGCTGGACCAGGTCGACCGGCACCGCGCCCTCCAGGCGGCGCAGCACCACCAGGGTGGCCTGCGCGTCCCGGTAGCGGGCGGGCAGCACCGCGGAGAGCGAGACCGGCGGCCCGCCGCCCTCGGCGGAGTGCCCGTCGCGCAGCCGGATCGCCGGGCCGCCGGACGGGTCGGGGTAGCTGAGGTTGGGCCAGTCGACCTGCGGCGGGGTGCCGAAGGACGGGGCCAGCCCGATGCCGCCGTGCCCGGCAGCGTTCGCGGCGTCCACCGACAGCGTCGTCCCGCCGACCGGCTCGACCGGCGCGGTCGCGACCCCGGCGGGCTGCGGGCCCAGGCCCTGCGCGTCGCGGTTCTCGCAGCCCTGCGCGACGGCGATGGCCAGCGCCACGCCCAGGGTGACCGTCACGAACACCACCAGCCGCTGCCGCAGCAGCCGCTGCCGGGGCGTCGGCCGCCCGCCCAGGGTGTGCGGGGCCCGCCCGGGCGGGGGAGTGCGCTCCCGGCCGGGGAGCGGGGTGCGCTCCCGCCCGGCCGCGGGGCGCCGCTCCCGGACGGTGTCCCCGTCCCGGGCCGGACGCCGCACCCCGGGGCCGCCGGGACGGCCCTCCGGCCGCACCGCGTCCTGCCGGGGCATCGCCGGGGCGGCCACCATCCGGCCCCCGGCCGCGCCCTCTGCCGCCGCCGGACGCCCGCCGACCGGCGCCCGCCCGCCCGCCGCGTCCGGCCGGGCACCGCCCGCCGCCGCGCCCCGCACCGCACCCGGCCGGGCACCGCCCGCCGCCCCGCGCGCCTCCTCGGCGGGCGCGGCCGCCGCCCGCGCCTCGTCCGCCCGCGCGGCCGTCGCGGCCCGCCCGGTCCGACCGCCGCCGCGCGCCGCGAGCTCGCTCAGCCGCTCGTGCAGCGCCGCCGCGGGCGGCCGCTCGGAGGGCTCCTTGGCCAGGCAGGCGCGCACCAGCGGCGCCAGCACCGGCGGGATGCCGGTCAGGTCCGGCTCCTCGTGCACCACCCGGTACAGCATCACCTCGGACGAGGCGCCCGACCCGAACGGCGACTCGCCGGTCAGCGCGAACGCCAGCGTCGCCCCGAACGCGAACACGTCGGTGGCGGGCGTGACGGCCGCGCCGCGCACCTGCTCGGGCGCCAGGAAGCCGGGCGAGCCGACCGCCGTACCGACGTGGGTGAGCGTGGAGGCGCCGCGCGACCAGGCGATGCCGAAGTCGATGATCCGCGGGCCCTTGGGGGAGAGCAGGATGTTCGACGGCTTCAGGTCCCGGTGCACCACCCCGGCCTCGTGCACCTTCACCAGGCCGTCGGCCAGCGCGGAACCGATCCGCGCCGCGTCCGGCCAGGCCAGCGGACCCTCCTCGGAGACCTGCTTGTACAGCGAGGGCCCGGGCACGTACGCGGTCGCCAGCCAGGGCCGGTCCGCCTCGATGTCGGAGCCCACCACCCGGGCCGTGCAGCCGCCGCGGATCCGCGAGGCGGCGGCGATCTCCCGGGCGAACCGGGTGCGGAACTCGGCGTCCTCGGCCAGCTCGGCCCGGATCAGCTTCAGCGCGACGCGCTGCCCCTTGCGGTCGGAGCCGAGGAACACCACGCCCATCCCGCCGGCGCCCAGCCGCCGGTGCAGCCGGTACGGGCCGACGATGCGGGGGTCCTCACGCCTCAGCCGCATCATTGCCATCTGCCCGTACCCGTTTCCGTTCCGTCAGCCCGTGGAGTGAGGCCCCGTCGGATGTGGGGCATCGTCAGACAACTGTCTCGGGACAGCTTACGGACAGGTAGCGGCCCCGCGTCGACACGCAACACGCGAACCGCCGGTCGGATTGTCGGACCGACACGCCGTCCGGGCCGTCCCGGCCACCCGACGCCCGCCCCCACCGGCGGCGATCCGCACCCGAACCGCCGTCCGACGCCCCCGACGCCCCGTCAGAACCCCGCTCCTCCCCGCCCCGCCCGCACCGGCCCCCGGCCCCACCCCGACCGCCTCCCGGGGACGACCCCGAGGACCGTCTCGGGGTACCCGCGCCCCCGCCTCCGCCTCCAGGAGTACGCCGCCGCACCACGCCTCATCCCAGCGGAGGCGATCGGAACGGTACGCGGGCATGACGACCCCCGACACCCCTCCCGCCTACCGTTGTCCACAGCGAGGGCGGCCCCGCTCGTCCCCCGAGAAGCCGCCCCCGCTGCAGACCGCACGCACCACCCGTCCCACCCGACCGACCCAGTCCGCAGCACCAGCCCGGCAGGAGCCCCGCACACCATGGCACCGCTCACCAGAGCCCTTCGCCGCCGCCACCTCCCCGCCACGGAGACCCGGCACCCGGCCGTCGCCGTCGCCATCGTCCTGCCCTGCGCCGTCCTGCTGCTGGCCCTGTTCGGCGCGTGGGACCAACTGGCGACCCAGACCAGAGCGGTCGCCGACCTGATCGGGCGCTGACCCCCTGATGGGGTAGGGGTCTTCGCCGGCCGGAGCCGCCCTCACCGTCGTGGACGGACAGCGTGAGTGGCACAGGCTGCAGCTCCGGCCCGTCGGGTGGCCGGGAACGACACGTCGGTGAGGGCGTGCCGTTCCCGGCCACCGTCGTTCCAGCGCTTTGACCGCGAGAACGCCGAGAGCCGCAGTCCGGACCGGACTGCGGCTCTCAAAGCTGGTGCGCGATACTGGGATTGAACCAGTGACCCCTACCGTGTCAAGGTAGTGCTCTCCCGCTGAGCTAATCGCGCGGGTGCGCCAGGAACCCCGCAGGTGGGGAGCCTGAGTGCGCGATACTGGGATTGAACCAGTGACCCCTACCGTGTCAAGGTAGTGCTCTCCCGCTGAGCTAATCGCGCGGGTCGATCCTGAGGACCGGGATCCGAAGACCAGTGCGCGATACTGGGATTGAACCAGTGACCCCTACCGTGTCAAGGTAGTGCTCTCCCGCTGAGCTAATCGCGCGGGGAGGACCGCCGGTCGGAACCGGACGGCACCTCTTGGAGGTGGAGACGGGATTTGAACCCGTGTAGACGGCTTTGCAGGCCGTTGCCTCGCCTCTCGGCCACTCCACCAGGCAACTTCTTCACTTCTCGAACTCCTGGAGAACGATCTTACCCTGTTCCCCATCGAGCGGACGACGAGATTCGAACTCGCGACCCTCACCTTGGCAAGGTGATGCTCTACCAACTGAGCCACGTCCGCCTGTCTGCCCTGGTGCCTTCCGGATTTCCCGGCTGCGCTCCCTGGCGACGTGTTGAACTCTAGCGGATTCCCGGCCCAGCTGAAAAATCCGTTCCCGCAGCGTGGCGCGGGGGTGACCGCCGCACACCGAACCGCCCGGCCCGGCCCGGACGTTCCCACCCGCCCCGACCTAGACTTTCCGGTACCGGGGCGATCCCCCGGCGCCCGCCCGACGCACGTGCGCGAACGGTGCCCGACCCGGCACCGACGGCGGGCGGCACCGAAACGCCCGCGCAGGAGAACCGTGTCCCGCCGCCCCCCGCCCCCCAGCCCCGACCAGCCGATGGCCCGTTTCGCCGGCCGCCTCGCCACCGGGCTGCGCGAAGTCACCCACGACCCGGCCGCCCTCGAACACGGCGGACTCTGGGCCGTCGCCCACGACTTCGAGGGGCGACTCACCTGCGCCCGCTTCGCCGACGTCCGCCCCGACCCGGCCCCGCCCGCCACCGACCGCTGGCGCGGCCCCGCCCCCGACACCTGGCACAGCTCCCTCGACGCCGAGGCGTACCGCGCCGGGGTCCGCCGCATCCGCGAGCACATCGCCGCGGGCGAGGTCTACCAGGCCAACCTCTGCCGGGTCATGAGCGCGCCCCTGCCCGACCCCGACCGCACCGACATCGACGCCCTCACCGGCCTGCTCGCCGCCCACAACCCCGCGCCGTACGCAGGAACGATCCGCCTGCCCGACCACGGCGTCGAGATCGCCACCGCCTCCCCCGAGCTCTACCTCGCCCGCCGCGGCCGCACCGTCCGCTCCGGCCCGATCAAGGGCACCGGCCGCACCGAGCACGACCTCCTCGACAAGGACCACGCCGAGAACGTGATGATCGTCGACCTGGTCCGCAACGACCTCGGCCGGGTCTGCGGGACCGGCACCGTCACCGTCCCCGACCTGTGCGCCGTCGAGAAGCACCCCGGCCTGGTCCACCTCGTCTCCACCGTCGAGGGCACCCTCCGCCCCGGCGCCGGCTGGGCGGACCTGTTCGCCGCCACCTTCCCGCCCGGCTCCGTCACCGGCGCCCCCAAGAGCAGCGCCCTGCGCATCATCCGCGCCCTCGAAACCGCCCCCCGCGGCCCCTACTGCGGCGCCGTCGGCTGGGTCGACGCCGACCGCGACGAAGCCGAACTCGCCGTCGGCATCCGCTCCTTCTGGATCGAACGGCCCGCCACCGGCGCACCCCTGCTGAAATTCGGCACCGGCGCCGGAATCACCTGGGACTCCGACCCCGACCGCGAATGGCGGGAAACCGAACTCAAGGCCGCCCGACTGGTGGCGATAGCCTCCACCGGCAGCCCCGAAACACCCGAAGCGCCCGAAGGAGCAAGCCGCCGATGATCTGGGTCAACGGAACCCTCACCGCCGAGGACGCCGCCGCACTCCCCGTCCTCGACCACGGACTCACCGTCGGCGACGGCGTCTTCGAAACCGTGAAGGCCGAGAACGGCGAACTCTTCGCCCTCACCCGGCACCTCGACCGCCTCACCCGCTCCGCCCGCGGCCTCGGCCTCCCCGACCCCGACCACGACCTGGTCCGCGAGGCCTGCGCCGCCGTCCTCGCCGCCAAGCCGCTGCCGCTCGGCCGCCTGCGCATCACCTACACCGGCGGCACCTCCCCGCTCGGCTCCGAACGCGGCACCGCCGCCCCCAGCCTGGTCGTCGCCCTCGGCAGCGCCAACCCCCGCCCCGAGACCACCTCCGTCGTCACCGTCCCCTGGCGCCGCAACGAACACTCCGCCGTCACCGGCCTCAAGACCACCTCCTACGCCGAGAACGTCGTCGCCCTCGCCGCCGCCCACCGCGCCGGCGCCAGCGAAGCCCTCCTCGCCAACACCGCCGGCCACCTCTGCGAGGGCACCGGCTCCAACGTCTTCCTCGTCCTCGACGGCCGCCTCCTCACCCCCACCCTCGCCTCCGGCTGCCTCGCCGGCATCACCCGCCGCCTCGTCCTCGAGTGGACCGGCGCCGAGGAGACCGACGTCCCCCTCGAAGCCCTCGCCGACGCCGAAGAGGTCTTCCTGACCTCCACCCTCCGCGACGTCCAGGCCGTCACCCGCGTCGACGACCGCGAGCTCCCCGGGGTCGGGCCGGTGACGCGCAAGGCGATGGAGGTCTTCGCGGAGCGTGCGGCGCAGGATCGCGACCCGGTCTGAGGGGCGGAGGACCGGCTGCGCCGGGGGCTTGAAGGTGGGGGTCGGGGGCCGTCACCCGCGTCGACGGCCGCGAGCTCCCCGGGGTCGGGCCGGTGACGCGCAAGGCGATGGAGGTCTTCGCGGAGCGTGCGGCGCAGGATCGCGACCCGGTCTGAGGGGCGGGGGACCGGCTGCGCCGGGGGGCCTGAGGGCGGGGTCCGGCTGCGCCGGGCGGGGTGCGGGGCGGGGGGTAGAAGAACGTCCGGGGCGGGAAAGGGAGACGGCATGACCACCACGTTGCGGCCCGACGGGCCCGAGGAGGCGGGCGTCGGCGGCGGGCGGACGCAGCGCTGGCACATCATGGTGAACGGGCGGCGGGTGGGCGGGCTGCGGACCAACGGGTGGGCCCGCAGCGGGCAGTACCCGGGGGAGATCTGCGAGTTGGAGGTCGCCGAGGCCGACCGCCGGCGCGGGCGGGCGACCGTCGCCGTGCTGGCCGCCGAGGAGGTGCTCCGGTACTGGGGGTGCGCCCGGGCGCAGGTCGTCGTCCCGGCCGGGGCCACCGTCGCGCTGCACCTCGCGCACACCCTCGGCTACACCGAGCAGATGCGCAACCTCGGCAAGGAACTCGACCAAGTCCCGCCACTGCCAACCGGGTTGTCCGACCGCCCGATGACCGCCGAGGAGTACCCGGCCTGGCAGGAGGCCGCCGTCGCTGGCTACCGGCAGGACCTGCTCGCCGCCGGTCTCGGCCCCGACGAGGCCACCGCCCGCGCCGAGGGCGACCACCGCCGCGCCCTCCCCGTCGGCCTCGGCACCGTCGGCACCGTGCTGCGCCGCCTGCTGGACGCCGACGGCCGCGTCCTCGGCACGATCTGGGTCACCCTCCACCAGGACCGGCTGCCCGACGGCAGCCCGCTCGCCTGGGTGATGCTGGTCGAGGTCACCCCCGAGCACCGCGGCCGGGGCCACGGCCGCACCCTGATGCACGTCGCCGAACGCGAGTGCCTGCGCGCGGGCGTCCGCCACCTCGGCCTGAACGTGTTCCGCGACAACGCGGTGGCGATCGGGCTGTACGAGTCGCTCGGCTACCGGACCACCCGGCACGTGCTCGGCAAACCCCTGCTCTGACCGCCCACCGGCCCTTCCGGCGCGCCTCAGCCGTTCAGCAGCTCGACGATCCGCTCCCGCAGCCCCTCCTGGGACTGCCCGCCGTCCAGCCGCTTCCCGGCCACCACGTACGTCGGCGTGCCCTTGACCCCGATCGCCCGGCCCTCCGCCACGTCCGCGTCGACCCACAGCATGTGCCGGCCGTCGACCAGCGCGGTGTCCACCTCGTCCGCGTCGACGCCCACCGTGGCGGCGATCTCCACCAGCACCGGCGCCCCGCCCCGCTCGACGTCCTCCAGCCGGGTCAGCACGGCCTCCGCGAACTCCCAGCCGCGCCCCTGCTCGAACGCCTCCGCCGCCGCCTCGGCCGCCGGGTACGCGTGCTTGTGCTTCTCCAGCGGGAAGTGCCGCAGCTCGACGGTCAGCGCGTCACCGAACCGCTCCCGCAGCGCCCGGACGTCGTCCAGCGCGGTACGGCAGTCGGGGCACAGCAGGTCGCACCAGAACTCGACACGGGGCAGGGAGGAATCGCTCATGCCGCCAAGTCTCCCAGGTCGGGAGCGCCCCGCCGAACGCCCGCCCGACGGCCCGGGCCCGGCCCCGGACCGCCCCGCCGCTCAGCGCCCCGGGGCCGGCACCGCCTCCGCCGACCGCTGCCGGGCCCGGTACGCCGCCACGTGCAGCCGGTTGCCGCAGGTGCGGCTGTCGCAGTAGCGGCGCGAACGGTTGCGCGACAGGTCGACGAACACCCGGGCGCAGCCCGGCGCCTCGCAGCGGCGCAGCCGCTCCAGCTCGCCCGCCATCACGATGAACGCCAGCGCCATGCCCAGCTCGGCGGCCAGGTGCGGGCCGATCGCGGCGTGCGGGGCGAAGTAGTGGACGTGCCAGCCGTGGTGGTCGTGGTTGGTCAGCCGGGGCGTGGTGCCCGCCTCCGCGACCACCGCGTTGACCAGTTCCACGGCCCGCTCGACCGACTCGGCCGCGAACACCTCGCGCAGCCGGCCGCGCAGCTCGTGCACCACCGCCAGGTCCGCCGGACCGAGCGAGTCGACCTCGCTGATCTCCTGCCGCACCACGAACGCGCTCAGGGCCGCCACGTCGGGCAGCCGTTCGCTGCCGCACGCCTCCGGCGCCGTGTTCAGCAGCTCCACCAGGATGCTCAGCGCGCACTCGGTGTCATGGGTGATCAGCACGTGGGGGCTCCTCACGCGGCGGCGGCCCCCGGGGCCGTCGCGTCGGTCATCGCGCGCCGACTCTACCGGCCCCGGCCCGCCCGGGGGCCGTCGAACGGTCCAGGACGTGACTGAGCCCCGGGCGGCCACTCCGCGGGAGTGAGCGCCCGGGGCAGGACCCCGAGGCCGCCGGGGCGGCTGCGAGCTGCGACCGTGCCCCCGAGTAGGACGGTGCGCATCGAGGCGATCCCGCCGCCGCGCGACGGCGGGCGTACTCGTACGGGGTTCAGTTCTCGGCGAGGATGTGGGACAGCTCCCGGTCGAGGTCGAAGTGACGGTGTTCGGTGCCGGGGGGCACCGCGGCGTCCGTCCGCTTGAGGAAGGACTCAAGCGCCCGGGCCGGGGCCTCCAGCAGGGCCTCTCCTTCCGGAGAGCTCAGGGCGATGCAAACCACGCCTTGACCGTGACTGCGGGACGGCCACACCCGGACGTCGCCGGTACCGGTCGGTCGGTGCAGCCCCTCCGCGAGGAGGTCGCGGGCGAACACCCACTCCACGGTCTCGTCTGCTCCGGTGTGGAACGTCGCGTGCACGGCATAGGGGTCGGCAGTGTCGTAGCGCAGGCCCGCGGGGACGGGCAGTGACGACTCGCTAGACACGATGAGGCGCAGGTGCAGCTCGCAGCTGACCGTGGTGTTCATAAGCGCCAGGGCCTTTCGCTCAGTGTGCGCTCGGGGAATCGCACGTCGGCGAACGGACCATCCCACCTGAAAGCCCGGTGTAAACCCGTCTGTCCCGATTCCGGTGCGAGTCGTACCCCTTCCGGCGCATTGCGGAATCCCCCGGCCGCCCCGGCCGCCGGGACGACGGGCCGGTAACGGCAGGGCATTACCGGCGGTCGCACCGGGGCGGGCCCCGGAAGGACTGGAGGAACCCACGAACCTGGCCCGGCCGCCGCCCCTCCCGCGCTCCGGCCGCCCGGCCCGGTGACCGCCCCGACCGGGGCCGTCACCCGCCGTGGCCGGTGGTGGGCCGGGTGGCGGTCCGGGTGGCGGTCCGGCGGTGACGGGGGGTGCGGCGGGCGGGCGGCGAGGGTGTTCGGAGCACCCCTGCGGATGGGGTAATGTTTTCCCTGCACCCGGGCGATTAGCTCAGCGGGAGAGCACTTCGTTCACACCGAAGGGGTCACTGGTTCGATCCCAGTATCGCCCACCGGAATGCACAGGCGCGGGGCTCCGACTTGTTTATCAGGTCGGGGCCCCGCGCCTTTTCTCGCATGCCCCGGCCGGAGTTCTGACGGACATTCAACGCGCCCTCCCGGAAGGGGAACTGGGGGACCGTCCGCGGAACGGATCGTGGAACGGATTGTGAACCCGGGCCCAAGTGGTGCTACAGTTCTTCTCGTTGCCCGGGCGATTAGCTCAGCGGGAGAGCACTTCGTTCACACCGAAGGGGTCACTGGTTCGATCCCAGTATCGCCCACCGAGCACCACGCAGGCCCCGACCACGCCGTCGGGGCCTGCGGCTTTTTCCGGGCCCGGGCGGTGCGACGGCCCGTCAGGCCGCCAACTCGCAGGCGTGGCCCGGCTCCAGGCGCGCACCGCAGCGGCACCGGGCCGGACGCACCGGCCAGGCCGTGTCCACCCGCTCGGGCGCGCCCGAGCGCTCGAACCACCGCTCCAGGCCGCGCGCCTGGGCCGCGTGCCACACCGCCTGCCGCAGGTGCAGCTCGGCCGGCGTCAGCCCGCCCAGGCGCTCCCGGTGCCGGGCCGCCACCGCCCGCACCAGCTCCATCGCCGCCAGCGCGTCCGCCGCCGCGTCGTGCGCGCCCACCAACTCGACGCCGTAGTGCGCGCACAGGTCGGTCAGGGTGCGCCGACCCTTGCGGTAGCGGTCGAACTGCTTGTCCAGCACCCGCGGATCCAGCACCAGCAGCTCCGCGCCGCCCAGCGCCTCCGCCAGCGAACCCGCCCCGTGCCGCCGCAACTCCCGGTCCAGCAGCGTCAGGTCGTACGGCGCGTTCATCACCACCAGCGGCACGCCCGCCCGCGACTGCTCGGCCAGCGCCGCGGCCACCTCGACCGCGACCGCGCGCGGCGGCCGGCCGTGCGCCCGCACCTGCTCGTCCGAGATGCCGTGCACCGCCCGGGCCTGCTCCGGGATCGGCACGCCCGGATCCGCCAGCCACGTCCGGACGGCGGCCGCCCCGCCCGGTGCGGGCTGCACCACCAGGGCGGCCGAAACGATTCTGTCCCGCTCGACGTCGACACCCGTGGTCTCGGTGTCGAAGGACGCCAGCGGACCGTGGTACCACGCACCCAGCTGCTGCATGACGCCCCCTCAGACGCCGCACGGTCCTTGCCGGGCGCCGCTGCCACCGAGGACCGGTGCAGCGGCCGCACCGTGCTGGAGTGATACCGCACTCGGCGGCCCGCCAACCGTCCCCGGTGACCGGATCGTGGCGGAACGTGACCGGAACGGGCCCGGGGGCGGCCGCCGGGCCTTGGGCGACGTGGACACGCCCCGGCTCGGTACCATGCACGGTGCAGCGGTTTGCTGCACCACGGTAGCCAGAACGTCAGGAGAGACCGGTGACGGACGTCCGGATCATCATCAACCGCGAACCCGATCGGGAAGAGCGCGTGGTGACCACGGGCACTACGGCCGCCGAGCTCTTCGCCGACGACCGCGCCGTGATCGCCGCCCGGGTCGGCGGCCAGCTCAAGGACCTCGCCTACGCCGTCCAGGACGGCGACGAGGTCGAACCCGTCGTGATCTCCAGCCCCGACGGCCTCGACATCCTGCGGCACTCCACCGCCCACGTGATGGCCCAGGCCGTCCAGCAGGTCTTCCCCGAGGCCAAGCTCGGCATCGGCCCGCCCGTCCGCGACGGCTTCTACTACGACTTCGACGTCGAGCGGCCCTTCCAGCCGGACGACCTCAAGGCCATCGAGAAGAAGATGCAGGAGATCATCAAGCGGGGCCAGAAGTTCTCCCGCCGCGTGGTCACCGACGAGGCCGCCCGCGAGGAGCTCGCCAAGGAGCCCTACAAGCTCGAACTGATCGGCCTCAAGGGCTCCGCCGCCACCGCCGGCGAGGGCGCGGACGTCGAGGTCGGCGCCGGCGAGCTCACCATCTACGACAACCTCGACCCGAAGACCGGCGAACTCTGCTGGGGCGACCTCTGCCGCGGCCCGCACCTGCCCAGCACCCGGCACATCCCGGCCTTCAAGCTGATGCGCTCCGCCGCCGCGTACTGGCGCGGCAGCGAGAAGAACCCCATGCTGCAGCGCCTCTACGGCACCGCGTGGCCCACCAAGGACGAGCTCAAGGCCCACCTCGACTTCCTGGAGGAGGCCGCCAAGCGCGACCACCGCAAGCTCGGCAACGAGCTCGACCTGTTCTCCATCCCCGAGCAGATCGGCTCCGGCCTCGCGGTCTTCCACCCCAAGGGCGGCATCATCCGCCGCACCATGGAGGACTACTCGCGCAAGCGGCACGAGGAGGAGGGCTACGAGTTCGTCTACACCCCCCACGCGACCAAGGGGAAGCTGTTCGAGACCAGCGGCCACCTCGACTGGTACGCCGACGGCATGTACCCCCCCATGCAGCTGGACGAGGGCGTCGACTACTACCTCAAGCCGATGAACTGCCCGATGCACAACCTGATCTTCGACGCGCGCGGCCGCTCCTACCGCGAACTGCCGCTGCGCCTCTTCGAGTTCGGGACGGTCTACCGCTACGAGAAGTCCGGCGTCGTGCACGGCCTCACCCGGGCCCGCGGCTTCACCCAGGACGACGCGCACATCTACTGCACCCGCGAGCAGATGGCCGACGAGCTGGACCGGACGCTGACCTTCGTGCTGGACCTGCTGCGCGACTACGGTCTGAACGACTTCTACCTGGAGCTGTCCACCAAGGACCCGGAGAAGTTCGTCGGGTCGGACGAGGACTGGGAGGAGGCCACCGCGGTCCTCGCCAGCGTGGCCGAGAAGCAGGGCCTGCCGCTGGTGCCGGACCCGGGCGGCGCGGCCTTCTACGGCCCGAAGATCTCGGTGCAGGCGCGCGACGCGATCGGCCGGACCTGGCAGATGTCGACCGTGCAGCTCGACTTCAACCTGCCGAACCGCTTCGACCTGGAGTACACCGCGGCGGACGGCTCGCGGCAGCGGCCGGTCATGATCCACCGGGCGCTGTTCGGCTCGATCGAGCGCTTCTTCGCGGTGCTGCTGGAGCACTACGCGGGCGCGATGCCGCCGTGGCTGGCCCCGGTCACCGTCACCGGCATCCCGATCACCGACGAGCACGTGCCGTACCTGCTGGACGTGGCGGCCGAGTTGAAGAAGCACGGGATCCGGGTGGAGGTCGACACCTCGGACGACCGGATGCAGAAGAAGATCCGCAACGCGCAGAAGACCAAGGTGCCGTTCATGCTGATCGCGGGCAACGACGACGTCGAGGCGGGCGCGGTGTCGTTCCGCTACCGCAGCGGCGAGCAGAAGAACGGCGTGCCGAAGGCCGAGGCGATCGCGGAGATCGTCGAAGCGGTGCGCAGCCGGGTGCAGGTCTGATCCCGGTAGGACGGGCATGAGGTGCGGGGCGGTCTCCTCCGGGAGTCCGCCCCGCACTGCTTTGTTCGTGGGCCGCGGCGCTTATGCTGGCGGGCATGACGAGTGAGCCGGAACTGCAGCGGGGCGTGGGGGAGCCGGACGGCTTCCGGCGCCTGTGGACACCCCACCGGATGGCGTACATCCAGGGCGAGAACAAGCCCACCGGGCCGGCTCCCGACGACGGCTGTCCGTTCTGTTCGATCCCGCAGCTGAGTGACGAGGAGGGGCTGATCGTCCAGCGCGGGGAGTCGGTGTTCGCGGTGCTGAACCTGTACCCGTACAACGGCGGGCACCTGATGGTGGTGCCGTACCGGCACGTCGCGGACTACACCGAGCTGGACGGGCCGGAGACGGCGGAGCTCGGGGAGTTCACCAAGAGGGCGATGACGGCGCTGCGGGCGGCGTCGGGGGCGCACGGGTTCAACATCGGGATGAACCAGGGGGCGGCCGCGGGGGCGGGGATCGCCGCGCACCTGCACCAGCACGTGGTGCCGCGCTGGGGCGGGGACACGAACTTCATGCCGGTGGTGGGGCACACCAAGGTGCTACCGCAGCTGCTGGCGGACACCCGGAAGATGCTGTCCGAGGTGTGGCCGGTCTGACGGAAGCGCTCAGGGGCGTACGGGAACCCTCCCGTACGCCCCTGAGCGATTCCGCGGGCGGGGCCGGTCAGCCGGCGTCGTACTTGTCGGCGCGGTAGGGGCGGGAGCCCTGGATCTCGCTGCGCAGGATGTTGGAGCGGTTGGTGAACCGGTCGGTGGCCACGTCGTGCTCCTCGAGGAACTCGATCACGGCGGCGTGGATGATGCCGACGACGGGGCGGGGCAGGTAGATGGTGTCGTCGGACTTGTAGCGGCTGTTCCAGGTGGGGTCGGCCCAGGCCTGGCGCAGGCAGAGGGGTTCGGGGAAGGAGATCGAGCCGCCGAGCCACTTCAGCAGGTTGGGGATCTTGTGGAAGGGCGCGCGGACGGCCTGCCGGACCACCTCGTCGTCGGTGACGATCGGGAGCTGGACGGTGCGGTTCTCCCAGAACACGAGGGTCTTCGGGACGTCCTTCTCGGGGACCTTCGGCTTGGCGGTGAAGTAGCCGTTGACCGGGCCGAGGGTGTGCGGGGTGACGTGGATCTGCAGGTTGCGGGAGAGCACCATCACGTTGATGACGATGGTGGCGACCAACTGGCCCTTGTGCAGGACGAACTGGACCGCGATGCGGTGCCGGGTGTCGGTGCCGAGGCTCTGCTTGCTGGCGAGTTCCTGGACGGCGAAGTCGCGCATCCGGTCGCCGTCCATGTCGGGGCCGGAGGGGCGGCCGATCTCGTCGGCGCCCTCGCCGATGTCGAGCACCACCCAGTGGCTGATCTGCGGGCGGGGCAGGCCGCCGTTGGGGACGTCGCTGGCGGTGAGGCCGGAGAGGCGGTCGGCGATGCGGCGGGTGAGGTCGGCGACGTGGAAGGTGCGGAAGTCGTCGTGGCCCTCGGCGGGGCGGAGGTCCTCGGTCATGGACCACTCGGACCAGCGGGCGCCGATGCCGAGGATGCCCTTGGGGCCGGCGTAGTGCTGGATGTTGGTGGCCTGCTCGGTGGTGAGGCGGTCCAGGGCGGCCTTGAGGGCGTTGGCCTTCTTGTCGAGGTGGTCCTTGGGGACGGCCTTGGGGACGACGGCGGCGACGGGGCTGCCGCCGACCAGGTCGCCCCAGCGGGCGCGCTGCTCCATGACGCTGGCGACCACGGTGCGCTTGGCGAGGTACCAGCCGAGGACCGGGCCGAGCATGACCACCCGGAAGTAGAGGCCGGGCAGGCCGCCGAAGGGCGGGCGGACCAGCAGCAGCGCGGTCAGGCCGAGGGCGAGCAGCAGGGCGAGGGTGCCGACGAAGCCGTCCCGGGCGGCGGACTTCTTGGTGCCGAGCCAGGCGCGGGCCTGGTAGGCGGCGAGCCAGACCAGGGTGCCGGGGAGGAAGAGGACGCCGAAGAGCAGGCTGAGGCCGGCCAGTTTGCGGTCGCGGGCCTCGCGCAGGTCCTGGGCGGCGAGGCAGTGTTCGACGACCATGCGGACGTCGGTGCCGTGCGAGGGGACCAGGGGCTTGCGGCCGCTGCCGAGGGTGCGGTCGATCAGGGCGCGGCTGAAGGCCTCGCCCGCGCTGGGGCGGAAGAGCGCGAACTTGCCCTTCTTGACGGTGACTCCGGTGAGGACTTCCAGTTCGGTGTACTCGCCGGTGCGGTACGCGGCGGAGGAGAACGCCTGGGTGACCGCGGTCTGGTTGCCGACGTCCGTCCGCGGTACCTGCGCGCCCGGCGTCATGTCGAGCTGAGTCACCTGTGCAGCTCCTTCTCCCCTGATCGATCTGCGGCAGGTTACCGCGCGGGGGCCGGGCCGTGCGGATCATCGGCTGATCCCGGGTCACATATCGGCCGCCTGCGGTGGTTTCGGGGTGATGCTGCCCCGTGGGGGCGGGTTCGACGCCCCCGGTTTGTGGTGCGGTGCCGCGGGGGTGGAGGATCACCGGCATGACGAGTGCGTACGCACCGGGCCCGGTGCTGGTTTTCGACGGCGATTGCGCGTTCTGCTCCAGCTGCGTGCGGTGGGCGGAGCGCTACCCCCGGCAGAGCCTGTCCTCGGCGGGGTGGGAGGCGGTGGCCTGGCAGTTCGCGGACATGGCGGCGCTGGAGGAGTTCACCGGCGGGGAGGTGACGGCGGAACGGGCCTCGCGGGAGGTGCTGTGGGTGACGCCGGACCGCAGGGTGTACGGCGGGGCGCAGGCGGTGGCGCGGCTGCTGATGCGTTCGGGCGGGCTGTGGGCGTGGGCCGGCGGGGTGCTGGCGCTGGCGCCGGTGCGGCCGGTGGCGGACGCGGTCTACCGCTGGGTGGCGCGGAACCGGGACCGGATGCCGGGCGGCACTCCGGCGTGCGCGCTGCCGCGGCGCTCGTAGCGGGGTTCAGCCGCCGGTGTGCTGCGCGGCGAGCTGGGCGGGCATCGGGGCGTGCCGCAGGTAGCTGCGGGTGAACTGGCCGGTTCCGTGCGACAGCGAGCGCAGGTCGAGCGGGTAGCGGGTGAGTTCGAGTTCGGGGACCTCGGCCCGGACGAGGCTGAGGCCGGGGCCGCCGACCTCGGTGCCCAGGACGTGGCCGCGGCGGGCGGACAGGTCGGTGAGGACGGCGCCCTGGTACTCGTCGGGGAGGAGCACGCGCACCTCGTCGACGGGTTCGAGGACCTCGACGGCGGTGTGGCCGGCGGCCTCCTTGAGGGCGAGGGCGGCGGCGGTCTGGAAGGCGGCGTCGGAGGAGTCGACGGAGTGCGCCTTGCCGTCGGTGAGGGTGACCCGGACGTCGGTCATGGGGTGGCCGTGCAGGCCCTGGGCGAGCTGGGCGCGGACGCCCTTCTCGACGGAGGGCACGAAGTGGCGGGGGACGGCGCCGCCGACGACGCGGTCGACGAACTCGAAGCCGCCGCCGGGGAGGGGTTCGACGGTGAGGTCGCAGATCGCGTACTGGCCGTGGCCGCCGGACTGCTTGACGTGGCGGCCGTGGCCGGCGGCGGGGGCGGCGAAGGTCTCGCGGAGGGCGACCTGGTAGGGGACGGTGTCGACGTGGACGCCGTGGCGGGTGGTGAGGCGGTCGAGGGTGACGGCGAGGTGGGCCTCGCCGGTGCACCACAGGACGAGTTGGCCGGTGTCGGGGTTCTGTTCGACGCGCAGGGCCGGGTCCTGGGCGGAGAGTCGGCCGAGGGCCTGGGAGAGCTTGTCCTCGTCGGCCTTGGAGCGGGCCCGGACGGCGGTGGGGAGCAGGGCCTCGGGCAGCGGCCAGGGGGGCAGGGCGGTGCTGCCGGTGGCGAGGGTGTCGCCGGTGCGGGCGGTGGTGAGCTTGGTGACGGTGGCGAGGTCGCCGGCCACGGCGTGCGGGACGGGGCGCAGGTGGTGGCCGAAGGGGGAGTGCAGGGCGGTGAGGCGTTCCTCGGTGCCGTCGGGGAGGTGGGCGGTGGTGTCGGGGTGGAGGGTGCCGGAGAAGACCTTGAGCAGGCTGAGGCGGCCGAGGTAGGGGTCCTCGCCGGTGTGGACGACCTGGGCGGTGAGGGGGGCGTCGGGGTCGGCGGCGGGCAGGTCGTCGGTGCGGTCGGCGGGGGAGGGGAAGGCGTCGGCGAGCAGGTCGAGCAGGGCGTCGCAGCCGGTGCCGTCGGGGGCGGTGGCCAGGACGGGGTGCAGGGTGCCGGCCAGGAGTTCGCGGCGCAGTCCGGCGCTGAGGGCGGCGGTGTCGAGGGGTGCGCCGTCGAGGTAGCGGGCCAGCAGGGTGTCGTCCTCGCCGGCCAGGGCCTCGACCAGGCGGGCGCGCTCGGCGTCCAGGTCGGCGTCCGGGCCGGGGGCGTCCCCGGGGGCGCCGTACGTGCGGCCGGTGAGCAGGTCGGTGAGGCCGTGCAGGTGGCCGTCGCGCAGGTCGACGTGGTGCAGCAGGCGGACGGTGTCGGGGGTGCCGAGGGTGTCCTGGAGCAGGCGCAGGACGTCGTCGAGGCGGACGCGGGCGGTGTTCAGGTGGGTGAGGACGATCGCGCGGGGCAGCCGGGCGTCCTCGCACTGCTGCCACAGGGCGCGGACGGGGCGGGCGACCTCGGGGTCGGCGGCGGAGTGGACGAACAGGGCGGCCTCGGCGGCGCGCAGGGCGGCCTGGAGCTCGCCCGCGAAGTCGGCGTAGCCGGGGGCGTCGACCAGGTTGACCTTGAGGTCGCGCCAGGGCAGGGGGAGCAGGGCGAGCTGGACGGAGCGCTGCTGCTGGTGCTCGACGTCCTCCCAGTCGGCGGCGGTGGTGCCGTCGGGGACGGTTCCGGCCCTGGTCAGGACGCCCGCGGTGCGGGCGAGGGCTTCGGCGAGGGTGGTCTTCCCGGCTCCGCCGGCCCCGACCAGGGCCACGTTGCGGAGCCGGTCGGGTCGGTCGGCGGGCGGGGCGGGGGTGTGGGCCGTCCGGTCCGGCATGGTTGGCCTCCTGCCGCTCGATCAGCGTGGATACCATTGTCCAGCCGGGCGGGTCCATTCGCGCGGCCGCCCGGCGGGCGAGCGGTCCGCGGGCGCCAATCCGAGGAGCGGAGCGGACCGGAAGGCCATGCTCAACAAGTACGCGCGTGCCTTCTTCACACGTGTCCTCACCCCGTTCGCCGCGATGCTGCTGCGGTGGGGCGTCAGTCCGGACGCCGTCACGCTGATCGGTACGGCGGGGTCGGTGGCGGGTGCCCTGGTGTTCTTCCCGCGCGGGGAGTTCTTCTGGGGCGTGATCACCGTCACGCTGTTCATCTTCTCCGACCTGGTGGACGGCAACATGGCCCGCCAGGCGGGCCGTTCCAGCAAGTGGGGCGCGTTCCTGGACTCGACGCTGGACCGGGTCGCCGACGCGGCGATCTTCGGCGGCCTGGCGATGTGGTACGCGGGGGGCGGGAACGACGACCTGCTGTGCGCGGTGGCGGTCTTCTGCCTGGCCAGCGGCCAGGTGGTGTCGTACACCAAGGCGCGCGGCGAGTCGCTGGGCTTCCCGGTGAACGTGTCGGGGCTGGTGGAGCGGGCGGAGCGGCTGGTGATCAGTCTGACCGCGGCGGGGGTCGCGGGATTGCACACGTTCGGGGTGCCGTACGTCGAGTGGCTGCTGCCGGTCGCCCTGTGGGCGGTCGCGGCGGGCAGCCTGGTGACGGTGGCGCAGCGGATGCTGACGGTGCGCCGGGAGTCGGCGGAGCTGGAGGCGGCGGCCGCCGCCGAGGGGGTCAAGTGAGGGAACGGTTGGTCGACGCCGCCTACGCGGCGGGCTGGGCGGGGCTGAAGCACCTGCCCGAGCCGGTGGCCCGCGGCCTGTTCGACGCCATCGCCGACGTGGCGTGGCGGCGGCAGGGCAAGGGGGTGCGGCAGTTGGAGGCCAACCTGTCGCGGGTGCACCCGGACGCGGACGGGATCCGGTTGCGGGAGCTGTCGCGGGCCGGGATGCGCTCGTACATGCGGTACTGGATGGAGTCTTTCCGGCTGCCGACCTGGAGCCGGGAGCGGATCGCCGGTGCCATAACGGTGAAGAACCTGGAGCAGTTGAACGAGGCGATGGCGGCCGGGCGGGGCGCGGTGCTGGCGCTGCCGCACATGGCGAACTGGGACCTGGCGGGGGCGTGGATCGCCTCGGCGGGCGGGTTCCCGTTCACCACGGTCGCGGAGCGGTTGAAGCCGGAGTCGCTGTTCGACCGGTTCGTGGCGTACCGGGAGAGCCTGGGCATGGAGGTGCTGGCGCTGACCGGCTCCCAGGTCTCGGTGGTGGGGACGCTGGCGCGGCGGCTGCGCGAGGGCAGGCTGGTGTGCCTGGTGGGCGACCGGGACCTCTCGGAGGCCGGGATCCAGGTGGACTTCTTCGGCGAGCCGACCCGGATGCCGGCCGGTCCGGCGGCGCTGGCCCAGCGGACGGGGGCGGCGCTGTTCCCGGTGTCGCTCTGGTACGACGGGGCGATGCTGCGGGCGGAGGTGCACCCGGAGGTGGTGCCGTCGGGGGAGGGCACCCGGCAGGAGCAGGCCGCGGCGATGACCCAGGCGATGGCGGACGTGTGGGCGGGCGCGATCCGCGAGCACTCGGTGGACTGGCACATGCTGCAGAAGCTGTGGCTGGCCGACCTGACCCCGCGGAGGGCGGAGGGGTGAGGATCGGCGTGGTGTGCCCGTACGACTGGGACGTGCCGGGCGGGGTGCAGTTCCACATCCGGGACCTGGCGGAGCACCTGATCCGGCTGGGGCACGAGGTGTCGGTGCTGGCCCCGGCGGAGGACGAGGAGGCGCTGCCGCCGTACGTGGTCTCGGCGGGGCGGGCGGTGGCGGTGCCGTACAACGGGTCGGTGGCGCGGCTGAGCTTCGGGATCCTGTCGGCGGCGCGGGTGCGGCGCTGGCTGCGCGAGGGCCGGTTCGACGTGCTGCACGTGCACGAGCCGAACTCGCCGTCGCTGTCGATGCTGGCGGCCTGGGCGGCGTCCGGGCCGATGGTGGGGACGTTCCACACCTCGAACCCGCGCTCGCGGGCGATGATCGCGGCCTCGCCGATCCTGCAGCCGGGCCTGGAGAAGATGTCGGGCCGGATCGCGGTGTCGGAGTACGCCCGGCGCACGCTGGTGGAGCACCTGGGCGGCGACGCGGTGGTGATCCCGAACGGCGTGGACGTGCGGTTCTTCGCGGACGCCGAGCCGGACCCGCGCTGGCAGGGCGGGGCGTCCACGGGCGGGCCGGGGACGATCGGCTTCATCGGGCGGATCAACGAGCCGCGCAAGGGCCTGCCGACGCTGCTGGCGGCGCTGCCGCGGATCCTGGCCGAGCGCCCCGGGGTGCGGCTGCTGGTCGCGGGCAAGGGCGACGAGGAGGAGGCGGTCGCGGGCCTGGCGCCCGAGGTGCGGGCCCAGGTCGAGTTCCTCGGCATGGTCTCGGACCGGGACAAGGCCCGGCTGCTGCGCTCGGTCGACCTGTACGTGGCGCCGAACACCGGCGGCGAGTCCTTCGGCATCATCCTGGTCGAGGCGATGTCGGCGGGCGCCCCGGTGCTGGCCAGCGACCTGGACGCGTTCCGTCAGGTGCTGGACGGCGGCGCGGCCGGGGAGCTGTTCCCGGTGGAGGACGCGGAGGCGCTGGCGGCCTCGGCGCTCAAGCTGCTGGGCAGCCCCGACCGGCTGGCGGCGCTGCGCGCGGCGGCGTCCCGGCACGTGCGGCGCTTCGACTGGGAGACGGTCGGCGCCGAGGTGCTGTCGGTGTACGAGACGGTGACCGACGGGCGCCCGCCGGTGGCCGAGGTCGAACCGTCCGACCGCCGTCCGCGTCCGAGCCGTTGACCGTCCCGTCCGTCGACCCGTCCCGTCCGTCGATCCGTCCCGCCCGGAGAGGTAGTTCCGCATGCCGCTGATCACCGTCGACCACACCGACCGGCTCGCCGGTTCCTTCGACCGGCGGGGCTTCGGCCTGGCCCTGAACCGGCTGGCGGTGGAGCTGCTGGGCGCCACGTCGACCAAGTGCAAGACCAGGTTCCGGCGCACCGAGGAGAACGTGGTCGGGGCGGACGCCGACACCTTCGCGCTGGTCGCGGTGAAGGTCGAGATCTTCCCGGGGCGCAGCGCGGAGGCGAAGGCGGCGCTGGCCGAGGCGGTGCTGGAGGCGCTGCCCGAGTACCTGGGGCCGGATGCCGGGCCGGTGCAAGTCGCCGTCCAGGTCGAGGAGTTGGACCACCTCGCCTACCGCTCGACGGTTCTCGGGGTCTGAGCCGGTACCGTAGCGCCCCGTGGCTACCTGGATCTGGGCCGTTGCGGCCGTCGTGCTGTTCGCCGTCTACCTGAGCTGGACGGCGGGCAGGCTGGACCGGCTGCACGCCCGGATCGACGCGGCCCGGGCCTCGCTGGACGCCCAGCTGCTGCGCCGTTCCGCGGTGGCGGTCGAGCTGGCGACCTCCTCGCTGCTGGACCCGGCGGCGTCGATCCTGCTGCTGGAGGCGGCGCACGCGGCCCGGCAGGCCGAGGCGGAGCAGCGCGAAGTGGCGGAGAGCGAGCTGAGCCTGGCGCTGCGGGCGGTGCTGGACGAGCCGGAGCAGGTCGGGGCGCTGCGGGCGGCGCCGGGCGGCGAGGAGGCGGTGCGCGACCTGGTGGAGGCGGTGCGCCGGGTGCCGATGGCGCGGCGCTTCCACAACGACGCGGTGCGGGCGGCGCGTGCGGTGCGCGAGCACCGGCTGGTGCGCTACTTCCGCCTCGCGGGGCGTGCGCCGTTCCCGATGGCCTTCGAGATGGACGACGAGCCCCCGGTGGCGCTCACGCCCGAGGGCGCGCCCGCGTAGGCTGAACCCCGTTTCCTGCCGCAGCCGGGTCGCTGGCCTGATTGTCGTATGCCGGGGACGGCCCTGGACCATGTGGCGCATGGGTCGGAGGGCCTCCGGGCCTACGATAGATCGATAGCACCGGTTCATCCCTGAGTGAGGTCTTACGTGTCCACCACCCCCACTTCCGCTGAGCAGCCCCAGGTCGGCACCGCCCGGGTCAAGCGCGGCATGGCCGAGCAGCTCAAGGGCGGCGTGATCATGGACGTGGTCAACGCCGAGCAGGCGAAGATCGCCGAGGACGCCGGTGCGGTCGCGGTCATGGCGCTGGAGCGCGTTCCCGCCGACATCCGCAAGGACGGCGGCGTGGCCCGGATGTCCGACCCGAACATGATCGAGGAGATCATCGGCGCCGTCTCCATCCCGGTGATGGCCAAGTCCCGGATCGGCCACTTCGTCGAGGCCCAGGTCCTGCAGTCGCTGGGCGTCGACTACATCGACGAGTCCGAGGTCCTCACCCCGGCCGACGAGGTCAACCACTCCGACAAGTGGGCCTTCACCACCCCCTTCGTCTGCGGCGCCACCAACCTGGGCGAGGCCCTGCGCCGGATCGCCGAGGGCGCGGCCATGATCCGCTCCAAGGGCGAGGCCGGCACCGGCAACGTGGTGGAGGCCGTCCGCCACCTGCGCCAGATCAAGAACGAGATCGCCAAGCTGCGCGGCTTCGACAACAACGAGCTGTACGCCGCCGCCAAGGAGCTGCGCGCCCCGTACGAGCTGGTCCGCGAGGTCGCCGAGCTCGGCAAGCTGCCGGTCGTGCTGTTCTCCGCCGGCGGCGTGGCCACCCCGGCCGACGCCGCGCTGATGCGCCAGCTCGGCGCGGAGGGCGTCTTCGTCGGCTCCGGCATCTTCAAGTCGGGCGACCCGGCCAAGCGCGCCGCCGCCATCGTCAAGGCCACCACCTTCTACGACGACCCGAAGATCATCGCGGACGCCTCCCGCAACCTGGGCGAGGCCATGGTCGGCATCAACTGCGACACCCTCCCGGAGACCGAGCGCTACGCCAACCGCGGCTGGTAAGCGCTCCACGCGTCCGGCCCGCCGTGCGAGTTCCCGGTACGGCGGGCCGCTGCGTGGCGTCCGGGCCCTGTAGTTCGAGAACGAAGAGGTAGTGAGACCGTGAGCACCCCCACCATCGGCGTCCTGGCCCTGCAGGGCGACGTCCGCGAGCACCTGGTGGCGCTGGCCGCCGCCGACGCGCTGGCCCGGCCGGTGCGCCGCCCGGAGGAGCTGGCCGAGGTGGACGCGCTGGTGATGCCCGGCGGCGAGTCCACCACCATCTCCAAGCTGGCCGTGCTGTTCGGCCTGATGGAGCCGCTGCGCGAGCGGGTCGCGGCCGGCATGCCGGTGTACGGCACCTGCGCGGGCATGATCATGCTGGCGGACAAGATCCTGGACGGCCGGGACGACCAGGAGACCGTCGGCGGCATCGACATGACCGTCCGGCGCAACGCCTTCGGCCGGCAGAACGAGTCCTTCGAGACCGCCATCCCGTTCGCGGGCCTGGCCGGCGACCCGGTCACCGGCGTGTTCATCCGCGCCCCCTGGGTCGAGGCGGTCGGCGCGGGCGTCGAGGTGCTCGCCGAGGTCCCGGCCGCGGACGGCCCGGACGCCCGGATCGTCGCGGTCCGCCAGGGCAACCTGCTGGCCACCTCCTTCCACCCGGAACTGACCGGCGACCACCGCGTCCACGAGTACTTCGTCCGGATGGTCGAGGCCGCGGCGCGCTGAGCGCCCCGTGCGGCGCGGTGACCGTGTGCCACCCGGCGGTGCGGCACCGGTAAGATCTCCCCTGTTCATTTCCCATTGGCGACGAAAAGGAGCTGGCGATGTCCGGCCACTCTAAGTGGGCTACCACCAAGCACAAGAAGGCCGTGATCGACGCCAAGCGCGGCAAGCTCTTCGCCAAGATGATCAAGAACATCGAGGTGGCGGCCCGCACCGGCGGCGCGGACCTGTCGGGCAACCCGACGCTGTACGACGCCGTGCAGAAGGCGAAGAAGGCGTCCGTCCCGAACGACAACATCGACCGCGCGATCAAGCGCGGCGGCGGCCTGGAGGCCGGCGGCGCCGACTACCAGACCATCATGTACGAGGGCTACGGCCCCAACGGCGTGGCCGTGCTGATCGAGTGCCTCACCGACAACCGCAACCGCGCCGCCTCCGACGTGCGCGTGGCGATGACCCGCAACGGCGGCAGCATGGCCGACCCGGGTTCGGTGTCGTACCTGTTCAACCGCAAGGGCGTGGTGATCGTCCCCAAGGCCGAGGGCGTGGACGAGGACAAGGTCCTCGACGTGGTCCTGGACGCCGGGGCCGAGGAGGTCAACGACCTGGGCGAGGCCTTCGAGGTGCTCTCCGAGGCCGGCGACATGGTCGCGGTCCGCACCGCGCTGGTCGACGCGGGCATCGACTACGACTCCGCCGACGCCAACTTCGTCCCCAGCATGCAGGTCGAGCTGGACGCCGAGGGCGCCCGCAAGATCTTCAAGCTGATCGACGCGCTCGAGGACAGCGACGACGTGCAGAACGTCTTCGCCAACTTCGACGTCTCCGACGAGATCATGGCCGAGCTGGACGCCTGAGTCCGCTCCGGCGACCCCGCCCGGCGGCCCGCTGGTGGCCGCCGGGCGGAGGCGTGTCCGGGGCCGGTTGTCGGAGGCCGGGGGTAACCTGCGCAGGTCGGAGAGAGGCGGGGCCGTGCGAGTGCTGGGTGTGGACCCTGGGCTGACCAGGTGCGGCGTCGGGGTGGTCGAAGGGCTGCCCGGGCGGCAGTTGGCGATGCTCGGCGTCGGCGTGGTGCGCACGCCCGCGGAGGACGAGATCGGGCCGCGGCTGCTCGCCATCGAGCAGGGCCTGGAGTCCTGGCTCGACCGGTACTCGCCCGAACTCGTCGCGGTGGAGCGGGTGTTCGCCCAGCACAACGTGCGCACCGTGATGGGCACCGCGCAGGCCTCCGCGGTCGCCGTGCTGTGCGCGACCCGCCGCGGCATCCCCGTCACGCTGCACACCCCCAGCGAGGTCAAGGCCGCCGTCACCGGCTCCGGCCGCGCCGACAAGGCGCAGGTCACCGCCATGGTCACCCGCATCCTGCGGCTCGACGCCCCGCCGAAGCCCGCCGACGCGGCGGACGCCCTGGCCCTGGCCATCTGCCACATCTGGCGCGGCGGCACCACCAACCGCCTGACCGCCGCGATCAGGGCCCACGGCACCGGCGGCAGCTCCTGGCACGGCGCGGCACCGGGCCGCTCGCGCAGTTCCCCGCGCCCCTGACGGGCTCGGCGCACGGCAAGCATCGGAACCATCGAGAGGAACGACTTCACCATGATCGCCTTTGTGCAGGGGCCGGTTGCGGTGGTGGGGGCCGGGGTGGCCGTGGTGGAGGTCGGCGGGGTGGGGATGGCGGTGCAGTGCACGCCGACCACGCTGGCGACGCTGCGGGTGGGGGAGGTGGCCCGGCTGGCGACCTCGCTGGTGGTCCGGGAGGACTCGCTGACGCTGTTCGGCTTCGTGGACGACGACGAGCGGGCCACGTTCGAGGTGCTGCAGGCCGCGCCCGGGGTCGGGCCGAAGCTGGCCCAGGCGATCCTGGGGGTGCACTCGCCGGAGGCGCTGCGGGTGGCGGTCGCGGGCGGCGACGAGAAGGCGCTGATCGCGGTGCCCGGCATCGGCAAGGCGAAGGCGGCCAAGCTGCTGCTGGAGTACAAGGACAAGCTCGGGGCCCCGCACGGCACCGTCCCCGCGCAGAAGCCGGTGGCCTCCGGCCCGGCGCCCTGGCACGAGCAGCTGCACTCCGCGCTGGTGGGCCTGGGCTACGCTCCGCGGGAGGCGGACGAGGCGGTGGCCCGGGTCGCGCCGGACGCCGAGGCGCAGTCCGTGCCGGACGTGGGCGCCCTGCTGCGGCTGGCCCTGCGCGGCCTGAACCGGGCCCGCTGAACAGCGCCGAAGCAATGAGACGACACGTCACCAAGTCGACATGGAGAGCGGTTTCCCGATGAGCCCGTACGAGTCCGACCCCGCCGACCGCCTGGTGACGGCGTCCGCCGACGGTGAGGACCAGGCGGTGGAGGCCGCGCTGCGGCCGAAGCTGCTGGAGGAGTTCATCGGGCAGGAGCGGGTGCGCGAGCAGCTCTCGCTGGTCCTGCAGGCGGCCCGCAAGCGCGGCGCCGCGCCGGACCACGTGCTGCTGAGCGGCCCGCCCGGGCTGGGCAAGACCACCCTGTCGATGATCATCGCGGCCGAGCTGAACGCCCCGATCCGGATCACCTCGGGCCCGGCGATCCAGCACGCGGGCGACCTGGCGGCGATCCTGTCCTCGCTGACCGAGGGCGAGGTGCTGTTCCTCGACGAGATCCACCGGATGTCCCGGCCCGCCGAGGAGATGCTGTACATGGCGATGGAGGACTTCCGGGTCGACGTGATCGTCGGCAAGGGCCCCGGCGCCACCGCGATCCCGCTGGAGCTGCCGCCGTTCACGCTGGTCGGCGCGACCACCCGGGCGGGCCTGCTGCCGCCGCCGCTGCGCGACCGGTTCGGGTTCACCGGCCACATGGAGTTCTACGCTCCGGCCGAGCTGCAGCGGGTGGTGCACCGCTCGGCGGGCCTGCTGGACGTGGAGATCGACCCGGCGGGCGCGGCCGAGATCGCCGGGCGCTCGCGCGGCACGCCGCGGATCGCCAACCGGCTGTTGCGCCGGGTGAGGGATTTCGCGCAGGTCCGGCACGACGGCCTGGTCACCCGGGAGATCGCCGCGCAGGCGCTGGAGGTCTACGAGGTCGACGCCCGCGGCCTGGACCGGCTGGACCGGGCGGTGCTGGAGGCGCTGCTGAAGCTGTTCGGCGGCGGCCCGGTGGGCCTGTCCACGCTGGCGGTGGCGGTGGGGGAGGAGGCGGAGACGGTCGAGGAGGTGGCTGAACCTTTCCTCGTCCGGGAGGGCCTGCTGGCGCGCACCCCGCGCGGGCGGATCGCCACCGCGGCGGCCTGGCAGCACCTGGGGCTGACCCCGCCGCAGTCGGCGCGGGCGCCGAAGGCGGCGCCGGGTGGCCAGCAGAACGGGCTGTGGGCCGAGGGCCAGGGATGACGCGGCCGTCGGGCCGGAGGTTCCGGGGATAACTCCGGCGCCTTATCGGGAGTTTATGTGCATGCCAAGGCTCGCCACTTTCGGCGGCACACTGGCATGCTTGGCGTTGTCCGTTCAGTGCGGGTCGCCTAGACTCCGCCGGACCGCCCCTCTCGCCCGACGGGCCGACGTACACGCACTGGCTGCCGGAAGGCGGCCCACAAAGGACCCTGGCTGTGTTCTCTTACATCATCCTTCTCCTCCCCCTGCTCGCCATCTTCATGATGATGCGCTCGCAGAAGAAGCGTCAGGCCCAGATGCAGAGCATGCAGACCTCGCTGCAGCCGGGGTCGGGCGTGCGCACCATCGGCGGCATGTACGCGCTGGTGAAGGCGGTCAACGACGAGACGGTCGAGCTGGAGGTCTCCCCCGGCGTGGTGGCCCACTACACCAAGGGCGCGATCGCGGCCGTCCTGGAGCCGCTGGAGTACGACGCGATCATCAACGGCCGTCCCGCCGAGGACGAGGCCGTCGAGGACGCCGCGGAGGACGCCGGGGCCGACGAGAAGCCGCTGAGCCTGTCCAAGGACGAGGCGAAGGCCGACGCCGAGGCTCCCGAGAGCAAGTAGTACGGTCGGGGCACCCTCGACCGAGCGGCACCCGCCGCAAGCCCAACAGGACCTCTTGGGCCGTCGTGCGTCCGCCGCCTTCCGGCCCCCGCCCAGCGCGGGGCCGGAGGCCGGCCGCCGGGCGGCATGGACAGGGAGAAACGAGCAAGGTGGCAACACCCAAGTCGCGGTCGCGCGACGGATACCCGGGACGGGCGCTGGCGCTCATCCTGGTGGTCACCGTCGGCCTTGTGGCCCTCATGTTCGGGACGGGCAACACCAAGCCGCGTCTCGGAATCGACCTCGCCGGTGGCACCAGCGTCACGCTGACCGCTAAGTCTGATGATCCTTCCGCGGTCAACAAGACCAATCTGGACACCGCGGTCAGCATCATCCAGAAGCGCGTCAACGGCATGGGCGTCTCCGAGGCGGAGGTCCAGACCCAGGGCAATGCGAACATCATCGTCAACATTCCCGACGGTGGTAACACGCAGCAGTCCATCGACAAGGTCGGCGACACCGCCAAGCTCTACTTCCGCCCGGTGCTGACCCTGGAGCCGTCCGGCGCGGCCGCCCAGCAGCCCCAGCCGTCGGCCTCCGCCTCCTCGGGCGCCGAGGCCTCGGCCGCCCCGAGCGCGGGCGCCTCCGCGAGCGCGGGCGCCTCCGCCTCGGCCGGCGCCCCCGCCTCCGCGAGCGCCTCCGCCACCAAGGCCGGCCGCGCCCTCTCCGGCGCGCTGCAGGCCGACCCCTCGGCCTCCGCCTCCGCGAGCGGCTCCGCCCCGGCCCAGCCGAGCGCCGCCGCCTCGGCCCCCGCGGCCGACCCGAGCGCCGCGCCGACCCCGGATGCCGCCACCGTCGCGCTGCAGCAGCAGTACGCCGCGCTGGACTGCACCAACGAGTCGCAGCGGATCAACTACCAGAAGACCAACGACCCGAGCGCCCCGGCGATCGCCTGCTCGTACGACGCCGAGAACGGCGTCTGGTACAAGTTCGTGCTCGGCGGCGTCGCGGTGAACGGCTCGGACGTCACCAAGGCGCAGGCCGCCTACGACACCCAGAGCGGCAAGGGCTGGATGGTCGACCTGTCGTTCAACGACGCGGGCTCCAAGGCCTTCGCCGACACCACCGGCCAGCTGGCCACCCAGACCTCCCCGGCCAACCAGTTCGCGATCGTGCTGGACGGCCAGGTCGTCTCGCACCCGTACGTGTCGGAGTCGATCACCGGCGGCAGCGCCGTGATCAGCGGCACCTTCAGCGCGGAGGAGGCCAAGTCGCTGGCGAACGTGCTGAGCTACGGCGCGCTCCCGCTGGACTTCGTGAAGAGCGACGTCACCACCGTCTCCCCGCAGCTCGGCTCGGAGCAGCTGAAGGCCGGTCTGATCGCCGGTCTGATCGGCATGGTCCTGGTGGTCGCGTACTCGCTGGTCTACTACCGGGGCCTGGGCCTGATCTCGATCGCCGGCCTGATCGTCTCGGCGGTCCTGACCTGGTCGATCATGAGCCTGCTCGGCGCGGGCATCGGCTTCGCGCTGAACCTGCCCGCGGTCTGCGGCGCGATCGTCGCGATCGGCATCACCGCGGACTCCTTCATCGTGTACTTCGAGCGCATCCGCGACGAGGTCCGCGAGGGCGCCCAGCTGCGGGCCGCCGTGCAGCGGGCCTGGCCGCGGGCCCGGCGCACCATCCTGGTCTCGGACTTCGTGTCCTTCCTGTGCGCCGCGGTGCTGTACCTGGTGTCGGTCGGCAAGGTGCAGGGCTTCGCCTTCACCCTCGGCCTGACCACCCTGCTCGACGTCGTGGTGATCTTCCTGTTCACCAAGCCGCTGATCAGCCTGCTCGCCCGCACCAAGTTCTTCGCCAGCGGTCACCCGATGTCCGGCCTGGACCCGAAGCGGCTCGGCGCCCGTCCGCCGATCCGCGGCTCCCGCCGCCGTCCCACCACGACCCAGGAGGTCTGACCCATGTCGCTCCGCAACATCGGTCACCGCCTCTACCAGGGCGAGGTCTCCTTCGACTTCGTCGGCAAGCGGAAGATCTGGTACTCGATCTCGGCGGTGATCGTCCTGGTGGCGGCCGTCGGCCTGGCCATGGGCCTGCACCTGGGCATCGAGTTCAAGGGCGGCTCGGTCTACACCGTGCACAAGCCCGGCCTGTCGGCCTCGCAGGCCAAGGAGACCGCCGACAAGATCATCGGCTCCAAGACCGCGCTGGTGCAGACCACGGACAAGGGCGACGTCCGGGTCCAGGTCAGCGCGCAGGAGTCGATCCCGGCGACCACCTTCACCAAGGAGTTCTCGCAGGCGATCGGCGTCCAGGAGAAGGACATCAACGCCCAGGTGATCGGCCCCTCCTGGGGCGCCGACATCTCCAAGAAGGCGCTGACCGGCCTGATCGTCTTCATGGTGCTGGTCACCGTCTACATGGCGATCGCCTTCGAGTGGCGGATGGCGGTGGCCGCCCTGGTCGCCCTGGTCCACGACCTCCTGATCACCATCGGCGTGTACGCCCTGGTCGGCTTCGAGGTCACCCCGGGCACCGTGATCGGCTTCCTGACCATCCTCGGTTACTCGCTCTACGACACGGTCGTCGTCTTCGACACCGTGAAGGAGAACACCCGGGGCATCACCAAGCAGAGCCGCCGCACCTACAGCGAGGCCGCCAACCACGGCCTCAACCAGACCCTGGTGCGCTCCATCAACACCACGGTCGTGGCACTGCTGCCGGTCTCCGCGCTGCTGTTCATCGGTGGCGGCCTGCTCGGCGCGGGCACCCTGAACGACATCTCGCTGGCCCTGTTCATCGGCCTCGCGGCCGGTGCCTACTCCTCCATCTGCGTGGCCACCCCGCTGCTCGCGCAGCTCAAGGAGCAGGCCCCGGAGATGAAGGCGCTGGCCAAGCGGGTCGCCCAGCGCCGGGCCTCCGAGGCCAAGGCCGCGGCCGAGGCCGCCGCCCGGGGTGAGGAGCCCGACAGCGAGCAGGACGCCGAGGACGGCGTCCCGGCCGGTATGGTCGGACAGCGTAACCAGCCGACCAGCCGCACCAGGGGCAAGGGCCGGCCGTCCGGCAAGCGCTGACCCCCGCGAAGGAACCCCCGTGACCTCCACCACCGATCCCGTCCTGTCCGAGCTGCTCAACAGCCGGATCCGGGACGTGCAGGACTACCCGAAGCCGGGCGTCCTGTTCAAGGACATCGCCCCCCTGCTCGCCGACGCCGAGGCGTTCGGCGCGCTGACCCGGGCGCTGGCCGATCGGGCCAGGGAGCTCGGCGCCACCAAGGTGGTCGGGCTGGAGGCGCGGGGGTTCGTCCTCGCCGCGCCCGCCGCGTTCGCCGCGGGCCTCGGGTTCGTCCCGATCCGCAAGAAGGGCAAGCTGCCCGGCGAGGTGTTCTCCCGCTCGTACGACCTGGAGTACGGGTCGGCGACGCTGGAGGTCCAGTGCGACGCGTTCGAGCCGGGCGAGAAGGTCCTGGTGGTGGACGACGTGCTGGCCACCGGCGGGACGATCGCCGCCTCGCTGGACCTCGTGCAGGAGGCCGGGGCCGAGCTGGTCGGCGTGGTCGTGCTGATGGAGCTCGGCTTCCTGCCGGGGCGCGCGAAGCTCGCTTCGCACCTGCACGGCGCACCGCTGGAGACGCTCGTCGTGGTGTGACACCGCGCTGTTCGAGAGCCGCCCGGGAACGCGACCGTTCCCGGGCGCTCCCGTTCCCGGGGCGGACGCGCCGCCGCGGGGGTGCGCGCTGTCGGTACGATGAAGGTTGATCCGACGTAGGAGTGTCCTTGCCCGACGAGGTTGTGCCCACGGCCGCTGCCGCCAGTTCCCGTCCCTCGCCGGGCGGGATGCGGGCTCGGCTTGCGCGGCTGGGCGGTCAGCGCAGTTCGATGGTCAACCCGGTGCTGGAGCCGCTGTTCCGGACGATCCGGGCCAACGACCCCAAGGCCGACCCCGGGCTGCTGAAGGACATCGAGCGGGCGTACGCCGTCGCGGAGAAGTGGCACCGCGGGCAGAAGCGCAAGAGCGGCGACCCGTACATCACCCACCCGCTGGCGGTGGCGACCATCCTGGCCGAGCTGGGGATGGACGCGCCGACGCTGATGGCGGGCCTGCTGCACGACACCGTGGAGGACACCGACTACGGCCTGGAGACGCTCCGGGTCGACTTCGGCGACTCGGTGGCGCTGCTGGTCGACGGCGTGACCAAGCTGGACCGGGTGAAGTTCGGCGAGGCCGCGCAGGCGGAGACCGTCCGCAAGATGGTCGTGGCGATGGCCAAGGACCCGCGGGTCCTGGTGATCAAGCTCGCCGACCGGCTGCACAACATGCGCACGATGCGCTACCTGAAGCGGGAGAAGCAGGAGAAGAAGGCCCGCGAGACGCTGGAGATCTACGCCCCGCTGGCGCACCGGCTGGGCATGAACACCATCAAGTGGGAGCTGGAGGACCTGGCCTTCGCCATCCTCTACCCCAAGATGTACGACGAGATCGTCCGGCTGGTGGCCGAGCGCGCCCCCAAGCGCGACGAGTACCTGGCCACCGTGATCGACCAGGTGCAGGGCGACCTGCGCGGGGCCCGGATCACCGGGCAGGTCACCGGCCGCCCCAAGCACTACTACTCGGTCTACCAGAAGATGATCGTCCGGGGCCGGGACTTCGCCGAGATCTACGACCTGGTGGGCATCCGGGTCCTGGTCGACACCGTCCGCGACTGCTACGCGGCGCTGGGCACCATCCACGCGCGGTGGAACCCGGTGCCGGGGCGGTTCAAGGACTACATCGCGATGCCCAAGTTCAACATGTACCAGTCGCTGCACACCACGGTGATCGGTCCCGGGGGCAAGCCCGTCGAGCTGCAGATCCGCACCTTCGACATGCACCGCCGCGCCGAGTACGGCATCGCCGCGCACTGGAAGTACAAGCAGCGCGCGGTGGCCGGGGCGTCCAAGGTGCGCACCGACACGCCCACCCACGGGCGGCAGCACGACAAGGCCGACGCGGTCAACGAGATGGCCTGGCTGCGGCAGCTGCTGGACTGGCAGAAGGAGACCGAGGACCCGAGCGAGTTCCTCGAGTCGCTGCGCTTCGACCTGTCCAGCAACGAGGTGTTCGTCTTCACCCCGAAGGGCGACGTGATAGCGCTGCCCGCGCAGGCCACCCCGGTGGACTTCGCGTTCGCGGTGCACACCGAGGTGGGCTACCGGTGCATCGGCGCCCGGGTCAACGGCCGCCTGGTGCCGCTGGAGTCGACGCTGGAGAACGGCGACACCGTCGAGGTCTTCACCTCCAAGGCGGAGAACGCCGGCCCGTCCCGGGACTGGCTGAGCTTCGTCAAGTCGCCCCGGGCCCGCAACAAGATCCGCGCCTGGTTCTCCAAGGAGCGCCGCGAGGAGGCGATCGAGCAGGGCAAGGAGGCGATCGCCCGGGCGATGCGCAAGCAGGGCCTGCCGATCCAGCGGATCCTCACCGGGGACTCGCTGGTCACGCTGGCCCACGAGATGCGCTACCCGGACATCTCCTCGCTGTACGCGGCGATCGGCGAGGGCCACGTCGCCGCGCAGGCGATCGTGCAGAAGCTGGTCCAGGCGATGGGCGGCGAGGAGGGCGCGGTCGAGGACCTCGCCGAGACCGCCACCCCCTCGCACCAGCCGCGCGCGATGCGGCGCCGCGCCAAGGGAGACCCGGGCGTCATCGTCAAGGGCGTGGACGACGTGTGGGTGAAGCTGGCGCGCTGCTGCACGCCGGTGCCCGGCGACCCGATCGTCGGCTTCATCACCCGCGGCAACGGCGTCTCGGTGCACCGCGCGGACTGCGTCAACGTGGAGTCCCTGCAGCAGCAGCCCGAGCGGATGATCGAGGTCGAGTGGGCGGCCACCCAGTCCTCGGTCTTCCTGGTCGCCATCCAGGTCGAGGCGCTGGACCGCTCCCGGCTGCTCTCGGACGTCACCCGGGTGCTCTCCGACCAGCACGTCAACATCCTGTCGGCGGCCGTCCAGACCTCCCGCGACCGGGTCGCGATGAGCCGGTTCACCTTCGAGATGGGCGACCCCAAGCACCTGGGCCACGTGCTCAAGGCGGTGCGCGGCGTCGAGGGCGTGTACGACGTCTACCGGGTCACCTCGGCCCGCAACAAGTAGCCGCCCGGTCACCGCGCGCCGCCGCTCCGGTCGCCGCCCGCCCCCTCCCCGCCGACACTGGCCGGGTGGGGGCGGGCGGCTTTCCTGGAGGCACCGTGCACGGGATACGGGTGATGACGGCAGTGACCGGCGCGGCGCTCGCCGCGGCGCTGGTGGTCGGGTGCGGCGGCTCCGGCGGCCCGGACGGCGCCGGGAGCGGACCGGCGGCGAGCGGCACCGGCAGCGCGGTCTCGGCCTCCGCGGCGGCCGCCACCCGCGACGGCGACAACGGGGTCGGACAACTGCCCGCCGACCAAGTGCTGCAGCAGGCGGTGCAGGCGCTCAAGGGCGCGGGCGCGGTGCGGACGGTCGGCGCGGTCAGCAGCCAGGGCGCCCGGATCGACCTGGACCTGCGGCTGGACACCGCGGGCCACTGCACCGGCACGCTGGGCCAGAGCGGCGTCGGCAGCTTCCAGGTGGTCGAGGCCGGGCCCGACCTGTGGGTCAAGCCCGACCAGGAGTTCTGGCGGACCCACGGCGGCGAGGCGCTCTCCCAGCTGGTCGGCGACCGCTACCTGAAGACCACCAGCGACAACCCGGACTTCGCCGAGATCGGCGAGCTGTGCGACCTCACCGGACTGGCCGACCAGCTCGGCACCGGGAAGACCGGCCTGGCCAAGGGCGCCCCGACCACCGTGCAGGGCCGCCCCGCGCTCACCCTGACCGCCGACTCCGGCACCGGCACCGGCACCCTGTACGTGGCCACCACCGGCTCACCGGTGCCGCTGAAGCTGGAGAGGGACAGCGGGACGGTCGAGTTCAGCGACTTCGGCACCCCGGTGCCCAGCGCCACCCCCGGCCCGGAGCAGAGCCTGGACCTCGACCAGCTGCAGTCGCCCGGCCCCTCCGCCAGCGTGGTCTGACCACGCGGAGGGCCCCCGTCCGGCGCGGACGGGGGCCCTCGGTGCGAGCGGGGTTCAGGAGGTGAACTCCTGCAGCGACTTCTGCGCCTGGTCGAGCAGCGCCTGGCGGCCCTCCAGCTCGGCCTCCAGCTTCGCCGCCTTGGACGCGTTGCCCGCGGCGCGGGCCTTGTCCAGGTCGGCGCGGAGCTTGTCCACGGCGGCCTGCAGCAGGGCGGTCATGCCGGTGGCCCGGGCCCGGGCCTCCGGGTTGGAGCGCTGCCACTCGGCCTCCTCGGCCTCGCGGACGGCGCGCTCCACCGCGGCCAGTCGGCCGTCCAGCTTCGGACGGGCGTCGCGCGGGACGTGGCCGATGGCCTCCCAGCGCTCGGCGACGGAGCGCAGCGCGGCCTTGGCGGCCTTCAGGTCGGTGACCGGCAGGATCGCCTCGGCCTCGACCAGCAGCGCCTCCTTGGCCTTCTGGTTCTCGCCCTGCTCGGCGTCGCGCTCGGAGAACGCACCGGAGCGGGCCTGGAAGAAGACGTCCTGGGCGCCGCGGAAGCGGGCCCACAGCTCCTCCTCCGCGTCCCGCTGGGCGCGGCCGGCGGCCTTCCACTGGGTCATCAGGTCGCGGTAGGCGGCGGCGGTCGGCCCCCACTCGGTCGAGCCGGACAGCGCCTCGGCCTCGGCGACCAGCTTCTCCTTGATCGCGCGGGCGGTCTCGCGCTCGGAGTCGAGGGCCGCGAAGTGCGCCTTGCGGTGCTTGGAGAACACCGAGCGGGCGTGCGAGAAGCGGTGCCACAGCTCGTCGTCGCTCTTGCGGTCCAGCCGCGGCAGCGCCTTCCAGTTGTCGACCAGGGCGCGCAGCCGGTCGCCGGCCTCCCGCCACTGGTTGGACTCGGCGAGCTGCTCGGCCTCGGCGACCAGCGCCTCCTTGGCGGCGCGGGTCTCCTCCTGGGCCTTGGCCCGGGCGGCCCTGCGCTCGCTCTGCCGGGTCTCGATCTCACCGGCCAGGGCGTCCAGGCGGGCGGCCAGCGAGGCCAGGTCGCCGACCGCGTGCGCCTCGGTGACCTGCGCACGCAGGTGCTCCAGCGCGGTCTGCGCCTCCTTGGCGGCCAGGTCGGTCTTGCGCACGCGGTGCTCCAGGAGGGCGGTCTCCGCCTCCAGGCCCTGGAACTTGCGCTCGAAGTAGGCGAGGGCCTCCTCGGGGGAGCCGGCCTGCCAGGAGCCGACCTGGCGTTCGCCGTCGGCCGTCCTCACGTAGACGTTCCCCTGCTCGTCGACACGGCCCCACGGGTCGCTGCTCACAGCGCCTCCTCCACATGACGCCACGCCCACGGGCGGGAGCGTCGTCCACAGTTGATGTGCGGCGGACCGATGGAGTCCGCCGTCCCGAGCCGTCGTTGGGTTGTGCCGAGGGTGACGGCCGACGGTCAGGGCACCCTATACAACAGCAACATAGGCGACCAGCGCCGGTGCTGTCCGCATCCGGCGCCGGTCGATTTTCGCGGCGGGTCAGCCCTTGGCGGTGGTGATGCCGGTGACGTTGACCGGGGTCGCGGGCGCGCCGTCGCCGCCACCGCCCTGGACACCGGCGGCGGCGATCTTCTGCAGCACGTCCAGACCGCCGGTGATCTTGCCGAACGGGGTGTAGTTGGGCGGCAGTTGGGTGTCCTTGTAGACCAGGAAGAACTGGCTGCCGTTGGTGTTCGGCCCGGAGTTGGCCATCGCCACGGTGCCCGCGGGGTAGGTCGCGCCGGTCAGGTTCTCGTCGGCGAACGAGTAGCCGGGGCCGCCCGATCCGGTGCCGGTCGGGTCGCCGCACTGCAGGACGTAGATGCCCTCCGTGGTCAGCCGGTGACACTTGGTGCCGTCCCAGAACTGCTGACCGGCCAGGAACACGAAGGAGTTGACGGTGTGCGGGGCCTTCGCCGCGTCCAGGGTGAAGGTGACCTTGCCCGCCGAGGTGTCCATCGTCGCGGTGTACTGGGCGGCGGTGTCGATCGACATGGCCGGCTCGGCGGCCCACTGCTTGCCGCTGGCGGACGGGGAGGGCGCCGCGGACGCCGTCCTGTCCTTCTTCTTGTCCGAGTCGAACACGCCGCCGGCGACGGTCGCGACGCCGGCGACCACCAGCACCGCCAGCACCGAGGCGACCACCGCGTTGCGCTTCCTGCGCTTGGCGGCGGCCTCCGCGCGGGCCTGCATCTGGCGCTCGTACTTCTCACGGGCGAGCTGCCGCCGCCGCTGTTCGCTGCTGACCACCGGGCGTCTCTCCTGCCGGACTGTGGGAACGGGGGACTTGGTTTGTTGTGTGCGGATCATCGCACCCGCTGGCGGCCCAGTGTAAGGACCCCGCGCGTCAGTACGGGATCAGCTCGACATGAGAAACGGCTGAACGCGCCAGGTAACCGGTTCGCCCGCGGCCCGGTGGCGCCGGTAGGCTGCGGGGGAAAAGCAGACCGCCGCCATGAAACGTAAGGACTCGCGTGTTCGTCGCCGGATTCCCCGCCGGGGCCTGGGGCACCAACTGCTACCTGGTCGCTCCCGCCGCCGGCGAGGAGTGCGTGATCGTCGATCCGGGCCACGAAGCGGCGCGCGGCGTCGAGGAGTTGGTCCGCGAGCACCGGCTCAAGCCGGTCGCGGTGCTGCTCACCCACGGGCACATCGACCACGTCGCCTCGGTCGTCCCGGTCTGCGGCGCGCGGGGCGTCCCCGCCTGGATCCACCCCGAGGACCGCTACATGCTGGCCGACCCGGAGAAGGCGCTCGGCCGCTCGCTCGGGCAGCAGCTGATGGGCTCGATCACCGTCGGCGAGCCGGACGACGTCCGCGAGTTGACCGACGGCGGCGTGCTGGAACTCGCCGGGCTGCAGCTCACCGTCGACCACGCCCCGGGCCATACCGGGGGGTCGGTGACGTTCAGGACGCCCGCCTCCCAGGACATCCCCCCGGTCCTGTTCTCGGGCGACCTGCTGTTCGCCGGCTCCATCGGGCGTACCGACCTCCCGGGCGGAGACAGCGCGGCGATCATGCGCTCGCTGGCCCGGGTGTGCCTGCCCCTCGACGACGCGACCGTGGTGCTCTCCGGCCACGGCTCCCAGACCACCATCGGCCGAGAGCGCGCCACCAACCCCTACCTCCAGCAGGCGGGCGGTGCGCAGGGCGCGCCGGCCTTCCCGCGACGAGGAATGTGACGGAAGAGAAGTTGAGCACCTTCACCGCCCCCAAGGGCACCTACGACCTGCTGCCCACGGTCAACTCGGCCGCCTACCTGGCGATCCGCGAGCGGCTGTCCGCGCCGCTGCGCCGGGCCGGGTACGGCTACGTCGAGACCCCGGTGTTCGAGGACGTCAAGCTGTTCTCCCGCGGCGTCGGCGAGTCCACCGACATCGTCACCAAGGAGATGTTCACCCTCACCAAGCGCAGCGAGGAGGACCTCGCGCTGCGCCCCGAGGGCACCGCCTCGGTGGTCCGCGCCGCGCTGGAGGCCAACCTCCACAAGCTCGGCAACCTGCCGGTCAAGCTCTGGTACTCCGGCAACTTCTACCGCTACGAGAAGCCGCAGAAGGGCCGCTACCGGCAGTTCTCCCAGGTCGGCGCGGAGGCGATCGGCGCCGAGGACCCGGCGCTGGACGCCGAGTTGATCATCCTGGCCGACGACGCCTTCCGCGCGCTCGGGCTGCGCGACTACCGCCTGCTGCTCAACTCGCTCGGCGACCAGCAGTGCCGCCCGGTCTACCGCACCGCGCTGGTCGGGTTCCTGGCCGGTCTCGACCTGGACGAGGAGACCCGCCGCCGCGCCGAGATCAACCCGCTGCGCGTCCTGGACGACAAGCGCGAGGCCGTCCAGGCCCAGCTGGTGGACGCGCCCAAGCTGCGCGACTACCTGTGCGAGGACTGCAAGGCGTACGACGAGAAGGTCCGCGAGCTGCTCACCGCCGCGGGCGTCGCGTTCGTCGACGACCCCAAGCTGGTGCGCGGCCTGGACTACTACACCCGCACCACCTTCGAGTTCGTGCACGGCGGCCTGGGCGCGCAGTCCGCGATCGGCGGCGGCGGCCGCTACGACGGCCTGTCCGAGATGCTCGGCGGCCCGGCGCTGCCCTCGGTCGGCTGGGGCCTGGGCGTGGACCG
This sequence comes from Kitasatospora phosalacinea, assembly GCF_030268885.1. Lineage (GTDB taxonomy): Bacteria > Actinomycetota > Actinomycetes > Streptomycetales > Streptomycetaceae > Kitasatospora > Kitasatospora phosalacinea_C. The sequence continues at coordinate 122,595 of NZ_BSSA01000018.1, forward strand.
CACCTTCCTCGCGCTGGAGGCCGAGGGCGTCGTCCTCGACCTGCCCGCCACCACCGAGGTGTACGCGGTGGCGCTCGGCGAGGAGGCCAAGAACGTGCTGTTCGCCAAGGTGGTCGAGCTGCGCCGGGCCGGCGTCGCCACCGACCTGGCCTTCGGCGTGAAGAGCATCAAGAACGCCATGAAGTCCGCCAACCGGTCGGGTGCGCGCTACGCCCTGATCGCGGGCGACCGGGACCTCGCCGAGGGCGTGGTCCAGCTCAAGGACATGGAGTCCGGCGAGCAGACCCCCGTCGCCCTTGAGGCGCTCGTCACCACCCTGAAGGAGAAGCAGCTGTGATCCGCACGCACGACGCAGGCACGCTCCGCGCGGAGCACGCCGGCACCACCGTCACCCTGGCCGGCTGGGTGGCCCGCCGCCGCGACCACGGCGGCGTGGCCTTCATCGACCTGCGGGACGCCTCGGGCACCGTGCAGGTCGTGGTCCGCGACCTGGAGTCGGTGCACGGGCTGCGCTCCGAGTACTGCGTGAAGGTGGTCGGCGAGGTCCGGGTCCGCCCCGAGGGCAACGAGAACCCGGAGATCCCGACCGGCGCGGTCGAGGTCGTCGTCGAGTCGATCGAGGTGCTGTCCGAGGCCGCGCCGCTGCCGTTCCAGGTCGCCGAGTACGAGCCCGGCTCGGTCAACGAGGAGGTGCGGCTGCGCTACCGCTACCTCGACCTGCGCCGCGAGGGCCCGGCCCGCGCGCTGCGGCTGCGCTCGAAGGTCAACCACATCATCCGCACGGTGATGGAGGAGAACGACTACCTCGACATCGAGACCCCGTACCTGACCCGCTCCACCCCCGAGGGCGCCCGCGACTTCCTCGTCCCGGTCCGCCTCCAGCCGGGCCACTGGTACGCGCTGCCGCAGTCCCCGCAGCTGTTCAAGCAGCTGCTGATGGTGGCCGGCATGGAGCGGTACTACCAGATCGCCCGCTGCTTCCGCGACGAGGACTTCCGCGCCGACCGGCAGCCGGAGTTCACCCAGCTCGACATCGAGGCGTCCTTCGTCGACCAGGAGGACGTGCTGGCCCTCGGCGAGAAGATCGTCGGCCGGATCTGGAAGGAGGTGCACGGGTACGAGATCCCCAACCCGCTGCCCCGCCTCTCCTACGCCGACGCCATGGCGCGCTACGGCTCCGACAAGCCGGACGTCCGCTTCGGCCAGGAGCTGACCGACCTCACCGAGTACTTCAAGGGCACCGAGTTCCGGGTCTTCCAGGCGCCGTACGTCGGCGCGGTCGTGATGCCCGGCGGCGCCTCGCAGCCCCGCAAGCAGCTCGACGCCTGGCAGGACTGGGCGAAGGCCCGCGGCGCCCGCGGCCTCGCGTACGTCCTGGTGGACGCCGAGACCGGCGAGCTGCGCGGCCCGGTCGCCAAGAACCTGTCCGAGGAGCACCTGTCCGGCCTGGCCGCCGCCGCGGGCGCCAAGCCCGGCGACGCGGTGTTCTTCGCCGCGGGCAAGAAGACCGCCTCGCAGGAACTGCTCGGCGCCGCCCGCCTGGAGATCGGCCGCCGCTGCAACCTGATCGACGAGTCCCAGTGGGCCTTCCTCTGGGTCGTGGACTTCCCGATGTTCGAGCCGATCGAGGACGACAAGGGCGAGTTCCAGGGCTGGCACGCGGTGCACCACCCCTTCACCGCGCCGACCGCCGAGTCGCTCGCCACCTTCGACACCGACCCGGGCAGCGCGCTCTCCAACGCGTACGACCTGGTGCTCAACGGCTCGGAGCTGGGCGGTGGTTCGATCCGCATCCACCAGCGCGAGGTGCAGAAGCGGGCGTTCGACGCGATCGGCCTGTCCGAGGAGGAGGCCGCCGCGCAGTTCGGCTTCCTGCTGGACGCCTTCAACTACGGCCCGCCGCCGCACGGCGGCATCGCGCTCGGCCTGGACCGCGTGGTCACCCTGCTGGGCGGCTACGACACCATCCGGGACGTCATCGCCTTCCCGAAGACCTCCACCGGCGGCGACCCGCTGACCGGCGCCCCCACCGCCATCACCCCGGCCCAGCGCCGCGAGGCGGGCGTGGACGCCCAGCCCAAGGCCAAGGAGACCGCCAAGGCCGAGGCCGAGCCGACCGCCTGACGGTCCGTCACAAGACCCGTCCGATCCTGACGGGGCATCACAGAGATCACGATTTGTTCCGGCCCCGGCCGGTGCGCGCCCGCCAGGAGTAGGCTGCCACCGCCCGGGGCCGGAACGCTGCACCACCCGGAACGCTGCACAACGGGGTGCAGAGCGCAAGAAGGGTCGAGGATGACCGTACGAACCAGAGTGGAACTCCCCTCCGACACCGCCGAGACCCGGCGGGTGCACATGGCGGCCTTCCCAGGCCCCGAAGAGGCGGACCTGGTGGACGCGCTGCGCCGCGACGCCGCCTGGCTGCCCGCCCTGTCCCTGGTGGCGGTGGACGAGCGCGAGGTCGTCATCGGGCACGCGCTGCTCACCCGGCTGCGGATCGGCAACGGCAAGGGCCTCGCGCTGGCGCCCGTCGCGGTCGCCCCCGAGTGGCAGCGCAAGGGCGTCGGCACCGCCGTGGTGCGGGCCGCCCTGGAGGCGGCCGCCGAGGCCGGGGAGCGCGTCGTGGTGGTGCTCGGCGACCCGGGCTACTACGGCCGGTTCGGCTTCACCCCGGCCTCCGGGCACCGGATCACCGGGCCGTTCGACGTCCCCGACGGGTACTTCCAGGCCCTGCGGCTGCCCGGCGCCGACGGCGCCCCGCACGGCGTGTGCCGCTACCCCGCGCCGTTCGCCGAGGTCTGAGCCCCCGTTCCCGCAGGTGACCGGCCGCCACCGGTCGCCCGGAACTGCACCTCGAGGTGCAGCCGACAGGACTCCGTGAACGCCTCCATGGCCGGTGTCGCCGCCCGGCCGGGCAGTCGGAACAGCCCCACCAGGCTCGGGCTCAGCCCGTGCACCGGCAGGCAGCGCACGTCCGGACGGCCCGCCCAGCGCCCCACCGAGCGCGGTGCGAACCCCACCCCCTGCCCGCAGGCCACCGCGGCCATCCACTCGTCCGAGTTGTGCGCCACCGCCCCGATCCGGGCCGGCCGCCCGCCGCGGTCCGGCGCGCCCAGCCAGTAGTCCCGCCAGACCCCGGCCTGCTCCGGGACGGCCACGAACGGCTCGTCCCACAGCTCCGCCGCGTCCACCGCGGACCGGGCCGCCAGCCGGTGGTCGGCCGCCAGCACCACCCAGCGCTCCTCGGTGCCCAGCAGCACGTGCGCGTACCGCTCGGTCATCGAGGCCGGGGCGTGCCACAGCGCCAGGTCCAGCTCGCCCGAGGCCAGGCCGGAGGACTCGTCGAACCAGTTGTTCTGCCGCATCCGCACCCGCCAGCCCGGCATCCGGCGGGCGAAGTCCTCCACCGCGGCCCGGCCCAGCAGGTTGATCGTCGACCCCTCGAAGCCCACCCGCAGCTCCCCGCCCGCCTCGGCCGCCGCCCGCCGGGTCGCCCGCAGCGCCTCCTCCCAGCCCGCCAGCAGCGGCGCGGCGTGCGCCAGCAGCTCCGCGCCCGCGGCCGTCGGCGCCACCCCGGCCCGCGAGCGGCGGAACAGCTCCACCCCCAACTCCCGCTCCAGCGCCCGCACCTGCTTGGTCAGCGTCGGCTGGCTCACCCCCAGCCGGGCCGCGGCCGAGGTCAGCTGCCCCTCCTCGCCGACCACCGCCAGGTAACGCAACATCCGGGTGTCCACGTCCATGCCACCAGGTTATGGACCAATGCATTGGACCCGGCCCCCAGGGGTGTCGCACAGTTGTCCGGCCTTCCCCGGCGCGACCGGCACCGGCGGTACGGGGGGCCGCCGGTGCCGGACCGGGGGAAGGCGCTCGACCTGCGCGGAGGCCCGCAGCGGCTTAGCCTGAGGGATCGTCAACGGCGCGGTGAGCGGAGGCACGCAGTGGCGGCGAGCAAGGGCGACAGGGCGAGCAAGGGCGGCAAGGCGAGCAAGGGCGACACGGCGGGGAAGAGGACCGGCCGGGTCAAGCGGATGCCCAAGAAGGTCTACGAGGACGAACTGCTCCGCCTCCAGGGCGAGCTGGTCAAGCTGCAGGAGTGGGTCCGCACCGAGGGCGTCCGGATGGTCGTCGTCTTCGAGGGCCGCGACGCGGCGGGCAAGGGCGGCGCGATCAAGCGCGTCACCGAGTACCTCAACCCCCGGGTCGCCCGGATCGCCGCCCTCCCCGCCCCCACCGAGCGCCAGCGCGGCCAGTGGTACTTCCAGCGTTACGTCGAGCAGCTCCCGGCCGCCGGCGAGATGGTCCTGTTCGACCGCTCCTGGTACAACCGGGCCGGCGTCGAGAAGGTGATGGGCTTCTGCACCGACGAGGAGTACTGGCAGTTCCTGCACCAGTGCCCCACCTTCGAACGGATGCTGGTCGAGGCGGGCATCCTGCTGCGCAAGTACTGGTTCTCGGTCAGCGACGTCGAGCAGGAGCGCCGCTTCCGCGACCGGCTCGACGACCCGATGCGGCAGTGGAAGCTCTCCCCGATGGACGTCGAGTCCCTCACCCGTTGGGAGGACTACTCGCGGGCCAAGGACGAGATGTTCGTCTACACCGACATCCCCGACTCGCCCTGGAACGTCGTCGAGAGCGACGACAAGCGCCGCGCCCGCCTCAACATGATCGCCCACCTGCTCTCCACCGTCCCGTACCACGAGGTCGTCAAGCCCGCCGTCACCCTGCCGCCCCGCCCCGGGCCCCGCGGCTACCAGCGGCCCCCGCGCGACCTCCAGAAGTACGTCTTCGACCACGCCGCGACGGTGCTGGCGCAGTCCGGGCAGTAGGGTCGAGCAATGGCGAAGTACTTCGACGTGCACCCCGAGACGCCCCAGCCGCGCACCATCTCCACCGTGGTCGCGAGCATCCGGGACGGCGCCCTCATCGCGTACCCCACCGACTCCTGTTTCGCCCTCGGCTGCCGCCTGGACAACCGCGAGGGACTGGACCGCATCCGCACCATCCGGCGGCTCGACGAGCGCCACCACTTCACCCTGATGTGCGAGGACTTCGCCCAGCTCGGGAAGTTCGCCCAGCTCGACAACAACGTCTTCCGCGCGGTCAAGGCCGCCACCCCCGGCAGCTACACCTTCATCCTCCCCGCCACCAAGGAGGTGCCGCGCCGGCTCCTCCACCCCAAGAAGAAGACCGTCGGCGTCCGCATCCCCGACCACGCCGTCACCCGGGCCCTGCTGGCCGAACTCGGCGAACCGCTGGTCTCCAGCACCCTGCTGCTGCCCGGCGAGGAGGAGCCGATGACCCAGGGCTGGGAGATCAAGGAGAGCCTCGACCACGTGCTCGACGCGGTCGTCGACTCCGGCGAGTGCGGGACGGTGCCGACGACGGTCGTCGACTTCTCGGACGGGGTGGCGGAGATCGTCCGGTACGGGGCGGGGGACCCGGAGCGCTTCGAGTAGCGGAACGGGGAGGGGCGGGGAACTGTCGGAGCCGTCGCATAGGCTCGTGGCGTGGACGAGCCCGACCTTTTCACGCACGCTGCCGAGGAACGCCAGAGCGCCGAGCCCGGGCGGGCCCCGCTCGCGGTGCGGATGCGGCCGCGGACGCTGGAGGAGGTGGCCGGGCAGCAGAAGCTGCTGCGGGACGGCTCCCCGCTGCGGCGGCTGGTCGCGGGGGCGAAGGGGCCCGCGGCGACCAGCTCGGTGATCCTGTGGGGGCCGCCGGGGACGGGCAAGACCACGCTGGCGCACGTGATCAGCCGGGCGGTGGAGGGCCGGTTCGTCGAGCTCTCCGCGATCACGCACGGCGTCAAGGAGGTCCGGGCCGTGATCGACGGGGCCCGGCGGGCGGTGGGGATGAGCGGCCGGGAGACGGTGCTGTTCCTGGACGAGATCCACCGCTTCTCCAAGGCCCAGCAGGACTCGCTGCTGCCCGCGGTGGAGAACCGCTGGGTCACCCTGATCGCCGCGACCACCGAGAACCCGTACTTCTCGATCATCTCGCCGCTGCTCTCGCGCAGCCTGCTGCTGACCCTGGAGTCCCTCACCGACGAGGACGTCCGCGCCCTGCTGCGCCGCGCCACCGTGGACGAGCGGGGCCTGGGCGGCAGCGTGGAGCTCAGCCCGGAGGCGGAGGACCACCTGGTGCGCCTCGCCGGGGGCGACGCCCGGCGGGCGCTGACCACGCTGGAGGCGGCCGCGGGGGCGGCGCTGGAGCAGGGCGAGAAGGTGCTGACCCTGGCGGCGACCGAGACGGCGGTGAACCAGGCCGCGGTGCGCTACGACCGGGACGGCGACCAGCACTACGACGTGGCGAGCGCGCTGATCAAGTCGATCCGGGGCAGCGACGTGGACGCCACGCTGCACTACCTGGCCCGGATGATCGAGGCCGGGGAGGACCCGCGCTTCATCGCCCGCCGCCTGATGATCTCGGCCAGCGAGGACGTCGGCCTGGCCGACCCGACCGCGCTGCCCACCGCCGTCGCCGCCGCCCAGGCGGTCGCGCTGATCGGCTTCCCGGAGGCGCGGATCATCCTGTCCCAGGCGGCCATCGCGCTGGCCCTGGCGCCCAAGTCGAACGCCGCGTACCTGGCCATCGACGCCGCCCTGGCGGACGTCCGGCAGGGCCTGGCCGGGGCGGTGCCGCCGCACCTGCGGGACGCCCACTACGGCGGGGCGAAGAAGCTCGGGCACGGCAAGGGGTACCAGTACCCGCACGACCTGCCGGAGGGCATCGCCGCCCAGCAGTACGCGCCGGACGAGGTGCACGGCAAGGAGTACTACAAGCCGACCAGGCGGGGCGGCGAGGCCCGGTACGCGGACATCGCCGAGTGGACCAGGGCCCGGCTCAAGGGGGAGTAGCCGGGGGGGAGCGGGGAGTCCCGTATAGTAGGGGGGTGTGTCCCGGGCCCGGGGTTCCGCGAGGAGCGACCGGCCGCACCAGCGGGGCACCGAACCGGGGCCTCCCGCAAGGGAGTTCCCCCAGGAGCGGCGCGCACCGGTCTTCGGTGTCGCGGGCAGCCCACCACCCTTCCCGGTCGGTGGGCCTCTCGTGTGCAAGCACATAGTGCCCGGTCGCGGAGAGCGGCTGACCGTCCGGCAACGGACGGTTTTTCTCCGGACCGCGAGGAGCGTCCTCCGTCAACACCTGGTGACAGCCGTATCTGAACAGGAAAAGGAAACATGGCGAACCAGAAGCGCCCCAAGGTCAAGATCGCCCGTGCCCTCGGCGTTCCGCTGACCCCGAAGTCCGTCAAGTACTTCGAGGCCCGCCCGTACCCGCCCGGCCAGCACGGCCGCGGCCGCAAGCAGAACTCTGACTACAAGGTCCGTCTGACCGAGAAGCAGCGTCTGCGCGCGCAGTACGACCTCAGCGAGAAGCAGATGGCGCGTGCCTTCGAGGCCGCCAAGAAGGTCGAGGGCAAGACCGGTGAGGCGCTCGTCGGCCTGCTGGAGACCCGCCTCGACGCCCTGGTCCTGCGTTCGGGCATCGCCCGCACCATCTACCAGGCCCGCCAGATGGTCGTGCACGGCCACATCGAGGTCAACGGCTCGAAGGTCAACAAGCCGTCGTTCCAGATGAAGCCGGGCTACGTCGTCACGGTGAAGGACAAGTCCAAGGAGAAGGTCCCCTTCCAGGTGGCTCGCGAGGGCGGCAACGCCGGCGAGGGCCAGACCCCGAAGTACCTCGAGGTCAACCTGAAGGCCCTGGCCTTCCGCCTGGACCGCGCGCCGCAGCGCCGCGAGGTTCCGGTCATCTGCGACGAGCAGCTCGTCGTCGAGTACTACTCGCGCTGACCCGCGAGCGGAACGCCCCCTCGGTCCTCGGACCGCGGGGGCGTTTCCCGTTTCCCGCCGGAAGTCCCGGGGTGCTCGCCGCCGAGGGCGCGGCGGACGGCGGCGTCCAGGTCGAGCCGGGAGCCGATCCGGAAGGCGGCCGCGTGCTCCTGCTCGGTCAGGCCGTCGCGGGCGCGCTGCTCGCACTCCCGGTGCGGGCCGTTGAAGGAGCGGGAGCCGAAGAACGGGGTGCCGACGGCCCGCCACAGCCGGTGCGCGGCGCCCTGCAGCACCCGGGCCTCGTGCAGGTCGGCGTCCGGGCCCTCGGTGGCCAGCAGTGCCAGCAGGTCCATCGACAGCACGATGCCCAGCAGGTCGCGGAACAGGTGGTTCAGCCGCATCGACTCGCGGGCGAAGGCCCGGGCCGGCCGCAGGTCGCCCGCCTGCCGCCGGGCGAGGGCCATCGCGTACAGGCAGTACCCGTACACCCACTGCTCGCCGTGCTCCTCGCAGGTCTCGCGGACCCGCTCGACCCAGGCCCGGCCGCTCTCCTCGTCACCCTGGAAGAGGTGGGCGAGGGCGAGTTCGAACATGGCCATCAGGACGTTCGCGTTGAGCTCGCCGAGCGCGTCGTAGTGCCACAGCGCCTCCTCGAACAGCTCGGCGGCGCGGGCCGGTTCGTCGCTGATCAGGGCGGCGCAGCCCTGCCGGTGGACGGCGTAGGCCAGCGCCCGGTCGTCGCCGGTGTCCAGGGCCTGGCGGCGGCACTCCTCCAGGGCGGGGCGGGCCCGGTCCAGGTCGCCCTGCAGGGTGGCGAGGTAGCCGGTGACCCAGAGCGCCTTGGCCCGGGCGTCGGTGGGTTCGGGGGCCAGCGCGAGGGCGCGGTCGAGCCAGTGCCGGCCCTCGCCGAGGTGGCCGGTGCCGACCCAGAAGTACCAGAGCGTCCCGGCCAGGACGAGGGCGAACTGCTCCTCGCCGGGCTCGGCGAGCGAGAACTCCAGAGCGGCGCGCAGGTTGGCGTGGGCGAGCCGGGTGCGTTCGGCGGTCTCGGCCTGCCGGGGGCCGAACCACTCGACCTCGCCCCAGGTGGCGACGCCGAGGTACCAGTCGCGGTGGCGGCGCAGCAGCCGCTGCTCGTCGCCGCCCGCCCGCAGCCAGTGGCCGCCGTACTCGCGCAGGGTGTCGAGCATCCGGAAGCGGACGGTGCCGTCGTCGTCGAGCCGGTCCAGGACGGACTTGTCGACCAGCGAGTCGACCAGGTCCAGGACGTCGTCGGCGTCCAGGCCGCGGCCCGCGCAGACGTACTCGGCGGCGTCCAGGTCGAAGCCCCCGGCGAAGACCGAGAGGCGGGCCCAGAGTAAACGTTCCTGCATGGTGCAGAGTTCGTGGCTCCAGCCGATCGCGGTGCGCAGCGCCCGGTGCCGGTCCGGGGACGTCCGGTCGCCGCCGGTGAGCAGCCGGAAGCGGTCCTCCAGCCGGGCGGCCAACTGCTCGACCGAGAGCGCACGCAGCCGGCCGGCCGCCAGCTCCAGGGCCAGCGGGATGCCGTCCAGCCGGCGGCACAGCAGCTCCACCCCGTCCCGGTTGCGGGAGTCCAGCCGGAAGTCGGGCCGGACGGCGGCGGCCCGGTCGGCGAACAGCAGCACCGCCTCGGGCTCCGCGCCGTCCCGGTCGGCGGTCGGCCCGCAGGACAGCGGGGCCAGCGGCAGCAGGTGCTCGCCCGCGGCGCGCAGCGACTGCCGGGAGGTGGCGAGCACCCGCAGGCCGGGGGCGGCGCGCAGCAGCGCGTCCACCAGCTCGGCGCAGGCGTCGACCAGGTGCTCGCAGCCGTCCAGCACCAGCAGGGCCGCGCGGTCGGCGAGTTGCTCGACCAGCACGTCCAGCGGCGGGCGGGCGGTGTGGTCGGTCAGCCGCAGCGCCTCCAGCACGGCGTGGCCCAGCAGCAGCGGGTCCTGCACGGCGGAGACCTCGGCCAGGTGCGCGCCGTCCGGGAAGCCCCCGGCGAGCTGCGCGGCGGCGCGCAGGGCCAGCCGGGACTTGCCGACGCCGCCCGGGCCGGTCACCGTGACCAGCCGGGCCCGGCCCACCAGGGCGGTCAGCGCGGCGAGTTCGGCGCCCCGGCCGACGAAGCTGGTGACCTCGGCGGGGAGCCGCCCCGGGCCCCCGGGCGCCGCCGACCTGCTGACCATGGACGCCCCCGTCGCGATGGGAGAACCGGAACCTGCCGGCCCGCGCTCCGCGAGCCAAACCCCCAACGAGGTGACCTGACGGTAGGTTACGCGCGGCGTCCGCGCCTCCGGCCGGGCCGGGGACGGGCCCACCGGCGGATATACCGGTCGGGGAAGACGGCGCTGTCGCGATAGGGTTCAACCCTAGGCTTGACGAATTGGCCGCACAGGCGAGGGAGCGCGCGAAGGTGTCCGTGGGAGAGCTGGCCGGGCTGCTGGTCGCCGTCTTCTGGGCGGTCCTGGTCACCCTGCTCGCCGTGGTGCTGGTGCGGCTGTCCAAAGTGCTGCGGGAGGCGACCGTGCTGGTCGCCGCCGTCACCGAGCAGGCCGTGCCGCTGCTGCAGGACGCGAACGCCGCCGTCCGCAGCGCGCACGAGCAGCTGGAGCGGGTCGACGAGATCACCGCCAACGTGCAGGACGCCGCGGCCGACGCCAAGGCGCTGTCCTCCACCGTGGCCGCGACGCTGGGCGGGCCGCTGGTGAAGGTGGCGGCGTTCAGCTACGGGGTGCGCAAGGCTGTCGCCCGGCAGCGGGACGGATCGCTCGCGGTGCCCCAACAGGCCGGTGAGCGCGAGGAGTTGGCCCGGCTGATCCGGGCCGAGGTGCGGGCCGCGACGGCTCCGCGCGGCGGGCTGCTGGCCCGGGTCCGCCGGGCCGTGAGGGGCTGACGGCGATGGTGCGCAGGATCTTCTGGATGGCCGTCGGCGCGGGCGCCACGGTCTGGGCCATGAACAAGGCCAACGAGGCGGTGCACCGCCTCACCCCGGACTCGCTGTCCGGCACCGCCGCCCGCGGCGCCCTGCAGCTCGGCGACGCCGCCAGGCGCTTCGCCCGGGACGTCCGCTCCGGCATGGACGAGCGCGAGCGCGAGCTGCGCGCCGACCTCGGACTGGACGGCACCGCGGTCGTCGAGCCGCCGCGCCGCCGCGCGCTGAGCGGGTCGGCGCCCGCGGACGACGGGGCCCGAGCTATCTCGGCGGCCCCGGGCTCCCCGGCCGCCGCCCTGCCCCCGTCCCCGCGCGCCCCGCGCCGCACCACCCCCCAGACCATCGTTGCCAAGCCCCGACAGCGCGAGCTGCCGGGCCGCACGACCGATCGGAAGGACCCCCACTGATGGAGTCGGCAGAGATCCGCCGCCGCTGGCTGCGCTTCTTCGAGGAGCGCGGCCACACCGTCGTACCGTCGGCCTCGCTGGTCGCCGACGACCCCACCCTGCTGCTGGTCAACGCCGGCATGGTGCCCTTCAAGCCGTACTTCCTCGGCGAGATCAAGCCGCAGTTCTCGCGCGCCACCAGCGTGCAGAAGTGCGTGCGCACCCTGGACATCGAGGAGGTCGGGAAGACCACCCGGCACGGCTCCTTCTTCCAGATGTGCGGCAACTTCTCGTTCGGCGACTACTTCAAGGAAGGCGCCATCAAGTTCGCCTGGGAGCTGCTGACCAGCTCGGTGGCGGACGGCGGCTACGGCCTGGAGCCCGAGAAGCTCTGGATCACCGTCTACAAGGACGACGACGAGGCCGAGCAGATCTGGCGCGACGTGATCGGCGTCCCGTCCGAGCGGATCCAGCGCCTGGGCATGAAGGACAACTTCTGGTCGATGGGCGTCCCCGGCCCGTGCGGCCCGTGCTCGGAGATCAACTACGACCGCGGCCCCGCGTACGGCGAGGAGGGCGGCCCGGCGGTCAACGGCGAGCGCTACCTGGAGATCTGGAACCTGGTCTTCATGCAGTACGAGCGCGGCCACGGCGACGGCAAGGACGGGTTCGAGATCCTCGGCGACCTGCCGAGCAAGAACATCGACACCGGCCTCGGCCTGGAGCGCCTCGCCGCCGTCCTGCAGGGCGTCGACAACCTCTTCGAGATCGACACCAGCCGGATGATCCTCGACCGCGCCGCCGAGCTCACCGGCCACACCTACGGCGCCGAGCACAAGTCGGACGTGTCGCTGCGCGTGGTCACCGACCACTTCCGCACCGCGCTGATGCTGGTCGGCGACGGCGTCACCCCCGGCAACGAGGGCCGCGGCTACGTGCTGCGCCGCATCCTGCGCCGGGCGATCCGCAACATGCGGCTGCTGGGCGCCACCGAGCCGGTCGCCAAGGACCTGATCGACATCTCGATCAAGGCGATGGCTCCGCAGTACCCGGAGCTGGAGACCGACCGCAAGCGGATCGAGACGGTCGTCGTCGCCGAGGAGAACGCCTTCCTGCAGACCCTGCGCTCCGGCACCAACCTGCTGGACGCCGCGGTCACCGAGACCAGGCAGTCCGGCGGCGCGGTGCTCTCCGGCGAGCAGGCGTTCAAGCTGCACGACACCTACGGCTTCCCGATCGACCTGACCCTGGAGATGGCCGAGGAGCAGGGCCTGCAGGTCGACGAGGCCGGGTTCCGCCGCCTGATGCAGGAGCAGCGCGACCGGGCCAAGGCCGACGCCAAGGCGAAGAAGATGGGCCACGCCGACGTCGCCGCGTACCGCGAGGTCGCCGACCGGGCCGGGGCGTCCGTCTTCACCGGCTACGCCAACACCGAGGGCGAGGCCACCGTGGTCGGCCTGCTGGTGGACGGCGTGCCCTCGCCGGCGGCCACCGAGGGCGACGAGGTCGAGCTGATCCTCGACCGCACCCCGTTCTACGCCGAGGGCGGCGGCCAGCTCGCCGACCACGGCCGGATCCGGCTGGACTCCGGCGCGGTCGTCGAGGTCCGGGACGTCCAGCAGCCGGTGCCCGGCGTGATCGTGCACTCCGGCGGGGTGCTGTTCGGCGAGGTGGTGCTGGGCGCGTCCGCGTACGCCACCATCGACACCGACCGCCGCCGGGCCGTCTCGCGCGCCCACTCGGCCACCCACCTGACCCACCAGGCGCTGCGCGACGCGCTCGGCCCGACCGCCGCCCAGGCCGGTTCGGAGAACGCGCCGGGCCGCTTCCGCTTCGACTTCGGCTCGCCCGCGGCCGTCCCCGGCTCGGTGCTGACCGACGTGGAGCAGAAGATCAACGAGGTGCTGGTCCGCGAACTCGACGTCACCGCCGAGGTGATGACGATGGACGAGGCCCGCAAGCAGGGCGCCATCGCGATGTTCGGCGAGAAGTACGGCGACTCGGTGCGCGTGGTCACCATCGGCGACTTCTCCAAGGAGCTGTGCGGCGGCACGCACGTCGGCAACACTGCCCAGCTGGGCCTGGTGAAGCTGCTCGGCGAGTCCTCGATCGGCTCCGGCGTGCGCCGCGTCGAGGCGCTGGTCGGCGTCGACGCGTACAAGTTCCTGGCCCGCGAGCACACCGTGGTCTCCCAGCTGACCGAGCTGGTCAAGGGCCGCCCGGAGGAGCTGCCGGAGAAGATCTCCGGGATGCTCGCCAAGCTCAAGGACGCCGAGAAGGAGATCGAGAAGTTCCGCGCGGAGAAGGTCCTGCAGGCCGCCGCGGGCCTGGCCGAGGGCGCGGAGGACGTCCGGGGCGTGGCCCTGGTCGCCGCCCGGGTCGGTGACGGCACCGGCGCGGACGAGCTGCGCAAGCTGGTGCTGGACGTCCGGGCCCGGCTCGGCTCCCGTCCGGCCGTGGTCGCCGCGTTCACCGTCGCGAACGACCGCCCGCTGACCGTGATCGCCACCAACGAGGACGCCCGCGGGCGCGGCATCAAGGCGGGCGAGCTGGTCCGCGCCGCGGCCAAGACCCTCGGCGGCGGCGGTGGCGGCAAGGACGACGTGGCGCAGGGCGGCGGCACCAACCCGGCCGCCGTCGCGGACGCCATCGAGGCCGTGCGGGCGCTGGTGGCCGAGCGCGCGTGAGTGACGAGCACATCGAGGAGCGGGTCTTCCGGCGCGGCCGGCGGATCGCCGTCGACGTGGGTGACGCCCGGATCGGGGTCGCGGTCTGCGACCCCGACGGGCTGATCGCCACGCCGGTGGAGACCGTCCCCGCCGGGGGCCGCTCGCAGGCCCGGCTGAAGGCGATCGTCGAGGAGTACGAGGCGATCGAGGTGGTGGTCGGCCTGCCGCGCTCGCTGAACGGCAAGGAGGGCCCGGCCGCCGCCAAGGTCCGCGAGTACGCGGGCCGGCTGGCCGGACTGCTGTACCCCGTCGGCGTGCGGCTGGTGGACGAGCGGATGACCACCGTCACCGCCGCCGCCGGGCTGCGGGCCTCCGGCCGGTCGGCGAAGAAGGGCCGCTCGGTGATCGACCAGGCCGCCGCCGTGGTGATCCTGCAGTCGGCCCTTGAGACCGAACGGGTGAGCGGTCGGGCGCCCGGTGAGAGTGTCGAGCCGGTCATCTGATCGGTACGGGCTAGCTTCCCGGTAGAGGGTCCGTGCGGACGCGCGTCCGCACGGACCCTCTCTCCTTGCCCGCCGCCGGAAGGGCCCCCGTGACCGACCCGTACACCGCGCCCGGACTCACCCCCGGCCACCTCGGTGCCCCCGTCGTCGAGCCCGAGGGCGCCCCGCCCGGCCTGCCGTACGGCGTCGAGCCGCCGGACCCGGAGCAGTTGCGCACCCGCGCCGCGTGCTGCCTGAGCGTGGCCGGGCTGCTGGGGGTGGTGATGGCGGTGGCGCTCACGGTGTTCGTGCTCTGGCCCGAGGGCAAGCAGCCCGCACCCGACTTCGCGGGCGGCGGCAGCGGACAGGTGCAGGTGTCGGTCGCCCAGGGCGCCAGCCTCACCCAGATCGGCAGGACCCTGACCGACAAGCACGTGATCGCCTCCACCCGGGCGTTCACCGAGGCCGCGGCCAAGAGCCCGGCGGGCAGCAACATCCACCCCGGCACGTACACCCTCAAGGAGCGGATGTCGGCGGTCTCGGCGCTGAACGTGCTGCTCGACCCGTCCAACGCCAACGCGCTGACCGTCCCCGAGGGCTGGCGCTCCACCCAGGTCTTCGCCGCGATCGACGCCCGGCTCGGCCTCAAGCCCGGCACCGCCAAGGCCACCGCCGAGCAGCACCTCGCCGACCTGGGCCTGCCCGCCGAGGCCAGCGGCCACCTGGAGGGCTACCTCTACCCCGCCACCTACCCCGTCACCGGCGACAGCACCGCCCTCACCCTCCTCCAGGACATGGTCAAGGAGGCCCAGGGCACCCTCTCCGGCCCCTCCGTCGCCGACGCCGCCGCCGCCAACGGCGTCTCCCCGTACGGGCTGCTGGCCGTCGCCAGCCTCGCCCAGGCCGAGGCCGACAACCCCGAGGACATGGCCAAGGTCGCCCGGGTCGTCTACAACCGGCTGGCCAAGAAGATGCCGCTCCAACTCGACTCCACCATCAACTACGCACTCGGCCGCTCCACCCTCACCACCACCCAGGACGACACCAGGCTCGACTCCCCGTTCAACACCTACGCCCACCCCGGCCTGCCGCCGACCCCCATCGGCAACCCCGGCCGGGACGCGCTGCGCGCCGCGATCAACCCCGCGGACGGTGACTGGCTGTACTTCGTCACCGTCCAGCCCGGCGACACCCGCTTCACCGACAGCGAGGAGCAGCAGCGCAAGAACGTCGAGGAGTTCAACGCCCACCGGGCCCAGCACTCCCCGGCCCCGTCCTCCCCCTCCCAGCCCTCCCCGTCCCCGTGAACGGTGAACGCCCCTCGGTCGGGCCATTTGGCTACGCTGCGGTACGGTAACGTCTCCCATCACGTGCTGCTGATAGCACGCCGGTTCGACGGACACCCTGGATGCGGCAAAGGGGATCGATGACTGATCAGAGTGGGCGCTACGGCTCCCAGGGCGACCAGCCGTGGTACCCCGGCGAACAGCCCCAGCCCCAGGACCCGTACGGGCAGCAGCAGTTCGTCCAGCAGCAGGGTTACCCGCAGCAGCAGGGCGGTACCTACGGCGGGCAGCAGCAGTTCGTGCAGCCGCAGCAGGGCTACCCCCAGCAGCAGGGCGGTTCGTTCGGCGGCCAGCAGCAGTTCGCCCAGCCGCAGCCCGGGATGCAGCAGGGCTACCCGCAGCAGGGCGGCAGCTACGGCGGGCAGCAGCAGTTCGTCCAGCAGCAGGGGTACCCGCAGCAGCAGGGCGGTTCGTTCGGCGGGCAGCAGCAGTTCGCCCAGCAGCAGCCCGGGATGCAGCAGCCGCCGCAGGGCGGGCAGCAGCCCCCGGCGCCGCGGCCGGAGCCGGCGGGCGGGCCCGGGCCGGACGGGATCGACTGGGAGGCGGAGGCCGCGGCCCTCGACGGCCCGGCCGAGCCGGTGGCGGAGCCCGAGGACTGGGCCGAGGACGAGTACCTGGACGACGAGGAGGAGGGCCGGGGCGGCTCGTTCCTCTCCGAGCAGGACGACTCCCGCGAGGCCGAGCGCAAGCGCAAGGAGAAGGGCAAGAAGTCGGGCCGCCGCAACGGCGGCGCCTGCCTGCTGGTCGCCCTGGTGCTGCTCGGCGGCCTGGGCGGCGCGGGCTGGTGGGGCTACGGCTTCTACCAGGACCACTTCGGCCCCCCGCCGGACTACAAGGGCGCGGGCAGCGGCTCGGTGAACATCACCGTCAAGGACGGCGCCGGCGGCGACGCGATCGGCAAGGCGCTGCTGGACGCGGGCGTGGTCAAGAGCGTCAAGGCGTTCAGCGCCGAGTACGAGAAGGACCCCCGGGGCCGCAGCATCCAGCCCGGCGTCTACACCATGAAGCACCAGATGTCCGCCGCCGAGGCGTTCAAGGAACTGGTGGAGTCCAACGGCGGCAACGCGCTGATCATCCCCGAGGGCCTGAAGGCCGTCGACATCTACAAGCGGATCGACGAGAAGCTCAAGCTCCAGGGCGGCACCACCGCCAAGGTCGCCAAGGACCAGGCCGGCGGCCTGGGCCTGCCCGCGTACGCCAACAACAACCCGGAGGGCTTCCTGTGGCCCGCCCGGTACTCGATCGCCGACGGCATGAAGCCCGAGGACCTGCTCAAGCAGATGGTCGCCAACGCCGTCCAGCAGTACGGCGACCTCAAGCTGGACGACGCGGCGCAGAAGCTCGGCCTGAAGAACGCGTACGAGGTGATCACCGAGGCCAGCATCCTGCAGGCCGAGGGCAACAACTCCGAGGACTTCGGCAAGATGGCCCGCGCCATCTCCAACCGCCTCACCACCAACATCACCCAGCACAAGCTGGGCCTGGACACCACCCTGCAGTACGGGCTCGGCCGCACCAAGCTGACCGAGGCCGAGATCAACGACGGCTCCAACAAGTACAACTCGTACGTCAACCCGGGCCTGCCGCCGACCCCGATCGGCAACCCCGGCAAGGAGGCGATCGACGCCGTCCTCAACCCGACGCCGGGCAACTGGGCCTACTGGCTGGCCGTCTCGCCGCAGGAGACCAAGTTCGCGGCGACCGGCGAGGAGCACGCCAAGAACACCGAGGCGTGGTGCCTGGGCAAGGGCATGAAGTACGACGCCAAGCACGTCGCCTGCACGTCCTGACCGGGGCGCGGGCGACGGGCGTCCGGTGGGCGGTACGGCTTTGCGGGGCGGGCGGGTGGTGCGGGTAGCGTGAGGCGGATGGAGACACCGCAGAGCACCCCGCACCCGTCCGAGCCCGCGCTGCTGGAGGCCGCCCACGTCGACGTGGTGCGGGGCGGGCAGTACCTGCTGCGGGACGTGTCGCTGACCGTCCGGGCCGGGGAGCACTGGGCGGTGCTCGGCGCCAACGGGGCGGGCAAGAGCACCCTGCTGTCGCTGCTCGGCGCGGTCGAGCACCCCACCGCGGGCACCGTGAAGGTGCTCGGGCGGCAGCTCGGCAAGGTCGACGTCCGGGAGCTGCGCGCCCACCTCGGGCACGTCAACCCACGGCACCCGCTGCGCTCCCCGTTGACCGTCCGCCAGGTCGTGCTGACCGGCACCACGCAGACCATCGAGCCCGACCTGTGGCACAAGCCCACCGCCGAACAGCTCGACCACGCCGAGGAGTTGATCCACACCCTGGGCATCGCGCACCGCGCCGAGAGCCCCTGGACCACCCTCTCCCAGGGGGAGCGCGGCCGCGTCCTGATCGCCCGCGCGCTGATGCCCGAGCCCCGGCTGCTGCTGCTCGACGAACCCGCCACCGGACTCGACCTGACCGCCCGCGAACAGCTCCTGGAGAGCCTGGACGAACTGCGCGCCCGCTACCCGGAGGTGGCGTCCGTGCTGGTCACCCACCACCTGGAGGAGCTCCCCGAGACCACCAGCCACGCCCTGCTGCTGCGCGACGGCCTGACCACCGCGGCCGGGCCCGCCCGCGAGGTGCTGACCACCGAGCTGGTCTCCGAGTGCTTCCGGCACCCGATCCGGATCTCCCACAGCGAGGGCCGCTGGTCCGCCCGCACCCGCCGGGGCACCGAGTGAGCGACGCCGCCCCGGCCTGGACGCTGCGCCCCGCCACCGCGGCCGACCTGGAGCCGCTGGCCGCACTGCGGGCCGCCGCGATGCGCCCCGACCTGGAACGGCTCGGCCGCTACGACGAGCACCGGGTCCGGCAGCGGCTGCGCGACGCGTACCGGCCCGAGCACACCTCGGTGGTCGAACTGCCCGGCGACCCGGAGCCGCTCGCCGGCTGCCTGGCGCTCGCCCCCGACGAACGCCCCGGCACCCTGCTGCTGGAGCACTTCTACCTCCGCCCGGCGCTGCACGGCCGCGGCCTGGGCACCGCCGTGCTGCGCGCGGCGCTGCGGCGGGCCGACGCCGCGGGCCTGGCCGTCCGGCTGAACGTGCTGCAGGGCAGCCCCGCCCGGCGGCTGTACGAGCGGCACGGCTTCGCGCCGGAGTCGGAGGACCCGGTCGACGTCTTCCTGCACCGCCCCGCCCCCTCGGAAAGGCCCACCACGTGACCACCCCGCACCGGGCCGCCGTGCTCGGCTCCCCGATCGCCCACTCGCTCTCCCCGGCCCTGCACAACGCCGGGTACGCCGCGCTCGGCCTCACCGACTGGCAGTACGGCCGCCACGAGGTCGACGAATCGACACTGGCGGACTTCGTCACCGGGCTCGACCCCGCCGAGTGGGCCGGCCTGTCGCTGACCATGCCGCTCAAGCGGGCGATCCGCCCGCTGCTGGACACCGTCAGCGACACCGCCCGCGCGGTGGACGCCGTCAACACGGTGGTCCTCGACCGCGACGGGCGGCGGCACGGCGACAACACCGACGTCCCCGGCCTGGTCAACGCGCTGCGTGAGCGCGGCGTCGAGCGGGTCGGGGCGGCCGCGGTGCTGGGCGCCGGGGCCACCGCCTCCTCCGCGCTGGCCGCGCTGGCCCAGGTCTGCGACGGCGAGGTGACCGCGTACGTGCGCAGCGCCGAGCGGGCCGCCGAGATGCGGGCGCTCGGGGAGCGGCTCGGCGTGCCGGTGCGCACCGCCGACTGGGCGGACGGCGCGCGGGCGCTGGAGGGGCCGCTGACCGTCTCCACCACGCCGGTCGGGGCGACCGACGGCTTCGCGGCGCAGCTGACGGCGGCGCCGGGCGTGCTGTTCGACGTGCTCTACCACCCGTGGCCGACCGCGCTGGCCGCGGCCTGCCTGGAGCGCGGCGGCACCGTGCTGGGCGGGCTCGACCTGCTGGTGCACCAGGCCGTGCTGCAGTTCGAGCGGTTCACCGGCGTGCCGCGCGGGCCGCTGGCCGCGATGCGGGCGGCGGGGGAGGCGGCGCTCGCGGGGTGACGAGGATGTCCAATTCCTGACGTCGGCTGTCCGCCACGCGGACCGCGGCCCCGGTGACCTGCGGGACGTGAAAGGATCGGAGCCGCCCCGTCGCGTTCCGCGGCCGGGCAGGACGAGACGCCGGGCCGGCCGCCGTTCACGGCGCGGGCCGCTGACGAAGGAGCTTTCGGTGGGTAGCTTGCGCTGGCTCACGGCGGGGGAGTCGCACGGCCCCGCTCTGGTCGCGACGCTGGAGGGCCTGCCGGCCGGGGTGCCGGTCACCACCGCCATGGTGGCCGACGCACTGGCCCGCCGGCGGCTCGGGTACGGGCGCGGCGCGCGGATGAAGTTCGAGCAGGACGAGGTGACCTTCCTCGGCGGCGTCCGGCACGGCGAGACCATGGGCTCCCCGGTCGCGATCATGGTCGGCAACACCGAGTGGCCGAAGTGGGAGCAGGTCATGTCGGCCGACCCGGTCGACCCCGAGGTGCTCGCGGGCCTGGCCCGCAACGAGGCGCTGACCCGCCCCCGCCCCGGCCACGCCGACCTGGCGGGCATGCAGAAGTACTCGATCGACGAGGCCCGCCCGATCCTGGAGCGCGCCAGCGCCCGGGAGACCGCGGCCCGGGTCGCGCTCGGCGCGGTCGCCCGCTCCTACCTCAAGGAGACCTGCGGCATCGAGATCGTCAGCCACGTGGTGGAGCTGGCCGCCGCCAAGGCCCCGGCCGGGGTGCTGCCGCTGCCCGCCGACGAGGCCCGGCTCGACGAGGACCCGGTGCGCTGCCTGGACGCCGACGCGTCCAAGGCGATGGTCGCCGAGATCGACCAGGCCCACAAGGACGGCGACACCCTCGGCGGCGTCGTCGAGGTGCTGGCGTACGGCGTGCCGGTCGGCCTCGGCTCGCACGTGCACTGGGACCGCCGGCTGGACGCCCGGCTGGCCGCCGCGCTGATGGGCATCCAGGCGATCAAGGGCGTCGAGGTCGGCGACGGCTTCGAGCTGGCCCGCGTCCCCGGCTCGCAGGCGCACGACGAGATCGTGCCGACCGCCGAGGGCGTCAAGCGCACCTCCGGCCGCTCCGGCGGCACCGAGGGCGGCCTGTCCACCGGCGAACTGCTGCGCGTCCGGGCCGCGATGAAGCCGATCGCGACCGTCCCGCGCGCCCTGCAGACCCTGGACGTGCGCACCGGCGAGCCCGCCAAGGCGCACCACCAGCGCTCCGACGTGTGCGCCGTCCCGGCGGCCGGCATCGTCGCCGAGGCGATGGTGGCGCTCGTCCTGGCGGACGCGGTGGCGGAGAAGTTCGGCGGCGACAACGTCTCCGAGACCCGCCGCAACGTGCAGTCCTACCTCGACAACCTGATCGTCCGATGAGCACACCGGCCGGGCCCGCCGTGGTGCTGGTCGGCCCGCCCGGCAGTGGCAAGTCCACCGTCGGGCGGGTCCTCGCCGAGCGCCTCGGCCTGCCGTTCCGCGACACCGACGCCGACATCGAGCGGACCGCGGGCAAGCCCATCCCGGAGATCTTCGTCGACGAGGGCGAGCCGCACTTCCGGCAGCTGGAGCGGGAGGCCGTCCGGGCCGCCACCGCCGGCCACACCGGCGTGCTGGCGCTCGGCGGCGGCGCCGTGACGTCCGAGGAGACCCGGGCGCTGCTGGCCCCGCTGCCCGTGGTGTTCCTGGAGGTGGCGCTCGGCGACGCGGTCAAGCGGGTCGGCCTGGACGCCCCCCGCCCGCTGCTCGCGGTCAACCCCCGGGCCCGCTGGCGCGAGCTGATGGAGGCCCGCCGCCCGCTCTACCTGGAGGTCGCCACCGCCGTGGTCGACACCGAGGGCCGCACGCCCGAGCAGGTCGCCGACGCCGTACTCGAAGCACTGGAGTTGAAGGACCCCCATGTCTGACCCCGACATCGTCAGGATCCAGGTGGCCGGCAGCGACGGCCACGCCCCGTACGAGGTGCTGATCGGCCACCAGCTGCTGGGCGAGCTCGCCCCGCTGATCGGCCCGAAGGCCAAGCGGGTCGCGGTGATCCACCCGGAGGCGCTGGAGGCCACCGGCGAGGCGATCCGCGAGGACCTCGCCGCGCAGGGCTACGAGGCGATCGCCCTGCAGGTGCCGAACGCCGAGGACGCCAAGAGCGCCGAGGTCGCCGCGTACTGCTGGTCGGTGCTGGGGCAGACCGGCTTCACCCGCAGCGACGTGGTCGTCGGCCTCGGCGGCGGCTCCACCACCGACCTGGCGGGCTTCGTCGCGGCCACCTGGCTGCGCGGGGTGCGCTGGATCTCGGTGCCCACCACGTTGCTCGGCATGGTCGACGCGGCCGTCGGCGGCAAGACCGGCATCAACATCGCCGAGGGCAAGAACATGGTCGGCGCCTTCCACCCGCCCGCGGGCGTCCTGGCCGACCTCGGCACCCTGGAGACCCTCGGCAAGCACGACTACGTCTCCGGCCTGGCCGAGGTGATCAAGGCCGGTTTCATCGCCGACCCGGTCATCCTCGACCTGATCGAGGCCGACCCCGAGGCCGCCACCACCCCCTCCGGGCCGCACACCCTGGAGCTGATCCGGCGGGCCATCCAGGTCAAGGCCGACGTGGTCTCCGGCGACCTCAAGGAGTCCGGCCGCCGCGAGATCCTCAACTACGGCCACACCCTCGGCCACGCCATCGAGCGCAACGAGCGCTACAAGTGGCGGCACGGCGCGGCGATCTCCATCGGCATGGTCTTCGCCGCCGAACTCGGCCGCCTGGCCGGGCGGTTGGACGACGCCACGGCCGACCGGCACCGGGCCGTGCTGGCCTCCGTCGGCCTGCCGCTGACCTACCGCGCGGACGCCTGGCCGAAGCTGCTGGACGCCATGAAGATCGACAAGAAGTCGCGCGGCGACCTGCTGCGCTTCGTCGTCCTGGACGGCCTGGCCAAGACCTCCATCCTGGAGGGCCCCGACCCGTCCGTGCTGGTCGCCGCCTACGGGGAGGTCTCCGGATGAGCACCCGCGTCCTCGTCCTGAACGGCCCCAACCTGGGGCGGCTCGGCTCCCGCGAACCCGACGTGTACGGCTCCACCTCGTACGCGGGGCTGGTGGCGCGGTGCGCCGAGCTGGGCGCCGAGCTCGGTTTCGACGTCGAGGTGCGGGAGACCAACTCCGAGGCGGAGATGGTCGGTTGGCTGCACGAGGCGGCGGACGCCAAGACCCCCGTGGTGATCAACCCCGGCGCGTTCACGCACTACTCGTACGCGATGCGCGACGCCGCCGCCCAGCGCACCGCGCCGCTGATCGAGGTGCACATCTCCAACCCGTACGCCCGGGAGGCCTTCCGGCACACCTCGGTCGTCGCCGCCGTCGCCTCCGGCACCATCGCCGGGTTCGGCCTCGGCTCGTACGAACTCGCCCTGCGCGCCCTCGCGGAGCAGCTGACCAGCCGCTGAGCGCACCCCGGCCCGGTGGCGGACTTGTGCCCGCCACCGGGCCCACGTGTACATTCGGCGCAGGGAGGTGACGGTGAGCCAGTACGCGCAGAACCAGCACGCGGGGGGCCAGGTGCCACCCCGACCGGCGGCGTCCCCGCAGCCGGTGGCGCCCCACCCGCCGTACCACGCACCGGCACTGCCGCCCGGGTCCACCCAGCCGATCCCCGTCCTCGGGCCCACCGCGCCCCGGCCCGACCGGCCGACCGTCCCGCTCAAGGCCGTCGCCCCGGTCGCCCCCGGCGGCACCGGGCACTTCCTGCTCCCGACCGGAGGGACCGTCCAGCTGCCCGCCCCGCCGCCCCAGTCGCCCGCACCCCCGGCCCCGCTGCCGATGGGGCCGATCGCCGTCCTGCTGATCGGCGCGGCCGGTGCGGGCAAGACCACCGTCGCCCGCTACTGGGCCGAACGCCGTCCCACCCCCACCGCGCACATCAGCCTCGACGACGTCCGCGAATGGGTCCAGTCCGGCTTCGCCAACCCCCAGTCCGGCTGGAACACCGCCTCCGAGGCCCAGTACCGCCTGGCCCGCCGCACCTGCGGCTTCGCCTGCCGCAACTACCTCGCCAACGGGATCTCCTGCATCATCGACGACGCGGTCTTCCCCGACCGCCCCGCGATCGGCCTCGGCGGCTGGAAGCGCCACATCGGCCCCGGCATGATCCCCGTCGTCCTCCTCCCCGGCCTCGACCGCGTCCTCGCCCGCAACGCCGAACGCTCCGGCAATCGCCGCCTCTCCGACGACGAGGTCGCCCGCATCCACGGCCGCATGGCGGGCTGGCGCACCTCGGGGCTGCCGATCATCGACAACTCCAACCTGACCGTGCCGGAGACGGCGGCGGCGCTCGACCACGCGATCCTGAGCCGGCTGCACGCGCGCTGAGGTCCCGCTGCGCGGCCGGTCGGGGGCGCGCGGTTCTCGGGGCGGGGAAGGTTCCGCTGCCCGGTGGTCGGGGTCAGTCCTCGGTGAAGTAGTGGTCCTCGTCCAGGTCGTCGAGCAGGCCCGGGTGGGTCGGGTGCCAGTCGAGGAGGGCGCGGGTGGCCTCGGCGGAGGCGGGGAGGTCGAGGGGGACGACGCGGGCGAGGAAGCCGAAGTGCTCGTCGGCCCGGGAGTCGTCGACGGGGGCGGTGGGGAGGCCGAGGCGGATGCCGATGCGTTCGGCGATCTCGCGGAAGGGGACGCCCTCGTCGTCGACGGCGTGCAGGCGGGTGCCGGCCGGGGCGTGTTCGAGGGCGAGGCGGTAGAGGCGGGCGGCGTCGAGGGTGTGGACGGCGGGCCAGCGGTTGGTGCCGTCGCCGAGGTAGCCGGAGGTGCCGGTGGCGCGGGCGGTGCGGATCAGCAGGGGGACGAAGCCGTGCCGGTCGAGCGGGCTGTGGACGACCGGGGGGAGGCGGACGACGCTGGTGCGCACGCCGTCGGCGGCGGCGTCGACCAGGGCCCGTTCGGCCTCGGTGCGCGGCGCGCCGGGGGCGACCCGGCTCTCCAGGGAGAGCTGTCCGGGGGCGCTGCCGCCGCCCGTCCCGCCGGTGCCGACCAGGGGCTTGCCGGTGCCCGCGAGCGCTTCGACCAGGGCGCGGACGGCCTTGAGGTCGTCGGCCATCGCTCCGGCGTAGTCGCCGCCGAGCATCGCCTCGTGCTTGAAGGCGAGGTGGACGACGCCGTCGGCGGCCGCGGCGGCGGCCCGCAGGCCGTCGAGGTCGTCGAGGTCGCCGCGGCGGACGTCCGCGCCGAGGGCGGTGAGCGCGGCGGCGGAGGCGTCGGAGCGGGCGAGGCCGGTGACGCGGTGACCGGCGGCGAGCAGGTCGGGGACGAGGGCCGAGCCGAGGTGGCCGGTGGCTCCGGTGACGAAGACGTGCACGAGTGGACCTCCGAGTGATGAGACCTTGTCCCATCACCATAGCTCGCCGGGCCCGGTGATGCGACCATGTCCCGTCACGTAGAATCCGGATCATGGCCAGATGGGACCCGAACGCCCGCCAGCGGCTGGAGCGCGCCGCGCTGGAGCTCTTCGTCCGGCAGGGCTACGACCGCACCACCGTCGCCGAGATCGCCGAGCGCGCGGGCCTGGCCAAGAGCACCTTCTTCCGGCACTTCGCGGACAAGCGCGAGGTGCTCTCCGGCGGCGACGCCCTGACCCGCCTGCTCACCGGCGCGGTCGCCGCCGCCCCGCCCGGGGCGGGGCCGCGGCAGGCCGTCGAGGCCGCGCTGGCCGCCGTCGGCGCGCAGGCCTTCACCGCCGAGCGCCACGAGACCGTCCGGGAGCGCCAGCAGGTGGTCGCCGCCAACCCGGAGCTGACCGAGCGCGAACTGCTCAAGCGCGAGGCGCTCGCCGCCGCCCTCACCGCCGCCCTGCGCGAACGCGGCGTCCCCGAGCCCACCGCCGTGCTCGCCGCCGTGCTGGGCCTGCTCGCCCTGCGCGCCGCCCTCGCCCGCTGGACCGCCCGCCCCGGCCAGGACTTCACCGCCCTGGCGCTGGCCGAGCTGACCGCCCTGTGCGAGGCCGCCGCCGCGCTCTGAGCCGCCGGGCCGGACCGCCCCGGGTGTCCGAGCGGCCTGGGAGAATGGACTCCTCGCGACCACTGCGACCACCGCGACCACCACCGCGACCGCCACGACCGAGGAGTTGACGCCGGTGCCCGAGGGGCATGTGATCCACCGCCTGGCCAGGGAGAACGACGCGCTGTTCGGCGGCCGTCCGGTGCGGGTGTCCAGCCCGCAGGGGCGCTTCGCGGAGGGCGCCGCGCTGATCGACGGGCGGGTGCTGGACGAGGCGGAGGCGCACGGCAAGCACCTGTTCCTGGGTTTCGGCGAGCACTGGCTGCACGTGCACCTGGGGCTGTACGGGAAGTACGACTTCGGCGCGGGCGAGCCCCCGGAGCCGGTCGGCCAGGTCCGGCTGCGGATGGTGAACGACAGCGGCTACGCCGACCTGCGCGGCCCGACCGCCTGCGAACTGCTCACCCCCGCGGAGAAGGCCGCCGTCCACCGCCGCCTGGGCCCGGACCCGCTGCGTCCGGGCGAGGCGGGTGACGAGGCGTGGCGGCGGATCTCCCGCAGCGGCAGCACGGTCGCCGCCCTGCTGATGGACCAGAAGGTGCTGGCGGGCGTCGGGAACGTGTACCGCGCCGAGGTGCTGTTCCGCCTCGGCATCAGCCCGCACCGCCCCGGCCGCGACCTCTCCCGCCCCGAGTGGGACGCGATCTGGGCCGACCTGGTCGCCCTGATGCACGACGGAGTGGCCGCGGGCCGGATCGACACCGTCCGCCCCGAGCACACCCCGGAGGCGATGGGCCGCCCGCCGCGGGTGGACGACCACGGCGGCGAGGTGTACGTCTACCGGCGGCACGACCAGCCCTGCCTGGTGTGCGAAACGCCGGTCCGCACCGAGGAGTTGGCCGCCCGGAACCTGTTCTGGTGCCCGCGCTGCCAGCAGGCCTGACGCTCCGTCACCGCGGCAAGCCTTGACGCAAGGTTGACCAGCGCTTGGGCGAGGCCCCGGAGCGGCGCTCCTATTGTCGGGGCCATGCCCGTACAACCGTTCCAGGGCCCGCGCCCCACCCCGGCGCTCCCGGTCCTGCCGTACCGCAAGCCCACCAGGGGACGCGACTACTGGGTGCTGGACGACGTCCTCCCCGACCCGGACGCGGTGCGGGCCCGGCACCTGGCGCGCACGGACTGGGACGAGGGCTACCCGCACCGGCCGGAGCCCTGGCCGGGGCTGCGGGCGATGCCCGGGCTGGAGCCGGACGAGCTGGCGCACGTGGAGGGGCTGGTCCGGGCGGCGACCGGGGCCGAGCGGATCTGGGCGCTGGACGAGGCCGAGGGCGGCACGTTCAACCACAACTGCGTGCAGGTGGTCGGGGCGGGGGAGTGCGAGCCGCGGCCGCACACCGACTCGCGTGCGCTGTGCCGGTACGCGGCCGTGCTGTACCTGAACCCGGCCGTCCCCAAGCGCTGCGGCACCAGCTTCTACCGGCAGAGCCTCCCCGGCGGGCGGCTGGGTGGCAACAGCGTGGTGGCCCCGCACAACAACCTGGTGGACGCCCTGGGCACCCGCTTCGTCCCGCCGGACTCCTTCACCGAGGACCTGGCCGTCCCGCACCGCTACAACCGGCTGCTGCTCTACACCGCCAACCTGATCCACACCGCGACCGAGTACCACGGCGCGACGCTGGAGGAGAAGCGGATGACCTGCGTCTTCTTCTGGATGGCCTGACGCGCCCGGGCGGGCTGACGCGCCGTCACCACGGCCCTGATCAGGCGTGATCTGTGCCACCCGGGCCGGGGTGCGCTCTTGCCGCCGCACCCGCGGCGGGCCTACGGTGGGCGGGCCGTGGTGCTCGGGAAGCCGGTGCACTGCGACCGCCGCGGGAGCGGGGGTCGCAGGAGTCCGGAGCGGCCCTCGCCACTGTGATCGGGGAGTCGTCGGCTCCCACCCCGTGCCACTGGCCGCTCGCGGCCGGGAAGGCCGGGAGCCGGCGCACAACACCCCGTCAGCCAGGAGACCGGCCACGGCATCTCACGAAGTGATCCACGAGGTGCTGGAGCGTGAACGCGGATGACCGCGCATGAAATCACCCTGCCCGGGAACGAACCCGGCTCCCCCCTGCCCGTCTTCCGCTGGCGGCGCGAGGACACCCTGCGCACGGCCGGCCTGATGGCGGTGATCCTGGCCATGCACGTGGTGGCCTTCGGGACGCTGCTGTTCCTGGTCGCGCCGCACGAGTACAAGGTCGGCACCCAGGTGTTCGGCGTCGGCCTGGGCATCACCGCGTACACCCTGGGCATGCGGCACGCCTTCGACGCCGACCAC
Source organism: Kitasatospora phosalacinea (assembly GCF_030268885.1). Taxonomy (GTDB): domain Bacteria; phylum Actinomycetota; class Actinomycetes; order Streptomycetales; family Streptomycetaceae; genus Kitasatospora; species Kitasatospora phosalacinea_C. The sequence goes on from NZ_BSSA01000018.1 coordinate 150,445, forward strand.
ATCGCGGTGATCGACAACACCACCCGCAAGCTGATGGCGGACGGCCGCCGCCCGGTCTCGGTGGGCTTCTGGTTCGCCCTCGGCCACTCCTCGATGGTGGTGATCATGGCCGCCCTGGTGGCCGGCGGCGCGGCGCTGGCGGGCACCCTGATGGACGAGGACTCCACCACCCACCGGGTGCTCGGCACCATCGGCACCACCGCGTCCGGCGCCTTCCTCTACCTGATCGCGGCGCTCAACCTGGTGGCCCTGCTGGGCATCTGGCGGGTGTTCCGGGCGATGCGGGCCGGGCAGTACGACGAGGCCGAGCTGGAGCGGCACCTGGACGCCCGCGGCTTCCTGGCCCGGCTGCTGGGCCGGGCCACCCGCTCGATCAGCCGGCCCGGCCAGATGTTCCCGGTCGGGATGGTGCTCGGCCTGGGCTTCGACACCGCCACCGAGGTCACGCTGATGGTGATGGCCGGGTCCGGCGCGGCCTCCGGGCTGCCCTGGTACGCGGTGGTCTGCCTGCCGCTGCTGTTCGCCGCCGGGATGAGCCTGTTCGACACCCTGGACGGCACGTTCATGAACTTCGCCTACCAGTGGGCGTTCGCCAACCCGGTCCGCAAGGTGTACTACAACCTGACCATCACCGGGCTGTCGATCGCGGTGGCCTTCGTGATCGGCACCATCGAGCTGGTCGCCGTGCTGCACGACAAGTTCGACCTGGCCGACCCGGTCACCGGCTGGATCGCGGGCCTCAGCCTGGACAACGTCGGCTTCGTGATCGTCGGCCTGTTCGTGGTGGTCTGGGCCGCCGCGATCGGCTACTGGCGGATCGCCAAGCGCTCCCGGGCGTTCGCGGGAGCGGCTGCAGGGGCGGGGGCCGACGCGTCGTGACGGGGCGTCAGCCGGCGGCCAGGATCAGCGTCCCGGCCACCGCGAGGCCCGCGCCCACCACCTGCACCCGCAGCAGCCGCTCCTTCAGCAGGCCGCGCGCCATCAGTGCGGTGACCACCGGGTAGAGCGAGGCCAGCACGGCCGCCACCGCCACCGAGCCCAGGTGCGAGGCGGCCGCGTACAGGCCGTTCGCGGCCACGTCGGCGACCCCGACGGCGGTCAGTGCGGGCAGCGACCGCGCGCCCGCCGAGAGTCCGAGGGGCTGTCGGCGGGCCGCGACGGCCAGCATCCCGGCGCCGACCACCGCGTTGGTCAGCCGCTGCACGCACAGCGTCAGCAGCAGGGCGCCGCCCGCGCTGGCGTGCGCGACCAGGGCCAGCACCGCGCCGAAGGCGAAGGCCGCGCCGAGGGTGAGCAGCAGCACCTGCCGGCTCACCGCCGCCCCGCCGCGCTGCGGGCCGCCGGCCAGGGCGACCCCGGCGACGGCCACCGCGATGCCCAGCCCCTGGACGGCGCCCGGCCGTTCGCCGAGGAACAGGCCGACCCCGATCGGCACCAGCACGCCGACGGTGGCCAGCGGCGACACCACGCCCATCGGCCCGAGCGCCAGCGCCCGGTAGAAGGCCAGCAGCGCGAACGGCCCGATCACGCCCGCCGCCACCGCGTACCAGAGGGCGGGGGAGGCCCCGGGCCAGCCGCCGGTGGCGGTCACCGCGACCGCGAGCACCGCGGCGGCGGCCGTCTGCGAGAGCACCACCACCGTCAGCGCGGGCATCCGCCGGGTGATCGCCCCGCCCCCGTAGTCGGCGACGCCCCACAGCAGGCTGGCGAGCAGGGCGAGGGCGGCGCTCATGAGGCGGTGAGGTGGGCGGACAGCATGGTGGACTCCGCAGTACAGTCGGTGGACCTGGCGATGCCGCCGCAGCATAGTTCAACCCAGTGCACCGACCCAACCAGAATATTGGACTGCCCGTGCCGGACGCCGACCTCGTCACCCAGGCCCTCGCCCGCAACCTCAAGCGCCTGCGCCTCGACCGCGGCCACACCCTGGACGCCCTGGCCGCCCGTTCCGGGGTCAGCCGCGGCATGGTCGTCCAGATCGAACAGGCGCGCACCAACCCCAGCATCGGCACCGTGGTCCGGCTCGCCGACGCGCTCGGCGTCTCGATCGCCCGGCTGCTCGACTACGACGCCGCCTCGGAGGTCAGGATCGTCCCCGCCGAGGACGCCGTCCGGCTGTGGACCGGTCCCGGGGGCGGCAGCGGCACCCTGCTCGGCGGCACCGAGGCCCCCGGCCCGCTGGAGCTGTGGTCCTGGCACCTGCACCCCGGCGAGGCGCACGCCTCCGACCCGCACCCGCCCGGCACCGTCGAGATCGCCCGGGTCGACGAGGGCGTCCTCACCCTCGTCCTGGACGGCCGCGACCACCGCGTCCCCGCCGGGTCCACCGCCTCCTACGAGGCCGGCACCGCCCACGGCTACCGCAACGACGGCGAGGTGCCCTGCCGGATCACCATGGTGGTCTCCGTCCCCCCGCCCGGCGCATGACGAAGGGCCCCGGGGGAAGCCCCGGGGCCCTGCGGTGCGTGCCGGTCAGCCGCCGTACCGGCGCCGGTACAGCTCGACCCGGCCCTCGGTGTCCATCAGGCGGGCCCGGCCGGTGTAGAACGGGTGGCTCGCCGAGGACGTCTCGACGTCGACCACCGGGTACGTCCGCCCGTCCGCCCACGCGACCGTGCGGTCGCTGGAGGCGGTCGACCTGGTCAGGAACGACAGGCCGCCGGTCCTGTCCCGGAACACCACCGGACGGTACTCGGGGTGGATTCCCTGCTGCATGACTGCTCCTCCTCGCTGGGTGCCCTCGCTGGATGCGTGTGCGATCGGACGGGTGCGCCGCCCGCGCGGTCAGCGGGCCTCGCGGAACTCCACGTGCCGCCCGGCCACCGGGTCGAACTTCCGCAGGGCCATCCGGTCGGGGTCGTTGCGGCGGTTCTTCCTGGTCACGTACGTGAAGCCGGTGCCCGCCGTGGACCGGAGCGTGATCACCGGTCGCAGTTCGCTGCGCGCCATCGTCTCGGCCTCCCTCTCCCGGCAACGATTGCCGTTTTCACCAAGCCACAACGCGCCGCCCCCCGCCCGCATTCCCGCCCCGTCGGCCGGTCCCGACAGGCGCCCCGCCGCCCCCGTTCGTACGCTCGGACCATGTCCGACGCGCACTCCGCCCGACGTGAACGCCTCCGCGAGTACTGCAGCGCCTCCGGTGCCGACGCCGCGCTGGTCACGCGCCCAGCCAACGTCCGCTACCTCACCGGCTGCCCGCCGGTGGGCGCCGCGCTGCTGCTCACCCGCGAGCGCGCCGTGCTCGCGGTGCCCGAGGGGGCGGAGGACGTCGAGGGCGGCGAGCGGCAGGCCGAGGCGGAGGTCACCCGGCTGCCGGTGCCCGCCGAGGCCGACGCCGCGTTCGCCGCCGCCGAGGCCGCCGCCCGGCTGCGGGTGCGCGACCTCGCGGTCGAGGAGCACGACCTCACCGTCACCCGGCACCGCACCGTCGCCCGGCTGGCCGAGGCGGCCCGGCTGCTCGACCTGGACCGGGCGGTGGAGCGGCTGCGGGTGGTCAAGGACGAGTACGAGATCGCCGACCTGCGGATCGCCGCCGAGATCGCCGACCAGGCCCTCGGCGAGCTGCTCGAATCCATCCTGGTCGGCCGCACCGAGCGCCACCTGGCGATGGAGCTGGAGCGCCGGATGATCGACCACGGCGCCGACCGGGCCGCCTTCCCGGTCTCCGTCGGCACCGGCAGCAACTCCGGCCTGGAGCACCACCAGCCCACCGACCGCCGGGTCGAGGAGGGCGACTTCCTCACCGTCGCGCTCGGCGCCCGCTACCGCGGCTACGGCATCTCCACCGCCCGCACCTTCGTGATCGGCGCCGCCCCCGCCGCCTGGCAGGTCGAGCTGCACCGGCTGGTCTTCCACGCCCAGCGGGCCGGCCGGGAGGCCCTCGGGCCCGGCGTCGAGCAGCACGTGCCGGACGACGCGGCCCGCTCGATCCTCCAGGCCGCGGGCCACGCCGAGCACTCCGTCCACGCCCTGGGACACGGCATCGGCCTGGAGATCAGGGAGGCTCCGCGCCTGGGGCCCGCCGACATGGGTAAACTGGACAACCGCGTGCCGGTCACCGTCGGCCCCGGGGTCCATCTCCCGGGTCGGGGCGGCGTCCGGATCGAGGACACGCTCGTGGTGCGGCCTCCCGAGGAGGGCGGGCCCGAGCTGCTCACCATCACCACCAAGGAGCTCCTCGCGCTGTGACCGAGACCGGTCCCGGTGGCGCGCGGCTTGGTGTTCCTTGACAGCGGACATATCAGGAGTAAGTGCGCCCGTGGCTACCACGAACGATCTCAAGAACGGCATGGTCCTCAAGCTGGACGGCGGCAAGCTCTGGACCGTCGTCGAGTTCCAGCACGTCAAGCCCGGCAAGGGCCCGGCCTTCGTGCGCACCAAGCTGAAGGAGGTCCTCTCCGGCAAGGTCGTCGACAAGACCTTCAACGCGGGCGTCAAGGTCGAGACCGCCAACGTCGACAAGCGGACCATGCAGTACTCGTACCGCGACGGCGACGCGTTCATCTTCATGGACATGGACACCTACGACCAGGTCCCGGTCGACTCCGCCACCGTCGGCGACGCCGCCAAGTACCTGCTGGAGGGCTTCGAGGCCCTGGTCGCGCAGAACGAGGGCGTCCCGCTGTACGTCGAGCTCCCCGCCGCGGTCGAGCTGACCATCGCCGAGACCGAGCCGGGCGTCCAGGGCGACCGCTCCACCGGCGGCACCAAGCCCGCCACCCTGGAGACCGGCGCCGAGATCCAGGTGCCGCTGTTCGTCACCACCGGCGAGAAGGTCAAGGTCGACACCCGCGACGGCAGCTACCTCGGCCGGGTCAAGTAACCGTGGCCGCTGCTCGTAGCAAGGCCCGCACCCGGGCCTTCCAGATCCTGTTCGAGGCGGACCACCGCGGTGTGTCCCCCGAGCGGGTGCTCGCCGACTGGATCGCGCGGGCGCGCGACCCCCGCCCGGACGAGGGCATTCCGCAGGTCGCGGAGTACACGATGCAGCTGGTCGAGGGGTACGCGCAGCACGCGCGCACCATCGACGACCTGATCTCCACCTACGCGGTGGGCTGGACGCTCGACCGGATGCCGATCGCCGACCGCAACGTGCTCCGGCTCGGCGCGTACGAGCTGATCTGGGAGGACGGGACGCCCGACGCGGTGGTCCTGGACGAGGCGGTGGAGATCGCCAAGGAGTTCTCCACCGACGAGTCGCCGGCCTTCGTGAACGGCCTGCTCGCCCGGTTCATGGAGCTCAAGCCGAGCATCCGGCGCTGAGCCCGCACGCCCCAGGAGGCCGCCGGACCTGTCGGTCCGGCGGCCTCCGCGCGTAAGCTACCGGCAAGTAATCTCTCTGTCCGCCGCGCAGAAGGGCCGCGAAGCCATGCCGGAGACCACCCCCGCCTTCGAGTTCGACCAGGGGATCGCGCTCACCCCGCACCCCACCGAGCCCGGCCGCTACGACGGCGAGCTCGGCGAGGGCTGGCAGATCGGCGGTGGCGTCAACGGCGGCCTGCTGCTCGCCTTCGCCGCGCACGCGCTCGCCCTGGAGGCCGGGGCCGACCACCCGCACCCGCTCACCGTCAGCGGCACCTACATATCCGCCTCCCGGCCCGGGCCCGCCACCGTCCGCACCGAGATCGTCCGGCGCGGCCGCAGCCTGGCCACCGGCAGCGCCGTCCTCTCCCAGGACGGCGAGGAGCGGCTGCGGGTCACCGCCGCCCTCACCGACCTCGCCGCGCTCGACGAGGAGGTCGCCACCACCGCGCTCCCGCCGCAGCTGCCCGCGCCCGAGCAGTGCGTGGGCGTCGAGCACGCCCCGCGCGAACTCCTCACCCAGGCCGCCCTGCTGGAGCGCCTCGACCTGCGCCTGGACCCGGCCACCATCGGCTGGGCGCTGGGCCGGCCGTCGAAGCAGGGCCGCATCCAGGGCTGGTTCCGCCTCGCCGACAAGCGCCCCGCCGACGCGCTCTCCCTCCTGCTCACCGCCGACGCCCTCCCCCCGGTCACCTTCGACCTCGGCCGCCCCGGCTGGGCCCCCACCATCCAGCTCGCCGTCCACGTCCGGGCCCTGCCCGCCGACGGCTGGCTGCGCGTCTCGCACGCCACCCGCAACCTGGCCGGCGGGTACTTCGAGGAGGACTGCGAGGTCTGGGACGAGAGCGGCCGACTGGTCGCCCAGTCCCGGCAGTTGGCCATGGCGCCCCGCTGACGCTCCGGACGGTGCACGGTCAGTTGCAGAGTTGTGACAGGCCGTGCGTGTGGGACGGGTGCGGGCGGGGAGGACTCGGTCAGCAGTTGCCAGAGCGAGACCCCCGGGAGCCACCGATGTCCAGGAACAGCCGTCGGCCGCGCCGTTGCAGTGCAGCACCCTCGCGGCGGAGCGAGGAGGCGTTCGTGACGGGCATCCTGACCAGCGAGGCGGACTTCGAGCGGGTGCGGGACTGGCAGGTGACGGACGCCGCGGACTACGCCGCCTACCTGCGGGAGACCGGGCAGCTGCTGGCCGAGGCGGTGGAGGAGTACGGGACGGTCCGGGCGCGGATGTTCCACCCGGAGGACTTCGCGGACTACTGCCTGCTCCACGGGCTGGACGTGCGCGAGCAGGCCGCGCGCGACGGCTACCTGGTCAACCCGCCGCTGCGCACCCAGCTGGTGACCTACCGCGGCGAGGACCTCGCCGACTTCCTGCCGCGGCTGGTCCGGGCCCGGGAGGGCGGCCTCGTGCTGCGGCACGCCGACCTGCTGACGGACGGTGCGCTGTGCGGCACCGAGCAGCCAGCCCCGGCCGACCCGCGGGTGCGGTGGACGTACCAGCAGGCGTCCGAGGTGTTCCGCCGGGTGCTGGTCGGCGCCGGGTGCGGGGCCTACGAGTTCCGGGTCGTGGTGGACGCGCCGGGCGGGCCGCTGGAGGCGCGGGCCCGGGTGCTGCACTGGGAGGACGGCGCGGTGCGGATCAACGACGAGGACCTGGACCTGGTCACCGCGGTGCTCTGCGCCGGGCTGTACTGCGAACTGCCGGGCGCCGCGGTGCTGCACGGGACGCAGGGCTCGGGCGCGCTGTGCGGGGAGTACCGGCAGGTCGCCTGGGCCTGGCGGAGCACCGGCTACGAGTGGTCGCCGGCCGAGCTGGCGGTGGCCGGGGTGGCGGCGGGCCCCGGGTTCAGCCTGGGCACCGTGGTCTGAACCGACGACAGCGGGGCGGGAACCGGTGGCCACCGGTTCCCGCCCCGCTGTGACGTTTCTTCAAACGGAGCGGCCGACCGCAGGTCAGCCCGCGTCCTCCTCGCGGACGGCGCGGCGCGCGTCCGGGTTCAGCACGCCCCAGCTGATCAGCTGCTCGGTGAGGATCGAGGGGGACTGGTCGTAGATGACGGCCAGCGTGCGCAGGTCGTCCTGGCGGATCGAGAGCACCTTGCCGTTGTAGTCGCCGCGCTGCGACTGGATGGTCGCGGCGTAGCGCTGCAGCGGACCGGCCTTCTCGGACGGGACCTGGGTCAGGCGCTCCAGGTCGAGCACCAGGCGCGGCGGCGGCTCGGCGGCCCCGCCCGGGGTGCCGCCGGGCAGCAGCTCCTGGACCGGCACGCCGTAGAACTCGGCCAGCTCGGCGAGGCGCTGGACGGTGACCGCGCGGTCGCCGCGCTCGTAGGAGCCGACGACCACAGCCTTCCAGCGACCCTGGGACTTCTCCTCGACGCCGTGCAGGGAGAGCCCCTGCTGAGTGCGGATCGCCCGGAGCTTGGCCCCGAGCTGCTTCGCGTAGTCGCTGGACATGGATCTCCCCGGACGAGATTGCTTCGCGTGCGCTGAAATGTGAGCGACGACGGGTCTCTGTGGAGCACCTTCGTAACTCACTGTGAGGTTACGTAGAGTGAGGGTTGCGCGTCAAGCCGAATGGGGCACTCGTGCGAACGGGCGGCGAACGGGCTCCGATCAGCACGCTGCTACCATGGGCGAGGCTCCGGCTGCGGCCGGAAACCATTCCAGACATCCTTTAAGACCCGTCCCGTGAGGCGGGGAAGGAGGTCCGCTTCGGCATGACCACACCCAGTTCCGCCCCCCGCGCCCCGCACCAGGTGCTGGACGCCACCGACATCGCCCGGGTCATCACCCGGATCGCCCACGAGATCGTGGAACGCGCCAAGGGCGCGGAGGACGTGGTGCTGCTCGGCATCCACACCCGCGGTGTCCACCTGGCCCGGCGACTGCAGGCCAGGCTCACCCAGATCACCGGCCGGGACATCCCGTTCGGGACGCTGGACATCACCATGTACCGGGACGACCTGCGGCTGAAGCCCGCCCGGGCCCTGGAGCACACCGAGATCCCCGCCGAGGGCATCGACGGCAAGCTGGTGATCCTGGTCGACGACGTGCTGTTCTCCGGCCGCACCATCCGCGCCGCGCTCGACGCGCTCAGCGACATCGGCCGCCCGCGCGCCGTCCGCCTCGCCGTGCTGGTCGACCGCGGCCACCGCGAACTCCCCATCCGCGCCGACTACGTCGGCAAGAACCTGCCCACCTCGCTGCGCGAGGCCGTGCAGGTCCGGCTGGCCGAGTCCGACGGGCTGGACGCCGTCCTGCTGGGCGACCGCGACTACGCCGCCCGCTCCTCCCAGGCCCTGGCCGCCGACCCCGAACTCCCGGAGTAGAACCGCGTGAAGCGCCACCTCGTCTCCACCGCCGGCCTCGGCCGCGACGACGCCCTGCTGATCCTGGACACCGCCGAGGAGCTCTCCCAGTTCTCCGGACGGGCCGTCAAGAAGCTGCCCACGCTGCGCGGCCGCACCGTGGTCAACCTGTTCTTCGAGGACTCCACCCGCACCAAGACCTCCTTCGAGGTCGCCGAGAAGCGGCTCTCCGCCGACGTCATCAACTTCTCCGCCAAGGGCTCCTCGGTCTCCAAGGGCGAGAGCCTCAAGGACACCGCGCTGACCCTGCAGGCGATGGGCGCCGACGCCGTGGTCATCCGGCACCACGCCTCCGGCGCGCCCGCCCGGCTCGCCGACTCGGACTGGCTGCACGGCTCGGTGATCAACGCCGGTGACGGCACCCACGAGCACCCCACCCAGGCCCTGCTGGACGCCTTCACCCTGCGCCGCCACCTCAACCCCGGCGCGGGCCGCGACCTGGCGGGCCGCAAGGTCGCCATCGTCGGCGACGTCCTGCACAGCCGGGTGGCCCGCTCCAACGTGCACCTGCTGACCACGCTCGGTGCGCAGGTCGTCTTCGTCGCCCCGCCGACCCTGCTGCCGATCGGCATCGAGACCTGGCCCTGCGAGGTCTCCTACGACCTGGACAGCGTGCTGCCCAAGGTCGACGCCGTGATGATGCTGCGCGTCCAGCGCGAGCGGATGAACGCCGCCTTCTTCCCCACCGAGCGCGAGTACTCCCGCCGCTACGGCCTCGACGGCGCCCGGCTGGCCAGGCTGCCCGAGCACGCCGTCGTCATGCACCCCGGCCCGATGGTCCGCGGCATGGAGATCACCGCCGAGGTGGCCGACTCCCCGCGCTGCACCGTGGTCGAGCAGGTCGCCAACGGCGTCTCCGTCCGGATGGCCGTGCTCTACCTGCTGCTCGGCGGCGCGGTCTTCGCCGACGCGCCCGCCGACGCCCCCCGCACCACCGAACTCCCGGAGGCCGCCCAGTGACCACCTACCTGATCCGCAACGCCCAGATCCTCGGCGGCGCCCCCCGGGACATCCACATCGTCGACGGCGTCTTCGCCGCGATCGGCGAGGACCTGGACGTCCGGGCGGACATCGACATCGACGCGCACGGCCTGGTCGCCCTGCCGGGCCTGGTCGACCTGCACACCCACCTGCGCGAGCCCGGCCGCGAGGACGCCGAGACCGTGCTGACCGGCACCCGGGCCGCCGCCATGGGCGGCTACACCGCGGTGCACGCGATGGCCAACACCTTCCCGGTCGCCGACAGCGCGGGCGTGGTCGAGCAGGTCTGGCGGCTGGGCCGCGAGTCCGGCTACTGCGACGTGCAGCCGGTCGGCGCCGTCACCGTCGGCCTGGAGGGCAAGCAGCTCGCCGAGCTCGGCGCGATGCACGACTCCGCCGCCGGGGTCCGGGTCTTCTCCGACGACGGCAAGTGCGTGGACGACGCGGTGATCATGCGCCGCGCGCTGGAGTACGTGAAGGCCTTCGACGGCGTCGTCGCCCAGCACGCCCAGGAGCCGCGGCTGACCGCGGGCGCCCAGATGAACGAGGGCCGGGTCTCCGGCGAGCTCGGCCTCGGCGGCTGGCCCGCCGTCGCCGAGGAGTCGATCATCGCCCGGGACGTGCTGCTCGCCGCGCACGTCGGCTCCCGGGTGCACATCTGCCACCTGTCCACCGCCGGGTCGGTCGAGATCGTCCGCTGGGCCAAGGCCAAGGGCTGGGACGTCACCGCCGAGGTCACCCCGCACCACCTGCTGCTCACCGACGAGCTGGTCCGCAGCTACGACCCGGTGTACAAGGTCAACCCGCCGCTGCGCACCGCCGAGGACGTCGAGGCGCTGCGCGAGGCGCTGGCCGACGGCACCATCGACGCCGTCGCCACCGACCACGCCCCGCACCCCGCGGAGGACAAGGACTGCGAGTGGGCGGTCGCCGCGATGGGCATGGTCGGGCTGGAGACCGCGCTGTCGGTCGTGCAGCAGACCATGGTCGACACCGGCCTGCTGAACTGGGAGGGCGTCGCGGACCGGATGTCGCACCGCCCGGCCCGGATCGGCCGGCTCGCCGGGCACGGACGCCCCATCTCGGTGGGCGAGCCTGCCAACCTGGTGCTGTTCGATCCCGCGTACCGTGGAGTGGTGAACCCCGACACCTTCGCGACCCGCTCCCGCAACAGCCCGTACAAGGGCATGGACCTGCCCGGACGGGTGCACGCCACCTTCCTGCGCGGCGAGGCCACCGTGCTCGCCGGCGAACTGGTCGAGCGCTGATGCTCGCCACCGAGAAGGGCCAGGTCACCGACTGGCCCGGGTACATCGGCGCGACGGTCGGCCTGCTGGTCCTGATCGCGCTGGTGTACTGGCTGATGCGGCAGGGCTGGAACTGGCGGCGCACCCTCCAGTCCGACCTGCCGGAGCTGCCCGCGGTGCCGCGGGACCCGGGCCCGGCGCTGCTCGCGGCGCCCGGCCGCTACCACGGCTCCACCACCGCGGGGAACTGGCTGGACCGGGTCGTCGCGCACGGCCTGGGAACGCGCAGCCTCGCCGAACTGACCCTCACCGAGCGGGGCCTGCTGGCCCGCCGCCCCGGCGACACCGACCTGTGGATCCCCGCCGCGGCGCTCACCGGCGCCCGCACCGACTCCGGCATCGCCGGCAAGGTCGTGCCCAGCGGGCTGCTGGTGGTCGGCTGGACGCACGGCGACCGCGCGCTGGAGAGCGGCTTCCGGCTGGACGCCGCCGCCGCGCACGAGGACTGGGTCGAGGCCGTCGAGGCACTAGTGACACGTACGAAGACGATGAAGACGGAAGAGGCCGCCACATGACCGCACCTGCCCCCACCACGCAGCGCACCAGGCGGGAGCGCGTGCCCGCCGTGCTCGTCCTGGAGGACGGCCGGACCTTCCGCGGCCAGGCGTACGGCGCGGTCGGCGAGACCTTCGGCGAGGCGGTCTTCAACACCGGCATGTCCGGCTACCAGGAGACCCTGACCGACCCGTCCTACCACCGCCAGGTGGTCGTGATGACCGCCCCGCAGATCGGCAACACCGGCTGGAACGACGAGGACGACGAGTCGCAGCAGATCTGGGTGTCCGGCTACGTGGTCCGCGACCCCTCCCGGGTCGCCTCCAACTGGCGCTCGAAGCGCTCGCTGGACGAGGAGCTGGAGCGCCAGGGCGTCGTCGGCATCAGCGGCATCGACACCCGCGCGCTCACCCGCCACCTGCGCGAGCGCGGCGCGATGCGGGTCGGCATCTTCTCCGGCCCGGCCGTCGCCGACCAGGCCGAGCTGCTGGCCAAGGTGCAGCAGGCGCCCGAGATGAAGGGCGCCGACCTGTGCGCCGAGGTCGCCACCAAGGAGGCCTACGTCGTCCCGGCGATCGGCGAGAAGAGGTTCACCGTCGCCGCCCTCGACCTGGGCATCAAGGGCATGACCCCGCAGCGGATGGCCGAGCGCGGCATCGAGGTGCACGTGCTGCCCGCCAACTCCACCGTCGAGGACATCTACGCCGTGCAGCCCGACGGCGTGTTCTTCTCCAACGGCCCCGGCGACCCGGCCACCGCCGACCGGCAGGTCGAGGTGCTGCGCGGCGTGCTGGCGAAGAAGACCCCGTTCTTCGGCATCTGCTTCGGCAACCAGCTCCTGGGCCGGGCCCTCGGGTTCGGCACCTACAAGCTCAAGTACGGCCACCGCGGCATCAACCAGCCGGTGCAGGACCGCACCACCGGCAAGGTCGAGGTGACCGCCCACAACCACGGCTTCGCCGTGAACGCGCCGCTGGACCAGGTGAGCGACACCCCCTTCGGGCGGGTCGAGGTCTCCCACGTCTGCCTCAACGACGACGTGGTGGAGGGCCTGCAGGCGCTCGACACCCCCGCGTTCAGCGTGCAGTACCACCCCGAAGCGGCCGCCGGCCCGCACGACGCCGCGTACCTCTTCGACCGCTTCGTTCAGCTCATGGAGGGCCAGCGTGCCTAAGCGCACCGACATCAAGTCCGTCCTGGTGATCGGCTCCGGCCCGATCGTCATCGGCCAGGCGGCGGAGTTCGACTACTCGGGTACGCAGGCCTGCCGGGTGCTCAAGGCCGAGGGGCTGCGGGTCATCCTGGTCAACTCCAACCCGGCGACCATCATGACCGACCCGGAGATCGCCGACGCCACCTACGTCGAGCCGATCACCCCGGAGTTCGTCGAGAAGATCATCGCCAAGGAGCGCCCCGACGCGCTGCTGCCGACCCTGGGCGGCCAGACCGCGCTGAACACCGCGATCTCCCTGCACAAGGCCGGCACGCTGGAGAAGTACGACGTCGAGCTGATCGGCGCCGACGTCGAGGCGATCAACAAGGGCGAGGACCGCGAGCTCTTCAAGGGCGTCGTCGAGGCCGTCAACGCCAAGATCGGCCACGGCGAGTCCGCCCGCTCGGTGATCTGCCACTCGATGGAGGACGTCCTCGCGGGCGTCGAGACCCTCGGCGGCTACCCGGTCGTGGTCCGCCCCTCCTTCACCATGGGCGGCGCCGGCTCCGGCTTCGCGCACGACGAGGAGGACCTGCGCCGCATCGCCGGGCAGGGCCTGGCCCTCTCGCCGACCACCGAGGTGCTCCTGGAGGAGTCCATCCTCGGCTGGAAGGAGTACGAGCTGGAGCTGATGCGCGACAAGCACGACAACGTCGTGGTGGTCTGCTCCATCGAGAACTTCGACCCGATGGGCGTGCACACCGGCGACTCGATCACCGTCGCCCCGGCGATGACGCTCACCGACCGCGAGTACCAGATCCTGCGCGACATCGGCATCGCCGTGATCCGCGAGGTCGGCGTCGACACCGGCGGCTGCAACATCCAGTTCGCGGTCAACCCCGCCGACGGCCGGGTCATCGTCATCGAGATGAACCCGCGCGTCTCGCGCTCCTCCGCGCTGGCGTCCAAGGCCACCGGCTTCCCGATCGCCAAGATCGCCGCGAAGCTCGCCGTCGGCTACACGCTGGACGAGATCCCCAACGACATCACCGAGCAGACCCCGGCCTCCTTCGAGCCGACCCTCGACTACGTCGTCGTCAAGGTGCCGCGCTTCGCGTTCGAGAAGTTCCCGTCCGCCGACGCCACGCTGACCACCACCATGAAGTCGGTCGGCGAGGCCATGGCGATGGGCCGCAACTTCCCCGAGGCGCTGAACAAGGCGCTGCGCTCGCTGGAGAAGAAGGGCTCCCAGTTCACCTGGGTCGGCGACCCGGGCGACAAGGCCGAGCTGCTGGCGAAGGCCGTCGTCCCGACCGACGGCCGGATCAACACCGTCATGCAGGCGATCCGGGCCGGCGCCACCCCCGAGGAGGTGTTCGACGCCACGAAGATCGACCCGTGGTTCGTCGACCAGCTCTTCCTGATCAACGAGATCGCCGTCGAGCTCGCAGAGGGCGACAAGCTCGACCCCGAGCTGCTGCTGCACGCCAAGCGGCACGGCTTCTCCGACCAGCAGATCGGCGAGATCCGCGGCCTGAAGGCCGACGTGGTCCGCGAGGTGCGGCACGCGCTGGGCATCCGCCCGGTCTTCAAGACCGTCGACACCTGCGCCGCCGAGTTCGCCGCCAAGACCCCGTACTTCTACTCGTCCTACGACGAGGAGAGCGAGGTCGCCCCGCGCACCAAGCCCGCCGTGATCATCCTGGGCTCCGGCCCGAACCGGATCGGCCAGGGCATCGAGTTCGACTACTCCTGCGTGCACGCCTCCTTCGCGCTGGCCGACGCCGGGTACGAGACCGTGATGGTCAACTGCAACCCGGAGACCGTCTCCACCGACTACGACACCTCCGACCGGCTCTACTTCGAGCCGCTCACCCTGGAGGACGTGCTGGAGATCGTCCACGCCGAGCAGCAGGCCGGGCCGCTGGCCGGCGTGATCGTGCAGCTCGGCGGCCAGACCCCGCTGGGCCTGGCGCAGGCGCTCAAGGACAACGGCGTGCCGATCGTCGGCACCCCGCCGGAGGCGATCCACCTCGCCGAGGAGCGCGGCGCGTTCGGCCGGGTGCTGCGCGACGCGGGCCTGCCCGCCCCCAAGCACGGCACCGCGTTCTCCTTCGAGGAGGCCAAGGCGATCGCCGACGAGATCGGCTACCCCGTGCTGGCCCGCCCGTCCTACGTGCTCGGCGGCCGCGGCATGGAGATCGTCTACGACGAGCCCTCGCTCGCCTCCTACCTGGAGCGGCACGCAGGCCTGATCTCCGAGCACCCCGTGCTGATCGACCGCTTCCTCGACGACGCGGTCGAGATCGACGTGGACGCCCTCTACGACGGCGAGGAGCTGTACCTCGGCGGCGTCATGGAGCACATCGAGGAGGCCGGCATCCACTCCGGCGACTCCGCCTGCGCGCTGCCCCCGATCACCCTCGGCGGGTACGACATCAAGCGGCTGCGCGCGGCCACCGAGGGCATCGCCAAGGGCGTCGGCGTGCGCGGCCTGATCAACATCCAGTTCGCGCTCTCCGGCGACATCCTGTACGTGCTGGAGGCCAACCCGCGCGCCTCCCGCACCGTGCCGTTCACCTCCAAGGCCACCGCCGTGCCGCTGGCCAAGGCCGCCGCCCGGATCTCGCTCGGCGCCACCGTCGCCGAGCTGCGCGCCGAGGGCCTGCTGCCGCGCGAGGGCGACGGCGGCACCCTGCCCGCCGACGCGCCGATCTCCGTCAAGGAGGCCGTCATGCCGTGGTCGCGCTTCCGCGACGTGCACGGCCGCGGCGTGGACACCGTGCTCGGCCCCGAGATGCGCTCCACCGGCGAGGTCATGGGCATCGACCGGGTCTTCGGCACCGCGTACGCCAAGTCCCAGACCGGCGCGTACGGCGCCCTGCCCACCAAGGGCAAGGTGTTCGTCTCGGTCGCCAACCGCGACAAGCGCAACCTGGTCTTCCCGGCCCGCGCGCTGGTCGAGCTCGGCTTCGAACTGCTCGCCACCACCGGCACCGCCGAGGTGCTGCAGCGCGGCGGCATCCCCGCCACCGTGGTGCGCAAGCACTCCGACGGCGAGGGCCCGGACGGCGAGAAGACCATCGTCCAGCTGATCCACGAGGGCGCGGTCGACCTGATCATCAACACCCCGTACGGCACCGGCGGCCGCCTCGACGGCTACGAGATCCGCACCGCCGCGGTCTCCCGGGGCGTGCCCTGCCTGACCACCGTGCAGGCGATGGGCGCGGCCGTGCAGGGCATCGCCGAGCTGCGGCGCGGCGAGGTCGGCGTGATGTCGCTGCAGGAGCACGCGACGCTGATCAACTCCGGCCGCAACTAGGTCGAAACCGTGGGGGGCACGCCGGTCCGGTTGCCGGGTGCCCCCCACGTCCATGTCCCGGCCCGGCCCACGGAGGACCCACCCGCGATGTACAAGCTCCTGTTCAACCTGGTGTTCAAGAAGATGGACCCGGAGAAGGCCCACCACCTGGCGTTCTTCTGGATCCGGCTGGCCGCCTCGGTGCCCGGCCTGCGCTCGCTGGTGCGCGCCGTGCTCGCCCCGCGCGACCCCCGGCTGCGCACCACCGCGCTCGGCCTCGACCTGCCCGGGCCGTTCGGCCTCGGCGCGGGCTTCGACAAGGACGGCATCGGCATCGACGGCCTGTCGATGCTCGGGTTCGACTTCGTCGAGATCGGCACCGTGACCGGCGAGCCGCAGCCCGGCAACCCCGCGCCGCGGCTGTTCCGCCTGGTCGAGGACCGGGCGCTGATCAACCGGATGGGCTTCAACAACCAGGGCTCCGCCCGGGTCGCCGCCCGCCTCGCCGCCCGCCCGCACACCAGCAGCACGCCCGTCATCGGCGTCAACATCGGCAAGACCAAGGTCGTGCCGGAGGACGAGGCGACGGCCGACTACCTGAAGAGCGCCAGGGCACTGGCCCCGTACGCCGACTACCTGGTCGTCAACGTCTCCTCGCCGAACACCCCCGGGCTGCGCAACCTGCAGGCCGTCCAGGTGCTCGGGCCGCTGCTGTGGGACGTCCGCAAGGCCGCCGACGAGGTCACCAACCACCACGTGCCGCTGCTGGTGAAGATCGCCCCCGACCTCGCCGACGAGGACATCGACGAGATCGCCGACATGGCCCTGCACCTCGGCCTCGACGGCATCATCGCCACCAACACCACCATCGGACGGGAGGGGCTGCGCACCCCCGCCGACCGGATCGAGGAGATCGGCGCGGGCGGCCTCTCCGGCGCCCCGCTCAAGGAGCGCTCGCTGCAGGTGCTGGAACGCCTCCGCAAGCGCACCGACGGCCGGCTCGCCATCGTCTCCGTCGGCGGCATCGAGACCGCCGAGGACGCCTGGCAGCGCATCCTGACCGGTGCCGACCTCGTCCAGGGCTACTCGGCGTTCATCTACGAGGGGCCGTTCTGGATGCGCAAGGTGCACCGTGGCCTGTCGGCCCGGCTGCGGGCGGCCGGGTACGCGACGATCGGGGAAGCGGTGGGCAAGGGCAACCGCTGAGCGACCGGCGGGAGCGGCGGCGGGGCGGGCGGGGACGGGCGGGGACGGGCGAGAGGAAGGGACGGCGGGGATGGCCAATCCGGTGGTGGCCCGGGCCGAGGTGGTCGGCACCCGGGCCGACGGGCCCGCCCGGCGGGTCACCGTGCGGTGCGCCACGGCGGCCGCCCGGTTCCGGCCCGGGCACTTCGCGGCCCTGACCGCCCCCGCGGGCAGCGTCGACGTGCTGCGCCACGCCGTGCCCGTGCTGCGCGCCGACGGCGACACGCTCGACCTGCTGCTGCCCGCCGACCCCCCGCCGCTGCTCGACCTGATCGCCCCCCTCGGCACCCCCTACCCGCAGCCCGACGCCCCCGGCTGCGCCCTGCTGCTGGGCGAGGACACCCAGGCCGGGCCGCTGCTCGCCCTCGCCGAACAGCTCCTCGCGGCGGGCAGCCAGGTCGCCTTCGTGCTCGTCGCGGAGAGCGCCGGGCGGCTGTACGGGGTCGACGCCGCCCGCGAACTGACCGCCGACGTCCTGCTGCTCACCGCCGACGGCAGCGCCGGGCTCCCGCTCGGCGACGACCCCGCCGCCCTCCTCGACCAGGCCCTCTCCGCGCTCGACGCCGACCTGCTCTACACCGCCGCGAGCCCCGAACTCACCGCCGCCGCGGTCGCCGCCGCGACGGCCCGCGGGGCGCGCAGCTGGACGGCGGTCGCCACCGAGATGCCCTGCGGCACCGGGCTGTGCCTGGGCTGCGTGCTGCCGGTGCGCGACGCCGACGGCGTCAGCCGCCTGGTGCGCGCCTGCACCGAGGGGCCGGTGTTCGACGGCGTGCGGGTGCGCTGGGGCGGGCTGGACACCGTGCCGGCGGACGTGGAAGGGGCGGACGCGGGAGGGGCGGGGGAGTGACGGAGCGTCAGGACGTGGACCTCACCGCGCCGTTGGGGGGCGGGACGGTGCCGAACCCGCTGTCGACGGCGGCGGGGTGCGCCGGGTTCGGGCGGGAGCTGGCGCGGTTCGTGCCGCTGGACGAGCTGGGGACGCTGACCACCCGGACGGTGCTGCCGCGGGCCGGGGCGGGGGCGCCGGGGCCGCGGGTGGTGCCGGTGCCGGCCGGGGTGCTGAACGCGGTCGGCGGGCACAACCCCGGGCTGGAGGGCTTCCTGCGGCGGGAGCTGCCCTGGCTGGCGGAGCGCGGGGTGCGCACCGTGGTGTCGATCGGCGGGCACCGGCTGGAGGACTTCGCCGAGCTGGCGGCCCGGCTGGCCGGACGGGACGGGGTGCGCGGCCTGGAGCTCAACCTGTCCGTGCCGGGGGCCGCCGACCGGGGCGTGCCGCTCGCGGCCAACCCGGCGCTCAGCTACGACGTGGTCGCCGCCGTGAAGGCCGTCGCGCCCGACCTGCCGGTCTACGCCAAGCTCGCCCCCGACACCGGGACGGTCACCGAGGTCGCGGCCGCCTGCGTGGCGGCCGGGGCCGACGGCCTGTCGATGGTCAACACCGCCCGCGCGATGGCCATCGACCTGGACGCCCGCCGCCCCGCCCTGGCGGCCGGGACGGGCGGCCTGTCCGGGCCCGCGCTGCGCCCGGTCGCCGTGCACTGCGTGTTCCAGGTGCACGCCGCGATGCGGGCCGGACGGATGCCCGCGGTGCCGATCCTCGCGATGGGCGGGGTGCGCACCGGGCGGGACGCCCTGGAGTTCACCCTGGCCGGGGCGTCCGGCGTCGCGGTCGGCTCGGAGTTGCTGCGCGACCCGACCGCCCCGCTGCGGATCCTCGACGAACTGCGCGCGGAGCTCACCACCAGGGGCTTCACCGCCTACACCGACGCGGTGGGGCTGGCCCACCGCACCACCACGACGGAAGACGGAAGACCGTAGATGACTGACACCACGCCCTTCGGCACCCGCCTGCGGACCGCCCTCGACACCCGGGGCCAGCTCTGCGTCGGCATCGACCCGCACGCCTCGCTGCTCACCGCCTGGGGCCTGGGCGACGACCTGGCGGGCCTGGAGACGTTCTCCCGCACGGTGGTGGAGGCGCTGGCGGACCGGGTCGCGGTGCTCAAGCCGCAGGCCGCGTTCTTCGAGCGCTTCGGCAGCCGCGGCGTCGCCGTCCTGGAGCGCTCGGTGGCCGAGGCCCGGGCGGCCGGGGCGCTGGTGGTGATGGACGCCAAGCGCGGCGACATCGGCTCGACCATGGCCGCGTACGCGGAGGCGTTCCTGTCGCCGGGCAGCCCGCTGTTCTCCGACGCGCTGACCGTCAGCCCGTACCTGGGCTTCGGTTCGCTGCAGCCGGCCGTCGACCTGGCGAACGCCAACGGCTGCGGTCTGTTCGCGCTGGCGCTGACCTCGAACCCGGAGGGGCACGAGGTGCAGCGGGCGGTCGGGGCGGACGGGCGGAGCGTGGCGCAGGAGGTGCTGCGGCGGCTGGCGGCGGAGAACGCGGGCGCCGAGCCGCTGGGCTCGTTCGGCGCGGTGGTCGGCGCGACGCTCGCCGACGCGGGCGCGGACCTGGCGATCAACGGCCCGCTGCTGGCCCCCGGCGTGGGCGCGCAGGGCGCCACCGCGGCCGACCTGCCGCGGGTCTTCGGCGACCAGGTGCGCAACGTGGTGCCCTCGGTGAGCCGGGACGTGCTGAAGCACGGACCGTCGGTGCAGGCGCTCCGGCAGGCCGCGCAGGCGTTCGTCGACGATGTGAGGGCCGTCACAAACGCATGACCGGAGGGCCGTCAACTCGGTTGATTTGACCGGAAAACTCCCAGGTCGGCCCCTGCTGACCTGGACTTTTCGTGTTCTTTTCCTGACGCGGCGGCCCAAGTTGGGTAGTGTCCGGCGGTAGGACGCCAGTTGGCGGTGGTCACGGCCACCTCCGCAGGTCAGAGCCTGTGGCGTCCGGGCACCACCAAGTCATGGCTCATCCCTTCCATCCACACCTGAGGTGAACGGCGTGGCTCTTCCGCCCCTTACTCCCGAACAGCGCACCGCCGCGCTCGCCAAGGCCGCCGAGGCTCGCCGGAAGCGCGCTGACGTCAAGAACCGGCTGAAGCACTCGGGCGCCTCGCTGCACGACGTCATCAAGGCCGGCAAGTCCGACGACGAGGTCATCGGCAAGATGAAGGTCTCCGCCCTGCTGGAGTCCCTGCCGGGCGTCGGCAAGGTGCGCGCCAAGCAGATCATGGAGCGCCTGGGCATCTCCGAGAGCCGTCGCGTGCGCGGCCTCGGTACGAACCAGATCGCCTCCCTGGAGCGCGAGTTCGGCGGCGCCGCCTCCTGAACGGAGGCCGGTGTCGGCGGAACGTCCGCGATCCGGGATAATCGGTACATGAGTGAGCGTCCGCGGCTGACCGTGCTCTCCGGCCCCTCCGGGGTCGGCAAGAGCACGGTCGTCGCTCATATGAGGAAGCAGTTCCCCGAGGTCTGGCTGTCGGTGTCGGCGACGACCCGGCACCCGCGCCCCGGCGAGCGCGACGGCGTGCAGTACCACTTCGTCGACAACGAGCAGTTCGACAAGCTGGTGGCCAACGGCGAGCTGCTGGAGTGGGCGGTCTTCGCCGGGAACCGGTACGGGACGCCGCGGCAGGCGGTGCTCGACAAGCTCGACAAGGGCGAGCCGGTGCTGCTGGAGATCGACCTCCAGGGCGCCCGGCAGGTCAAGGAGTCGATGCCCGAGGCCCAGCTGGTCTTCCTGGCCCCGCCGAGCTGGGAGGAGCTGGTGCGCCGGCTCACCGGCCGCGGCACCGAGCCGCAGGACGTGATCGACGAGCGGCTGGCCGTCGCGAAGGTCGAGCTGGCGGCCGAGGCGGAGTTCGACACGACGCTTGTCAACACCTCCGTCGAGCAGGTAGCGGCCGAACTGCTAGCCTTGCTCGGTGTAGCCTGACCGGATCGGCTGCACCCAGCCGGTCCGGACAGAGTTCCTGACAAAACCACTTCGGAAGGTTCAGCGTGTCCTCTTCGATGACCGCGCCCGAGGGCATCATCAACCCGCCGATCGACGAGCTGCTCGAGGCCACCGACTCCAAGTACAGCCTGGTGATCTACGCGGCCAAGCGCGCCCGCCAGATCAACGCGTACTACTCGCAGCTGGGCGAGGGCCTGCTGGAGTACGTCGGCCCGCTGGTCGACACCCACGTGCACGAGAAGCCGCTGTCGATCGCGCTGCGCGAGATCAACGCCGGCCTGCTCACCGCCGAGGCGGTCGAGGGCGCCTGAGCCCCGAGAGCCACCGCAGGGCCCGTTCCGATGCCGTCTCCGGCAGCGGGGCGGGCCCTGTGCCGTGTGCGCCCGGACACGTCGCAGGGCGGCGGCGGGGGCCGTAGGGTGGGCCCGAGCCGCCGCAGCACGCCGCAGCACGTCGCAGCACGTCGCACTAAGGAGAGCCGACCGTCATGAACGCGTCCCGTGTGGTCCTCGGGGTGAGCGGCGGGATCGCCGCCTACAAGGCCTGTGAGCTGCTGCGGAGGTTCAGCGAGTCCGGGCACGAGGTGACGGTGGTGCCGACCGCGGCGGCGCTGCACTTCGTCGGGGAGGCGACCTGGGCGGCGCTGTCCGGGCGGCCCGCGGCGACCGAGACCTGGGAGCGGGTGCACGAGGTCCCGCACGTGCGGATCGGGCAGCAGGCGGACCTGGTGGTGGTCGCCCCGGCGACCGCGGACCTGCTGGCGAAGGCCGCCCACGGCCTGGCGGACGACCTGCTGACCAACACCCTGCTGACGGCGCGCTGCCCGGTGGTGTTCGCGCCCGCGATGCACACCGAGATGTGGGAGCACCCGGCGACCCAGGAGAACGTCGCCACGCTGCGGCGGCGCGGCGCGATCGTGATCGAGCCCGCGGTGGGCCGGCTCACCGGCGTCGACACCGGCAAGGGCCGGCTGCCCGACCCGGGCGAGATCTTCGCGGTCTGCCGCCGGGTGCTGCTGCGCGGCGCCCGGGAGCGGGACCTGACCGACCGTCACGTGGTGGTCTCGGCGGGCGGCACCCGCGAGCCGCTCGACCCGGTGCGCTTCCTCGGCAACCGCTCCTCCGGCAAGCAGGGCTACGCGCTGGCCGCCACCGCGGTGGCCCGCGGCGCCCGGGTCACCCTGGTCGCGGCGAACACCGCGCTGCCCGACCCGGCCGGGGCGGACGTGGTCCGGGTCGGCACCGCGATGCAGTTGCGCGAGGCGGTGCTGAAGGCCGCCGAGGACGCCGACGCGGTGGTGATGGCCGCGGCCGTCGCCGACTTCCGGCCCGCCGAGTACGCCACCGGCAAGATCAAGAAGGTGGACGGGGTCGAGCCCGCGCCGATCGTGCTGGTCCGCAACCCCGACGTGCTGGCCGAGGTGTCGGCCGACCGGGCCCACGACGGGCAGGTGGTGGTCGGCTTCGCCGCCGAGACCGACGACGTGCTGGCGCACGGCCGGGCCAAGCTGGCCCGCAAGGGCTGCGACCTGCTGGTGGTCAACGAGGTCGGCGACGGCAAGGCCTTCGGCCAGGAGACCAACAGCGCGGTGCTGCTGGGCGCCGACGGCTCCGAGGTCCACATCGCGGACGGCCCGAAGGAGGTCCTGGCCGACGCGATCTGGGACCAGGTGGTCCTCCGGCTGCCCGCCCCCGGCCCGGAGGACGGCCGCTAGCCGCGGCAACGCCCCTGGTCGCCCCGGCAGTTGGCACCCTCCGGCCGGGAGGTTCGGTTGCGACCCGCCCTGACCGGCGCAGACCCCGCCGGGGTGATTCCGGTCGCGGACACGACGGACCTCCGTAGGGAGTGTCCGCGATCGGTAGCCGACCGTTACACTCCACACCAGGAATCAAGTCTTTCCGGATGCCGCGGGACTTCCGCGCGCATTCAGTCAGCAGCCGCTGCAACCCCAGGGAGCGCTGTGTCTCGCCGCCTGTTCACCTCGGAGTCCGTCACCGAGGGCCACCCCGACAAGATCGCTGACCAGATCAGCGACACCGTCCTGGACGCCCTCCTCAAGGACGACCCGACCTCCCGCGTCGCCGTGGAGACGCTGATCACCACCGGCCTGGTGCACATCGCCGGCGAGGTCACCACCAAGGCGTACG
>NZ_BSSA01000019.1 GCF_030268885.1 Kitasatospora phosalacinea
CGGCCAGCCGTCGTGGTAGTTGGTGTAGTAGGGGACGGCCTGGCCCTTGGCCTTGACGGCCTTCAGGTCGGCGAGGAACTCCTCGGGGGTCTTCGGCCAGGCCGTCACCCCCGCGTCCGCCCACACCCTCTTGTTGTAGACGAAGCCGGTCACGGTGCCGAAGTTCGCGATGCCGTAGACCTTCCCGCCGACGGTGCCGTAGTCGGTCCACTGGTAGGTCTTCGACAGCTCGTCCGCACTGCCCAGCGAGGAGAAGAAGGTGGGCAGCTGGGCGATGGACAGGTCGGAGGGGATCGGCAGCACGTCACCGTAGTTCTCGGTGTTCATGCGGATCTTGACTTCGCCCTCGTAGTCCTTCATGGCCTCGAACTTCACCTTGACGTTCGGGTAGACCTTGTTGAACTCCGCGGCGTACTTGTCGAGCGTGCCGTCGCCCACCTGGTCGGTGCGGTTGGTCAGCACGGTGATCGAGCCCGTGACCTTCGCCGGGTCGGAGTTCACCGACGGCGCAGCGGACACCCCGCCACCACCACTGCTGCTACAGGCAGTGAGCACCACCATGGAAGCGGCCCCGACGGCCAGCCATCCTCTGCGCATCTCGCTCATCCTTCACGCTGTTCCTCATCGACCCCGGACCACCCCCGGGGCTGTTGGACGCTTAACGTAGACGTCACATCGCAGCCCTGTCCATAGACCGGTCAACACTGAAATACAGCGGATCTACGGCGACAAAGCACCGATCAACTAAAACTTTACTTAACTAGATGACGGATGAGTCTCGTTACCGGACCGCGATCGCGAACCACTGGACAA
Organism: Kitasatospora phosalacinea; assembly: GCF_030268885.1. Classification (GTDB taxonomy): domain Bacteria; phylum Actinomycetota; class Actinomycetes; order Streptomycetales; family Streptomycetaceae; genus Kitasatospora; species Kitasatospora phosalacinea_C. Next base: position 814 of record NZ_BSSA01000019.1, read on the forward strand.
CGTTGTCAAAGCGGGTCAGAATTCACCGCAGCACAGTCACGTTGAGTCACCGCGCCCGGGCGTGCAGAGGCCGCGGCCACGCCCCGGGAGCGAGGGGCGGGGCCGCGGCCGGAGTGGCGTCAGACCGTCCGGGCCAGCCGGTCGGCCAGCAGCTTGGCGAAGCGGGCCGGGTCGGCGAGGTCGCCGCCCTCGGCCAACAGGGCGGTGCCGTAGAGGAGTTCGGCGGTCTCGGTGAGGGCCGGGTCGTCGGCGCGCTCCTCGTGGGCGGTGCGCAGGGCGCCGACCAGCGGGTGCTCGGGGTTGAGCTCCAGGATCCGCCGGGCGGGCGGGACGTCCTGGCCCATCGCCCGGTACATCTTCTCCAGGGTCGGGGTGAGGCCGTCGGCGTCGCTGACCAGGCAGGCGGGCGAGTTGGTGAGGCGGCTGGTCAGGCGGACGTCCTTGACCTCGGCGAGCGTCTCCTTGAGCCAGCCCAGCAGCGGCGCGTACGAGCCGGTGCGCTCCTCGGAGACCTCCTCGGCGGGCAGGTCGACGGCGCCGCGGGCCACCGAGCTGAACTCCTTGCCCTCGTACGCGGGGACGCCCTCGACCCAGATCTCGTCCACCGGGTCGGTGAGCAGCAGGACCTCGTAGCCCTGGGCCCGGAACGCCTCCAGGTGCGGGGAGTTCTCGACCTGGGCGCGGCTCTCGCCGGTCATGTAGTAGATCTTGTCCTGGCCCTCCTTCATCCGGGCCAGGTAGTCGGCCAGCGAGGTCGGCTCCTCGCCCGCGGTGCTGGCGAAGGAGGCGACGTCGAGGATGGCCTTGCGGTCCTCGGCCGGGTCGAGCAGGCCCTCCTTGACGGCGGGGCCGAACTCGCGCCAGAAGGTGCGGTACTTCTCCGCGTCGCCGGTCATCATCTCCTTGATCGTGGCCATCACCTTCTTGGCGAGGCGGCGGCGGATCAGCTGGATGTGCCGGTCCTGCTGGAGGATCTCGCGGGAGATGTTCAGCGACAGGTCGGCGGCGTCGACCACGCCCTTGACGAAGCGCAGGTGGTCGGGGAGCAGCTCGCGGCTGTCCTCCAGGATGAACACCCGCTTCACGTACAGCTGGACGCCGTGCCGGCCGTCGCGCTGGAACAGGTCGTGCGGGCGGCGGGCCGGGATGAACAGCAGCGCCTCGTACTCGAAGGTGCCCTCGGCCCGCAGGCTGATGGTCTCCAGCGGGTCGGTCCAGTCGTGCGAGACGTGCCGGTAGAACTCGTGGTACTCCTCCTCGGCGACCTCGGCGCGCGGGCGGGCCCACAGCGCCTTCATCGAGTTGAGGGTCTGCTCCTCGGCGCCCGCCGCCGCGGTGGCGCGGATCGGGAAGGCGATGAAGTCGGAGTAGCGCTTGACGATCCGCCGGACGGTCGCCAGGTCGGTGTAGTCGTGCAGGCCGTCCTCGCCGTCCTCGGGGCGCAGGTGGACGGTGACCGAGGTGCCCTCGGGCGCGTCCGCGACCTCCTCGACGGTGTAGGTGCCCTCGCCGGCCGACTCCCAGCGGGTGCCGGTGGGCTCGCCGGCCTTGCGGGTCAGCAGGGTGACCCGGTCCGCGACCATGAAGGTGGAGTAGAAGCCGACGCCGAACTGGCCGATCAGCTCGGCGGGTTCCTTGCTCTCGCGCAGGCGGCGCAGCGTCTCGGCGGTGCCGGAGCGGGCGATGGTGCCGATCAGGCCGACGACCTCGTCACGGCTCATGCCGATGCCGTTGTCGCGGACGGTCAGGGTGCGGGCGTCCGGGTCGACGGCGAGGGCGATGTGCAGGTCGTCGGCGCGCAGCCGCTCGTCGGTCAGTCCGGCCAGGCGCCGCTTGTCCAGGGCGTCCGACGCGTTGGAGATCAGCTCGCGCAGGAAGACGTCCTTGTTCGAGTAGATCGAGTGGACCATCAGCTGCAGCAACTGCCGCGCCTCGGCCTGGAACTCCAGCGTCTCGGTGGTCATGGGGCCCTTCTCGCTCAGTTTCGCTCGGGTGACGGTACGGGTTCGGGAGCACGCGCTCCGTGGCAATGTGACACACCGGCGGCGGCCCGGACAAACCCCGTGGACGGTGGGTCCAGGCCCACCCGGTCGTACGGGCAGGCCCATGTCGGGGCGGCCGCGCGCTCCGTAGCGTCGAAGGCACCACGACACCGCGAGACCCGGGGAGCCCGAGACCGTGAACGCCACCGACGCCAACGCCGCCACCGCCGCCACCGCCGCCACCGCCGACGACACCTTCACCGACCGCCGCGCCGGGGAGGCGCTCGACACCGTCCGGACCTGCATCACGCTGTTCGGGGCGGTCGGCGGGATCGTCCTGGCCACCGTCGCCGTGACGGCCGCCACCGGGCACCCGACCACCGCGTTCATGTGGGTGCGCGGCGCGGTCCTGTTCCTGGCGACCTTCCTGCTGCACCGCTACCTCGGGCGCGTCCGGGCGGGCGACGCCAAGGCGTTCGACCGGCTGCGCACCCTCTCGGCCGTCGCCCCGGTCGCCGTGGTCGGCGTCGACCTCGTCCCCGGGCTGTGCCCGGCCTGGTACGCCGTCCTGCAGGGCCTGTCCGCGCTCGCGCTGGTCGGGGTCGCCGTCCTCACCCGCGGGGCCGCGCTGCGGGCCGCCTTCCCCGCCGCGCGGTGACGGCCGCCGGAGCCGGGGCCCGGCGGCCGTCGGGCGTGCCGTCAGACGTGGGCGGGCGCGCAGCCGGGGTGGCCCCAGCCGCTGCCCACCTTGGTGATCGTCTCGCCCTTGCCGTAGGAGCGCCCGCACGGGCACCGGCCGGGGAACTTCGCGGCCAGCGTCCGGCCGCCGCCCGTCGCACCGCGCTTCGCCGCCCCACCGCCGGCGCCGGACGCGGCGGAGGACGCGGAGGACGGGGAGGAGCGGCGGGCGCGCGGGGCGGGGGCGGTGACCGGGTCGGGCACCGGCAGGTCGGCGGCGGTGCCCGCGGCGGACTGCTGGGTGCGGGCCGCGTCGCTGGCGGCCTTGTCGGCGATGGCGTTCAGCCGGTCGCCGTCCACCTGGTGGGCGGGCACGTAGACGAACTCGACGTCGCGGCCGGTCAGCAGCGCGTCGATCCGCTGGATCAGCTCCTGGTTGGCGACGGGCTTGCCCGCCGCGGTCCTCCAGCCGTTGCGCTTCCAGCCGTGCAGCCACTTGGTGACCGCGTCCCGGGTGTAGGTGCTGTCCAGGCGCACCTCCAGCGGGGCCGCCGGGTCGGTGGCCTCCAGCAGGCGCTGCAGGGCCGTCAGCTCCCCGACGTTGTTGGTGTTGCGCCCCAGTGCGCCGGACTCCCAGCGCTGCGGCGCGCCGTTCCCGTCCGCGACCACGTAGGCCCACCCGGCGGGCCCCGGGTTGCCCTTGGCCGCTCCGTCGCAGGCGGCGATGACTCGTTCAACCATCCCTCGATCATGCCAGCCCGCGCCCACGGCACCGTCCCGCCCGCCCTTCCTCCGCGGGAGGGGACGGGTGGGGCGGTGCCGCCGGTCAGGAGGCGCGGCGGCGGAGGAAGCCGGTGCTCAGGACGCCGACCAGCACCAGGGCCGCGTTCACCAGCACGGCGAGCGTGACGCCGTCCAGGACCGCCGCGGCGGACGGGTGGGCGCCCGCCCGGGCCGCGACGACCGCGCTCATCACCGGGGTGCCCACGGTGATGCCGATCTGCTGGGTCATCGTCGCCAGGCCGGTGGCCAGGCCCTGCTCGCGGTCGGGCAGGCCGGAGGTGGCGGTGACCATGAAGCCGACGATCACGTACATGTTGCCGACGCCGCCGACGAAGGTCGCCGCGAGCAGCAGCCACAGCGAGGAGTGGCCCGGGCCCAGCAGCAGCAGCGCGGCCGTGGCGGCGGCCTGCACCAGGCCGCCGGTCACCAGGGCGGTGCGGGTGCCGGTGGCGGCGATCAGACGGGCCGCGGTGGCGCCGCCCAGGACGGTGCCCAGGCCCAGGACCCCGAAGGACAGGCCCGCGGCCAGCGCGGAGAAGCCCAGCACCTCCTGCAGGTAGAGGGTCAGCAGGAACACCAGCGAGGTCTCGGTCAGGAAGGCGATCAACCCGGCCGCGTTGCCCCACACCACGCTGCGCCGCCGCAGGACCGCCACCGGCACCAGCGGCGCCGCGGCCCGCCGCTCCACCGCCAGGAACACCAGCAGCAGGGCGGCGCCCAGCGCGAGCCCGCCCAGCGCGAGCGCGTCGCCCCAGCCCGCCGCACCGGCCCGGGTCAGGCCGTACACCAGGGACAGCAGGCCCAGCGTGACGGAGAGCGCGCCCGGCACGTCCAGCTCCGGGCGGGCCTCCGGACGGCTCTCCCGGATCACGCCCGGGGCGACCAGCAGCACCGCGAGCGCCACCGGCACGTTCACGAAGAACGCCCAGCGCCAGGACAGCAGGTCGGTGAGCACCCCGCCGAGCACCGCGCCGGTGGTGAACCCGGCCGACATCAGCGCCCCGTTCAGGCCCAGCGCCCGGTCGCGCAGCGGGCCCTCCGGGAACGAGGTGGTCAGCAGCGACAGGCCCGCCGGGGTGACCGCCGCCGTGGCCAGGCCCTGCGCCACCCGGGCCGCGACCAGCACCGCCGGTCCGGTCGCCAGACCGCCCACCAGCGAGGACGCCCCGAGCACCGCCAGGCCCAGCAGGAACAGCCGGCGCCGCCCGAACAGGTCGGCGACCCGCCCGAACAGCAGGGTAAACCCGGCCGCGGCCAGCGCGAACGCCGTCCCGATCCACTGCAGTTCGCCCAGCGGGAGGCCCAGGCCCCGGCCGATCGCCGGGAGGGCCACGTTCAGGATCGAGAAGTCCACCGCCAGCATGAACTGGGCGACCAGCAGGACCAGCAGGACGACGCGCTGACGCTTCGTCAGTCCTGATGCCGAGTACGGGCGTTGAAGCTCCCCGGGTACCGTTTCCGTCGTCATGGCGGGCCTCCCTCTCGATGCTGCTGCGCGGTTGCGCGGTGACGAGGAGGAGACTGCACCGGCCCGGGAGACCCACCCAGACCCCTGCGGAAGGTAGCACCGGCAGGGACACCCTGCACCGGCCGCGCAGGCGCCCCGCACCGGCACACTGGACGGCATGGAGACCTCGACCGACCTCGGCGCGTTCCTGCGCAACCGCCGCGCCCGGCTGCGCCCCGAGGACGCCGGGCTGACCCCGTACCCCGGCCGCCGACGGGTGCCCGGGCTGCGCCGCGAGGAGCTCGCCCTGCTCGCCGGGGTCAGCGTCACCTACTACACCCGGCTCGAACAGGGCCACAGCGCCAACGCCTCCGACGGTGTCCTGGACGCGCTCGCCCGCGCCCTGCGCCTCTCCCCCGACGAGCGCGCCCACCTCTACGACCTGGCCCGGCCCTCCCGCGTCCGGCGTGCGCCGCAGCTCCGGCCCGCGAAGGTCCGGCCCGCCACCAAGCACCTGATCGACGCGATGCCGCTGGTGCCCGCCGTCGTCCTGGACCGCGGCAACGACGTCCTCGCCTGGAACGCCCTCGGCCACGCCCTGCTCGCCGGGCACCTCGACCCGACCTCCCCCGACCGGCCCGCCGACCGCCCCAACCTGACCCGGCTGCTCTTCCTCGACCCGCACACCCGCGAACTCCACACCCGCTGGGACGAGGACGCCCGCACCGCCGTCGCCGCCCTCCGGCTCGCCGTCGGCCGCCACCCCGAGGACCACCGCCTGGCCCGGCTCGTCGGCGAACTCGCCATCCAGAGCACCGAGTTCGCCGCCCTCTGGGCCCGCCACCCGGTCCGTGACTGCACCGTCGGGACCAAGTCCTTCCACCACCCCCTGGTCGGCCCGCTGGAGCTCGACTTCGAGAGCCTCCCCCTCTCCGACGGCACCACCCACCGCCTCCTCCTCCACACCCCCGCCCCCGCCACCCCGTCCGCCGCCGCCCTCGCCCTGCTGGCCACCACCCTCACCGCGCCGACGGGGGAACCCGGACGGGCACGGGCAGCGGGGACGGCGGCAGGGCGCGGGGACGGCGACGGCGGCTGAGGGCGGGCCGGAGAGCGGGGCGCCGCACGTGGAACCGCCCCCGGCGTCCCGCCCCGGGGAGCCGGGGCGGGAGGTCGGGGGCGGGGGTGCGTGCGGGGTGGGTCAGCCGATCCAGCCGTGGCTCTTGGCGAGTTGGAGCATGGCGGCGCGGACCTGGAGGATCTGGGTGCCGGTCAGGGACGGGGCGGCTTCCAGGAGGGCCTCGGTGACGTCGTCGAGGTAGTCGTCGGAGGCGAGCTGCTCGTCGTCGTCGACCGGGCGGGCGATGCGTTCGGCGAGGGGGGCGGCGGGGGCCTTGGGGTCGGCGCCGGGGGCGAGTTGGACGGAGGAGGCCTTGGGGCCGCGGTCGCCCTCCTCGATGTCGAAGACCACGGCGAGGCCGGTGCGGATGTAGGACTCGGGGATCAGCAGGTCGTTGACGTGCAGGAAGACGTCCTCCCCGCCCTGGTCCGGGGCGATGAACCCGTAGCCCCGAGAACCGTCGAACCGCACCACGCGACCGGCAACCATGCCAACCCCCAGACACCTTCCGGGCCCCTTGCCCGCAACCTGGGCCCGAGGATAGTCCGGCCGCGGCGGCGTGGCGAACCCGGCCGTTCGGGGAGCGGTGGGCCGGGTGTCACCCGGCGGTCGCCGGGGCGGGGCGGCGGGGCCGCGGGCGGGCGTTCCGCACCGCGGAACGGTCGGTGTACAACGGCGAATCGGCCCTCGTAGCATCCCGGTCAACGGAACGCTCTCCGAGGGGAAGACCCGCATCATGAAGCCCTGTGCCCGGACGGTGAAGGCCCTGCGCGCTGTCGCGTGCCGCCGCTGTCCGCGCCGCCGCTGTCCGCGCTGACCACGCGCGCCGGACGTCTCCCGCTTCGCCCTCCCCGTCCCGCCCTCCCCCGTCGCCGTCCCCCTTTCTCCGGTGCCGCCGGTCGCCCGTCGTGACCGTGCTGCCCTCGTCGCCGTTCCCGCGACTCACCCCTGCCCGAGGATTGGATTCGCATGCCGGTGCACTCCCGTGTGGAAACCGTCGAGTTCTTCCTGCCGGAACTCCCCCGCCTCCTCCCCTACGCCTACCATCCGCAGGCCGCGCAGATCGAGATCGCGTCGAACGGCTGGATCCGCCGACTGCTCGCCGACACCTTCGCGGACGAGGACGCCCTGCTGTTCTTCCTCCGCCAGCGCAACGGGATCTACGGGCCGCTGACCGTCCCGCACGCCCCGTACCAGCGCGCCCTGGACATCGCCGACTGGTACCAGTACGTCACCGTCATCGACAGCTTCGTCTCCGACCGCACCGCGCTGGGCTCCAGCGCGCGGGCCGCCCGCGAGGTGTTCGCCCGGATCCTCGGCGACTTCGAGGGCGACGTGGAGCCGGACCCGCAGTTCCCGTACGGGCGGGCCGGGCAGGACCTGTGGCGGCGGATCAGTCCGGGGCTCAGCAAGCACCAGGTCAAGCGCTTCGCGGCGAGCCTGGAGGCGTTCCTGCGCGGCTGCGCCACCGAGATCCAGGCCAAGGTGGACGACGCCGTGCCCGACTACGAGACCTGCATGGCGGTGCGGTTGGACAGCTTCGGCTGCGACTTCATCGAGCTGATGACCGAGTACGGCACCGAGACCGACATGAGCGAGCTGCTCCCCCGGCTGGACGAGGTGCACCTGCACTGCCGACGGCAGATGATCATCATCAACGACCTGCTGTCCTGGCGGAAGGAGCACGCCCAGGACGACAAGATGACCGTGGTGCGCGTCCTGACCGAGGGCCAGGGCCTCGGCCTGCAGGACGCCGTGAACCGGCTCTGCGCCCTGGTCGAGGAGCACGAGCGGGCCTACATCGCCGCCCGCGACGAACTCCTCGCCGGACCGCTGGGCGAGCGCGAGGACGTGCGGCGCTACCTGCGCGGCCTGGACCACCTGATGGGCGGCAGCCAGGAGTTCGAGTACCTGACGCCGCGCTACTTCGGCGACGGCTCGGCCTGGGACGGCACCACCTCCGGCTGGGTCGACCTGAACGCGCCGGTCACCCGCTTCCGGCCCGAGCCCTACCCGGCGACCGCGGCGGCGGGGGAGGCGGCCGCAGGAGCGGAGGAGCCCGCGGCGCCGGAGGAGCCGGAGGAGCCCGCGGCGCCGGAGGAGCGCGCGGAGGCCGCGGGGCCGCAGGAACCCGCGGGGCTCCCGGCGGCGGAGGCGGCCGCGGTCCGGCGGCTCGCCGCCGGTGGCGGGGAGCGGGTGGCGGAGCGGCCCGCGGGCCGGGCTGCGGCGGGGCGGGACGGCAGGGGCGAGTGGAAGGTGGTGGCGGCCCGGAGGGCGGTGCCGGTGCTGGGGCACGCGCTGCCGCTGTGGCGGCGTCCGCTGCGGTTCCTGGCCGAACTGCCGGGCGACGCCGACCTGGTGGAGGTGCGGCTGGGCCCGAAGCGGGCGTACCTGGCGCACAGTCAGGAGCTGGCGCAGCAGGTGCTGACCGATTCGCGGACCTTCGACAAGGGCGGCCCGCTGTTCGAGAAGGCCCGGCTGCTGGTGGGCAACGGGCTGGTGAGTTCGGAGTGGGAGCCGCACCGGCGGCAGCGCCGGCTGCTGCAGCCCGCGTTCCACCCGTCCCGGGTGCCGGGGTACATCGCGCTGATGGGCGAGGAGATCGAGGAGGAGCTGGCGTCCTGGCGGCCGGGGAAGGCGCTGGACGTCAGCGAGGTGATGCACGGCCTGACGCTGAAGATCACCGCGCGGACGATGTTCGCGACCACCGCGGACCGGCGGGCGATCGACGAGGTCGCGTACTGCATGCCGGTGATCATGCGGGGCGTCTACAAGCGGATGATCGCACCGCTGGGCCTGCAGGAGCGGCTGCCGACCGCGCACAACCGGGACTTCGAACAGGTCCGGGTCCGGATGCGGACGCTGATCCGGGAGACCCTGGAGAAGTACCGGGCCCAGGGCTCCGAGGACTCCGGCGACCTGATGTCGATCCTGGTCAACGCGCGCGACGAGCAGACCGGGGCCGGGCTCAGCGACGAGGAGATCCACGACCAGGTGATGACCCTGCTGATCGGCGGCACCGAGACCACCGGCAACACCATGGCCTGGGCCTTCCACCTGCTCGCCACCCACCCCGAGGTGGAGGAGAGGCTGCACGCCGAACTGGACACCGTCCTGCAGGGCCGCACCCCCGGCTTCGCCGACCTGCACAGCCTGCCGTACACCGGCCGGGTGCTGACCGAGACGCTCCGGCTCTACCCGCCCGCCTGGCTGCTCACCCGCACCGTCACCCGCGACACCGAACTCGCCGGACGTCCGCTCGCCAAGGGCTCGATCGTGATGTACAGCCCGTACGCGCTGGGGCACAACCGCTCGGTCTACCGGGACCCGGAGCGCTTCGACCCGGACCGCTGGCTGCCCGAGCGCGCCGCCGAACTGCCGCGCAACGTCAACCTGCCGTTCGGCGGCGGCAGCCGCAAGTGCATCGGGGACAGCCTCGGCTTGGCCGAGACCACCATCACGCTGGCCGGCATCGCCTCCCGCTGGCGGCTGCGCGCGGTGCCCGGCGCCCGGGCCGGGACGGCGGTGCCCCGGGCCTCGCTGGGCACCGGCCCGCTGCCGATGCTCCCCGAGCCGCGCGGCGCCGCCGCCCGCACCGACGCCCTCGCCGGGGCGGTGGCCCGGTGAACGACATCCGGATCGAACCCACCGCCCGCCCCGACGCCCTCGACCTGCTGCCGCTGGACGGCGCCGACGTCCTGCGGACCCTGGAGCTCTGCCGCGACCTGGTGGCCCCCGCGCTGCGCGAGGCCGTCTCCGGGCTTCCCCCGGACATCGGCCGGGCCGTCGAGTACACCCTCGGCTGGCGCAGCGTCGAGGGCCTCCCGCAGCAGGCCGGCGGCAAGGCGCTGCGCCCGGCGCTGGCCCTGCTCGCCGCGCAGGCCGTCGGCGCGCCGCCGCGGAGCGCGGTGCCCGCCGCCGTCGCGGTCGAACTGGTGCACGTCTTCTCGCTGGTGCACGACGACATCATGGACGGCGACGAGCAGCGGCGGCACCGGCCCTCGGTGTGGAAGGCGTACGGGGTCGGCCCGGCCGTGCTGGTCGGCGACGCGCTGCTGGCGCTGGCGCTGGACTCGCTGGCCCGGGCCACCAGCGGCCGGATCGGCGCCGCGGCGCTCACCTTCCTCTCCTCCTCGCTGGTCGAACTCGTCGCCGGGCAGGCCGAGGACATCTCCTTCGAGGACCGGCCGTGGACCGGGCAGCGGGCGGTGACCGTCGCCGAGTACAACGCCATGGCCGACCGCAAGACCGCCTCCCTGCTGGGCTGCGCCTCCGGGCTCGGCGCCCTGCTGGGCGGCGCCGACGCCGCACAGGTCGCCGAACTCACCCTGGTGGGGCGCCACTTGGGGCGCGCCTTCCAGGCGTCCGACGACCTGCTCGGCATCTGGGGCGACCCGGACGTCACCGGCAAGCCCGTCTTCAACGACCTCCGGCAGGGCAAGAAGACCCTTCCGGTGATCGCCGCGCTCGGCTCCGCCGCCCCCGCGGCCCGGCTGCTGGCCGCCCTGCTCGGCAGCGGCGAGGGGCCCGGCGTCAGCGACGAGCAGGACCTGCGGGACGCGGCCGAGCTGATCGCCGCCGCGGGCGGCCGCTCCTTCGCCGCCGAGGCCGCCGCCCGGCACCTGGAGCAGGCCACCCGGATCATCACCGGCACCGCCGTGGAGAGCGGCGCCGCGAACGCGCTGGCCGCGATCGGCCGGTTCGCCGTCCACCGCAGCCACTAGCGCGGTGCCGGGCGGCCCGCCCCACCCGGGCGGGGCGCCCGGCACCGGACCGCACCCGCACACCCACGCACCCGCACCCGCACCCGCACCGCACCCGCACCTCCTCGTACCCGTGCATCCGTACCCGTGCATCCGCACCCCAGAGAACGGCTCGACCCTCATGAGAAGCAGAACCGTGCCCGGCGCCTGCCGGCGCGCCCTCCCCGCCGTGCTGTCCGTCGGCGTGCTGGCCCTGGCCGCGTGCGGCTCGCCGGCCGCCGGTGGCGGCGGCGGGGCGGGGGCCGCCGGAACCCCCCGCAGCGGCGGCACGCTGACCTACGCGGTCGGCACCGACGTGCTGTGCGCGGACCCGCAGCAGGCCGGGAACGGCGACGAACTCGCCGCGGCCCGCGGGCTGGTGGACTCGCTCACCGCCCACGACCCGGACAGCGGCAAGCAGGTCCCGTGGCTGGCGAGCTCCTGGGAGGTCGGCGAGGGGGCCCGCAGCTTCACCTTCCACCTGCGCACCGGGGTGACCTTCAGCGACGGGACGCCGCTGGACGCGCAGGTGGTGAAGGGCAACTTCGACAACGTCGCCAAGCTGGGCGCGCACGCCGTCCAGGCCACCAGCTACCTGGCCGGGTACCGGGGCACCACCGTGGTCGACCCGCAGACCGTGCGGATCGACTTCGACCAGCCCAACGCCAAGTTCCTGGAAGGGACTTCCTCCCCCAGCCTGGGCCTGGTCGCGACCGCGACGCTGGCGAAGCCGGCCGCCGACCGGTGCAGCGAGGGCGTGATCGGCTCCGGCCCGTTCACCCTGGAGCGCTTCACCCGCAACCAGCAGGTGGTGGAGGTGCCGCGCAAGGACTACGCCTGGGCCGCCGCCAACGCCGCGCACCAGGGCCCGGCGTACCTGTCCTCGCTGGTGTTCAAGGTGGTGCCGCAGGACGGGGTGCGCTCCGGCGGCCTGCGCTCCGGCCAGTTCGACGCGATCGGCGCGGTCGGCCCGCAGGACCGGCAGCCGCTGCGCGCCGCGGGCTACCAGCTGCTCACCCGGGCGGTGCCCGGCCTGGTGTACAGCCTGAACGTCAACGTCTCGCGGCCCGCGACCGCCGACCCGGCGGTGCGCACGGCGCTGCGGCTGGCCCTGGACCGGCAGCAGATCGTCGACACCGTGCTGGGCGACGGCAGCAAGGCCGCCACCAGCGTCCTGGCCTCGACCACCCCCGGCTACACCGACCTGGGGCCGAAGCTGGCCGCCGACCCCGCGGGCGCCGCCCGGCTGCTGGACGGCGCGGGCTGGACGAAGGGCCCCGACGGCGTCCGCACCAAGGACGGAACCCGGCTGTCGCTGGTCGCCGTCTGGTTCGGCGGGGCCGGGCCGGTGCAGACCAGCCTGGAGCTGGCCCAGCAGCAACTGAAGTCCGTCGGCGTGGAGTTGACCCTGCGGCCGATCGCGATCGCGCAGGCGATAGCGACCTTCAAGGCCGGGGACTACGACCTGATCGACGGCCAGGGCTCCAACGCCGACCCGGACATCCTGCGCACCTACTACAACCCGCAGGGCCTCAACGTGGTCCGGCTGCCCGCCGGTCCGCTGCAGGACCTGCTCAACTCCCAGGCCACCGAGGCGGATCCGGCGGCGCGGGCGCAGCAGGTCGGCAAGGCCCAGCAGCAGCTGGTCGACGACGGCTACGCGATCCCGCTGTACGAGGCGACCGGCGTGATCGGGCTGGCCCCGCGCGTCCACGGCGTGAGCTTCGACGCCGCCTCCCGGCCGCAGTTCCACGACGCCTGGCTCTCCTGAACCTCCCGGAACGGGCACACCGCCCGCACCCTGCACCCCAGAAGTACACAACTGGATTGCTACGCACCGCAGTTCGAACATATCAGCGATGTGAACAGTTCATTGAACCGCCGCCCGCCCGCGCCCGGCGTGGTGACCTGGCCCGACCCGCTACCGACACGGAGTGTGAACCATGAACGCCACGGTGAAGTCCGCGGTCCGCGCGGCGGCCACCGCCGAGGGGCTCGGCCCGGAGCCGCACGGCGCCGTGGCCAAGTCCGTCCTGGTCCTGGACACCCTGCCCGGCGACGGCAACTCGATCGGGCTCGCCGAGATCGCCCGGCGCACCGGACTGCCCAAGACCACCGTCCACCGCATCCTCGGCATCCTGACCGGCCTCGGCCTGGCCGGGCGCCACCCGACCGGCTACCGCCTCGGCGACCACATACCCGACCTGGTCAAGGAGACGCCGTGCGTGCGCACCACCGAACTGCGCGAACGGATGCTCCCCTACCTGCTGGACCTGCACCGGCTGACCGACGAGGCGGTGCACTTCGGGGTCCTGCGCGACCAGGGCGTGCTCTGCCTGGAGCGGCTGCACGGGCACCGCAGCGCCCCGCTGCCGGTCCGGGTCGGCCGGGTGCTGCCCGCGCACGCCACCGCGCTGGGCAAGGTGCTGCTGGCCTTCACCGACGAGTCGGCGCACGCGTCCACGTCGGCTCCGGCTCCGGCGCAAGGCGGCGTCCGGGCGCACGAGTTGGCACCCTTCACCGCCCGCACCCTGACCCGCACGACGGCCCTGGCCCGCGAGCTGGCGACCGTCCGCACCCGCGGGATCGCCCTGGACCACGGGGAGTTCCGCCCCGAGGTGCACTGCCTGGCCGCGCCCGTGTGGGGGCCGGGCCGGGTGCTGGTCGGTGCGGTGTCGACCAGCTGGCCCGCGAACCGGCTCTGCGTGGAGGAGGCCGGCCGGCACGTCCGGCTGGTCGCGCACGCCGCCTCGCGCGCCCTCGGCTCGCTCTCCGAGGCGGCCTGACCCCGCCATGACCCGCTACCTGCTGCGCCGCCTGGCGCACACCGCCTTCGTCCTGTGGGCGGCCTTCACCGCCTCCTTCGTGCTGCTGTTCCTGCTGCCCGGCGACCCGGTCGCGACCATGGTGCTCGGCGGCGGCGGATCGGCCGCCCTGGACGGCGCCCAGGTCGCCGCGCTGCGGCACGCGTACGGCTTCGACCGGCCGGTGCCCGCCCAGTACCTGGACCGGCTGCTGCACGCCCTGCACGGCGACTTCGGCAGTTCGGTGCAGAGCGGCGAACGGGTCGGCGCGCTGATCGCCGACGCGCTCCCGCAGACCGCCCAGCTCACCGGTGCGGCCCTGCTGCTGGCCCTGCTCGGCGGCGGCGCGCTGGCCCTCGCCGGGGCGTGGACCCGCAGCCGCCGGCTGGCCCGGCTGCTCGACGCGGCGCCCGCCCTCGGGGTCTCCGCGCCGACCTTCTGGACCGGCCTGATGCTGATCCAGTTCGTCTCCTTCCGGCTCGGCCTGTTCCCGTCCGTCGGCGCGGCCGGACCGGCCGCGCTGGTGCTGCCCGCGCTCACCCTGGCCCTGCCGGCCGGCGCGGTGCTCGCCCGGGTGTTCACCGGCAGCCTGCGGGCCGCCCTCGGCGAGCCGTACGTCACCACCGCGCGGGCCAAGGGCGCCACCCGGGCCCGGGTGTACTTCGGGCACGCCCTGCGCAACGCGGCGGGCGCCCCGCTGGCCCTGCTCGGGCTGCTGGTCGGCGAACTGCTCGCGGGCTCGGTGGTCACCGAGACGGTGTTCTCCCGCGGCGGCCTGGGCCGGGTCACCGCCTCGGCCGTCGCCACCCAGGACATCCCGGTCGTCCAGGGCCTGGTGGTGCTCGGGGCCGCGGTCTTCGCCCTCGCCAACCTGGCCGTCGACCTGGCCCAGCCGCTGGTCGACCCGCGCCTGCTCGTCCGCACCGCCGCCCCGCGGAGCGTGACCGCGTGAGCCTGCTGACCGCCACCTCGGTCCGGGTGCGCTCCGCCGGTGCGGGCGCCCTGACGGCCGCCGGGTACCTGCTGCTGGTGCTGGTCGCGGCCGTCGCCCCCGGCCTGTTCACCGACCGCGACCCGCTCGCCGCCCGCCCCGCCGACCGGCTGCTGCCGCCCGGCTCCGGGCACCCGTTCGGCACCGACGAACTGGGCCGCGACCTGTTCGCCCGGGTCGTGCACGGCACCGCGCTGTCGCTGGAGGCCGCCGCGATCGCCTGCGCGATCGCCCTGGTGCTGGGCACCGCGCTGGGCCTGCTGTCCGGGGCGCTCGGCGGCCGGGTCGACGAGCTGCTGATGCGCGCCACCGACGTGCTGCTGGCGATCCCCTCGCTGCTGCTGTCGCTGGCCCTGGTCACCGCGCTGGGCTTCGGCACCGTCAAGGCCGCGGTCGCGGTCGGCGTGACCTCGGTGGCCGGGTTCGCCCGGATCATGCGGGCCCAGGTGCTGCGGGTGCGGGCCGCTCCGTACGTGGAGGCGGCCCGGGCGGCCGGGGCCCGGTGGCCCGCCGTCCTGCTCGGGCACGTCCTGCCGAACGCCTGGGGGCCCGTCCGCGGCTTCGCCGCCCTGCAGTTCGCGACCAGCCTGCTGTCGGTCTCCTCGCTGGGCTTCCTCGGCTACGGCGCCGCGCCGCCCGCGCCCGAGTGGGGCTCGCTGGTGGCCGCCGGACAGAACTGGTTCGCCTCCGCCTGGTGGCTGAGCACCCTGCCCGGGCTGACCGTCGCCGCGACCGTGCTGGCCGTCAACCGGCTCGCCGCCGCCCTGCCGGACGCGGAGAGACCTTGAACGAGGAGAGAGCGTGACCGAGCACCCGCCCGCCCTGCTGTCCGTCCGCGCGCTGACGGTGTCCTACCGCGTCCGCGGCGGGCCGCCGGTCACCGCCGTCCGGGACGCCTCGCTGGACGTCGCGCCCGGCGAGGTGGTCGCCCTGGTCGGCGGCTCCGGCTCCGGCAAGTCGACCCTCGCGCACGCCCTGGTCGGCCTGCTGCCCGCCGGGGGGCGCCGCGAGTCCGGGCAGGTCCTGTTCGACGGCACCGACCTCGCCGCGCTGCCCGAACCGCAGCTGCGCGCCCGGCGCGGCCGGGACCTCGCCCTCGTCCCGCAGGACCCGCTGACCTCGCTCAACCCCGTCCAGCGGGTCGGCCGCCAGGTCGCCGAGGTGCTGCTGCTGCACGGGCTCGCCGACCGCGAGCAGGCCCCCGCCCGCGCCGTCGAACTCCTCGACCTGGCCGGGGTGCCCGACCCCGGGCGCCGCGCCCGGCAGTACCCGCACGAGCTCTCCGGCGGCCTGTGCCAGCGCGTCCTGATCGCGATCGCGATGGCCGGCGGGCCGCGGCTGATCGTCGCCGACGAACCCACCAGCTCGCTGGACGCCCTCGTGCAGCGCCGCGTCCTGGACGAGCTCGGCGAGCTCACCCGGCGCTCCGGCACCGCCCTGCTGCTGGTCACCCACGACCTCGGCAGCGCCGCCGAACGCGCCGGGCGGCTGGTCGTGATGTCCGGCGGCACCGTCGTGGAGAGCGGCCCCACCGAGCAGCTGCTCGAACGCCCCGCCCACCCGTACACCCGCGAACTCCTCGCCGCCGCCCCCGGCCTGACGCCCCGCCGGTACGCCCCACCTCGGCCGGTGCCGACCGTGCCGCTGCTGACCGCCCGCGGCCTGGTGCACGCCTTCCCCGGCGCGCCCGCGCCCGCCGTCGACGGGGTCGGCTTCGAGATCGGCCGCGGCGAGACCTTCGCCCTGGTCGGCGAGTCCGGCTCCGGCAAGTCCACCACCGCCCGGCTGGTCGCCCGGCTCGCCCGCCCCACCGGCGGCGAACTCCACTTCGACGGACGCGAGGTCACCACCCTGCGCGGCACCCCGCTGCGCGAGCTGCGCCGCCGGGTCCAACTCGTCCAGCAGAGCCCGTACGCCTCCCTCGACCCGCGGCACAGCGTCGCCCGGATCGTCGGCGAACCCCTGCGCGCCTTCCGCACCGGCGGCCCCGGCGCCGCCGGGCGCCGCGCCCGGGCCGCGCTGGTCGCCGAGATGCTGGAGCGGGTCGCCCTGCCCGCCGACACCGCCCACCGGCGCCCCGCCGAGCTCTCCGGCGGCCAGCGCCAGCGGGTCGCCATCGCCCGCGCCCTGGTGCTCCGCCCCGACCTGGTCGTCTGCGACGAGCCGGTCTCCGCGCTCGACGTCACCGTGCAGGGCCAGATCCTGCACCTGCTCGCCGAACTGCAGGCCGAACTCGGCGTCGCCTACCTGTTCATCACCCACGACCTCGCCGTGGTCCGCCAGATCGCCCACCGCGTCGGCGTCCTGCGCTCCGGCCGCCTGGTCGAGACCGGCGACGTCGACACCGTCCTCACCGCCCCCGCCCACCCGTACACCCGCGAACTCCTCGCCGCCGTCCCCGGCCCGCCGAAACCCGCGGCCGCGCAGCAGGCCACCACCTGAGCCCCGGCCGGCCGGAAAAGCGTTCGCGCCCCGGCCCGGGCTCGGGCAGGATCGGCCGGTGGACCTCCCCCTGCTGCTGGCCGCCGTCGAACGCGGCGACGAAGACACGGCGCTCGAACTCCTCTTCGGCGCCAGCGCGGGCGACCTGGCGAGCGAGGACGCCGTGACCCTGCTGGCCGCCGCCGCGCGGGCCGGACGCCAGCGGGTCGTCGACCACCTGGTCGTCTGGGACGTGGACGTCACCCGTCCCTGGGAGGGCGGCGTCGACCCGGTGGCCTGGGCGGCCGAGAACGGCCGCTACCTGGTACTGGAAGCCCTGCTGTCGCGCAGCGGCGACCCGCTGAGCGACGACAGCCCGCACCGCCGTGCGCTGCGGGCCGCGCAGGCGGCGCTCGCGTCCGGCGCGGGGGACGGGAGCGCGCACCGGGCGATCGTCACCGACCTGGAGGCCGCGCTCGGCGTCCGACACTCACCGGACGAGTTGCTGGCCCGCGCCCTGGTGCACCGCGACCCCGACCACGACGACTGGTGGGCCTCGGCCTACCAGCTGGGCCTCCGCATGGACCGGGAGACCTTCGACTGGGCGCTCGAAACCGCCCGGGACACCACCGACCCCGACCGCAGGCGCTTCGGGCTCGACGTGCTGAACCACCTGGCGATCGCGTTCAGCGCTCGTCCGGACGACGACGAGGCCGTCGAACTCCCCTTCGCGCGCGAGGCCGAGGACTTCCTGCGACCGCTGCTGGACGGTGAGCAGGACCCGCGCACGCTCTCCGTCGTCATCAGGGCCCTCTCCTTCTACGACAGCTCGGACGACCCGGTCACGGCGTTCCTGCCCTACGCCCACCACGCCGATCCCGGTGTCCGGGCTTGCGTCTCCACGATCATCCACAGCAACACCGCCCGGCGGGAGGAAGCCCTCGCGGCCCTCGTGCACCTGGCGGACGATCCCGTGCCCGTGACCCGGGCGAACGCCCTCTACAAGCTCGCCAGGTCCGACGTCGACACCCCGGAGCTGCGCGCCGTCTTCGCCGCGCACCTGGCGGACCCCTTCTTCTACGCCCGGCTGAAGGCCGCCGCCGGGCTCGCCCTGCGCGGCGAGGAGCGCGGTCTGGCGGCCCTGGACGAGATCCGCTCCGGCATCAAGAACATGAACAGTCCCGGCTGGGGCAGCCTCGGCGTCATCGACCACCTGCTGCGCGTCCGTGCCGAGACGGCGGCCGGGAGGAACTGAGGCGCCTTCACCGCACGGGCGTCGCCAGCACGCTCGCGCCCGGCACCGGCCCCGTGGCGGTCCAGGCGCGGTGGCAGGTGCCGGAGGCGGTGAGGGCGGCGGCGAGGCGGGTGGCGGCGGCGGCGTCCGCGGCGAGGAAGGCGCAGGTGGGGCCGGAGCCGGAGACCGTCGCGCCGAGGGCGCCCGCCGCGGTGCCGGCCCGGAGGGTGGCGGCCAGGGCGGGGCGCAGGTGGAGGGCGGCGGGCTGGAGGTCGTTGCCGAGGGCGGCGCCGAGCGCGGCCGGGTCGCCGGTGCGCAGGGCGGCGAGGACGGCGGGGTCGGCGCCGAGGGTGCGGTGGTGGCGGGGGCGGAGGCGGTCGTGGGCGGCGTAGACGGCGGGGGTGGGGAGCGGGCCGTCGGCGGTGGCCAGGGCCCAGTGGAAGGGGCCGGTGACCGGGAGCGGGGTGAGGCGGTCGCCGCGGTCGAGTCCGAGGGCGGCGCCGCCGAGCAGGGCGAAGGGCACGTCACTGCCCAGCTCGGCGGCCAGCAGCTGGAGTTCGGCGGGCGTGCTGCGGGTCTCCCAGAGCGTGGCGCAGGCCAGCAGTGCGGCGGCGGCGTCCGCGCTGCCGCCCGCCATGCCGCCCGCGACCGGGATGCGCTTGTCGATGTGCAGGTGGACGTCGGGGCGGATGCCGTGCTGCGCGGCGAGCGCGGTGGCGGCGCGGGCGGCGAGGTTGTCGCGGTCGAGCGGGACGCCGGCGGCGCCCTCGCCCGCGACGCTGAGGGTGAGGCCCTCGCCGGGGGCGGCGGTGACCAGGTCGTGGCGGTCGACGGCGAGGAAGACCGAGGCCAGCGGGTGGTAGCCGTCGGCGCGCCGGGCGCCGACGGCCAGTTGCAGGTTGACCTTGGCGGGTGCCCGGACGGTGACGGTGCCCAGGGCCGCGGCGGTGGCGGTGCCCTCCACCGTCAGCCGGTCCGGTCGAGCAGCGGGTGGTCGGCGTCGAGCGGGGGGACGGTGCGGGCGCCGCCGGGCGAGCCGAGCGGGGCGAGGACCTCGGCGGCGGCGGGCCGGAAGCCGGTCCACTCGGGCGGGAGGTCGTCCTCGTAGAAGACCGCCTCGACCGGGCAGACGGGTTCGCAGGCGCCGCAGTCGACGCACTCCTCGGGGTGGATGTAGAGCATCCGCGGGCCCTGGTAGATGCAGTCGACGGGGCACTCGTCCACGCAGGCCCGGTCCTGGACGTCGACGCAGGGCTGGGCGATCACGTAGGTCATGCGTTCTCCTCCTGGTCCTGGCCGCTCTCGGCCTCGGCGAGTCTGAGGGCCTCTTCGAGCAGGGTCTCGACGATCCGCGACTCGGGGACGGTCTTGACCACCTCGCCGCGGACGAAGATCTGGCCCTTGCCGTTGCCGCTGGAGACGCCGAGGTCGGCCTCCCGGGACTCGCCGGGCCCGTTGACCACGCAGCCCATGACGGCGACCCGCAGCGGGTGCGGGAAGCCCTCGAAGGCGGCCTCGACCCGGGCGGCGAGCGAGTGGATGTCGACCTGGAGGCGTCCGCAGCCCGGGCAGGAGACGATCTCCAGCTTGCGCGGGCGCAGGCCGAGCGCGGCCAGCACGTGGCAGCCGGCCTTGACCTGTTCGGCGGGCGGGGCGGAGAGCGAGACCCGGATGGTGTCGCCGATGCCCTCGTTGAGCAGGATGCCCATCGCGACGGCCGACTTGATGGAGCCCTGGAAGGCCGGTCCGGCCTCGGTGACGCCCAGGTGCAGCGGGTAGTCGCGGGCGGCGGAGAGCTGCCGGTAGGCGGCGATCATGGTCTGCGGGTCGTGGTGCTTGACGGCGATCTTGAGGTCGGTGAAGCCGTGCTCCTCGAACAGCGAGCACTCCCACAGCGCGGACTCCACCAGCGCCTCCGGGGTGGCCTTCCCGTACTTGGCGAGCAGCCGCGGGTCGAGCGAGCCCGCGTTGACGCCGATCCGGATCGGGACCTTCGCGGCGGTGGCGGCGGCGGCGATCTCCTTGACCTTGTCGTCGAACTGGCGGATGTTGCCGGGGTTGACCCGGACGGCGGCGCAGCCCGCGTCGATCGCGGCGAACACGTAGCGGGGCTGGAAGTGGATGTCGGCGATCACCGGGATCGGTGACTTGGCGACGATCGCGGGCAGCGCCTGGACGTCGTCCTGGGAGGGCACGGCGACCCGGACGAGGTCGCAGCCCGCGGCGGTGACCTCGGCGATCTGCTGGAGGGTGGCGTCGACGTCGGCGGTGACGGTGGTGGTCATGGTCTGGACGGAGATCGGCGCGCCGCCGCCGACCGGGACGCTGCCGACCTGGATCCGCCGGGTGGGCCGGCGCTGCGGGACGGCGGGTCCGGCGGCGGCTCCGGGGGCTCCGGGGGGTTCGGCGCGGCGGGTCAGCAGGGTCAGGTCGACGGCGGTCATGACGTCCTCCCGGGGTTGGGGTGCGCGGGGTGGGACAGGTCGTGCGCGGCGGCCGCACCGGTGGCCCGGGCCAGCAGGGCGCGGGCGGTGTCGGCCAGCGCGGGCCCGCTGAGGCCCGCGGCAGCGAGGAGTTCGGCGCGTTCGCCGTGGGCGAGGAAGCGGGTGGGCAGGCCCACCGGGTGGACGGGGGTGGTGCCGTGGTCGGCGCTGTGCTGGGCGATCAGGGCTCCGGCCCCGCCCTCGCGGACGCCGTCCTCGATGCTGAGGGCGACCCGGTGGCGGTCGGCCAGGTGGGCGAGCGCGGGGTTGACCGGGACGACCCAGCGGGGGTCGGCGACGGTGACGCCGAGGCCGTGGCGCTCCAGGATGCGGGCGGCGTCGAGGGCGGCCGGGGCGGTGGCGCCGATCGCGATCAGCAGGACGTCCAGGGCGGCCCGGGGGGTGCGGTGCAGCAGGTCGATGCCGTCCATCGCGGCGAGGGCCGGGAGGTCGGGGCCCGCGGTGGCCTTGGGGAAGCGGACGGCGGTCGGGCCGTCGGTGGTGTCGACGGCCTCGCGCAGCAGTTCGCGCAGCCGGGCGGGGTCGCGCGGGGCGGCGATCCGCAGGCCGGGGACGCGGGAGAGCAGGGCGAGGTCCCACAGGCCGTGGTGGGAGGCGCCGTCGGGCCCGGTGACGCCGGCCCGGTCGAGCACCAGGGTGACCGGGAGGCGGTGCAGGGCGACGTCCATCAGGAGCTGGTCGACGGCCCGGTTGAGGAAGGTGGCGTAGAGGCAGACCACGGGGTGCAGCCCCCCGGCCGCCAGTCCGGCCGCGGAGGTGACGGCGTGCTGCTCGGCGATGCCGGAGTCGAAGGTGCGGTCGGGGAAGCGGGCGGAGAACGGCCCGAGGCCGACCGGCAGGCGCATCGCGGCGGTGAGCGCGACCAGGTCGGGGCGGTCCTCGGCGAGGGCGGTGAGCTCGGCGCCGAGGACGGAGGTCCAGCTGGGTGCGGCGGGGGTGAGCGGGCGGCCGGTGCGCGGGTCGATGACGCCGCAGGCGTGCATCCGGTCGTCGGTGTCGGCCTCGGCGGGGGCGTAGCCGCGGCCCTTGTCGGTGACGGTGTGCACCAGGACGGGGCGGCCCAGGGCGGCGGCCTCGCGCAGGGCGTCCTGGGTGGCGGTGAGGTCGTGGCCGTCGACCGGTCCGAGGTAGTGGAACCCGAGGTCGGTGAAGAGGTTGCGCCCGGCCGGGGCCTCGCCGCTGCGCAGCCGGGCCAGGTGGGCGGCGAGGGCGCCCGCGGTGGGGTCGTAGGAGCGGGTGTTGTCGTTGAGGACGACGACGACGGGGGTGGCGTGCGCGCCGATGCTGTTGAGCGCCTCGAAGGCGGCGCCGCCGGTCAGCGCGCCGTCGCCGACCACGGCGACCACCCGGCGGTCGGGGGCACCGGTGCGGTGGAAGGCCCGGGCCAGGCCGTCGGCGTAGGCCAGCGAGGTGGAGGCGTGCGAGCTCTCGGTCCAGTCGTGCGCGGACTCGGCCCGGGAGGGGTAGCCGGAGAGGCCGCCGCGGCGGCGCAGGGTGTCGAAGTCGGCGGCCCGGCCGGTGAGGATCTTGTGCGGGTAGGTCTGGTGGCCGGTGTCGAAGACCAGGGCGTCGCGCGGCGAGTCGAAGACCCGGTGCAGGGCGATGGTGAGCTCCACCACGCCGAGCGAGGCACCCAGGTGGCCGCCGCTGCGACTGACCGTACGGACCATCAACTCACGGATGTCAGAGGCGAGTTCGGGCAGGTCCTGGTCGTCCAGGGTGCGCAGTCCGGCCGGGGTCGCGGCCCGCGAGAGCAGGTCCGTCATGCGGAACGCACCTTCTTCGGCAGGGCGAAGCGCACCGACTCGGTGGTGACGGTGCGCTCCTCGACGCTGATCGGGCCGCGGGCGGCGATCGCGGCGACCACGCCCTCGACCAGGACGGCCGGGGCGGAGGCCCCGGCGGTGACCGCGACCGTCCGGGCCGGGTCGATCCACGCCGGGTCGACCTGCTCGGGACCGTCGACCAGGTGCGCCTCGGTGCCGTGCCGGTGGGCGAGTTCGACCAGCCGCACCGAGTTGGAGGAGTTCGGCGAGCCGACCACCAGCAGCAGGTCGGCCTCCGGCAGCAGCGCCCGGACGGCGTTCTGCCGGTTGGTGGTGGCGTAGCAGATGTCCGCCGAGGGCGGCTCCTGGACCAGCGGGAAGCGCTCGCGCAGCGCCGCGACCACCTCCTCGGTGTCGGCGAGCGCCAGCGTGGTCTGGGTGACGTAGGACAGCCGGGACGGGTCGGGGACGCTCAACCCGGCGACGTCCTCGGCGTCCTGGACCAGCACGGTGGCGTGCGGGGCCTGCCCGAGGGTGCCCTCCACCTCCTCGTGCCCGGCGTGGCCGATCAGCACCACGGTGTCGCCGCGGGCCGCGGCGCGCTGCGCCTCGGCGTGCACCTTCGACACCAGCGGACAGGTCGCGTCGATGACGTCCAGGTTCCGTTCGGCGGCCTGGGCGCGCACCGCCGGGGAGACGCCGTGGGCGGAGAAGACGACCGTCGCCCCGGACGGCACCTCGTCCAGCTCCTCGACGAACACCGCGCCGCGGGAGCGAAGTTCGGAGACCACGTAGGCGTTGTGCACGATCTGCTTGCGCACGTACACCGGGCCGGGGGCGTCCGCGAGGGCGGCGGCGACCACGTCGATCGCGCGCTCCACGCCGGCGCAGAAGGAGCGGGGGGAAGCCAGCAGCACCGTGCGGACGGGGGCGGACTCGGGGAACGACCGGTCGGACATGACTTCTCCTCGGATGAGCGTTCCGTTGTCCGCGATGCTAGGAGCGGGAATTCCGCCCTGTACACCGGCCGTTCCGCCCGGCGGAACGAATGACGCCGATTCAACACGCTTGTCACGCGCGTTAACTGTCGCGCAGTCGGCACTATTTACCGCGTCCGCCCCGACGTATGGTGACGCGGGAGAAAAGCGGGCGGCCCGGCCCGCGGAATCCGCTATTCCGGGAGAGACGAGGAACTCCGTGACGCGCGAACTCCACCTCAACATCAACCTGCTGTCGACCGGAGCCCACCACGGCGCCTGGCGGTGGCCCGGGGTCGACCCGCTCTCCTTCGTCCACGTGGAGAACTACGTGGCGTCCGCACGGGTCGCCGAACGCGGCCTGTTCGACGCGGTGTTCCTCGGCGACGTGCCCGGCATCGCCGAGAACATCAACTACCGCCCGCAGTTCAACGGCCTCGAACCGACCCTGGTGCTCACCGCCATCGCCCTGGCCACCGAGCGGATCGGCCTGATCGGCACCGCCTCCACCAGCTACAACGAGCCCTACAACCTGGCCCGGCGGCTCCAGGCCCTCGACCTGATCAGCCACGGCCGGGCCGGCTGGAACGCCGTCACCACCTCGATACCGGCGATCTCGCACAACTTCACCGCCACCCTGCCCGACCGGGAGGAACGCTACGCCCGGGCCCGGGAGTTCGTGGACGTGGTGCGCACCCTGTGGCTCAGCTGGGAGCCCGACGCGCTGCCCGCCGACACCGCCGCCGGACGCTTCGCCGACCTCGACCGGATCCCCGCGATCGACCACCACGGCGCGCACTTCGACGTCCGCGGCCCGTTCTGCCTGCCCCGCTCCGAGCAGGGCCACCCGGTGATCGTCCAGGCCGGCGGCTCCGGCCACGGCCGCGACCTGGCCGGCCGCACCGCCGACGCGGTCTTCGCCAGCGGCACCGACCTGGCCTCCTCCCGCGCGTACGTCGCCGACCTGCGCCGCCACGTCGCCTCGTACGGCCGCGACCCGGAGGCGATCGTGGTGCTGCCCGGCCTGGTCACCCACATCGGCGACACCGAGCGCGAGGCGTGGAAGCGCCGCCGCGCCCTCGACGAGCTCGACCTGGAGCACCGCGGCACCAGCAACGGCCACCTCACCGCCACCGGCACGCCCGAGCAGGTCGCCGACCTGATCCAGCTGTGGTTCGAGGAGGGCGCCGCGGACGGCTTCAACCTGATGCCGGACGTGCTCTCCGACGGCCTGCCGGTCTTCGTCGACGAGGTGGTGCCGATCCTGCAGCGCCGCGGCCTGTTCCGCACCGAGTACCGCGGCAGCACCCTGCGCGAGCACTACGGTGCGGCGCAGCCGGTGCGGCCGGACGGGGCGGCGGCCGCCGCGCGCTGACGGCGGCCGTCCGCGCCGCGGCCCCCGCACCGTCCGGACGGTGCGGGGGCCGCGGCACTGCTGCCCGGCGGGCTCACCAGGTGACCGGCAGCGCCCGCACCCCGTAGGTGAGCATGTCGTGCCGGAACGACAGCTCCTCCAGCGGCACCGCCAGCCGCAGCCCCGGCAGCCGCCGCACCAGCGCCTCCAGCACCACCTCCAGCTCCAGCACCGCCAGCGGCACGCCCAGGCAGCGGTGGATGCCCGCGCCGAAGGCCAGGTGCTGCGGGGCCGCGCGGGAGAGGTCCAGCTCGTCGGGGCGCTCGAAGACGGCCGCGTCCCGGTTCGCCGAGTTGAGCGAGAGCAGCACCCCCTCCCCCGCCCGGACCAGCTGCCCGCCGATCTCCACGTCCGCGGTGGCGATCCGGGACAGGCCGTGGTTGCCCACGCTGTGGTAGCGCAGCAGCTCCTCCACCGCGCCCGGCACCAGCGTCGGGTCGGCGCGCAGCCGGGCCGCCTGCTCCGGGTGCAGGGCCAGGCTCAGCCCGGTCAGGCCGACCATGTTGGCGGTGGTGTCGTGCCCGGCGATCAGCAGCAGCCGGGCGATCCCCAGCAGGTCCTCGTGGCTCAGCGCGCCGGGGCGGACCTGGTCGACCACCAGCCGCCCGAGCAGGTCGTCGGTCGGCCGCGCCTCCTTCTCCCGCACCAGCGCGTCCAGGTACTCCAGCAGTTCGCCGAACGCCCCGCCGACCTCCTCCGGCGAGGCGTTGGCCGACATCGCGGTGTACGTCTTGTCCTGGAAGAACTCCCGGTCCTCCGCCGGGACGCCGAGGATCAGGCAGATCACCGTGGCGGGCAGCGGCAGGCCCAGCGCGGCCAGCAGGTCCGCGGAGCGCTCCGGGCGGGCCAGCAGCCCGTCCAGCAGCTCGTGGGTGATCCGCTCCACCATCGGCCGCATCGCGGCCACCCGGCCCGCCGTGAACTCCTTCCCGATCATCCGCCGGATCACCGTGTGGTCCGGCGGGTCCATCCGCACCAGCCAGCGCGTCCCGCCGCCCCCGGCCGCCAGCGCGGCGGCCGCGGCCGTCGCCTTCGGGAAGCCCTCCCGGCTGGTGTCCGAGCTGAAGTGCGGGCTGTGCAGCACCGCCCGGACGTCGGCGTGCCGGGCCGCCAGCCAGCTGGTGCTGCCGTCCCACAGCCGCACCCGGGTCAGCGCCTGCCCGCTGCGCCGCAGTTCGGCCAGCGCGGGGGGTGGGTCCAGCGGGTCGGTGCGGGGCATCGGGAAGGCGGGCAGCGGGGCGGGCGCGGTGCTCACGGTGCTGCTCACGGTCGTGCTCGCGGTCGTGCCGGCGGTCATCGCGTGTCTCCTGGAGGGGTGCGGAGGAACGGGAGGGGCGGCGCTGCGGGCCGTGGGGACGACCCGGGCAGCGCCGCCCGGTGCTCAGCTCGGTGGTGCGGGTGCGGAGGTGGTGCGGGTGCGGAGGTGCTCAGCTGCTGCCGGAGCCCTGCGGAGCGGCGGCCCCCGCCCCGGCCCCCGCGGCGCGGCGCAGCGGGAGGGCGGTGAGGGCGATCAGCAGCAGGGCCAGCAGCAGGAAGGCGGTGGCCCCGGTGAAGGCCGCGCCGATGCCGTGCGCGGTGGCCGCGGCCCGCGGGGTGTCCGGGGCGGCGTGGCGCAGGGAGGAGCCGTAGACGGTGATCAGGACGGCGATGCCGAGGGCGCCGCCGCTCTGCTGGAAGGTCTGCAGCACGCCGGAGGCGGCCCCGGCGTCCTGCGGGGGGACGCCGCCGAGGATCAGGCCGGTGAGCGGCATCAGGAAGGTGCCGATGCCCAGGCCGAGCAGGAACAGCGGGACGAGGACGCCGCCCGCGTAGCTGCTGCCGCCGTCCAGTCGGCTGAGCCAGCCGATGCCGACCGCGCACAGCACCAGCCCGCCGAGGATGAGCGGCCGCGGGCCCCACAGCGGCAGCAGCCGGCGGGTGGAGCGGGAGACCACGAACACCGTCAGGGCCATCGGCAGGAACGCCAGTCCGGCGCTGAGCGCGCTGTAGTGCAGCACGTCCTGGAGGAACATCGGGACGAACAGCGAGATGGTGAAGTTGCTGGCCATCGTGAACGCCATCGCCAGGTAGCCGCTGGTGCGGTTGCGGTCGGCGAGCAGCCGCAGCGGCATCAGCGGCTGGGCGGCGCGCGACTGGCGCAGCACGAACAGGGCCAGCAGGACGGCCGCGGCGACCAGCGCGACGGGCGTCGCCCCGCCCCAGCCGTGGGCGGAGGCGTTGATGAACGCCCAGGCCAGGACGGACAGTCCGGCGGTCGCGGCGAGCGCGCCCGGCACGTCGAGGCGGCCGGGGTTGCGCGGGGGCTCGGCGACCAGGCGGGGGGTGAGCACCACGATGGCCAGCCCGATCGGGACGTTGACCAGCAGCACCCAGCGCCAGGAGGCGACGTCGGTGAGCACGCCGCTGGCGATCATGCCGATCGCCATGCCCAGGCCCGCGACGGTCGAGTACCCGGCCAGCGCCCGGTTCCGGGCCGGCCCCTCGGCGAAGTTCGCCATCAGCAGCGACATCGCGCCCGGCGCGGCGAACGCCGCCCCGACCCCCTGCAGCGCCCGGGCCGCCAGCAGCCACCCCGGCGAGGGGGCCAGCCCGCCGAGCAGCGAACTGGCGGTGAACAGGGCCACCCCGGCGACGAAGGTGCGGCGGCGGCCGAAGACGTCACCGGTGCGGCCGCCCAGCAGCAGCAGCCCGGCGTACGGGAGGATGTACGCGTTCAGCACCCAGGCCAGGCCGGTCGGGGAGAAGTGCAGGCCGGACTGGATCTCGGGCAGGGCCACCGCCATCGCGGTGGCGTCGACGACGACCATCATCTGACAGGCCACGATGACGGCCAGGACGACGCCGGGGTACTGCCCGGCCCGTCCCTCGCTGGTCGCGGGCCGGGTGGTGGAGGAGAGGGACATGACGGGTTCTCGCTTCTGAATTCTGTCGGCCGTTCCGTCGGCCGTTCCGTTGGGCGTTCCGGCGGCCGTTGCGTCAGCCGGTCGGCCGGTCGGCCGACTGCCGGGTCACCAGGTCACCGGCAGGCTCTCGAGGGCGTGGAAGATGAAACCGCCCGGCAGGTGGCGCGGCCGGAAGCCGTCCGCCAGGCGCAGTTGCGGGAGGGCCTCGGCCAGCGTCTCCAGGGCGACCCTGGTCTCCAGCCGGGCCAGCGGGGCGCCGACGCAGAAGTGGACGCCGAAGCCGAAGCCGAGGTGGTTCGGGGGGCCGGTGCGGTCGAGCCGGAACTCCTCGGCGTCCGGGACGACCTCGGGGTCGCGCCCGGCCGCGGCGAACATCACCCGGACCCGGGCGCCCGCGGGCACCAGGGTGTCGCCGATCCGGACGTCCTCGGTGGCCACCCGCAGCGCGCCCTGCACCGAGGAGTCGTGGCGCAGGGTCTCCTCCACCGCGGCGGCGGCCAGCGCCGGGTCGGCCACCACCGCGGCCCACCGCTCCGGGACGGTCAGCAGCTGGTGGACGGCGTTGGCGATCAGGTTGGTGGTGGTCTCGTGCCCGGCCGCGATCATGAAGCGCAGCGCGACCACGGCCTGGTCCAGGGTGCACAGCGGGTCCTCGCCCAGGGTGGCCCGGTACAGTCCGCCGATCAGGTCCTCGTCCGCCTCCGGCGCACCGTCCGCCCGGGTCAGCAGCAGCTCGCGCAGGTACTCCTCGTACGCGGCCAACTGCCCGGCGAACGCCAGCTGCTGGTCGGGGGTCAGCGGGGCGACCTGGAGCAGCAGCCAGGCGTTGTTCCACTCCTTCACGGCGGCCCGGTCGGCGACCGGCACGCCGATCACCTCGCTGATCACCGTGTACGGCAGCGGGTAGGCGAACCGGGCCAGCAGGTCCACGCCCTCGGCACCGTCGCCGCCCTCGGCGACCAGCTCGGCGGCCAGTTCGCGGGCCACCTCGCGGATCCGGGGTTCCAGCACCCGCAGCTTGCGGGGCGTGAAGTACTCGTTGATGAACGCCCGGAACCGGGTGTGCGCCGGGCCCGCCAGGTTGTACAGGGCGGGCTGGTAGAACAGCGTCCCCTCCAGCACCTCCTTGGCCTGCGGGGCGATCGGCACGTGCCCGTCCAGGTTGTGGCGGCTGGTCAGGCCGGTGCTGTCGCGCAGGGCGGAGTGCAGTTCCGCGCGGCCCGTGACGATGTACTCGTCGAACCCGCGGTGGTGGGCGACCGGTACCGTGCCGCGGGCCTTCGCGTAGGCCGCGTACGGGCACGCCATGAATTGCTCGGACAGCGGGTCGAATACCTCCTCGATTTCCCAGTCGACCACCGAAGGAACAGATTCCGGCATGGCCCGAATACCTCCCCGCTCATTGATTTCCGCCCCGAACGGCGCACCGGGTCCAGGAAAGCCGCCAGTCGATCTGTTGTCAAGGACACTGTTCGTCAAGGCAGTTCGGATAAATCCGTCCCACGCACGGGACAATTTCCTTTTCCGGAAATTGTCACGCCCGCGGGACAATTCCCGGCCCACCGGGGCCCCCGAACCCCGCCCCGGTCGGCGCCCGCCTTGCTACGATGGACGGGCCCGGTTCCGTCCTGCCAGGGGGTGCGCACGTGGAACGATGTCCGGCCGCGCCGAGGGAGGCGCGGTAGCCGCGGGACCTACCCGCCGCCGCACCGCCCCACCGCCCGAGCGCACCCACGCCCGCCGGCCCCCTGGGGATGAATCGATGGACCTGCAAGCACCCGGCCCCGCCGACCCGGACCGCACCCCGCCCGCGGTCCCCGCCGCCACCCCGCCCGAGACGCCCCCCGCCGCCCCGCCCGGCTCCCCCAGCGCCAAGCTGGTCAGCGCCCGCGGCGCCGCGGAGATCCTCGGCGTCACCGACGGCGCGGTCCGCAAGATGATCGCCCGCGGCACCTTCCCCGACCCCGACGTCCTCCTCGACGCCCGCCGCCTGTGGTGCCGCACCACCATCGAGGCGTACTCCAGCACCGGCCGCCGCCGCCCCGGCCGCCCCCGCAAGGACGCCGACCCGCGCACCGCCTAGGCCGTGTTCGGGAAGGAGCTCGTCGTACGCGGAGCGCGCCGTCGCCCTCGTCGTGCGACGGACTCCTGAGGAGAGGATCATGGACGGGTTCTGCGTAGCTCGATCGAGCAAGGAGCCGTCCCATGGCACGTCCCACCCGCCCCCTTTCGCGAGCTCTCGTACTCGGCGGGGGAGGTGTGACGGGCATCGCCTGGGAAGTCGGCGTCCTCGCAGGTCTCAGCTCCCGGGGCATCGACTGGAACAGAGCCACCTCGGTGATCGGAACCTCGGCGGGCTCGTTCGTCGGAACCGCCGTCGCCAGCGGCTACGACCTGGAGCGCCTCTTCGCCTCCCAGTTGGTCCCGGACGAGAACGAGGTGGACGTCAAGGCGTCAGAGGCCACGAGGGCCGCCTGGTGGGCGGCCCTCGCCGAAGGCGGCGACGATCCGCGCAAGGTCGGCGCGGCGATGGGACGCATCTCCAAAGCAGACCCCGAGCCCGTGTCCCCAGCCACCCGACGCCAAGTCGTCGCCTCACGTCTGGTCACCACCGACTGGCCCACCCGCTTGAAGGTCACCGCGATCGACGCCGACACGGGCGAGCTGCATCTGTTCGACGAGCACACGGGCGTCTCACTGACCGACGCTGTCTCCGCGAGCGGTGCGGTCCCCGGCGTCTGGCCTCTCGAACACTTCTTGGGCCGTTCCTGGGTGGACGGCGGTATGGTCTCCACCACCAACGCACGCCTGGCCGCCGGCCACGACAGGATCGTCATCCTGGCACCGATGCCTGACGGCTACGGACGGATTCCCGGTGCGGCCGCGGATGCCGAAGCCTTGGCGGAGCAGGCCCAGGTATGTCTCATCGCGCCGGACGAACAGAGCGTCGAAGGCATCGGCCCCAACCCCTACGATCCCAGGCGCCGCAAGGCCGCAGCACGAGCCGGCCGAGCCCAGGCCGAGGCCCTGGCCGACAAGGTCGCGCTGCTGTGGTGAGAAGCCGCGCCACCCGCAGAGGGAACGGCTACGGCCACTCGCCGATCGCGGCGATCAGGACGGCGGCTTCGAAGCGGACCGCGAGTCCGTCGAACCGGGTGGCGACCGCCCGGTTTGCCCTGGCTCGCAGGCCAGGTGGATCTTCGTGGTGAAGCCTCCCCGGGACCGGCCCGGGCCATGGTCCTCGGGTTCGGCGCGGGTCCCGGCCGCGTCCGCCACCGGATCCCGTCGATGAGTCTCCGCCGGCCCAACGGTGGCCGCCCCGACACCGCGACCGGCAGCAACGGCTCCAGCACCGCCCGCTGTTCGTCCGGGAGACCCCCTCGTCCCACACCGAGATCATCACAATGCGGACCGAGGAACAGGAGCGACTTTTACAACACGGCCAAGCGCCCGTCACCACCCCACCCGGT
Source organism: Kitasatospora phosalacinea (assembly GCF_030268885.1). GTDB lineage: Bacteria > Actinomycetota > Actinomycetes > Streptomycetales > Streptomycetaceae > Kitasatospora > Kitasatospora phosalacinea_C. Next base: position 32,050 of record NZ_BSSA01000019.1, read on the forward strand.
CACCGCAGTTGGGCGGCGCGGCGGTACGCTGCCGTGCCGTCCGATCCAGCGAGGAACCCCCTGTGACCACTCCCCCCGTCTCCGACGCCCCCGAACCCGCCACCGCAACCACCGAACCCGCCGAACCCGCCGAACCCGTCGAACCGACCGCGGCGCCCGAGACCCCCGCGGCCCGCCGCTGGGTGCCCGGCGCCCTGAAGGTCGCGGGCCTGGTGGTGGCGATCGTGGTGGCCCTCCTCGCCGCCGCCTACCTCTCCCGCGACACCCCGGCCGCCGCCAAGGCGGGCGACTGCGCCCACAACGCGGGCACCGACGACAAGCCCGACGTCAGCCTGGTCGACTGCCACTCGGCCGACGCCGAGTTCACCGTCCTCAAGGTCGTCCACGGCGCCGACGAACAGGACTGCCAGACCGAACCGGCCCTCGTGGCCACCTACGTGGAGACCCGCCGCAGCTCCGTCCTCGTCCTCTGCCTGGGCGTGCACGGCTGACCCGCCGCCCCGCCCCGCCGGCCGCCGGGAAAACCCGTTGCCCGCGGCCGCGGCCCCGGAGCAGAGTAGGGGTGTCAGCCCGGCACCGAGGCAGCGGAGGGGAGCACGCGATGAGCAGCAGCCAGTCGTATCCCCAGCAGCGCCAGGGGCGTTCCTCCTCGCGGTAGCCGGCTTCGACAGCGCCCGGCCGTCCGAGGGGGAGTCCCCCGTCCGGGCGGCCCTTCTGTCGGCCGCCCGCCCGCAGTGCCGGATGGTGCAACTGGCAGCACGCCTGACTCTGGATCAGGAAGTTCGGGGTTCGAATCCTCGTCCGGCAGCGCAGCACCTGGAGAGTGAGCCGAGCGCGTTCGGTCCGTGCACTCTCCGTCGAGGGCGAGCTGGGCAGTGGAGAGCCCAAGGGCCTGTAAAGCCCCCGCTTCGGCTGTGCCGGTTCGACTCCGGCCTCGCCCACCGACAGCAGTGACCGCTTCCCGCGGGGTCAGGGGGCGGCGTCCTCGCGGACGGGGAGGCCGTCCGGGCCGCGGACCTCGATGCGGAGGGCGAACTCGTCGCGCAGCAGGGCGGCGTGCTCCGGGGTGGCGAGGAGGTAGTGGTCGTCCGCGCAGGCGTCGAGGCCGGGGAGGCAGTGGAGGACCCGCGGGTCGAGGGAGCGGTCGGGCAGCAGGTCGGCGACGTTCTCGTGGACGGCGCCCTGGTCGAGGTAGTCGTCGGACTCCTGCTCGATCCACCAGGACTTCTCGGCGCCGTTCACCCGGAACCGCAGCTCCCGGGAGCCGCCGGGCTCGCCGAGCAGTTCGACGTCGGTGATGCCGGTGCCGGGGCCGAGCACCGCGGCGGCCTCGTCGAGGATCCAGGCGTACGCGGACCCGGCGTCGTCGACGTCCTCGCCGTGCACCGAGAACGCCAGCCCGCACTGCAGGAAGGTCTCCACCAGCTCCTCGGTGCGCCGGGCCGGGCCCGGCTCGGGGAAGTCGGCGAGGTACGCGCACGCCTCGGCGTACCGCTCGGCGTCGACCGTGCCGAGCTCGTGCAGGCGGGCGGCCAGCCGCAGGTAGGTGTTCGGGGCGGTGACGGCGGTGGTGTCGGTGGTGTCGGTGGTGTCGGTGGTGGCCATGGGGGGATTCTGACAGGACGTCATGACACCGCGGTCGGCCCGGATCGGCCCTCCCGGGCCCGCCGGTCCTGCTCGGCCTTCCAGGCGAAGGCGTCCGCGGTCCGCCGGGTCAGCGAGTCGTCGTGCCAGCCGTCCGTGACGTCGGTCCACTTGCCGATGCGGGCGTGGGCGGCGCCGCCCTCCGCCCGCTGGTCGTAGGACAGGTGGAACCGGTGGACCCGGCCCTCGGCGGAGATGATCTGGCCCTCCTCGTGGTGGAGGCTCTCCTGCAGGAGGTCGACGACGACCGTCTCCGCGGGGTCGAGCCCCCGTTCCCGCAGGAGCTCCCGCAACCTGACCCAGAGGTCGATGTCGCTGGTCCGCAGGAGGCGGGTGTACTGGACGACGATGTCGGAGACCATCGGCCGATTCTCCCGGACGCGCCTCCCGCTACGCCAGGTCCGCCCGGCGGGCGGCGAGCTCGGCGGCGGTGGGCGGGTTGGCTCCGGCGCGGGAGACGGTGACGGCGGCGGCCGCGGCGGCGGTCCGCAGGGCGGCGGTCAGGGCGTCGAGGCCGGGGCGGGGGGTGTCGAGGGCGGCGAGGAGGGCGGACATGAAGGAGTCCCCGGCGCCGACGGTGTCGACGACGGTGGTGGGCGGGGCGTCGGTGCGGGTCTCGCCCTCGGGGGTGAGGGCGAAGGCGCCGTCGCCGCCCCGGGTGACGACGACGGTGCCGGGGCCGAGGGTGAGCCAGCGGGCGGCGCTGTCGCGGACGGGGACGCCGGGGTAGAGGAAGGCGAGGTCCTCGTCGCTGGCCTTGACCAGGTCGCTGAGCGCCACGCAGTGCTCGACCGCGGCGACGGCGGCCGACCGCTCGCCGAACAGGTCGGGGCGGACGTTGGGGTCGTACGAGACGGTGGCACCGGCGGCGCGGGCGCCCCGGAGCAGGCGGCGGGCGACCGCCGCACCGGGTTCCTGCACGGAGGCCAGCGAGCCGAGGTGGACGTGCCGGGCCCGGGGGGCCGCGGCCGTCGGGGCGAGGGTCCAGTCGATCGCGAAGCGGTAGGAGCCGCTGCCGGACGGGTCGAGGGTGACGATCGCGCTGGGCGTCGGGACGTCCCGGCCGTCCGTCAGGACGGTGGTGCCGCCCGCCTCCAGGTGGGTGCGGATCAGTTCGCCGTACGGGTCGGTGCCGAGCTGGGTGAGCAGGGCGGTGCGTCGGCCGAGCCGGGCGAGGCCGTGGGCGACGTTGGCGGGGCTGCCGCCGGGGTGCGGCCGGTCGGGGTGGCCGGGGGTGCGGACGATGTCGGCGACGCACTCGCCGATCACCAGGAAGTCGAAGTCGGCGGGGGTGGGTTCGGGCATGGTGCGGGCTGCTCCCGGTAGGGGGTGGGTGCCCGGGCGGCGCACGCGGGTGCGCCGCCCGGGCGTCGGTCAGTCGCTCAGGACGACCTGGTCGACCATCAGGTGTCCCCAGGCGCCGGTGGCGTCGTCGAGGACCTGGAGCTGCGCGGTGCGCCCCTGGAGGTCGGTCAGGTCCCAGTCGACGGGTCGCATGGCGCCGCTGTCCGCGCCGGTGGCGGTGCGCACGGGCCGCCCGTCGACCAGCAGGTTGACGCTGGTCGCGCCGGGGGTGCCGAGCGGGTGGTCGCCGCCGGCGAGGAGGAGGTGCAGGTGGTCGCGGTCGACGGTGAAGGCGGGTGAGGTGAGCGTGCCGGTGGCGCCGTCGCGGCCGGCGAAGGTGTCGAGGACGGCGTTCCCGACCGAGCCGGGGAGCCGTTCGGTGGTCGGCGCGGTCCCGGCCAGGTCGCCGGTGCCGGTCCAGCCGGGGGCGTACGCGCCGCCCTCGAAGTCGGCGAGCGGCCGGGCGGGGCGCTGGGCGAGGTCGGCGTACTCGGTGACGGTGAGGTGGGCGAAGGTGGCGGTGCCGCCGCTGGTGAACAGTTTCAGCCCGTCGTCGGCGGGGTCGGCGAACACCTCGTCGGAGTGGACGTGGCGGCCGTCGTCGACGAAGTACTCGACGCTGGTGCGGTCGACCAGGACGGTCAGGTGGGCGGTGGTCCGCGCCTGGTCCCAGGGGGCGCGGGACTCCAGGTGGGTCCCGTCCGCCGAGGGGTTCCCCGTCCCGCCGCGGTTCAGGTAGCTGTGGTCGCGGTAGATCCCGGCGTCGGCGTGCCGGGTGCCGTCGGCGGAGACCCGCAGCTGGACGCCGATGTTGTCCAGGGCGCTCCAGCTGACGTCGGCGTCCAGCCGGTACGCGGTGCCGCGGTAGGGCAGCGTGGTCAGCCCGTTCACCCGGACGGTGCCCAGGTCGGTGGTCCGCGCGGCGTGCCGGTCGAGGGCGGGGGCGGGCCGGGAGGCCAGCGCGTAGCCGTCGGCGTAGCGCTTCAGGCTGAGCTGCCGGGTGATCGCGTCGGTGCCGTTGAAGCCGTCGGAGGCCCAGGTCGGGGTGGTGTACGGGTAGGTCCAGTTGTTGAGCCAGGCGGTGGCGTAGCGGTGGTCGAGCGGGGCGGCCGGGTCCTCCCAGGTGACGCCCGCGTACCAGTCGAAGCCGTGGTCGAGCCACTGCGGGGCGGCGCTGTCGGGGGTGAACGCGGTGCCGTCGAAGCTGCCGGTCCAGTAGGCGTAGGTGTTGGGGTCGCCGGTGAGGTAGCCGTTGGCGCTGGCGCCGAGCACCCAGTGCACGGTGCCGTCGTCGGCGCGCATCCGGAACAGGTCGGGGCACTCCAGGGTGCCCAGGCCGGGGTGGGGGGAGTCGGACGCCCAGGTCCAGGTCCTCAGGTCGGGCGAGGTCCAGAGGCTGAGCTTGGTGCCCTCGGCGAGCAGCGCGACCCAGCGGTTCCGGTCGGCGTCCCAGACCAGCTTGGGGTCGCGGAAGTCCTTGCGGCCGCCGTTGGGGAGGACGGGGGCGTCGCCGTAGGGGCGGAAGTTGCGGCCGCCGTCGGTGGAGTACCAGAGGAACTGGGCCTGCGGGCCGGAGGCGTCGGCGATCTGGGCGGGGGTGGGGTGGTCCATCTGGGTCACCAGCACGACCACGGCCCCGGCGCCGAACCCGGCGGTGTTGCCGGTGTCGACGACCGCGGAGCCGGACCACAGGTCGTAGTTGGCGTTGGTCTGCTTGGGCGCGGCCACGCCCTGGTCGTGGAAGGCCACGCCGTCGGTGCTGGTGGCCTGCCGCCAGGCGGTGCCGACGGCCTGCCCGTAGTCGGCGTTGTAGAGGTAGTAGTAGTGGAACGCGCCGTCGGACCAGACCGGCCGCTGCGGGTCGTTCTTCCAGTGGTCGGGGACGGTGAAGTGGTAGACGGCGCGGTTGCCGTCGGCCGCCCGGGCCGCGGTGGGGGCGGCCGGGCCGGGGGCGGCCACCGCGGCCGCGGTCAGGACGAGGCCGAGCAGGGCGGCCAGGCCGAGCCGCAGGGTGCGGCCGGGCCGGGGCCGGCGCGGCGCGGTGGCCGCGCCGGCCCGGTGGAGCGAGGAGCGTGGGGTCATGCTCGACTCCTGGGTGGGGAGGTGGGGGGGGGACGGAGGGGTCAGCCGACCGCGGCGGGCAGGGCGTCCACGGACGGCCCTTCGGCGGCCGGTCCTTCGACGGTCAGCCGGTGCCCGTCCCAGGACACCGGCATCGGGTCGCTGATGCCGCCGGTGAACGCCCCGTCGGGGCCGGTGTGGTGGAAGCCCATCAGGGCCCAGGAACCGTCGCGGCGGCGGACCAGCTTGCCGCTGTAGTAGCGGTCGTCGGTGACCTGCCGGGCGGCGCCCACGTCGAACGGGCCGAGCAGGCTCCCGGCGGGGGCGGCCCAGATGCCGCCGCGGGTGCCGGTGGCGCGGCGGCTGTCGGAGGCGTGCTCGGCGAGGCAGGAGAAGAGCAGCAGGGGCTTGCCGTCGACGACCTCGGTCTGGGTGACCTCCAGCTGCCCGAAGCCGTGGGCGGCGGGGGCGGAGAGCGGGGGCCGCAGTTCCCAGGTCCGCAGGTCGGCGGAGACCGCGTGGCCGACCACGCCGCGTTCGAAGGCCGGTCCGGTGGTGGCCCGGGCGGTGATCAGCATGTGCCAGCCGTCGCCGTCCGGGTCGGGGAAGACCCACGGGTCGCGGAACGCCTCGTCGTGCCACTGGCCGGTGTCGAGCGTCTCGTAGAGGGTGGGGTCGGCGCTCAGCACCGGGCCGGGGCCGGCCTTGTGCCAGGTGGTCAGGTCGGTGGAGGTGGCGTAGCCGATCCGCTGGACGTTCCTGCCGCCGGGGGCGCGGGTGGAGCCGGTGTAGAACAGGAACCAGGTGCCGTCGGGGTGGCGGACCACCGAGCCGGTCCAGGTGGCGAGGTCGTCGAAGGCGGGGGCGTCGGCGCGGACCAGGGCGTCGGGGACGCGGGTCCACTCGACCAGGTCGGTGGAGACCGCGTGGCCGATGGAGGCGCGGTAGTGCCGGTCCTCGGGGTCGTGCAGGGCGCGCGAGGCGTACAGGAAGAACAGGTGGTGGCGTTCGCCGTCGTCGGCGAACCAGAAGTCCCAGACCCAGCAGTCGGGCGGAGCGAACATGACGGCCTTTCGGGCGTGCCCCGCGGACCCTCGGCCGCGGTGGGCGGCGGGGTCTGCGGAGGAGGGGGCGGGAGGGGGCGTCAGCCCTTGACGCCGCTCGCGGCGACGCTGCTGACGAAGGAGCGCTGGAAGGCGAGGAAGACCACCAGCACCGGCAGGGTGATCATCGAGGTGTAGGCCATGACCTCGCCCCAGGCCGGGTTGTCCTGGAAGAAGTACTGCATGCCGACCATGACGGGGCGCAGCTTCTCGTCCTGGACCACCATGGTCGGCCACAGGTACTGGTTCCAGGCGGGCAGGAAGGTCAGGATCGCCACGGTGGCGAAGGCCGGTCCGGACAGCGGGACGACGATCCTGCGGTAGATGGTGAACCAGCCCGCGCCGTCGATCCGGGCGGCCTCGTCGAGCGAGGTCGGGATGGTGGAGAAGTACTGGCTGAACAGGAAGATCGAGAAGGCGTTCGCGACGAACGGGACGATCTGCACCTGGTAGCCGTCGAGCCAGCCGGTGTCCCACACCAGGGTGCCGTCCTGGAGGAACAGGATCGGCAGGTGCGCGACCCAGTACACCAGCGGCACCGCGATGGTCTCGAACGGGACGATCAGGGTCGCGATGACGACGCTCGTGACCAGGCCGCGGCCGCGCCAGCGCATCCGGGACAGGGCGAAGCCCGCCATCGAGTTGACGACCAGTCCGAGGCCGACGATCGCCACCGTCACGAACAGCGAGTTCAGCAGGAACCGGCCGACCGGCACCCGGTCGAAGACGGCGCCGTAGTTGTGCAGGCTGATGTCGCCGACCGGGAGGAAGGCCCGCCAGCCGCCGATGTCGGAGAGCAGCTGCCCGTCCGGCTTGAGGCTGGAGACGAACATGAACACCAGCGGGAACAGGAAGAACACCGACAGCCCGACCAGCACCAGGTAGGACCACGCCCGGCGGCGCCGGCGCAGCTGCTGCTCGCTCGTCTCGGTGCGCGCCCGCGGGGCGCGTGCGGTCTCGGCCATGGTCAGTCCTTGTCGCGGGTGAGGTGGCGCTGGACCAGCGCGATGACGAGCACGATCACGAAGAAGACCAGCGACAGGGCCGAGCCGTACCCGATCTGCTGCTGGCGGTAGCCGGTGAGCACCGCGTGGTAGACCAGCGTCGAGGTGGAGTCGACCGGGCCGCCCTGGGTCATCACGTCGATCTGCACGAACAGGCCGAGCGCGGCGATGGTGATGGTGATCAGGACGAAGATCCTGGTCGGGCGCAGGCACGGCCAGGTGACGTCCTTGAACTGGCGCCAGGCACCGGCGCCGTCCATCCGGGCCGCCTCGTAGAGCTCCTCCGGGATGGTCTGCAGGCCGGAGAGCCAGATCAGCATGTGGAAGCCGACGGCCTGCCAGACGGACAGCACGATGATCGCGAACAGTGCGGTGCTCGGGTCGTTCAGCCAGGCGGTGCCCTGCCAGGCGCCGAGGGTGACCGAGTCGATGAAGGAGTTGATCACGCCGCTCGGCTGGTACATGAACTTCCACAGGATCGAGACCACGACGATCGAGGTCACGACCGGGATGAAGAAGATCACCCGGAACGCGGTGACGCCGCGGATCCTCTGGTTGACCAGCAGCGCGAGGAACAGGCCGAACCCGGCCTGCACCGGCACCACCACCGCCGCGAAGGCGAAGGTGTTGACCATCGACCGGAAGAAGGTCGGGTCGACGGTGAACGCGCGGACGAAGTTGTCGAGGCCGACGAAGCGCAGCGGCTCCGGGGAGACCAGCCGGGCGTTGGTGAAGGACAGGACGAAGCCCAGCAGCACCGGCACGATCAGGAAGGCCAGCAGCAGCAGGATCGCCGGGGAGGCCATCGCCAGACCGGCCCGGGCCTCGCTGCGGCGGGCCGAGCGGGGGCGGGCCGAGCGGGGGCGGGTGGCGGGACGGGCCCCGGCGGCCGCGGGGCCGGGCCGGGGTTCGTCGGGGCCGGGGCCGGGGTCGGCCGGGGGGTCGAGGCGGAAGGTCGCCGTCATGGGGTCACACCTTTCCGGCGGCCGGGCGGTGGCACGCCCCGCCCGGTCGCCGTTCGCCGCTGCGTCAGTTGCCGTAGCCGTTGTTCGACTTGATGTCGCTGTCGATCGCCTGCACGGCGGCGTCCAGCGCGGGCTTGACGTCGGCGCCGTTCATGATGTCCTTGGCGGCCTTCTCGAAGCTGGTGGAGACCACCGGGTAGCCGGGGGTGGCGGGCCGGGCCAGCGCGAACTTCTGCGACAGCACGGCGAACTGGCGCAGCGCGCCGTCCGGGCCGAAGTACTTGGAGGCGGCGGTGGCGCCCGCGGTGGCGGGGATGACCACCTGGCTGTCGGAGAACGCGGTGAGGTACTTGTCCTGGAAGCTGAACTCCAGGTACTTGCGGGCGCCCTCGGACTGCGCCTTGCCGCAGCCCGCCGAGATGCCCCACTGCCAGGAGCCGCCGCCGATCCTCGGTCCCTTGCCGAAGTCCACCGGCGGGAGGATCAGCAGGTCGGAGCCGACCTTGTCCAGGGCGTCCTTGGCGTTCCACACGCCGGTGTAGCTGAGCGCGACCTTGTCGTCGACGAAGTTCTGGTTGCCGACCGGGCCGTCGCTGTTCGCCCAGCCCTCCTTGAACGCCTTCTGGAACCAGCTGAAGAAGGCCACCGCGGCCGGCCCGTTCAGGGCGCCCTGGGCGGTCCTCATGCCGCTGCGGTCGATCTCGTCGCCCCCGGCGCTCTGCAGCATCGGCGAGTAGGCGTAGGACCACCACTCGCCCTTGTCGGCCGCGCCCAGGTCCAGCGGGGTCTTGTAGCCGGAGTCCTTCAGCTTGCCCACCGCGGCGTCGAACTCGGCCAGGGTCCACGGCTGTTCGACGGTCGGGATGCGGATGCCGTTCTTCTCCAGCACCGACCTGCGGGCGAAGAGCGACAGCGCTGCGTCCCAGTAGCCCGCCGAGTAGACCTTCCCCCGGTACGTCCCGACGGCGGTCGGCAGCAGCGAGTCGGTGAGGCTCGCGGGCAGGTCGAGCGGCTGCAGGTAGCCGGCCCACGCCCAGTTGGGCATGACCGGGCCGTCCATGTCGATCAGGCAGGGCAGCTTGCGGGCGGCGGCGGCCGCGGTGACCGCGTCGTTGTACGAGCCCTGTGGGAAGTTCTGCTGGACGATCTGGTACTCGCCCTGCGAGGCGTTGAAGTCGTCGATGATCCGCCGGTAGACGGCCAGTTCGCCGGGGTTGCCCGCGGAGTGGGTCCACATGGTGATCTTGGTCGGGCCGCCGCCGTCGGCGGAGGCACCGTCGTGGCTGGCCTTGGCACAGCCGGTCAGCGCGACCGTACCGAGCAGGCTCGCCGCTGCTACCATCGCGAGGGGATTGCGCACAGGAGGTCCCTTTCCGGGGGCCGACCGCCAAGTCGGCCCCGAGTGAACGGCAGCGCCAACTGCCGTGTGGTTGCACCGGCCGGACGGCAGCGCCAACTGCCGCGGCCGGACGTACGACGAGGAGTCCGCCGCCGTTACCGGCTCGCCCGCGCGGGCGGCGGCGGACCCACGGATTCCCGGCGGATGACCGGGCACGGCATCCGGTGCGGTTCGTCCGGGTCGGCCGTCCGCTCCCCGAGCGCCACCTCCATCGCCCAGCGCCCCATCTCGTAGTGCGGCAGGGCGACGGTGGTCAGCGGCGGGTCGAGTTCGGCGGCGATCAGCTGCTGGTCGTCGTAGCCGACCACCGACAGGTCCTCCGGGATGCGCAGGCCCCGGCGGCGGGCCGCGGCGTAGGCGCCCATCGCCATCCGGTCGTTGAAGCAGAACAGGGCGGTCGGACGCCGGTCGGCGGGCAGGTCGAGCAGCTCCTCGGCGGCGGCCCTCCCCCCGCCCGCGTCGGTCTCGCCGCGCACGTGCAGCGCCGGGTCGGGGGCGATGCCCGCCTCGGCCAGCACCTGCCGGTAGCCCTCGTGGCGCAGGGCCGAGGCCACCACGCCGCCCGCCGGGGCGTCCAGGTAGGCGATCCGCCGGTGCCCGGCGGCGGTCAGCTCCCGGGTCGCCGCCACCCCGCCCTCCCGGTCGTCCGGCACCACGGCGGGCCAACTGCCGTGTGCGGGGCGGCAGTCCAGGAAGACGCTGCCCTCGGCGAGGCCCGCCGGGGCGTCCACCACCTGGTGCCACATCCGGGCGTAGACCATCGCGTCGACCCGCTGCCCGGTCAGTGCCTCGACCGCCTGCCGCTCCTGCGCCGGGTCGCCGTCGGTGTCCACCAGCACCACCAGGTGGCCGTGCTCGCGGGCCGCGTCGTTGGCGCCCGCCAGCATCCGGCCCGCGAAGGGGGTGGTGGCGATGCTGTCGGAGATCAGGCCGATCATCCGGGTGCGCTGCGTCCGCAGGCTCCGGGCCACCGAGTTGGGCGCGTAGCCGATCGCCTCGGCCGCCTCCCGCACCTTCGCCTGGGTCGCGGCCGAGATCCGGTCGCCGCCCGCTCCGCTGAGCACCATCGACACCGTCGCCGTCGACACCCCCGCCGCGGCGGCGACATCGGACATCCGCACCCGGGCCATGGCCGTCCGCACCTCGCACCGTTTCCGTTTAATCGATTAACCGTCGGGAAGCGAGTATGCAATCGGGCCGACATCCGGTCAAGGGGAGTCCGCGGCAGCGTTACCTCACCGCAACGCTGCCGCGGTCGGTCGGACCCGGTGCCCTCAGGCGTCCCGGGCGTGCAGGACGGTGCGGCCGAGGGCGAGGGCGGCGGCGGCCCACAGGGCGAGGACGCCCAGGCCCGCCCAGGGGCCGATCGGCAGGCGGGCGGTGTCGAGGGTGGCCTGGACGGCGAGCCCGGCGGGCATCGGGGCGACCTGCCGGAGGTGGCGCTGCCAGTCGGGGTCGGCGACCACCGCGGCCAGCGCGGGCAGCACGAACAGCAGGCCGAGGACGGCGCCGGTGGCGGCCGCGGAGCTGCGGGTCGCGGTGACGGCGCCGAGGCCGAGCAGGGCGACCAGCAGCAGGTAGAGCACCGAGCCGGCGGCGGCCCGCAGGGTGGGTCCGTCGGCGAGGGACAGCGCGGGGTAGCCGTGGGCGGGGGTCGGCCCGTTGCCGGGCAGCAGCAGCCGGGCGGCGAGCAGCGAACCGGCCACCGCGAGCGCCCCCGCGACGAGGACCGCGGCGGACAGCACCAGGGCCTTGGCGGCCAGCACCGCGGAGCGGCGCGGCACCGCGGCCAGCGTCGTCCGGATCATGCCGGTGTGGTACTCGTTCCCGGCCGTCAGCACGCCCAGCACGACCGCCGCGACCTGGCCGACCAGGACGCCGGTCAGGGCGGTGCGGGGCGCGTCGACGCCGCAGCCGGGGGCGGGGCAGGTGGTGGTGGCGACGGTGGCCGCGCCGACCGCGACGGTCAGCAGGACCAGGCCGAGCAGCAGCCGGGCCTGGGTGGCGTCGGTGCGGAACTTGGTCCACTCCGCGGCCAGCGCGAGGCGCAGCACGGGCCGGTCGGACGGGGAGGACGTCACGCGTCCCTCCGGCGGATCAGGACGACGGCGGCGAGCAGGGCCGCCGCCGCCCAGGCGGTCAGGACGGCGAGCCCGGCCCACGGGGAGAGCGGGTAGTAGCCGGAGGCGGGCGTGTAGAGGGTGAACACCTGCGGGAGGCGCGGCAGGCTCTGCTGGATCGCGAACCCGGCCGCCGGGGTGACCCGCAGCAGCCACTCGGACGCCCCGACGGGCAGCGCCCCGGAGGTGGCCAGCAGGTAGGGCAGCACCAGGCCCCCGACGGTCGCGGCGATCGCCGGGGCGGCGCGCCGCAGCAGCAGGCCGAGCGCGAGGGCGAGCACGCAGGACGCCGCGAGCAGCAGGCCGGTGCCGAGCACCACCCGCAGTTCGACGGCGCCGGGGACGACGGCCACCGGGAAGCCGTGCGCGGTGGACCAGGCGGTGCCGAGCGGCACGGCGACCGCCGCGGCGGCCGTGCCGACCAGCAGGGCGAGGGCGGCGATCGGCAGCGCCTTGGCGACCGGGAGCAGGCCGCGGCGGGGGCTCGCGGCGAGGGTGAGGGCGATCAGGCCGCGCCGGTACTCGGCGGTGGCGCAGCCGGTGGCGACCACGGCCAGGGCGGCCAGCCCGGCGAAGGTGCCGACCAGGGAGTTCTCCACCGTCCGTCCCCCGGCCAGGGCGGGGCCGCCGACCACCGCGGCGATGTCGCCCGCGCCGGTGACGGTGAACCCGGCACCCTCCCGGGCGTACCCGCCCGGGACGCCCGGCAGGTAGCTGCCGGAGGTGCCCGCGTCGGCGCCGACCAGGCTGCCGGTCCATCCGCCCGCGCCGTCCGGGCCGTCGCCGGCCGGTGGGGCCCAGCCGCCGGAGAGCACCGCCGGTCCGAACCGGCCGGTGGCGACGGCGGGGGTGAGGCCGGTGCCGGTGCCGGTGTCCTCGGCGCGTTCCGGGGAGGTGGCGAACAGGCCGACCTGCGCGGTGCGGGGCAGGCCGGGGAGCCGGGCGGTGCCGATCCGCGTCCAGTGCTCGCCGTCGGCGGAGTCGTAGCCGGTGACGGTGTCGCCGGTGCGGGTCAGCCGCAGCCACTGCGGGGCGGTGTCGGTGGGGAGGCCGGGGCGGCCGGCCGCGTCGTGGGTGTAGTCGTACTGCCACCGGACGCCGTGGGACCCGGTGGCGGTGACCGCCGCGTACGGGGAGCCCTGGTCGAGCCCGGCCTTGACGATGATCCCGGCCTTCGCCCACTCGGCCGCCGGGCCCGGCGAACTCCCTTGCGGGCCATCGGCGTTGACGCTGGTGAGGCCGAGCACCGGGACGGTCAGGGTGCCGTCGCCGGAGAGGGTGCGGTGGACGAAGGAGAAGCTGTCGTTGACCGCCTGCCCGCCGGGGCCGACCGGCAGTTCGGTGCGGCCGGGGTTCGGGTTGGTCGCGGCGGTGCCGACCAGGCCGACGGCGAGGACCGCCAGCAGGGCGCCCGCCACGGTGGCGACCCAGCCGGGGACGGTGCGCAGCTTGGTCCACTCGGCGCGCAGCATCCGTCCGAAGTCGCCCGCCGCGGAACGGAGTCGCCCGGTCATCGGGCACCTCCGCCGTGGTACTGGACGGCGTCCCGGGTCAGTTCGAGGTACGCCTCCTCCAGCGAGGCGCGGTGCGCGGAGACCTCGGCGAACGGGACGCCCGCGGCGGCGAGCAGCGCGACGATCCGCTCGGGCTCCAGGCCGTGGACGGTGACGGTGTCCGGGCCGGTGGTGCTGACGGTGGCGCCGCCGCCCGCCAGGGCCCGCACCGCCCGGTCGGGGGCGGCGGTGCGCAGGGTGACCCGGCCGTGCGAGGCGGTGGCCAGCAGGGCGGCGACGGTGGTGTCGGCGATCACCCGGCCGCGGCCGACGACGATCAGGTGGTCGGCGGTGTCCTGGAGTTCGCCCATCAGGTGGCTGGAGACCAGGACCGCCCGGCCGCGGGCGGCCTGCTCGGCGAGCAGGGCGCGGATCCACCGGAAGCCCTCGGGGTCGAGCCCGTTGAAGGGCTCGTCGAGCATCAGCGCGGGCGGGTCGCCGAGCAGGGCCGCGGCGATGCCCAGCCGCTGGCGCATGCCGAGCGAGAACTGCCCGGCCTTGCGCCCGGCCACCTCCTGCAGGCCCGCCGCGGCCAGCACCCGGTCGACCCGGCGGGCGTCGATGCCCTGCGAACGGGCCAGCCACAGCAGGTGGTTGCGGGCGGTGCGGCCGGGTTGCAGGGCGCCCGCGTCGAGCAGGGCGCCGAGGTGGGTGAAGGGGCGGTGCAGGCTGCGGTAGGGGCGGCCGCCGACCAGGGCGGTGCCCGCGTCGGGGGTGTCGAGGCCGAGGACCACCCGCATGGTGGTGGACTTCCCGGCGCCGTTGGGGCCGACGAAGCCGGTGATCCGGCCGGGGCGGACGGTGAAGGTCATGCCGTCCAGGGCCGGGTTCGCCCCGAAGCGCTTGCGCAGGCCGGTGACGCGGATCGTCCCGGCCGGGTCGGCGCCGGGCCGTCCCGGGGGGTGCTGCTCGCTGGTGTGCCGCTCGGCGGTGGTCGGGTCCATGGTGGTCGAGCGTAGGAATCCGACCCCCGCCGGGTCGTCACGGCCGGGAGCGATCCCGCGGACGGGCGCCGTCCCCCGCAGGAGCTACGACGCCCGCCCGCGGGGGCCTCAGCCCTGGACCTCGCTCATGTCGCCGGTCGCCGGGACGCCCTCGACCAGGCCGTAGCGCAGCAGGACGGTGCCGCGCGGGCCGGCGGCGGGCGGTTCGAGCAGCGCGAGGCTGGTGGGGACGGCGCCCTCGGCGAAGACCTTCTTGCCGGTGCCGAGGACGATCGGGTGCACCCACAGGTCGAGCCGGTCGAACAGCTTCTCCCGCAGCAGGGTCTGCACCAGGTCCAGGCTGCCGACCACCTTGACCCGCTGGTGCCGCTCGCGCACCTCCCGCACCGCGGCGACCAGGTCCGGCCCGAGCAGCTCGGACCCGGCCCAGGTCAGCTCGGGCTTCCCGCGCGAGGCGACGTACTTCGGGATGCGGTTGAACAGCTCGGCGAAGGGGTTGTCCCCGGCGTTCGGCCAGTAGGCGGCGAAGATGTCGTACGTCCGCCGCCCGAGCAGCAGCGCGTCGGCGCCCTCGTACGCGGCGTCGACCTGCGCCCCGGAGACCTCGTCGATCAGCGGGGCCTGCCAGCCGCCGAAGGCGAAGTCGTCCGCCGGGTCCTCCTCGGGGCCGCCGGGCGCCTGCCCGACCAGGTCGAGGGTGGTGAACAGCTCGATGTCGATGACGCCCATGGTGTGCTCCCGGGGAGGGGTGAGTGGTCCTGTCCCAGGTGCAGACGGACCGGGACGGGCGAACTCATCGGTCCGCTCCCGTCCAGTCTGCCCGCCCGGGCCGTCCCCGCTACCGGTCCCGGCCGCCGGGCACCACCAGCCCGCTCTCGTAGGCCGTCACCACGGCCTGGGTGCGGTCGCGCAGGCCGAGTTTGGCCAGGATCCGGCTGACGTGGGTCTTCACCGTCTCCTCGGTGACGGTGAGGCGGGCGGCGACCTCCGGGTTGGACAGGCCCTCGGCGACCAGCAGCAGCACCTCGGTCTCGCGCGGGGTGAGCGTGCGCAGCCGCTCGGCGGCGGGGTGCGGGCTCGGGTCGGTGCGCGGGTCGGCCCCCGGGCCGGTGCGGGGGTCGGTGCGCGGCGGGGTGGCGGCGAACTCGGCGATCAGCCGGCGGGTCACGCCGGGGGCGAGCAGGGCGTCGCCCGCGGCCACCACCCGGACCGCCTCGAAGAGCCGCTCGGCGGTGGACTCCTTGAGCAGGAAGCCGCTGGCCCCGGCGCGCAGCGCGTCGTAGACGTACTCGTCGAGGTCGAAGGTGGTGAGGATGAGCACCCGGGGCGGGTTCGGGCCCTCGGCGGTGACCTGCCGGGTCGCCTCGATGCCGTCGGTGCCGGGCATCCGGATGTCCATCAGGACGAGGTCGGGCCGCTCCTCCCGGCAGGCCAGCACGGCCTCGGTGCCGTCGCCCGCGGTGCGGACGACCGTGAAGTCGGGCTGGGCGTCCAGCAGGGTGGCGAACGCGGAGCGAACCACGGGGTGGTCGTCGGCGACCACGATCCGGATCGGCCGGGACGGCCCGCTCCCCGCCCCCGGGTTCACCGCGCCCGCCCGCGCGGCAGGTGCGCCGTGACCGCGTAGCCGCCGCCCGGGCCGGGGCCGGTGCGCAGCGTGCCGCCGACCGCGGCGGCCCGCTCCCGCATGCCGGTCAGGCCGTGCCCGCCGGACGGTCCGCCGCCCGGGCCGGGGCCGTGGTCGCGCACCCGCAGCTCCAGAGCGGTGGCGGTGTGGTGCAGTTCGACCTCGACGGCGGCGCCGGGGGCGTGGCGGCGGGCGTTGGTCAGCGCCTCCTGGACGATCCGGTAGGCGGCGAGCTCGGTGCCGGGGTCGAGCGGGGCGGGCGTGCCGCGCACCACCAGGCGGACGGTGCCGCCCCCGGCCGCCCGGCGGGCCTGCGCCAGCAGCCCGCCCAGGTCGGCCAGCCCCGGCTGCGGGGCGCGGGCGGGCTCGGCCCGGTCGTCCTCGCGCAGCACGCCGAGCAGGCGCCGCATCTCGGCGAGCGCGTCGCGGGCCGCGTCGCCGATCTCCAGCAGCCGTTCGGCGCCCTGCGCGGGCAGGTCGGGGGTGGCCAGCCGGGCGGTCTCGGCCCGGACCGCGATCATCGACACGTGGTGCGCCACCACGTCGTGCAGCTCCCGGGCGATCCTGGCCCGTTCGGCCCGGGCGGCGTTCTCCGCGACGGCGCCGAGGGCGAGCGCGCGGGTCCGCTCGTGCGCGGTGCGCTGCTCGCGGGAGCGACGGTGCAGGCCCGCCGCCGCGGCGACGGGGGCGAGCGCGGCGAGCAGCCAGAGGCGGACCCGCAGGTCGGTGCCGGCGTCCGCGCCCGCGGCGAGCGCGAGCACCGGGAAGGGCAGGGCGAGTCCGAGCGCGAGCGGGGTCCGGCCGGTGCGGCCCAGCCGGTACTGGGCGAGCAGGAGGGTGGCGATCCCGACGGCGGTGGCGGTGTGGAAGGCCCCGAGCGTGCCGAGGACGGCGGCGGTGACCGCCGGTCCGGCCGCGGCGGGGCGCAGGTACAGCAGCGGCAGTGCGGTGGCCGCACCGAACAGGCCGAGCAGGAACAGCAGTTGGACGCCCAGGAGGCCGCCACCGGCCGTCTGCTGGGCCCGCTCGGCGGCGAGCCGCGGCAGCGAGCCCTCGGCGGCGACCAGCTCGGCGAACGAGGCGACGGCCGCGAGCACCGCGAACAGCCCCAGCACCGCCCCGCCGACCGGTCCGCCCCGGGCGCTCCCCCGGCCGCCCCCCGCTGCCGCCCACCACGCCGTCACCGGCCGCACCGCCGTCCGTCCCATGCCGGTCATTATGCCCACGACCGCGCTCCCGCCCGGGCGGTCGACCGGGGTCGGCGGCGGCCGGTCCCCGGCCGGGAGGTCCGGGGACCGCTGGGTGAACAGGGTAGTGACAGGGGTCACCCACCTGTCCTAACCTCGCGGGGTCCTCCCGATCACCGAGGGCACTGCTCGGCGGACGCACGGCCTCGTGCGTTGCGGTGCCACTGAGGTGACACCTCGTCATCCTCCGGAGCCGCCCCGTGCCGTCCTCGTCCCCCCACGTCCCCACCGCGGGCGCCCCGCCCGCGGTCTCCGCCGCCCGGGTGCTGGCCGGGCTGTGCCTGCTGGTGCCGATCGTGGTGATGATGTGGGTGCCGTCCTACAGCAAGGTCACCCCGAAGCTCGGCGGGATGCCGTTCTTCTACTGGTACCAGCTGCTGTGGGTGCTGCTGTCGGCGCTGTTCACCAGTGCCGCGTACCTGCTGATCCGGCGGGACGAGGCGGCCCGCCGGGACGCCGCCGCCCCCGCCCCCACCACCGCGGCCGCGCCCGTCGTGCCCGCCCCGAAGGACGGGGGCCGGGCGTGAAGCACGTCGACTGGACCGCGATGACGGTCTTCCTGCTGTTCTTCGCGCTGGTGACGGTGATGGGCTTCCTGGCCTCCCGCTGGCGCCGCGCCGACGACGCCGCGCACCTGCACGAGTGGGGCCTGGGCGGCCGGAGCTTCGGCACCTGGATCACCTGGTTCCTGCTCGGCGGCGACCTGTACACCGCGTACACCTTCATCGCGGTGCCCGCCGCCGTCTACGCGGGCGGCGCCATGGGCTTCTTCGCGGTGCCGTACACGATCATCGCGTACCCGCTGGTGTTCCTGTTCCTGCCCCGGCTGTGGTCGGTCTCCCGGGTGCACGGCTACGTGACCCCGGCCGACTTCATCCGCGGCCGGTACGGCTCGCGCGGCCTGTCGGTGGCGGTGGCGCTGACCGGCATCCTGGCCACCATGCCGTACATCGCGCTGCAACTGGTCGGCATCCAGGCCGTGCTGGACGTGCTGGGCGTCGGCGGCAGCGGCAACTGGTTCCTCCAGGACCTGCCGCTGTTCATCGCCTTCGGCGTGCTGGCCGCGTACACCTACT
This sequence comes from Kitasatospora phosalacinea, assembly GCF_030268885.1. GTDB lineage: Bacteria > Actinomycetota > Actinomycetes > Streptomycetales > Streptomycetaceae > Kitasatospora > Kitasatospora phosalacinea_C. The sequence goes on from NZ_BSSA01000019.1 coordinate 50,137, forward strand.
CGGCCGGGCTGCGGGCCCCGGCGCTGATCGCGTTCGTCAAGGACGCGCTGATCTACATCGTGATCGCGGTCGCGGTGATCTACATCCCGATGCGGCTGGGCGGCTACGGCCACATCTTCGACGCCGCGCAGCACAAGTTCGCCACCCCCGGCGCGGACGGCAAGCCCAGCGGCTCGCTGGTGGTCGGGCCGAGCGGCCAGTGGGCGTACGCGACGCTGGCGTTCGGTTCGGCGCTGGCGCTGTTCATGTACCCGCACTCGGTGACCGGCGTGCTGGCCTCCAAGTCCCGCAACACGGTGCGCCGCAACATGGCGATCATGCCCGCGTACTCGCTGATGCTGGGCCTGCTGGCGCTGCTGGGCTTCATGGCGATCGCGGCCGGGGTCAGCAAGGGCGCCAAGGGCTACAACAGCCAGCTGGCGGTGCCGCAGCTGTTCGCCGACATGTTCCCGTCCTGGTTCACCGGCGTCGCGTTCGCGGCGATCGGGATCGGCGCGCTCGTCCCGGCGGCGATCATGTCGATCGCGGCGGCGAACCTGTTCACCCGCAACGTCTACAAGGAGTTCCTGAAGCCGGACGCCACCGCCGCCGAGGAGACCAAGGTCGCCAAGATCGCCTCGCTGCTGGTGAAGGTCGGCGCGCTGGTGTTCGTGCTGACGATGGACAAGCAGGCCGCGATCAACATGCAGCTGCTGGGCGGGCTGTGGATCCTGCAGACCGCGGTCGCCCTGGTCGCGGGCCTGTTCACCCGCTGGTTCCACCGCTGGGCGCTGCTGGCGGGCTGGGCCGCGGGCATGGTCTACGGGACGTGGGCGGCCTGGGGCATCTCCTCCAAGGCCACCAAGCACTTCGGCGGCAACACCAAGGTGATCCCCGGGATCGGCGAGACCGGCTACATCGGCCTGACCGCGTTCGCGCTGAACCTGGTCGTCGCCGTGGTCCTGACCCTGGTGCTGCGGGCCCTGAAGGCGCCCGAGGGCACCGACGAGACCAGCCGGGCCGACTACTCCGCGGAGGCGGGCGACGAGGCCGTCGAGCGCGCCCCGCAGCCCGCGGTGGCGCACTGACCCTCCGCGCGCGGCCGCCTCGGGTGGTCAACTCCTGTTTCAGTGACCGGAGTTGGCCACCCTTCGGTCTGCTCCGGCCTGCTCCGGCCCACTCCTGCCCGCTCCTGCCCGGCCCGGCTGACGCGGCGTTAGCATGTCCGCAGCGCCGGTGAGCGGTGGCTGCCTCCGGATGGGCGCCCGGCTCGCGCTGACCCGAAGGAGTTGACCGTGAGTCTCGACTTTGCCCTGCAGCCCAGTGCCCACCCCGCCCCGGAGGCCGAGCGGGCGGCGATCCTGGCCGCCCCGGCGTTCGGCCGGTACTTCACCGACCACATGGCGTCGGCGGTGTGGACCCCCGAGGCGGGCTGGCACGGGGCCCGGGTCGGGGCGCTGGAGCCGTTCTCGCTGCACCCCAGCGCCGCCGTGCTGCACTACGCCCAGGAGATCTTCGAGGGCCTGAAGGCGTACCGGCACGCGGACGGCAGCGTCTGGCTGTTCCGCCCGGAGGCCAACGCCCGCCGCTTCCAGCGCTCCGCCGCCCGGCTGGCGCTGCCCGTCCTGGACGAGGCGGACTTCCTGGCCGGCGTCGAGGCGCTGGTCCGGGCGGACGAGGCGTGGGTGCCGGTGCCGACCACCGAGGAGAGCCTGTACCTGCGCCCGTTCATGTTCGCCGCCGAGGCCTTCCTCGGGGTGCGCCCCGCCGAACGGTGCGTCTTCTCGGTGATCGCCAGCCCGGCCGGCCCCTACTTCGCCTCCGGCGTCGCCGGGGTCACCCTGTGGGTCAGCAGCACCTACACCCGGGCGGCGCCCGGCGGCACCGGCGACGCCAAGTGCGGCGGCAACTACGCGGCGAGCCTGGCCGCGCAGCTGGAGGCCAGGGAGCACGGCTGCGACCAGGTGCTCTACCTGGACCGGACGGGCGGCGAGGGCCGCCTGGAGGAGTCCGGCACGATGAACCTGTGCCTGGTCACCTCCTCCGGCGAACTGCTCACCCCCGGCCTCGGCACCATCCTGGAGGGCGTCACCCGCGACACCGTGCTGACCCTGGCCGGGAAGTTCGGACTGACCCCGGTCGAGCGTCCGGTCACCTTCGAGGAGCTGCGCACGGGCGCCGCCGACGGCACGATCACCGAGGTCTTCGCCGCCGGGACGGCCGCGGTCGTCACCCCGATCGTCGCCCTCAAGAGCCCCGAACACTCCTTCACGGTCGGCGACGGCCAGCCCGGCAAGCACACCCTGGCCCTGCGCGAACACCTGCTGGACATCCAGTTCGGCCGCGTCCCCGACACCCACGGCTGGATGCGCCGGGTGCTGTGACCCGCTCCGCAGCGCCGATCGGGCTGCTCGACGGACGCACCGGCCGGGGGGACCGGTGGGTCCGCGGCCGGTGCGCCCGAGGATGAGCGGCACCGCCGGGGACGACGGCTCCTCCTGCCGCGCCCCGCAGCACTCGTCCCGGACCCCAGGCAGCGGGCGTTACTGCCGCGTTACCGGCAGAAGGGCTCCGTCCGCTTGCGCAGCCCGTTGTCCGGCGGGAGTTCGTTCCCGGCCCCCCGGGGTCAGCGCGGGGCCCTGGCGGGGTGCGGCCAGCCGGGGACGTCGCGGACGTGGACGCGGTCGTCGCACCAGGCGCACTCCCACTCGCCGAGGTCGATGTCGTAGGCGAGGCGGCCGCAGTGGACGGGGATGGGCTGGCTGCCGAGGTGGGTGGTGTGCCAGTCGGTGCGCTGCGCAACGGAATCGGTCATGGGGAGAGCGTGGCAGGGGGGACTGACGGCCGGTCAGGTCCGGGCAGCACGACGGGCGGGTGGCCCCGGGGTCTCCCCCGGCGCCACCCGCCCGTCACTGCCTGCCTACCGGTTCACCGCCGGGTTCAGGCGGAGGTGCGCTCGCCCGCGTCCTGGCGCGGCATGAACGGCGCGTCGCGGCCGGTGCCCGCCGGGGTGGAGCGCTTGGAGTCGCCGCCCTCCTCGTGGTACTCCTCCTCGACGTTGACCTCCCACACGTCGTGGGTGGAGCCGGTGCGGATGTTCTCCGCGGTCAGCAGCGCGGTCATCATCGAGTGGTCCTGGTTGTTGTACCGGTGCATGCCGTTGCGCCCGATCGGGTGCACGTTCGGCACGGCCTCGGCCAGCCAGGCCCGGATGACGTCCAGGGAGGCCTGGTAGCGGTCGTCGTAGATCGGGTACGCCTTGTGGATGCGCACCGCGTAGCCGACCTCGACGCTGCCCGGCTTGGTCAGGCCCAGCTGCTCCAGCTCGGCGGTGCCGAGCTTCACCAGCTCCTCGTCGGTCATGTTCCAGAGCTCGTCGCCCTCGTTGACGAAGTACTCCAGGCCGAGGCAGGTGCGGCCTTCCTTGACCAGGTACGGCGACCAGGAGCCGAAGTTCTGGATGCGGCCGACCTTGACGCCCGGGCTGTGGATGTAGATCCAGTTGTCCGGGAAGCCGTCCTTCTCCGGGACGACCAGGGCGACGGTGAGGAAGTCGCGGTAGCGCAGGTTGTTCGCGGCCTCGATCACCTCGGCCGGCGCGGCCGGCTCCATGATCCGGACCAGGTGCGAGATCGGGGTGGAGGACACCACGTGCTCGGCCGGGACCTGCGAGACCTCGCCGTCGGGGCCGGCCACGGCGACGGAGACCGCGCCCTTGCCCTGCTCCCAGTAGACCTTCTCGACGCGGGTGTTCATCTCGACCGTGCCGCCCTGGGCGCGGACCTTGTCGGTCGCGGTCTCCCACATCATGCCCGGGCCGTACTTCGGGTACTGGAACTCCTCGATGAGGGACGTGATGTCCTTCTGGTTCCGGCTCGGCAGCACCGCGTTCTTGATCGCGGCCATCAGCGACAGGTTCTTGATCCGCTGCGCGGCCCAGTCCGCCTGGAGTTCGGTGGTCTTCATGCCCCACACCTTCTCGGTGTAGGTCTTGAAGAAGATCGAGAACAGTCGGCGGCCGAAGCGGGCGGTGACCCAGCCCTCGAAGTGCGACTGGTCCTTCGGCGGGCGCACCCGGGCCCAGAAGTACGAGCCGATGCAGCGCGCGGCCTCGAGGACGCCCAGGCCCTTGAGCGCGTTGCCCGCCTTCAGCGGGTAGTCGAAGAGCTTGCCGCGGTAGAAGATGCGGCTCATCCGCGGGCGCAGCAGGAAGTCCTCGTCGGGGAGGATCTCGTGCCAGAGGGCCTCGACGGCGGCGACCTTGGTGAAGAAGCGGTGGCCGCCGATGTCGAAGCGCCAACCGTCGCGCTCCGCGGTCTGGGATATGCCGCCGACGACGTTGTCCGCCTCGAAGACCCGGGCCGGGAAGCCGTGCTTGGTCAGGTCGTACGCGGCGGTCAGGCCGGCCGGGCCGGCGCCGATGACGACCGTTTCCGGCTTCGGCTCGGCCGGCGTGTTGCTGGATTCCATGTCTGGCCAGATCCTCGGTTCATGGTCTTCACGGGAAGACCGTCTGTCTGTTGAGCGGTGCAGTGGTCGTACGGGTGGAGCTGCGGGGTCGTACGGGGGTGGGTCCGGTGGGCCGTGGCGGCGGGTCGGGAGGGCGGGTCAGGAGGCCGCGACCGCTTCCGCCGCGGTGGAGGGGTGGTCGCGGTGCGCCGTGCCGCCGTCGTCCGGGGCCGGCGCCTGCGCGTCGGTGCCGGGTCGGGCGCGGTGCTCCCTGGCCAGCAGCCAGTGGGTCAGCACGCCCACGGCCGCGACGATGCTTCCGCTGGTCCAGGCGAACTGGCTGCTCGGCGGTCCGGCCCAGAAGGCCTTCGCCAGCAGGATGTTGCTGAAGATCCCGAGCCCGGCGAGCACCAGCCAGCGGGGGCCGATCCGGTCGGCGCGCATCGCCAGCAGCAGGAACAGGGTGGGGTAGATCGGGAGCAGGTAGCGGGCGCCGACCTGGTCGTAGCCGGCCGCCTGGAACATGATGACGGGCAGGAACAGGGCGGCGGTGCCCGCCCACATCACGGTCCGCATCCAGCGGTCGGCCGCCTTGCCCTGCGAGGAGACCAGGAACAGCAGCATCAGCGGGGTGCTGAAGAAGATGCTGGTGCCCATGCCGCCCGCCCGCAGGTCCATCACCGGGTGCGCGTCGTTGACGCCGGTGTAGGAGAAGTCGGGGAAGCGCAGGAAGTCGATGACGAAGTTCGGCCAGATGTAGTGCCAGTTCATCAGCCCGTACGGGAAGACCACCACGTCGTTGGCGGAGTGGATGTCGTAGCCGGTGCTGGTGATGCTGCCGAAGTACAGCTTGTTGCGGGCCAGCAGGACCGCGCCGCAGACCGCGAGCGGGACCACGGTGGCCGCGACCTCGCGCAGGGACGGCCACCGGGCCGGGCGGAAGTTCCACCGCCCGGCGGTCCTGCGGCCCACGCCCAGGTCGCGGAGGTACACCAGGGCCGGGACGACGCCCACCACCATCTCGGTGGTGCGGGTCAGCGCGATCAGGCCGACGCCCAGCCAGGCCGGCCACCAGCGGCGGCAGATCGTGCTGTGCAGCACCAGGAGGATCAGGGTGGTGCTCATCAACTGCCCGGTGAACCAGACCATCCCGGCGAGCGAGAGCCACAGCATGATCGTGCCGAAGCCGAAGACCGCGGCCAGGACGAGGTTCTCCAGCGTGGTGCGCCGGGTGATCCGCCGATGGCGCATCAGCTCCAGGGTGCGGAACACCAGCACCACGTTGAGCGCCGCCACCGCCCAGGTGAACCAGACGTCGCTGAAGCCGTCGCCCAGCAGCCACACGAAGGGCAGCATGACCATGGCCGGGAACGGCGGGTACATCGAGTAGTAGTGGCCGTTCACGGTGATCTTGTCGTCGACCACCCACGGACCGGGGCTCGGACCGAGGTCGAACCTGCCGTCCAGCCACGCCTGCACCTGCCACACGTAGTGCGGCGCCAGCGAGATCTTGCCCGAGTCGATCTTGAAGATGCCGGCGAACATCGCGAGCAGCGCCAGCGCGACGGCGAAGATCCCGAGGTCGACCAGCCGACGCCGGAAACGAATCATGACAGAAGCTCCATGGTGGACTATGAGAAATCGCGCGCCGAAAACACACCCCCAGGCGGCGTGGCCGTCCGCGTTCTCAGGACGGAGCACCGCAATGGTAGGGCACGATCGAGCCAACCTCTGACACGGGTCCGGCCAGTGGTCCGGTTCCCGGCGGAGCGGGACTCACCTCCCGGGCCTTTTCTCCCAGTTCGCGGTCGTCCGCCCGCCGGACGGCGGTTCCCGGGGACCGCCGGAACGGAACGGAACGGTCACGGGACGGTTGCCTCCCGGCCACCGGGCGACCCCCCGCCGTCAACCGCGGACGCGGTGCCGTCGACCCGGTGGTCCCGGTCCGGCTCCGCCTCGCCGGCGAGCAGCCAGCAGGTCAGGGCGCAGACGGCCGCGACGATCGCGGCGGTGGTCCAGGCGAACCTGCTGTCCGGGGGCGCGAGCCAGAAGTCCCTCGCCAGCAGGACGTTGCTGAAGACCCCGAGCCCGGCGAGCACCACCCAGCGGGGGCCGATCCGGTCGGCGCGCATCGCCAGCAGCAGGAACAGGGTGGGGTAGATCGGGAGCAGGTAGCGGGCACCGACCTGGTCGTAGCCGGCCGCCTGGAACATGATGACGGGCAGGAACAGGGCGGCGGTGCCCGCCCACATCACGGTCCGCATCCACCGGTCGGCCGCCTTGCCCTGCGAGGAGACCAGGAACAGCAGCATCAGCGGGGTGCTGAAGAAGATGCTGGTGCCCATGCCGCCCGCCCGCAGGTTCACCACCGGGTGCGCGTCGTTGACGCCGGTGTAGGAGAAGTCGGGGAAGCGCAGGAAGTCGATGACGAAGTTCGGCCAGATGTAGTGCCAGTTCATCAGCCCGTACGGGAAGACCACCACGTCGTTGGCGGAGTGGATGTCGTAGCCGGTGCTGGTGATGCTGCCGAAGTACAGCTTGTTGCGGGCCAGCAGGACCGCGCCGCAGACCGCGAGCGGGACCACGGTGGCCGCCACCTCACGCGGGGACGGCCACCGGACGGGGCCCCTGCGGCCCACGCCCAGGTCGCGGAGGTACACCAGGGCCGGGACGACGCCCACCACCATCTCGGTGGTGCGGGTCAGCGCGATCAGGCCGACGCCCAGCCAGGCCGGCCACCAGCGGCGGCAGATCGTGCTGTGCAGCACCAGGAGGATCAGGGCGGTGCTCATCAACTGCCCGGTGAACCAGACCTTGCCGCCCAGCGAGAGCCACAGCACGATCGTGCCGAAGCCGAAGACCGCGGCCAGGACGAGGTTCTCCAGCGTGGTGCGCCGGGTGATCCGCCGATGGCGCATCAACTCCAGGGTGCGGAACATCAGCACCACGTCGAGCGCCGCCACCGCCCAGGTGAACCAGACGTCGCTGAAGCCGTCGCCCAGCAGCCACACGAAGGGCAGCATGACCATGGCCGGGAACGGCGGGTACATCGAGTAGTAGTGGCCGTTCACGGTGATCTTGTCGTCGACCACCCACGGACCGGGGCTCGGACCGAGGTCGAACCTCCCGTCCAGCCACGCCTGCACCTGCCACACGTAGTGCCCCGACGTCGAGACCCTGCCCGCGTCGATCTCGAAGATGCCGGCGAGCATCGCGAGCAGCGCCAGCACGACGGCGAACAGCGCGAGGTCGACCAGCCGACGCCGGAGACGGGACATGGCAAGGACTCCATGGTGGACGAAGAGGATTCGCGCCGAAACACACCCCCAGGCAGCGAGGCTGTCCGTTCCCCCAGGACGGAGAGCACCGCAATGCTAGGGCACGGTCGGTCGGAATCCCTACGGGAGACCACCCTTGACCCGCGTCACGCCCCGCCGGTGTAGGCCGGTCGGTGGGAGTTGTGGTGACACATTTCACCGTTCGCCCCGTTCTGCCGGGAGGGGTCGGGAGTCTAGGTTCCTGCGACCAGGGGGAGTACTCCCCCTCGATCACGGAACACGTCCGGCACCACCTCCTCCGACGAGAGAGAACGAGCGATGTCTGGATACGACTCCTCCGCCCGCCCGCCCCAACGGGTCGGCGTGGTCGCCGAGTCCACGCCCGGGGAGACCCGGGTCGCGGCGACCCCGGCCACCGTGCGCGGCCTGCTGGCCCTCGGCTACGACGTGGTCGTCGAACCCGGCGCCGGTGCGGCCTCCGGGTTCGACGACGCGGCGTACGCGGCGGCGGGCGCCGCCGTCGGGGACGCCTGGGCGGCCGACGTGGTGCTGAAGGTGAACGCGCCGTCGGACGCCGAGGTGGAGCGGCTGCGCACCGGCGCCGTCCTGGTGGGGCTGCTGGCGCCCGCGCAGCACCCGGAGCTGCTGGCGGCGCTGGCGGAGCGCGGGGTGACGGCGCTGTCGTTGGACGCGGTGCCGCGGATCTCCCGGGCGCAGTCGATGGACGTGCTCAGTTCGATGGCCAACATCGCCGGGTACCGGGCCGTCATCGAGGCCGCGCACGCCTTCGGCCGGTTCTTCACCGGGCAGGTCACCGCGGCGGGCAAGGTCCCGCCCGCCAAGGTGCTGGTGGCGGGCGCGGGCGTGGCCGGGCTGGCCGCGATCGGCGCCGCCTCCAGCCTGGGCGCGATCGTCCGGGCCACCGACCCGCGGCCCGAAGTGGCCGACCAGGTCAAGTCGTTGGGCGGCGAGTACCTGGCCGTGGAGGTCGCCCAGGAGGCGAGCACCGACGGGTACGCGAAGGCCACCTCGGCGGACTACGACCGGGCCGCCGCCGAGCTGTACCGGGCCCAGGCCGCGGACGTGGACATCGTGATCACCACCGCGCTGATCCCCGGCCGCCCCGCGCCGAAGCTGCTCACCGCCGAGGACGTGGCGGCGATGAAGCCGGGCAGCGTGGTCGTCGACATGGCGGCCGCCCAGGGCGGCAACGTGGCCGGGACGGTGCCCGGCCGGACGGTGGTCACCGAGAACGGGGTGACCCTGATCGGCTACACCGACCTGGCGTCCCGGCTGCCCGCGCAGGCCTCGCAGCTGTTCGGCACCAACCTGGTGAACCTGCTGAAGCTGCTGACGCCCGGCAAGGACGGGCGGTTGGCGATCGACTTCGAGGACGTGGTGCAGCGCGCCGTGACGGTCGTCCGGGACGGGGAGACCACCTGGCCGCCCCCGCCGGTCGCCGTCTCCGCGGCGCCCGCCGCGGCCGCGTCCGCCGCTCCCCCGGCCGCCCCGGCCGCCGCCGCGACCCCGCGGGCGACGCCCGCCGTCCGGTTCGGCCTGATCGGCGCCGGGATGCTCGCGCTGTTCCTGCTGGTCGCCTTCGCCCCGGCCCAACTGGCGGAGAACTTCACGGTGTTCGCGCTCTCCGTGGTGATCGGCTACTACGTGATCGGCAAGGTCCACCACGCCCTGCACACGCCGCTGATGTCGGTGACCAACGCGATCTCCGGCATCGTCGTGATCGGCGCGCTGCTGCAGATCGGGCACGAGAGCACCCTGGTCACCGTGCTGTCCTTCGTGGCGATCCTGCTGACCAGCGTGAACGTCTTCGGCGGCTTCGCCGTCACCCGCCGCATGCTGAGCATGTTCTCGAAAGGCTGAGCCGAGATGACCTCCCTCACCGCCGCGCACGCCGCGGACCTGGTCGCCGCCCTGCTGTTCGTCCTCAGCCTGGCCGGCCTCTCCCAGCACCGCACCTCCCGGGCCGGGGTGGTCTACGGCATCGCCGGGATGGCCCTCGCCCTGACCGCCACCGTCGTGGTCGCCTCCCGCTCGATCAGTGCGGGCGCCGTCGCACTGATCCTGCTGGCCATGGCGCTGGGCGCCGCGATCGGCCTGTGGCGGGCCCGCCGGGTCGAGATGACCGAGATGCCGGAGCTGATCGCCGTCCTGCACAGCTTCGTCGGCCTGGCCGCCGTGCTGGTCGGCTGGAACAGCTACCTGGAGGTGGAGCGGCACGGCGACGCGCAGACCGCGATCGCCGCCGACCTGCTGTCCATCCACCACGCCGAGGTGTTCATCGGCGTCTTCATCGGCGCCGTCACCTTCACCGGCTCGGTGGTCGCCTACCTGAAGCTCTCCGCCAGGATCGCCTCGCGCCCGCTGGTGCTGCCCGGCAAGAACGCCCTCAACCTGGGCGCGCTCGGCGCCTTCGTCGCGCTCACCGCCTGGTTCACCGCCTCGCCCTCCCTCGGCCTGATGGTCGCCGTCACGGTGCTGGCGCTGCTGCTGGGCTGGCACCTGGTCGCCTCGATCGGCGGCGGCGACATGCCGGTCGTGGTCTCGATGCTCAACAGCTACTCGGGCTGGGCGGCGGCGGCCGCGGGCTTCCTGCTCGACAACGACCTGCTGATCGTCACCGGCGCGCTGGTCGGCTCCTCCGGCGCCTACCTGTCGTACATCATGTGCCGGGCGATGAACCGCTCGTTCCTCTCCGTCATCGCCGGGGGCTTCGGCATCGAGGCCGCGGCGGGCGGGGACGCCGAGCAGGGCGAGCACCACGAGATCGCCGCCCGGGAGGCCGCCGAACTCCTCGCCGCCGCCGAGTCGGTGATCATCACCCCCGGCTACGGGATGGCCGTCGCCCAGGCCCAGCACCCCGTCGCCGACCTGACCCGCCGCCTGCGCGAACGCGGCGTCGAGGTCCGCTTCGGCGTCCACCCGGTGGCGGGCCGGCTGCCCGGCCACATGAACGTGCTGCTCGCCGAGGCGAAGGTCCCCTACGACGTCGTCCTGGAGATGGACGAGATCAACGAGGACTTCGCCGACACCTCCGTCGTCCTGGTCATCGGCGCCAACGACACCGTCAACCCGGCCGCCCTCGACGACCCGGCCAGCCCGATCGCCGGGATGCCCGTCCTCAGGGTCTGGGAGGCCGAGCGGGTCGTCGTCTTCAAGCGCTCGATGGCCTCCGGCTACGCGGGCGTGCAGAACCCGCTGTTCTTCCGCGAGAACACCAGCATGCTGTTCGGCGACGCCAAGCAGAGCGTCGACCAGATCCTGCAGTCCCTGGACGCCGCCGACCCGGCCCTCACCGGCCGGCCCTGACCGCGCGGGGGCGGGCGGCGCGGGGGCGGGGGGCACCGGACCGGTCGGCGCGGGGGCGGGGCCCGCCGGGGCGTTCCAGCCCGGCGAGGTCCAGCCCGGTCAGCTCCAGCAGCCGGGCCACCGGTCGGCCCGCGCCGCGCAGCACCAGCCGGGCGCCCGTCCGGTCGGCCAGCTCGCCGGCCGCCAGCAGGACGCGCAGGCCCGCACAGTCCATGAACGTCACCTCCGAGAGGTCCAGCACCACCTCCCGGTGCTCGGCCAGGGCGCGGGTCAGTTCGCGGTGCGTCCGGGGGGCGGTGTCGGCGTCGACCTCGCCGCGGACGCGCACCGGGAAGGGGCTCTCCACTCGGTCCGCCATGGGCTTGCCCGCCGTTCTGGATCGGCCCGCCCGTGCCGGGGGCGGGCCTGGGTTGCCGGGGTGCCGGGCCGCGCCGTGCCCGCGGGTACGGCGCGGCCGGGCCTGGTCCAGCCGGGCCCGGTCAGGCCTGGAGCTGGTGGCGGGTGCCGCTGTGCGCGACCGCCACTTTGCGGGGCCGGGCCTTCTCGGCGACCGGGATGCGCAGCGTCAGCACGCCCTCGTCGTACTCGGCGGTGATGCCGTCCGGGTCGAGGGTGTCGGCGAGCACGACCTGCCGGGAGAAGACGCCCAGCGGCCGCTCGGACAGCTCCCACTGCACGTCCTCGCCCTGGTGGCGCGGGCGGCGCTCGGCCTTGACGGTCAGGACGTTCCGCTCGACGTCGATGTCGATCGCCTCCGGGTCCACCCCCGGCAGGTCGAAGCAGATCACGTACTCGTCGCCGGCCCGGTACGCGTCGAGCGGCATCGGGGTCGGGCGCGACCAGGTGCCGGTCGTTCCCAGGAACTGCTGGGTCAGCCGGTCGAGTTCGCGGAACGGGTCGGTGCGCAGCAGCATCGCGAAACACCTCCTGTGGGATCAAAGGGTGCCGGTGCACATCACCTGGATCCGTTCTAACACGTCATCCGATGGATGACAAAGCAGGTGCGTCGTCGTTAGGGTGACAGTATGAGTCGCAAGCCGCACCCCGTTCCCGCCGTTCCCGAGCGGCCCGCCGCACCGGTGCCGCTGCTCGCCGCCGTCGCGGCCCTGACCACCATCGACGACGCCGTCCGCACCGCCCAGCGGCCCGGTGCGGGGGCACCGACCGGCGAGCCGCCCGACCCCGCCCCCGGCCCCGAACCGGCCCTCGCCGCCCTGGTCCTGCTGCGCGAGCTGCGGGCCCAGCTCGCCGGGTGGGAGGCCGGCCTGGTGGAGGACGCCCGCGCCGCCGGGGCCACCTGGGCCGACCTGGCGCACCCGATGGGCGTCGCCAGCCGCCAGGCCGCCGAGAACCGCTACCTGCGCCTGCGCCGCGGCGGGGCCGCCCCCGCCGCGGAGACCGGTGCGGGACGGGTCAAGGCCGTCCGCGACCACCGGGCCGCCGAGCGCGCCGTCACCGCGTGGGCCCGCGACCACGCCGCCGAACTGCGCGTCCTGGCCGCCCAGCTCACCGCGGCCGGGCTCGGCCCCGAGGCCCGCCCCGCCCAGCAGACCCTCACCGCCGCGCTCGGCACCGCCGACGCCGCCGACCTGCTCGCCCCCCTCCACGACATGCGCCCCCACCTCGATGACGACCACGACCACCTCGCCTCGCGCCTCGACGCCCTCTCCGACCGCACCGAACGGCTCCGCGACGCCAGCAACCGGCGCCGCGCCTGACCGCACCGCGACGGCCCCGACGGCCGATCCGCCCGAGGCCCGCTGGGAGCACCTGCTGCACCGGCTGGACCTGACGCGGGCCCGGCTGCGCTCCGACACGGCGGCCGCCCTGACCGCGCTGGACGCCCGCCTCGCCCGGCTCGACGCCCTGCGCGGGCAGGTGGCCCGGGGCCACGACCCATCCGGGGTGGGCCCAGCCCCACCCGGCCGTACGGGCAGGCCCATGTCGGCCCGGCCGCCCGCTCCGTAGGGTCGAGTGGCACCGTCCGCCGGGGCGGTGCCACTCGACGCGGTGGGAGGGGACGGGAAGTGGGCGGGGTCTCGTGGGGCGGGCCGGTGCGGTGGGCGGCCGCGGTCGGGGTCGGGCTGTGGCGCTCGGCCGTGCTGGTGGCGTCGACCTGCCTGCTGGCGGTGGTCGCGGTGCCGGTGGGGTGGGCGGGGTCCGCGCTGGCCTACTCGTGGTCGGCGGGGACGACGGCGGCGCTGCCGCTGCGGGCGCTGGCGGTGTTCGGGGAGACCCTGCTGGTGGCGCTCTGGGTGGGGGTGGCGGTGTGGACGGTGCACCCGTTCACCAGCCGGCCGCTGGCGGGGGCGGCCCGCCGGTGCGCGGCGCGCTGGCTGGGCCTGGAGCTGGCGGTGGAGTACCGGCGGGCCCGGCCGGTGACCCGGATGGCCACGGGGTTCTGGTGGGACGGGCAGGAGTACCACCGCTCCGAGCGGGAGGCCCGCCGCCGGGCCGCGGTGCACGCCCGGTTCCACGACCCGCAGCTGCACGGGGACGGGGTGTGGATGCTGGCCGCCGCCGTCACGGTGCTGCCGGTGGCCGCGCTGCCGCTGCTGGGGCTGGGGTTCGGCGCGGCGCTGCTGCCCGGCCGCCCCGCCGCCGGGGCGGCGCTGGTGCTGGCGGGCCTGGCCGCGGCGCCGTTCGCCTGGCGGGTGCTGGGGCCGGTGGGGCGCCGCCTGCTGGGGCCGGTGGCCTCCACCCGGCTGGGGTGGCGGGTGGCCGAACTGGAGGGCATCCGGGCCGACCTGACGCAGACCCAGGCCGCCGAACTGGAGCGGATCGAGCGCGGGCTGCACGACGGCGCGCAGGCCCGGCTGGTCGCGCTGGGCATGTCGGTGGGCGCCGCCGAGCACCTGGTCGACCGGGACCCGGAGGCGGCGAAGCGGCTGCTGGCCGAGGCCCGGGCCACCTCGGCGGGGGCACTGGCCGAACTGCGGGCGCTGGTGCGCGGCATCAACCCGCCGGTGCTGGTCGAGCGCGGCCTGGTGGACGCCGTCCGGGCCCTGGCGCTGGACGCCGCGGTGGAGACGGAGGTGGTCAGCGAGGTGCCGTCGCGGCCCGAGCGCCCGGTCGAGGCGGCGCTGTACTTCTCCGTCGCGGAACTGCTGGCCAACGCCGCCAAGCACGCGCACGCCCACCTGGTCCGGATCGAACTGTCGTACGCGAACCGGGTGTTGACTGCTACGGTGAGCGACGACGGAATCGGCGGGGCGGCCGCGTCCGCCGGGTCCGGGCTGAGCGGCGTCGAGCGCCGCGCGGCGGCCTTCGGCGGGCGGCTGGAGATCGACAGCCCCGCCGGGGGACCCACTCGTATCACCGTGGCGGTGCCGTGCGAATTGTCGTAGCCGAGGACCTCTTCCTGCTCCGGGAGGGGATGGTGCGCCTGGTCGAGGCGTACGGCCACCAGGTGGTCGCCGCCGTCGACAACGGGCCCGCCGCGCTGGAGGCGCTGCTCGCCCACCGGCCGGACGTGGCGGTGGTCGACGTCCGGCTGCCCCCGGCGTTCTCCGACGAGGGCCTGCGGGCCGCGCTGACCGCCCGTCAGCGCTTCCCGGGCCTGCCGGTGCTGATCCTCTCCCAGCACGTCGAGCAGCTGTACGCCCGGGAGCTGCTCGCGGACGGGCACGGCGGCGTCGGCTACCAGCTCAAGGACCGGGTGCTGGACGCCGCCCAGTTCATGGACGCCGTCCAGCGGGTCGCCGACGGCGGCACCGCACTGGACCCGACGGTGGTCGCCAAGCTGCTGGGCCGCCCGGCCCGGGCCGACCCGCTGGCCGCGCTGACCGACCGGGAGCGCGCGGTGCTGGCGCTGATGGCCGAGGGGCTGTCGAACGCGGCGATCGCCACCCGGCTGTTCCTCTCCGAGGGCTCGGTCAGCAAGTACACCACCGCGCTCTTCGCCAAGCTCGGCCTGGCCGACGACCAGGACACCAACCGCCGGGTCCGGGCCGTCCTCGCCTACCTGGACGCCGGGCGGCAGGAGGGCTGACCCGTCACGGGCCGCCGGGGCGGACCAGGCCGGTCTCGTGGGCGGTGCCGGCGGCCCGGGTGCGAGGGCGTCCGGCACCGCGGCCACCCGGTCCCCGGCCCTTGACGGCGGGGTCGTCCATCGGCGGGCGAGGACGCCCGGAGCTGATCATCCGTCAGAAGTACCCGCACGAACGGACCTCCGCCCCCAGGGGGAGGGCCGATGCTCCGGGAGGCCGACGCCACCGCCCGCGCGGACCGGGAGGCTGGAGGCACCGAACCGGACCGGCCCGAGCCGTCCCGCACCGGCCCGTCCCGCACCGCACCGCACCGCACAGACCCGGAGGTCACGGTGGCCACCCCCGCCCGCACCCCGCACCGCCCGTCCTGGCCCCGCCGCTGGCCCGCCTGGGCCCCCGCGGTCGCCGCCCTGTGGGCCGGCGGGTACGCCGCGCTCCAGCTCGGCTGGGCCGCGACCCGCACCACCGTCCCGTGGAAGGCCCACTCCGCCTACCCGCCCGTAGCGCTCCTGCTGCTCGCCGCCCTCGCCCTCGCGGCCGGCGCGGCCGCCCTGACCACCGCCCGCCCGGGCGGACGGGACGGCAGCGCCGACCGGACCGACCCGGGTGGCCGCAGCGGCCCGACCGCGCTCGGCGACCGGGTCGGCCGGGGCCTGGCGACCTGTGTGCTGGCGGTGGCGGTGGCCGTGTTCGCGGTGGGGGCGAGCGGGCTGCCGGTGCACTTCGTGAGCCTGGCGGCCCTCTCCGGACCGGAGAGCGCCACCGGGCTGGCGCAGGTGGTGCTGGACGCCGTCGGGGCCGCGCTGCTGCTGCTCGTCCTGCTGGCCCACCGGCGGCGGGTGCGCGGCCGGTGCCCGCGCTGCGGGCTGGCGCACGGCGGCGCGGTCGACGGCCCGCTGGTGCACCCCGCCGCGTCCCGGGCCCCGGGCCGGACCAGGACCGCGGCGTACCTGCTGGTGTGCGGGCTGCTGCCGTGGGCCGGGGTGAAGACGGTGTGGACGCTGGGCGGCAGCGCGCTCGGCGTCACCGCCGAGGCCTGGGACCGGGCGGTGTCCCCGGGCGAGTCGGGGGCGGCGGCGGCCACCGCGGCGGTCGGGGTGGACGTCACCGTGCTGGCCGCCCTGGTCGCGCTCCTCCTGCTGCTGGGGCTGCTGCACCCGTGGGGGCAGGTGTTCCCGCGCTGGACGCTCCCGCTGGCCGGACGGCGGGTGCCGCGGCTGCTCCCGCTCGTCCCGGCCTGGCTGACCGGCGTCCCGCTGGCGGTCTACGGGGTGGTGCTGAACGCGATCGCCGCGCTGACCGCCGTCGGCGTGCTGCACCCGGTCGAGCCGCAGCCCCCGTTCACCGCCTCCTGGCAGCTGACCTGGATGGTCGAGTTCGGCGGCCTGGCCTTCACCGGCCTGGGCACCGCCCTGGTCCTGGCCGCCCGCTCCTACGGCGCCCGCACCCACCCGGCCTGCGCCGCCGCCCCCGCCCGGTAGGCCGCACCGCACCCGCCCCCGCCACGGACGCACACGCTCCTCACCCGCCGTTCCGTGAACGTTCAGGAAGCGCCTCCTGACCGCGCGTCATCACGTCCCTAGGGTCTCCTTCGGCTACGGAGGAAGGGACTTCATGGACGCACTCCTCGCGGTCCGGGCCCGCGGCGTCACCAAGTGCTTCGGCGAGGTCGTCGCGCTCGACGGCGTCGACCTGGCGGTGGCCCGGGGCCGGATCCACGGCCTGGTGGGGCCGAACGGCGCCGGGAAGACGACGCTGCTGGGCCTGCTGCTGGGGCTGGCGGCCGCCGACCGCGGCAGCCTGGAGATCCTGGGCACGCCGGTCGGCCGGACGCCGGCCGCTCCCGAGGGCGTCGCCGGGTTCGTGGACGGCCCGGGCCTGTACCCCTCGCTCACCGCCCGGCAGAACCTCGCCGCGCTGGCCGCGCTGCGCGGCCGGGCGGCGGACCGGGCGGCGGACCGGGCGGGCGTCGCGGACGCGCTCGACCAGGTCGGGCTGGTCGACGTCGCCGACGACCGGGTGGGCGGCTTCTCGCTCGGCATGCGCCAACGCCTGGGCCTGGCCGCCGCGTTGCTCTCCCGGCCGCGGCTGCTGGTGCTGGACGAGCCCGCCAACGGGCTGGACCCGGCCGGCAAGCGGCACGTGCACGGGGTGCTGCACCGGCTCGCGGCGCAGGGCACCGCCGTCGTGCTCTCCAGCCACCGGATGGACGACCTGGAGGCGCTCTGCTCGGAGGTCACCATCCTCGCCACCGGACGGGTCGCCTTCTCCGGCCCGCTGCGCGAACTCGCCGCCGGGGACCGCGAACTGGACTACCGGCTGCTCACCTCCGACCCGGCGGCGGCCCGCCGGACGGCCGCCGGGACCCCCGGCGTCCGGCTGCTCGACCCCGACCCCGCCGGGCCGCCCCCGGACGCCGAACGGCTGGTGCTGCGCGCCCGGGTGCCCGCGCTGGACGTCCTGGTGTCCCGGCTGGTCGGGGACGGCGTCGCGGTGCGTGAACTGGCGCCCGTGGTCTCGCCGTTGGAGGCCGCGTTCCTCGCCCTCACCGAACAGCAGCAGCGTCCGCAGCCGGAAGGGGCCCGCCGATGACCACCGCCCGCACCGGGACCGAGGCCGGGGCCGAAGCCGGGACCGAAGCCGGGACCGGGACCGAGGCCGCGCCCGGGAGCCCGCCCGTCGCCGGGGCGGTGCCCGGAGCGCCCCCGGCCGGCCCGGTGCCGCTCGCCCGGGTCTACCGCTTCGAGCTGGTCAAGCTGTTCGCGCCGTGGCGGATCCGCCTGCTGCTGCCCGCCTGCTGGCTGGCGCCGGGCCTGTTCGTCGCCGCGGTGGCGCAGCAGGGGACGCTGCCCACCGACACCCTGTTCGGCCGCTGGATGCACGCCACGGGGTGGGCCGGTCCGCTGGTGGTGCTCGGGTTCGCCGGCAGTTGGGCGCTGCCGCTGCTGACCTCGGTGGTCGCCGGTGACGTGTTCGCCGCGGAGGACCGGCTCGGCACCTGGCGGCACCTGCTGGTGGCGGTCCGCTCGCCGCGCCGGATCTTCGCCGCGAAGGCGCTGGCCGCGCTGAGCGTGCTGGTGCTGCTGGTGGCGGGGTTGGCGGTGTCGGGTGCGGTCGGCGGGCTGCTGGCGGTGGGCGACCGTCCGCTGGTGGGCCTGGACGGGCACCTGCTGTCGCCGGGGGACGCCGCCGCGCGCGTCCTGCTGGCCTGGCTGTGCGCGCTGGCACCGACGCTGGCGCTGGCCGGGATCGGCCTGCTGGGGTCGGTCGCGCTGGGGCGCTCCCCGATGGGGCTGCTGCTGCCCGCGGTGGTGGCGCTGGCGGTGCAGTCGGCGCAACTGCTGCCGCTGCCGGTGGGGGTGCGGCTGGCGCTGCCCGGGTACGCGTTCGTCTCCTGGAACGGCCTGTTCACCGCCCCGGTCCAGGCCGGTCCGCTGCTGGTCGGGGTCGCGGTGGGCCTGGTGTGGGCGGTGGTGGCGACCGTCGCGGCCCGGCTGCTGTTCCTGCGGCGGGACTTCACCAATCCGGTGCAGGACGGTGCGGGCCGGCGGGCGGCGGTGCTGGGCGCGCTGCCGCTGGCGGGGCTGCTGGTGCTGGGCGTCGGGGTGCTGACCCCGCTGGCCCGGGGCGCCGGTTCCGGGATCACCCAGCAGAAGGTGCAGCGTTCGGTGGCGACCGCCTTCGCCCACCTGTACCGGCTGCAGGCCGCCGAGCTGAACCGCCCGGACGTCACCGAGGCGCAGTTGGCGGTGGCGGTGGCCTGCGACAAGGGCAGCACCCTGGTCGATCCGGTGGGCCCGGGCAACGACTGGCGCTGCACCGTGTCCTGGCACCTGCCGGGCACCGAGGCCACCGGGACGGCGGTCTACCAGCTCGACGTCGCCCCCGACGGGCGCTACGTCGCCGACGGCGACGGGCCCAAGGACGTGAACGGCTACTTCCTGGTGCGCACCGCCACCGGGGACGCGCCCAACCCGCTCTGGCAGTTCGACGGCAACGTCGAGCTGCTGCCGGCTCCTTCGAAGGGATAGCAGTCATGCAGGTCACCCGCCGCCGGATCGGCGACGACGCCCCGCTCCCCCACCGCCCCCGCCGCCTGTCCCGGACGGTGCTCACCGCCGCCACCGCGGTCGTGCTGGCCGCCGGGGCCGGGGTCGGCTTCGCGCACGCCGACCCGTTCGGCGACCGCCAGGTCGGCCAGGCGTACGAGCAGGGCCTGTTGGTCTCCGACAACCAGTACGTCGACCCGTACGGCGAGCGGCTGGTCGTCCCCAACGGGAAGATCACCTCCTCGACGGTGAGCCCGGACGGCACCCACCTGGCGGCCGCGGTCACCGACGGCGGTTCGGCGCTGGCGATCGTGGACGTGCGGACCTGGAAGGTGCAGCAGCTGGTCGGCAGCGGCGCCGCCTCCGTCCCGCGGATCAGCAGCAACAGCGTCGGCCAGGAGGGCCCGGCGTACTCGCCCGACGGGAAGCAGCTGTGGCTGGCCCAGCCGGACGGCTACACCCGCTTCGACGTCGCCCCGGACGGCAGCGTCGCCCGCCCGGTGTACGTGAAGATCGCCAAGAGCGGCGCGCAGCAGGCCCTGGTGGCCGGGCTGGTGTTCTCCGCCGACGGCCGCACCGCGTACGCGGCGGTCAACGGCCAGAACCGGGTGGTGGCGATCGACACCGCCGCGGGCACCGTCACCCGCAGCTGGCCGGTCGGCAACGCGCCGCGCGGCCTGGCCCTGGCGGGCGGCAAGCTGTACGTCAGCAACGAGGGCGGGCGGCCCGCGCTGCCCGGCGAGAGCACCATCAACTCGTACGGCACCCAGGTCCCGGCCGACCCGGACACCGGGGCCACCACCACCGGCACGGTCAGCGTGATCGACCCGGCGGACGGGTCCGCCGCGCCGCGCAGCATCGACGTGGGCCTGCACCCGACCGCCGTGTACGCCAAGGACGGCGCGGTGTTCGTCACCAACACCGCGAGCAACAGCGTCTCGGTGATCGACACCCGCAGCGAGCAGGTCGTCCAGACGATCGCCACCCGGCCGTGGTCCGAGGCCGCGATCGGCTACGAGCCGAACGCGGTGGCCCTCACCGACGACGGCCACCTGCTGGTCACCCTCGGCCGGGCCAACGCGATAGCCGTCTACCGGTACGCGGGCCCGCGGGAACCGGCGAGCTACGTCGGCCTGCTGCCCACCGACTACTTCCCCGCGGAGGTCACCGCCTCGGGCAACGACGTCCTGGTCGCCAACACCCGCGGCGTCGACGCCCGCCGCCCCACCACCGCGGCCGGGCACGCCACCCACGACACCACCTCCAGCGTGGTGCGCTTCACGCTGCCGAGCGACAAGGAGATCCGCAAGCGGACCGCCGAGGTCTTCGCGCAGAACAACTGGACGCACCACGCGGCCGAGCTCGCCACCGGCAACAAGGCCAGGGCCGTGCCCGTCCCGGACAGGATCGGCGACCCGTCGACGATCGAACACGTCTTCCTGATCGTCAAGGAGAACCGCACCTACGACCAGGTCTACGGCGACCTGCCGCAGGGCAACGGCGACGCGTCGCTCGCCCAGTTCGGCGCGAACGTGACGCCCAACCAGCACGCGCTGGCCACCCAGTTCGGGCTGTACGACAACACGTACGACATCGGCACCAACTCCGCCGAGGGCCACAACTGGCTGATGCAGGCCGACAACCCGGAGTACACCGAGTCCTCGGCGGGCGAGTACCTGCGCAGCTACGACACCGAGGACGACGCGCTCGGCCACCAGGCCAGCGGCACGCTGTGGAGCGGCGCCCAGGCCGCGGGCCGGTCGGTGCGGGACTTCGGCGAGTTCCACCAGTTCCTCACCAAGCCGTCCGGCGCGACCTGGCAGAACCTGTACTGCGACAGCAGGACCATGGCCGCCACCGGCGCCGCCTCGGCCTACCGGCTGGTCTCCTCCTCGCCGATCCCCTCGCTCAACGCGGTGTCGGTGCCCGCCTTCCCGAAGTTCGACACCAGCGTCCCGGACGTCTACCGCGCCGAGATCTGGAAGCAGGACTTCGAGCGCAACGGCCCCGCGAACCTCAACATGCTCTGGCTCTCCAGCGACCACACCGGCGGCCCCGCCAACGCGGCCGCCCAGGTCGCCGACAACGACCTCGCGGTCGGCCGGATCGTCGACGAGATCACCCACAGCCCGTACTGGAAGAGCTCGGCGATCTTCGTGGTCGAGGACGACTCGCAGGCGGGCCTGGACCACGTCGACGGGCACCGCGCGCCGATCCAGGTGATCAGCCCCTACGCGCAGCACGGCGCCGTCGACAGCACCTACTACTCGCAGATCAACCTGATCCGCACCATCGAGCAGATCCTCGGGATCAAGCCGATGAACCAGAAGGACACCGCGGCCACCCCGATGACCGGCGCCTTCACCCGCACCCCCGACTACACCCCGTTCACCGCCCTGCCCAACCGCACCTCGCTCACCAACGGCCTGGCCACCGCCCCCTCCTGCGGCCTCGACGTCCCCGCCCCGCAGGACCCGGCGGCGGCCGCCGCCCCGACCGGGAGCGTCCCGGCCGCCGAGGCGGAGACCGCGCGGAAGTGGTCGGACTGGAAGCAGCAGCAGCACCTGACCGGGCCCGACGCCGCAGCCGACCGCGCCAACCCGGCCCAGCTGAACCACCTCACCTGGTACGAGGCCCACGACTGGAGCACCCCCTACCCCGGCGAGCAGCGCGTCCTCGCCCCGGCCGACGTCCCCGGTGCCTTCCTGCCCGCCGCGGAGAACGAGGGCTGACACCGCTCCGACCGGAGGCCCGTCCCCCTGCCCGCCGCACCGCACCGGTGCGGCGGGCAGGTCCGTTTCGGCGGGCCGCACCGAGCAGGAGGGTAGGCGGAGACCGGCCGACCCGTCAATGAAAACTTCCGATAGTGCGCCTGAAAGTTTTGCTCGTGGCCCATCGGTCCGATTTCCGGTACTAACCTGCCCTGACCGGCCACTGACCCGGAAGGCCCGCGAGGAAAGAGGCAACTCCTGATACGTGCAGTGTTATTGACTGGGGCCGATTTCCGGCACTAGCTTCTTGGAAGTTCGATCGATGTATCGAAAGTTTCGAAATTCCTTCCCCGACCACCCTCAGGTGCCAAGGAGTTCGTTGTGAAGCCACGCCGCCAGCTCGCGGCCGCGGTTGCCACCGCTGCCGTCCTCGCGCTCGTCCCCTCCGCGATCGCGTCCGCCGCCCCCGACCAGGGCGGCAACAAGAAGCCCTCGGTCCCCGCCGACTCGCTGCGCGCCCTCGGCGACCGCCAGAAGCTGGGCATCGGCACCGCCGTCGACGACGCCCACCTGGGCAGCGACAAGCCGTACACCGCGATCGTCGCGGACCAGTTCTCCGTCGTGACGCCGGAGAACGCCATGAAGTGGGAGTCCGTCGAGCCCACCCGCGGCACCTACGACTGGGCCGCCGCCGACCGCCTGGTCGCCTTCGCCGGGGAGCACGGCCAGCAGGTCCGCGGCCACACCCTGATGTGGCACAACCAGCTGCCGTCCTGGCTCACCACCGGCGTCGACAACGGCACCATCACCAAGGACCAGCTGCGCGAGATCCTGCACCAGCACGTCACCGACGAGGTCACCCACTTCCGCGGCAAGATCTGGCAGTGGGACGTCGCCAACGAGGTGTTCGCCAACTCCTGGGACCCGAACCCGCTGCCCAACGGCCTGAACGGCGACGACTTCTGGATCAAGAACCTGGGCGAGGGCGTCCTCGCCGACGTGTTCCGCTGGGCCCACCAGGCCGACCCGAAGGCCCTGCTCTTCTACAACGACTACAACATCGCCGGCCAGGACGGCAGCAACGCCAAGTTCCAGGCCGTGCACGACTTCTTCGCGAAGCTCGTCGCCCAGGGCGTCCCGGTCAACGGCATCGGCGAGCAGGGCCACCTGGACACCCAGTACGGCTTCGACGGCAAGCGCTTCCAGGCCGACCTGCAGTCCTACGGCGACCTCGGCCTGAAGGTGGCCGTCACCGAGGCCGACGTCCGGACCTTCGTCAACAACGCCACCGAGCAGGTCCCGACCAGCCAGCTGGCCGCCTTCGCCCAGCCGTACGAGTTCTCCCAGATGCTGACGGCCTGCCAGCTGGTCGACCAGTGCATCTCGTTCACCGCCTGGGGCGTCTACGACGGCGACTCCTGGATCCCCGGCACCTTCGCCGGCACCGGCTACGGCCTGCTCTACGACGTCAACATGGCGCCCAAGCCCGCCTACTACACCCTCCAGCAGGACCTCGCCCTCGCCGCCCGCCCGGGCGGCAAGAAGTAACACCCCCTCCGAACAGCCGGCCCGCAGGAGCCCCCACCCCCACGGGGAGCCCCTGCGGGCCGGCCCGTTTCCCGGCCCCGGACACCCGGACACCCGGACACCCGGTGGAAGGCTCCCCCGGCGCCCCGCCCGCCGCTGTGCCGGACCCACCGCGCGGTCGCAGCCGCCCGCGGAGGAGCCCCCCGGCCCCGCGGCACCGCACCCCCGGCGCCCCTCCCGGTGCCCTCCCGCCGCCCTCCGGCGGCCCCTCCCCGTGCCCTCGGGCGTGGCTCCGGAACGGCGCCGGAGACGACGCGGCCGCGCCCCCTGCCCGCGGGTGCGGGAGGGGGCGCGGCCGTCGGGGTGGTGCGGGTCAGGCGGTGCGGATGTCCGCGTGGAGGCGGCGGGTGTGGTCCAGGGGGCGGACCGGGCCGGTGAGCTGGACGGTGGCGGTGAGGTGGGCGGTGGTGCTGGAGGCGGCCACCCGCAGTTCCAGGGCGCCGGGTTCGACGATCCGGCGGCCGTCGCGTCCGGTGAAGGAGGCGAGGTCGGCGGGGACGTCGATCAGCACGCGGGTCTGCTCGCCGGGCTCCAGGGTGACCCGGCGGTAGCCGATCAGGCGCTGGACGGGCTGGACCACGCTGGCGACCGGGTCGTGCAGGTAGAGCTGCACGGTCTCGGTGCCGGTCCGCTCGCCGGTGTTGCGCAGGGCGAAGGAGAGGGCGAGCGTGCCGTCGGTCCCGGCGGTGCCCCGTTCGACCTGGAGGTCGGTCCAGTCGAAGGTGGTGTAGCCGACGCCGTGGCCGAAGCCGAACGCCGGGGTGGGGTCGGTGCTGGAGACCTCGCTCGGGCCGGCCAGGCGGGCGGCCAGGTAGGTGGAGGGCTGGACACCGGGCCGGGCCGGGATGCTGACGGGCAGTCGGCCGGACGGGTTGACCCGGCCGCTGAGCACCCCGGCGACCGCCTCGGTCCCGGCCTCGCCGGGGAAGAAGGTCTGCACCAGGGCGGCGGCCTCGGTGACGGCGCGCCCCAGCGCGTAGGGGCGGCCGGCCAGCAGCACCGGGACGACCGGCGTCCCGACGTCCAGCAGGGCGTCGAGCAGCTGCTGCTGCACGCCCGGCAGGTCGAGGGACTCCACGTCGCAGCCCTCGCCGCTGGTGCCGCGGCCGAACAGTCCGGCCCGGTCACCCAGGGCGAGGATCACCACGTCGGCGCGGCGGGCGGTGTCGATCGCCTCGGCGAACCCGGAGGTGTCGGTGCCGTCGACGTCGGTCCCGGCGACCGTCCAGATCTCGCTGCCGGGGAACTCGGCGGCCAGCGCCTGGCGCAGCGTGGGCAGTTCGATGCCGACGGGGACCTCGGGGTGCTGGCTGCCGACGTGCACCGGGAAGGCGTAGCAGCCCAGGACGGAGGTCGGGGTGTCGGCGTTGGGGCCGATCAGGGCGATCCGTCGCGGGGAGCGCAGCGGGAGGGTGCCGTCGTTGCTGAGCAGGACCACGGCCCGCTCGGCGATCTCGCGGGCGAGGGCGCGGTTCTCCGGGCGGTCCAGGTCGACGCTGCCGCGCAGCGCGGCCGGGTCGTCCAGCGAACGTCCGGCCAGGACGGCGGGGACGGCGTCCCAGTCCTCGTCCAGCAGGCCGAGCTCGGCCTTCTGGGCCAGGACGCGGCGCAGCGCCCCGTCGATCAGCGCCTCGGGGACGGTGCCGTCCTCGACGGCCCGCAGCAGGGGGTCGCCGAAGGTCTTGACCGTGGGGAGCTCGACGTCGACGCCGCTGGCCAGGGCGAGGGCGGCGGCTTCGGCCCAGTCCCCGGCGACGCCGTGCAGCACCTTGAGGAAGGCGATGCCGAAGTAGTCGGCGACCACGGTGCCGTCGAAGCCCCAGGTGTCGCGCAGCAGCCCGGTCAGCAGCTCGCCGTCGGCGGCGGAGGGGATGCCGTCGGTGTCGGTGTAGGCGTGCATGACGGAGCGCGGGCGGCCCTCGCGGACGGCCATCTCGAAGGGCGGCAGGATGACGTCGGCGCGTTCGCGGGTGCCCATGTTGACGGGGGCGAGGTTGCGCCCGGCGCGGGAGGCGGAGTACCCGGCGAAGTGCTTGAGGGTGGCGATGATGCCCGCCGACTCCAGGCCCTGCACGTAGGCGGTGGCCACGGTGCCGATCAGGTACGGGTCCTCGCCGATGGTCTCCTCGACCCGGCCCCAGCGGCCGTCGCGGACCACGTCGAGGACGGGGGCCAGGCCCTGGTGGACGCCGACGGCCCGCATGTCGCGGCCGATCGCGGCGGCCATCTCGCGGATCAGGTCGGGGTCGAAGGTGGCGCCCCAGGACAGCGGCACCGGATAGGCGGTGGCGCCCCAGGCGGCGAAGCCGGCCAGGCACTCCTCGTGGGCGAGGGCGGGGATGCCGAAGCGGTTCGCGGCGGCGATCCGCTGCTGGCTGCGGGCCAGCGAGAGCGCGCCGAGCGCCGGGTCGACCGGGCGGGTGCCGAACGGGCGGGTCAGCTGGCCCAGTCCGTTCGGGAGCAGCTCGTCCAGGTCGGGCGGCTCCTCCATGTCGTGCTGGTGCGGGGCGACGTCGCCGCCCTCGTCGGAGGCGCCGACCCAGAGGCCGACCAGCTGGCCGAGCTTCTCGGGCAGGGTCATCTCGGCGATCAGGGCGTCCGCGCGCTCCGCCGGGGTCAGCGTGCGGTCGCGCCAGCGGGGCGCCGCGGTGGCGGGGGCTTCGGTAGGAACGGCCAGGTTCATCTTGTCGGTCACTTTCCTCCGACGCCCATGAGGCCCTGGACCAAGGCGCGACGGGCGAACAGGTAGACGATGAAGATCGGGAGCATCGACAGCACGACGGCGCTGAGCAGGCCGGGCACGTCGACGCCGTGCTCGGTCTGGAAGTTGTACAGGCCGAGGGTGATGACCTTGCTGCTCTCCGACTGGGTGAGGATCAGCGGGAACAGGAAGCCGTTCCACGCCTGGAGCGCCGAGAAGACCACGATGGAGGACAGACCGCCCTTGGAGAGCGGCACCACCATCTGCCAGAACACCCGCCACGGGGTGGCGCCGTCCATCGCCATGGCTTCGTACAGCTCGTTGTTGATGTCGCGCATCGCGCCGGTCAGCACCAGCGTGCACACCGGCAGGCAGAACGCCGCGGTGGGCAGGATGACGCCGATCAGGTGGTCGTACAGTCCGGCCTTGCTGATGACGTAGAACATCGGCACGATCACGGCCTGGGCGGGGATCGCCAGGCCCAGCAGGAAGATCCGGAAGACCGTGCTGATGGTCCTGCCCTGGGCCCGGACGATCGCGTAGGCCAGCGGGGGCACGACGAGCAGCACGATCGCGACCACGCTCACCGTGACGATCACGGTGTTGAGGAAGTCCTGACCGAAGCCGTTGGAGAAGTCGTCGACGTAGTTCTTCAGGGTCAGGTGCTCGGGGAAGCTGAGCGGACCCTCGGAGGAGTAGCTGGCGCGGGTGCGGAACGTCGAGATCAGCAGGACGTACAGCGGGAAGCCGACGACGACCAGCCAGACCAGCGAGCCGAGCCCGGCGAGGTAGTTGGGACGCCTGCGCATCACAGTCCCTCCGTCGTGCCGCGCATCTTGTCGTAGCCGGAGAGGCGGACGACGGCGAGCGAGATCAGGGTGGCGACCACCACGAGGACCAGGGCGATGGCCGAGCCGGAGCCGAAGTCGAAGCTCTTGAAGGCCTGCTGGTACATGTAGAAGGCGCTGTTGGTGGTGTCGGTGCCCGGGCCGCCCTGGGTCAGGATCAGCACGGTGTCGAAGGTGGTGAGGCCGCCGACCAGCATCAGGATCACCGAGGTGATCATGGTGTTGCGCAGCTGGGGCAGGGTGATGTGCAGGAACTGCCGGACCTTGCCCGCGCCGTCGATCGCCGCGGCCTGGTAGAGCACCTGCGGGATCGCCCGGGCGCCGCCCTGGTAGAGCAGGGCGTGCATCGGCGTCCACTGCCACATGCCGACGAAGGTCAGCACGGCGATGGCGCCGCTCTGCGAGCCCATCAGGTTGCCGTCCCCGAACAGCCACTCCATCTGCGAGGGGACGCCGAAGTTGGGGTCGAGGATGGCGCGCCAGACCACCGATATCGCGGTGGCGGACAGCAGCAGCGGGATGAAGAAGATCGCGGACAGCACGGCGCGGTTGCGCTGGTGCCCGGCGGCCCACACGCCCAGCAGGATGCTGACCGGGGTCTGCACCACGACGCCGGCCACGGTCAGCACCAGGGTCAGCCAGATGCTCTGCGTCATCACCGGGTCGTGCAGCAGCTTGGTCCAGTTGTCCAGGCCGTTGAAGGTCGGCGCGCCGACGCCGTCCCAGCTGGTGAAGGACAGCACCGCGACCAGCACCAGCGGCAGGATCGCGAACAGCAGGAAGAAGACGGTGGCGGGCACCGCCCAGACCAGGCCCGGGCGGGTCACCCCGACGCCGGCCCGGCGCCCGGCACGCGCACGGCGGCCGGGCCCGGACCCGAGGGAGGAAGTACTCATGGAGATTCGTCTCAGGAGGCGGGCAAGGCCTGCATGGCCTTGATGAAGCCGTCCACGTCGAGCTTGCCGCTGAAGAACTGCTGCACGGCGGTGTGGATGGGCGTGGCGGCGGCCGGCGGGTACGCCTGGTCCCAGGAGAGCTGGAACGACGGGGCGGCCTTGACCAGGTTGTACTGGTACTTCGAGTACTCGGGGCTGGCCGAGGTGTCCAGGAACTGCTCGGTGTTGGTGGTGGTCGGCAGGTTGCCGATGCCGAGCTGGGCCTTCACGAACTCGTCGGAGTACATGAGCTTGAGGAACTCGGCGGCTTCCTTGGGGTGCTTGGTCTTCTTCAGCACCGAGTAGAAGTTGTTGGTGTTGCCGACCAGGTCCGCCGGGTCGCCCTTGCCACCGGGCACGGACGGGAAGTTGCTGTAGCCGAGGTCGTTCTTGGCGAAGTCCGGGCTGGCGTCCTGCTGGGTGGCGTACGCCCAGGAGCCCATCAGCTCGAAGGCCGCCTTGCCCTTGGCCAGCAGGGCCGGGGAGCCGCCGTCGGTGAACTTCACCGAGTCGAAGTTCGAGCCGAACGCGCCGGCGTCGACCAGCTGCTTGAGCATGCCCAGCGCCTTCTTCGACTCCGGGCTCTCCCAGGCGGTCTTGTCGCCGGACAGCGCCTTCTGGAACAGTTCGGGGCCCGCGACCCGGTCGAAGACGTACTCGTACCACATCAGGGTCGGCCACTGGTCGCCGCCGCCGAGCGCGAACGGGGTGATGCCCTTGCCCTTGAGCACGGTGACGGCGTTGAGCAGCTCGTCCCAGGTCTTCGGGACGCTCAGGCCCGCGTCCGCCAGCACCTTCTTGTTGTTGAACAGCAGCACCGGCTGGGTGCCGCGCATCGGGATGCCGTAGGACTTGCCGTCGATCACCGCGGTGTTGAAGACGGAGGAGAGGAAGTTGCTCTTCAGGCCCGGGTCCGCGGCGATCATGTCGTCCAGCGGGAGGAGCAGGTCCGCCTTGACGTACGGCTGGATGCTGCCGCCGCCCCAGTTGAAGAAGATGTCCGGCGCCTGCGGGGTGTTGATGATCGTGTTCAGCTTGGACTGGTAGTCCGCACCGGGGATGGTGTCCAGCACGACCTTGACCTTCGAGGTCTTGTTGAAGGTCTCGACGATCTGCTTCTCGACCTTGTTGCTGGCGTCGCCGTAGACCAGCACGTGGATCGTGTTGGAGCCGCCACCAGCGGAGGACCCACTGCTGCTGCAGGCCGTCACGGCCACGGTCGCCAGGGAGAGGCCGAGGGCCACAGCGAAAGCGCGTCTCTTCATCTGGGGGTCTCCTAAAGTTTCGAGCCGAGTCCCGAAATAACTGCCTGGCCGGGACGCTAAGTTGCGAGCATGTTGCGGGTCAACCCCTCGCGCCGAGGGTTACTGAAGCGTGATCCGGGGGTTGGCCCGCAGCGCCGGTGCCCTATGCTGCGTCCATGGAAAAGGGCGATGAACTGGGACGGGTCACCCTCGCGGACATCGCGCGAGAAGCCGAAGTCTCGGTTTCGACGGTTTCGAAGGTCCTCAACGGACGTACCGACGTCTCGGCGTCCACCCGGAACCGGGTCGAGCGCGTGTTGCGGGAACACGACTACCAGCGCGCCGCCCGCAACGGCGGCGAGGCACCGCTGATCGAGATCGTCTTCCACGAGCTCGACAGCCTCTGGGCGATGGAGCTGCTGCGCGGCGTCGAGAACGTCGCCAACGAGCACGGGGCCGCGGTGGTGGTCGCCCACAGCGGCTCCCGGCACGCCCCCGGGCCCGGCTGGATAGACGCGGTGCTGCGGCGGCGGCCGCTCGGCGTGGTGCTGGTTTTCTCCAGCCTCCCGCCCGAGCTCAAGCGCCAACTCCGGGCCCGCTCCATCCCGTTCGTGGTGATCGACCCGGCGGGCAACCCCGACCCGGACGTGCCCTCGGTCGGCTCCGCGAACTGGGCCGGCGGCCTGGCCGCCACCCGGCACCTGATCGAACTCGGCCACCGGCGGATCGGCATCGTCACCGGCCCCGAGGACACCCTCTGCTCGCTCGCCCGGCTCGACGGCTACCGCTCCGCGATGTCGATGGCCGGGATGGAGATCGACCCCGAGCTGATCGCCTTCGGCGACTTCCACACCGAGGGCGGCTTCGCCCGCGCCAAGCAGTTGCTGGAGCTCCCCGACCGGCCCACCGCGATCTTCGCGGGCAGCGACCTGCAGGCGCTCGGCGTGATGGAGGCGGCCCGGGTCTGCGGCCTGCGCGTCCCCGAGGACCTCTCCGTGGTCGGCTACGACGACCTGGACATCGCCCAGTGGACCAGCCCCGCGCTGACCACCGTCCGCCAACCGCTGCGCGAGATGGCCGAGCAGGCCGCCCGGCTGATCCTCGCCCTGCGCAGCGGGGAGATCGGCGCCGCCCCGACCCGGCTGGAGCTCTCCACCACCCTGGTGGTGCGCTCCAGCACCGTCGCACCCGGGCCGCGCTGAGCCGGGGAGACCGCGGTTTCGAAACTTTCAGCCTCCCGCCCCTTGCCCTGCTGACCTCGGCGGACTAATTTGTAGTTCGCCATTGCAAATGGGAACGGCCGTACGTCCGGGCGCCCCGCACCGACCCCTGGAGGTGCACCGATGACGACCACCGACCCGCTGGGCACCGGCCCGTCCGGCACCGGCCCGCTCAGCAACTGGGCGGGGAACCTGGTCTTCGGCGCCCGCGCCGTGCACCGGCCGCGCACCGTGGAGGAACTCCAGGAGCTGGTCCGCCGCAGCGAGCGCGTCCGGGCGCTGGGCAGCGGGCACTCCTTCAGCCCGGTCGCCGACACCACCGGCGACCTGGTGCTGCTGGACGGCCTGCCGACCCGGATCGAGATCGCCCCGGACGCCCGCAGCGTCACCGTCTCCGCCGGCACCCGCTACGCGGAGCTGGCGGTCGCCCTCCAGGCGGCGGGCCTGGCGCTGGAGAACCTGGCCTCGCTGCCGCACATCTCGGTCGCCGGGGCCACCGCCACCGGCACCCACGGCTCGGGCGACGGGCGCCGCTCGCTCGCGGCCGCCGTCCGCTCGCTGGAGGTGGTCGGCGCCGACGGCGAACTGCGCACCACCTCGCACCCCGGCGCGGTGGTGCACCTGGGCGCGCTCGGCGTCGTCACCGCGCTCACCCTGGACGTCGTCCCCGCCTTCGCCCTGCGCCAGCACGTCCACCTCGGCCTGCCGCTGGCGCAGTACGCGGCGCACCTGGACGAGGTGCACGCGGCCGGGTGGAGCGTCAGCCTGTTCACCGACTGGGGCTCGGACACCGGCCGGGTCTGGGTCAAGCAGCTCGACGACGGCACCCCCGCCGCGACCGTCCCCGGCGCCCGGCCGGCCGACGCCCCGCAGCACCCGGTGCCGGGCATGCCCACCGTCCACTGCACGGCCCAGCTCGGCGTCCCCGGCCCGTGGCACGAGCGACTGCCGCACTTCCGCCCCGAGTTCACCCCGAGCAGCGGCGCCGAGCTGCAGTCGGAGTACCTGCTGCCGCGCCCGGCCGCCCCCGCGGCGATCGCCGAACTCCGGGCCCTGGGTGCGCGGTTGGCGCCGGTGCTGCACATCTCCGAGGTGCGCACGGTGGCCGCGGACGAGCTGTGGCTCAGCCCCGCGTACGGGCGCGACTCGGTGGCCTTCCACTTCACCTGGAAGCCGGAGCCGGACGCCGTCGCCCCGGTGCTCGCAGCCGTGGAACGCGCCCTGCTGCCGCTGGGCGGCCGCCCGCACTGGGGGAAGGTGACGCACGGGCCGCGGGCCGCCGCCTACGAGCGACTGGACGACTTCCTGGCGCTGCGTCAGGAGCTCGACCCGGCGGGGAAGTTCGGCAACGCCTTCACCAACGGGCTGGCCGCCGACCGGACCTGACCCTCCGTCGGCGCCGCCCGGCCACCACTGCTCCGCCGCCCGGGAGGCACCCCGCTTCGCCCGCCCGGTGCGCGGTACCCGTCCGCTGCCCGCCCGGACCTCGACCGAGGTGCGGGCGGGCAGCGGACGGGCCGATCGGCCGTCGGCCCGCAACGACGCGGAACCCGCCGACGGCCGGTCCAGGCTTCCGGCACGGCAGTTGACCCGCCGCCAGGCTCCGAAACTCGATCGGTCCGCGGTCGGCGCCCCCGGGCGAAACGCTCCCGTCGTTTCCCGCTGTCATTGCCGAGATTTTTCGAATGTTGCCAGAAAGTTTCTACCGGGGCGTTGACACTAGAAGTGTCCGGGTCAAAACTCGTCGCAGTCGGCCGTCGCCGACTTCACCCGAGCCGGGTCGCCGGTTCCATCCGCCTCCCGGGCTCCCCCGCGAACCACGAGGAGTCGCACCCCCATGCGCTTCACCATGCTCTCGCCGCGCCCGCTGGTCGCGGCCCTGGCCGCCGCCGCCACCCTGGCGACCGGCCTGGCCCTGACCACCGCCGACCCCACCTCGGCCCGGGCGGCCGGCTGCAGCGGCTACGTCGGACTCACCTTCGACGACGGCCCCTCCAACGACCACACCCCCGCCCTGCTCAACGCCCTCCAGCAGAACGGGCTGCGGGCCACCATGTTCAACGAGGGCCAGTACGCGGCCGCCTACCCGGCCCAGGTCCGGGCCGAGGTGGCGGCCGGGATGTGGGTCGGCAACCACAGCTACACCCACCCCCACCTGATCCAGGAGAGCCAGGCCCAGATCGACTCCGAGGTCGGCAACACCCAGAGCGCCATCGCCAACGCGGGCGGCGGCACCCCGAAGCTGTTCCGCCCGCCGTACGGCGAGACCAACGCGACGCTGAAGACCGTCGAGGCCAAGTACGGCCTGACCGAGGTGATCTGGGACGTCGACTCGCAGGACTGGAACGGCGCCACCACCGCCGCGATCGTCCAGGCCGTCGGCCGCCTCACCAACGGCCAGGTCATCCTGATGCACGAGTGGCCCGCCAACACCCTCGCGGCGATCCCGCAGATCGCCCAGAGCCTGGCCTCCCGCGGCCTGTGCGCGGGCATGATCTCCCCGCAGACCGGCCACGCGGTCGCCCCCACCGACGGCGGCACGGGCGGCACCACCGGCGGCACCACCGGCGGCACCACCGGCGGCAGCACCGGCGGTACGGGGGGCGGGAGTTGCACCGCGACGCTCTCCGCGGGCCAGTCCTGGAGCGACCGGTACAACCTGAACGTCTCGGTCACCGGCTCCAGCACCTGGAAGGTCACCGTCAAGGTGCCCTCGCCGGAGAAGGTCAGCGCCACCTGGAACGTCAACGCCAGCTACCCGGACGCCCAGACCCTGGTGGCCACCCCCAACGGCTCCGGCAACACCTGGGGCATGACCATCATGAAGAACGGCTCCACCACCTGGCCCACCGTCAGCTGCAGCACCAGCTGAACCCGATTCCGGGCAGCCGGAAACCGCCTTTCCCGGGGCACGCGGGAAAAGCGGAAACCATAGGTCGTGCACGTACCTCACAGGCTGCGAAAGTCGTGCGCCCCCACCTCCCGGGTGCGCATTCCGCGACCCCGGCGGCCGCTCCGCGGCCCGCCCGACCCCTCCTCGCTTTCGAAACTTTCGAAGCCATCTGATCGAAAATTGTGCCGCACTGCGCCGCCGCGCGCCATCGAATACGAAGGATCGGCGTTCGACTGCCCCTCCTTCCGCCCGGCCACAAGGGCGCTGATCAGCAGTTTCCCTGACGAGGACTCAACTCGCCGACAGCCGACGCATTCGGAAACTCTGTCGAAAGTGTTGACAGTCCCTCGGGCGCCCCCCAACACTGTCGCCGGGCCCCACCCCGTTCCCCCACCCACCCACAGAACGGACCCCCACCCATGAAGCTGCGCCACAAGGCTCGCGTCCTGCCGCTCGCCCTGGCCGCCGTCGTGCTGCTGCCCGGCACCGCCGACGCCGCGACCATCACCAACAACCAGACCGGCACCGACGGCGGGTACTTCTACTCGTTCTGGAGCGACGGCAACGGCTCCTCCTCGATGTCCCTGAACGGCGGCGGCAACTACAGCACCTCCTGGAGCAACGTCGGCAACTTCGTGGCCGGCAAGGGCTGGAGCACCGGCTCCCGCAACCCGGTGACGTACTCCGGCACCTGGAGCACCAACGGCAACGCCTACCTGTCGCTCTACGGCTGGACCACCAACCCGCTGGTCGA
The DNA here is from genome assembly GCF_030268885.1 of Kitasatospora phosalacinea. Taxonomy (GTDB): domain Bacteria; phylum Actinomycetota; class Actinomycetes; order Streptomycetales; family Streptomycetaceae; genus Kitasatospora; species Kitasatospora phosalacinea_C. Next base: position 84,101 of record NZ_BSSA01000019.1, read on the forward strand.
GTACTACGTGGTCGAGAACTACGGCTCCTACAAGCCCACCGGCACCTACAAGGGCACCGTCACCACCGACGGCGGCACCTACGACATCTACGAGACCACCCGCTACAACGCCCCCTCCATCGAGGGCAACAAGACCTTCAACCAGTACTGGAGCGTCCGCCAGTCGAAGCGCACCGGCGGCACCATCACCGTCGGCAACCACTTCGACGCCTGGGCCCAGCACGGCATGAACCTCGGCACCATGAACTACGAGATCCTGGCCACCGAGGGCTACCAGAGCAGCGGCAACTCCAACATCACCCTGGGCTCCTCCACCGGCGGCGGCGGCACGGGCGGCGGCGGCACCGGCACCGGCAGCTGCACCGCGACGCTCTCCGCGGGCGACTCCTGGAGCGACCGGTACAACCTGAACGTCTCGGTCACCGGCTCCAGCACCTGGAAGGTCACCGTCAAGGTGCCCTCGCCGGAGAAGGTCAGCGCCACCTGGAACGTCAACGCCAGCTACCCGGACGCCCAGACCCTGGTCGCCACCCCCAACGGCTCCGGCAACAACTGGGGCATGACCATCATGAAGAACGGCTCCACCACCTGGCCCACCGTCAGCTGCACCAACGCCTGATCCCGAACTCCCCCGACGGCCCCGGCCGTTGGATGCACCGGCGGGTGCGTTCAGCGGCCGGGGCCGAGGAGCGTCCAGGGTTCGGGGCGGGCCAGGGCGAGGCGGGGGCGGCGTTCGGCCCAGTGGCGGACGGAGGCGGCCATCGCAGCGGCCGGGTCCGGGACCTTCCAGGTCGGTGTGAAGGGGCGGCGCATGCTGGTGTAGCTCTGGAACATGGCGAGGAGCTTGACGGCCTGGTGCTGGACGGGCGTGAGGTGCCGTTCGGCGAGCGGGAGGAAGAAGCGGTTCCAGCTCTCGGTCGGAACCAGCGGCGGCCGGTCCAGGGGTGCGGCGCCGTGCGCGGCGCGGAAGGCGTTGAGGGTGCCGAGGATGACGTCGAGCAGGGCGTCGAGGTCGAGGCCGTCGGCCCCGGCGGCGATCACCTCGGTGCGGGGCCGTTCGGGCGGCGCGGACAGGACGGCGGAGGCCAGCGCGGCGGCGACCTCGTCGACGGGGCTGATCTCGGCGTGACCGGCCGGGTCGCCGACCACCACGGCGGCCGTGCCGGAGACCAGGGCCTGCAGCATCGTGTACGGGCCGGAGAAGCGGGCGATCTCGCCGGTGCGGCGGCGGCCGACCACCAGCGGCGGGCGGACCAGGGTGAGCGGGCCGGGGTGCTGCTCGCGGGCGATCTCCTCGCAGCACGCCTTGGACCACTCGTAACCGTTGCGGTAGCCCGCGAACTCGCTGCCGCGCAGGTCCTCCGGGTTGCGGACGCCGCCGACGTACGCGGTGGAGACCTGGACGAGGTGGGTGTCGCGGTCGGCGAGGGCGAGGACGGCGCGCAGCGGGTCGAGGTTGGCGGCGGTGGCCTCGTCGCGGCCGAGCGTCCAGCGGGTGCTGGCGGCGGCGTGCACGATGACGTCCCAGTGGCCGGCCAGGGCGGCGGGCGGCGGTTCGGTGCCCATCCGCCAGTGCACGACGCCGTCGCCGCGGCGGGCGACGGGGACGAGGTCGAGCGGGCGGCCGTGCTCGGGGGCGGCGGCGCGCAGGTGGTGGGCGAGTTCGGTGCCGACGACACCGGTCGCCCCGGTGAGCAGGACGCGCATGGGTGGCTCCCTCGGAAGCGGTCAGGCGGGGGGCGTGAGCACCAGGCAGGCGTTCTGGCCGCCGAACCCGAAGGCGTTGACCAGGACGGGCGCGGGGGCGACGGGGCGCGGGGCGCCGTGGACGAGGTCGACCAGGTCGGCTTCGGGGCTGCGGTGCAGGTTGGCGATCGGCGGGACGAGGCCACGGGCGGCGCCGTGCAGGGCCAGGGCGGCGGCGAGGGCTCCGGCGGCGCCGATCAGGTGGCCGGTGACGCCCTTGACGGCGGTGACCGGCGGGGACTGGCCGCGGTAGCAGCGGGCGACGGCGCGGGCCTCGGCGCGGTCGCCGGGAACGGTGGAGGTGCCGTGGGCGCTGATGTGGCCGATGTCGGCGAGGGAGAGTCCGGCGTCGGCGACGGCCCGCTGCATGCAGCGGGCGGCGACCTCGCCGTCCTCGTGCGGGGCGGCGATGTGGAAGGCGTCGCAGTTCTCGGCGTAGCCCGCGATCTCGCCGTGGATGCGGGCGCCGCGGGCACGGGCCGACTCCCAGCGTTCCAGGACCAGGACCGCGGCGCCCTCGCCCATCACGAAACCGTCCCGGTCGGCGTCGAACGGGCGGCTGGCCAGGGCGGGTTGGTCGTTGCGCAGGGACAGCGCACGCATCCGGGCGAAGGCGCCCATCACCACGGTGCTGACCGCCGCGTCGACGCCGCCGGCCACCGCGACGTCCAGTTCGCCGTGCCGGATCCGGCGAGCGGCCTCGCCGAGGGCGGTGCCGCCGCTGGCGCAAGCGCTGGAGTAGGTGGTGCAGACGCCCTGGAAGCCGTGGCGCAGCGCGACCCGGCAGGCGGGCGAGTTGGCCATGGTCCGCGGGACGGTGTGCACGGGCAGGTCGCGGGGGCGGTCGACGTAGCCCGCGGTGGCGGCCTCCATGCTGGACAGGCCGCCGATGCCGGTGCCGATCTGCACGCCGATCCGCTCACGCGGCACCCCGGCGGGCAGGGCGGCGTCGGTGAGGGCGTCGTCCGCGGCGCACAGCAGCAGTTGCGCGGGGCGGTCGATCTGCCGGACCTCACGGCGGCCGAGGTACGCCTCCGGGTCGAACTCCGGTACCAGGCAGGCGAAGTGGACCGGCAGGTCGGCCTCCACCAGCCGTTCCACCCGGGTGGCGGCGGAACGGCCGGCCAGCACCGCGGCGTACACCTGGTCGAGGGTGTGGCCCGCGGGTGACTTGAGGCCGATGCCGGTGACGGCGACCCGGTGGCCGCCCGAGGGGTGCCGGTGCGGCGCGCTCACGCGGGGCCGCCCGGGGCCGGCGTCAGGGTGATCACCGCGTGGGCGGTGCGGCTGGCCGGGTCGGCGGTGGCGGGGTCGGCGAACCGGGCGTGCAGCAGGTCGACGGCGTGGCCGAGGTCGCGGGCCGAGAGGAGGTCGTCGGGGTCGATCCGCAGGCACAGGGTGCGTTCCAACCGGGCGCCGATCTCCATGAGTTCGAGGCTGTCGATGCCGAACTCCTCGGCCAGGCCGGTGCGTTCCCCCAGCTCCTCGGGGTCGGTGCCGAGGACGTCGGAGACGACCGTCCGGACGGTGGCGGCGAGTTCCTCACGTGTGGGCATCCGGGTGCGCTCCTTCGCTGGTTCCTACGTCGGTGGTCCGCAGGGTCCGTTCGGTGGCGGCCAGTGCGGAGTCCAGGATGCTTGCGGCTTCGGCGAGTTGGGCCGGGGTGGTGAGCAGTGGCGGCAGCAGCCGGACGGTGGTGGGGCGGCTCAGGCAGGGCGAGACCAGCAGGCCGGTGGCGGCGAGTTCGAGCACGGTGGCACCCGCGGCCCGCGGGGAGGTGCAGTCGAGGCCGCGCAGCAGTCCGCGGCCGGGCACGGCCCGCACCACCCGGGGGTGGCGCTCCTGGAGGCCGGTCAGCAGGACGTCCAGTTGTGCGGCCAACGACTCTCCGTGGTCCGCGAGTTGTTCGATGGCGTCGAGGGCGGCGGGGACGGCGGCGCAGCTCAGCGGGTGGCCGCCGAAGGTCGCCGAGTGCAGGAACGGGTCGGCGGCCAGCGGCGCGTACAGGCGCTCGGAGCACAGCAGGGCGGAGAGCGGGACGACGCCGCCGCCCAGCGGTTTGCCGAGCAGCACTCCGTCGACGGGCAGGCCGTCGGCGAGGGCGACCGAGCGTTCGCCGCAGCGGCGCAGGCCGCACTGGATCTCGTCGGCGATCACGAAGGCGCCGTCGCGGGCCGCGTCCGCGCACCACTGCCGGAGCACCTCGGTGGGCAGCGGCAGGGCGCCGTTCTCGCCCTGCACGGGTTCGAAGACGAGCGCGGCCACCCGGCCGCCCGCGGTCTCCCGGCCGACCGCCGCCGGGTCCTCGGCGTCGACGTGCACGACGTCGACCTCGCTGCCGAGCAGGCCGCGCCGGTACAGCGGGCTGTGGGTGAGCGCGAGGGCGCCCAGCGACTTGCCGTGGAAGGCGCCGCGGACGGCCAGCACCCGGGGGCGGCCGGTCGCCAACCTGGCCAGTTTGACCGCGACTTCGACCGCGTCGGCGCCGTTCAGGCCGAAGTGGACCTTGGGGAGCGCGTCGCCGAGGTAGCCGCTGAGCCGGGCGGCGGCCGCGGCGGCGACCGGGTTGGCCAGAGCGCGGGTCGAGGTCGGCATGGCGTCCAGCTGGGCGCGGACGGCGGCGGTGACGGCGGGGTGGCGGTGGCCGAGCAGGGTGACGGCGTAGGAGCCGAAGTCCAGCGCGGTGCGGCCGTCGGAGAGCGTCACCCGGCAGCCCTCGGCGACCGACTCGACGGCGCCGCGCCCGGCGAAGCCGCCGGTCAGGGCGAGCTTCGGGGAGCAGTGGCGGCGCAGCCGGTCGAAGACCGGGCCCGCCCCGGTGTCCGTCGCCGGGTTCGGGAGGGCGGTGGTCACCGGGCGGCTCCCGGAAGGAGCATCCGCTGTTCGAGGGCGGCGAGCATCTGCGCGGCGCTGTCCCGCAGCGCGTCCGCCGCGACCGGGTTGAGCATCTCGGCGAGCAGCGGGATGCCGAGGTCGAAGTCGACGTGCAGGGCGACGGTGCTGCCGCCGCCGGGCGCGGCCCGCACCGCCCAGTGGCCGCTGAACGCGCCCAGGTCACCGGTGAGTTGCTCGAAGTCGAAGCGGCGCGCGGCGTGGTCGATCAGCTCCGTCTCGGTCCAGCGCAGCACGGAGCCCTGCAGCCGGACCGACCATGCGGTGGTGCGGTGCCGCTCGTCGGGCTGCTCGACCAGTTCGACCGCGTCCACGCTCTCCATGCAGGCGGGGTAGCCGAGGACGTCCACCACCACCGGCCAGGCCACCTCGGGCGGGGCGGCGACGGGCAACTCCACTTCAACGTGCGGCACGGGACGGCCTCTCCTCGGAACGGCTGGTGGTGGCAGGGGGGTCGGGGTGGGGGCGGGCGACGCGGGGGCGGTCGGGCGGACGGGCGGGCAGGCCCAGCGCCCCGGCGCGGGCGGCCGCCAGGGCGGGCGGGAGCAGGCGCCGTAGCACGGCCCGGGGCAGCGGCCGCAGGTGGGTCATCGCGTGCCACTGCTCGACCAGGGCGCAGCCCATCTCGGTCTTCGGGAGGTACGCGGTCTGGGCGAAGCGGATGTGCCCGCAGCCGGCGGCCATCGCCAGCCGGACGGCCGCGTAGTGCAGGTTGTGGTAGAGCGCGGCCCGGTGCGCGAGGCGGTAGTCCAGGCCGATCCGGGCGCCGGTGGCACCGTTCCCGGCGAACAGGCAGAGCAGGAACCCGACCAGCTCCCGCTGTTCGCCGCCCTGTTGCCCGCCCTCGTCGAAGCAGGCCAGCAGGCGGCTGCCGGGGTCGGCGGCGACGGCGGCCAGGAAGGCGTGGTCCAGCACGTCCAGTGTCTGGTCGGCCCGGTCCATCACCTGCCGGTACAGCGGCAGCAGTTGGGGCACCAGGTGGTCGAACTCGGTCAACTCCTCGATCCCCAGGCCGGGCTGGGCTTCGAAGCGGCGGATCTTGGCCCGGGCGTTGCGCCGCGGCTTGGCCGGGAGGGCGGCCAGGTAGTGGGCGAACGAATCGGCGGACAGGGCGAGTTCGGTGTCGGGCAGGGCGGGGGCGAGGAAGAACCCGGCCTCCTTCAACGGGGTGCGCAGCGGGGCGAGGTCGGGCCCGGTGAAGTCCTTGAGGACCACGGTGCCCAGCCCTTCGCGCCGGGCCAGGTCCAGGGCGGTCGCGACCAGCAGCCGCCCGGCCCGGTCGTCCGGCGGCTGCACGGCGAGCAGGCGACCCTGGCCGAGCAGGTTGCCGCACAGCAGCATCGGCACCCGCAGCAGGCGGGGTGCGCGGCGGCGCAGCGGGGCGAGCAGGCGGCGCTCGCGCGGGCCGAGGATCCGGTCCACCTGCAGGTCGGGGAAGAGGCACAGCGGCAGCACCGCGACGGGTTCGCCGGCCCGGCGCAGCAGCAGGTAGGCGTACCCGGCCGGTCCGACCCGGCTGCCTTCCAGTGCCGCGAAGACCTCCCGGGACCACATGGGGTCGTCGGCCGGGGCCAGCCGCTCCCACAGCCCGGGCGGCAACTCCGCGATGCCGCGCAGCACGTCGACCCGGTACGGGCCGTCTCCGGGGCGCACCGGTCAGCCGATCCGCAGCGGGCGGCCGTCCAGGAACTCCCGCAGCGGGCGGGCCATCCTGGTGCGGGCCGGCGGGTGGAAGGTCAGGCCGGTGGCGGCGGCGGCCAGGTAGGAGCCGTCCGGGGAGGTGATGAAGGCCATGCCGCCGAGCGCGGCCAGGCAGGTGCGGGCGGTTTCGGCGATGGCGTCCTGCGCGGCGTAGCGGGCGGTCAGGGCGCGCACCAGCAGCGCCTCGTCCAGGGGTTCGTCCGCCATCGCCCGGGCGACGGCCTCCACGGCGAGCATCGCGGCCTCGACCGGGACGAGGTGGGCGGTCGGGTCGTCCGCGTCGCCGCCGGGGCGCTGCAGGGTCCGTTCGACCAGGGCGCTGGCCACGCCCAGGTAGCCCGCGGTCAGCAGCAGTTCGAACCAGAGGAAGCCCGCGACGTTCAGGGCGTCCGGCACGGCGTCCGCGGTGACCTCGGTGGGGACCACCATGGACGGGTCCAACTCGACGTCGGTGAGCCGGACTTCGTCGCTCTCGGCGCCTGCCAGGAGGGGGGTTCCCCAGAACGGGCGGACGGTGATGCCCGGGCTGTCGGCGGGGATCAACGCCACCGCCAGCCGGTCGACGCCGTCCGGGCCGGTCAGCGCGACCGACGCGGTCAGCAGGTCCATCGAACGGGAGAGGCTGCACGGCATCTTGCTGCCGTTCAGCACGATCCGGTCGCCGCGGCGCTCGGCGGTGAGGTGCGGGGCGAGGATGTTCTGCCCGGCCCGGCCCTCGGCGAACGCGGAGGCCACCAGCAGCCGCTGCTTGGCGACGGACTCCAGCAGCGCCCCCTCCAGGCCGTCCCCGTACTTCGCGGCCTCGACCAGCCCCGCGACCGAGAAGTGGTGCATGGTGGTGGCCACCGCCAGCGAGGGACAGCGGGCCCCGACCGCGCGCTGCACCCGGACGGCCTGCAGCGCGCTCGCGCCCGCGCCGGAGTACGCGGCGGGCACCAGCAGCCCCGGGCCGCCCGCCTCCTTGAACGCGGCGATCGCCGGGCTGGGCGTGCGTTCCAGCTCGGCGAGCGGGTGGCCGGCCAGCACCCGGTCCAACCCGGGCATGAACGCCTCCAGTTCGGCGCGTTCGCGGTGCAGGAAGTTCACGGGCACGTCCTTCGGGAGGGGCGGGTGCGGCACGGGGACGAGGGGGGTGCTCAGCCGGTGGCCGCCAGGGGCAGGGTGTCGAACGAGCGCAGGCAGGCCGAGGCGCGCCGCACCGGCTCCCCGGCCGGGACCAGCCCGGGGAGGCGGTCGAGCAGCGGGCCCAGCAGCAGTACCGCCTCCAGCCGGGCCAGCGCCGCGCCGAAGCAGTAGTGCGGCCCGGCGCCGAAGCTCAGCACGCGCACGTCCGGGCGGCGGACCAGGAAGGCGTCCGGGTCCGGGTGGCGGCGCGGGTCCCGGTTGGCGGCGCCCAGCACCGCGGTCACGCTGCCACCGGCCGGGACGGGCAGGCCGCCGATCTCGACGGGTTCCAGCGCCAGCCGCTCGGTCATCAGCACCGGGCCGTCCCAGCGCAGCGCCTCCTCGACGGCGCCGGGCAGCAGTCCCGGGTCGGCCCGGAGCAGCGCGGTCTGGTCGGGGTGGGTGAGCAGGGCGTGTACCGCCGTCCCGAGCAGGCCGGCGGTGGTCTCGAACCCGGCGACGAAGACCAGCAGCAGCAGGTCCGCCAACTCGCTTTCCCCGAGCGGACGGTGGGTACCGGGGCGGTCGGCGAGCAGCGCCGTGGCGAGGTCCTCGGCCGGGCGGGCCCGGCGTTCACGCAGCAGCCCGGCGAAGTACGCCCGCAGCGCGGTCACCGCCGCGTCCGCCCGCTGCCAGTCCTCGTCCGAGCGGACCGGTTCCAGCAGGCGCGCGGCGTCCCGGCCGAGGCGGTGGAACTGCTCCCGGTCAGCCCGGGGCACGCCGATCAGTTCGCCCACCACCGCGACCGGCAGCGGGTAGCCGACCAGGGCCTGGAAATCCGCGGTCGCGCCGCCGGAGAGCGCGTCCGCGAAACGGTCGAGGAGTTCGTCGACGGTCCTCTGCACGCCCGCCGAGAGTTCGGCTGCCCGGCGGGGCCCGAACGCCGCCGTCAGCGGGGTGCGCAGCCGCGCGTGGGCGGGGCCGTTGGTGCCGAGCAGCGAGGCGTAGAAGAAGTCCGCCGCGGGCCGGGCCGCCCAGTCGGGGTGCTCGCGGTGCAGCCAGGCGGCGTCCGGCACCGCGAAGGCCGGCCCCGCCAGCACGGCCTGGCAGTCGGCGAAGCCGGTCAGGAAACGGGTGCCGGTCTCCGGGTCGTACAGCACCGGGGCGCTCTCCCGCAGGCGGGCGAGCAGGGCGTAGGGGCCCGCCGGAGAGGAGGTTGCGCCCGGGGCGAGGACTGCGCGCAGCAGGCCGAGCGCACCCGCCCGGTCGGCCGCCGCACCGTTCACCGAAACTCGCCCACCTTCAGCCGCCGCCGCGCACGCCGGGTCGCCGAACCGGCCCGCACTCTGCGATTCGTTCGGACAGAGAGTACCCGAACCGGAATTCCCGCGCACATTTGAAAATCATTCAAGTTCCCATTTCTCCATGGGAATTACTACTCTTCAGATGATTTTCCGGCCGGTACCGCGGAGGGTCAGGCCGCGGGCCCGGAGGGTCCGCGGCGCTCGGTCCGCCGTCGGAGGACGACCGCTGCGGCGGCCAGCGCGGCGACGACGGCTGCGGCGCCCAGGGCGACGGCCCAGGGGCGGGACGCCGACGCCCGCGGGGCGCCGGCCGTGGCGGGGGCGGAGGCCGCCGGTGGCGGAGCCGGCGGGGCGGTGCCGACGGGGGCGCTGCTCGCGGCGGCGGAGGCGTCCGTTCCCGGCGAGGCGGTCGCCGGGCTCGCGGAGGACGGGGCCGGGGCGGACGGGAGGGTGGTGGAGGACGGCGTGGGCGAGGCCTTCGCCGGGGTGACCTCGAAGGGGGCGACGGTGCCGTCCTGGCCCGCGTTCAGGGTGCAGGGGACGTCGACCCGGCCGGGACCGGCCAGGTTGCCGTCGGCGTCCCTGGGCACCAGGTGGAGGGTGAAGTTCCCGGCGCTCACGCGTCCGCTGCCGGGGCGGCCGAAGGAGAGCCGGGGCGCGTTGCCGGTGGCGGGGATCTCGAAGGCGCCGTAGGCGGGGACGGAGGTCCGGGTGATGGCGAGGTGGACGGGGACGACCGTCTCGCCCTGCGGGGCGAGGACCCGGGTCTCGGCGTCGACCGAGCCTTCGATGGTGCGCACCCCGAGGACGTAGCGCAGGCCGATGGTGAAGGACGCCTCGACGGTGGCGGTAGCCCGGACGGCGAAGGCCGGGCTGGACTCGCCGACCGGCAGTGTGTCCGGGACGTCCGCGGAGATCCCGGCGGTGATGGCCTGTCCGCCGATGGTCGGGAAGACGCAGGTGTAGTGCAGGGTGGGGGTGGCGGGCCGGGCGGCCGCGGGGGCGGTGCCCAGGGCGCCGACCAGCGCGGTGGCGGTCGCGGCGACGGCCGCGCGCCGGGTGCGCCCGCTCGGGCGGCGGGTACGGGATCCGGCGCTCATGCTGCCCCTTTCGTCCGGTGGTCCGTCCGGTGGTCCGTCGAGTGGTCCGTCGGGTGGTCGCGGCGGCGCCGGGCGCGGTCGCGGTGCTGCTGGTGGCTGCGGCTCAGGTGGCTCTGGATCCAGGCGTGGCGGAACTGGTAGACCGCGCCGACCTGGCGGAGCACGCCGCGCTGGTGGGCGTCCGCCAGGAAGGCGATCGGCGCCCAGGGGAGCCGTCCCGTGAGCGGCAGCCAGATGCGGGCCAGCGCCACCCACTGGCCCCAGGCGGTCAGGCTCAGTCCGTAGCCGAGCCCCGCGCCGAACGCGGCCTCCAGCCCGAAGACCAGGCCGACCTCGAAGCCGCGCAGCGGCCCGTACACGACGCCGTTGAGCAGGCCGACGCCGAGGCCGAGGACGAGTGCCCAGGTGATCATGTGGAAGACGACGTTGCGGCGCTCGATGTGCAGCAGGTCGGCCGGGCTGACCACGGACTCGGTGCGCACCGGGGCCTCGAACAGGGCGATCAGGCCGAAGACCAGCCCGGTCGCGAGGGCGATCGGCGGGATGAACAGCAGCCCGGCCGCGAGGTCGGCGCCCTGTCCGTCGGCGAGCCCGATCGGGGCCACCAGTCCCTCGTCGACCAGGATGAGCAGCGCCATCCCGGCCGCTCCGCAGCCCAGGCCGACCAGGAACCGGATGAGCGCGTTGCGGCGGGTGCGCGGGGTGCCGGTGCTCAGCCGCAGCCGGACGGGGGAGGGTCTGAGGGCGGCGCGGGCGCAGGCGTGCCAGTACACGAGGCCGAACAGCGCTCCGGCGACGGTGCCGTGCAGGAGGCCGACCACGAGGCCGCGGACGACGGCGAACCGGAGTCCGTGCGAGGTGGCGACCAGGTCGACCGGCACGTTGCCGACCGCGGTGGTGACGCCGAAGGCGAGACCGGCCAGGAACCCGACGATCAGGGTGCGCAGGGTGCGGCTCGTGCTGGTGCCGACCTCCCACCAGGTGAGGTCCTGCCGTTCGGGGCCGAGCCGGGTCAGGTGGTCGGCGAGGTGGCCGAGCCAGTGCTCGGCGCGTCGCGCGTCCCACGGTCCGGGCCGGCGGCGGACGGTGTCGAGCCGTTCGGCGGGACGGGGGCGGTAGACGGCGGGCACGAACCCGGCCAGCAGGTGCTCCTCGATCGCCTCGGGGGTGGGGAAGCGGGCGGTGTCCAGGAGTTCGCCCGGCCGCCGTTCGGGGTGGTCGCTGTACACGGTGCGGGCGAGGGCGATCATCAGCGGGGTGCGCAGGGCGGCGGCGAGGTTGGCGCGGCCGGCGCTCTCCGCCGTCCGGTCGGGGTCGAGGACGGCCTCCCAGGTCGCGGCCGGCCCGTCGGTGTCGGCGGGCCCGGGGAAGGCCGGGTCGGTCCGGGGCAGGTAGCCGCGCAGGTCGTCGAGGTCGAGGTCGCACAGTTCCAGGACCGCGGCGGCGGCCAGCGGGGCGTGCGCGACCCGGACGGCCTCGGTGAACTCGGCGTGCCGACTGGTCAGGACGAGCGGCAGCCGGGAGAGGTTGAGCGCTTCGAGGGCCGGGGCGCGCAGGCCCTCGGCGAGTTCGTCGAACCCGTCGAGGACGGGGAGGACGAGGTCGTCGTCCAACAGGTCCGCGGCCAGGGTCTTGCCGCTGGGGACCCGGCGGGCCAGGTGCGGGTAGTCGCGCAGCAGCCGACCGATCAGCCAGTCGCGCAGGGCCACGGCGGCCGGGTCCCAGTCACCGAGGCTGAAGATCACCGGCACCCGTTCGTCGCGGGTGCGGGCGTCCAGCAGGTCGAGGGCGAACCGGACGGCCAGGATCGACTTGCCCGATCCGGCCCGGCCGAGGACCACCAGTCGGCCGGACGGTATGCGCCGGTAGATCTCGGCGACCCGCCGCAGGTCGCCGGTGAGGTCCGGTTCGCCACGGACCTCACCGGGGGCCAGCAGGAGGGCGTTCGCCGACCGGTCGGCCACTCCCCCCGACACCTGCTGCCAGCGCACCGGCAGCGCGAACGGGTGGTGCACCCGGCGCTGGGCCTCCTCGCGGCGCCAGCGCTGCCGGCTCTCGCGGGCCAACTCCTCGGCGGCGTCGGCGAGCGGGCCGTGGTCCCGGGGCGGGGGCGGTGGTCCCGGGGCGGGCTCCGGAGCGGGCTCCGGGGCCTCCGGCGCGGCCGAGGCGGTGCCGCCGCCGAGGGCGCTCAACCGTCGGCGCTCCTCGGGTCCGGCGTCGAGCGCGTCCGCGATGCGGTGGATGGTGCCGCGCCGGTGGTCGAAGGGGCGGTCGGTCTCGATCCGGCGGACGGTGCTCTCGCCGAGCTCGGCCCGTTCCGCGAGCTGGGACTGCGTCAGACCGGCCTGCTTCCGCAACTGGCGCACCAGTGCTCCGAGCGTCTCCGCCACGCCCCGCCCCCTCCCCTGGGTTCCGCATGCAGGGGCCGAGCCTACCGCTGACGGCCGGTCAGATATGACCGGTGCCGTGACCTGTGCACTCGCCGGGCGCGGCGCCAGCATCGGCGGTGCGGACGGCCGGTTCCGCGGCCCCGTGGCGCACCCCGTCACGCGGCCCGGGCCGCCCCTGTCCGCGACACCAGTGACACGGACGTGAGAAAGACGGTGTTTGCGATGGCGGAGACGAGGGGCGTCCTGCTGCCGGCCTACGTGGTGGCGGACGAGTCGGGTTCGATGGCGCCCTACCAGCGCGAGCTGGCGGACGGGGTGGCGTCGCTGTGCGAAGGGCTGCGGGCGGAGCCGATGGTCGCGGCCAAGCTCCGGCTGGCCGTGCTGGGTTTCTCCGACGACGTCCAGGTCCGGCTCGCGGTGGCCGACATGCGCACCGAGACCGCGGTGCCCCGGCTGGTGATCCGCGGGGTGACCAACTACCGGGCCGTCTTCGAGGACCTGCTGCAGCGGATCCCCGGCGACGTGAAGTGGCTGTGCGGCGAGGGCTACCGGGTGCACCGCCCGGTGGTCTTCCTGCTCAGCGACGGCCAGCCCACCGACGGCTCGTCCTGGCACGCGCCGCACGCGGAGCTGACCGACCGGGACCGCACGCCGACCGCGCCGAACATCATCGCCTGCGGTATCGGCGACGCCCGGGCCCGGACCATGGTCGACGTCGCGACCCGCCCCGAGTTCGCCTTCCTCGCCAAGTCCGGAACCGACGTCGGCCGGGCGATCTCGGAGTTCTTCCACTCGCTCACCATGAGCCTGGTGGCCTCCGGGCACGCCCTGAACTCGGCCCACCCGCAGCTGGTGGTGAACCGGCCCGACCAGTTCACCATGGCCATCGACGAGGTCGGCCGGTGACGCCCGACCACCGGGGCGCCCCGGGGCCCGGGTCGCCGACGGCGCCCCCGGGGCCCGCCGGACCGCCCCCGGCCACCGGACCGGACCGGGTGCCGTGGCAGCGGATCGCCGTGGACGTACCGGGCCTGGAGTTCGAGGCCCGGCCGCCCAGCCAGTACGCCTTCGACTTCCCCGACAGCGAGTGCGAGGGCTGGTCCACCGACCGGCTCACCCTGCGGTTCGCCTCCGTCCGCGGCGCCAAGCACCGCTACTACCGGCAGCCGCGCCAGGACGCGGTGCGCGCCGCGGTGCACGAGGCCACCGGCAGCATCGTCTTCGCGGTCGCCGACGGCGTCTCCAGCGCCGCCGAGTCCCACCAGGGCGCCGTCGAGGCGTGCCGGGCCGCCGTCGAACGCATCCTGCACCTGCTCGACCGGGGCGCGCAGCGGCTGGACGGCGCCGACGTCGCGGCCCACGCCGCGGAACGGCTGCGCGAACTGGCACGGTGGCGGCTCGGCGTCGCCCTGCCGCAGGCGGCCGAGGTGGCCCGGCTGTACGCGACCACCCTGGTGGCGGGGGCGGTCCGGACCGCGGGCGACGTCCTGGAGGCCGAACTGTTCCGGGTCGGCGACTCCGGGGCGTGGCTCCTCGACCGGGCGGGCGGCGGCTACCGTCCGCTGTTCGGCGGCAAGGCCGTACCGGGCACCCCGCTGGTCAGCAACGCGGTCTCCCCGCTCCCCCTGGTCCCCGACCGGCCGGAGACCGCGGTCGGACGGCTGGCCGAGCCGTGGACGCTGCTGGTCGGCACCGACGGGTTCGGCGACCCGCTCGGCGAGGGCGACGGCCGGGTGGGCGAGCTGTTCGCCCGCCAACTCGCCTCTCCCCCTCCGCCGTTGTGGCTGGGCCACGTACTGGACTTCACCCGGGAGACCTTCGACGACGACCGCACCCTGCTGGCGGTCTGGCCGCGGGCCGAGGGAGCGAGGTGAGCACGCAACCGACCGCCCCGGTCGAGTTCGCCGCGCTGGCCCTGGACGGGGAACTCGGCCGGGGCGGCCAGGGATCGGTCCACCGGGTGCGCAACAGGCGCATCAACGAGTCGGCGGCCGACGGCGGCTGGGAGGTCGTCTACAAGGAGTACGCCCCCGCGGTGCTGCCGCAGGTGGACGCCGCCGCACTGGCCGCCGCGGTCGCCCTGCCCGGGCGGCTGACCGGCGAACAGGGGCGCTGGCTGTGCGAGAAGACCGCCTGGCCGGCCGCCGTGGTCCGGCGCGGCGGACGGACGTGCGGGTTCCTGATGCGGTCCGTCCCCGACCGCTTCCGCTTCACGCTGCGGACCCTGGCGACCGGCCACCAGGGACCGCCCCGGCTCGCCACCCTGGAGTACCTCCTCAACGAGGACGCCTACGTCACCGGGATCGGACTGACCGTCACCGACCGGGACCGGCTGCTGCTGCTCGCCGACCTCGCGACCACCCTCGACCGGCTGCACCGCTTCGGCGTCACCGTCGGCGACCTCTCGCCGAAGAACCTGCTCTTCGCCCTCGCGCCGCAGCCCGAGTGCTTCCTCATCGACTGCGACGCGGCCCGCACCGACGGTGCGACGGTGCTGCCGCAGGCCGAGACCCCGGACTGGCACGTCCCCGCGGGCGAGGAACGGGCGACCCGGCACAGCGACACCTACAAGCTCGGCCTGCTCGCCGTCCGCCTCTTCGCCCGCGACCAGAGCACGACCGACCCGGCCGCGCTGACGGCGGTCGACCCGGCCCTCGGCGCCCTGGCCCGTGCCTCGCTCGGGACGGACCCGGCCGCCCGGCCGACGCCCGCCGCCTGGGCCGAGCAACTGACCTCGGCGTCGGGCCGGTTGAAGCCCGGCCACGGGCCCGGCGCGGCCGGTGGGGCCAGTGGGGCGAAACCGAAACCGAAACCGAAGTCGAAGCCCAGGCCGAAACCCGGGCCGAAGCCGCCGACCGGGTCGGCCGCCCCGCGGCCGCGCGCCACCAGCGGTGCGGCTCCGGCGAGTTCGTCAGGTCCGGCGGGCTCGGCTGGCTCGGCGGGCCCGGCAGCGGGCGGCACCGGGGCGGGCAGCACGGCGGCCGGGGTCGGCAAGGTGCTCGTCGCCGTGGCCGCCGTCGTGGCAGCGCTGCTGTTCGTGGCCCACCGTGACGACTCCCGTCCGGCGGACTCCCGCCCGGCCGCCGACAGCCGTCCGCTGACGGTCAGTCACCCGGCGCGCTCGGCCCCGCAGCCCGACCCGGCCTCCAGCAGCACCCGCCCGAGGACCCCGACCCCGACGCCCACTCCGACCCCGACCCCGACCCCGACGCCCACCCCGAGCCCGAGCCCGACCGATCCGGTCGCCACCGCGGACGTCGGCGACTGCTTCTTCGACACCGGGACCAGCGGGCACGCCGACCTCACCCCGACCACCTGCACCCCCGGGGCGTTCGAGGTCGTCCGGATCAACGAGGACAGCACCGACCTGGACGGCTGCGCCCACGTGCCCGGCAACGACGAGAGCGTCAGCTCCGAGCGGTACTCGCGGGTCCTGTGCCTCAGCTACCGGAGCCCGGGCGGGGACTCCTACCACGCCGGGCCGGGCGACTGCGTCTTCGGGCCGAACGGCGCGGGCCCGTGGTCGCTGCTGTCCTGCCGGACCGGCGCCTTCAAGGTCCTGGCCGTCTACCACGGCACCAGCGACCACTCCCGGTGCGACGGCTGGCCCCACTACAACCAGTGGCGGACCGTCCCCGGTCCCCGGGGCGCCGACCGGGACGTCCTGCAGTGCCTGTCCATGGTGTTCCCCGACGACGCGGGCTACGCCACCGTCCGCGAGTGCCTGTCCAAGTCGGGCTCCACCTTCACCGACGTGGGCAGCTGCGACCGCTCCAACGTCTACGTCACCGGCCGCACCAGTACGCCCAACTACCCGGCGTTCTGCGGCCAGGACGCCTCCACCTACTGGCGCTCCAACGAGTTCCCCGACCTCGGCTACACCGTCTGCTGGCGCTGGCGCTGACCCGCCGCGCGGCGACCGATCCACCCTCCCACCGAACAGACTCCGAAGGACCTGACATGGCATACCGCTACCGGTGCGGCGAGTGCGGCTTCAAGACCTCCTGGGGCACCGAGTCCCAGGGCGAGCGGGCCCAGATCGCGCACTACGCCGACCGCCACCCCGACCTGTACCCCGGCGGGACGGTCGAGACCAACGGCAAGGACCCGTCCGGCGGCATCGGCTGCCTCGGCGTCCTCGCCGTGCTCTTCCTGCTGTTCGTCCTCGCCGTCTCGTGCAGCCGGTGAACGGCGCCGACCCGAACACCGCGACCCGGAGGACGTCATGACGGAGCACTACGGGAGCCGGCCCCCGGCCGCACCGACACCGCCCACCTGGCAGCAGACACCGCGCGCGGTGCCGCCCCGGCTCGGCCGCGGCGGCGGCTCGGCGGCGGCGCCGTCCACGCCGTCCACGCAACCGGCGGCCGGGGCGGGCGGCCCACAACCCGCGGCCGGAACGAGCAGCACGCAAGCGGCTGTTGGGGCGGGCGGCCCACAACCCGCTGCCGGAACGGGCGGCACGCAACCACCGGCCGCGCCGGTACCGCCGTCCGGGGTGCGGGGGGCGCGGCGGGGAGCCGGGGTGCTGCGCCACTGGCGGCTGCTGGTGGCCGCGGTGGTGCCCTGCCTCCTGCTGGCCGGTGCCGGGTGGTGGTTCTGGCCGCAGCAGCCGACGGGCCGCCCTCCGCACATCGCCGCGGGGACCGTCCAGGCGGACCTGCTCGACGCCGACGAGGTCAGCAGGCTCGCCGGAACGGCGCTGGTGGCCGGTCCCCGGTCGGACCGGCCCCACGCACCGCTCGCCACGGCCCCGGCGGACTGCGCCGTCGCCGCCGGGCCGACCACGCAGTCGGTCTACGGGCAGGCGTGGAAGGCGTTCCTGTCCGCGACCTACCAGGACGCCGCGGGCTCGGGCAGCTACACCGTCAACCAGGTGATCGGCGTGTTCCCGGACGGCGCGAAGGCGACCGCCGCCTTCCGCACGCTCGCCGACGGCTTCGCCAAGTGCCCCTCCTCGACCCTCACCGACCAGGCCGGACGCACCTCGAAGTGGACCTACACGGCGCACCCCGCCTCCGAGGTCGCGGTGGCGTGGACCGCCGCGCAGGGCGAGGCCGCGAACTGGGCCTGCTACCACCAGGCCCGGGTGAAGGGCGCCAGCCTGATACAGGTCGCGGTCTGCCAGGCCGGTGACGGCGGGCCGACCGCCTTCATGATCACCGACGAGCTCACCGGCCGGGTGACCGGATGACCGCGCCCTCGCACCCGGCGGCCTCGCCCCCGGCGCCCCCGCAGCCGGCGACCGTGCGCCGCCGCCGGACGCTCCCCCGGGTCCTGCGCCCCGTGCTGCTGGCGCTGCTGGCGCTCCTGGCTCCGGTCGTCGCCGCAGGAGCGCAGACCGTCGCGGCGACCGCGGCCGCGGCGGCGACGGCGCAGGCGGGCACGCTCGCCTCCGTTCCCCTGACGGCACCGCGGGGGTTCGAGGCCGCCCTGGCGGCCGAGCTGGCGGAGGTCGCGGACGCGAACCGGCAGGCCGAGGAGCTGGCGCAGCAGGAGAAGGAGGTGGTCGCCGAGGCGGAGCGGATCACGAAGGAGGCCGCCGCCATCGAGGACGGCAAGGCCGCGCTCAACGCCAGGGTGGCCGAGGTGAACCAGGAGATCAGCAGCCACAACGAGCGTGCGCGGGCCGTGGCGGACGAGATCGCCGCCCACAACGCCAGGCAGGGCACGGCCGGATCAGCCGGCGAGGTCGCCGCCTTCAACGCCGAGGCGGACCGACTGGACGCCCGACGGGACCAGGAGAACGCCGTGGACGACAGGATCCAGGGCGAGGAGAGCCAGATCCAGCAGGAGGCCGACCAGATCGACGCCCGGTCCTCCCAACTCGACAGCGCCGCCCGGGCCAACGACGGGAAGGCCGCCGACCTCACGACGAGGGAACAGCAACTCCAGTCCCGCAAGCAGCAGTTGCTCGCGCAGATGGCGCAGGCGGTTCAGAGCTTCGCCGCCGTCCCGTCGAACCCGGCAGCCGCCATGGACCAGGGCGGTGACGCGCCCGCTCCGGCCCCGCAAACCGGCAACCGGCTCACCGGACAGGACGAGGACACCGGCGACCGCCCCTACCGCAGGCCGCAGGCCGCCGCGCTGACGCAGTACGCGGAGCAGCACGGCACCACCGTCGACCCCCGCCCCGGCACGGCGTACCTGACGCCCGACGCCGTCCGGCGGCTCTCCCCCGCGCAGGCCGCCGCCCTCGGCAGCCCGGCCGTCAGCTACGACGGGCTGGTCCGCAAGCCCGACGGGCACTACACGGCGCTCCGGGTGCGGGCCCCGTCCGACGCCGCTGCCCCGGCTCCGGCGCCGTCCCCGTCCCCGTCACCGTCCCCGTCTCCGTCACCGTCACTGTCCCCGTCTCCGTCTACGGTGGTCTTCGGATCCGGTGGGCTGGTCGTGCACCTCGACGGCGCGCAGCTCCCCGTCGACGAGGTCACCACGGTCGAGGAGGCCCCCGCCCCGGGGGAGGACGCCGCTCGGCGCGTCCCCACCTGCAAGGACCTGAAGCCCGGGGGAGCCGTGGACCTGAACGGCGGCGGATGGGTCGACTACCTGCCGTCGGACGCCCAGGGCCGCAACCGGGGCGTCAGGTCCTGCCTCCAGGGGACGCCCGACCGGAAGAGGGGGGAGGAGGCGTCCAAGGCCGGCAACATCCGGGGCTGGACCGCCGCCCTGGCGCGGGCCGCCGCCCTCGGGTTCACCGCCTCGGAGAACGCCGTCGCCCGCTGCCACTCGGTGCCGAGCCTGGCCGGCGGAACGGCGGACGAGCGGAACCTGACGCCGTGCTTCCAGCTGGGGGCCAACATCAACCAGGCGACCGGCGGCACCATCACCAACAGCATGCGGTCCTTCGAGCGGATAGCCGAGAGCCGCATGCCCCAGGGCTACGTGCTGTACGACGTGCGCCCGGAGTACGACAACCCCGGCAGCACCATTCCCTGGGCGTGGGACATGTCGCTCGACGCGTGGGACGCCACCACCGGGGCGGGCACGGGCCCCGAATCGACGGTCGTGGAGAACGCGCGCTACGGCCCGACCGGACTGGTGAACCTGGGGAAGTAGCCTTCGGCCGGAACGCCGCGCGCCCCCGCTCCCGGGAGTGCGCGGCGTTCCGGCGGGCTCGGGGGCCCGACTCCCCTCGCTCAGCAGGCGATCGGCGAGGACCCCAGGGCCACGTCGTCGTACCAGAGCGTGTCGGAGCCGTTCCCGTACGCCTCCCAGCCGAGGTCCAGGGTGACCGGGCGGGGGGCGGTGGTGCGGCTGAGCCACTGCTGGTCGATGTCGGCGGTGGGGACGCCGTCGTCGTGCAGGCCGGGCACCAGTTGGTCGTTCAGCCAGGTGTCCATGGACTGCTTGGTGGTGTCCACGGCGAAGCGGACGCAGACCCACTGGTTCACCGGCAGCGGCACGCTCTGCGACACGCCGACCGGACTCTGCGCGGGCAGCGTGGCGTCGTCGGACTCGCGGTTCCACTGCAGGGCGCCGTTCTGGCCGCCCAGGCGCAGGTGCTTGTTGCCGTTGTTCGCGTCCTCCATGGTGACCATCGCGATGTGGTCGGCCGGCAGCGCGGTGGTGTGCCGCACCCAGTAGCGGGCGTAGACCACCGGGCCGACGGAGGACACGTTCTTCGTGGTGGCCGCGAACACGTGGTTGCAGTAGCCGGCTTGGCCGTTGACCCGCAGCGAACGGCTGCCGCCGTGGACCACCGAGGTGTCGACCGTCACCGTGCCCGCGCCCGCGCAGTCGGGGGCGGCGACCGTCCAGTCACCGGTCAGGGCACTGCCGTTCTGGTCCTCGAAGCCCGAGCAGACCACCGCCCCGGAGCAGCCGGTGCCCCCGCCCCCGGTCGAACTCGCGCTCGGGCTGGGGCTGGAGCTGGGGCTGGAGCTGGACGAAGGGCTCGCGGACGGACTCGGGGACGCGGACGGGCTCGGGGAGGCACTCGCGGTCGGCGAGGACGTGGGAGTGGGCGTGGGAGTCGAACCCCCTTGGCAGGAGGCCCCGTTGAAGGCGAAGTCGCCGGGGGCGGGGTTGCTGCCCGACCAGGTGCCCTGCATCCCGAAGGACACCGAACCGCCGCTGCCGACCGTCCCGTTGTAGCTCAGGCTGCTCGCCGTGACGGCACTGCCGCTCTGGCTGACCTGCGCGTTCCAGGCCGAGGTGACCTGCTGACCGGCCGGGAACGTCCAGGTCAGCTTCCAACTGCTGACCGCCGCACCAGAGTTGGTGACGGACACCTGCGCGGTGAAGCCGCCGGTCCACTCGTTGTTCGTCCAGGAGACCTGGCAGGCCGCGCTGCCCGCGCCCCAGGCCGGAGTCGGGTGCTGGCCGAGCCCGGCCAGCACCCCGAGGACCACCGCGAGCACGGCGAACACCGCCACCGGGGCGCGCCGCCCGCCGTGCACCCGCCCGTTGCTTCGCACCATGTCGAACCTCCTTGCGTCGTCGGTGCGTTCTGTGGTTCGTGCGGGCCCCGGGCCGGGACCGCCGCGGAGTGCACGGCGGCCCCGGCCCGGGGCGCGGGGGTCACGAGGCGGTGCAGGAGATGGAGCCGGTCGGGAAGTTGTTGCCGGAGGAGTTGGCGGTGAAGCCGAAGGTGGTGCTGGAGTTCGCGCCGATGGTGCCGTTGTAGGCGACGTTCTTGACCGTCACGTCACTGCCGGAGACGGTCAGCGCCCCGTTCCACAGGTTGGTGATGGTGGTGCCCGCGCCCGTCTGCCACTTCAGCGTCCAGGAACTGACCGGCGTGGAGTTGTGGTTCATCACCTCGACCGACCCCTGGAAGCCGCCGCCCCAGGAGCTGACGACGCTGTACGTCGCCATGCAGCCGCTGCTCGGCATGGTGCCGCTGGACGACGGGCTCGGCGACGGGCTCGAGGAGGGGCTGGACGACGGGCTCGACGACGGCGAGGCGCTCGCCGACGGGCTCGGGCTCGCGCTGGCGCTCGGGCTGGGGCTCGCGGACCGGCTCGGGCTCGGCGAGGAGGTCGGCTGGTGGATGCCCGTCACCTCGCCGTGGCCGCCGTCGAAGACCAGGTCGGAGCAGGAGAAGAAGTTCTCCTGACTGTCCGACCGCACCCACTGGATGAACATCAGGGCGGCGCCGCTGCGGCCCGCCGGGAGGGCCTGGTTCCAGTAGTAGTGGCCGCCGTCGGTGCCGGGGCTGCCCACCTGCGGCGGGTTGACGACGGTGCTGATCAGGCTCAGGTCGGCCCAGGCCAGCGGGGTGGTGGGGGACCAGCCCTGCTTGGTCAGGTAGACCCGGAACTCCCCGGGGTGCGCGGCCCAGTTGGAGTAGTCGAGCTCGATCGTGGCGCCGGAGGTCAGGTGCGTCTTGGGCCAGTCGTCGCGGGGGGCGTTGTACGCGGCGAAGTCGTACGGGGACTTGTTCCCGGCGCTGCACAGGGTGCCGTCCGGGACGTACCCCTGGCCGCGGCCGCCCGCGTTGGAGTCCAGCACGGCGAACCAGTTGTAGAGCGGCGTGGTGCCGCCCTGCGCGACGGCCGCCTGGCAGGCGGGGTTGGTCGGCGTCAGGGCGCCGGTCCCGGTGAGCCCGTCCTGGTAGCACAGGTACGTGCGCGAGCCGGGCATGATCGCCAGGCCGTGCGCCTGCGCCGTGGGCAGGCCCAGCAGCAGCGCGCAGACCGTCGCGAACGCACCGGCGAGAGCCGCGACGATGGTGGGGGTCTTACGTCGTGACATGAAACTTTCACCACCTCGGTGGAGGGGCCCGCCCGTGCCGTCCCGGCCGGGCAGGCCGTCTGATCGGGGAAAAGCCATGCTCATGCCATGAGCGGGGGAATTTCTGGGAGCGCTCCCACGCCTCAAGGTAACGGCCTGTCAAGGGCGTGTAAACCGGTGGCTTGAAAGGCTGAAAAGGATCAAGTCCCTTGATGGGAAAGGAGGTTGATCCAAGCGCTCGCCGCCCGGCATGGCGCGCGACCGCCCCGCGCTCTCCGCGCCTAGGCTTCCCCCGTACCGCGACCCGCTCCGCCGCGACGCCGACCAGGAGGCCCCGTGTCCCACGACGACCGTCCGACCCCGAAGTTCGCCGCTGGTGTTCCGCAGCCCGACGGCGTGCCCGAACGGCTGCGCCGCCAGATCGAGTTCGTCATCGAGGTCGACCAGCTCAAGAACGTCTTCCGGCAGAGCCCGCTGCTGGCCGCCGACCGGCGGGAGAACGACGCCGAGCACTCCTGGCACCTCGCCCTGATGACCCTGGTCCTCGCCGAGTACGCGGACGAGCCCGTCGACCCGGTCAAGGTCCTCGCCATGGTCGTGCTGCACGACCTGGTGGAGATCTACGCCGGGGACACCCCGCTCTACGACGCGGCGGCCGGCGCCGACCAGGAGGAGCGCGAACGCCTGGCCGCCGACCGGCTGTTCGGCATCCTGCCCGACGACCAGCGCGACCACTTCCGGGCGCTCTGGGACGAGTTCGAGGAACGCAGCAGCCCGGAGGCCCGGTTCGCCAAGGCGATGGACCGCCTCCAGCCGCTGCTGCTCAACTACGGCAACCGCGGCGGCACCTGGCGCACCCCCGGGGTCACCGACGCCGAGGTGCTGGCCCGCAAGTCCGTCATCGGCGACTCCTCCGCCGAACTGTGGGACTACGCGCGGACGTTGATCCGCACCGGCGCCGACCGCGGCTGGGTCCCCCGCGCCGATCCGGAGCCGCGGGCGTGACGGGGAGGCTCACTGCGCGCCCGGCACCAGTCCGACCCGGTGGGCCAGCACGACCGCCTGGACGCGGTCGCGCAGGCCGAGCTTCGCCAGGATGCGCGACACGTAGGTCTTGACCGTCTCGGGCGTGATGAACAGCGCCGCGGCGATCTCCGCGTTCGACGACCCCTCGGCGATCAGCCGGAACACCTCCAGCTCGCGGGGGGTCAGCACGCGCACCACGTCCTGCCCGGCCGCCCGGGAGGTGGCGGCCGGGCGCAGGTGCCGGGCGAAGTGGCCGATCAGGTGGCGGGTGACGGCGGGTGCCAGCAGGGCCTCGCCGCGGGCCACGGTGCGGATGCCGTTGACGAGTTCCGGCGGCGGCGCGTCCTTGAGCAGGAAGCCGCTGGCCCCGGCGCGCAGCGCGTCGTAGACGTGGGCGTCGACGTTGAAGGTGGTGACGACCAGGACCTTCGGCGCGCCCTCCACCTCCGGCCCGGCCAGCTGCCGGGTGGCCTCGATGCCGTCGAGCAGGGGCATCCGGATGTCCATCACGACCACGTCCGGGCGCAGCTGCCGGGCGGCCCGGACCGCCTCGTGGCCGTTCTCGGCCTCGCCGACGACCTCCATGTCGGGTTGCGCGGAGAAGATGGTGACGTAGCCGGTCCGCACCAGCGCCTGGTCGTCGCAGACGAGCACCCGGATCGGTGTCGGCGCTTCACTCACGGTGGTCACTCCTGGCGGGGGTCGGACGGGATGGTGGCCCGGACCGCGAAACCGCCCGCGGGCCCGGGTCCTGACTCCAGTTCACCACCCAGCATCCGCACCCGTTCGCGCAGCCCCGCCAGCCCGCGTCCGCCCCCGCCCCCGCTCCCGCTCCCGCGGAGCGCCCCGCCGACCGCCCCGCGCGCGGGGGCCGCGGCGGGCCCGTCCGTGGCCACCTCGACCCGGAGGTCGGCCGCGCCGTAGCGGAGCAGGACCCGGGTCGGCTGCCCGGCCGCGTACTTGAGCGCGTTGGTGAGCGCCTCCTGCACCACCCGGTACGCGGCCAGTTCCACGTCCACGCCGTGCGGGCGCCGCTCGCCCTGCCGGGTGAACTCGACCGGCTGGCCCGCCCGGCGGGCCCGCTCGACCAGGTCGCCCACCCGGCCCAGGGTCGGCGCCCGGTCCACGGTCGCGGGGTCACCGGTCGCCGCGTCCCCGGTCGCCTCCAGGACGCCCAGCAGGTACCGGAGTTCGGTCAGCGCCCGGCGTCCGGTGTCACTGACCGCCGCCATCGCCTCCGTGGCGCGCTCCGGCGCCGGGCCGACCAGGAACTGGGCCGCGTCGGCCTGGACCACCATGGCCGTCACGTGGTGGGTGACCACGTCGTGCAACTCGCGGGCGATCCGGGCCCGTTCGGCGGCGGTGGCGGCCTCGGCGGCCGTCCGACGCCGCTGCGCCTCGTCCGTCCGCCGGGTGCGCACCGCGCCGCCCAGCAGCGCGGCCACGGCCAGGACCAGGAAGAACGCCAGGTAGTCCGGGACGGACTGCGGGGAGCCGAGGCGGTGCAGGACGACGGCCAGCGCGGCGTAGCCCGCCGCCGCCGCGACGGCCAGCGCGGGGCGGTGGCGGGGCTGGTGGGCCCCGGCGGAGTAGAGCGCCAGGTACAGCCCGACGCTGGCGAACGTCGTCGCGAAGCCCAGCGCCTGGTGCACCGCGAACGCGCCCCCGACGGCGGCCAGGCAGGCCGCGGGCCACCTGCGGCGCACCGCCAGCGGCAGGGCCTGGGCCAGTACCAGCCCGGCCCCCAGCGCGCTCGCGGGCCGCTCGGGCAGGTCGCCGATCTGCGCACCGATGCCGAACAGGGTCGGCACGAAGGCCGCCAGGGCCAGCACCAGCGCCAGGACGCCGTCCCCGAGCGGGACGCCCCCGGGCAGGGCGCCCCCGGACAGGAGGCCCCCGAGCCGGACGACCCGCTGCCGCACCCGTCCCCCGCTCACCCGAGGCCGTGCCACATCCGTCCCCTTCCGCAGTTCCGTGCTCAACAACCGTTGCGCCGACGGGACTTGATCCCGCCGTCGCGGCGGGCGAGGACGAGCATCCGGGCGGCCAGGGCCAGCGCGATCAGGACGGGCACCACCGACGCCTCCAGGCCGAACCCGCCGCCGGTCAGGAAGGTCGAACCGTGGGTGGTGACGGTGAACAGGCCCTCGGGGGCGTGCCCGGAGACCGGGATGCCGAGCAGCTGCTCCGCGGTGTTCCAGACGAAGTGCAGGCCCACGACGAACCAGATGCTACGCCGCCACAGGAACGCGGCCCCGAGCAGGGCGCCCGCCTCCAGCACGATCGACAGCCCGCCCCACGCGGTCGCCCCCGGCGTGCCCAGGTGCGCCACCCCGAAGAACAGCGAGGTCACCGCGAGGGCGACCCGGCTGCCCCACACCTGCTCCAGGGCCTGCAGGGCGAGGCCGCGGAACATCAGCTCCTCGCCGACCGCGGCCCCGACCTGCACCGCGACCGCGCTCCCCACCAGCGACAGGACGCCACCGCCCTTCCAGGAGAACGAGTAGCCCCCGAGCACCGTGATCAGGAAGGCGGCGGCGAGGACGAACCCCAGGCCGATCCCGCCGCCGAGCAGCAGCTCCCGCCCGGCACCGCGCCGGGCGACCTCCGGCACCGGACGCCGGGCCACCCGCTGCCCGATCAGCCGGTACGCGACCACCGCCGCGACCGCCCCCAGCACCGGCACCGGACCGGGCCCGGTCGCCGTCAGGCCCGACACCAGGCCGACGCCGACCATCCCCGTCACCATCCAGCCGAGCGGCGACCGCACGAGACGGCCGAGCCGCCCGCCGCTCCCCCCGCTCGCCCCGCCCGCCCCGCCCGTCTCCGGAGCCGAAGCGGCGGTGTCCGGTGCAGCAGTCCCCATGGTGCCCTCCCCTGTCGCGGCCGGACCCGTTCCGACCCGACCACCACGCTAGGAAGCCGCCGCCCGCCACGAATCACCCGCGGCGGGACGGCCCCGGTAGCTCTCCCGGGGGATGCGCGACCGCCCCGGCACGGTGACCGACCGGGCCCGCACGCACGGCAGGGCCGTCACCGACTCCCAGGAGGCGTCCCACGAGGATCCCTGCTGTCTCGTCACCACCCTTGCCCAACAGGCTGGTTGGTGTCGGCAGCCTGCCCGCCCGGACGGCGTCGTCGACCAACCCGGTGCAGGGGAACCGGGGCGAGCCCGCGCCGCCGTGCCACTCCTCGGTGAGGAGGCGGGCGTCGTAGCACAGGGCGCCCGTCCCGGCGGCGGTCAGGGCGGCACCGAGGTCCCGGAGCCCGTACGGGTGCAGCAGCACCGCGGCCGGGGCGGGCCGGTCGGCGGGCGGCCGCAGGTGCGCGGTGCGGCCCCGGTCTCGAGGGGGATCCGGTCGGTGCGCGCGGAGGCGTGGTCCTCGATCACGCCCGACACCGTCCCGGACCCGCACCGGTCCGGTGGACCCCCGGGGCGCAGGGCGGCACCCTCCTACACCACTCGACGATTTGCCTACATGATTTAGGAAACTCCATACTGGGCGTAGTCCGACGGAGGGAAGCACCATGGCTCGCGCAGGGCTGACCCCGGAGCGCCTGGCCCGGGCCGGGGCGGAACTCGCCGACGAGGTCGGCTTCGACCAGGTGACCGTCGCGGCGCTCGCCCGGCGGTTCGACGTGAAGACCGCGAGCCTGTACGCGCACGTGCGGAGCTCGCAGGACCTCAAGGTCCGGATCGCCCTGTTCGCCCTGGAGGAACTCGCCGACCGGGCCGCCGAGGCCCTCGCCGGACGGGCCGGGAAGGACGCCCTGGTCGCCTTCGCGGACGCCTACCGCAGCT
Source organism: Kitasatospora phosalacinea (assembly GCF_030268885.1). GTDB lineage: Bacteria > Actinomycetota > Actinomycetes > Streptomycetales > Streptomycetaceae > Kitasatospora > Kitasatospora phosalacinea_C. The sequence continues at coordinate 110,844 of NZ_BSSA01000019.1, forward strand.
ACGCACGGGAGCACCCCGGCCGCTACGACGCCACCCGGCTCCGGCTCGACCCCGAGACCGCGGCCGCCGGCGCGGGCGTCCGCCACGCCCGGATGACGCGCGCCCTCCTGCGCGCCTACCACCTGGCGGAACCGGAGCAGACCCACGCGGTACGGATGCTGGGCAGCGCCTTCCACGGCTACATCAGCCTGGAACTGGCCGGCGGCTTCAGCCACAGCGCCCCCGAACCGCAGGCGTCCTGGCTCTGGATGCTGGACTCCCTCGACGCCCTGCTGCGCCTGCAGGGCACCCCCTGACCGGCCGCCGCCGCACCGCTGCGCCGTCGCACCGCCGCCCGCGCCGCACCGGCGCGCCCGGACACCCCCCCGCACCCCGATCGACCGGCTGGAACCCATGAGCACCGCACCCCCCTGGACCACCACCCCCGTCACCGCGGACCTGCTGCGCGGCTTCCTCGACCTGGAGCGGACCGCGCACGGCCTGCTCCCGCACCGGCTGCCCGCCGCGGCGCGCCGACAGATCCCCGACGAGCAGCTGGCCCTGGCGGAGGCCCAGCCGTCCGGCGTGCGGCTCGTCTTCCGCACCGCCGCGATCGTCGTCGAACTGGACGCGCTGCCCACCAAGCGCGCCCACCGGGGCTTCCCGGCCCCCGCGGACGGCGTCTACGACCTGCTGGTCGACGGCCGCCTCGCCGCCCAGGCCACCGTGCCCGGCGGCAACGTCCGCCTGGTCACCGACCTGACCGCCCGGACCTCCGAACTGCACGAGGGCCCGGTCGGCACCGCCCGCTTCACCGGCCTGCCCGCGCACGACAAGGAGGTCGAGATCTGGCTGCCGCACAACGAGACCACCGAACTGGTCGCGCTGCGCACCGACGCCCCCGTCTCCCCCGTGCCGGACCGCGGCCGCCGGGTCTGGCTGCACCACGGCAGCTCCATCAGCCACGGCTCCAACGCCACCCACCCCACCGCCGTCTGGCCGGCCCTGGCCGCGGCCCGGGGCGGGGTGGAGCTGGTCAACCTGGGCTTCGGCGGCGGCGCGCTGCTCGACCCGTTCACCGCCCGCGCCGTGCGGGACACCCCCGCGGACCTGATCAGCCTGAAGATCGGCATCAACCTGGTCAACACCGACGCGATGCGCCTGCGCGCCTTCACCCCCGCGGTGCACGGGTTCCTCGACACCGTCCGCGAGGGCCACCCGACCACGCCGCTGCTGGTCGTCTCGCCCGTCCTGTGCCCGGTCCAGGAGGACACCCCCGGGCCCCTGATGCCCGACTTCACCGACGGCACGCTGAAGTTCAGGGCCACCGGCGACCCGGCCGAACGCGCCGCCGGGCGCCTGACCCTCACCACGATCCGCGCCGAACTCGCCCGGATCGTCGCGGCGCGGGCGGCCGAGGACCCGCACCTGCACCACCTCGACGGGCGCGACCTGTACGGGGAGCAGGACTACGCCGAGTTCCCGCTGCCCGACGAGGTCCACCCCGACGCCGCGGGCCACCGCCGCATCGGCGAGAACTTCGCCCGGCTCGTCTTCGGCCCCGCGGGCCCCTTCGCCGCCGTGGCCGCCTGAGCCCACCGCGTCCGCCCGAGCCCGCCGCGTCCGCCCGAACCCGCCACGGGCACTGGCGCCCTATCCGGCCTCCGCCGTCCCCGCCGCCTCCACCGCTTCCGTCTCCGCGGCGATCAGCGCGAGCAGCCCCGGGAAGCGCCGGTCGATGTCGGTGCGGCGCAGCGTCGCGGCGCGGCTGTTGCCCCGGTCGACCTGGCGGATCAGGCCCGCCTCGCGCAGGGTGCGGAAGTGGTAGGTGACGGTCGCCTTGCTGACGGGGAGGGCGAAGGAACTGCAGGTGCGGGCGGTGCCGACGGGGGCGGCGGTGAGTTCGCGGACGACCCGCCGCCGCAGCGGATCGGCCAGGGCCGACAGCACCGCACCGAGTTCGATCTCGTCCACCGCCGGGTGTCCTTCGCTGTCGGGCACCGTCCACCACCTCCCAGGTAAGACTTGCATCGTACCTTCCCGTCCGGCTAGCGTCCCGAGGTACGAAAAAACTCTTACCTGAGGGAGTCTCCCGTGGCCCAGCCCTTCACCCTGGTCGGAACCGCCCGCCCGAAGCCCGAACGCACCGAGGAGCTCCGGGAGTTGCTGCTGTCCTTCGTCGAACCGACCCGCGCCGAGGAGGGCTGCCTGGAGTACCACTTCCACGAGAAGCGGGACGAGCCCGGCGTCTTCGTCTTCTACGAGGCCTGGCGCACCGAGGCCGACCTGGACGCCCACCTGGCGCTCCCGCACATGCGCGCGTTCTGGGAGCGCCGGATGGACTACCTGGCCGAGGACCTGACCATCGACTTCCTCACCATGCACAGCCCGTACGGGAGTTGAGCCACCGCCCGGCCCGCCGTCACCCCGCTGCCACGCCGCCGGTGCGCGAGCGCAGCCGCTCGCCCTGCGGCCCGAACAGGACCAGGTACTCGACCGGGCCGCCGGAGCCGGCGTTGGCCACCCCGTGCGGGGTCCGGGTGTCGAACTCGGCGACCTCGCCGGGGGTCAGGACGAGGTCCCGGTCGGCGAGGGCGAGCCACAGCCGCCCGTACAGGACGCACAGCCACTCGTGGCCGTCGTGGGAGACCTGGCGGGGCCGCACCGGCGGGCCGTCGAGGGCGGGCAGGACGTGCTTGTGGGCGTGCAGGCCGCCGACGTACCGGGTCAGCGGCAGCACCGCCTTGTCGTCGCCGAAGCTCAGCGGCACCCTGGCGCGCGGCTCGGCCGCGGGAGCGGGGGTCCGGCCGGCCAGCTCGTCCAGCGAGGCGTCGTACTCCTCGGCCAGGCGCAGCAGCACCTCCAGGGTGGGCCGGCGCCGACCGGTCTCGATCCGGGACAACGTGCTGGCGGAGATGCCGGTGGCGCGGCCGACGGCGGTGAGCGTCGCGCCGCGGCGTTCGCGCGCGGCGCGCAGCCGGGGCCCCATCGCGTCCGGCGCCCCGTCCGCGTCGTCGGCTGCCACCTGCGTCCTCCTCCGCCTCACACCGCTCTGTCCTGCGAGTTTGCCAGAACGGCAACGGTCGTCGCGCCGGTCGGGTGGCGCGCCGCATGATCGACGGGCAGCCGCGTACGCCACGAAGCGAGGAGAAGCCGTGCAGCCCGAGCCGACCGCCGCACCCCGTCACCGCACCGTCCGGACCCCGGCCGGGCGCCTGCACCTGGTCGAGCAGGGCACCGGCCCGCTCGTCCTGCTGGTGCACGGCTTCCCCGAGTCCTGGTACTCCTGGCGCCACCAGCTCCCGGCCCTCGCCGCGGCCGGCCACCGGGCGGTGGCGATCGACGTGCGCGGCTACGGCCGCTCCTCCCGGCCGGAGGCCGTCGAGGACTACCGGATGCTCGACCTGGTGGCGGACAACCTCGCCGTCGTGCACGCCCTCGGCGAGCAGGAGGCGGTGGTCGTCGGCCACGACTGGGGCTCCACCATCGCCGCCACCTCCGCCCTGCTCCACCCCGGGGTGTTCCGGGCCGTCGGCCTGCTGAGCGTCCCCTACGCACCGCCCGGCGGGCCCCGCCCCACCGAGGTGTTCGGCCGGGTCGGCGGCCCGGGGCAGGAGTTCTACGTCTCCTACTTCCAGGAGCCCGGCCGCGCCGAGGCGGAGATCGAGCCCGACGTCCGGGGCTGGCTCGCGGGCTTCTACGCGGCCCTGTCCGCCGACACCATGCCCGCCCCGGACCAGCCCGACCCGCACTTCGTCACCCCCGGCGGCCGCCTGCGCGACCGCTTCCCCGCGGACGTCCTCCCGGCCTGGCTGAGCGAGGACGAACTCGGCGTCTACGTCGCGGAGTTCGAGCGCACGGGCGTCACCGGCGCGCTCAACCGCTACCGCAACCTGGACCGGGACTGGGCGGACCTCGCCCCGCACCGCGGCGCCCCGATCGGGCAGCCGTCCCTGTTCGTCGGCGGGGCCCTGGACGCCTCCACCACCTGGATGTCCGACGCCATCGCCGCCTTCCCCACCACCCTCCCGGGCCTGAGCTCCTCCCACCTCCTGGACGGCTGCGGCCACTGGATCCAGCAGGAGCGCCCCGCCGAGGTCAACCGGCTGCTGACCGACTGGCTCGCCACCCTCCGGCCCTGAACCGGCCTCGAACCGGCCCCGAGCCGACCCCGCGCCGGCTCGAACCGGCCCGGACCGGCGGGGGTTTCGAAACCTCGGCTTCACGCGGGAGGTCCCCGGGGGAAACGGCCGCTGCCTAGCGTCTCCCGCCATGGACACCGGGCCGTGCACGCCTCCGGACGCACCGCACCCCCCGCACCGCGAACGCGCAGCCCCGCGCGGGGAGTTGACGTCCGGTCGGGTCGGGCTGCACGAACGCCTCACCGCGGAGCGGCTCGCGGCGCGGTTCGTCGTCCTCGACGAGCAGTTCCACGTCGCCCCGTCCCGGGCCTCGGGCACCCCGGCGCCCACCGAGGCGCTGGTCTCCGCACGGCAAGGAGGCACCGCATGAACGTCGAACCGAACCCGGTGAGAACCGTCGAACCCGGCCCCCCGCGCTCGGCGGCACCGGCCGCCACCGCACCGGCCGCCGGTCGAACCGCCACCGCACCGACCGCCAGCGCACCGGCCACCCCCGAACCGGCCACCGGTCGGGCGGCCGAGGAGACCCTGGAGGACTACACCCTCCGCTTCGCGCCCCGCACCTACCGCCGCTGGACCCCGATGGTGGTGGCCACCACGGCCCTCGGCGGCATCGCCTACATGGCCGACTTCTCGATCGGCGCGGGCATCGGCCTGGCCCACGGCACCGGCAACGCGCTGGTGGCGATCGCGGTGGCCGCCGCGGTCATCTTCGTGACCGGCTACCCGCTGGCGTACTACGGCGCCCGCTACAACATCGACCTGGACCTGATCACCCGGGGCTCCGGCTTCGGCTACTACGGCTCGGTGCTGACCGGCGTCATCTTCGCCAGCTTCACCTTCGTCTTCTTCGCCCTGGAAGGCTCCATCATGGCGCAGGGGCTGAAACTGGGGTTCGGCCTGCCGCTCTGGCTGGGCTACCTGGTCTCCACGCTGATGGTGATCCCGCTGGTCGTCTACGGCATGAAGGCGCTGAGCAAGCTCCAGGTGTGGACCACCCCGGTCTGGCTGGTCCTGATGGTCTCCCCGCTGGTGTACCTGATCTGGACCGACCCGGGCAGCGTGGACCGCTTCCTGTCGTACGCGGGCACCGACGGCGAGGGGGGCGTCAACACCGCGTCCGTGCTGCTGGGCGCCGGGGTCTGCCTGTCGCTGATCGCGCAGATCGGCGAGCAGATCGACTACCTGCGCTTCATGCCGCCCCGGACCGCGGAGAACCGGCGCGCGTGGTGGACCGCGGTGGTCATGGCCGGGCCCGGCTGGGTGGTGGTCGGCGCGCTGAAGCAGGTGATCGGCGTCTTCCTCGCCGTGCACATCCTCTCCGCGGTCGGGCCGGGCCTGGCGCCGGAGCCGATCCGCCAGTTCAAGGGCGCCTTCGACGCGATGCTGCCGTCCTGGCTGGTGGTCCCGCTGGCCGTGGCGCTCGTGGTGGTCAGCCAGATCAAGATCAACGTGACGAACGCCTACTCCGGCTCGCTGGCCTGGACGAACTCCTTCACCCGGGTCACCCGCCGCTACCCGGGGCGGATGGTCTTCGTCCTGGTCAACCTGGGCATCGCGCTGGTCCTGATGGAGGCCGACATGTTCAGCTTCCTCAACAGCGTCCTGGGTTTCTACTCGAACTGCGCGATCGCCTGGGTGGTCACCGTCGCCACCGACATCGGCGTCAACAAGCACCTGCTGCGGATCTCCCCGCTGCGCCCCGAGTTCCGCCGAGGCATGCTGTACGCCGTCAACCCGGTCGGCGTCGTCGCCTTCACCGCCGCCTCGGGCCTGTCGATCGCCATGTACTTCCACGCCCTCGGCGACACCCTCCAGCCGTACTCCCCGGTCGCCGCCGCCCTGATCGCGTTCGTCCTCACCCCGCTGACGGCCGTCGCCACCCGGGGCCGGTACTACCTGCGCCGGACGGACGACGGCATCGACGAGCCACTGCTGGACGCCGAGGGCAACCCGAGCGCGGTCACCCTCGACTGCCACGTCTGCCACCGGCCCTACGAGCGGCCCGACCTGGCCGCCTGCGCCGCCCACGACGCCGTCGTCTGCTCGCTGTGCCTGAGCACCGACCGGACCGGCGCCCACGTGCTGCCCGCCGCACCCGCCGCACCCGCTGCGTCCGCCGCCGGCTGACCCGCACGCCGCCACCGCGCTCCGCCCCCGGCGACCGCCGGGGGCGGAGCGCGTTCGGGTGTGGTGCACCCGTCAGATTGTTAGCGCTAACAATGCCCCCGTCAACCCTCGTACACAAAGCCTCCACCAGGGATCGGCCTCGCGTTCGGCAGTGTTGCGCGGACCCTTGACGCTGCATCTGTTAGCGCTAACACTCTGAGGACGCCGGACAGCGGCGGACCACGCGCACCGGACTCGGGGCCTCCCTCGCGCCGGGCCGGTGCCCCCTCCCCCGCCACGGGAGGGGCCCGCCGTCCGACCGCCGACCGGACCCACCCCGACCCTGCCCAGCCGCTCGTCGCCGCGCCCGGCCCGGTTCCCACCGCGGCCGGTCCGGACCCGGGCGCCCCCATGGAGGAATTGTGCGGAAGCTTTCGACGGCCCTCGCCGCAGGCGCCCTGGCGCTGACCCTGGCCGGGTGCGGCCAGAGCGCGAACGGCGTCGGCGACGGTGCGACCAAGGGCGACTCCAAGGGCGGCCTGGTGGGCATCGCCATGCCGACCAAGTCGTCCGAGCGCTGGATCAACGACGGCAACAACATGGTCAAGGAGTTCCAGGCCAAGGGCTACAAGACCGACCTGCAGTTCGGCGACAACGTCGTCGAGAACCAGGTCTCGCAGGTCGAGAACATGATCACCAAGGGCGCCAAGCTGCTGGTGGTCGCGGCCATCGACGGCTCCTCCCTCACCGACGTGCTGCAGAAGGCCGCCGACGCGCACATCCCGGTGATCTCCTACGACCGGCTGATCCGCGGCACCAAGAACGTCGACTACTACGCGACGTTCGACAACTTCAAGGTCGGCGTCCTCCAGGGCACCTACATCGCCGACAAGTTGGGCCTCAAGGACGGCAAGGGCCCGTTCAACGTCGAGCTGTTCGCCGGCTCCCCGGACGACAACAACGCCACCTTCTTCTTCGACGGCGCGATGAGCGTCCTCAAGCCGTACATCGACAGCAAGAAGCTGGTCGTGCAGAGCGGTCAGACCGCGTTCAACCAGGTGGCCACCCTGCGGTGGGACGGCGGGCTCGCCCAGTCCCGGATGGACAACCTGCTGAGCAAGTCCTACACCTCGGCCCGGGTGGACGCGGTGCTCTCCCCGTACGACGGCATCTCCATCGGCATCCTGTCCTCCCTCAAGGGCGTCGGCTACGGCGGCGCGGGCAAGCCGCTGCCGATCGTCACCGGCCAGGACGCCGAGCTGGCCTCGGTGAAGTCCATCATCGCCGGGGAACAGACCCAGACCGTCTACAAGGACACCCGCCAACTCGCCAAGGTGGCCGTCCAGATGGGCGACGCCCTGCTCACCGGCGGCAAGCCCGAGACCAACGACACCACCCAGTACGACAACGGCACCAAGGTCGTCCCGGCCTACCTGCTCCAGCCCGTGAGCGTGGACAAGGACAACTACCAGAAGGTGCTCGTCGACGGCGGCCAGTACACCGCGGACCAGCTCAAGTAGCGCCCGCGGGTACCCGCACCGCCCGCACCAGCCGGGCGGTGCGGGCGCGGCCGGCGCCCTGACAGGCCCGCCGCGCCCGCACCGCCCCCAGCCGAAACGGATGCACCATGGCCGGACCCGTCCTCGAGATGCGCGCGATCACCAAGACCTTCCCCGGGGTCAGAGCGCTGTCGGACGTCAACCTCACCGTCGCCGCCGGCGAGGTCCACGCGATCTGCGGCGAGAACGGGGCGGGCAAGTCCACCCTGATGAAGGTGCTCAGCGGGGTCCACCCGCACGGCTCCTACGAGGGCGAGATCCTGTTCAAGGGCGAGCCCTGCCGGTTCCGGGACATCCGCGCCAGCGAGCGGCGCGGGATCGTCATCATCCACCAGGAACTCGCCCTGGTGCCGTACCTGTCCATCGCGGAGAACGTCTTCCTCGGCAACGAGCACGCCCGCCGCGGGATCATCAGCTGGCACCGGACGCTCACCCACGCCGGCGAGCTGCTGCGCCGCGTGGGCCTGCACGACCACCCACTGACCCGGGTCGCCGACCTCGGCGTGGGCAAGCAGCAGCTGGTCGAGATCGCCAAGGCGCTCGCCAAGGAGGTCGAACTCCTCATCCTGGACGAGCCGACCGCCGCGCTGAACGACGAGGACAGCCGCAAGCTGCTGGAGCTGATCCTGGAGCTCAAGGCGCAGGGCATCGCCTGCATCCTCATCTCGCACAAGCTGAACGAGATCGCCCGGGTCGCCGACTCCGTCACCATCCTGCGCGACGGGCGCACCATCGAGACGCTCGCCGTCGGCCCCGAGGGCGTCTCCGAGGACCGGATCATCCGCGGCATGGTCGGCCGCGACCTGGAGCACCGCTACCCCGAGCGCACCCCGGAGGTCGGCGAGGTGGCGCTGGCCGTCGAGGACTGGACGGTCCAGCACCCGATCGACCACCACCGCAACGTGGTCGACGGCGTCTCGCTGCACGTGCGGCGCGGCGAGATCGTCGGCATCGCCGGACTGATGGGCGCCGGCCGCACCGAGCTGGCGATGAGCGTCTTCGGCCGCTCCTACGGGCGGTGGACCGGCGGCCGGGTGCTGGTGAACGGCCGGGAGGTGCGCACCCGCACCGTCTCCGAGGCGATCGGCCACGGCCTCGCGTACGTCACCGAGGACCGCAAGCAGCTCGGCCTCAACCTCGCGGACGGCATCAGCCGCAACATCTCGCTGGGCGCGCTCGGCAAGGTCTCCCGCCGCGGCTGGATCAACGAGCACGAGGAGACCCGGGTCGCCGAGCGCTACCGCGCGTCCATGAACATCAAGGCCCCCTCGGTGTTCACGGAGACCGGCAAGCTCAGCGGCGGCAACCAGCAGAAGGTCGTCCTCAGCAAGTGGATCTTCGCCGAGCCCGAGGTGCTGATCCTCGACGAGCCGACCCGCGGCATCGACGTCGGCGCCAAGGCGGAGATCTACGCCGTGATCGCCGACCTGGCCGCCCAGGGCAAGGCGGTGCTGGTCATCTCCTCCGAACTCCCCGAACTGCTGGGCCTGTGCGACCGCATCTACACCATGGCCGAGGGACGGCTGACCGGTGAGGTGCAGCGGGCGGACGCGACCCAGGAATCCCTCATGCGCCTCATGACCGTGAGCGCCGCGACCCAGAACGAGCAGGTGTGACGCATGGCCCAGACCGGGACCACCCCCCAGACCAGGAAGACCGCCCCCGAGGCGGTCGGGCGGACGTCCGTCCGGGACGTCCTCGCCCGGGCGCTGCGCGGCAACGTCCGCCAGTACGGCATGCTGGTCGCCCTCGCGCTGATCGTGGTGCTGTTCCAGATCTGGACGGACGGCATCCTGCTCCAGCCGCTGAACGTCACCAACCTGATCCAGCAGAACAGTTACATCCTGATCCTGGCCATCGGCATGATGATCGTGATCATCGCCGGGCACATCGACCTGTCGGTCGGCTCGCTGGCCGCCTTCACCGGCGCGGCGGCGGCCGTCATGATGGTCAGGCACCACCTGCCCTGGCCGGTGGCCCTGGTCGCCTGCCTGCTGATCGGCGCGGCGGCCGGTGCCTGGCAGGGCTTCTGGATCTCCTACGTCGGCATCCCGTCGTTCATCGTGACGCTGGCGGGCATGCTGGTCTTCCGCGGCGGCACCCAGATCATGCTGCAGGGCCAGTCGATCGCCCCGTTCCCCAGGGGCTTCCAGAAGATCGGCAGCGGTTTCCTGCCCGAGGTCGGGCCGCACACCAACTACCACAACCTGACCCTGCTGCTGGGCGCCGCCGTCCTCGCCGTCGCGCTCCTGCAGGAGGTCCGCGGCCGCCGCCAGGCCGCCTCGTACGGCCTGGAACTCCTGCCGACGGGGCTCTTCCTGGCGAAGCTGGCGGCCGTGAGCGCCGCGGTGGTGGTCTTCACGCTGCTGCTGGCCAGCTACCACGGCTTCCCGATCGTGCTGCTGATCCTGGCCGTGCTGCTGTTCGGTTTCGGCTACCTGATGCGCAACTCGATCATCGGGCGGCACACCTACGCCATCGGCGGCAACGAGGCCGCGGCCAAGCTGTCGGGCGTGAAGAGCAAGCGGGTGGTCTTCCTCGCCTTCGTCACCATGGGCGTGCTGGCCGCCCTGGCCGGGCTGGTCTTCGCCGCCCGCCTCAACGCCGGGACCCCGCAGGCCGGCATCAACTTCGAACTGGAGGCGATCGCCGCCGCGTTCATCGGCGGCGCCTCGGCCTCCGGGGGCGTCGGCACCGTGCTCGGCGCGATCATCGGCGGCCTGGTGCTCGGCGTCCTCAACAACGGCATGTCGCTGGTCGGCATCGGCACCGACTACCAGCAGGTGATCAAGGGCCTGGTGCTGCTCGCCGCGGTCGGCTTCGACGTCTACAACAAGCGCAAGGCCGGTTCCTGACCCCTGCCCACCCGTAAGCCCGCACGCCCGCACGCCCGCGCCGGTACCGGTGGCGCGGGCGTGCGGGCGTGCGGGCTTACGGGCTTACGGGCTTACGGGCTTACGGGCGTACGGGCGGCTCAGGGGGCGGGCTGCTCGGGGGCGAGCAGCTCGATCTCCCCCGCGAAGACGATGACCTGGTCGATGAGGCTCCGCCGCAGGTGGACGACGTCCGTCCCGGCCAGGCGGAGGCCCCCGTCCGGCGTGCTGAAGGTCCACCGGTACCGGGCCCACTCGTCCGGCATGTCCACCTCCGAGCAGCGCGCCATCGTGCCGGCCCCCGCCGGGTGGCGACGGAGGTCCAGCACGAACCGCTCGACCGCGGCGATCCCCTCGCTGCGGCCCAGCGGCCCCCAGAAGACCACGTCCGAGGTCAGGGCCCGGGAGAGCAGGGCGGTCACATAGCTGTCCTCCGAGGCGTTGAACGCGGAGATGAACGTGTCGATCGCGGAGCGTGCGGTCTCTTCCTGCATGGTCCAGTCATACCAGCCGCTGCGCCCGCGCCCGCCCCGCGAGCCGCCTTCCGTCAGCGGGCCCCGGGGCCGAAGAGGCGGAGCGGGACGGAGTCGGCGAGGGCCTGGTAGCCGGTGGGGTTGAAGTGCAGGTGGTCGCCGACGTCCAGGTCGGAGCGGAGTCGGCGGGGGGCCTGCGGGTCGCGGACGGCGCGATCGAAGTCCAGCACCGCGTCGAACTGCCCGCTGGTGCGGATCCAGTCGTTGACCGCCTGGCGCGACGCCTCGCGCAGCCCCGCGGCGTCGTCGTACTGGTGACCGCCGAAGGGGGTGAGGGTCGCGCCGTAGACGGGGATGCCCTGGGCGTGCGCCCGCAGCACGATCTGCCGGTACGCGTTGATCAGGTCCGCGGTGACGGCCTGCTGGGCCGCTGCCGTGGCGTCGGCGGTGCCGATGTCGTTGACGCCCTCGGAGACGATCAGCGAGGTGACGCCGGGCTGCGCGAACACGTCGCGGTCCAGGCGGGACAGGGCGTTGGGGCCCAAGCCGTCGTTGAGGACGCGGTTGCCGCCCGCGGCCTGGTTGAGCACCGCGGTGCCCGCGGTGTCGGCGTGCTGGGCCAGCCGGGCCCGCAGCCGGTCGGGCCAGCGGTCGTCGCCGTTGTCGGTGGAGCCGCGTCCGTCCGCGAGGGAGTCGCCCAGGACGACGGTCGCCCGGTCGGTGGCCGGTGCCTGCACCTCGACGGCGCTCAGGAAGTACCAGTGGTTGACCGAGGCCGCGCCGTCCAGGTCGGCGTCGTCGAGGTGGTCGCCGCGCAGCATGTACGAGGTGGTGCGCGAACCGGGGTGCGAGGTGATGTTCGTCGACTGCTGGCCGGTGGCCAGGTAGATCGTGACGGTGAGGGTCTCGCCCGCGGCGACCGGGAAGTCCAGCGGGTCGGCGACCATCTGCGCGCCGACCGGCACCGTGGTCCCGGGGCGCCCGCCGAACGTCACCTGCCGCGCGCTGCCGGGCACGATCGCCCGCGCGCCGGACCGGCCGTCGACCGGGCGGGCCACCGACACCGCCGTCACGGGCAGGACGGCGCCGCCGAACGCGTTGCTGAGGTGCAGCCGCAGGGTGCGGCCGCCGAGGGTGACGTGCACGGTCTGCCGCAGCGTGGTGTCGGCGAACACCGCGCCGTCCTGCGTGTACGGGGCCGGCGGCATGTTGCCCGGCTCGGTCAGCTGCGGCATCGAGGTCCAGGTGTCCACCCAGTGCCCGTGCCCGGCCGCCGCGTTCGCCGCGTCCGCCGCGTCCGCCGCGGAAACGTGCTGTGCGGCGGCGGGCGACCCGGCTCCGGCACGGTCGGCCAGGGCTCCGCCGAACGCGGCGGCCGTCACGGTGAGGGTCACGGTGGCGGCCACGGCCACGGTGGTGGTCGCCCATCGACGCAGTGCGGTTGTTTTCACGTACGGCCCTCTCCTCATGCTGTCCGGCATGGTCATGACATCCCCATACACGCCAGGAGGCGCGCACGTCACGAGGACGATTCGAAAAGTTTCGAAGTCCGCAGGACCCGGCTCCACCCGGCGGACTGCGGTAGCGTAACCGAGGCAACGCGCCTTTGACCCCCGGTAGTTGCGATATTTCTTCGAATGTTTCAGGCAGAAAAACGGGGCCCCGGAGCGCCTTCCGATGGAGCGCAGTCGAACCGCCGTCGAAACGGGACCTCCGGGGAACGCGCCCTCCCCGGGTGACGTTCGAAGCGATTCGTCAATCAATACGGTGGGCGCAGAGGCCCTCGGGCCCGGCCCCTCCGGCCGCGAGGTCTCCACGGACCCGGTCAGCAGGGTGAACCCCGTGGTCGCGCCGCGTTCCGGGTCACGTCAGGCAGTCCGGATACGTTTCCGATACGCGGCCGCGGTCAGCCGACGGGCAGCGGGGGTGCGGACGGCCGGGGCTCGCCGTGGAAGACCTGGGCGGTGTGCCACGCGCGGTGCCGGTCCGCGATCGGCGGGGTGCCCGGCTGCGGGCCGAGGACGGGGCGTCCGCTCAGGGCGAGCACCTGCCGGCGGCTGGCCTCGCTGCGGCCGACGAAGCGCCGGGAGACCAGGACCCGGTGCCCCTCCCCCAGGCCGAGGACGCCCTTGTCGAAGAGCTTGTGGTGCAGGGAGCACAGGCACAGGCCGTTGTCGACCTCGTCCGGCCCGTCGTAGGACCACCACCGCACGTGGGCCGCCTCCAGGCCGACCGCGCTCGCGCCCAGCATCCCGTCGTAGCCGCAGAACGCGCACCGGAACTCGTAGGCGGTCAGGACGAGTTCGCGCATCCGCCGGTCCCGTTGCCGCCGCGCCGCCCGCTCCCGCCCACCCGGGGCACCGCCCGTCACGCCCTCGGTGTCGGCCAGATCGAGGTCGAGCCCGACCGCCTCGCACAGCTCGGTGTGCAGCGACGGCGGGAAGTGGAAGTCCAGCAGCACCCGCGCCAACCGGCCCAGCAGCGCCGGGTCCCTGCGCAGCGCCGCCCGCAGCTCCGGCGCCAGCCGCCCTGTCGCCCCGCTGGAGCGCAGCACCCCCACTCCGCTGCCCGGGCTCCCCGGCCCCCGGTCGGTGCTGACCTCCCAGACCCCGTCGCTGACCAGGTGGTGGAAGGGGTACGCGGGGGTGGTCGGGTGGGACGGGCCGTACTCCTCCAGCAGCCGCTTCAACTCCCCCTCGACCGCGCTGTAGCGCAGGTCGCCGTCGGCGTCGCGCTGGTAGCTGCCCAGCGCGTACAGCAGCAGCAGCGGCTTGTGCGGCGCCCGGACGCCGCTGCTCGTCCACCGTCTCAGCTTCGCCACCCGCTCCAGCCAGTCCATGGCGCCCCAGCCTAGGCCGGGCCCCGGCCGCCTGAGGCCCCGGACGCCTGAGGCCCCGGCCCCGCGGCCCCCGGCCCCGCGGCCCCCGGCCCTGCGGCCGCCGGTTCAGGGCCTCAGGCGGGCGGGGCGTCGGCCGGGGCGGGGTGCCGGCCGTTCCAGTCGAGGCAGACGACGAGGGCGTCGTCCCGGGCGTCGTCGCCGCGGTGGGCGGCGAGGGAGGTCAGGATCGCCCGGGGCACCTCGGCCGCCGGCAGCAGCCGGGTCTCCTGGATGGCCCGGGGCAGCCCGGCCGCACCGTACTCCTCGCCGGACGCCGAGGCGGCGGCGTGCACGCCGTCGCTGACGAAGACCAGCCGGTCGCCGCGCTCCACCCGGGCCCGCTGCGCCCGGTACGGGGTGCCGTCGGCCAGGCCGAGCGGCAGTTGCGCCTCGAAGGGGACGTGCCGGACGGCGCCGTCCCGCAGCCGGAGCAGTCGCGGGGAGCCCGCGTCGACGATCTCGACCAGGCCGGTGTCCAGGTGGAACTCCAGCAGCAGCACGGAGACGTACGCCTCGCCCCCGTACTGCCCGTACACGGCCTGGTCGGCCAGCGCGGCCTGGTCGGCGATGTCGACGCCGGCCCGGCGGGCGTTGCGCAGCGCGTTGACGGCGAGGTTGGTGAGCAGCGAGGCGTCGATGCCCTCCCCCATGCCGTTGGTGATGGTCAGGGTGAGCCGGTCCTCGGTGGCGGACCAGTCGAAGTTGTCGCCGCGGATGGCGTAGGCGGGTTCCAACTGGGCGCCGATGGCGTACTCCTCCCGGGCGCAGGCCCGGGCGGGCAGCAGCTGCCACTGCATCTCGGCGGCCAGGGTGAGGCGGTTCTTGCGGCGGGCCTGGAGGTAGAGGTCGGTGTCCCGCTCGGCCACCACGAGGTGGTGGCCGAGCACCTCGGCGATCTCGCGGAGCTCCTCCTGCCGCTGCGGCGTGAGGCGGACGCCGTCCAGGCCGAGGCTCAGCACCCCGAGGCGGTCGCCGCGCACGGTCACCGGCAGGTGCAGCACCGCCGGTCTGCCGTCCGGCCCGGTCTCGGTGAAGGGCTGCTGGGAGCCGAAGGCCCGTCCGGGGGCGCTGGCGTGCACCGGGACCGGCCGGGTGGTGTGCGGCAGGTCGGTGACCCGTTGGAGGACGGTCAGGCTGTAGTCGGCGAGCTGCAGTTCGACCCATGGCGCGCCGTACAGCCGGACGAGGTTCTCCCGCACCGTGTCCAGCAGTGCGTACGGGGCGGCGGTGCGCAGGGCGCGCTCCACCGCGGACAGGTTCTCCGTCACCCGGGTGCTCCTTCTCCTCTGCGGCGTCGGCCGATCGTGCCGACGGGTTGTGGTGGGCCGGGAGGGTGGTGTCAGGATGGACCCATGGTCCTCGTCCCCCCGCTCCCGAACCGCGCCGACGGCGCGGCGACCGTGTCGTCGGTGGTGGAACTGCTGGAGGTGCTCTGGGGCGGCGGGCGCGAGCTGGAGGCCAGGCCCGTGTCGGTGTCCCAGCTGCGCGTCCTCTACGTGCTGGCGGAGAGCGACGGCATCAACCTCCGCACGCTCAGCGAGCTCCTGGATTCGCGCCCCTCGTCGGTCAGCCGGCTGTGCGACCGCCTGGAGGCGGCCGGGCTGGTGCAGCGCGCGGCCAGCACGACCAGTCGGCGCGAGCTGGAGCTCCACCTGACGCCGACCGGGCTGGCCTTCCTGGCCGACCTGCGCACCGCCCGGGAGCAGGCGCTCGCGGCGGTGCTCGACGGGATGTCCCCGGCCGAGCGCGGTGCACTGATGGCGGGGCTGCACGCCTTCCGGGCCAGCGCGGCCCGCCGCGCCGCGGGGAGCGCCGAGGCGGTACCGGCCCCGCTGACGGCCTGAGGTGCCGGGTTCCGCCGCACCGCTTCCGGGGGGCGACCCGAAAATCGTTGCCGGACATGGAATGTTGTCGAAGGACAAATGTTGCCTCTAGGGTGGAGGGACCGCAACTCGCGGTCCCGGGCAGTGCTCCGCGCACCGCCCGGTGAAGGGAGGCCTGCATGGCCGAACAACCGGCACCACCGACGCAGCTGACCGCAGCGGTCAGCGTCCACGCGACCGTCGCTCACCTGCGCCTGTCCGGCGAACTCGACCTGGACACCGTCCCCGAGGTCGAAGCCGCCGTCCGCACGGCCCTCCTGGGCCACCCCCGCATCATGATCGTCGAGGCTTCCGCCCTGTCCTTCTGCGACTGCGCCGGACTCGGCGCCCTGCTGCGCGCCCGTCGGCGGATCACCGACGACGGCGGCACCTTCCACCTGGAGAACCCCTCCCCGCGGCTCCTCCGCCTGGCGGCCCTCACCGGCACCGCCACCGCCCTGGGCCTGGTGGTGCCGGTCTCCCGCCCCCGGCCGGAACCACAGGTCGACCCGGCCGCGATCAGCGCGGGGCACTGAGCCCCCGCCGCCCGGCCGCACCGGCCGGGGCGGCGCCACCGCGTCCGGCCCCATCGACCCGCTCCTCTCCTCCGCTCCGACGTCCGGCGTCCGCCTACCCCGTCCGCGCCACGGCAGACCTCGACCCGGCCTCCTCCGCCGAGGCTCGGCCGCCGCCCTCGCCCGTCCAAGATCGCCGGTGCCAAGTCGACGCGCCCGCAAGCACGTTGACCCCCACCGGGGCTCGCCCGCAGGCCCGCTAGGATGATCCGATGGCCGACGCGCACACGAACAGGACCGACCGCTTCCGGGCCGAGGCGGCCTCCCAGGGCCTGCCGCCGGAGGAGGTGGAGGAGTGGATCCGGGCCCTCCGCCCGGCGGTGTATCTGGCGGAGGGCGGTGACGGCCCCCTCGTGGCCCGGATCGGCGGCGACCCCCGGCTGCCGGAGGGCGTGCCGAGGCCGTCCGAGCCCTTCGTCGCCGCCGTCGACCTCGCGGCCCTGCCGCCCGGCGCGACCGGCCTCCCGCTGCCCGCCGACGGCCACCTGCTCCTCTTCTCCGGCACCGAGGTGCGCGGCCCCGGACGGCAGGAGCCCGACGCGGTGCTGTACGTCCCCGCCGGGACCCCGACCCTCCCGAGCCCCTCCGGGGACGGTGCGCGCGAACCGTACCTGCCGCGCGAACTGCGGACCGTCTGGCACCAGCCGAGCGCACCGATGCCGGAGAGCTTCGCCCTCGACCGCTGGGGGGACTTCCCGGAGGACGAGCAGTCCGAACTCGCCGAGGAGCTCGACGACGCCTGGACGCGGACCGGCGGCGGCCACCGCCCGCCCTGGACCCTCCAGCTCGGCGGCCGTCCGGTCTCGCCGCAGAACGACCCCGTCCACGACGCCCGCACCCCCGGGGACACCGACGACTGGGTCCTCCTGGCCACCTGGAGGTGCGGCGACGACGTCACGGAACTGGACTCCGGCGTGGCCCACTGGGTGATCCGCCACCGGGACGCGGCAGCCGGACGCTTCGACCGGGTCCACCGCTACGTCGAGATGGCCTGACCCCTGACCGCGAAGGCGGGGAGGACCGGCCCCCGCCTCACGCACCGGGACGACCGGGACGACCGGGACGACCGGGACGGAACGGTCACCGCGGCCGGGCGTCACCGGGCCGTGGCATCATCCCGAGTCGACCCACCCGTGTCCTGCGGCCGCCCCAAGGAGCCCACGTGCAGCCCGTCTTCGTCGACTTCTCCACCGCCGTCCCCCGGACGGGCAACGCCGTGGTCACCGCCGAGCGGGCCGGCTTCGCACGCGACCACCTCGCGCTCGACGCCGGGGCCGCGGTCACCATCGAGTTCCACGTCCCGCCGGAGGGCGTGACGGACGAGCTCACGGTGAAGATCCGCGCCCTCGTCTCCAAGCTGGGACCCCGGCCCGGCTTCGCACCGCTCGACGTCGCCGTCAACTCCGAGACGGTCGTCGGCGACCACCGCATACCCGGCGGCGGCGACCTGCCGCAGGAGTTCGTCCTCGCCGTCCCCGCCGAGCTGCTCCTCCCGGGCGCGACCAACCGCCTGACGCTCCGCAGCTCCGCCGACGCACGCTCGCACCTGTGGCTGTACCGGGTGCTGGCCGAGCCCGTCTGGGACCGCGACCAGGCCGAACGCGCCTGGCTCGCCGACTCCGTGAGCCGCTCGCTGCTGACCTACCGCACGGAGCGCCGGGCCCCGGGCGCGCAGGCGTGGGAGCCAGCCGCCCCCTGGCGGCTGCACCTCGACTCCGGCGAGGGCGCGATGCCGGCCCGACTCGACTGGCGGGTGCGCTCCGGCGCGGAGGCGTCCGTCGAGTTCGCGCTGGAGCTGACCACCTTCTACGGCCACGCCCGGAACGCCGACGGCCACTGGTGCGAACTGCGCGGCACCCTGAGCGACCGTCAGGCGTTCCCCGGGGACTCCGACCCGGTCGCCACCCGCACCTTCTCCACCCAGGCCGGCTGGGGCGGCCGCTGGCACCCGGGCGGCCCGCTCACGATCCACCTCGCCGTGGGCGAGGACACCCCCTTCGACCGGATCGCCTGGACCGACCAGCGCGCCTGCTCGGCCTCCATCGGGCTGACGGAGGACGGCAGTTCCTTCCTCGGCTGGTCCCAGCGCGTCAACGAGGGGCCGGTCGGCTACCGGGGCGAGGCCACCGGGAACGAGGCCGAGGACCGGCAGCCCCCCACCGACCGGCCGGAACCGGGCCCCCTCTCCCCCGAACTGGACCAGCTCGGCCAGGCCCTCACCAACCTGGCCGACGCCGCGGCGAAGTCACTCGGCTCGTTCCTCCGCAAGCTCTGACCTCCCCCGGCCCCGCGCACCGGCGGGGCAACCGTGTTCGGCGAGGGGGCCGAGGAGGGGCCGAGGGGCCCGCGCTTCGGCACCCGCGCACGGGGCAGGTGACGCCCCGGACGATCGACTTGCGGCGGCCGGTACGGTGTGGCCTCGACCAGAGGAGGACGATTGTCCGGACGTCTCGCCGCGGCCCTCGCCGCGGCAGCCTTCGCCGTCACCGGCTGCACCACCGCCACCGAGCCGCAGGCCGACGGGCCCCCTTCCGCCCCTGCCCCCGCCTCCCCTTCCGCCCTCGCCCCCGCTTCCGTCTCCGGCGCCCCCGGGCCCGCGTGCAGCGCCGCGCCGAGCCCCACCGAGAGCTACGAGGGCAACTGGAAGGGGCCGCTCCCGGAGGAGGTCCGCTGCCTGCCGCACATCGCCGAGGGCTCCCTCTCCTTCATGGCCGACGGCCCGACCCCCGACGGTTGGAAGGCCCTCGACGTCCGCGTCACCCCCGACACCGATCCGGAACAGGCCAGGGCGCTGTGCCACCGCATCACCGAACTCGGATGGGGCACCGGCGGTTCGCACGGCGTCACCCTGCTCGCGGTCAGCGGAGCGGGCCACTTCACGTCGACGCCGGACCTGCCCGTCTGCTTCGACGGGGACCGCTCCACCCTCCCGCCAGCCGCACCGTGACGGTGGCGGCCACGCGCACCGGCCGCCCGCGCCGGACGTCCCCGTCGGCGCCGTCGGCCCCCGTCGGTGCCGGGGCCGACGGGGCCGACGGGGCCGGGGTCAGCGGTCCCAGGGGGTGCTGGGGACCGGGTCGGCGCTCCCGCCGGGGAAGTCGACCGTCACCGGCTCCGGGATCCCCGCTTCCCGCACGGTGACCCGGCGCAGTCGGCCGTCGCCGTCGATCCAGTAGGTGAGCGGCGAGGGCCCGTCGTCGGCGGCCGATCGCGGGCGCGGTCCGGAGAAGACGTCGTACTCGTGCCCGTCGATCCGCTCGCTGCGCAGCCACTGCGGGCCCTGTTCGGCGAGGAGCTGGGCGTTGTCGGGGCGGTCCCGCCCCAACTGGAGGGCCAGTTGCAGCGCGCTGTCGAGCGGGGCGCCGGTGTAGGCGCGCGGGGACCAGGAGCCGGGCGGCATCGAGGCGGCGGCGCGCAGCGGGTCCTGCGGCTGCCCGGGGGCCACCCCCAGTCCCGCGTGGTCCCAGGCCAGCAGGCCCGTTCCGCTCCCGGCCCGGTAACCGCCCACGGCGTGGCGCGCCCGGTAGTCCACCACCCCGTCGACGGTGAGCGTCCGCCCCGCCTCGGGGACCTCGATCCTGACCCGCAGCGGACCGGCCTGGTACGTCGTGAAGCGGGCCAGCGACATCCGGGCCGCCTCCTCGACGGTGACCGGCCGCGGCCCCGGCGCGGGCGCGGGTACGGGCAGCGCCCACGCCGCGACCCCGGCCAGCAGCGCGGTCACGGCGATGCCCAGGGCCGACCACCGCACCCGTCCGCGCCTGCCCGCGTCGGCCACGTCGACCACGTCCCCACCTCTCACGGTTCGGTTTCCGCCATCATGACGCGCCCGGGAGCACCGACCGGGTGCTGCCCCCGGGCGCGGTGGGCGGCACCACCCGGTCGGACGCGGAGCGGGCCGGGCCCGGCAGCCGTACGAGGCTGTCGGACCCGGCCAGCTCCGGCGCCCGGCCGCTCGGTCAGCGGCTCCGGCGCCGGTGGCGCAGCGCCAGCAGGAACACGCCGCCGCAGACGGCGGCCGCGCTCGCGGCGAGGCCGGCCGTCACCGGCAACCCGATTCCCGTGTGCGGGAGTTCGGAGGCCCGCTGGTTCAGCCGGACGACCTCCAGCGGCCTGTCGTGGTGGGCCGCGGTGAGCGCGTGGGGACCGCTGACCGGGTCCGCGGGCAGCACGTAGCCGCCGGGGGCCGCGGTCTCCTCGAGGTAGTAGGAGCCCGGCGGGAGCCCCTCGTAGGCGCAGCGTCCCTGCGCGTCGGTGGTGCAGGGGCCGCCGACCGCGGTGTCCGGGGCGGCTCCGCCGGTCTGCAGCCCGTCGGTGCCGTTGCTCTCCCGCCACAGCCGGAACACCGCGCCCGTGAGGGCGGTGCCGTCGTCCTGGCTCCTCTTGAGCAGCAGGAGCCGGGCGGTCTCCGGTGCGTCGGTGACGGTGACCGAGACGCCCTCGGTCCGGTTGTCGGGGCCGAGTTCGAGCGGTCCGAAGACGGCCGGGTCCGGCAGCAGGTAGCCGTCGGGCGCCGCGGTCTCCTGCCAGTAGTACCTGCCCAGCGGCACGGTCTCCTCGCAGCGGCCCGACTCCGGGGTGGTGCAGGGGCCGCCGACCGCGGTGTCCGGGGCGGCTCCGCCGGTCTGCAGTCCGTCGGTGCCGTTGCTCTCCCGCCACAGCTGGAACACCGCGCCCGCCAGCGGCTTGCCGCCGGGGTCCTGCTTGACCACCCCCACCGAGCCGGTCGCCACCTCGTCGACCGCGACGGTGCTGACGCCCGCGGCGGAGTTGCCGGCGGTCAGGAGCAGCGGTCCGAAGACGGCCGGGTCCGGCAGCAGGTAGCCGTCGGGCGCCGCGGTCTCCTGCCAGTAGTAGGTCCCCTCCGGGACGGTCGCCGTGCACGCGCCGTCCGCTCCGGTGGTGCAGGGGCCGCCGACCGCGGTGTCCGGGGCGGCTCCGCCGGTCTGCAGCCCGTCGGTGCCGTTGCTCTCCCGCCACAGCCGGAACACCGCGCCCGCCAGCGGCTTGCCGCCGGGGTCCTGCTTGACCACGCCCACCTTCCCCTCCTCGGGCCGGCGGTAGCCGAAGTCGTAGGTGTGGTTGTCCTGGCCGGGGCCGCCGGTGGTGACGGCGGTCTCGGGGTACCTGCCTCCGGGCGGGACGGTGCCGTCGCTGTCGACGAAGTCGTTGTCGCCGGCGTCGTTCCTGGTGACCACCCACTGGAACAGCGGGCCGCCGGACGCGTAGTCCGCCGGCTCGTCGATCCTGACCGTGTACGCGGTGCGGGGCTTCAGCCCGCCGGTGACGTCGGAGTCGTCGAAGTAGTACTCGCCGCGCGCGGTGGTCCTCGTCGTCCCGACGACCGTGCCGGACCTGTCGTAGAGGTGGACGGTCGCGCCGACGACGGGCGGCTCGCCGGGGTCCTGGACGCCGTCCTTGTCGAGGTCGTACCAGACCCGGTTGCCGATCTGCAGCGGCGCCTGGTCGCACAGCACCTCCAGGTCGGCCATCGAGCCGCCCTTGCCGAAGGTGCCCGTCAGCTGGTTGCCGAGCCCGCTCTCGCGGGTGCCGTCGCGGTTGGTCCAGGCCGTGCCGCCGTTGAAGAGGGCCTCCACGGGGTCGATCGCGGAGCTGGCGATCGAGGTCTCCACCTTGGACAGGGCGACGCCCGCGAACAGGGCGTTGGTGTGGAACTCGGTGCGGTGCTGGTCGTAGAACCCGTCACCGCGCGCACCGGTGTTGCCGCAGCCGCCGTTCTCGAACATCACGAACCTGCCGTCCGCCCCCGGGCACGCCTTGGTCAGGGCGCCGCCGGAGGCCGGGGAGGCCAGCAGGTCGCTGCCGGCCGCGTACGTCTGGTTCAGTCCGATCTGGTCGGTGTACCGGTCGCGGAAGCCCAGGATCAGCGTGCCGTCGGTGTCCACCACGATGTCCGCCAGCGCGGGCTCCGGATTGGCGATGTTGCCCGGCCCGCACGACGCGACGTCGTCCTGCGAGGTGGGGAGGGTGTCCTGCCACGGGTACCAGCCCGCTCCCGGGCAGACGGAGTCGCGGTTGGACCTCGTCCGGGGGTAGTCCAGTCGCTGGTCCAGGACCACCGGCCCGAAGGCGCCCGCGGCCGGGTCGAAGGTCCGCACGACGGCGCGCAGGTCCGACCTCTTCTGCGTCGACTCCCCCGAGCAGACGCCGCCCACGTAGACGACCCCGTCCTGGACGCCCAGGCCGTAGGGCCGCCAGTCCCCGGCCGCCGGGCAGGGGGTGTCGGGGCCGGGGACGGCGTAGCTCGCCTTCGGTGCGGACGCGGTCCGGCCCGTCGCGTCGTACCGGTACAGCTTCCGGTCGTGCAGGTTGACCACGTACAGGTCGGCGCCGTCCTCCGACACCTCCACGTCGCCCAGTGACTCCTTGCCGACGGCGGGGGCGAAGCCCAGGTCCATGTCCGTGGCGAAGTCGTGGGCCGTGGTCCCGGCGTCGGGGACCACGGTGAACAGCGACGTCGCACCGGTCGCCCGGTCGGTCAGGTAGACGGCGCCCGCCCCGGACGGGCCGTACCCGGAGGCGCGGTGCGCGTGGGCCCCGCTGAAGATCCACTGCTTCTGCTTGCTGTACCCGATGCCGTACAGGGCGCCCGTCTGCGCCTTGGTCGCGAGGTTGGTCACCCGGCTGTCGACGCCGCGCGCGTCGTACGGGAGCGTCACCAGCGTCCGCCCGGCGTCCCCCTCGGCGGGGGCCACGTCGCCGCGCACGCACGCGGTGACCAGCGGGGCGTTCTTCTGGCAGAAGTCACCGGGGTTCCAGAACGCCGTCGTGTACGAGACGTCCCTGCCGTTCGAGAGGTCGACGAACTCCTCCGTGCTGCTGAGGCGGTCCGGCGTGCCGCCGAAGGTGTCGCGGGCCGCGAAGGCCGGGAAGAGGACGCCCGGCCTGGGGTTCACCACCTGGACCCGGTACTTCCCGCCCGCCAGGGCAGTGTCCGCGGGCCGCAGGGTGACCGTGCCGTCCGCCGCGGTCGTGCCCGAGACCGTCGTCCCGGCGTCGTCGGTCAGCTCGACCGTGACGCCGCTCATGCCCGGTTCGAGCGCGGAGCCGTCCCAACTGCCGTTCGCGTTGACCTCGCGCACGACCCGGACGGTGACCGAGCCGTCGCCCGCAGCGGCCCGGGCGGTCGGCGTCAGTGCCGCGAGGCCCCCGGAGGCCGTCAGCACGAGTGCACCGGCCGCAGCGAGGGCCCGGCGACGGGCAGGGTGCGGGCCGCGCAGCCCGCCGTGCGGGGTGGCGAGTCGCCGTAGCCCCTGAAACACCGCTCTCACATCGCTCCATTCGGGTCGGCGACCATCAGATGGACGATGTATTACGCCAACTTCCTCCCGATACGGGCGGCTGACGGCCGGTCAGGACCTGCGCGGCCGTCCTGATTCATCCGCTCGGCGCACCGCGCCCGACCCCCGTCCGGCCCGGTGGGTCAGAACACCGACAGCCCGGTGAGCGTGGTGAAGAGGTCCAGCGCCGCCACTCCGGCGACCGAGTTGCCCCGTTCGTCCAGGCCGGGACTCCACACGCACAGGGCGCACCGGCCGGGCACGACGGCGATGATGCCGCCGCCCACCCCGCTCTTGCCGGGCAGGCCCACCCGGTAGGCGAAGTCGCCGGCGGCGTCGTAGGTGCCGCAGGTCAGCATGACGGCGTTGACCTGCTTGGCCTGGCTGCGGGTCAGCAGCCGGGTGCCGTCGGCGCGCACGCCGTGCCGGGCCAGGAGGGTGGCCGCCAGCGCGAGGTCGGCGCAGGAGGCGGTGACCGAGCACTGGCGGAAGTACTGGTCGAGCAGGAGCGGGACGGGGTTGTCGATGTTGCCGTAGGAGGCCATGAAGTGGCCGAGGGCGGCGTTCCGGTCGCCGTGCGCGGCCTCCGAGGCGGCGACCGCCGGGTCGAAGTCGAGCTCCGGGTTCCCGCTCTCGGTGCGCAGCAGCCGCAGCAGCTCGCCCGCGGCGTCACCGGTGCGGGTGTGGAGGCGGTCGGTGACGACCAGGGCGCCGGCGTTGATGAACGGGTTGCGCGGGATGCCGTTCTCGTACTCCAGCTGCGTCAGGGAGTTGAACGGGTTGCCGGAGGGTTCGCGGCCCACGTGCTCCCACAGCTCGTCGCCCTCGTGGGCCAGGTCCAGGGCCAGGGTGAAGACCTTGGTGATGGACTGCGCGGAGAACGGTTCGCGCCACTCGCCCACCCCGTGGACGGTGCCGTCCAGCTCGGCGACGGCCATGCCGAAGGCGCGCGGGTCGCGGGCGGCGAGCGCCGGGATGTAGTCGGCGGACCGTCCCCGGCCGGGCGTCCGGGCGATCTCCCCGGCAATGTGTTCCAGAACCTGCTGGTAGTCCGTCGTCGGTGTCACGACACCCATTGTGCTCACCCCGACCACCGGCGCCCCGACCACCGGCACCCTCACCACCGAGGACACCTGGCGCCGACCGCCGGAACGGGACGGACCGCGAGGGCCCGGCCCCGTCAGCGGCTGACGTGCAGGACGCAGATGTCGTCGCGGCGGGCCCGCGGGGTGAGCATGGCACGGACGACGTCGTCCAGGAAGCGGGGGCCGTCGGCGTGCGCCCGGGCGGCGTCGGCCAGCCGGGCCAGGCCCGCGTCGATCGACTCGCCGGGCTGCTCGACCAGGCCGTCCGTGTAGAACAGCAGGTGGTCGCCCGGCAGCAGGTCGACGGTGGCCGCCCCGTAGTGGGGCGTGGCGCTCGCACCGAGCAGGATGCCCTGCGGGGAGGGCAGGAAGCGGGCCCGGCCGTCGCGCACCAGCAGGGGCGGCGGGTGGCCGGCCCGCACCCAGGTGAGGCGGGAGGCGGCGGGCTCGTAGACCGCCATGACCATGGTGGCGGTGTCGCCGTCGCGCTCCGGGGTGTGCAGCAGGAGGGTGTTCAGGTTGGTCAGGACGGCGGGCAGCGGGGTGCCGGTGATGGCCATGCCCTTCGCGGTGAAGCGCAGCAGGGCCATGGTGGCGACCGCGTCCAGGCCGTGCCCGGCGACGTCGCCGACGACCAGCAGGAGCCTGCCGTCGGGCAGTTCGATGGCGCTGTACCAGTCGCCGCCCAGACCGAGCCCCTCCTGCAACGGCCGGTAGACGACGTCGACGGTGAGCCCGGACAGCTCCAGGTTCCGCTGGGGCGGCGGGAGCAGGGTCTCCTGGAGGCGGGCGGCGAGGGAGCGCTCGGCGGCCAACTGGCCCTGCTGGGCGAGCGCCGTCTCCTGCTGCTCCAGCAGTCGCCGCTCGGCGGCCTTGGCGGCGGTGAGGTCCTGGAAGAAGCCGTGCACCCGCACCGGCCGGCCCTCGACGTCCGTCTCGGTCTCGGCCACCACCCGTACGTGCCGCACCTGGCGGCCCGGCAGCCGCAGGCGGAAGGCCCGGTCCATCGGCTCGCCGCGCTCCAGCAGGCCCCGGACCGCCGTCTCCACCGCCGGACGGTCCTCGCCCTCGGCGTGCGCGGACAGCTCCTCCAGCGTCATCGGGCCCAGCGACCGGTCCCGCTCGAAGATCGCGTACACCTCGTCGGACCAGACGATCTCCCCGCGGACCAGGTCGCGGTCCACCCAGCCCATCCGCCCCAGGCTCTGCATCAGCGCCAGGCGCCGCTGCTCGCGCTCGCCGGAGTCCAGCCGCTCCCAGGAGACCACCAGCCCGCCCCCGCAGCGCGCCGCGCGCACCCGGTAGCGGGAGCGGTGCGGGATCCCGGCGGCACTCTCCCGGTACTCCAGTTCGCCCTCGTGGACGGCCCCGGTCTCCAGCGCCGCCAGGTAGCCGCGCCACAACTCGGTGTCCTCGACGCCCGGGTACGTGGCCCGCACGCTCCGGCCCGGCAACTCCGCGGCACCGCGCCCGCCGATGTCGACCGCCCCGGGCGAGACCGC
Source organism: Kitasatospora phosalacinea (assembly GCF_030268885.1). Classification (GTDB taxonomy): domain Bacteria; phylum Actinomycetota; class Actinomycetes; order Streptomycetales; family Streptomycetaceae; genus Kitasatospora; species Kitasatospora phosalacinea_C. Next base: position 137,182 of record NZ_BSSA01000019.1, read on the forward strand.
CGCCACCCGCAGGTCCGCGACCTCCCCGTGCGGCCCGTGCTCCGGCAGGAGGAAGACCACCGACCCCGGCAGGACGGCCAGCATCTCCCGGACCTCCGCCGTGGCCGGCCCGGCGCCTGCCGCCGTCGCATCCGATTCCGCGTGGCCCGTCATGCGACGAGCATGTCACGCCCCGCCCGCGCTCCTCCCCAGGGGGGCTGCGGCGAGCAGGGCGGTACTGGGCGAGGCCCGGCGGAGAGGATCGTTCATCGCGCCCCGGCGGACGACGCACCGGTTCCACAGCCGCCCGGGCCACCTGGCCGGTCGCCGGAGGACGGTCACCACAGAAGGAGGTGGGCCGGGCAACCGGGCACCACGGTGCCGGCCCTCGGCGCACGGCCTCGCTCCAAGCCAGTTATTAATATATGACTTTCATAGGGTAGGCACGGGAGAGCGGATCTCCGGCCCGGTCCCGACCGCCGGGGTGAGGCGGCTGCCGTCGGTGGCGGTGTCGAGGTCCATGGCGTCGCTCTCGTGGCGGCCGACGACCTGCAGGGCCTGCGCCTCGTCGTACGGGACCGGTTCCACCGTCTTCTCCACGACTTCGCCGTCGTCGCCGCGGTGGTGGACCGCGGCGAACGTGCGGACCGTCACCGCGGTCCCGGGCCGGGCGACCCCTGGCCCGGGGCCGCGGCCGCGCTCTCCCCGGGCGGGGCGGCGCGTCGGAGCGGCCGGGGGTGCAGGGCGGACGGGTGGGGGCCGTGGCGGGGGTCGAGCTCGTGGAGGATCTGCCGGGTCTCGTCCATGATCGAGCCGTGCAGGGACCAGACGGCCGGACCGTGGTCGGTGCGGCAGAGCGTCTCGGCGGCCGCGGCGTGGTGGTCGCGGCCGCGTTCCAGAACGGCCGTCAGGTCGTCGGTGTGCCCGGGCTCGCGGACGTGGTCGCGCTGGATGCGGGCGAGGACGTCGAGCGCGTCGCCGACCGCCTCCAGGACGTCGGCGAGGGGCCGCAGCCGTTCGCGCGCGTCGGCCTCGTGCGGGAACTGGCGCTCGCCGCGGGCCAGGTCGTCGAGGCCGCGGAGCACCGAACCCAGCTGGTCGCAGACGTGGCCGAGGCAGGTCAGCCCTTCGTCCAGCGGCCCGAGGGCGACCGCCGGGTCGGTCCGCTGCCGCAGCCGCCGGGGGTTGAGGCGGATGCCCTCCTCGGCTTGGGCGGCCGTCTCCCGGGCCCGGTCGAGTTCGCGGGCGGCCGCCTCCACCCGGCGCAGCCAGCCGTCGGAGGTCCCCTCGTCCCAGCCCTCGCGCAGTCCGCGGGCGGTGTCGTGCGCGAGGTCGGCGAGGCGGTGGGCGACCCGCGCGGCCCGGTGCGCGGCGTGGCCCACGTAGGTGGGGGGCGCGGCGACCAGGTTGACCAGGACGCCGGAGGCGACGCCGATCAGGGTGTCCCCGACCCGGACGGGGGCGTACGGGGCGCCGGTGCTGAGCACGAGCAGGACGGTGACCGGCACCTCGGTGGCCTGCTCGCCCAGGCGCAGCACCTTCCCCAGGCCGAGGCAGACGCCGACGGCGAGGCCGATGCTGGCGAAGTTCGCCCCGGCCAGGCGCAGCAGGCCGAGGGCGGCCAGTGCTCCGAGCATGACGCCGCCGATCTGCCGCAGGCCCTGCGCCAGCGTCCGCAGCACGGTGAGCTGGACGGTCAGCAGGGCCGCCAAGGGCGCGAGGACGGGCTGCTCGTCCTCCCCCAGCAGCAGGACCGCGGCCTCCCAGGCCAGCGCGCAGGCCACCGCCACCCGGGCGGTCTGCGCCACCGGCTCGCGGTGCGACCGGACCGTGCGCACGGGGTGGCGCAGGGCCCGGCCGACGGCCCGCCACCCGGCGGCCGTCCTGCGGCACCACGACGCCACCGGGCCCGGGGCGGTCACGGCAGGTCGGGCACCGGGGCGAGTTCGGCGGTGCAGAAGGCGCACCGGGTCGCCCGGGCCGGGATCGCGGACAGGCACTCGGGGCAGTCCCGCTTGGGCGCCTGGACGTCCTGGTGCGGGGCGAAGCGCTCGTGCAGCTTGTTGAACGGCAGCACGACCAGGAAGTAGAGCACCAGCGCGGTGAGCAGCAGGGTGATCGCGGCGTCGATGAAGCCGCCGTACGGGAACTCCACGTGGTGGATGGTGACGGTCCGTCGGCTGAAGTCGCCCACCGCTCCGGTGGCGAGGCCGACCAGCGGGGTGAGGAAGGCGCGGACCAGGGCGGTGACGACGCCCGAGAACGCCGCTCCGATCACCACGCCCACCGCCAGGTCGACGACGTTGCCCCGCAGGACGAAGCCACGGAAACCCTTCACTGACGCTCATCCTTCCCGTTCGTCCGTGCCCGCGAGGGCCTTGTCGGGGCGTCACCGCGGGGCGGCCCGCGGGCGGTCCGCGTCCGGTGCGCCCCGCGGCCTTCTGCCCGGTGCGCACGTCCCCATGCGACCGGGGCCGCCGCGGCCCGGCGGCGGTCCCGCCCGGGGCGACGGTCCGTGCTTCAGCCGGCGTCCTCCGCGGTGAGCATCCGGAAGTCGTACGCGCGGGGCAGCGGGAGGCCGGGGTCGGCTCCGCCCGTCGCCCGCCGGTGCGCGAACCAGAGGTCGTGCAGGGAGCTCTCGCCCTCGCGCACGTCGGCCAGTTCGATGCCCTCGCGCAGGAGCCGGCCGCAGCGCTCCGGGTCGCCGGAGTCGAGGGCGGCGCGGGCCTCGGCCCAGCGGACCCTGCCGAGGGCCCGGTCGGCCGCGGGGAGGGCGGTGAGCAGCGCCAGGGCTTCGGCCGCCTCTCCGGTCCGGATCAGCAGGCCGGCGCTCTCCAGGACCAGCGGCACCAGGCCGGGTGCCAGCCGGAGCGCCTCGCGGTAGGCCCCGGCGGCCTCGGTGAGGTCGCCGGTGCGGGCGGCGAGGGCGGCGAGGTTGCGCCAGGCCCAGGCGGTGGGCCGGGCCTCGATCGAGCGCCGCCAGTTCTCGCGGGCGCCGTCGAGGTCGCCGGCGTGGGTGCGCAGCACCCCGAGGTGCAGCAGGGCGAGCCAGCCGGTGTCGGCGCGGAGCGGCTCCTCCCAGACGGGGTCGACCTGGTAGGAGACGGGTGCCTGCCGGGGGTCGGCCGCGGTGATGCGCCCGCGGTCGAGGAGTTCCAGCCAGGGGGCCTGCTCGGGGCCGAGGGTGCTGTCGGGGAAGGGCGCGCCGGGTGCGGGCAGGGGGCTCCGGCCGGCCCGGGCCCGGCGGCGCTCCTCCAGGGCTCCCCAGCCGGACCCCGCCTGCAGCGGTTCGTCCGGGCGGCGGTCCACCCAGTGCGCGGCGGCTTCCAGCTCCGCGTCGAGGACGTGCTGCGGGACGAGCCGGTCCAGCCCGTCGCGGGCCGCCTCCCGGGCGGCGGTCCAGTCGTCGCCGTGGACGGCGGCGGGGTCGGCCTCCAGCAGGCCGTACGCCTCGATCCAGGACCAGCGGGCGCCGGCGGGCATCGGCAGGTGTTCGAGCTGGGTGCGGGCGAGGCCGGCCTGGATCTCCAGGTAGCCGCCGCCCGGTCCGGACAGCCACTCCTGCCAGTGCCGACCGCCTTCGCCCTGGCCCCAGAGGAAGAGTTTGCGGCCGCGCAGCCGCTCGGTGGAGGTCTGCACCAGGCCGCGGCCGCTCCCGTCCAGGGCGGTGACCCAGCCCCGCCGGCCGGTGGGGACGTCGAAGAAGTAGTCGGCGGCGTCCCGGGAGAGGGTGGTGCGGCTGAGGTCGGTGCCGTCCGGGGCGGGCAGCGCGACGCGGCGGATCCGGCGGTCGTAGGAGAACTGCCAGGCGGCGTCGGCGGGGGCCAGCACGCGGACGTCCGGTGCCTCCGGGACGGCGATGTTCGACCACCAGTACATGGGCACCGCGGTGTCGCGGGGGTTGGTGATCCGGACGTGGACCAGCAGGACCCGGGAGTCGTCGGGGAGGTAGGCGTCGATCTGGAAGACGACGCCGCGGATCCGCTCGTACTCCCACATCCGCAGGACCGGGGTGCCGTCCGGGCGGGTGAGGCGGGCGGCGTGCAGGGGTTCGCAGGTGGTGGGGGCGTGGCCGATGGTGCCGATGTTCCACTCGACGCCGCCGGCCAGCCAGGCACCGCGCAGGGCGAGGTTGGCGGGCTGGAACACCGGGTTGCGGAAGAGGAGTTCGCGTCCGGTGGGCCGGTGGACCAGGGACCAGAGCCGGCCGCCCGCGCCGAGCAGGAAGGTGGCCCGCAGGGTGTCGTTCTCCAGCACCGCGACGGGGTGCTCGGCGGGTGAGCGGTCGCGGGTGTAGCCGTCCTGGACGAGGTAGGGCATGACGGAGGGCACCCGGCCGTAGCCGATGTTGTGGCGCATCTCCTCGTCCGCCTCGCCCGCGTCCTCGACCTGGTGCAGGTCGGCGCCGGTGAACAGCGGGGGGAGGGGGTTGACGGGGCCGACCGGTGCGGTCGGCAGCGTCAGGGTGGTCAGCCGCAGCTCACTCATCTGTCGTTCTGCCTCTTCGGGTGCGTGGGGTGGGCTACTTGACGCTGCCGGAGGTGAGTCCGGCCTTCCAGTAGCGCTGCAGCAGGAGGAACATCACCACGATCGGGACGACCGACAGCAGCGAGCCCGTGATGACGAGGTTGTAGGGGACGGTCTGGCCGCGCTGTTCCTTCCAGGCGACCAGGCCGACGGTGACCGGCTGCAGGCGGTCGTTCGCGAGCATCAGCGACGGCAGCAGGTAGTTCGTCCAGACCGTCACGAACTGGAACAGGAAGACGGTGACCAGCGAGGGCTGCAGGACCCGCAGGACGATGGAGCGGAAGATCCTGAACTCGCCCGCGCCGTCGATCCGTCCGGCCTCCAGCAGTTCGTCGGGCACCGCGGCCGCCGCGTAGATGCGCGCCAGGTAGACGCCGAACGGGCTGACGACGCTGGGGACGAAGACCGCCCAGAAGGTGTTCACCACGTGGGTGGCCGAGAACATCAGGTAGAGCGGCAGGGCGAACAGCGGGGCCGGGATCAGGATCGCGCCCAGCACCGTGTTGAACACCGCCTCGCGGCCGCGGAAGGCGTACTTCGCCAGCACGTAGCCGGCCATCGCGGACAGCAGGGTGGCGACGAGCGCGCCGCCCACCGCGTACAGCAGGCTGTTGAGCATCCAGCGTCCGAAGATGCCGTCCTGGACCCCGAGCAGGGTGGAGACGTTCTGCACGATCTCGATCCGGCCGGCGAACCAGAAGCCGTTGCTGGAGAACAGGTCGCTGCTGCCCTTGGTCGCGGAGACGACCAGCCACCACACCGGCAGCAGGGAGTAGACCGTCGCGAGCAGCAGGACGGCGAGCACGCCCGCCCGGCCGGCCGGGTTCGCGGCCCGGGCCGGGCCCCTCGTTGCTTCCTTCACAGGGCCGCTCCGCGCTTGTTGACGAACCGCATGAACCCGAACGAGAGAACGAAGATCACCAGCGCCAGGATCACCGAACGGGTCGCGGCGGCGTGGTAGTTGTTCGCGGCCACCTCGTTCTGCGCCGCCATGATCGGGGTCCAGTCGGCGGCCAGGTTGGGGGCGACGGCCCGCATGATGACGGGCTCGTTGTACAGCTGCGCCGTGCCGATGACGGAGAACACCGTGCTCATCACCAGGGCGGGACGGACCATCGGGACCTTGATGTGCCAGGCGAGCCGCCAGCCGGTGCAGCCGTCGAGCTCGGCGGCCTCGGTGAACTCGCCGGGGATCGCCTTCAGCGCCGAGTGGATGACGATCATGTTGTAGCCGGTCCAGCCCCAGGTCAGCATGTTGCCCACCGACCAGGGCAGCGCGCCCTCGGAGGTGAAGTCGACGTGCAGGCCGACGTGGGCCAGCGCGCCGGCGATCGGACTGACGTCCGGCTGGTACAGGAACGACCACATCAGGCCGCCGATCACGCCGGGGATCGCGTAGGGCAGGAAGAAGGCCAGCCGGAAGAACCGCTTGCCGGGTGTGCGGCGGGCGTCGAGCAGCAGGGCCAGCACCAGCGCCAGGCCCAGCATCAGCGGCACCTGCACGGCACCGATCAGCAGCACCCGGACGACGGAGGAGGTGAAGACCCGGTCGCCCAGCGCGTCGGCGTAGTTGGACAGTCCGGTGAAGACCTCGGTGGGGGGAGCGAGCCCGAGGCCGGAGCGGCGCAGCTTGAACAGGCTCTGGTACAGGGCGTAGCAGATCGGGGCGACGAAGGTGAGGAGGAAGAGCAGGCCGAACGGGGAGAGGAATCCCAGCGGGGCCCAGCGGCGGCCGTCGATCCGGCGGCGGGCGGGGCCGGAGGCCGGCCGGGAGGGTTTCGGGGGCGCCCCGGTGCGCCCTTCCTGCGAGCGCGCCGGGGATGCGGTCGGGGATGCGGTCGGGGTGCGGTGCATGGTCAGCCGACTTCCATGCCCTGGGTCTTCATCTCGGCGAGGGTCTGGGCCTGGGTGTCGGCCAGCGCGGCGTCGAGGGTGGTGGTGCCGGCGCCGGCCTTGCCGAGGCCGTCGCCGAGGGCGGCGGAGGTCCTGGTCATCACCGGGCCCCACTGGAAGCCCGGGTCGACCCGGGCGGCGCTCGCCTTGAACACGTCGTAGATCCTCTGGCCGCCGTAGAACGGGTCGGGTGCGGCCAGGGCCGGGTTGTCCAGGCCGCTGAGGGCGGCGGGGTAGATGCCGGTCTCCTTGATCAGGTTGCTGACGCTGGCCGGGTCGGTGCCGAACCAGTGGGCGAACTCGACGGCCTCCTTGGTGTGCTTGCAGCCCTTCAGGACGGCGTTGGGGGTGCCGCCGGCGTTGCCGGAGGCGGGCCGGGCGGCGTCCCAGACCGGCATCGGGGCGACGGCCCAGTTGCCGGAGGTCTGCTTGACGCTGTCGGCGAGGATCGGGGTGTCCCAGACGGCGTTGACGTCGGAGAGGATGGTGCCCTCGCCCATGCCCTTGTAGAGGGCGGTGTCGAAGCTCGGCACGACCTTGACCAGCTTCTTGTCGATCAGGCCCTGCCAGAAGGCGGCGACCTTCTTCGTGGCCGGGTCGTCCAGGCTCACGGTCCACCTGTCGCCGCCGGTGCCGAACCACTTGGCGCCCGCCTGCTGGGCGAGGCCGGCGAAGTTGTAGGCGTCGTTGCCGAAGTAGCCGATGTAGGCGTTCGGGTCGGCGGCGTGGATGACCGCGGCGTCGGCGGCGTACTCGTCCCAGGTCTTCGGCGCCTCGGTGATCCCGTACTTGGCGAAGAGGTCCTTGCGGTAGATCAGCGCCATCGGGGCGATGTCCACGGGCAGGCCGTAGGTGCGGCCCGCGACCCCGGACTGGGCGAACGCGGAGGCGGCGTACTCCTTCGCGTAGGGCGCGGCGTCGGCCGTCGCGTCCTGCAGGGCCCCGGCGGCGGCGAAGGTGGGGAGGGTCTCGAAGCCGACCGACCCCACGCAGGGGGCGTTGCCGGCCTTCACGGCGCTGAGCAGCTTGGTGTAGCCGCCCTTGGACCCGGGCGAGATCTTGCTGTAGACGACCTGGACGTCCGGGTGGGTGGAGTTGAAGAGTTCGACGGACTTCTCGTAGCCGGGGGCCCAGCCCCAGAACTCGATCCTGACCGGTCCGGCGGCCTTGTCCCCGGAGCCGCCGGAGCCGCCGGAGCCGCAGGCGGCCGTGCCGGCCAGGGAGGCGATCGCCACGGCGAGGGTGGCGGTTCTGAGCGCGCGGTTCTTCATGGGGGAGGGTCCTCTTCTGCTGCCTGCCGCGGGCGGGCTCGGCCCGGTGCGGTCGTGGGGGTCCGCCGAACGCTGCGGGTGGTTAGTTCCGCCAGTGTGTTAATTAACCTCCGGCAGTGTCAAGGGTCGCGGGGGGTCGTTGCACAAACGCGACGAACGGCGGGGGGCGGCGGCCCGACCGGCCATCTCGCGGTCGGGACAAGGGAACTGGGGCTGTACCGCACCACCCGCGCCTCCCCGGGGAGGCGCGGTCGCCCGGACCGGGCGCCGGACGGCCACCTTGATTAATTCGGGCCATGCATGAACTAACATGACCGGTGTCGACCCGGCCTGCTCCAGGCCCCGGAACGAGGAGAACACGTGCGACAGACGCAGCCCGGCACGGGTGGCACCGCGGGCGCCGTCCTGGCCGGCCACCCCGAGGTCGCCGACAAGGCGTCGCTGCGCCGCACCAACCTGGGCGTGATGCTGCGCCAACTGCGGGAGAACGGCGCGCAGTCGCGCACCCACCTCGCCACCGCGACCGGCCTGCCCAAGGCCACCGTCTCCGTCCTGGTGGCCGAGCTGATCCAACGGGGCCTGGTCCGCGAGGGGGAACTCGACCGGGCCGGTGCGGTCGGCCGCCCGCACCGCATGGTCGAACTCGACGGCCGCTGGATCTGCGGCATCGGCGCCGAGATCGGCCCCGACCACCTCACCGTGCTCGCCCTCGACCTGCGCGGAACCGTCGTCCACCAGGCCCGTCGCGCCCTCGACGTCCCCGCCCTCACCCCCCAGGCCGCCCTGCGCGAGGTCGCCGACCTCGTCGCGGACTGCCTCAGCGCGGTGACCGACCTCGGCATGCACACCATCGGGATCACCCTGGTCACCCAGGGGTCCGTCGACGCCGTCTGCGGAACGGTTACCGTGGCCAGCAACTTCGGCTGGCGCAACGTCCGGGCGGTCCACGAGCTGCGCACGCGGCTCGGGCGCCACGCGCCGCCCGTGCTGCTGGAGAACGACGCCGAGTCCGGCGCCCTCGCCGAGTACCTCGCCGCCCCCGACGCCGACACCCGCGAACTCGTCTACGTCACCGGCGGGATCGGCGTCGGCGGGGCGAGCATCTCCGGCGGCAAACTGATCCGCGGCTCGGAGATCGGCCACATGAAGCTCGACCGCCTCGACCGGCCCTGCGCCTGCGGCCGCACCGGCTGCTGGGAGCTGGCCGTCGGGCTGGGAGCCCTGCTGGACGCCGCCGCCGACCCCGCCGACCGGGTCCACGACCTGTCGATCGACCTGGCCGACCGGCTGGGCGACCTGCTCGACCGGGCCGACGCCGGGGACGCGCGCACCCTCGCCGCCCTCGCCGCCGTCGCGGACGACCTCGCCCTCGGACTCGGCGTCCTGGCGGACGTGCTCAATCCGCCCCGGATCGTCCTCGGCGGTTACTTCGCGGTCCTCGAACGCTACCTGGTCGGCCCCGTCCAGCAGTTCCTGGACGACCGGAGGATCTCCCCCGGCTCCCCGCGGGTCGTCGTCTCCGCCTCCGCCCTCGGGCTCTCCAACGCCGCCCGCGGTGGCGCGCACCTGACCCTCGAAGGCATCTTCCAGGACCCCTCCGACGTCCCGGTCCGCCCGGAGCCGACCGACGGCGGCGCCTGGCCCGCCTGACCTCACCCGCCCCTCCCGCCCCGGGTCCCGAACGCCAACCGGCAGGCGGCGGAGGGGAGTTCACCCCTGCCGCCGGGCGGCCGCGACACCTGCCGGGCCCGGGTGCGGCGCCCGGAACGGGCGGTGCCGCGCCGCGGCGGCCCGGAGGGGACAGCTCTTGACTGCGGCGCCGACTGCTGCCACGGTTTGCTTCAAGTTGCTCGAAACGGCGTACAAGAGAGCAACTTCGAACACGCCGTCTCCTGTGGGTGCTCGCAGGGACGGCACGGGTCGCCCCGGGCGGCCGCGTACGACGGGATCCGCACCGGCGGCGCCCGGAAGCCCCCGCCGATCGGCCCGGCGCCCCCGCGCCGACGCACCCGATCCGTCCCCCCTGAGCCACGGACGGCAGGAACGCGGGCCCGTCGGGCCGGAGTCGGCTCCCCCCCCGTGAAGTCACCCCCACCCTCAAGGAGTGCCCGTGTCCTCTCCCCCGCGCCGAGCCCTGGCGGCCGCACTCGCCGCCGCCGCCCTGACGCTGTCCGGCGCCGTCGCGCCCCCGGCGTCGGCGGCCCCGCCCACCGCCGCGTACACCGTCAGCGTCGGCGCCCCGGTCACGTACCCCCACCCGACCGACACCCCGGCGTCCCCGTACGTCGACAAGGACGGCACCTTCTACTTCCAGCAGTCCGCCGCCCTGTACGGCGCCACCGAGCGCCGGTACTGGGACTTCTACACCGGCACCGACTTCGACACCGCGACCAGGTCGAGCGCGATCAGCAACGCCGTCAACCCCGCGAACGGCAACGACAGGAACAACGACACCACCTGGCGCTGCAACAACAGCCCCACCGGCCGCGAGGCCACCTACGCACCGAGCGGCTCCGGCTACGCCCAGAAGAACTACTGCGACCTCGCGGGGGTGTGGGTCGATCCGGACACCGGCGACTGGTACGGCCTGGTGCACAACGAGTTCACCCCCCAGCCCTTCGGCAGCGACGGCCTGCACTACGACGCCGTCGACTACGCCGTCTCCAAGGACCAGGGCCGGACCTGGGACGTCAGGAGCCACGTGATCACCTCCCCCTACAGCACCACCAGGGGCGACACCACGGCGTTCCCGAACCAGACCTTCTCCTACGGCGACGGCGACCAGCGGCTGTACGTCGACACCGCCTCGGGGTACTTCTACGTCTTCTACGGCTCGCGGATCATCGACAAGAGCGGCGGCTGGAAGGCGTTCTACGAGCACGCGGCCCGCGCCCCGATCTCCGCCAAGATGGCCCCCGGCTCCTGGCAGAAGTGGTACGACGGCGCCTGGAGCCAGCCCGGCGTCGGCGGCCGGGAGAGCAACATCGTCCCGGTCGGCTCCGGCAGCACCACCGGCTACACCCCCGCGTCCGGCGAGTACGACCCGGCCCGCACCGGCACCGCCGCCCAGCAGATCGCGGCCGGCACGATGCCCCCGACCTCGCCGCTGTTCGTCATGGACGTCACCTACGACGCCTACCTGAAGCTCTACATCGGCCAGCCCCAGGCCGTCGACCAGAGCGGATCGGCGCCCCAGCAGTTCTACGCCACCGACGACCTCTCCACCCAGAAGTGGTTCCTGCTCGGTGACACCGGCAGCTACCGCACCGCTTCCTGGTACCGCTGGTTCCTCGACGGCGCCAGCAGGACGGGCAACACGATCGTCGGCAGGAGCTTCCGCTCCTACTGCGCGTTCGGGTGCTCCAACGGCTCCTCCGGCGAGTACGTCGACGTCACCCTCGGCGCCTCCGCCACCGCCCCGGCGCCGGTCGACGAGAGCAGGACCTACCGGATCAGCAGCGGAGGCGGCCGCGTCCTGGCCCAGGTCGCCGGCTCCTCCGCCACCACCTCGGTCGGCGCCCCCACCGGCTCCGCCCTGGAGTCGTGGACCTTCACCGGCAACGGCGACGGCTCCTACCGGATCACCAACTCCTCCACCGGCCGGCTGCTCGGCGTGGACTCCGCGTCCACCGGCAGCCGCGCCTGGGGCACCCGACCCACCGTCACCGCCGCCGGGGCGGGCGCTCCCGCCGTCGGACAGCAGTGGTGGGTGGTGCCCGGGAGGTCCGCCGACAACACCCCCACCGGCACCGTCCGCCTGGTCAACCGCCACAGCGGCCTGGTGATCGGCCTCTCCGCGGACCCCGGCCGCCCCGCCGAGACCACCCCCGCCCGCAGCTGGACCGACACCACCGGCAACGCGGTCGGCGGTTCCCGCACCGCGAGCGAGCAGACCCTGACGCTGACCGCGACCGGGGCGGCGGCGGAGACCGTCACCGTCGTGAACCCCGGCAACCAGTCGAGCACCCTCAACACGGCGCTCTCGCTCCAGCTGACCGCCACCGACACCGCCGGCAAGGCCCTCACCTTCACCGCGACCGGTCTGCCCGCCGGGCTGTCGATCAGCTCCACCGGCCTCGTCTCCGGCACCCCGACCGCGGCCGGACCGTCCACCGTCACGGTCACCGCCTCCTCCGGCACCGCCACCGGCACGACCACCTTCACCTGGAGCGTCACCCCGTCGCTCAACGGCACCCACACCCTGGCCACCGGGGGCAAGGCCCTCGACGACCCGAACAGCTCCACGACCGCGGGCACCCAGCTCATCACCTGGAGCCCCAACGGCGGCAGCAACCAGAACTGGACCTTCACCCAACAGCCCGACGGCAGCTACCAGATCGTCAACGGCCTCTCCCGCCTCTGCATGGACGTCAGCGGCGGCTCCGGCTCCGCCGGTGCGCAGGTCATCCAGTGGACCTGCACCGGCGGCACCAACCAGCGCTGGGTGGTCACCGCGGCGACCGGCGGCTACAGCATCACCTCCAAGAGCAGCGGACTCTCGCTGACCACCGCCTCCACCGCCGACGGCGCGCTCGTCACCCAGCAGGCCGACACCGGCTCCGCCCTCCAGCGCTGGACCCTCGGCTGACCCTCCTCGCACGAGGACGGACCCGACCCGACCGACGGGGCCCCGCGGACACCCGCCCGCGGGGCCCCGTCCCCTCCGGGGGGAAGGACCGCCGCGCCCCTGACCACCACGGGCGCGCTCGTCGCCGAGGCGGTGGACACCCGGGCGCTCGGAGTTGCGTCCCCCGGGTGCTCGACGTCGTGTCAGCCTGCTGCTCCACCGGTGCGCCCCGCTCCGCGCACCCGGTGCCCGGGCCCGGCAGCGGGGGCATCGCTCCCCCGTCCCCTGCGCCGCCCCGCTGACCGTCGCGGCCCCGCTCGCCGCCCCCGGAACCGCCACGGCCGTCCACGCGCCGTCGGGCCGGAGGGGGCAACTGCCCGGGTCGGACGGCGTGGCATGATTCCGAGGTGGCTCCTGTGACCGGCTCCGAGTACGTCCCGCCCGCTGAACGCACGACGCTCGTCGAGCTGTTGGCCGGTGCACGGGCGGGCCGGGGCGGGGCGGCGGTCGTGCGCGGTGAGGCGGGCATCGGGAAGACGGCGCTGCTGCGCCACGTCACCGACGGCCTGTCAGGTGTGCGGCTGCTGTGGGTGAACGGAGCCGAGTTCGAAGCGGACTTCGCGTACGCCGCCGCGCACCAGCTGACCCGTCCGCTGCACGAGCGGATCGGTCGGTTGCCCGCTGCGCAGCGGGACGACCTGGCCGTTGCGCTGGGGCTGGGTGAGGGGGGTGCGCCGAACCGTTTCGCCGTCGGCCTGGCCCTGTTGGGACTGCTGTCGGACGCTGCGGGCGAGCAGCCCGTGGTGTGCGTGGTGGACGACGCACAGTGGCTGGACCGGGCGTCGGCGCAGGTGCTGGCGTTCGTGGCCCGGCGGTTGGCGGACGAGTCGGTGGCGTTCGTGTTCGGGGTGCGCGACCCGCACGTCGTCGCGGAGTTCGACGGGCTGCCGGTGCTGACGCTGCCTCGGCTGTCCGACCAGGTGGCGCGCCGGCTGCTGGCGTCCAGCCTGCTCGGCCCCCTGGACGACCAGGTGCGGGAGCGCATCCTGGCCGAGGCGCGGGGCAATCCGCTGGCGCTGCTGGAGCTGCCGCGTCGGCTCGGGCCCGCCGCGCTGGCGGGCGGTTTCGGGCTGCCGACGCCGGTCTCCCCGGCCAACCGGATCGAGCAGAGCTACCAGCAACAGGTCTCCGGGCTCTCCCCGGACGCCCGGACCCTGCTGCTGGTGGCGGCAGCCGAACCGCTGGGGGACCCGGGGCTGCTGTGGCGGGCGGCGGACCTGCTGGGCGTGGGGCCGCAGGCCGGACCGGAGGCCGAGGCGAGCGAACTGATCGAACTGGGCGGGCAGTCGCGCTTCCGGCACCCGCTGGTGCGCTCGGCGGTGTACACCGCGGCCTCCCCCGCGGAGCGCCGCCGCGTCCACGGGGCGCTCGCGGAGGCCACCGACCCGCTGACGGCGCCCGACCGGCGTGCGTGGCACCGCGCGCAGTCCCTGTCCCGGCCGGACGAGGAGGCGGCGGCCGACCTGCTGCGCTGCGCGGAGCGGGCGCGGCACCGGGGCGGGGCCGCTGCCGAGGCGGCGTTCCTGGAGCAGGCCGCGGGCCTGACGGCCGATCCGCGGCTGCGGGCCGAACGCAGTCTCGCTGCCGCCCGGGCCGCCCTGGCGGCCGGTGCGTTCGAGAACGCGGTGACGCTGGTCGAGGCCGCCGAGGGCGGCCCGATCGACACCGCCGGACGGGTGCAGGCCCAACTCCTGCGCGGCCGCGCGGCGTTCTTCGGCGACGGCGCGGCGGACGCGGTCGGCCACCTGGTGGCGGCGGCGGCCCTCGACCCCGCTCGGGCCCGGATCCACCTGCTGGACGCCCTGCAGGCGGGTCTGGTGGTCGGCCGCTCCTCGCCCGCGGCGCGGGACGCCCTGGCGGCGGCCCGGCGGGCGCCCGCCCCGGCCGGTGGGCGCTCGAGTGCGGACGAGCTGCTGGACGCACTCGTCGGCTACCTCGACGGCGACCTCGCGGCAGTGCCGGTGCTGCGCGGACTGCTGACCGCGGTGACCGACCCGCTGTGGGAGGGCCGGCTGTCGCTGGCCGCCCTGCTCGCCGTCGAACTGTGGGACGTCGCCCTGGAGGACCGGCTCGCCGGCCGGGCCGTGGACGCCGCACGCGCCGGCGGGACGCTGATGGTCCTGCCGGTGGGCCTGTGGATGCGGGCGATGGCCGCGGCCCAGCGCGGGGACCTGCTCGAGGCGGCGGCGCTGAACAGCGAGGCCGACGGCATAGCCGAGGTGACCGGCGTGCCGCCGCACTGGTACGGCCGGCTGTTCGCCGCCGCGGTGCGCGGGGTGGAGGCGAAGGCGCGGCCCCTGTTCGACCGGGTGCTGGCGGAGTCGCACGCGAGGCGCAAGGGCATGCTGACGGCGACCGTCCACGCGGCGGCGGCGCTGCACGCCAACGGCACCGCCGACCACCGGGCGGCCCTGGCCTCGGCCCGGCTGGCCGTCGCCGACGGCGAGCTGGGGATGTCCAGCCTCGCCCTGCCCGAACTCGTCGAGGCGGCCGTCCGGTGCGGCGAGCGGGACACCGCCCGGGAGGCGTTCGCCCGGCTGTCGCGGCACGCGTCGGCGGCGGGTACCGACTGGGCGCTGGGCGTGCGCGCCGCCCTCGCCGCCCTGCTGTCGGACGACCCGGAGGAACTCCACGTCGAGGCGGTGGCCCGGTTGGACGCCAGCGGCCTGCGGGTGTGGCACGGTCGCGCCCTGCTGCACCAGGGCGCCTGGCTGCGCCGCGACGGCCGCCGCGGGCCGGCCCGGGAGGCGCTGCGCGCCGCGCACGGGCTGTTCACCGCGGTGGGCGCGGAGGGCTTCGCCGAACGGGCCCGGGCGGAGCTGGCCGCCACCGGCGAGCAGGTCCGTCCGGCCGCGCTCGGCGCGGTGGAGCTGCTGACCGGTCAGGAACTGAACATCGCCCGGCTGGTGGCGACCGGCGCGACCTCGCGGGAGGTCGCCGACCGGCTGTTCCTGAGCCCGCGCACCATCGACGCCCACCTGCGCAGCGTGTTCCGCAAGCTCGACGTCACCTCGCGCCGCCAGCTCGCCGACGCGCTCGGTCGGGACGCCTAGACCCGGGCCGGCCCACTTAGAAAGTGTGGGGTAATTGATCAACTGCGTGGCGTGATCGCTGGGGGTGGTCGTCGCGGTCGAGATGTCCGCGATGATCGCCGCCATGTGTGTCTGCGCGTGCAAGCCGTCCTACGAGTCGTCTCTG
>NZ_BSSA01000020.1 GCF_030268885.1 Kitasatospora phosalacinea
AGGACATCATGCGATGCCTCAAGCGATTCGTCGCCCGCGAGGTCTACCGCGCCCTGACCAGGACACCCACCCCACAAATCACCCAAACCGACCTCGCTCCAGCAGCTTGACAGCCATAGGAGCATCCGGTGTCGACGAGATGGTGCTGTCGTCGCCAGCACGGGGTATGGCGCACGGTGACCTCTCCGCCCATCTCGCGGAGGTGTACGGCGCGAGCGTGTCCAAGCGGACCGTCTCGGCCATCACCGACAAGGCCGGGGCGGGAGGGCCGAATGGCAGAACCGCCCCCTCGAAGCGGTCTACCCGGTGATCTTCACCGGCTGCACCCCACGTGAAGGTTCGCGACGGCCGGGTCGCCGACCGCCCGATCCACGTGGCCCCGGCGGTGACCGTGGACGGCACCGCACCATCCTGGACCCCACCGGCGCCGGCCGCGAACGCTGGACCATGCGCTGGAAGCCCGCACTCCAGGCCCTCGACATCGCCTTCGACGGCCGACTCTCCACCGGCCGACGGCAACTCACACCACACCAGTCACACCGCTGGCTGTACGGACCCTCTCGTGTCCGTCTTCGCGGCGAAGGGCAAAGCCTCCGAGCTGCACGCACACCTGCGGTGCCCTCGGCTTCGCGCGGACGGGGCGGTGGCGTCCGAGGCGCCGCTGAAGGCCGCGACGATCGTCCGGATGTACCCCGTCTGCGCGTACCGAGAGGCCGGCGCCGGCTACCGGCCCGCCCGCCGCGACCGCGCCGTTTCCACCGCGTTGCGCCACTACGCAGCGGCGCAGTCCGCGGGGCGGTGCGCGTCGTGCCCGTCACGGCATGGCGGCGCGGGGCGACCGGGCACGTGTGGTGCCCGGCCGCCCCGCGCCCTTCGGCCCGCTGGCGCTCGGTCAGCGCCAGGTGTCGTCGGCGGTGAAGGTGCCGGAGGTCGGGGTGGTGGCGGTGCGGTTGTCGCCGCTCTCCCAGATGACGGTGCCGTCGGGGTTCTTGATGATGTACTTGTACGCGATCGGGGTGCCGGAGGGCAGCTGCAGGTCGGCGGTCCAGACCGGGTAGCTGCTGCTGTCCGTGGTCAGCGGGACGGCCTTCGCCGGGTCCCAGCCGCCGAGTTCGGCGATGTCGCCGACCAGGTAGAGGTTCTGTCCGTAGGTGGTGGTGGCGGTGGCGTGGAAGACCGCGGCCACGGGCGCGGGGGTGCAGGTCAGCAGGCCCGTCACGTAGTTCATGTCGGGGCCGTAGCCGTCGAAGGTGGCCCAGGCGCTGGGCGGGACGGTCCGGCAGGTGCTGCTCTGGCCGTTGGTGTACTGGACGCTGATGCTGACGGCGGTGGAGCAGGTGTTGGAGACCTGGGTGTAGCGCCAGCCGGAGTAGTACTGCACGCAGGCCGGCGGCGCGGTGCCCTCGGTGGCCGAGGCGGACGGCGCGGTGGCCAGCGACCCCAGGAGGCCGGCCGCCCCGACGGCGGCGAGGGCGAACGGACGTGAGATGCGGGTGCGGGAGAACGGGTTCGTCATACCGGCAGCCTGGCGAGAAGCCGCTTCCTTGCGCAAGGCTGTGAAAACTTTTTCAGACAAGCGTTCAGAGGTGCGACCCCGGCTTGGGCTCTGCTCGAAACTGCTGATCATCCAGGTCTTCCGGACCCGCGCACGGCGGGTCCGGTGGGCACGTGGCGTTGGAACCGCAGAGATCGTTTGGCTGGAAAGCGCTCCGCCTCGGGATGTTGGACATGTTGAACCGGTAGAGGGCGGGGATCCATGTCGCCTGGCTGAAATTCCTTGCAGGTGTATCCGGAGAGCCGGGCCGAGAGCCTGCGTGGCGTAGTCGAAGGCGGCGAAGCGGTGGCCGGGGTGGAACTGCCAGGCGTTGCCCATGGTGAAGCCGGGGCCGAGCCGGGTGAAGTTCATTCACGCCGTCGGTGCTGTAGGGGAACGGTGCCTGCCGCCCCGTGCCGGGACGGATGTCCGCGTTGACGCGCAGCCGGATCCGGCTGCCGGTGACGGCCGCGCTCGCCGCTTCGATCCCGGTGCTCGTGGTGTTGGGGATGCGGTGGGTGAGCGTGTTGCGGGCCGGGTAGAGGTCTCCGGTGACGGTCGCGGTCTGCAGGCGCAGCCCGTTGCCCGCGGACCACTTCGTGTTGTCCGGGTTGTGGTTCCACTCCCGCTCGGGGCCGAAGGTGGCCGTCGTGAAGGTGTCGCTGCCGGTGGGCGGCTTGACGGTGCGCGAGGAGTCCCGGCCTGGACGGACGCCGGATGCCGCACCGGCTCCGCTGTGTGGCTCCGCGAGCCCCTGAAAGTTTCAGCAAGACTTTTCATCTGGTAGCGTCCCGCCACGGAAGCAACGCCCGTGACTCATGGGGGGACACGGGTGTGCTCCCGCCAGCGCCCGGCCGGCCCCACACGGTCCGGCCGCCGGGTGCGTGCGCGGGTGGACCGCCCTTTCCGGGGGACGGCGGTCCACCGGGCGCAGGCCAGCAGAGCGCCACCGTGACGAGGGGTCGGCAACCGTGAAGCGTCGAGAGCCCGAGCGGGTGCCGGTCCAGCGTTCCAGCAGCGCCTCGTGCGCCGTGGCCCTCCTGGTGGAGGTGGTCGGCGACCCGCGCCACCGCGCTCCCGTCCCCGCGTGCCTGAGCTACGACATCAGTGACCCGTACGCCGTCGTCCTGGACATCCACGCCGGCGGAGAGGCGCCGGTCACCTGGCTGTTCGCCCGGGACCTCCTGCTCACGGGCATCCACCGGCCCAGCGGCCACGGGAACGTCGCCGTCGTCCCCGGGGCGGGACCCTGCGCCGGCCACGTCTTCATCTCGCTCAGGGGTGCGGACGCGGCGGCCGTCCTACGGGCGTCGGCAGCCGACGTCCGCTTCTTCCTGCAGCAGACGGAGGTGGTCGTCCCGGCCGGGGCCGAGGAGGAACGCCTCGACATCGACGCACTCGTCCGCGGGATCCTCGGCTCCTGAGCGCCGCCGCCCTCCGCCCGCCAGGCCGACGAGGACGCGGTCGTGCTGGTGGAGAGCCCGGGGTGCTCACCCGGGCCACCCGTGTGCCGCTGGTCTTCGACGCGCGGCGGGCCTGCGCCGCGGACGATCGAGGAGTGCGGACGCCGAAGTTCCTGCTGACGGTGAACCACGACGGCGGGGTGTACGAGGAGTCGATGGACGAGTGGGCGCCCGACGACGCGGCGGCGCACTTCGACTACTACGCGGCCTTGACGAAGGAGTTGGTCGCGAGCGGTGAGACGGTGCGGTTCACGCCGCCGGCCGATCGGCGGCTGGCCCGGATCGTCCGTCGGCCACTGGAGCGTCCACGGCGTGCCCGACCACCCGCACGGCTGGCTGCTGGAGACCGCCGCCCGTCGCCACGCCGACCTCAAGCGCGGCGAGGCGGCCCGGCGTCGGCGCGAGGAACGCGTGGCCGCCGAACCACCCCCGCCCCGGGTCCCGGGAACGGACGACTGCCCGGCCCACCCGACCGAACCCTCCCAGGGGGGCGCGGCGGCCCGCCTCCCGAGCGGGGGCGGGCCGCCGCGGACGAGGGGGTCAGGGGCGCCAGGTGTCGTTCAGGGCGACGGTGCCGGTGGGCGGGACGGTGGCGGTGCGGTTGGCACCGCTCTCCCAGGTGACGTTGCCGGCGGCGTCCTTGCGGACGTACTTGTACTCGAACGCCGTTCCGGCCGGGAGCTTCACGTCCAGTTTCCACACCGGGTACGCGGCGGGGTCGAGCTTGAGGGCGGCGGTCGGGGACCAGTTGCCGAGCGCGGCCAGGTTCCCCACCACGTAGATGTTCTGGCCGGGGACGGTGGTGGCGTTCACGGCGAACGATGCGCCGGACTCCACCCCGCTGCCCGCGCAGGGGTCGCCGGCGCCGACGACGCCGCCCTTGACGGTGACGTCGCCGGTCCCGAGCGCGTAGTTGGCACCGCCGTTGTTGTCCCAGGTGCCGGCGCCGTCGTTGAAGGTGGCGGCCAGGCCGGTGGCGGTGCCCAGGACGACGGTCCTCTTGACCCACCCGGCGCAGGCGGGTTCCATGGCGACGCCGGGCGCGGTCGTCCACGTGCCGCCGTTCGGTGCGTAGTGCAGGTCGTAGGCGGGCCAGTTCCTGTCGGTGCCGTAGAAGACGGTGGTGCTGCGGCCGCCGCCCCCGCCGCCCGCGCCGACGTAGAGGGCCACCGCGTCGTCGCCGCCGATGGTGGCGGTGAACTTCCCGTCCGGGCCGACGGTGTAGGTGGTGCCGGTGCAACCGCCGTCGGCGGTCGGGTCGCCGTGCTGGACGTCGCAGTAGGTGCCGGCGGGCAGCGAGGTCTGGAAGGCCCGGGTCAGGGAGCCGCTCTCGTGGTTGACGGCCACGAACGCCTTGTCGCCGCGGCCGAAGGCGACGGCGTTGTTGCCGTTGTCCCACCAGTCGGTGATGCCGGTGCCCTCGGCGGTGTTGCGGAAGGCGACCATGTTGGCGATCTGGCGCCAGGCGTGCTGGCACTTCCAGCCGTCGCTGTAGCAGGAGTTGACGGTGTGCCCGTTGGGTGCGCCGTCGTCCCTGCTGTTGAACTCGTAGCCGGAGTGGACGGACGGGGTGCCGTACGGGTGGGCCAGCATGAAGACGTTGGCCAGGGTGTACTCGGCGCCGTCCTTGTAGCTGAGGCTGCTGCCGTTGCGCTCGGTGTCGTGGTTGGCGACCATCACGCCGCTCTGCCCGGACGGCAGGTAGCCCCAACTCTCGCCGAAGTTCTTCAGGTAGGCGAGCTTCTCGCCGGTGAAGACCCGCTTGAGGTCGGTGGTGTAGCGGAACTCCTGCACGTCGCCGGTGCGCAGGTACTCCGCGGGCGACACCGCCTCGTTCGGTCCGTACACGGCCTCCTGCACCCAGTAGGCGTTGGGGTCGGTGAGCTTGGCGCGGATCGCCAGGAGGTCGTCGGTGGGGACGTGCTTGACGGCGTCCATCCGGAAGCCGTCCGCGCCGAGCGAGGTGAGGTCGTTGAGGTATCCGGCGAGGCGGCCGCGGACGTACTCGCTGCCGGTGTCGAGGTCGGCGAGTGAGGGCTGCCCGGGATCGCCGAGTTCGCACTGCTGGATGTTGTACCGGTCGGAGTAGTTGCTGCCGATCGGGCGGCGGCAGCCGTGGAAGTCCTGGTCCTGGTAGTACCCGGGATAGTTGTACTTGCTGTACTGGGTGCCGGCGGTCCCGGTGCCCGAGCCCGAGGTCATGTGGTTCAGGACCGCGTCGACGATGACCTTCACGCCGGCGTGGTGGCAGGCGGTGACCATGTTCTGGAAGCCGGCACGGTCGCCGAGCGGGCCCTGGACCTTGTAGCTGACCGGCTGGTAGGCGGTCCACCAGGCCGGGCCCTGGATGCGCTCCTGGGGCGGGGAGACCTGCACGAACCCGTAGCCCTTGGGCCCCAACACGGTGGTGCACTCGCGGGCGACGGAGTCGAAGTTCCACTCGAACAGCACCGCGGTGACCTTCTTGCTGCCGTTGGCCGACGGCGCGGCGGCCGCGGGCTGGGCCGGGGCGGCCAGCGCGGTGACCAGGCCGAGCACCAGGCCCGCACCTGACAGTGCCGCTGTGGTGCGTCTGAGCATGGCGGAGCTCCTTACGAACGGGTGGGAAGGTTCACTCCTGAAAAACATTGCTGCAAATTTCGGCAATGTTTTAGAAACGTAGGGGCACGCCCTGGGCGGGGTCAAGGGTCGTGCGGCCGGTCGACGGGGCGTCAACCGAAGCCGGGACGGCATGAGTTGGCCTCGGAGACGCCGTCCGGGGGTGACTGCGGGACGGAGGTGCGGTGGCGGCGGCGGGTCGTCCTGCCCGCGTGGACCCGGAGTGAATAAAATGGTGCATAGCGGCCATGTGCGTGTGTTGTGCCTCAGAGTGATGCCGGTGGATGGTGGAGGTACCGAATGAAGCCGCGGGCGTTCGGCGCCGCCGTGGTCGCCGGACTCGTTCTGGCGAGCGCGGCTTGTGCGACCACCGCCGGCGCTCCGGGGAAGCGCGGGGACGACCTGACGGTCGGTGTGCTGCTTCCGGAGACCGAGACCAGCCGCTACGAAACCTTCGACCGGCCCCTGATCGAGCAGGCGATCCGACACCGGTGCCCGCGGTGCACCGTCCGCTACGCCAATGCGGAGAACGACGCCCAGATCCAGCACCGGCAGATGAACGCCATGCTCACCCAGGGCGTCGACGTGCTGGTCCTCGACCCGGTCCAGGAGGTCTACCTCCGGAGCCTGATCGTCGAGGCGGCGCAGATGCACGTCCCGGTGGTCTCCTACGACCGGGTCGCCGAGGGGCCGATCTCCGGGTACGTCTCCTTCGATCCGGCCGCCATCGGCACCCTCCAGGGGGAGGGCCTGGTCAAGGGGCTCGGCGACCGGGCCCGCGGGGCGCGGGTCGTCCGGGTGGAGGGGCCGCTGTGGAACCCCAAGCACGTGGCGGTGTCCATCCTCGAGCGGGCGGGGGCACACGTCAGCAGGACGTACGTGACCTCGGGATGGACGCCGGAGAACGCCTATGCCGTCACGGTCGGCGCCATCGCCAACCTGGGGGCCGGCAAGATCGACGCGGTCTGGGCCGCCAACGACTCACTGGCCGCCGGAGCCGTCTCCGCACTCGAGGAAGCGCACGCGGACCCGTTGCCGCCGGTCAGCGGCCAGGACGCCGACCTGTCGGCGGTGCAGCGCATCGTCAGCGGCGAACAGTACATGACCATCTACAAGCCCTACCGGCTCCAGGCGGACGCCGCCGCCGACATGGCACTCGCCCTGGCCCGCGGCCAGTCCCTCCGATCCATAGCCACCGGCACCATCAACTCCGCCACCGCCCAGGACATCCCCAGCGTGGAACTCGCACCGTCCCTGGTGACCGTCGACACCGTCAAGGAGACCGTGGTCCGGGGCGGCATGTACACCATCGACGAGATCTGCACCCCGAAATACCGGCCCGCCTGCGAGAGGGCCGGACTCATCGACTGAACGGCGAGGGAGAGCGAGATGACCCAGGCACCGGCCCCACCCCTGCTCGCCCTGCACGGCGTCGTCAAGTCCTTCGGCGCCGTCCGTGCGCTGACCGGCGTCGACCTGGAGGTCCGTGCGGGCGAAGTGGTCGCGGTGATGGGAGACAGCGGGGCGGGCAAGTCGACCCTGGTCAAAGTGATCGCCGGCGTCGAACCCGCCGACGCGGGGTCGTTCAGCTGGAAAGGCCGCCGGGTGCAGCTGGCCCGCCCCCAGCACTCCCAGAGCCTGGGTGTCCACGCCGTCTACCAGGACCTCTCGCTGTGCGACAACCTCGACGTCGTCGGCAACCTCTTCCTCGGCGGCGAGCTGAAACGTTTCGGCTTCCTCGACGAGACGGAGATGGGGCGCCGCACCCGCGCGCTGCTGGACTCCCTGCCGATCGACATCCCCGACGCCCGCGTCCCTGTCGCCGCGCTCTCCTCCGACCAACGGCAGATCGTGGCGATCGCCCGCGCGCTGCTGAGGGAACCCGAGCTCCTCCTCCTGGACGAGCCCACCCAGGCCATGAGCACCCGGCAGACCAACAAGTTCCTCGACACGGTCGAAGGACTACGGGACCGGGGTCTGGGCATCTTGTTCATCAGCCACACCATGGGCGACATCAAGGCCGTCGCGGACCGCGTCGCGGTGCTCCGCCTGGGCCGCAACAACGGCGTCTTCAACGTGCACACTGCCTCCCAGGAAATGATCACCTCCGCGATCACCGGCGCCACCGACCACGCCGTGGCCCACCGCGCCGCCGAGGGCAGGGGTGGCGCATCGTGAGCGACCCGCACGCGGCGGCCGGCCCGCCGGCGCCCTCGACCGGCCGAGCCTGCCGTGCGGACGCGGTGGTGGGCGCCCCTCGACCCTCCGTCCCGGAGAAGAATGCGGGGGTGCAGTGAGCGCGCCTGGTCCCACACTCCTCGAACGGCTCCGAGCCCTGTGCCGGAAGGGCGTGCGTGCCTGCCTCGACGCCCGGCCCGGCAACCTGCTGGCAGGTGGCCTCGGCCCGGTGCCCGCAGCCATCGTCCTGGTCCTCACCTGGGCCGTCTTCCAGATCCTCGACCCCCACTTCCTCTCCCCCCGCAACCTCTCCAACCTCAGCGTGGACATCGTCGGCACGGGACTGATCGCCACCGGCCTCGTGTTCGTGCTGCTGATCGGCGAGATCGACCTCTCGGTCGGGGCACTCAGCGGCTTCACGGCCGCCCTGTTCGCCGTCCTGAACGTCCACCACGGCCTGCCGGAGGTGCTCGCAGCACTGCTGGCCGTCGCGGCCGGTTGCGCGGCGGGCGCCCTGAACGGCGTCCTCTTCGCCCGGCTGGGCGTGGCGCCGTTCGCGGTGACCCTCGCCGCGGCGCTCGGATGGAGCGGCATGCTGTCCATCCTCCTCGGCGGCAGCGGCACCATCTTCTTCGACGACGAGGGGTTCGTGGCGACGCTGACCCGCTACCACTTCGGCCACCCCGCCGCCGCCTACATCCTCGCCGCGCTGGTCACCGGCACCTACTTCCTCGCCGCCCGCCGACGGTCGCGCTACCACCGGGCCTCCGGCGCGGCGTTCTCCTCCACCGGCGAGATCGCCGTGCGGACGGCCGTGCTGGCCCTGATCGCCTTCGCCGGTGCCGCCGTGCTCAACCAGTACCGGGGGCTGCCGCTGGCCCTGCTGATCTTCCTGGTCGTCGTCGCCGGACTGGACTACGGTCTGCGCCGCACCTCCTACGGCCGCACGGTCTACGCCCAGGGCGGCAGCGTCGAGGCGGCCCGCCGCGCCGGACTCCACGTGGTGTGGGTGCGCATCTCGGTGTTCATGGTCTCCGGGACGACGGCCGCGCTCGGCGGCCTGTTCATCGCCTCGCGGACCAGCACGGTCGGCGCGGGCTCGCCCAGCCTCAACCTGCTGGTCAACGCAGTGGCCGCCGCCGTCATCGGCGGCACCAGCCTCTTCGGCGGCCGCGGCCGCACCTGGTCCGCCCTGCTCGGCATCCTGGTCATCCAGTCGGTCGCCTCCGGCATGGCGCTCCTGGGCCTGCGCGGCGCCGTCCAGACCACCATCACGGCGGGCATCCTCGTGATCGCCATCATCGCCGACGCCCTCGCACGCCGCCCCCGCTCCGCCCCGCGCCCGGACGCCAGGGCGTGACCCCGGCCGTTCGGCTCCCCGGCCTCCGGAGAACGTCCTCCGCCGACCACCTCTCCACGTCACCACCGGGACGCCCCCGGCCGGGGGACGGGATTCCGACGCCGCGCCGCGGCGGCAGGCCCCGCCGACCCGCGCCCACGACTTCACCGGCCCCGCTGGCTGCCACCAGCCGGCACGGCGAGCATGGACTACAGGCCGACGAACAGCGGCGGCACCGGACTCGGGCGCACGCGGGAAGGGGGTGCGGGCCCTTGGACAGACAGATCCTCGCCTCGTGCGGAGTCGGGCTCGCCGCCGTCTACCTGGTGGCGGAACACGGCCGCGAACTGCGTCTCGCCGAGGTCGCCGAGGACACCCCTGGAGAGCACCCGGCCGTGCCCTCGATCGCCGGCGACTCACCCCTCGCCGATGCCTGCCGCGCCGGCCGCCCCCTGTGGCTGACCGCCGAGGACGCCGCCCGCCACGGCCTGCGGGACCACACGCCCGTCGAGAGCGGCAGCGCCGCCCCGGACGGCGCCGTCTCGACGGGCCTGCTGCCGCTGGGAGGAGAAGCCCACCTGCTGGGCTGCCTGCTCGTCGTGCACCGGGCCGACGGCGCCGGTTTCGACGCCGACCGCCGCACGCTGCTGGAGCTCTACGCCCATCAGGCGGCCGCGGGCCTCGAAGCCGCCGCGGCCCGAACCGCCGGGAGCACCGGGACGCCGCCCCCACTCGGGCCCACCCTGCTGCCCGGGCACGGCGGCTGCTTCGGACTCGTCCTCAGCACCGGACGGATGGACGCGGACCCGGCGGTGCTCGACCTGTTCGGCATCTCCCCGGAGAACTTCGACGGCGACGTCTCGGCGCTGCTCGAGTGCACCGCCCCGGACGACGTACCTGCCCTGATGTCGATCGTGGGGCCCAGGCAGGCCGATTCGGACCAGCACCTGGCATTCCGCATCCGGCGCCGCAACGGCGAACTGCGCTGGCTGGGGCTGCGCTGCCGGGTGCTGGCCGGCCCCGACGGCAGGCCGCAGCGCGTGCTGGGCGTGGTCGGCGACGCCTCGTACCTGCGCCCCAGCGCCGACGACGTGTCCCTCGTGCAGCGGCTGTCCGCCGCACTGTCCGGCGCGACCACCGTCCACGACGCCAGCAGGGCGGTGGTGGAGTCCCTGCGCGTCCCGCTCGGCGCCGACCGGGTGGCAGTGGTCGAACTGGAGGGCGACCGCCTCGTGGTGACCGTCCTCGACCCGCCGGAGCCGGACGCCTGGCCCCGGTCCTGGTACTCGCGACGGTCCGACGAGTCCTGGCACGTGCCGACCCTGCAGAACGCGCTGCGGGAAGGACACGTCAGCCTCTGGCCGGCGGGCAGCGGACTCGAACCCGTCCTCCAGGAGGTCGGGCCCGGCGGCCTCGCCGTCCTACCGCTCCCCGCGGACAGCCGCATGCTCGGGGTGTGCCTCCTGGGATGGGACGGCGAACACCGCTTCGGCCCCGGAGCGCGCTCCCTGCTGACCGCGACCGCGAGCATGGCGGGACAGGCCCTGGCCCGCGCCCACGCCCTGGACGCCGGCCGCGAACTCGCCACCATGCTGCAGCGCAGCCTGCTGCCCCGCGCACTGCCCGAACTGCCCGCGGGGGTGGCCGTCGCCCGGTACCTGCCCGCCACCGCGGGCCTCGAAGTGGGCGGGGACTGGTACGACGTGATCCTGCTGCCCGACAACCACGTGGCGCTGGTCATCGGCGACGTGCAGGGCCACAGCGCCGCAGCCGCCACGATCATGGGACAGATGCGCACCGCCATCCGGGCGTACGCCGTCGAGGGCCACCCGCCCGATGTCGTGATGGCCCACACCAACCGGCTGCTCGTCGGCATGGAGACCGACCTCTTCGCCACCTGCACCTACGTCGACCTGGATCTGGAGAACGGCATCGCCTGGGCCGTCCGCGCGGGCCATCCGCCGCCGCTGTTGCGGCTGCCCGACGCCACCACCGAGGAAGCGGCGGTCGAGGGCGGGCCCCCGCTCGGCGTGACCGCCGACGGCGAATTCCCGATGACCCAGCTCGACCTCGCCCCGGGCACCCTCCTCACCCTGCTGACCGACGGCCTCGTGGAATCGGCGACCCTCCACCTGGAGGACGGCATGCGGGCCGTGCGCGAACTGCTCACCGACGTCGACCCGGCCGATCCCGAACAGGTGGCGGACCGCATCGTCGCCGGCGCGTGCCGCAGGCACGACGACGTGGCCGTGCTGATCATGCGCTACGACGGCATGCGAGTGCGGCCGACCCGGGCCCAGTGGGCGGTGTGGCGGCTCCCCGACGCCGTCATGCACGCACGCCGCTTCACCGCCCGCACCCTGCGCCACTGGTCGGTGGACGAGGAGGCCGACACCGCCCTGCTGGTCGTGTCCGAACTGGTCACCAACGCCGTCGCGCACACCCAGGGCGAGATACGGCTCGACCTGACACTGACCGGGGACCGGCTGCGCGTCGCGGTCAACGACGCCTCCTCCCGCGCACCGGTCAGGGTCGAGAGCTCCGACTGGGAGGCGACCGGCGGACGCGGCCTGCTGCTCGTCGCGGCCATGTCCGCAGCCTGGGGCTCAGTACCCCTGGGGGGCGGCAAACAGGTGTGGTGCGACATCGCGCTCCCGCCACGCGAGGAGCCCGCACCCGGCGCCGCGCGGACTCCCGGGCCGGGGGACGCACCACCCGGGGGGTGAGGGCATCGGGCCGGCGCGCCGACCGCGGGGCGCCATGCGTGTCCGTTCGCCACACGGAGCGCTTGGTCGAGGTCGGCGCCCCGGCGTCCGCGGGCTCCGTCGCCGATTCGTGCGGACGTCTTCGAGCGGGCCGCGTGGCACAGCAGCGAGCGACTCCGCCCGCCCTCGGCTACCTGCCACCCGACGAATACGAGCAGGCGTACTGGACGGGCCTGGAGAAAGCCCCACGGGCCGCCGGTGCTGCAGGGGCGGACCCGTGGCGGCCCGGTCGCGCGTTCGTCGACGCCGGGAACGACAGGCACGCGCCCGCGAGGACGACGGCGTTGAGGCCGTGGGCTTGGCCGACCGCGTGGAAGAGCGGCTGGTCGCACGGGATGGTGTCGTGCGCATGCAGGTCCATGGAGACGGCGGCGGTGAAGGCGTCGGCGCGCAGCGTCCCGTGGGTCACGGCCACCTCCTGGACGGTTCCCGCACCGGCGCTCGCCGGGGTCTCGGTGACGATCGCAACCTCCCGGTCGGAGCGGGAGGCAACCGCCCAGTGCCGGGGCCAGAACGCGAGCTGATCGAAGAAGTCCGCTCCGACCGGGACGCGGACCGTGGCGTCCCGTGCGACGCCCTCGGTTGCTCCACGGGCCCATGTGAACCCCAACCGTGCGCGGCGTGTGTCACCAGGGCGGTGCCACAGCTCGCGGACCGGCCGCTGCGGGTCCTTGGTCACGGCGATCGCGCCGACGCGCAGGACGCCGTAGTAGAGCACGGGGAAGGCCGGCACGTCGGGCAGTTCGATCTCCACCCGGTCGCCGGGCCGTAGGCCGTGGGCAAGGAGGCCGCCGGCGACGCAGGCGCTGAGTTCGTCCAGCTGCGCGTAGGTCCACGTGGTGCTCCCGAGGCGGAGCGCGGGACGGTTCGGGTGCTGGCCGACGGCGTCCTTCAAGTTGGTGGCGAGGTTGCTCAATTTCTTCCCCTGAACAGGACGGTTCGCGTTGCACCGATCCTCACGTCCCGAGCACGGGCGACCCCCTGTGGGCGCCGACAGTGTTTCCCCGTGCGGCTCTGTCGCCGACGACAACCGGGCACCCGGGGCGCCCCATGCGCCATAGGCTGGTCCGCGGCCGGTCGCTGGCGTCCGGACCGATCGCTCGCCTCGGCCGTGCACGGGGATCAGGAAGGCTTTTCGTGTTGGACTACGTAGCAGTGGATCCGCTCGTCTGCGATCTCGCGAACGCGTTGACCGCCCGCTTCGACGACTTGGTCGTCGGCATGGCCCGGATGATCGCCAGGGAGATCGACTTCTACCGCAACGCGGGAGTCGGCCCCGAGGACCTGGTCGCCTCACTGAGCAACAACACCCGTTTCTCCATCGCCTACCTGGCCGGCTCCGGCGAGCCACTCGACCTGTCCGCCCCCACTTCGCTCGGCCGCGTCCGCGCCCGGCAGGGGGTGCCGCTGCCGGAGATGCTGCGCGCCTACCGCCTCGGGTTCTCCTACTTCTGGGAGCAACTCCTCATCGAAGCCGACAAGGCGGGTACCGCGGCGCAACTGGCGTTGCTGCGAGAAGCCGGCCGGATCTGGGGCATGTCCGATGCCTACGCCTCCGCGCTGACCGCCGCCTACCGCGACGCGCTCGCCGAACGGCTCGTGGAGACCGACCGGCGCCGGTCCGCGCTGGTCGGGGCACTGGTCGACGGGCCGCCCCCGGGCAGTGACACGGTCTGGGAGATCGCACACATGCTCGACTTCCCCTTCGAGGGCACCTTCGTCCTGGTGACCGCAGAAGCCCTCTCCACCGGCGAGCCGCCGCTGCCGGGCGTGGACGCCCTGCTCCGGGCGATCGGTGTCGCCTCGGCCTGGCGCGCAGAGCCGGGCCACGAAATGGGCGTCCTGTCCCTGCCCGGACCGCGCAGCGTCGAACGAGTCCTGGACGCCGTACGGACCGCCGCGACCGGACGGGTTGGTGTCAGCCCCGCCTACAGCCGCCTCGACCACACCCCCCGCGCGCTGCGCTACGCCCAGGTGGCGCTCGAGTCTCTGCCCGAGGGCGCCGCGGCGCTCCGGCAGCTCGACGACACCCCGCTGACCGAGATGGTGATGACCAACTTGGAGACCACTCGTCGCGCGGTCAACCGCATCCTGGGCGGAGTGCTGTCCCTGCCCGAGGACGACCGCACCACCCTCCTGGCGACCGCCCGCGCTTGGCTGGAGGCCGACGGCTCGGCCGCCGAGGCGGCCCGGGCCCTGTACTGCCACCAGAACACAGTCCGGTACCGCATGCGCCGCCTGGAGGAGTACCTCCGCGGCCCCCTCGACAGTCCGAAGATCGTCGCCGAACTCACCATGGCCCTCGACGCCGTCGGCACCTTCCCCACGCTGCTCAACCACCACCGGCCGGCTACGCCGGTCGGCCGCCCGAACTGACCGGAACAGCCGGCCCGGTCCCGCTCTGCTGCCGAAGTCGTCGACGTGGAGGTCCGCTTCCCGAAGCGGCCGGACCGCTGAGTGCCGGGTGGGGGCCGGGTCGGGACCGAGGAGCCGGAAGCGGCTTTCCGGTGGACCGCCTCCCGGAGAGGGCGGGCCACCGGCGCCACCCACCCGGCACCGGCGGGTGGACCGTGCAGGTCCTGCCAGGCGTCGACCGGAAGCCGCCCCCGTGGCGCCCCCCGCTGGGCCACGGCCGTTTCCCGCGTCCTCGGACCGCGCAGCGCCCGGGATCCTGCCGGGCGCCCGGGCGCGGAGCGAGTGTGCTGCCTGCGAGGACGGCGGGCCGGGGTCGTCGGCGTGGCGCGCCCGCTGCGGCTGCGGTATCAGGAAGATGGGGGAGTCCTCGACGCCGACAGTGGATGGGGTTGCGCGGTGACGACGCTGATCTGGCGGGGAGCGCACCGACGGGACGGGCGGGTGCAGGCGGGAGCGGGCCGGTCATGAGTGCGGGGGGCTTCCTCGATCCGAAGCTGTTCGACGAGACGGTGGCTGCGGTCGCGTTGTTCGTCGGAGCCGAGCACCGGTTGGTCTACCAGAAGGCAGCCTGCTGCAGGTTGCTCGGCGCGCGGCCCCTGGGACTGCCCGCCCGGCAGGCGTTCAGCGAACCGGACGCCGCGGAGTTCATGACCGTACTGGACGATGTCGCCGCGGGCCGGCCGCGCCGGATGACGCAGTCCCGTGAACCCGACCCGGGCGCTGTGGAACAGGCCAGGTACTTCGTCTACTCCTGCACGCCCGTCGTGCTGCCCGACGGGCCCGGCGTCATGGTCGTCGCTCTGGACACCACGGCCGAGACGATGACGCTCGAGCGGTACCGGGCCCTGGTGTCGGCCGTGTCGCAGATGGTGTGGGTCCTGCACGCGGACGGCTCCGCGGAGGAAGTCGTCCCGGGCTGGCAGGAACTGACCGGAGAGCCCTGGCACGGCGGCACGGAAGAGGACTGGTACGCGTACATCCATCCCCGTGACCGTGAGGGACTCGGCCGCGCCTGGCGCGCCGCAGCCGCCCAGGAGCCTCCGGGAGTCATGGAGAGCACCTTCCGGGTACGGACGGCCGACGGCTCCTACCACCACATGTCGACCCGCTGCGTGCCCGTTCTGCGTCACGGCCGCGCCGAGGAGTGGGTGGCCGCGACGGTCGACGTCGAGGAGAAGTGGCGCGCCGCGCTGCACGAACGCGTTCTCGCGCGGGTGGCGGAGGTGGCCGCCGGCAGCCTGGAGGAGGTCTTCGCCCCGGTCGTGCGGGCCGTCGTGCCCGAACTCGCCGACTCCTGCGTGATCCTGCTGCTGTCCCACGAGGAATGGCCGCTGCCCCGGAACTCGACCGTCACGGCCCGGCGGGTCGCTTCCGAGGTCCGCCCGGGACTGCCGGCAGCACCGGCCCTGCGCAGCCAGAGCGTGACCGTCACGGGCGCGGTGCGGGAGCTCCTGGAGGGCCGGGTTCCACGCACTTTCCGCTTCCCGGCCACCGGGCGGTTCCCCGACGGGCTGCTCCCGGCCGTCACCGAGCGCTGGCTGAGCGCCGCGGGCGCCACCAGCCTGACGCTCATCCCGCTGGTCCTCGACGGCACCGTCCTCGGCTACGCCGCCACGAGCACCAACGGCGACACCCCGGTGCCGGGCCCGCACGACGTGGAACTGCTGCGCAAGGTCCTCCATCTCGCACAACGGCCGATCCACCGGGTACTGGACCTGCAGCGCGCCCGACACACCGCCCTGTACCTCCAGCACGCGCACCTCATCGAGCCACCGGTCGTACCCGGCGCGTCCCTGGCCGCCTGCTACCAGCCGGCCAGCTCGATCCACGAGATCGGCGGGGACTGGTACGACGCCTTCGTCCACTCCGACGGCACCCTGGCCCTGGACATCGGGGACGTCGCCGGCCACGACCTCACCGCGGCGACCGCCATGGGCCAGCTGCGCAGCATGTGCCGCGGCCTGGCCTGGAGCATGGGCCCCGACTGCGAGCCGGGGACCGTCCTGGCCATGCTCGACGACGCCGCCGACGGGCTGGCCACCGCCTCGTTCGCCACCGCGGTCCACACCCAGCTGCGGCGGCGGCCCGACGGCACCTGGTGGACGGCGTGGTCCAACGCCGGACACCCGCCACCCCTGCTCATCCCCTCCGAGGGGGCACCCCGCTTCCTCACCGGCACCGGGGAGGACCCCCGCTGTGCGTCGACCCCGCCACGCACCGCACCACCCACACGGGCGTTCTCGCTCCCGGGGACACCCTCCTCCACTACACCGACGGCCTCATCGAAACCCCCGCCTCCTCCTTCGACGAAGGCCAGCAGCGGCTGAAGCGAGCAGCCACCCGCCACCGCGGCGAACCCCTTCCGGAACTGCTCGGCAACCTGCAGGACCTCTCCGAAGCCCGCGACGACATCGCCATGATCGCCTTCCGTGCCGACCCGACCCGCTGACGCCACACGCCGACCACGGGAGCGGGCGTCAAGCGCGGTCTGCGGGCGGTGCTCACCGCGGCCCCGCCACCCGTGGTGCCCGCCGCCCCGCTCACCGCCAGAAACGCTGCAAGATCCAGGTGACGGGCGCGGTCGCCGGGCTGAAGGGGCGTTCGGCGGTCCAGGGATGCCGGGCGGTCCAGGCGCACACCGAGGGCGGCATTCCGTACGGGTGCCTCCTGCAGCGTGGAATCGAGCCTCGGCACGTCCACACGGCGGCTCTGTCGGCGGGAGTCGAGGACGCACGTGGCCGAGAGGCGAGAGTGCCCGGCGTACCCGGGAAGTCGTGGTGTCGGCTCCTGGCGGCGTGTCGGTTCTCGACGCCAGACGGGCCGGGTTCCGAGGGAGAGCTGTTCGGCCTGCTCCGGCGGCTGGTCCAGGAGCAGCGCTGCCACGTGTGGGGCCTTCTCGGCTGGAGCTCCGACCTGGACCGGTGCCCCGGCGATGACGGCCGCGGCGTCTGCCGGAGCGTCCTCGTCGCCGAGTGCGGGCAGCAGGAGCAGCGGTCGGGCGTGGGGGTCGTGGGCACCCGGGACCGTGCTGTCCGGTTGCCGGTCCGGGCGGGTGACGAAGGACTCCGCTCCGCTGTCGTCGGGGATGTTGCGGCTCATCACGACGCCGGTGCGCCCACCGCCGAAGGGGGTGGAACTGGAGGGTGAACCACCGCGCGAGCGGCCGAGGCCCTCACCTCCCGGAGCACCTCCGCCAGGCGGGGAGGAGACCATGCCAAGGCGTTCTGTCCTGGCGTTCCCTGGCCCGGCCCCCTCGGGCGCGAGGACCGGCGGCGGGTCGGTGCGGGCGCCGGCCGCGTGCTGGTGGGCCCGGACGACGGTGGAGTCCACTCCGGCCGACCAACGACCTGGTGCACGGTCAGCCGTGGCTGGTGTGGGCTCGGCTCGTTGGCCGTTCGTGGTGGGGACGGCGGCACGTGCATCGGTCGTCTCGGAGCTCGGATCACCGGCCTGTCGCGGGCGTTGATCGCTGACCTGGTGGCCGGGTTGGGGCCGGTACGGCAGGCCCGGCGGGACGCCGGGCTGTGCGACCGGCCGCGGCGGCGGTCGGTCGGTGCCGGTGCGAAGCACAAGCCGGTCTTCGTCGACCGGCTCCCGGTCGCGCTCGTCCACCTGCGGCACGGGGTCACCCACGACGTCCTGGCCCGCTGGTTCGGTGCGGACCGCTCCATCGTCACCCGCTCCGTCGGCGAGATCCGGGCCCACCGGCCGACCGCCCGGCCGCGACCGCTTCGTCCCGGGCAGGAGCCGGATGAACGCGATGAAGGCACTGGTGGTCACCGACGACCGCGGGCGCCTGCCGTTCTGCGGCGAGGTGCGGGCCGGATCGGCCGCCGACACCACCCAGGCCCGCTTCGCCCACTCCTCACGCCGCATGCCGGTCGAACACGGCATCGCCCACCTCAAGAACCGGCGCACCCTCGCCCGCCACCACGGGCGCCGCTACCGCCTGCCCCGACACCATCCGGGCCGCCGCCGCACTCCTCTCGGGCCAACAACTCACCCGCACAAGCCAGTTGATCGCCCTCCCGGCAGGGCGAGCCGCCTGAGCGGCAAGGCCACCACCCAGCCGAACACGGCCCACCGCCGACCATGCGCGAGGTCGTTGGGCGGAGGCCCCCTGGGGCGGACGGAACGCAACGATAGGGTCACGTTCCGTTCTGTTAAATAGAAGTGTTTGTCTGTTCACGGACAGGCTCTCGGTCGGCTACCCCTCAGCTACCCGACTGGAGTCCCGCGTGAGCCCCTCCTCCGCGCGCCGTCGCGCCCTCGGCACGGCCGCCCTCGCCGCCACCGCCGCCCTCCTGCTCAGCTCCGTCACCACCGGCAGCGCCGCCGCCGCGCCCGGCCGGGACGCCGCCGTGGCCCGGGCCCGGGCCAACGTCGCCCAGCACGCCGCGCTGTTCGGCTACGGCCCGGGCCAGGACCTCGTCCTCAAGGACGTGGTGCTCGACCCGGACGGCACCCAGCACGTCCGCTTCGACCGCACCTACCAGGGCCTGCCGGTGGTCGGCGGCGACCTGGTGGTGCACCAGGACGCGCGGGGGCGGCTCGCCGACTCCTCCCGCGCCAAGGGCCACGACCCGAAGGTGCCCACCACCCGCCCCGCGGTTCCGGCGCAGCGCAGCGCCGCCGAGGCGCTGGGGCAGGCGCCGGGCATATCCGGTGCCACCTCGGCGCCCGAGCTGGTGGTCTGGGCCGCCGACGGCACCGCCCGCCTGGCCTGGCGCACCACCGTCAGCGGCACCGGCAAGCAGGGCCAGCCCACCGGCCGGGTGGTGGTCACCGACGCCACCACCGGCGCGGCGATCGAGAGCTACGACGCCGAGCACTCCGCGACCGGCACCGGCCACTCCGAGTACACCGGCGACGTCACGCTCTCCACCACCCAGCAGGCGGACGGCAGTTACGCGCTGATCGACCCCGTCCGCGGCCACACCACCAAGGACGCGCACAACCTCTCCGCCAGCAGCGTCAAGGCCACCTCGGGCACGCTCTACACCGACGCCGACAACGTGTGGGGCGACGGCCGGAAGTTCTCCACCGACCGGGCCACCGCCGCCGTCGACGCCCACGCCAACACCGCCTGGACGTACGACTACTACAAGAACACCTTCGGCCGCAGCGGCATCAAGAACGACGGCAAGGGCGCCACCGTCTTCGTCCACGTCGGCACCAACTGGGACAACGCCCAGTGGTCGGACGCCTGCTTCTGCATGATGACCGGCGACGGCAACGGCAGCACCGACCCCGAGCAGGTCGACCTCGACACCATGGGTCACGAGATGACCCACGGCGTCACCAGCGCCACCGCCAACCTCCGCTACAGCGGCGAGTCCGGCGGCCTGAACGAGTCCACCAGCGACATCTTCGGCACCATGGTCGAGTGGTACGCCAACAACGCGGTCGACAAGGGCGACTACCTGTTCAGCGACCAGTCCACCCCGCCGTGGCTGCGCCGCTTCGACAAGCCCTCGCTGGACGGCGGCTCGGCGGACTGCTGGAGCAAGTCGGTCGGCCGGCTGGACGTGCACTACTCCTCCGGCGTCGGCAACCACTGGTTCTACCTGGCCAGCGAGGGCAGCGGCGCCAAGACCGTCAACGGCGTCGCCTACAACTCGCCGACCTGCAACGGCTCGACCGTCACCGGCATCGGCAACCAGAAGGTCGCCGCGATCTGGTACCGGGCGCTGACCGTCTACATGACCTCCACCACCGACTACAAGGGCGCCCGCACGGCCTCGCTCAACGCCGCCCGCGACCTGTACGGCGCGGGCTCCGCCGAGTACGCGGCGGTGGGCGCGGCCTGGAGCGCGGTGTCCGTCTCCTGACCCGCCGCCGACCCTGCGTCAGGCCCGGTACGCCAGGGCCTGGCGCAGGTGGTGGTCGGCGATCTCCAGCATCCACTGCCGGTCGGGGAAGTCGCCCGCGGCGATCCGCAGCGGGCCGCCGACCAGGTCCAGGTGCATGGCGTACCGGTAGAAGGCGAGGCGGCGCGGGTCGAGGGCGGGTTCGTGCAGCGCCGCGCGGTGCGGGCCGAAGCGCATCCGCAGCCAGCAGTGCTCGACCTCGGCGTCCGCGTACAGCAGGCCCTCGACGTCGATCAGGACGGGCTCGCCGTCCGGCCCGACCAGGACGTGGTCGGGGCCCAGCTCGCCGTGCACCACGCCGAGTTCGGCGCGCGGCCGGACCCGGGCGTACAGGGCGTCCAGCTTCTCGGTCAGCGCGCCCTCGGCCGCGGCGGCGCGCGGGTCGTGGGCGACGGCGGTGGCGAGGTTCACCAGGGCCCGGTCCCGGTACGCGCGTTCGCAGCTGTCGCCGGTCGGGGCGCCGCCGCCGTCGAGCCACCCGACCCGGCCGAAGGCGGGGGCGCGGTGGGTGTGCATCCGGCGCAGCACGGCGGCGAGTTCGGCCAGGACGCGCCGCCCGGCGGCCGGGTCGCGCTCCAGCAGGGACTCCAGGGTGCCGCCGCGGACGTCCTCGGCGACGGCGAGTTCGACGGGGCGCGGCCCGCGGCCGCGGTCGGTGAACAGCAGGCGCGGGACGCGGGCGCCGACGGCCTCCAGGCGGCGGGTGGCGCCCTCCAGCAGGTCGAGCCCGGAGGCGTGCGAGAACGGGTCGGCCGGGTCGTCGTGGCCGTCCGGGAGCAGGCCGCTCCAGTAGTCCTCGTCCGGGCTCCACCGGTAGACGACCGCGCTGGTGGCGTCGTCCAGGACGACCCGGTAGACGCCCTTCCTGGTGCCGCCGGTCAGCCGGTCGACGGTGGTGATCCGGCGGTCGGTGCCGAAGACCTCCCACACGACGGGGGCCAGGGCGCGGGCGTCGGCGAACGATCGGCGCGGTGGGTGAGCGGTGTCCATCGGCGCAGTCTCCCACCGGGCGGGCGCGCGGCCGGAGCGGTTTTCTCCGGGCTCCGGCGGCGCGCCCCCGGCCGGTCGGCCGGTGCGGGGTCAGCCGGTGAGGGCCTCGACCAGCGTCCAGGCGGCCAGCGCGGCCATGCACAGGCCGCCGACGCGCTGAACGGTGCGCAGCGGGACGCGCCTGGCGATGAGGCGGCCGACCAGCAGGGCCAGTGCGGAGACCGACATCAGGGCGGCCGCGGAGCCGATCGCGGTGGGCAGCCAGCCGTTGGTGGCGGCCAGGTTGGCGGTGGTGATCTGGGTCAGGTCGCCCCACTCGCCGATGAACACGGTCGTGAACGCGGTGCCCCACACCGGCCAGAAGCCGGTGACCGTCCGCGCGCCACCCTCCTCCTCGTCCTCGTCACCGCCCGAGCGCAGCAGCACGAACGCGCCGAAGCCGAACAGCGCGGCGGAGACCAGCTTGACCGCCAGGCCGGGCAGCAGGCCCAGCAGGCTGCCCGCGCCGACCGCGATCGCGACGTGCACGAGGAACGCCGCGGAGGTGCCGAACCACACGTACAGCGGGCGCATGCGGGTGCCCATCGCCAGCGAGGCGAACATGGTCTTGTCGGGGAGTTCGGCGAGGAAGATCAGCCCGAAGGCGGTGAGCATCGCCAGGGGGTCGAAGGACATCGGAGCGCTTTCTGCAGGGGCCGGGCCGCAGGGCTCGAACGGCACCGGGCGGGCGACGGGCGAACCTCTCGGCCCGGCGCGACGAGACCTGCCGCACGAGGGTGCGGCAGGGCCATGCACGGGCCGAAGGTCTCGTCCGTCGCGGCAGCGGCCTGCTGCGACCCACGGGCCGGGACGGGTGACCGTCCAGTGTGTCGACCGGTGGTGTTTCGGGACTACTCCCCTTCGCTCCGGCGAGTCTAGGGGACGGGCAAAGCCGGGGTAAAGCCGCCCCCGTCCGGTGTGAGCCGCCGCACCCCGGGCACGCGCGGGGCCGGAGGGCCCGGGGGAGGGACGGAGGGCCGGGGGGCGGAGGGCCGCGAGGAGAGGAGCGAGGAGATGGACGCGATGGACGAGGTGCCGCAGGGCGGCGCGGGCGGCGTGCCGCACCGGCCCGACCCCGACTACGCGGGCGACGACTACCGGTCGGAGGGCCGTCCGCCGACCGTCCGCCACGACCGGCGCAGCGAGGGCTGGCGCTTCCGGGACGACGCCGAGCGCGGCACCGGGGAGGAGCCGGACGCGGGGGAGGAGCACGAGGTCGAGCAGCCCGGGGCGGAGCCGGGCGGACGGGAGGAGGGCCGCCCGGTCGGTCCCTTCGACGAGGAGGAGGGCGACGCCACCACCGCCGACCCGGGGCGGGCCCGCCGGTTCCGGCCGGACGAGGAGGGCCGCCCCGAGGACTGACCGCGGCCGGTGGCCCGTTCTCGACCGTGCCGGTCGCCCGGGAACGGGCGGCCGGTGGCATGGCCACGCCTGATGGCGGGCGGTGCGCCGGGCGGTGCAGCGGGCCGCCCGGGGGACCGGAATCCGGACAGAATGCGGCCCGGCGGCCGGGCATCCTTCTCCTGGACACGGAACGCGAGTTAGCGTGACGGTGAGTTAGTTGCCCGAGGCACTCAATTCCGAGGCACTCGATCGCCGGGAAGGGAACCCCGCATGGCCACTGCCGCCCCCGCCGCCCACCCCGCCCCCGCCACCCACCCCGCCCCCCGCGGCACCTGCCCGTTCGCGCCCCCGCCCGCCTACCAGCAGGCCCGCGAGGACACCCCCGTCACCCGGGTCACCCTCTGGGACGGCACCCCCTGCTGGCTGGTCACCCGCCACCAGGAAGCCCGCGCCCTGCTCGCCGACCCCCGCTTCAGCGCCGACGCCACCCGCCCCGGCTTCCCCTTCCTCAGCGCCGCCGCCCGCCACCTCGGCGCCGGGAAGACCTCCTTCATCCGGATGGACGACCCCGAGCACCACCGCCTGCGCCGGATGCTCACCGGCGACTTCACCATCCGCCGCACCGCCGCCCTGCGCCCCGCCGTCCAGCAGGCCGCCGACCGGCTCCTCGACGCCATGACCGCCGACCGCACCGGCGCCGACCTGGTCGCCGAGTTCGCCCTCCCGCTGCCCTCCCTGGTCATCTGCCTGCTGCTCGGCGTCCCCTACCAGGACCACGAGTTCTTCCAGCGCTGCAGCCGCACCCTGCTGCGCCGCGACAGCCCGATCGAGGAGGTCGTCGCCGCGCAGGACGAACTCACCGCCTACCTCGACGCGCTCACCGACCGCAAGCGCACCGAACCCGACGACGCGATCCTCAGCCGCCTGGTCGCCCGCGGCGAGCTCTCCACCGAGGACATCGGCGCCATGGGCCGCCTGCTGCTCATCGCCGGGCACGAGACCACCGCCAACATGACCGCGCTCTCCGTCCTCGCCCTGCTCCGGCACCCCGACCAGCTCGCCCACCTGCGCGCCCACCCCGAAGCCACCCCCGCCGCCGTCGAGGAATTGCTGCGCTGGCTCAGCATCGTGCAGACCGGCGTCACCCGGGTCGCCACCGAGGACGTCGAGATCGGCGGCGTCCTGATCCGGGCCGGCGAGGGCGTCGTCTGCCAGATCAACACCGCCAACCGCGACGGACGCCGCTACCCCGACGGCGACGCCCTCGACCTCACCCGCGACACCCGCCAGCACCTCGCCTTCGGCTTCGGCGTCCACCAGTGCCTCGGCCAGCCGCTCGCCCGGCTGGAACTGGAGATCGCCCTCGACACCCTGCTGCGCCGCCTGCCCGGACTGCGCCTGGCCGTCCCCTTCGAGGAGATCCGCTTCCGCCACGAGATGACCGTCTACGGCGTCGAGACCCTGCCCGTCACCTGGTGAACGCCCCCGCCCCGAGAGGAACCCCCGTGATCGTCCACGTCGACCCCGACCGGTGCTGCGGCGCCGGGCAGTGCGTCCTCGCCGCCCCCGAGGTGTTCGACCAGCGCGAGGAGGACGGCACCGTCCTCCTGCTCGACCCCCGCCCGCCCGCCGCGCTCGCCCGCGAGGTCGCCGACGCCGTCGCCGCCTGCCCGGGAGGGGCGATCAGGCTGGAGGAGGGAGCCCCCCGGTAGGCTGCCCGGACGCCAGGGCCGCGACGACGGGGGAGAACACGTGCAGGTCACCGGGTACGCCCCGCGCGAGGTCGCCGACCTGCGCGGCCGCCCCGGCGGACCGCTGGTGCTCCGCTACGGGCCGGACGCCGCCGTGCTGGTCGGCGGCGTCCCCGGCAGCGGCAAGTCCACCCTGCTGCGCCGCTGGGACGCCCCCGCCGCCCTGATCGACCCGCGCACCACCCGCCTCGCCTGCCAGGCCCGGATGCCCGCCGCCCTCCCGTACCCCCTCTACCGCCCCGCCGTGCGCGTCCTGCACTTCCTGCGCACCCGCGCCGCCTTCCGCCGCGCCGGGCCGCTGCTGGTGCACGACTGCGGCAGCCGCTGGTGGATGCGCCGCGCCCTGGCGCACTGGGCCCGGCGCAGCGGACGCGAACTGCACGTGGTGCTGCTCGCCGTCCGCCCCGCCGAGGCGCTGGCCGGCCAGCACGCCCGCGCCCGCACCGCCGCCCCCCGCACCTTCCGGCTGCACGTCCGCCGCACCGCCCGGCTGCTGGCCGCCCTGGAACGCCGCGGACGGACGGCCTTCCCCGGCGCCCGCTCGGTGCTGCTCGCCGACGCGGCCTCCCGCGAACGGCTGGCCGGGATCCGCTTCGGCGACCGGCGCCCGGACGAGAGGACCTAGTGGCCGCGGGCGATCCACTCCTCCAGGTGCGGGGCCTCCGCGCCGATGGTGGTGGAGTCGCCGTGGCCGGTGCGGACCACCGTCTCCGGGGGCAGCGTCAGCAGGCGCTCGCGGATCGAGGCGACGATGGTGGGGAAGTCCGAGAACGACCGGCCGGTGGCGCCCGGGCCGCCCGCGAACAGGGTGTCGCCGGTGAAGACGGTGCCCAGCTCCGGGGCGTACAGGCTGACCGCGCCCGGGCTGTGGCCCGGGGTGTGCAGGACGGACAGCACCGTGCCCGCGACGGGGAGCTCCTGGCCGTCGGCCAGTGCGGCGTCCGGTTCGCGGTCCGGGTGGGTCTGCCGCCACAGCACCTGGTCCGCGGGGTGCAGCAGCACCGGCGCGCCGCCGTTCAGCGCCGACAGTGCGGGCGCCGCGTCCACGTGGTCGTTGTGGGCGTGGGTGGAGACCACCGCGAGCAGCCGCCGGCCGCCCAGCGCCGCGTGGATCGCCGCCGCGTCGTGCGCCGCGTCGATCACCACCGCCTCGGTGTCGTCGCCGACGATCCACACGTTGTTGTCGACCTGCCAGGTGCCGCCGTCCAGGCTGAACTCGCCCGAGGTGACCAGCTGTTCGATCCGGGCCGCCATCAGAACACCACCACCGAGCGCAGCACCTCGCCGCGCTGCATCCGGGCGAACGCCTCCTCCACGCCGTCCAGCGGGACGGTCTCGCTGACGAACGCGTCCAGGTCCAGGCGGCCCTGCAGGTACAGGTCGATCAGCATCGGGAAGTCCCGCTCCGGCAGGCAGTCCCCGTACCAGGACGACTTGAGCGCGCCGCCCCGACCGAACACGTCCAGCAGCGGCAGCTCCAGCCGCATCTCCGGCGTCGGCACGCCCACCAGGACCACGGTGCCCGCCAGGTCGCGGGCGTAGAACGCCTGCCGGTACGTCTCCGGGCGGCCGACCGCGTCGATCACCACGTCGGCGCCGTGGCCGCCGGTCAGGCTGCGGATCGTCTCCACCGCGTCCACCGCGCGGGAGTTGACGGTGTGGGTGGCGCCCAGGCGCTGCGCGGTGGCGAGCTTGCGGTCGTCCACGTCCACCGCGATGATCGTGCCCGCCCCGGCCAGCCGGGAGCCCACCACCGCCGCGTTGCCCACGCCGCCGCAGCCGATCACCGCGACGCTGTCGCCCCGGCCCACCTGGCCGGTGTTGATCGCCGCGCCCAGACCGGCCATCACCCCGCAGCCCAGCAGACCCGCCGCGGCCGGGGACGCCGCCGGGTCGACCTTGGTGCACTGGCCCGCGGCGACCAGCGTCTTCTCCGCGAAGGCACCGATGCCCAGCGCCGGGGACAGCTCGGTGCCGTCCTCCAGCGTCATCTTCTGCTCCGCGTTGTGGGTGGCGAAGCAGTACCACGGCCGACCGCGCTTGCAGGCCCGACAACTACCGCACACCGCACGCCAGTTGAGGATCACGAAGTCACCCGGGGAGAGGTCCGCCACGCCCGCGCCGACCGACTCCACCACGCCCGCCGCCTCGTGCCCCAGCAGGAACGGGAACTCGTCGTTGATCCCGCCCTCCCGGTAGTGCAGGTCCGTGTGGCACACCCCGCACGCCTGCACCCGCACCACCGCCTCACCCGGCCCCGGATCCGGCACCACGACGGGCACCACCTCCACCGGCGCCCCCTTCGCACGTGCGATCACACCCCGGACAACCTGAGCCATCTCCGTACCCGTCCTCGCTCGGCCAACGGCGGCGCCCGGTGCTGGACGCCGCCCAGCAGCGAACTTACGCGCTTTCAGCTGCGAAGTCGCCCGTGGGGTCCGGCGGCACGCGTGGTGCCTCCGGCGGGGTTCACGGCGGGGCGGCGGCCTCCGGTGCGAACTCCGGCCGTGGGCGGCCGTGGTGGGGACGGGATCCTCCGGGAAGGGCTCGTACCCGACCGGCAGCCCGGTCTGCCCGAGCAGGTCCGGCGCGAGGCCGGGTCCGCCCGCGAGCGCCGCCCGGCGGGCGCGCTCCACGGTTCCAGGAACTCCCGCCCCCGGTCCGTGCCCCCTTCGGTCCTCTGTGCCGCCGTGATCGACGGACCCCGCTCCAGCAAGCACGTCCCACCGTCAGCGGACTGGGCCGTTCGTGTGGTGAGCGCAGGGCATCGGTGAAGGTTCTGCGTCGATGTGCGGATCTCCGGGCCGGGCGGGTAGTCGGGGTCCTGCCGTCACCTTTCGGCACCGCCGCCGCCGTCTGGAAG
Source organism: Kitasatospora phosalacinea (assembly GCF_030268885.1). Lineage (GTDB taxonomy): Bacteria > Actinomycetota > Actinomycetes > Streptomycetales > Streptomycetaceae > Kitasatospora > Kitasatospora phosalacinea_C. The sequence continues at coordinate 27,150 of NZ_BSSA01000020.1, forward strand.
GAAGCCGCCCGCATGGCCGTCGCCACCTGCTGGTCCACCACCGTCACGCTCCCGCACAGCCCGCACCCCGACCTGGCGGTGGAGGCCGGGCTGCACTTCGACACCTCGCTGCCGTACGCCGTCCGGCTGGCCTTCCCGCCGGTGGGCCGGATCGACGCCGTGGAGTGGGTGTTCGGCCGCGACCTGCTCAACGAGGGACGCCTCGCCCCCGCCGGACACGGTGACGTCACCGTCCGCCCCGGCGCCGTCGGCGAGGTGCTGGTCACCCTGCACGGCGGCACCGGGGAAGCGGTGGTCAGCATCCCGGCCGAGATCGTCACCGGCTTCCTGGTCGAGTGCTACTCCCTCGTCCCGGCCGGCCGCGAGGGCGACCACCTGGACGTGGACGGCCTGATCACCCGCGTCCTGGAAGCCTCCTGACGAACCACCGGGCCCCGCAGCCGTAGGAGGTGCGCCGAGGCGCGCCCCCGGCGGGGCAATCCGGGCGGGCGGCCGTGACGAACAGCGGTGGAGAAGTGTCGTCGATTCGCCGCGGCCGGGGTTCCGGCCGTCGCCAGGGGAGGCCCCGGTGCCGGTGGTGCAGTGCAGGAACGTCCGTTGCGGGGCGGCGGGATGAGCCGCGTGGTGTCGCTGGCCCCGCCGCGCAGGCCGGGGCCCGACCTGGGGGAGCTGCTGTCACGGGTGGTGCGCGGCGACCAGGAGGCGTTCGCCGCGCTGTACGACGCCGTCGCCGGGCCGGTGCTCGGGCTGGTGCGGCGGGTGGTGCGGGACGCCGCGCAGTCCGAGGAGGTCGCCCAGGAGGTGCTGCTGGAGGTGTGGCGCACCGCGGCCCGCTACCGGGCCGAGCGCGGCGAGGTGCTGCCCTGGGTGCTGACCATCGCGCACCGGCGGGCCGTCGACCGGGTCCGCTCCGCGCAGGCCGCCGCCGACCGCGACCGGCGGGCCGCGGCCGCCTCGCAGGCCCCGGCCTTCGACGAGGTCGTCGAACAGGTCGAGGGCCGGTTGGAGCGGGAACAGGTGCGGCGCTGCCTGCGGACGCTGACGGAGCTCCAGCGCGAGTCGCTGACGCTCGCGTACTACCGCGGCTACAGCTACCCCGAGGTCGCCCAGGTGCTCGGCGCGCCGCTCGGCACCGTCAAGACCCGGATGCGCGACGCCCTGATCCGGATGCGCGACTGCCTGGGGGTGGCCGCGTGAACGCCCTCGACCCGCACACCCTGACCGGCGCGTACGCCGCGCACGCCCTCGACCCGGAGGAACGCGATGCCTTCGAACGCCACCTCGGCCACTGCCCGTCCTGCGCCCAGGAGACCGCCGAGTTCGCCGCCACCCTGGCCCGGCTCGGGGCGGCCGAGACGGTCACCCCGCCGCCGGAGCTGAAGGCCCGGGTGCTGGCCGCGCTGCCCGGCGTCCGCCAGGAGGCCCCGCAGCTCGCCCGGACGGCCCGGCCCCGCGCCCGACCGGCCCGCCGCGCACCGCGGTTCGCCCTCGCCGCCTGCCTCGCACTGGCCCTCGGCGCGGGCGCGGTCGCCGTCCAGCAGCACCGGGAGGCCGAGCGGGCCCGCGACCGGGCCGCCGCCCTCGCCCGCCAGCAGCAGACCGTCGCCGCCCTGCTCACCGCACCCGACGCCCGCACCGCGACCGCCGCCACCGCCGGGGGCGGCACCGGCACCGTCGTCTGGTCGGCCGCCCGCGACCAGGCCGGTTTCCTCGCCACCGGCCTCCCCGCCCCGGGCCCCGGCCGCACCTACCAGCTCTGGTACGACGACGCGGGCACCATGCGCCCCGCGGGCCTGCTCCCCACCGGCAGCGGCACCCTGCTGCTCACCGGCGCCCTCGACGGCGCGGCGGGCGTCGGCGTCACCCTGGAACCGGCGGGCGGCTCCGCGCACCCGAGCGGGGCGCCGGTGCTGCTGCTGCCGTTCAGCTGAGGAGGGGGAGCGGGCCGGTGGCGGTCGCAGACCGACGACCGGCCCCGGCCCCGCCCCGTGCAGCCGGTGGCGCTGCAGGCCTCCGCCCGGGTGCTGGTAGGACCGGCCCGCACCGACCCGGCGACCGCCGCAGGGCGGACCACCGGTGCGGGGGCGGGGCGGCGGGCGTTCAGCGGCCGTGGGGGCGGCGGGGCGGGAGGGGGAGGAACGGGCTGGTGCGGGCGGTGTACTCCGCCCAGCCGGGGCGGTCGGTGGTGGCGAGGTGGCGTTCCAGCATCGGCTTGCCGCTGCCGAAGGCGAGCAGCCAGGTCATCAGCAGCGGGCTGCCGACGAACGCCCAGCCGACCGGGTGGTCGGCGGCCAGCAGGAACAGGCCCCACCAGACGCAGGCGTCACCGAAGTAGTTGGGATGGCGGGTGTACCGCCACAGGCCGCGGTCCATGACCCGGCCGCGGTGGGCCGGGTCGGCCTTGAAGCGGGCGAGCTGGGCGTCGCCGACGGCCTCGAAGAACAGGCCGACCGCCCAGAGCGCGGTGCCCGCCCAGGCGGTCGGGCCGGGCGGCTCGGGCAGGTACTGGGCGGCCAGCACCGGGAGGGCGACGAACCAGACCAGGGCGGCCTGCAGCAGGTAGACGATCCGCAGCGCGTACCGGGTGCGGGGCGCCCCGGCGGGGGCCCTGGCGAGCATCCGGGCGTAGCGCGGGTCCTCGGGCAGGCCGCGGGCCCGCCACCACAGGTGGGCGGCCAGGCGCAGGCCCCAGACCGTCACCAGGGCGGTGGCCAGCGCCCGGCGGCCCCCGTCGCCGTACCCGGCGGACAGCGCGCAGCCGGTCAGTGCGGCGGCGGTGAAGGCCAGGCCCCAGGCGACGTCCACGCCGCGGTGGCGGCCGGTGCGCACCCCGACCGCGAAGGCGGCCAGCATGACGGCCAGCACCGCGGCGGCGGAGGCGGCCGCACCGGTGGCGAACGCGGCGGCGTTCACCGCAGGCCGTCCCGGGTCAGCAGCACCTGGTGGACGTTCAGGTAACCGGAGCGGAACCCGGCCTCCGAGTACGCCAGGTACAGCTCCCACATCCGGCGGAACACCGCGTCGAAGCCCAGCGCCGCGACCTCCTCGGCGCGCTCCGTGAAGCGCTCCCGCCACAGCCGCAGGGTCTGCGCGTAGTGCGGCCCGTACGCGTCCGCGCCGACCACCCGCAGCCGGGTGTGCGCGGCGGCGGTGTCGGCGACCGCCCGCAGCGAGGGGATCTGCCCGCCGGGGAACACGTACTTGAGGATCCAGGTGTACGTGCCGCTGCTGGCCAGCATCCGGGCGTGCGGCATGGTGATGGCCTGCAGGGCGACCCGGCCGCCGGGGGCGAGCAGCCCGTCCAGGGCGGTGAAGTAGGCGGGCCAGAACGGGCGTCCGACGGCCTCGATCATCTCCACGCTGACGATCGCGTCGAACTCGCCCCGCACGTCCCGGTAGTCGCACAGCCGGACGTCGACCCGGGCGGACTGCCCGGCGTCGGCGATCCGTCGCCGGGCCAGCGCGAGCTGCTCGGCGGAGAGCGTCACGCTGACCACCTCGGCGCCGCGGGCCGCGGCGCGCAGGGCGAGTTCGCCCCAGCCGGTGCCGATCTCCAGCAGCCGGGTGCCGGGGCCGACCCGGGCCAGGTCCAGCAGCCGGTCGATCTTGCGGTGCTGGGCGGGCACCAGGTCGCTCCAGCGGGTGGCGGGCGAGGGGTCGGAGAACACCGCCGAGGAGTACGACATGGTCGGGTCCAGGAACAGCGCGAACAGCTCGTTCGACAGGTCGTAGTGCCGGTGGACGTTCTGCCGGGCGTTGGCCGTGGTGGACAGCTCCTCGGCCGGGGTCCGCCGCAGGTACAGCCGCCGCAGCGCCGCCGTGCCGGGCGGCACCAGGGTCTCCGGGGCGGCGGCCAGCGCGGTCAGCAGGCGGACCAGGTCCGGGCTGTCCCAGTCGCCCGCCTGGTAGGACTCGCCGAAGCCGATCAGGCCGCCCGCGCCGAGCCGGTGCGCGAACGCCTCCGGCCGGTGCAGCCGCAGCACCGGCGCCCCGGGCGGTGCGGGCCGCAGCAGCCGCCCGCCCGGCAGTTCGACCCGCAGCCCGCGGCGGGCCGCCGCCCGGCGCAGCAGCCACCCGGCCGCCGCGGCCCGCACGGGGGCGTGCGGCACCCGGGCGACGTCCGGCCAGCGCAGCGGGTCGACGGTGGGCGAGGGGAACGGGGTGGCGGTGGTGGGGGCGGTGGTCATCGGGGCGGGGCCTCTCCGGAGCGGTTCGGTGGTCACGGGCGGGCCGCCCGTTCGGCGGACGGGCGGGGGTGGACGGGCAGGCCGCGCAGCCACAGCCGCACGCCCTGGACGCGGATCCGCAGGCTGACGGCGAAGGTCGCCAGCGGGTACCGGAGGGTGGTCCGCAGCAGGGCGGCCGGGCCCGCGGGGCGGCCGGTGCCGGAGACGGTGGCGGTCAGGGCCGGGCCGCCGGGCAGCTCCAGGCGGACCGACAGGTGCAGGCGGGCGCCGTCCGGGGCGGGCTCGGGCAGCAGCAGGTGGTAGCGGCCGTCGGGCGGCAGGAACGGCGAGACGTAGAAGTCCTTCGCGACCCCGGCCAGCCCGGCGGCGTCCGGGCGCAGCAGGTAGCGGTGCCGCTCGCCGTAGGTGTTGTGGACCTCGGCGACGGTGCACAGCGGCGCGCCCGCCGCGTCCCGGCACCAGTACACCGTGAGCGGGTTGAACACGTGCCCGAGCGAGCGGGCCTGGGCGAGCATCAGCACCCGGCCGCCGTCCAGCTGCAGGCCGTGCGCGGCGAGGTCGCGCTCCAGGTCGCCGCGGAGGGTGGGGGAGCCGGGGTGCAGGGCGTGGTCGCGGGGCAGGAAGCGGGCCAACGGGCGCAGCGGCCACGGCAGTTGCGGCAGCGCGTCGAGGTCGACCAGCCAGAGCGGGAAGCGGTGGCGGAACACCCGGCGGGGCTCGGCGCGGACGTGCGTGGTGCGGGCCTCGTACAGCAGCGCGCCCCACGGGCCGGGCAGTGCCGCCCGGGGCGCGAGGGCGGGGTCGTTCAGGCTCACGGGGCGACCGCCGCGAGCAGCCGGTCGGCGGCGGCCAGGCCGGAGCGGCAGCCGTCCTCGTGGAACCCCCAGCCGTGGTGGGCGCCCGCGAACGCGGTGCGGCCGGTGGCCAGTTCGGGCAGCCGCCGCTGCGCGGCGACCGTGCGGGCGGTGTACACCGGGTGCTCGTAGACGGTGCGCGAGACCACCAGCTCCTCGGGGACGGGGGAGTGCTCGTCCTCGTTCAGCGTCACCAGGTAGTCCTCCGCCCCGCCCAGCCGCAGCAGCCGGTTCAGGTGGTAGCTGACCCGGACCCGGTCGGAGGGGGCGTCGCAGCTCGGCATCCGGTAGTTCCAGGAGGCGCGGGCCCAGGCCGCCCGGGGCAGCAGCGAGGCGTCCCGGTGCAGCACCGTCGGGTTGCGCGAGTACTCGAACGCGCCCAGCACCTCCCGCTCGGCCCGGGTCGGGTCGGCCAGCAGCCGCAGCGCCTGGTCGGCGTGGGTGGCCACCACCACGGCGTCCGCCCCGGTCGAGCGCCCGTCCTCGGTGGTGACCGTGACGCCGTCCGGGTGGCGGCGCACCGCGCGCACCGGCGCCGCGTGGTGCACCGTGCCGGACCGGGCGGTGACGTGCTCGGCGATCCGCGCCACGTACGCGGCCGAGCCGCCGACCACGGTGCGCCAGGTCGGCGAGCCGCTGACGCTCAGCAGACCGTGGTTGGCCAGGAACGTGAACAGGTAGCGGGCCGGGTAGTCCCCCGCGAGGTCCGGCGCGCAGGACCAGACCGCGGACACCACCGGCGTCATGAAGTGCCCCACGAAGTACGGCGAGAAGCCGGACTGCTCCAGGAAGTCGCGCAGGCTCGGGTCGCCCAGCCCCGGATCGGCCACCAGGGCGCGTGCCAGCCGGTGGAAGCGCGGCACCTCGCCGAGCATCCGCAGGTACCGGCGGCGCAGCAGCGAGCCCGGCGTCGCCAGCAGCCCCGCCGGGCCGCGCGCCCCCGCGTACTCCAGCCCGCAGCCCTCGCAGCGCACCGACATGCTCATGTCGCTCTCCTGGGTGCGCACCCCCAACTCGCCGAACAGGCCGACCAGTTCCGGGTACGTCCGGGCGTTGTGCACCAGGAAGCCGGTGTCCAGCGCCAGCTCCCGGCCGTCCGCCGCCGTGGTCCGCTGGGTGTGCGCGTGCCCGCCCAGCCGCCCCTCCGCCTCGAACAGCTCCACCGTCACCCCGGCCCGCGCCAGCGCGTACGCCGCGCTCAGCCCGGACACCCCGGCCCCCACCACGGCCACCCGCCGCACGCCCGAGGGGCGGCGGCGCGGCGGAGGTGGGACGGAGCCTCCGCTGGAAACGGTGCCGAGTGTCGTCACGTGGGTCCTCCCCGCTGCTCCCGGGCCGCCCTCGGCGACCCTCGTACCGGCCATTCGGAGCCGCCGTCCGCCCGGATTGCTCCGAACGGGGGACCGGTCCGCCGGTCAGGACCGGTCCAGCACCGCGGGCAGCCGCTGCTCCACCGCGTCGGCCAACCGCCCGAACTCCCGGCGCAGGAACGGCTCCGCCAGCCGCGCCACCCCGTGGAAGCGCAGCCGGGCCCGGTAGCGGACCACCGCCCCGGACCCGTCCGGGGACGGGTCCACCAGGATCTCGTCGGTGGCCGTGACCGTCCGGTTGCGCCCGACGAACACCAGCCGGTCCGACTCCCGGGCCGCCAGCTCGTACACCAGCTCGGTGCGCCGCCCCCGGAACACCGACACGTTCCGCCAGCGCGCCCCCGGCACCGGCGGGCCCGCCCCCAGCGGGACGCACTCCGCGGTGCCCGGGTCCCACTCGGCGGCGTGCGCGAAGTCCGCCAGGTAGGCCAGCACCTCGCCCGCCGGGCGCACCGTCCGCATCTCCCGCACCACCTCGATCACCCGGACCTCCTCGTTCACGGCACGACGACCGGCATTCGGAGCCGCGCCCGGGGCGGATGGGGGCGGGAGGGGCGCCGTGCCGCCCCGAAACGCTGCGCCAGCGCTGCGAGAAGGCACCCGGCCGCCCGGCGGCGAAAGCTTTCCGCAGGGAGGGGTACACGCGGTGGGCCCGGTCCGCCGCACCGAGAGGAGAACCGCGATGGACACCCGACTGACCGCGCGGGAACGCGTCCTGCTCGCGGAGATCGAGCACCACCTGTGCCGGACCGACCCCCGGCTGGACCGGCGGCTCGGCCGCCCGCCCGGACGGGTCGTCCGGCTCGCCCACCGCCCGCGCCCGCTCGTCCTGGCCGTCGCCCTGCTCGCCGTCCTGACGGCCGCCGGGGCGCTGTGGGCCGGGGCGGGCGGCCCGCAGCCGCTCGCGGCCGTGCTGCTCGCCGCCGGGGCCGCCCTGCTGGGCGCGCTCGCGCTGCACCGGCTGGCCACCCTGCACCTGGGCTGACGGCCGCGCCCGCGGGGCCGCCGTTGCACCCTGCGGTGGAACCGGGCGGGCGGGCCGTGACCCCGGTGGGGGCGGGGAGTTGGACCGGGCGTGACAGAGCCTGCGCATACCAGCCCGCTGCCCGTGGTCCGCCTCCAGTGGACGCTGCTGCAACCCCTGCTGGCCGCCCTCTCGGAAGCCGGGGTGCCGCTCCGGCCCGGGGACCTGGACCAGTTGCAGCACGCCGCCGCGATCGGACCGGAGTTCGCCCACGCCCTGGCCCGGTGGATCCGGGCCGCGCACACCGCCGGCCCGGCCCGGCCGCCCGCCGCGGTCCGCACGCTCGCCCCGCGCCCCGAGCGCCCCGCCCTCGGCGGGCCCGCGCCCGCCGTCGTCCGGGACCGGCACGCCTCCTGAGCGCCGGGCCGGCCCCCGACCGGCCCCCGGCCGACCCCTGATCGCCCCCGGCCCGACCACCCGACCAGCCCGCCCGCGTAACCGTCGCGGGCCGTGACCCGTTGGACGGAACATGCCCGTGATCAACGAACCGCGCCGCCCGCAGGGCGGCCACCCGGCAGCGGCGCCCCCGCGCGTCCCCGACCCGGCCGACCCGCACGGCCGACCCGCCGGGCCGCCGTCGCTCGGACACCAGGCACCGCAGCGGCACCAGGTGCCGCAGGGACACCAGGCACCGCAGGGGCACCAGGCGCCGCAGGCGTCACTGGGGCACCAGGCCGCCGCCCAACTGCTCGGCCTGCGCGAGGTGGTGCTGCCCGCCGCGGTGGTCGCTGCCGCCGACCTGCTGCTCGGCGACGCCCTCGGCAGCGATGACCCCGTCACCCGGGAGGCCGCCGCCGCCACCCGCGGACGGCTGCGCGCCGCGCTGGGACAGGCTTGACGCTCCCCTCCCCGCCGCGGGACCGCAGGACGGCCGCTACGGGGTGCCCGGGGCGCCCGGGGCGCGCAGTCCGTCGAGGATGACGGTCAGCGGGCGCTCGTCGGGGGTGTGGCGGCGGGCCCGGGAGGCGCCGGCGAGCAGGGCGACGACGTCGTCGACTCCGACGTCCGCGCGCACCGCCGCGGCCCGCTGCGCCCGGTGCAGCAGGGCGGCCACGGCCTCGGTCAGCTCTGCGGCGACCGGGGCGGCGGTCTCGTCCGGGTGGACGCCCGACTCGGCCAGTGCGTCCAGGAGTTCGAGCTTGCTCGCCGAGCCGCGGACGGTGGCGGCGAAGAAGTCGAAGAAGGCCGCCCCGGGGTCCGGTGCGGCGGCGTACGCGCGGGCCTCGGCGGCGATCCGGGTGAGGCGCGCCAGGACGAGGGCCCGCAGCAGCGCCTCCTTGGTGGGGAAGTGCCGGAAGACGGTGCCGACCCCGACGCCCGCCGCGCGGGCGACCTCCTCGGTCGAGGCGGCGGTGCCCCGTTCGGCGAAGACCCGTTCGGCCGCGTCCAGGACCCGCGCGCGGTTGCGCTGCGCGTCGGCGCGCAGGGGGCGGTCGGCGGTCATCGGCCGCCCCTTGAAAACGGAGTGGCCAGTCCGTATCGTCGAATCGGAGTCACGAGTCCGATTCTAGGGCTGAGCGTCCGCCGGGCCGAACGGTCCGGCGGGTTCCACCGCGGAGGGGCGGAGACCGACATGTGGCAGACCGTACTGCTCGCGTTCCTGGCCGGGTTGCTGGCCGCGAACGCGTACCCCCACTTCACCAAGGGCATCGCGGCGGAGCGGTTCCCGACCGTCTTCGGGTCCTCCCCGCGGGTCAACGTGCTGGCCGGCTGGGCGGGGCTGGCACTCGCCGGGCTCTGCCTGCTGGGCGCGCACCCGGTGCGGCACCCCGGCGGCGCACTGCTGGGGCTGGCCGTCGGCGCGCTGCCGACGGCCCTGTTCCACGCCGCGGGCCGCACGGTCGGCGACCGCGACTGAATCCGCCCCGGAAAGCGTCCGCCCGGAAACCGGACCGGTCCGAGAACGGCGCGATCTCGCTGCACTGCCGGGGTTTGGGAGAGGAATTCAATTGACCGGGGAACGGCGTTCCCCGATTCCCGGCCGGATGCGGGGAAAGGCGCCCTCATCTCGTGCCATGGCGAACGGCGCGTTCCACACCGTGTACGGCATCGAGATCAACCTCACCCGGCCCGACCCGGGCCACCCCGACCGCCCCGGCCTGCTCGCCGAGATCACCGCACCGGTCGAGCGGCGGGACCGCCACCTCCTGCAGTGCCTCCAGCACCACCGCGAGGGCCGCTGCGGGGCGGAGGAACAGGGCGGGGAGCGCTCCCCGTGGATGCACGTCCGGCGGAGCACCGTCGGTGCCCGCACCACCTGGGTCGCCGCGCACCTGCCCGCCCGCCACCGGCCGACCGCCGAGGAGGACGACCGGCGCAAGGCCCTGCAGGAGCGCATCGCCCGCGCCGCCGACCGGCACGGCTGCCGGTACGAGGTCGGCGCCCGCACCGGCGGCCGGGCCCGCGGCGACGTGCTGGTCACCGGGCCGGGCGGGCTGCGGATCGGCTGGACCGGCCCGTACGCGCCGGTCACCGCCGAGACGGTGCGCCGCCGTTCGCGGGCCGCCGCCGAGCACGGCATCGTGCCGCTCTGGGTGACCTGCGACGAGCGGGCCGCGCCGGTCGACCGGGCGCCGTGGGCCCGGGTCGACGACCTGCCGTGGCAGCGGATCGCCTCCCGCGCGCCGATGGCGGTGCGCGCGGGCGTGCGGCACCTGCAGCAGTGGAAGTGCCTGCGCGGCAGCGTCCGCGCCTGCCCGCTGAACGGCTCGTGGTGCGGGCGGCTGCACACCGGCTGGTACCTGCCCGCGCTGTGCCTGCCGAGCAGGCCGCCCACCGACGTGGACGAACTGGTCGGGGCGAGCGCGGCCGGGGAACTCGTCCCGATGCGGGTGCCGTTGCAGGCCGACCCCTCCGCGGTCGCCCGGATGTGGGTCCCGGTCGCCGACCGGGACCGCTGGCGGGAGACCTTCGCCGAGGAGGACCGGCCCGCCCCTCCGGGGCCCGCCGACGCCGCGCCCGTCGCCCCCGCCCCGGACGCGGGCGTCAGCTACCCCGGCGAGGAACTGGACCGGGTCTGCCGCTACGGCGAGGAGGACTTCGCCTACGACGACCCGCGCCCCCGCACCCGCCACCGGGCCCGGTCGCGGGACGGCCACGCCGACGCGGTCGCCCTGCACACCCACGACGGCGTCCCGGAACGGCTGCTCACCGTCCCCCGCCAGAGCCGCCGCGGCCTGGTCGTCACCCCCGAACAGCGCCAGCGGGCCGCCGCCGCGCTCGACTGCCACGTCGCCCACGTCGGCCCGTGCGCGGGCTGCGGCGCCCCGATCGACCGCTACGGCCCCCGCGGCGTCCACGCCTGCGCACCCTGCCGGGCCCGCGTCCTGGCCCGCCGGCGCTGAGCGCGCCCGGGGTCCGGGCGCACCGGCAGGAACCCGGCGGGGCACCGGTCAGGAATCGAGAAGCCCCGGGCGGGCGGCGGAACCTAGCGTGGTGGGCATGGCAGACATCGACAGCATCACCCTGGACGCGGCCGACCCCGAGGCCGCCGCACGTTTCTACGCCGACGCGTTCGGCCTCGACGAGGGCCTGCTGCGGCTGCGGGCCGCGACCGAACCCAGCGAGGGGTTCCGCGGGTTCACGCTCGCCCTGACCGTGCCCGAGCCCGCCGACGTGGACAGCTTCACCGCCTCGGCGGTGGCCGCCGGTGCGACGGTGCTCAAGCCCGCCGCCAAGTCGCTGTGGGGCTACGGCGCGGTGGTGCAGGCCCCGGACGGGGCGATCTGGAAGCTGGCGACCTCGGCGAAGAAGAGCACCGGCCCGGCCACCCGCCGCGTCGCGGAGGTCGTGCTGCTGATCGGGGTGGCGGACTTCGCGGCGACCAAGCGCTACTACGTCGAGCGGGGCTTCACCGTGGCCAAGGGCTTCGGCCGGGTGTACGCCGAGTTCGCGCCGGGGGAGGGCCGGGTCAAGCTCGCGCTCTACCGCCGCAAGGCGCTGGCCAAGGACCTGGGGGTGGCCCCGGAGGGCGGCGGCTCGCACCGGCTCACGGTCAACGCCGCGGGGACGGAGGCGTTCACCGACCTGGACGGCTTCCGCTGGGCGGCGGCGGAGGTGCCCACGGGCGCCGCCTGAGACCCTTCGGCGGCTGACGGTCAACCAGTTGCCGTGGAGGACAAGGCGGTTATGATCGTCCGTCATGCCTGCGACCTCCCTGGACGACCTCCTCCACCCGCCGACCGTCCCCTACGACCGCGGATTCCTGGACACCGGCGACGGCAACCGCGTCTACTACGAGCAACTCGGCAACCCCGACGGCAAGCCCGCCCTGTACGTGCACGGCGGCCCCGGCGCGGGCACGCCGGACCGGCCGACCCGGGCGTGGGACCCGGCGCGCTACCGGGTCATCCGCTACGACCAGCGCAACTGCGGGCGCAGCACCCCGCACGCCAGTGACCCGGCCGCGGACCTGGCGCTGAACACCACCCGGCACCTGGTCGACGACATGGAGCGGCTGCGCGAGCACCTCGGCATCGAGCGCTGGCTGCTGGACGGCGCCTCCTGGGGCTCCACGCTGATCCTGGCGTACGCGCAGCAGCATCCGGAGCGGGTCAGCGAGATCGTCCTCCAGGCGGTCACCACCACCCGCCGGGCCGAGACCGACTGGCTCTACCACCGGGTGTCGGCCTTCAAGCCCGAGGCCTGGGACCGCTTCCGGGCCGCCGTCCCCGAACACGTCTGGGACGGCGACGTGTACGCCCTGCTGGCCGCCTACGCGCGCCGGATGGAGCACCCGGACCGGGCGGTGCGGGCGGCGGCCGCCGACGCCTGGCTGGCCTGGGAGGACGCGGTGGTCTCGGACGAGCCGAACGGGATCCCCGGCATGTACGGCGCCCGGGAGGCGGACGACCGGATCGCCTTCGTCCGGATCTGCGCGCACTTCTTCAGCCACGGCGCCTGGCTGGCGGAGGACCAACTGCTGCGCGGTGCCCACAGGTTGGCGGGCATCCCGGGCGTGCTGGTGCACGGCCGGTACGACATGGGCTCCCCGGTGCAGACCGCCTGGGAGCTGGCCAAGGCGTGGCCGGACGCCCGGCTGCACGTCTTCGACGACTCCGGGCACGTCGGCGGCGAGGCGATGCGGCGGACGGTGTTCGAGGCCCTGGAGGAGTTCAAGCACCGCTGAGCCGCCCGGTGCCGGCCGGTGCCGCCCGGGGCGGGCGGCACCGGCCGGGCGGTCACTTCTGCCAGCCGACCGAGGTGATCACGGTGCTGGCGAGGCTGCCCGCGCCGTAGTTGGCCAGGCCCTTGCGGACGGCGACGATGCTGGGGCGCTGGTAGAGCTCCAGGGTGTGGCCGAGCTCCCAGATCTTCGCGTCGGCCTGGTTGTACAGCTCGGCGGCCTGCGCCGGGTCGAGGGTGGCGGCGGCCTTGCGCAGCAGGGTGTCGATCTCGGGGGTGCTGAGCTTCGAGTAGTTGCCGAACACGTTGTCGCCCTGCGGGGCGCGGTAGATCGCCACCGTCTGGGAGAGCGGGAAGGAGTCGGTGTTGCGCCAGCTGGCCAGGTCGAACTTCCCCTGGTTGACGTACTTGGTGAAGTACTCCTTGCTGGGCACCTTGTCGACGACCAGCTTGACGCCGACCTGCTGGAGCATGTTCTGCGCGGCGGTGGCCAGGTCGGTCTGCGCCTGGTTGGAGCCGTCGCTGAGCACGTAGTGCAGCTCCAGCGGCTGCCCGTCCTTGCTGCGGGTGCCGCCCGCGTCCTTCCAGCCGGCCTCGTCCAGCCACTTCTTCGCGGTGTCCGGGTCGTAGGCGGCCCAGTCGCCGGAGTTGTTGCGGTAGCCGTTCTGGTTGGTCATGAACAGGTGGTTGTCCAGCGGCTTGAACTCCACCGGGACGCCCTTGTTGGCGATCTTGATCAGTGAGGCGCGGTCCAGCGCCCGGCCGAGCGCCTGGCGGACCTTCCGGTCGGCGAGCGGGCCGTTGCCGCCGAAGGAGATGTGCACCTCGTCCCAGGGGGTGCCGGTGCGGATCGCCGCGTCGGGGGCGTCCTTGAGCTGGCCGTACGAGGCGGCGCTGCCCGCCGAGGCCAGGTCGATCTCGTTGTTCAGGAACGCCTGGGTGATCGCGGCGGCGTCCAGCACCCGGTAGGTGATCCGGTCCAGCTTGGGCTTGGGGCCCCACCAGCGCGGGTTGGGCGTCAGGGTGATGGTCTGCGCGGTCTTGTCGGCGTTCGAGACCACGAACGGGCCGCCGAAGAGCGGGGTCCTCTCCACCCAGCCCTCGTTGAAGTCCTGCGGGGTGGAGAGTCCGGCGGCGGGCAGCAGCGGGTTGAACAGGTTCTGCCAGTCGGCGTACGGCTCGGCGAAGGTGACCTTGACCTCGCTCGGGTCCGCGCCCTGCTCGACGGCGGAGATCTGCTCGTAGCCGGAGGGGTCGGCGATGTTGTACGCCGGGTCCTTGCCGTTGGAGGTCTTCCAGACCGCCGCGAAGTCGCGGTAGCCGATCGGGGTGCCGTCCGACCAGACCGCCTTCGGGTTGAGCTTGTACGTCACCACCTGCGGCGAGGTGGAGGTGACCTCGGCGGAGACCAGGTACGAGGGGTCGGGGTGGTAGCCGCCCTTGGCGTCGACCCGGAAGAGCTTGGCCTCGGTGTAGCCCATGATCTCCACCGCGTCGCCGTACCTGCCGTCGACCTGGTACGGGTTCCACTGGGTGATCCACTGCTGGAGCGGGAGGCGCAGCTCGCCGCCGTCCTTGAGGTTCTCCGGCGGCTGCGGGTTGTTGTCCTCGGCGTCCACGGTGGGGGCCACGGTCTTGGCCACGTCGCCGGATCCCCCCGCCGAGCTGCAGGCGGTCGCGGCGAGCAGGACGGCGAGGGCCGCGGCGGCGGTGCGGCCGGAGCGGCGGATCGCGGACGGTGTGTGCATCGGGGGAGTCCTCGGATTTCGAAGAGTCGGGAGCCGTCGGGTGTGGCGACGCTTGATGGTGGGCAGCCAAGTCGGTGCCGGCGGGCCGAACGTAACAGCCCGTCAGTCCGCCCACCAGGGGGTCGTGCGCAGAACTGATCGAAACGAAACGCGGCGCAACACCGCCGCAACACCCCGTCCGTACCCGTCTGATCAGCTGTGACCAGCGGGTTCGTCGGGCCGGACGGTCGGGTCGGTCGGAGGGGCCCTGGACGGACCGCTCGGCGTGGCGTACAACTGCTGCGCGAAAGTGCGTCAAAACCCGTACTAGCGAAGGCAAATGACCATGTTCCCCAGGTGTGCGAACCACACCGGAGGCAGGCCGTGACGCGATACCTCGCGGGGCGGCTCGGCTACTACGCCGCCCTGCTGACCGCAGCGGTGTTCCTCTCGTACGCCCTCACCGGCACCGCGCTCGGCCCCCGCGCCTACTTCGAGGCCAAGCAGCCGCGCCCCTCCGCCGCCGCCGTCGACCGGCAACTGACCGCGCTCAACCTCAACGACCGCACCCCCGTCGTCGAACGCTTCGGCACCTGGGCGAACGGACTGCTGCACGGCGACCTCGGCCGCACCATCCACGGCACCGCCGTCAACGAGGAGTTCGGCCGCCGGATCTGGGTCTCGCTGCGGCTGCTGCTGGTCGGCAGCCTGCTCGGCATGCTGCTCGGCGTCGCCGCCGGGGCCTGGAGCGCGGTGCGGCAGTACCGGCTCTCCGACCGGGCGCTGACCGTGCTCTCCTTCGTGCTGCTCTCCACCCCCGTCTTCCTGCTCGCCCTACTGCTCAAGAACGGCGCCATCGCCGCCAAGAACGCCGCCGGGCACGAGGTGATCCCGTTCACCGGCTACGAGACGCCCAACCTGGCCGGCGGGATCGGCACCCACCTCGCCGACTGGGCGCTGCACCTGCTGCTGCCCACCCTCTCGCTCGCCCTCGGCGGCCTCGCCACCTACAGCCGCTACCAGCGCGCCACCATGCTCGACGTGCTCGGCGCCGACTACCTGCGCACCGCCGAGGCCAAGGGGCTCACCCGCGGCCGCGCCCTGCTCAAGCACGGCCTGCGCACCGCGGTCATCCCGATGACCACCATGTTCGCCTACGCCTTCCTCGGCCTGTTCACCGGCGCCGCCTTCACCGAGACCATCTTCGGCTGGCACGGCATGGGCGAGTGGTTCATCCAGGCCGTCAACGAACAGGACGTCAACTCGGTGGCCGCGGTCAACCTCTTCGCCGCCGTGGTGGTCCTCGCCGCGGGCTTCCTCGCCGACGCCCTGCACGCCGCGCTCGACCCCCGGGTGCGCACCGCATGAGCGCGCAGTTCACGTCCTCCGCACGGAAGTCGGCGCTCCGCCCCGGGACGGTGACCGCATGAGCGCCGAACTCACGGCCGTAGCACAGCAGCTGACCGATGAACCGGTCGCACCGCGCGGGCGGCTGCGGCTGGCCGCCGGGCGGCTGGCCGGCTCGCGCGGGGCGCTGGCGGGGCTGGTGGTGCTGGGGCTGCTGTTCCTGCTGGCCTTCGTCGGGCCGTACCTGACGCCCTGGGACTACGCCGCGCCCGACTACGCCAACCTGCGCCAACCCCCTTCCGGGGAACACTGGTTCGGGACGAACGGGCTCGGGCAGGACGTGTTCGCGCAGACCGTCCGCGGGCTGCAGAAGTCGCTGGTGATCGGGCTGCTGGTGGCCGTCCTCTCCACCGGGCTGGCCTCGCTGGTCGGCGCCTGCGCCGGCTACTTCGGCGGCTGGACCGACCGGGTGCTGACCTTCCTGGTCGACCTGCTGCTGATCTTCCCGGCCTTCCTGGTGATCGCGGTGCTCTCGCCCCGGCTGCGCGGCAGCGGCTGGATCGCCTTCGTGCTGCTGCTCGCCGTCTTCAACTGGATGGTCACCGCCCGGGTGGTCCGCTCGATGACCCGCTCGCTGCGCGAGCGCGAATTCGTCGCCGCCGCCCGCTACATGGGCGTCGGACCGTTCCGGATCATCTGGCGGCACGTGCTGCCGAACGTCTCCTCCTTCCTGATCATCGACGCCACCGTGACCGTCGGCGGCGCCGTGATGAGCGAGGCCGCGCTCTCCTACTTCGGCTTCGGCGTCCGTCCACCCGACGTCTCGCTCGGCACCCTGCTGGCCGCCGGAGCCGCCGACGCGCCCGTCTTCCCCTGGCTGTTCTACTTCGCCGCCGGACTGCTGGTGCTGTTCGTGCTCGCCGTCAACCTGGTCGGCGACGGCCTGCGCGACGCCCTCGACCCGACGGCCGCCGCCGGACGCCACCGCCCCCGGCGCAGAAGCCGCCGCCGTCCCACCACCCCCGCCCGCCGGAGCACACCGTGACCACCCCGCCGCCCACCCCGACCGCCCCGCTGCTCACCGTCCGCGGCCTCACCGTCGACTTCGACGGCCACCCGGCGGTCCGCGGCGTCGACCTCGACCTGCACCGCGGCGAGACCCTCGGCCTGGTCGGCGAGTCCGGCTCCGGCAAGTCCGTCACCGCGCTCGCCGTCCTCGGCCTGCTGCCCGCCACCGCCCGCACCGGCGGCTCCGTCCGGCTGGACGGCCGCGAACTGCTCGGCCTGCCCGCCCGGCAGCTCGCCACCGTCCGCGGCCGCCGCATCGCGATGGTCTTCCAGGACCCGCTGTCCGCCTTCACCCCCGTCCACCGGATCGGCGACCAGATCGCCGAAGCCGTCCGGATCCACCAGGACGTCGGCCGCGCCGCCGCCCGCAGGCGCGCCGCCGACCTCCTCGACCTGGTCGGCATCCCCGACCCGGCCCGCGCCCTGGACGCCTTCCCGCACGAGTTCTCCGGCGGCATGCGCCAACGCGCCATGATCGCCATGGCGGTGGCCAACGAGCCCGACGTGCTGCTCGCCGACGAACCCACCACCGCCCTCGACGTCACCATCCAGGCCCAGGTCCTCGACGTGCTGCGCACCGCCCGCCGGGAGAGCGGCGCCGCCCTCGTCCTGGTCAGCCACGACCTCGGGGTGATCGCGGGCAGCGCCGACCGGGTCGCCGTCATGTACGCCGGGCGGATCGTCGAGACCGCCCCCGTCGACGAGCTGTTCGCCGCACCCCGCCACCCCTACACCCTCGGCCTGATCGGCGCCGTCCCCCGGCCCGACGGCCGCGGCGGCCCGCTCGTCCCGATCCCCGGCCGCCCGCCCGCCGCCGGTGAACCCGCCGGCCCCGGCTGCGCGTTCGCCGACCGCTGCCCGCTCGTCGAGGACCGCTGCCGCACCGCCGAACCCCCGCTCACCGGCACCGACGCCGACATCGGCTCCGGCCCGGGTGAGCACCGCGCCGCCTGCGTCCGGGCCGACCACCTCGCCGCGACCCGGCCCGCCCCCGCCGAGGTCTACCCCGTCCCGGCCCTGCCCGCCGCCGTCCCCCGCCCGCGGGCCGCCCGCGACAGCGTCCTCACCGTCCGCGGCCTGACCCGCAGCTTCCCCCGCCACCGCGGCGGCCTGCTGCGCCGCCGGGCGGGCGAGGTGCACGCCGTCGACGGCGTCGACCTCGACGTCCGGCAGGGCGAGACGCTCGGCCTGGTCGGCGAGTCCGGCTCCGGCAAGTCCACCACCCTGTACGAGATCCTGCGCCTGGCCGCCCCGCAGGGCGGCCGGATCGAACTCCTCGGCCAGGACACCGCCACCCTCGACCGGGCCGCCGTCCGGCGGCTGCGCTCCCGCGTCCAGATCGTCTTCCAGGACCCGGCGGCCTCCCTCGACCCGCGGATGCCGGTCGGCGACGTGCTCGCCGAACCCCTGCTCGCCCAGCGCACCCCGAAGGCGGAGGCCCGCCGCCGCGTCCCCGAACTGCTGCGCCAGGTCGGCCTCGACCCCGCGCACGCCGACCGCTACCCGCACGAGTTCTCCGGCGGCCAGCGCCAGCGCATCTCCATCGCCCGCGCCCTCGCCGTCCGCCCCGACCTGCTGGTCCTGGACGAACCCGTCTCCGCCCTCGACGTCTCCGTCCAGGCGGGCGTGCTCAACCTGCTCCAGCAGCTCAAGGCCGAACTCGGCCTCGCCTACCTGTTCGTCTCCCACGACCTGGCGGTGGTGCGCCACCTCGCCGACCGGGTCGCCGTCATGTACCTCGGCCGCACCGTCGAGAGCGGCACCGCCGCCCGCGTCCTCGACCGCCCCCGCCACCCCTACACCCGCGCCCTGCTCGCCGCCGTCCCGCTCCCCGACCCGCCCGCCGAACGCGCCCGCCCCCGCCTGCTGCTGGCCGGCGACCCGCCCTCCCCGGCCGAACGCCACCTCGGCTGCCCCTTCCGCACCCGCTGCCCCGTCCACCCCACCCTCACCCCCGACCGGCGCACCCGCTGCGCCACCGAGACGCCCCCCGCCCTCCCCGCGGCCCCGGGCGTCGACCACACCGCCGCCTGCCACTACCCGGACTGAGGCCGGGCAGTGGCAGGGGCCCTGCTACGGCCGGGTCACTTGGCGTAGATCCCTACCTCGTCGAGCGAGTAGCGGTTGTCGGTGCCGCGGGCCAGCATCACCACCCGCACGTGGCGGGCGTCGACCGGGCTGAAGGCGCGGTTCTCCAGGCCGCCGCGGTCGGTGGTGGTGGAGTAGACGGTGCGCCAGGTGGTGCCGTCGGTGGAGACGTCGACGCGGTAGGCGGTGGCGTACTGGTCGGACCAGTCGAGGACGACCCGGCCGACCCTGCGGACGCCGCCCAGGTCGACGTCCAGCCAGGCGGTGGCCACCGTCTTGGACGCCCAGCGGGTGCCGGGGTTGCCGTCGACGGCCTGCCTGGGCGGGTAGGCGACCACGACCGCGTCCTGGTAGTCGGAGGCGGTGGCGGTCGCACCGCGGGCCAGGTTGGTCAGGTCGTCGGTGCGGCGGGCCGGGAACTCCACCACCTGCTGGTAGGTCGGCCGGTTCTGCCAGGCGATCCGCGGGACGGTGATGCCGCCCATCGCCCGGTGCACGATCGAGTCGGCGCACAGCTGGTCGCCCGCCGCGCAGTACTTGTCGGCCGGGTACGTGGTGGTCGCCGGGGTCGCCACCGCCCGGGCGAGGGTGGTCAGCAGCACCTGCCGGCAGGCGTCGAGCGCGCCGCCGCCGCAGTACGCCCTCTCCAGCGGCCCGGCGACCGGGCGGCCGAGCACCGTGCGCAGGTCCTTGTCCACGTACGACCACCAGCCGTGCTGGAACGCCGAGCCCTTGTGCGCCTCGCCCGCCGCGATGTCGCTGCCGCCGGAGGTGGTGCCCAACTGCCCGCCGGAGGGCGTCTCGTTGATCGGCGCGACGGCCGTCAGCGCCCGCCACGCGCCGTCGCCCAGGCCGGGCCGGAACTCGCCCTCGACCAGCAGCGGCCACCAGGCGTCCAGCACCCGGATCGCCTCCGCGTCGGTGTACGCGCCCGCGCCCCTGCTCGCCTCGCGCCGGTGCGAGCCGCCCGCCGCCCAGGCCTTCAGCTCGGCGACGGCGCCGGCCGCCGCCGGGTCGGCGACCGGCGCCGAGTCCAGCACCGCGAGCAGTTCGGGCAGCACCCGCTCGGCCCGCAGGTCGACGTTGGCGGCGTCCTCCATCGCCTTGACCAGGTCGGTGCGGGTGACGCCGCCGCGCTGCACCAGCGCCTTCACCCGGGTGTCCAGCAGGTCGGCCCGGTGGACGGCGCCGTTGCCCCAGGCGGAGGTGAAGCCCGGGGCCTGCTTGTTGTTCCAACTGACGTAGTAGTCCTGGTCGGTGGACTGCGCGTGCCGGGCGGGCGGTTCGACCGCGGGGGTGTTGGTGGCCCGGTCCCAGCCCTGCCAGGTGTAGGCCGGGCGGGCCAGGACCGGCAGGTCCGGGTCGGTGCCGGGGGCGCGCAGCGGCTCGGCGCCGGAGTTGTAGTACGCGGTGTGGTCGGCGTCCGCGTAGAACCAGTTGAAGGTGTAGCCGATGTCCTGCGCGGCCCGCTGGAACGCCGCCGCCGAGGTGATTGCCGCCGGGTCGTTGAACTGCTGGAAGCCGATCACCGAGTCCACCTCGTGCCGGTAGGTGGAGCGCAGCGCGGTGTACGCCACCGGCCGCCCGCCGACCGTCCCGGTGTGGGTGACCAGCCCGTAGGCCGAACGCAGCGTCACCAGGTCGTAGGCGCCCGCCGCGGTGGAGTCCGCGGTGGTCGGCTGCCAGGCGTTGTGCCTGGTCAGGCGCTCGAACGGGGTGCAGGTGCCGTCCAGCAGGTAGCCGGGGGAGGAGGTGGACGGGGTGCCGCCGCCCGGCTCGCACAGGTCGACCGCGAAGGTGTCGGTGATGTCCTGGTTGGCGGAGGTCGCGCTCCAGGAGTAGTCCAGGCCGCGGCCGATCTCCACGTAGAAGCTCAGACCCGGGAAGGACGCGCCCCGGCTGCGCAGGCCCGGGCCGTCCAGCTCCTGCACCATCAGGATCTGCGGCGCGTAGTAGCCGGTCTGCGGGCCGAACACGGCGACCGGGTGCCCGGAGGCGGTGTGCGCGCCGGAGACCAGCAGGGCGTTCGACATGCCCTTCTTCGCGGTGATCAGGTCGGCGGGCAGCACGCCCTCGGCGGCCGGGGCGGCCGTGGTCCCGGCGGATCCGGTGGCGTTCGCGGCGTGCGACAGCTCGGTGACCGACCCCGGGTCCGGCAGCGCGGTGCCCACCGGGGCGGCGGGCGAGGCCGCGTACGGGAAGGCGGTGCCGTCGTGCACGGTGGCCGTCGCCTCCGGGTCGTCCTCGGCCCGCCAGGCCGCGTACGCCCGGTCGCCCGCCTCGGTGCCGTACTGCTGCCGCAGGGCGAGCCGGGCCAGTGCGTTGCCGACCTCGCCGCCCCCGCCGCCGCCGAAGATCGCCCCGATCACCGAGGAGATCGCCACCACGTCGGTGGGCGTGAACGGCTCGACGGTCGACCCGTGCCCGGTCAGCACGTACTCGCCCGGGTAGGTGTCGGCCGCGACGTCGGCCGCCGCGAAGGCGTTCAGGCCCGCCACGTAGTCCTGCACGTCCTGCCAGGCCTGGGCGCCGCGCGGGCCGGACGCCTTCACCCGGTCGATCTGCTGCTGCAGGTCCGCCTCGGTGTACGGGGCGACCGCCCACAGGCTCTGCTCCAGCGCCCGGTTGCCCGGCGCGCCGCCCGCGAACGAGGACAACTGGCCGCGGCCCACGTGCCGCAGCACGTCGATCAGCCAGAGCCGGTCCTGCCCGGCCGCGTACCCGGCGCCGAACTCGGTGTCCGAGCGGGTCACGCCCTTGACGTGCGGGGTGCCGGTCGCCTTGTCCCGGGTGATGGTCACCCCGGCGCGCGGCGTGGTGGTGCTCTCCACCTGCCCGGCGGGCACCCCGAACGAGGCGTCGTTGAAGTACGCCGACAGCTGGTCCGGCGTCAGGCCGCTGTAGTCGTGCAGCAGCGCGTCGTACGCGTCGACCTGGTCCGCCGAGTGCGCCGGGCGGGTGCCCACGCTCTGGTGCAGCAGGATCCCGGCCAGCGTGGCGTGCCCGTTCTCGCCCGCCGTCAGGATGTCCTGGCACTGCCCCAGGCACGGGTCCCCGGCGGTGGGGGCGGGCCCGGCGGCGGCCCCGGCGGCGGGCTGGGCGGTGAGGGCGCCGAGCAGCAGCGCGGTGGAGGCGAGCACGGCGAGGACGGCCGAACGCCATCGGCGCGGAACGGGGGCAGCGGGCACCTGGGCCTCTTCCTGACAGTGGGTATCGGAAGTTCGGGCGCACGCTAGTCCGCGGAGTGACCGACGGGTAGGGGTCGCGCGGGCGTTGCCACGGAACTGTCATCCATCCGTCACGCAAGCGAACTGACGCCCCGTCGGAGCACCGGCCCGTCGCCCGTCAGGAGGCGTCCGGACGGGACCCGGCCGGGGTGAAGGAACGGCCGGACAGCTCCGAGGGCGCGGCGAGTTCGGCCAGCACGTGCAGCGCGGCCTGCGAGGGGGAGCCCTCCTCGGCGGTGTACGTCACCAGGGTCTGGTCGGGGTCGCCGGGCAGGGTCAGGCTCTCGTACGCGACGGTGAACTCGCCGACCGCGGGGTGGCGCAGGTGGTAGGTGCCGTGGGTCTTCTCCCGGAGCTCCTGCTGCTCCCACAGCCGCCGGAACTCGCCGCTGCGCTCGGACAGTTCCGCGACCAGCGCCGGGTACGCGGGGTCGCCGGGGTGGCGGCCGAGGTCGAGCCGCAGGTAGGCGACGATGTCGCGGGCCTTCGCCTCCCAGTCGACGAAGCGGCTGCGCAGCTCCTCGTGGCAGAAGACCAGCCACGCCTTGTTGAGCCGCTCGGCCGGGAGCGCCGCGAAGTCGACCATCATGGCGGCCATCGGCGCGTTCCAGGCCAGCACGTCGGTCCGGCGGCCCACCACGTACGCCGGGGTGTGCGGCATCGAGTCCATCAGCCGGCGCAGGCCCGGACGCACCTGCTGCACGGGCGCCGGCAGCGGCCCGTCGGTGGCCCGCACCAGCCGGTGCAGGTGACCGGTCTCCACCCGGTCCAGGCGCAGCGCCCGGGCGACGGCGTCGACGATCGCGTCGGACACGTTCTCGGCCCGGCCCTGCTCGAACCGGGTGTAGTAGTCGGCGCTCACCCCGGCGAGCTGGGCCAACTCCTCCCGGCGCAGGCCCGGTACCCGCCGCCGCTCGCCGAAACCCCGCAACCCCGCGTCCTCCGGACGGATCCGGGCGCGGCGGGAGCGCAGGAAGGCACCGAGGTCGGCTCGTCGGTTCATGCCCGTGATCCTAGTGAACCGGCCCGACGGGCCGGGCCGGACGGACGGGTGGACGGGGGCCGGACGGACGGGGCCGCGGGGCGCCGGAAAAGTCGCAGGCATGAAGGAGCGTGCGCCGGGCAGGCGTCGGGTGCGGCGGACGAGGGCCCGGTCGTTCCCCCCCTGCGGCCGGGCCCCCCGTCGCGTCGTGCGGGGTGCGGGTCCGATGGGGGTTCTGGCAGACCCAGGTTGGGCGGTACCGGGGACGAGCGGAGCCCTGGGTGGGGGTGTGCGCGGCCGTGAGGATGGGTGACGCACCACCGGACACCCGAACGTGAGGAACCCGCAGCCATGAACGCTCTTCCCACCACCCGCCTCGGCGGCACGGACCTCGACATCAGCCGGATCGGCTTCGGCGCCTGGGCGCTGGGCGGGGCCGGCTGGAGCTTCGCCTGGGGCGCCCAGGACGACGCCGACTCGATCGCGACCGTCCACCGGGTCGTCGAGGCCGGGGTGAACTGGATCGACACCGCGCCGGTGTACGGGCTCGGCCACTCCGAGGAGGTCGTCGGCAAGGCGATCGCCGCCCTGCCCGAGTCCGAGCGCCCCTACGTCTTCACCAAGGTCGGCCTGGTGTGGGACCCGGCCGCCCCGGACCGCGCCCCGCGCAAGCTGCTCAAGCCCGCCAGCATCCGGGCCGAACTGGAGGACTCGCTGCGCCGCCTGGGCGTCGAGCGGATCGACCTCTACCAGGCGCACTGGCCCGGCGACGGCGCGCTGCTCACCTTCGGCCCCGACGAGGACCCCGTCGCCACCGCCCGGCACGCCACCGCGCTGGAGGAGTACTGGGCGGTGCTGGCCGAGCTGAAGGCCGAGGGCAAGGTGCGGGCGATCGCGCTGTCCAACCACGACACCGCGCAACTGGCCGCCGCCGAGGCGGTCGCGCACGTCGACGCGATCCAGCCCCAGTTCAGCCTGCTGCACCGGGAGGCCGCGCCCGAACTCGCCTGGGCGCACGCCCACGGCACCGGCGCGATCGTCTACCAGCCGCTCCACTCCGGCCTGTTGACCGGGGCGTTCAGCGCCGAGCGGGTCGCGGCCCTGCCGGACGACGACTGGCGCAAGGGCTTCCCCGAGTTCACCACCGGCCTGGCCGCCAACCTCGCCCTGGTCGACGCACTGCGCCCGATCGCCGCGGCGCACGGCACCACGGTCTCCGCCGTCGCCCTCGCCTGGACGCTCTCCTGGCCCGGCGTCACCGGCGCGATCGTCGGCGCCCGCCGCCCCGACCAGGTCGCCGACTGGATCGGTGCCGGATCCCTGCAGCTCACCGACGCCGACCGGGACGCGATCGCCGCCGCCATCACCGCCACCGGCGCGGGCGCCGGCCCGTCCCGCCCCTGAACCCACCGCCCGGGCCCGCCCCCGGTCGCCGCCCGGGCCCCGTTCAGGGCCCGGGCGGCGGCCCGGACCGCTGGGCGGCTGCTGTCCGGCGGGCGGACGGGGCGTCAGGGTGCCCGGTCCGCGGGCGGGGTGGTGTGCGGGTGGGGCGGGGGCGGCCGAGGAGGAGGCCCGTGGCGACCAGGGCCATGCCGAGGAGTCGGGCGGGGCCCAGCGGTTCGCCGTCCAGGGCGGTGCCGAGCAGGACGCCGGTGACGGGGTTGAGCAGGCCGATCAGGCCGACGGTGGCGGCGGGGAGTCGGCGCAGGCCGGTGAACCAGACCAGGAAGGCCAGCGCGGTGGCGACCAGCGAGGTGTAGCCGAAGGCGGCCGACGCGCTGCCGTCCAGCGCCGGGGGCGCCCCCTCGGACAGGGCGGCGACCGGCAGCAGGAGCAGCCCGCCGAGCGTCAACTGCCAGGCGGTGGAAGCCAGTACGCCCGGCGTGCCGCCGCCGTCCGCGGGCGCGGCCCAGCGCTTGGCGAGCACGTAGCCGACCGAGGAGGCGAGCAGTGCCCCCAGCGAGGCGAGCAGTCCCGGCAGGCCGTTCGCCCCGTCCACCGGGCCCGCGTCGCCGCCCAGCATCAGGGCCGCGCCGCCGACGCCGACCGCGCCGCCGGAGAGCTGGGCGGGCCGCGGGCGTTCACCGGCCAGCAGCCAGGCGCAGAGCGTCAGGGCGAGCGGGGAGAGGGCCATCACCATGGCGGCGGTGCCTGCCGGGAGCCACTGCGAGGCCAGGTAGACCAGGACGAAGAACGCGGAGGTGTTCAGCACCCCGAGCACCGCGGCCCGCCACCACCAGTCCCCGCGGGGCAGGCGGCGGGCGGCGGCGAGCAGCAGCAGTCCGGCGGGGAGGGCGCGCAGGGCGGCGCCCCAGAGCGGGGCGTCGGCGGGGAGGTAGTGGTGGGTGACGTAGTAGTTGGCGCCCCAGGCCACCGGGGCGAGGGCGGTGAGCGCGCCCCACCGGAACATGGCTTCCATGGAAGACAATATAGCTTCCGTGGAAGAGAGTGGCGCTATGCTGGCCCCATGGAGCAGCACACGGAGCCGTCCGCGGGGGAGTCCGCGGAGCGCCCGCCCGACCACGTCGCCCGGATCCAGGCCGCCTGGCGGCGCGAACGCCCCGACCTGGACGTCGCCCCGCAGGGCGTGATCGGCCGCCTGCACCGGGTCGCCACCCTGCTCACCCACGAGCTGTGCGCCGTCTACGCCCGCTACGACCTGGGCGAGGGCGAGTTCGACGTGCTCGCCGCCCTCCGCCGGGCCGGTGCCCCCTACGAACGCGCCCCCGGTGAGCTCGCCGCCCACACCATGGTCACCACCGGCGCCGTCACCAAGCGCATCGACCGCCTGGAACGGGCCGGGCTGGTCACCCGCCGCCCCGCCGCCGAGGACCGCCGCGGCCGGGTCGTCGCCCTCACCGGGGCCGGACGCGAACTGATCGACCGCGCCTTCACCGACCACATCCGCAACGAGCACCGCCTCCTCGCCGCCCTCACCCCCGCCGAGGCCGCCCAGTTGGAGACCCTGCTCACCGGCTGGCTCGCCCGCCTCGAACCCGCCGCCCCGCCCCCGCCGCCGTCCCGCTGACCGTTCCCGCCCGAATCCGCCGAAAAGCCGCGCATGCCCCGGCCGGAACCGGGCAGCCGAACCGCAGACCGACGAACTCCCCGTGACAAGGAGGCAGTTGTGAGCGACGGCATGTGGGGTTACGAGAACGCCGAGGGCTACAACCCGGGCGTCGACCTGACCGGCTTCCGGGTCGAGGCCACCGACGGGCACATCGGCAAGGTCGACAAGCACTCCTACGAGGCCGAGGACGGCCACATCGTGGTCGACACCGGCCCGTGGATCTTCGGCCGCACCGTGCTGCTCCCGGCGGGCGTCATCCGGCTCATCGACGAGGGCGAGAAGACGGTCTGGGTCGACCGCAGCAAGGACGAGATCAAGAACGCCCCGGAGTACCACCACGAGACCCACGCCATGGACCGCGACTACCGCCGCGGTGTCGGCGGCTACTACGGCACCGGCCTCTGAGGCCGCACACCCCCCCGGCGCCACCGCGCCCCGTCGGCGGACGGGGCGCGGTGGTCGTCCGCGCGTCGGGACCGTGGTGCTCGGGAGACGATGCCGGTCAGGACGGGTCGGCGGGCGGTCGCAGGCAGCGGGTGCGGACGGTGAGGACGAACCGGTCGGTGCCGCCGCCGGTGCCGAGGTCGAGGAAGTAGCGGCCCGCCGGGTGCCGGGCGTACAGCAGCGCGTCCGGCCGGCCGTCGACGGTCTCCCGGTAGGCGGTGACGGTGAAGCCGTCCCGCTCCAGGACGGCCCGCAGGGCGCGGACGGCGGCCGGGTGCCGGGCCGCCGGGAGGGGACCGTCGGCGTGCTGGGCGAGGGTGTAGCGGCCGTCCCCGGCGCGCTCGCCGTTCCGGCCGGTGCAGGTGCCGAAGAACGGCCGGACGCTCCCCGGGGCCAGGACGAGGCCCGCGCTCCGGGCCAGGTACGCGATCAACTCCCGGGCCCAGGACGCGGCGTCGCCGCGCGCCATCACGGGCAGCGGCTCGTCGGGGTCGGTCCGCGGGCGGGTCGGGTCCTGCGGGGAGACGCTCATGGACATCCTCGCTGTCAGTGGGGGCCGCTCGGGTGCGGGGTCCGTCCGGCGATGATCCGGCCCTGGTTGGCCAGGCTCTCGCTGCCGGGGTCCCAGTAGCCGCTGTGCCCCGAGGTGTCGATGCCGAAGCTGCGGGCGCCGAAGGCGGGGAGGGTCGGGTCCGGCCCCAGGGTGGTGCCGGTGGCGAGGGAGACGCCGTCGTCGCGGGCGGTGCCGGCCCAGACGTGGGTGGGGTCGAGGTGCAGGTCGGCCGCGTGTTCGGCGGCCATCCCGGGACTGGCCACCGCCACGATGTCGTCGGCCTGCAGGCCCGCCCCGCCCGCGGCGGCCGCGCCGACCGTGGTGGTGCCGTAGCTGTGCCCGATGACGGTCAGGTGGCTGCGGTGCCCGTCCCCGGCGACCCGCAGGCCGCCGGTGAAGCGGCGCAGGTCCGCGGCCCCGGCCTCGGCCCGGTCGGTGGTCAGCACGCTGCCGTCCGCCTCGGGGGCGTCGTAGCCGAGCCAGGAGACCACGGCGACCCGCTGCCCGGGGCCCGCGGCCTGCTGCGCGGCGTCCCGCAGCAGGCCGACGCGGTCGAGCTGGCCGGGCACCTGGTGCAGGGTGGTGCCGGTGCCGGGCACCAGGACGGCGGTGTGGTCGGCGGTGTCCGGGTCGCCGCTGGCCACCACGGCCCGGCCGTCGCCGTCCGGGTCCAGCGCCAGGAGCAGCAACGGCTGCTCCCCGCGTTCCCCGCCTCCGCCGTCGAGCCGTTCCGCGAGCGCACGCAGGCCGGACTGCAGGCTGCCCCACTGCTCGTACGTCAGGCCGGAGCCCCGGGCGTTCCCCTCCTCCAGGCCGTCGAGCCGCTGCGCCAGGACGAGTCGGTTGGCCCGGTCCCGGACGGTCGCGGGCAGGCCGTCGAGCGGGCCGACCAGCTCGGGGTGCAGGGCGAGCAGGCTCTGCTGCTGCTCCGGCGTCAGGGAGCGCCACCAGGCGGCGGACCGGGCCGGGTCCCCGTTGTCGGGCACGTACGGGGTGGCGAGGCCGAGGTCGGCCGCCACCAGCCGGGCGTCGGCGGCGCACTCGCGCAGCGACCCGAAGAGCCGGGGCCGGGTGAGCACGTTCGCGCCGAGCTCCCCGAGGGCGCGGGCGCCCCGGTCGCTGGCCTCGCGGGCGGCGGCCAGGGCGGTGTCGACGCGCTGCTGGAGCTGGGCCCGCAGCAGCAGGTCCTGCTGCTGCCGGGCGCGGGCGTCGGGGTCGTGGCGGTCGGCGGGGGACTGCGCGGGGAGGCCGACGGTGCCGTCCTCCGCCACCGGGAGCCGCCACTCGTCGGCCCGCCGCAGGGCGTTGGACAGGTCGGTCCTGGCCTGGTCCATCCGCTCCGCGACGGTCTCCAGCGCCAGGGCGGCGGACGCGGCCTCGACCCGGACGACGTCCAGCTGCCGCTCGGTGCCGGCCATCGTGCGGAAGGCGCCGTCGGCGTCCGCGCCCTGCCAGTGCCCGCGCAGCGGGCCGTCGACCCGCAGCCGGTGCTGCTGGTGGGCCTCCTCGGCGGCGGCGGACAGCCGCCGCCAGCCCGCGGCGGCCTCGCGCAGGGCGGCGGGGTCGAAGCGGCACAGCAGGGCGAAGTCGCCGCTCGTGGCGCCGGCGGTGCCCGTGGGGCTCGCGGTGCTCGCGGTGCTCGTGGCGCTCACGGCAGCCGCCAGGTGTCGGCGATCCGGTGGTCGTTGCGCTCGTGGGCTAGGGCGGTGGCCTCCAGCGCCGCGGCGGTGCCGGTCAGGCGCTCCGCCAGGGTGCCGAGCACCGGTGCCCAGTCGTCGGCGAACCGGTGCAGTCCCGGCCCGATCGACCACCCGGCGAGTGCGCCCCCGGCCGCCCGTCCGGCCGCGGTGGCGGTGTCGGCGGGGGGCCGGAACTCCTCGCCGATGTTCCGCGCGGCCGCCGCCGACGCCCGCAGCTCCTGCGGGTCCACCCGGACCTGTCCGTCCACTGATCGCCCCTGCTCGGTGAGTCCCTGTTCGGTGGTGTGGGAGGCCGAGCATAGGGGCCCGCGACGGCGGCCCCGGCCCGCGGGGCGGCGGGCGCAGGAGGGAGGTTGACGCCCCGTCGGCACCGGTGGCTGCGGTGTCGGCGGGGCGTCGGACGGGCGGTCGGGGCGTCGGACGGGCGGTCGGGGCCGCCGCGCGGTCATCCGATCGGGTCATCCGCCGTCGCCCTCGGCCGGACCGGAGGCGGTACCGGCGGGTGCCGACGTCCGTCGCCGACCGGGAGGACCGCACCGCCACCGGTCCGGGTGGGGGACGCGTCGCGAACCACCCGCGCGGCCGCCCCCGAGCCACCCCGCCCGCCTCCGCCCCGCCGCGGCCGTCCGGGCCCTGCACGCCGAGGCCGAGCGCTACGCCTCGGGCGTTACGTCTCCGTCGAGCGTTACGCCTCCGTCGAGCGCTACGCCTCCGTCGGGCGCCGCGACGGCGCCACCGCCCTGGTGGCGGGCGTGGACCGACGGCCGGTCAGTCGGCGGTACCGAGCACCACCCGCTGCCCGGGCCCGAGGAACGCCGCCAGCCGTCCGGCCTCCGCCGCCACCTCCCCGGCCTCCCCGTCCGTCAGCGGACGGAACGGGGAGACCAGCAGCTCCGGGCCCGCGACCGCCCAGGTGCCCGCGACGAAGCCGTCCAGCAGGAAGGTCGGCCGGACCCGGGCCGAGCCCGGCATCACCCGCGGGCGGTCCCGGTCGGCGAGCACCCGGGTGCGGTCCGCGTGCCCGAGCAGCAGGTTGTCGTACGCGGGCAGGAACCGCACCGGGACGGGCCGCGCCGGGTCGGCGAGCGCCGCGTCCGGCAGGTCGAACAGCTCGGTGCCCCGCTCGTCGCGGTACACCCGCAGCCGGGGCCGCAGCTCCTCGAAGACCGGCCGCATCCGGGTCAGCCCGGACCAGGCCCGGAAGTCCTGCACCCCGGCCGGGCCGAACGCCGCCAGGTAGCGCAGCACCGCCGCGCCCGCCGACAGCCCGCCCACCGACAGCCCGCCCGCCGACCGCCCGCCCGCCGACCGCCCGTCGGTCCGCGGCTCGTCGGCCCGTTGCCCGGCGAGCGTCAGCGAGGTGTTCGGCCGGGTGCCCCAGCCACCCCAGGCGGCGCTGTCCGGCCCCTGCAGCACCGGCACCCGCAGTTGCACCGCGCCCGCCAGCAGCTTGCCGTCCCGCCCCGGGTAGCGGGCGGCCAGCTCGGCGGCCAGGGTCTGCCGCGACAGGGTCCGGCCTGCCAGCAACTCCCGTCCGGTGGCGGCGAGTTCGTCCAGGTCGAGCCCGTCCGTGGCCGGGGCGAAGTACCGGGCCCGCGAGGTGCGGTCCAGCACCGGCTGGAGCAGCGGCCGCCAGCGTTCGAAGTCCGGGCCGCCCGACAGGTGCTGGGTGCTGCGCAGCGACGCCGAGCGCACCACCCGCCCGTCCGCGAGCAGCGCCGCCAGCTCCTCCCGCCGGAACCCCGCGACCCGGGTCCACAGCCCCAGGTAGGGCCAGTTCGGCTCCTGCCCCTGCAACGCCACCAGGTGCTCCACCACCTCCAGCACGGGCCGCTCGGTCCGGGCGGTCAGGAACTGTCGCTCCAGCAGCGTCCGGTTCAGGGTGCGGACGGGCAGCACGTCGTTCACGCGGCGCGGTTCCTCTCCTCGGGGCGGTGGCCTGCCTCCACGCTACGGACCGCAGCGGTCAGTTCCCGTCCGGAATCCGGGTCACCGGAAGCGGGTGACGAAGCGGCGCTGCCAGGGCGTCTCCACGGCGTGCGGGGAGTAGTGGGCGCGGACGTGGGCGACCGCCTCGGTGGCGGGGACGCCGTCGAGGACGGCGAGGCAGGCCAGGGCGGTGCCGGTGCGGCCCCGGCCGCCGCCGCAGGCGACCTCGACCCGCTCGTGGGCGGCGCGGGCCCAGGCTTCGCGCAGGGCGTCCGCGGCGTCCGCGCGGTCGGCGGGCAGCCGGAAGTCGGGCCAGCGCACCCAGCGGGACTCCCAGGCGACGGCGGGTGGTTGACGGCCCAGCAGGTGGAGGGCGAAGGCGGGCGGCGGGCCGTCGGGGAGCGGGCGGCGCAGGCCGCGGCCGCGGACGAGCCGGCCGGAGGGGAGGGGCAGGACGCCGAGGGCCCCGGCCGTCCAGGTGGTGGTCACGGGGTGAGCGTAGCCGGGGCCGGTCCGACGGCCCGTGCGGGTGTGTCGCGGGGGCGGATCGATCTTCGGCGGTCAGGATGGTGCTTCCCGTGCCCGACCGCCCCGCCCGGGGCTGCGAGGAGGAGACGGTCATGGACGTGTCCGCAGGGTTGTGGGCCGCCACCATCGCGGTGCTGATCGCGCTGGTGGTGGCCGACTTCTTCATCGGCGGCCGCAAGCCGCACGAGGTCTCGATCAAGGAGGCCGGGATCTGGACCACCGTGTGGGTGGTGCTGGCGGGCCTGTTCGGCGGGTTCGTCTGGTGGTACGGCGGGTCGAAGTCGGGGGTGGAGTTCTTCGCCGGGTACGTCACGGAGAAGTCGCTGAGCGTCGACAACCTGTTCGTGTTCATCCTGATCATGGGCAAGTTCGCGGTGCCGAAGATCTACCAGCAGTGGGTGCTGATGTTCGGCGTGATCATCGCCCTGGTGCTGCGGGCGGTCTTCATCGCGGGCGGCGCGGCGCTGGTCGCCGAGTTCTCCTGGGTCTTCTACTTCTTCGGCGCGTTCCTGGTCTGGACGGCCGTCAAGCTGCTCGGGGAGGCCGGGCAGGACAAGACGGAGGAGGAGTTCGAGGAGGGGCGGCTGCTGCGGATGATCAAGAAGCGGGTGCCGTCCACCGACGAGTACCACGGCACCAAGCTGTTCGTCCGGATCGACGGCCGTCGGCTGATGACGCCGATGACGACGGTGATGCTGGCGATCGGCACCACCGACATGCTGTTCGCCCTCGACTCCATCCCGGCGATCTTCGGCCTGACCCAGGACGCGTACATCGTCTTCACCGCCAACGCCTTCGCGCTGATGGGCCTGCGCCAGCTGTACTTCCTGATCGGCGGCCTGCTGACCAGGCTGGTCTACCTGTCGTACGGGCTGTCGGTGATCCTCGGCTTCATCGGCGTCAAGCTGATCCTGCACGCGCTGCACGAGAGCGGCGTGCACGTGCCGGAGATCGGCATCGCGTTCTCGCTGGGCTTCATCGTGGTGGTGCTGGCGGTGACCACCGTCGCGAGCCTGCTGGCCTCCCGCAAGCAGGACCGGACGGCCGACGCCTGACCCGGGGCCAGGCGTCGGCGCGCGGGGTCAGCCGCGCGGGCTGAGTTCGGCCATCGCGCTCCAACCGGTGCCGGGGACCTCGACGTTGACGATCTCCGGCGTGCGGGTGATGAAGTCGGGCATCCAGGCCATCGCGGTCTTGAAGTGCTCCGACTCGACGTGCCGGGCGCCCGCCTCGCCGTCCCGGAACGCCTCCAGCAGGACGTACTGGTGCGGGTCGTCGACGCTGCGGGACCACTCGAAGAAGACGTTCCCCTCCTCGGCGCGGGTCGCGGAGGTGAACTCCGCGACCCGCTCGATCCAGTCCGCGCTGTGCTCGGGCCGGACGGTGAACTTGACGGCGATGAAGATCACGACTGCTGCTCCTCGACGGTGGGTTCGCACACGCGCGCGTGTGCCTTCACCTGCAACGATCGCAGATCCGGCGGGCGCGGCGCGTCACCGGGCCCGCAGGTACGCCGCCGCCGTCGCCCGCAGCCGCTCGTGCAGGCCGTCGTACGCCCGGGCCCGGCCCAGGACGGACTTCGGCAGCTTGGCGAGCATCGTGTAGTCGGTGTCGCAGACGTTCGCCGCCGGGGCCAGGCCGGTCTGGCTGACCAGCTGGTACGCGTCCAGCTGGTCCAGGCCGAGGAGTTCGGCCGTCCAGCCGACCAGGTCGTGCTGGCTGATCCGGAACGCGTCCTCCAGCGGCCGGGCCGAGCCGGTGCTGATCAGGAAGTCGTCGTTCTCCAGCCGGGGCCAGGCCGGGCCGCCGCCCTTGACCAGGTCGACCACCACGGTGGTGCGCATCGCCGCCTCCACCGCCGTCCCGCACACCTCGCCCTCGCCCTGCCGGGCGTGCCCGTCGCCGATCGCCAGCAGGGCGCCGTCCACGTTGACGCCGAAGTACGCTGTGGTGCCCGCCCGCATCTCGGGCGTGTCCAGGTTGCCGCCGTGCGCGCCCGGTGTGATCGAGGCCAGCACCTCCCCGGCCGCCGGGGCCACGCCGACCGTGCCGTGCATCGGGTCCAGCGGCAGCGCCAGCGTGAACTCGCCGTTCCGGGCCCGGAAGTGGCACAGGCCCGCCGCCACGTCCAGGTCGTACGCCCAGACCCGCTCCTCCAGCGGCGGGTGCAGCATCGCCGTCCGGTGGGTGGCCGTCAGCGCGCCGAAGTGCGGGAAGGTGCTGGAGAAGCCGCGGTCCCGGGCCGGGGTGATCTCCACGAAGTGCACCGCCAGCACGTCCCCCGGCTCGGCGCCCGCCACCGCGACCGGGCCGGTCACCGGGTTGAGGTACGGGAAGACGCAGACCCGGCTGGGCAGGTCCTCGACGCCGCGGACCCTGCCGCCGAAGCAGTCCTCGGTGGTCAGCTCCAGGATGCTGCCGGGCGGGACGGTCAGCAGCGGCGCACGCCCGCCGAAGGTGTAGGACCAGTCCTCCGGGCCGGGGGAGAGGCGGACGGGCTCGGGCAGGGTCACGGGGTCTCCTCGACGGGGGCGGTGGTGGCGGGGGAGGGTTCGGCGACGGACAGGACGGGGCGGCGGCCGGTCGCCACCAGCCCGGTCAGCACCAGGGCGCCGACCAGCAGCCAGACGAAGCCGAGGCGCTGCGCCGCGATGTTCGCGTTGACCACCACGTACGCCAGGATCGCGAAGCCCAGCACCGGTGCGACCAGGTGGCGCCAGTGGTCCCGGCTGCGTCGGCGGACGAAGTGGTGCACGACCACGGCGACGTGCAGCACCAGGAAGGTGGTCAGCGCGCCGAAGTTGACCAGCGAGCCGAGCAGGGTGATGCCGTCGTCCCGGGAGGTCATCCAGAGGCCGAGCCCCAGCGAGACCCCGGCGGTCAGCAGGGTCGCGTTGACCGGCACCCGGCGGGTCGGGTGGACCTTCGCCAGGAAGGCGGGCAGCTGGCGGTCGCGGGCCATCGCGAACAGCAGGCGGCTGGTCGCCGCCTGTGCGACCAGCGAGTTGGCGAAGCCCCAGGCCACGGCGGTCGCGGCGGCGGTCAGGGTGGCCAGCCAGCCGCCCGCGGCGGTGCGCGCCGCGTCGTAGAAGGCGGTGCCGTCCGGGTCGCCGTCCCGCACCAGCGCGTCCGGATCGGTGACCAGCAGCGACGCCACCCAGGTCTGCACGATGAACAGGGTGCCCGCCAGCAGCAGCGCGACCACCATCGACCGGCCGATCGCCTTCGCCGAGTCCCGGTTCTCCTCCGCGAGGGTGGAGATGCCGTCGAAGCCGAGGAAGCTGAGCACCGCGATCGACACCGCGCCGAACACCAGGCTCCAGGAGAAGGTGTGCCCGTCGTACAGCGGCGTGAGGTCGAAGCCCCGGCCCCGGCCGTCCGCCAGCGCGACCACCCCGGCCACCACGAACAGCGCCAGCACCACCAGTTCGCCGACCAGCACCGCCTTGTTGACCCGGGCGGTGGTCTCGATGCCCAGGTAGTTGACCGCGGTGTTGAGCAGCACGAAGGCGACCACCCACAGCCACACCGGCACCGAGGGCACCAGCGAGTTCATCGCCGCCCCGGCGACCAGGTACAGCAGGCCCGGCACCAGCACGTAGTCCAGCAGGATCATCCACCCCGCCAGGAAGCCCACCGGCGCGCCGATCCCGCGGCCCGCGTAGGTGTACACCGAGCCCGCCATCGGGAAGGCCCGCGACATCTGGGCGTACGACAGCGCGGTGAACGCCATCGCCACCATGCCCAGCAGGTACGCCAGCGCCACCATGCCGCCGGAGCCCTGGAAGACGCTGCCGAAGATGCCGAACGGCGCGATCGGCACCATGAACAGCAGCCCGTAGACGAGCAGGTCGGTGAAGGTCAGTGAGCGGCGCAACTCCTGGTGGTAGCCGTAGCTCTCGATGCCCTGCGGCGCGGGCGTGTCGGCCATGGTGCTCCCTCTCGGTGGCGGACCAGCGGGTGTGGGGGAGACTGTAGGGGCAAGTATTTCCAGATGGAAGGGTTTTCTCGGCGCGCGGGACGGCCGCCCGGCGCGCCGGGCGGCCGGGGACGGGGCGGGGAACGGCTCAGGTCAGGACGGTGAAGCCCGCGCCCTCGGCCCGGGCCAGGTGCACCGTGCGCCGCGCCGCGCGCAGCAGCGGGGCCGCCGCCCGGGCCAGGCCCGCGGGCTCCAGGGCGCGCCGGGCGGCCAGTGTCGCCAGCAGGTGCAGGCCCTCGTACAGGCCCACCGCGTACGCGTCCAGCACCGGCGCCCACGGGCCGCACAGCGCGCGGTGGCGCTCGGCCAGCCGTTGGCGCGGCTCCTCGGGCAGCGTCGCGAAGGAGGGCATCGCCGCGTACAGCGTGCCGGTGCCGTCGCCGCCCAGGGCCAGCAGGCCGTTCTCCTCCAGCGCGCCGGACAGCCGCACCAGGCGCCGGTCCAGCCCGCTGCGGCGCAGCGCCCGGTGGAACACCACCTGGTCGCGCCCGATCAGGCTGAGCAGCAGCGCGTCCGCGCGGGCCGCGCGCAGCCCGTCCAGCAGCGGCTCCACCGACCGCTCGACGGCGCCGAACGCGACCCGGCGCTCCAGCACCACCCGGGCCCCGGCGCCCGCCGCCAGCCGGGCCGCGGCCCGGTGCACGGTGCGCGGCCAGATGTAGTCGTTGCCGATCAGCGCCCACCGGCGCAGGTGGTGGCACTCCGTCAGTTCGACGATCGCGCGGCCGAGTTGGGCCTCCGGGGCGATGCCGGTGCACAGCACGCCCGGCCGCCGGGAGCCGCCCTCGTGCGGCGGGGTGAACACGTACGCGACCCGCTCGGCGGCCACCGCCTCCACCGCCCGGTGCACGTCGCTGGTGTGGCACCCGGCCAGCGCGTCCAGCGCCCCCGCCGCGAGCAGGCGGCGCACCTCCGCGGCCACCGGCTGCGGCGCGCCCCCGCCGTCCACCAGCACCAGCTCCAGCGGGCGGCCCAGCACCCCGCCGCGGGCGTTCACCTCGTGCGCGGCCAGCAGTGCGCCGTCCAGCGCGGACGGGCCGGTCAGGCCGAGCGTCCCGGACTGCGGCACGACGAGGCCGACCCGGAACGCGCCGTCCTCCCGTCCCAGGTGCAGCGCGTCGAGCGGGTCGACCAGCCTGGCGTCCAGCATCACTGCGTCCTCACCGGTGCGAGTATGGTCAAGGCGCCCGCCCCGGGGAACCCCGGCGGGCCGCAGCAAGGGATCGGAACGGGAGGGCGGATGTCCGCGAACGCCACCGGGCAGGAGGCCACCGGGCCGGACGCCGTCACGTCGGGCGCGGCCGCTCCGGCGCCGCTGCTGGTCGAACTCGTCGCGCTCGCCCACCGCCGTCTCACCGCCGGGCTGGCCGCCGCCCTCGCCGAGGAGGACTGCACCGTCGACCAGTGGCGGGTGATGCGCGCCCTCGCGGACGAACGGGGCCGCACGATGGGCGAGTTGGCGCAGGCCCTGCTCATCCCGCAGGCCAGCCTGAGCCGCCTGGTGGACGCCCTCGCCGACGCCGGGCTGGCCTACCGCCGCCAGGACGACCGGGACCGGCGCCGGATCACCGCCCACCTCTCCCGCCGGGGCCGCACCCGCCTGACCCGCCTGGACGCCCTCGCCGCCGCCCACGACGCCGCCGTCCGCACCGCCTGCGCCCTCTCCGACCCGACCACCGACCCCACCGACCCGACCGGTCCGCTCGCCCGCCTCGCCGCGCTCCGGACCTCCGGCTGACCTCGCCGCAGCGCGGACCCGTGGCGCCGGATCGTGCTGACCGACCCCTCCGGGCCCGTCGCCCGACGCGCCGTCAGTGCGCCTGCCCGTCCGCCCAGGGCTCGGCCCGCCAGTGCGGCAGCTCCCGGTCGAGCCGGGCCTCCACCACCCGGCGCCACGGGTCCGCCGGGTCGAGGGCGGAGGCGTCCTCCCAGCTCAGTTCCGCCGTGTCCGGGTCGAGGACCAGCGCGTCGAGGTAGGCGTCGAAGTCCGGGGCGACCTCGGTGAACACCGCGTGCGACAGCCGCCCCGGCCACGGAACGCCGGACACGGCGGCGCACAGCCGCCCGTACGTCGCCGGGTTCAGGTCCAGGAGCAGGGTGTCCCCGCCGCCGCTGCGGGCGATCGGCAGCAGGCTGCGGAACTCCGGCTCCGCGTCGTACCGCCGGTACTCGCCCAGCAGGGTGCCGGAGCCGTACCGCCCGTCGGCGTCGGGGCCGAGCGCGTACAGCTCGTCGAAGGCGTGCAGCGGCTCCGGCCCGCACTCCGGCAGGTGGACCGCGTAGTCGAGCCCGGAGCCCCCGGCGGCCCGCAGGAAGGCGAGGTACGGCCCCGGCAGCGGGCGCCCGGTCTCCCGCTCCAGCACCGCCGCCCCGGCCCCGTCGAACGCCGGGAACGGCCCGGTCACCATCCGGCCCCGGTACCAGCGCACCAGCTCGTCGTCCGTGTTCTCCACGGCCGCGATCCTCCCACCCGCTC
Organism: Kitasatospora phosalacinea; assembly: GCF_030268885.1. Lineage (GTDB taxonomy): Bacteria > Actinomycetota > Actinomycetes > Streptomycetales > Streptomycetaceae > Kitasatospora > Kitasatospora phosalacinea_C. Next base: position 64,827 of record NZ_BSSA01000020.1, read on the forward strand.
CCGACGCCCCGGCCGGGTAGCCTGGCCACCGCACCGGAACGGCGAGGGGGACGGCGACGTGACAGCGGTCGGAACGGACTTCCCGGGCGTGCTGCGCCGCCTGATGACGCACCGCCGGGTCGGGATCGACGAACTCGCCGAACGGGCCGGGCTCCCGGCGGCCGCGGTGCGGGCGCTGCTGGACGGGGCACCGCCCTCGGCGCGGCAGGCGGACGTCCTGGCCCCGGTGCTGGGGCTGCACTCGGACGACTTGCGGGTGATCGCGCGGGTGCCGGAGCCGGAGCCGGTGGCGGCGTCGGGGCCGGAGCCGTCGGTCGGGCCGGTCGGGCACGTCGGGACCGGCCGGGGGACCGGGCGCGACGTCGCCTGGACGCTGAGGGTCGCGCTGGCGCTGTCCGCCGAACAGCGTGCCCACCTCACCCGCTTCGCGGCGCGGCAGTCGCGTGACCGGTCGGCACCGCGGGTCGAGCGGCTCCGGGGCGACCACGAGGGCGGCGGGGCCGTGCTCGTCGAGCTGGTCCGGCTGAACCGCTGCCTGCCGGGCCCGATGCAGATCAACTGGGCGCTGGTGCACATGACGGAAGGGCGGGTCGGCCTGTCCGCCCCCACCGTCGTGGGGATCGCCCGGGGCACGGTCCCCCTGACGCCGCGGCTGGTCAGCGGCTTCGCCGCGCTGCTCGGCATCGACCCCGGCGTCCTCGGCGCGATCGTCGGCGTCGCCCCCGACCCGGAGCCGTACCTCGACCCGCGGCTCTCGGCCGAGATCACCCTCCTGCTCCGGGCCTGCCGGGGCCTGACCCCGCCGCAGGCCGAACTGCTGCGCCGCGAGGCCGAGTCGATGCTCGTCCCGGTGCCCGCCGACGCCGACCCCGCGTGGTGGCGCCGGGTCTTCTCCGTCGGCGGTCGGTGGCTGGGCGCCCCGCGGGGCTGACCCGGCAGCGGCCCGGGTCGTTCGTCCACCGCGGTTGTGAGGTGCGGGAACGGGCGCGGGCGGGTGCGAGGGGTGTCGGGGCGGGCCCCTACGATGGGCGGCATGACGACAGCGGGGCCGGGCGGCCAACTGATCGACGGCCGCTTCGAGTTGCTGGCGCGGCTCGGGGGCGGCGGGATGGGGCTGGTCTGGCGGGCCAGGGACGCGCTGCTGGAGCGGGAGGTCGCGCTCAAGGAGGTCCGGCCGCCGGACCCGGCGATGCTCGCCGCCGATCCCGCCGCCGCGCACGAGCTGCGCGAGCGCGTCCTGCGCGAGGCCCGGGCGCTGGCCCGGCTGCAGCACCCCAACGTGGTGACGATCCACCACATCGTCGACAGCCCCGAACTCGCGCACCCCTGGCTGGTGATGGAGCTGGTCCCCGGCGGCTCGCTGCACGACCGGATCACCCGCGGCCCGCTCCCGCCGCAGGAGGCGGCTCGGATCGGCCGCGGCCTGCTCGCCGCGCTCACCGCCGCGCACGCCGCCGGGATCCAGCACCGCGACGTCAAGCCCGGCAACGTGCTGCTGCGCACCGACGGCACGCCCGTCCTCACCGACTTCGGGATCGCCGCGCTCAGCGAGTCCACCAGCCTCACCGCCACCGGCGCCCTGATCGGCTCGCCCGAGTACATCGCCCCCGAGCGCATCCGCGGTCACGAGGGCGACCCGGCCTCCGACCTGTGGTCGCTCGGCATGACGCTGTACGTCGCCGTCGAGGGCCACCACCCGCTGCGCCGCGCCACCAGCATCGCCACCCTCGCGGCCGTCCTCGACCAGCCGCTGCCGCCGCCGGTCCGCTCCGGCGCGCTCGGGTCGACCCTCGTGGCCCTGCTGTCCCGGAACCCGGCCGAGCGGCCCGACGCCGCCCGCCTGGACCGGCTGCTCGCCGCCGCCGAGCAGGGCGTCGACGGCACCCTCGGCGGCAGTCCCGCCTTCTCGCCGACCGAGACCAACACGCCGCCCCCGTACGGCCGGACCGAGACCGACGGCGCCCGCCCGCACGCCCCGACCGGTCCGCACGCGTACGCGTCCACCGGCCCGTACACCCCGACCGAGACGGTCCGCCCGGAGCGTCCGCAGCGGGTGCGGGGGCGCACCGGGCCGGTGCTGGCGGGGGTGGTGGCCGGGGTCGCGGTGCTCGGGCTGCTGGGGTGGACGCTCGGGCCGAGGCTGTTCGACGCGAAGAAGGCCAACGGCGGCCGCCTCCCCACCGCGAAGGTCACGGCCCCGGCCACCGCCGGGGCCCTGCCGCCCGCCACCCCCGGGCCGGACGGCGAGGACAGCCCCTCGCCCTCCGCGCCCGCCTCGCCCGCCGCGGGCGGCGACCTGCTGACGCCGGACGGGGCCCGCGGGATGGTGGACGCGATCCGCTCGTCCACCGGCGGGGCGACCGTGGTCGAGATGGTGGTCTACCCGGACTTCGCCACCGCCAAGGTGCTGACCAAGGACAACCCCAAGCACTACGACAACGTCACCTACCGGGGCGGCAAGGTCACCCGGGCCACCGGCGGCCTCACCGGCGACAAGGACAAGCCGGTCGACCTGCAGAAGATCGACTGGAACCAGGTCCCGACCGTGATGGCCACCGCGCGGGACAAGCTCGACGTCCCCGCGCCGAAGTCGCGCTACCTGATCATCACCTACGGCTGGTTCGCCGACGAGATCACCGTCCGCTACTACCTGTCCGACGACTACGGGGGCGGCGGCTACCTCACCGCGGGCGCCACCGGCAAGGTCCTCAAGGTGATGAAGTCCTGACCCGGGCCCGGCACGGCGGCGGCCCCGCCCCCCGCTGTCCGGGAAGGGGGCGGGGCCGCCGCGGTGACCGGCCGTCAGCCGGTGGTTCAGCCGGCGGCCCTGGCGACGAACTCGGTGGTGTAGGTCTTCGCCAGGTCGATGCTCGCCTCCTTGCCCTGCACGTCCGGGTGGAAGGCGGCCAGCACCGACAGGACGGTCTTCGGGCCGTCGGCGGGCATCACGCCGTCGGTGGTGAACATCGGCAGGGTCGCCTTGATCGCGGCCGCGTACTCGGCGGCGCCGCCCTGCGCGTAGTCGGCGGGCATCTGGGCGGCGATCTCCTCCGGGGTGTGGGTGTTCATCCACTTCAGGGTCTTCACGAAGGCGTCGGCGAGCTTCTGCACGGTGTCCTTGTTCGCGTCCACCCACGCGGTGTTCATGTACAGCGAGGAGGACGGGTACAGCCCGCCGAGCGCCGCCTTCGAGCCCTCGGGGGTGCGCATGTCGTACAGCACGGTGCCGAGCTGCTTGGACAGGATGTTCGCCACCGTCGGGTCGGTGGTCATGCCCGCGTCGATCGAGCCCTGCTGGAGCGCGGCGATGAAGGTCTGGCCCGCGCCGACCGCGATCGGGCTGAACTCGCTCGCGCCGACGCCGTTCTTGACCGCCAGGTACTTGGTCAGGAAGTCGGTGGAGGAGCCGATGCTGGTCACGCCCAGCTTGCGGCCCTTGAAGTCCGCACCGGACCTGATCGCGTCGGCCTGCTTCGCGGAGACCACCTCCACCTCACCGGGGGCCTGCGAGAACTGGACGACCGACTCGACGCTCTTGCCCTTGGCCTGCAGGTCGATGGTGTGGTCGTAGAAGCCGACCGCGCCCTGCACGTCGCCCGCCAGCAGCGCGGTGGTGGCGTTGACGCCGGCCGGCTCGCTCAGCAGCTCGACGTTGACCCCGGCGTCGGCGAAGTAGCCCAGCCGCTGGGTCAGCATCGCGGGCAGGTAGATGACCTTGTCCAGGCCGCCGACCATGATCTTGACGGTCGGCCCGTCGACCTTCTTCCCGGCGGGGGCGGCCCCGTTGTGCGAGGTCGCGGCGTCGTTGGCACAGGCGGCCAGCGGCAGCAGGAGGACGGCGGCGAGGGCGGCGGCAGCGGTTCTGCGCATGGTGGGGGAGCCTCTCTGGACGAAAAGGGAGCGGGGGTCAGCGGCCGTCGCCGGCGTCGGCCGGCTTCCAGCGGAACAGGCGCTTCTCGGCGAAGGTCAGCAGGCCCTCGGTGAACAGCGCGACCACGGCCAGGATGGTCATCGCGGCGTACACGCCCGCCGCGTTGAAGGTGCCCTGCGCGGCCGCGACCATCAGGCCCAGGCCCTTGGTGGCGCCGATGTACTCGCCGACGATCGCGCCGATCAGCGCGAAGCCGAAGCTGACGTGCAGGCTGGTGAAGATCCAGGTGGTGGCGGCCGGGACGACCACCTGCAGGGTGACCTTCCGGTTGCTCGCCCCCAGGATCCGGGCGTTGGCGACCAGGTTGCGGTCCACCTCGCGGGCGCCCTGGAAGGCGTTGAAGAACACCGGGAAGAACACCAGCACCACGGCCGAGGCGACCTTGGAGGCCGGGCCCAGGCCGAACCAGATCAGGAAGATCGGGGCCAGCACGATCCGCGGGATCGCGTTCAGCACCTTGATGTACGGGCCGAACACGTCCGCCAGGAACCGCACCCGGCCCAGCGCGATGCCCAGCAGCACGCCGCCGACCACGCCCAGCACCCAGCCGGTCAGCGCCTCGTAGAGGGTGTAGCCGATCTGCTCGCCCAGCGAGCCCTGCGCGGTGCCGTGGGTGACCCACTGCCGGATCTGGTCCCAGATCCTCGACGGCTGGGAGAAGTTGAACGGGTCGATCACCCCGGTGCGGGAGCACACCTCCCACAGGCCCAGGAACCCGGCCAGCACGGCGGCCCGGGCCCCGTACACGCCCACCTTCCGGTTGCGGGCCGCCCGTTCGCGCACCTCGGTGCGGGAGGCGGCGGGGGCGGCGACGGCGGTCTCAAGCGGCACGACCCGCTCCTCTCTCACGGGTGATCCGGACCTCTTCGCCCAGCGAGGCCCAGATCTCGCGGTACAGCTCGACGAAGCGCGGCTGCAGGCGGACGGCCTCCACGCTGCGCGGGCGCGGCAGGTCGACGGTGAAGACCTCCTTGACGGTGGCCGGTCCGGCCGTCATCACCACCACCCGGTCGGCCAGCGCGATCGCCTCGTCCAGGTCGTGGGTCACGAAGACCACCGAGGAACCGGTGCCCGCCCACAGTTCGAGCAGCTGGTCGGACATCAGCGCCCGGGTCTGCACGTCCAGCGCCGAGAACGGCTCGTCCATCAGCAGGATCCGCGGGTCGTTGACGAAGGTCTGCGCCAGCGCGACCCGCTTGCGCATGCCGCCGGAGAGCTGGTGCGGGTAGCGGTCCTCGAACGCCGACAGGCCCACCCGGGACAGCCAGTCGCGGGCCCTCTCCCGCGCCTCGTCGGCCGGGACGCCGCGGAACCGCGGCCCGGCCATCACGTTCGACAGCACCGTGCGCCACGGGAACACGGCGTCCTGCTGGAAGACGAAGCCGACGTGCCCGTTGATGCCGGACACCGGCTCCCCGTACACCCGCACCTCGCCCTCGGTGGGCTCCTCCAGGCCGCTGACCAGCGTCAGGGTGGTGGACTTGCCGCACCCCGTCGGGCCGACCACGGCGACGAACTCGCCCGGGGCGACGGTCAGGTCGAGCTCCCGGACGGCGGTGTGCAGGGTGCCGGACGGCGTCCGGAAGCGTTTGGTCGCCCCGGTCAACTCGATCGCCGGGACGGCCCCGGCCTCGTGCGGGTCCACGTGAACCACCTACCTCCTCGGCCGGCTCCCTCGCCGGCCCGCTGCTGTGGACCGGGACGCTACGAGCACGGGCGGGGGCCGCGGGAGCCTTGCGGGCTTAACGCGGCTTTGCGGTGTTGAGGACTGTTGTGCTCGTTTTGCTTCCGCTACAACAACCAGGGCCGGGGCTGACAGAAACACGCCGGAAACATAGGGTGGCCCCCCACCCCGAACCCCCGGACCGGGCCTGAGCAGGAAGGACACCCCGATGGGACGACCGCGCCGACCCCGCCGGGTCTTCGCCCAACTGCTGCTCAGCCAGACCGTGGTGACCGTCGCCGTCACCGCCGTCACCGCCGGGCTGTTCCTCGCCCCCGTCAGCGCCGAACTCGACCGCGACGCCATGCAGCGCGCCCTGTCCATCGCCCAGGTCACCGCCACCGACCCGGCCGTCGCCCGGGCCGCCGCCGACCGCGACGCCGCCACCGCGCAGGACATCGCCGAACGGATCCGGCGCGCCAGCCACGCCGAGTTCGTCGTCGTCACCGACGACCGCGGCATCCGGCTCTCGCACACCGACCCGACCCGGATCGGCCTGCCGGTCTCCACCGACCCCGGGCCCGCGCTGCACGGCGAGAGCGTCACCGCCATCCAGGACGGCACCCTCGGCCGCACCGCCCGCGGCAAGGTCCCGCTGCGGCTCGCCGACGGCCGGATCGTCGGGGAGGTCTCGGTCGGCCTCAGCGACGACTCCATCCGCGGCCGACTGGTCTCGATGGCGGGCGGCATCCTGCTCTGCGCCGGAGCCGGACTGGCCGTCGGCCTCGCCGCCACCCTCGCCCTGGCCCACCGCCTCAAGCGCCGCACCCACAACATCGCGATCGCCGACATCGCCGCCCTGCTGATCGAGCGCGAGGCCATGCTGCACGGCATCCGCGAGGGCATGCTCGCCCTCGACGCCGCCGGACGGATCCGGCTCGCCAACGACGAGGCGCTGCGCCTGCTCGCCCTCCCCGAGGAGTGCACCGGCCGCACCGTCGACGACCTGCTGCCGCCCGGCCGCCTCGCCGACGTGCTCACCGGCCGGGTCGAGGGCGCCGACCTGCCCGCCGTCCGCGACGACCGCGTCCTGGTCGTCAACCGGATGGCCACCGCCGACGGCGGCGCCGTCACCACCCTCCGCGACCGCACCGAACTCGAATCCCTGGTCCGGGAGCTGGACCACACCCGGGGGCTGACCGAGGCCCTGCGGGCCCAGGACCACGAGCACGCCAACCGGATGCACACCCTGCTCGGCCTGCTCGAACTCGGCCGCCACGACCAGGCCGCCGCCTTCATCTCCGAGCAGTCCGGCACCCAGGCCGCCCGCGCCGCCCGGATCGGCCGCCACGTCCAGGACCCGCACGCCGCCGCCCTGCTGGCCGGGAAGGCCGCCGTCGCCGAGGAGCGCGGCATCCGGCTCGCCGTCACCCCCGACAGCCACCTCCCCGACACCCTGCTCGACGCCCGCGCCCTGGTCACGGTCCTCGGCAACCTGGTCGACAACGCCATGGACGCCGCCCCCGGCGGGACCGTCGAGGTCCGGCTGCGCACCGCCGGGACCACCCTGCTGGCCGAGGTCGCCGACAGCGGCCCCGGCATCCCGCCCGAACTGTGCGAACGGGTCTTCGAGGAGGGCTGGACCAGCAAGGACGCCCCCGCCCACCGCCCCCGCGGCCTCGGCCTCGCCCTCGTCCGCCGCCTGGTCGAACGCACCGGAGGCCGACTCGCCGTCGGCACCGGCCCGCTCGGCGGCGCCCGCTTCACCGTCGAACTCCCCGAGGCCCTGCGCACCGCCGGGCCCCTCCCGGAACACCTGCTGGAGCACGCATGATCGACGTCCTCGTGGTCGACGACGACTTCCGGGTCGCCGACGTGCACGCCGCCTACGTCGCGAAGGTCCCCGGCTTCCGGGTCACCGGCACCGCGCACAGCGCCGCCCAGGCCTACGCCGCGCTCGAACGCACCCCCGTCGACCTCGTCCTGCTCGACCACCACCTGCCCGACGAGACCGGGCTCGTCCTGGTCCGGCGGCTGCGCGAGGCGGGCGTCCGGTGCGACGTCATGATGGTCACCGCCGCCCGCGACGTCTCCACCGTGCACGCCGCCATGCAGCACGGCGCGCTCCAGTACCTGGTGAAGCCGTTCAGCTTCGCCGGGCTGCGCGACAAGCTCACCGCCTACGCCGACCTGCGGCACGCCCTCGCCGGACCGGCCGCCCGGGAGACCTCCCAGGACGAGGTCGACCGGATGTTCGCCGCCCTGCGCACCGGCTCCGCGCCCGCCGCCGCCCTCCCCAAGGGCCACAGCGCCCCCACCACCGACCTCGTCCTGGACGCCCTGCGCCGGGCCGGCACCGCCCTCTCCGCCCAGGAGGTCGCCGACGCCACCGGCCTCTCCCGCTCCACCGCGCAGCGCTACCTCAAGCAACTCGCCCGGGACCGCCGCCTGCGGCTGTCCCTGCGCTACGGCGACACCGGCCGCCCCGAGCACCGCTACCTGCTCGCCGCCGCCCCCGCCGCCCGCTGACCCCGCCGTCCGCCGCCCCCGCCGCCACCGCCCGTTCGGGCGGGCCACAAAATGCTTCGACAGCGCTCCCGGCGCCCGGCAGAGTGGATGCCCATGACGAGCAGCGAACTGTGGAGCCGTGAGACCGCCGAGCGCTACGACGCCGAGGAGGCCGGGAACTCCTCGGCCGCCGCCCTCGAACCGACCCTCGCCTTCCTCGCCGCGCTCGCCGACGGCGGCCGGGCCCTGGAGTTCGCCATCGGAACCGGCCGGGTGGGCGTCCCGCTCCGGGAGCGCGGCGTGCCGGTGACGGGCATCGAGTTCTCCCCGCACATGGCGGCGGTGCTGCGGCGCAAGGTCGACGAGGAGACCCTCCCCGTGGTCATCGGGGACATGGCCACCACCGTTGTCCCCGGCGGGTTCACCCTGGTCTACCTCGTCTACAACACCCTCACGAACCTGCTCACCCAGGACGAACAGGTCGAGTGCTTCCGCAACGCCGCCCGCCACCTGGAGCCCGGCGGCCGGTTCGTCGTCGAGCTGGGCGTCCCGCCGCTGCGGTTCCTGCCGCCCGGCCAGGTCGCGGTGCCGTTCGACGTCTCCGAGGGGCACCTCGGCTTCGACACCTTCGACCTGGTCGACCAGCTCCTCGTCTCGCACCACCTCACCCGCGACGGCGCCGACGGCCGCTACCGCCGCGACGCCTCCCGGCACCGGTACGCCTGGCCGGCCGAGCTCGACCTGATGGCGCGGATCGCCGGGCTGGCGCTCGAACGCCGGGTCGCGGACTGGGACGGCAGCCCGTTCACCCAGGACTCCGCGAAGCACGTCTCGGTGTGGCGCAAGCCCGCCTGAACCCGCCCCGCGCCCGCCCGGCCCGTCCGGGCCGCCGCGGGTTGTCGGTGGCCCTGGTTAGGGTGGCGATCATGAGTCTGTCAGCAGTGATGATCACGGTGGACTGCGCGCAGCCGCAGGAGCTGGCCCGGTGGTGGGCCACCGCGCTGGGGGGTGAGATCGCCGAGGACCACGGCGACTTCGTCATCGTCCGCGCGCAGCCGGTGGCCCTGGGCTTCCAGCGGGTGGCCGAGGAGCGACGGGGCAAGAACCGGGTGCACGTCGACTTCGCCGCCGTGCCCGGCACGGGCATGGCGGGGGAGGTGGAGCGACTGGTCGCGCTGGGGGCGAGCGTCGTCGGCGAGCACAGCGTCCCCGGCCTGACCTGGACGGTGCTGCAGGACCCGGCGGGCAACGAGTTCTGCGTCCACTGAGGCGTACGGCCGCCGGGCCCGCCCCCGCGCTAGCCGACGACCGCGTCGGCGGCTAGCGCGGGGGCGGGCCGTCCTGCGGCAGGTCCGCCGGCGCTCCGGCCCGGCGCGTCCGGCCCGGACCGGCCGGGAGCCTCCGCAGCAGGCACCCGCCCAGCGCCAGCCAGCAGCCCGCGAGCAGCCAGCCGCCCAGCACGTCCAGCGGCCAGTGCACGCCCAGGAAGACCCGGGTGCAGCCGATCACCCCCGCGAACAGCACCGCCCCCGCCACCGCACCCCGCGCCGCCCGCGGCCGGGCCCGCGCCACCGCCCAGGCCAGCAGCCCCGCCGACAGCGCCGAGGTGAAGGCGTGCCCCGACGGGAACGCGAACCCCGAGGCGTCGAACGCCCACCCCGCCGCGGGCGGCCGCGGCCGGGCGAGGCCCCGCATCAGCCCCTGCCGCAGCAACTGCCCCGCCACCAGCCACACCACCGGCGCCAGCAGCACCGCCGCCGTCCGCCGCTCCGCCGCCGTCCGCCGCTCCGCGGACCGGCCGCCCGCCCGGACGCACACCGCACCCGCCGCCAGCGCCAGCACGTACGGGAAGACGTCGGTGCCCAGCGCCGTCACCGCCACCGCCACCTCCCGCGCCCCCTCCGGCCGGTGCGCCACGCCCCAGCGCACCGCCGCCGCCTCGAAGCCGAACGGCCGCCACCCGCGCACCGCCAGCACCACCGCCAGCAGCGCGAACGCCCCGCCGCAGGCCGCGGCCCACGGGGCGGGGCGCCGCAGTCCCGGGCCGGTCACCGGGCTCCGGCCCGGCGGCGGGAGCGGAGGAGCTCCAGGGCCAGCGGCAGCAGCGACACCGCCACCACCAGGGCCACGATCGGCAGCAGGTAGTGGTCCACGTTCGGGACGGACGAGCCGAGGGCGTACCCCGCCAGCACCAGCCCCGCCGTCCAGAGCAGACCGCCGACCACCTGCCAGAGCGTGAAGGTCCGCACGTCCACCCCCAGCGCGCCCGCCAGCGGGTTCAGTACGGTGCGCACCACCGGGACGAAGCGCGCCAGCACCACCGCCTTCGCGTGCCCGTACCGGGACAGGATCTCCTCGGCCCGCTCCGCCCCCCGGAGCAGGTGCTCGTTGCGCGAACGGGCCAGCAGCGCCCGGCCGCCCCGCTTCCCGATCAGGTACCCGGTCTGCGCCCCCGCCAGCGCGCCCACCACGGCGGCCGCCAGCACCTGGCCCAGGTTCAGGTGCGGCCCGCCGTGCCCGCTCGTGGTGCACAGCAGCCCCGCGGTGAACAGCAGCGAGTCGCCCGGCAGGAAGAACCCGACCAGCAGGCCGGTCTCCGCGAACATCACCACGGCGATGCCCAGTGCGCCGAACGAGGCCAGCAGTGAGCCCGCGTCCAGGGGGTTGACGGCCAGCAGGGCCGAGGAGGGGAGCATCGTCGAAGCGCCTTTCCGCGGAGCGCCGGAGCCGGACGGCCCCGTCGGCACCAGCATGGTCCAACCGTGCTGAACGGTTCCTGAAGACCTGAAGACGCCTTCAGGAAACCGCCCGTCCGGCCCGGGCACGGGCGGCGGGCCGGGCGGCGGGCGTCAGCCGCCGAGGACGGTGTTGCCGGTCGGCTCGCCGGTGGCGCCGTCCACCGTCACCAGGTGCCGGACCCCGTCCGGCCCCAGCACCACGGCCTCCCAGGCCCGGCCGCCGTCGGCCGCGGCGACCGCGCGCAGCGACTCCACCCGGCCGCCCGGCACCGCGGCGGCCGCCCTCGCCACCGCGTCGGCGGCGGCCAGCGAGGGCAGCGGCGCCGGGGCCGGACGGTCCGGCCGCCGGTCGCGGCCCTGCTGCCGCTGCTCGGCCCGGCCCTCGCGCCCGCCCCGGTCGTGCCGCCCCCCGCGCGGCCCGTCGCCGGGCCGCCGCCCGTCGTGCTCCCCGTCGCGGGCCGCGGCCTTCCCGCCGTGGTGCCCGTGCCGGTCGTGGTGCCCGGCGGCGACGGCCGCCGCCCCGCCGCCGACCAGCAGCGCCGCGACCGCGACCCCGCCGCCCCAGCGCGCCGCCCGCCCGCGCAGCCATCCCGGCAGCGCCCGTCCGGCCGCCGACCGCCCCGCCGTCACCGGCTGCCCCGGCTGTTCCTGCTCGTCCACGTCCCCGGCTCCCGTTCCCCCCTGCGCGTCCGGGCACCACGCCCGGGCGGGCCCCGTGACACCGGGGCGCGCTGAAGGGTAGCCGAGCCGACCTGAAGACACCTTCAGCCCCCCGCCCCGCGGAGCTGCCACCCTGGGGGTATGCGCGTACTGGTGGTGGAGGACGAACGGCGGCTCGCCCTGGCGATCAAGCACGGCCTGGAGGCGGAGGGCTTCCACGTCGACACCGTCCACGACGGGCTGTCCGGACTGGCCCGGGCCACCGACCACTCCTACGACGTGGTCGTCCTGGACATCATGCTGCCCGGCCTCAACGGCTACCGGGTCTGCGCCCGGCTGCGGGCGGCGGGCAGCGACGCGGGCATCCTGATGCTCACCGCCAAGGACGGCGAGTGGGACGAGGCCGAGGCGCTCGACACCGGCGCCGACGACTACCTCTCCAAGCCGTTCTCCTTCGTCGTCCTGGTCGCCCGGCTCAAGGCCCTCGCCCGCCGGATCGGCTCCCGCGCCCCGCGCCGCGCCGTCCTCGGCGACCTGGTGGTCGACTCCGCCGCCCGCACCTGCACCCGCGGCGGTACCCCGATCGCGCTCACCCCGCGCGAGTTCGCCCTCCTCGACCACCTGGCCCGGCGGGCCGGGGAGGCCGTCTCCAAGCGCGAGATCCTCGAACAGGTCTGGGACGCCGCCGCCGACAGCGACCCCAACACCGTCGAGGTGCACATCAGCGCGCTGCGCCGCAAGATCGACGCCCCGTTCGGCCGCACCGCCCTGCAGACCGTGCGCGGCGCGGGCTACCGGCTGGAGCCCGACGGTGGTTGAACGGTTCGCCGCGCTCCGGGGCCGCCTCGTCCGCTCCGCCCCCCGCTCCGTACGGGCCCGCACCACCATCGCGGCCTGCCTCGCCGTCGCCGCCGTCCTGCTGGTCGCCTCCGCCGCCGTCCTGCTGCTGATGCGGGCCGACCTGCAGCGCAGCGTCGAGGCCGGGGCCCGCGAACAGGCCCTCGCCGTCGCCGCCCTCGCCACCGACGGACACCTGCCCGGCGAACTGCCGCTCGACCACGGCACCGACTTCATCCAGGTCACCGGCCCGGACGGGCGCGTCGTCGCCGCCAGCCAGAACCTGGCCGGCCACCCCGCCCTCGCCCCCACCGGCACCCACGACGGCCACTCCACCTTCGACCTGGGCGCCCTCGGCGACGAGCACCACCAGCGCGTCACCACCCTCACCGCCGACACCCCGAACGGCCCGCTCACCATCCGGGTCGGCGCCTCCCTGCACACCGCCGACACCGCCGAGGACCTCACCACCGCCGGGCTCGCCGCACTCAGCGCCGTCCTGGTGGCCACCGTCGGCGTCGTCACCTGGCACACCACCGGACGCGCGCTGCGACCCGTCGAGGCGATCCGCTCCGAGGTGGCCGGGATCGGCGACCGCGACCTCGACCGGCGCGTCCCCGAACCCGGCAGCGACGACGAGATCGCCCGGCTCGCCCACACCATGAACGCCATGCTCGACCGCCTGGAGTCGGCCGGGGTCCGGCAGCGCCGCTTCATCGCCGACGCCTCCCACGAACTGCGCAGCCCGCTCGCCGTGCTCCGCACCCAGCTGGAGGTCGCCCACACCCACCCCGACCAGGGCGTCCGCGCCGAGATGGTCGCCGGGGCGCTCCAGGACACCGACCGGCTCCAGTCCCTCGCCGCCGACCTGCTGCTGCTCGCCCGCCTCGACGCCACCGGCCACGGCGCTCCCCGCGAGACGCTCGACCTCGCCGAGCTCGCCCGCACCACCGTCGCCGCCCGCCCCCGGGTCGAACTGCACGCCCGGGACGGCGCCCTGGTCCTCGGCAACCGCCTCTGGCTCGGCCGCCTGCTCACCAACCTCCTCGACAACGCCCAGCGCCACGCCCGCACCCGGGTCACCGTCCGGGTCGACGCCGACCCCGCCGACGGCACCGTCCTGCTGGACGTCACCGACGACGGCCCCGGCATCGACCCCGCCGACCGCGAGAGGGTCTTCGAACGCTTCACCCGCCTCGACGACGCCCGCAGCCGCGACGACGGCGGGACCGGCCTGGGCCTCTCCATCGCCCGCGACATCGCCGCCCTGCACGGCGGCACCCTGACGATCCTCGACGGCCCGGCCACCACCTTCCGCACCGTCCTGCCGGGGGCGGGCTGAGACCCGCTGCGCGGGGTGGGTCACGTGCGGTGCGGGGCGGGCGGGTTGGGGTGGGTCAGGCCCAGGTCGTAGGCGAGGATGACGGCTTGGACGCGGTCGCGGGCGCCGATCTTGGCCAGGACGCGGCCGACGTGGGTCTTGACGGTGGACTCGGAGAGGACGAGGCGTTCGGCGATCTCGCCGTTGGTCCAGCCGTGGCCGACGGCGAGCAGGATCTCGCGTTCGCGGCCGGTGAGGGCGGCGAGGCGGGGGTCGTCGGTGGCGGGGCCGGACGGGCGGGCGGGGAGGCGGTGGGCGTAGGCGTCGAGCAGGCGGCGGGTGACGGCGGGGGCGACCACCGCGTCGCCGCAGGCCACGGCGCGGACGCCCGCGAGGAGTTCCTCGGGACGGGCGTCCTTGAGGAGGAAGCCGCTGGCCCCGGCGCGCAGGGCGGCGTGGGCGTACTCGTCGAGGTCGAAGGTGGTGAGGACCAGGACCCGGGAGCGGCCGCCCGAGGCGACGATCAGCCGGGTGGCCTCGATGCCGTCCATGCCGGGCATCCGGATGTCCATCAGCACCACGTCGGGCCGCAGTTCGGCGGTCAGCCGGACCGCCTCCGCGCCGTGCCCGGCCTCCCCGGCGACCGAGGTGTCGGGCTGGCTCTCCAGCAGCATCCGGAAGCCGAAGCGCTGCAGCGGCTGGTCGTCGACGATCAGGACGGTGGTCACACCGGGCCTCCGGCCGGGTCGAGGAGGGACGGGGAGGGAGGGACGGGGAGCGCGGTCTCCGGGTCGGCGGCGGGCGTGACGTCCAGGTCGGCGACCACCGACCAGCCCCCGCCGGGGGCCGGGCCCGCCGTGACGGTGCCACCGTACAGCGCGGCCCGTTCCCGCATGCCGGTGAGGCCCTGCCCCTCGCCGGGCGCTGCGCCGGTCGGCGTGCCGGGCGCGGCCGCGGGCGCGGGGACGCCGCGGGGCGGGCCGCCGTCGTCGACGCGGACCCGCAGCCGGGTGCCGGAGAGCGCGACGGAGACCCGGGCGCGGGCCGACGCCCCGGCGTGCTTGAGGGTGTTGGTCAGGGCCTCCTGGACGATCCGGTAGACCATCAGCTGCACGCCGCGGTCCAGCGTCTCCAGGGCGCCCTCGGTGCGGTGCACCACCTCGGGCCCGGCGGCCCGGATCCGGCCGCACAGGTCGGCCAGGTCGGCGATGCCGGGCTGCGGGGCGAGCGCGGGGCCGTCGCCGTGCTCGCGCAGCACGCCCAGCATCCGGCGCAGTTCGCCGAGGGCCTGCCGTCCCGCGTCGCCGATCAGGGTCAGGGCCTCCCGGCCGCGTTCGGGGGAGGAGCGGGCCGCGTACGCGCCGCCGTCCGCGAGGGTGATGATCACGGACAGGTTGTGGCCGATGATGTCGTGCATCTCGCGGGCGACCCGGGTGCGTTCGGTGGCGGCGGCCAGGCGGCTGCGCTGGTCGCGTTCCAGCTCCAGCCGGGCGGCCCGTTCGCGCAGGCCCGCGAGCTGGGCGCGGCGCACCCGCACCGCGATGCCGAGGGCGACGGCGGCGGTGACCGCGGCGGTGAGGAAGAACAGCACGTCCCACACCGGGACGGCCGAGGACAGCCGGGCCGCGACCAGGCCGATGCCCAGGGCGGTGACGCCGAGCGCCCGGGCGAGGTCGCGCAGCCGCCCGTGCAGGGCCAGCGCGTACAGCGCCAGCAGCAGGGCCGCGTCCGCCCGCAGGGCCGCGCCGAGCGACCACTGCAGCAGGAACACCGCCGTCACCGCGGCGAACGCGGTGCCCGGTCGGCGGCGGCGCCACAGCAGCGGCAGCAGCAGTGCGGCCTGGAAGGCCAGGACGGCGGGCAGCGGCAGGTGGGTGAAGGCGAGGCGGTGCCCGCGCGGGCCCTCGCCGTCGCCGTCGTGCACCAGGTCGGGCACGCAGAGCGCGAGGGAGGAGACGGCCACCACGGCGGCGTCCAGCAGCCACGGGTGCCGGTCGGCGGGCCCGCGCAGGCGCTGCCCGGCCCGGGCCAGGAGGTCGAGCAGCGGCGCGCCCTCGGAACCCTTCGGGTGGTGGGGGAGGACCGGATCGTGCACGGGAAGCCCCAGGGTGGTCGGACGGAGTGCGCCGCGCTGCCCGGACGGCGCAGGGCCGTCCGGGCAGCGCGACAGGTCAGTGTGCCAGGCGTCGTGCCGGTGCCGGGCGCGGCGCCGGTGTCGCGCCCGGCACCGGCGTCAGGCGTCGCGCCGCACCAGGCGCACCGCGCCGCCCGCGAGCGCCGCCGCCGTCCAGAGCGCGAACACGGCGAGGCCGGCGCCCGGCGACAGGGTGGTGCTGTCGTGGTGCAGGGCGAACACCGCCTCGCCCGCGTTGCTGGGCAGGTAGGGGCTGATGTGGCTGTGCCAGGAGGTGGGCAGCAGGGAGACCAGGCCGGGCACCAGCATCAGCGAGGCGACCAGCACCGAGATGCCGCCCGCGACCGAGCGCAGCAGCATGCCCAGCGCGACGCCGATCACACCGACCAGGGCCAGGTACAGGCCCGCGCCGAACAGGCCGCGCAGCACGCCCGGGTCCGAGAGGGCGAGGGCGGCCCGGGTGCCGGAGAGCACGTTGCTGCCGATCAGGAAGGCCACGAACACGCCGACGGTGGCCGGCACCAGCGCGACCACCCCGTACACCAGGGCCTTCGCCCAGAGCACCGGCAGGCGGCGCGGCACCGCGGCCAGGGTGGAGCGGATCATGCCGGTCGAGTACTCGCCCGCCGCGATCAGCACGCCCAGCACGCCGAGCGCGAGCTGCGCGAAGTTGGTGCCGAACAGCGACAGGGTGAGCGCGTTCGCGTCGGCGAAGTCCCGTTCCATCGGACGGCCGGAGTTCAGCCGGGACTTGAACTGGAAGGCCGCGATCAGGCCGAACGCGACCAGGAAGAACAGCCCGAGGCCGAGGGTGATCCAGGTCGAGCGCAGCGACCAGGCTTTCGACCACTCCGAGCGCAGCACCCGGACGGCGGTGACCCGGTACGCGGGCCGGGCCGGGCGTTCGGCGGCGGACGGGGTGGCGGGGGTCGGGGCGATGGTGCTCACGCGGCGCTCCTCGACGTGCTCGAAGTGGCGGGGGTGGGGTCGGCGGGGGCGGTGGCGGAGCCGTGGTACTCCACGGCGTCCCGGGTGAGGTCCATGAAGGCCTGCTCCAGGGAGACCGTCCGGGTGGCCAACTCGTAGAGGGCGATGCCGTGTTCGGCGGCGACGGTGCCGATCCGGCGGGCCGTCAGGCCGGTCACCTCCAGCTCCTCCGCGCCGCTGCGGCCGGTGATCTCCACACCCGGCCCGGTGAGCAGTCCGCGCAGCCTCGCCGGGTCGGCGCAGGCGACCGTGACCCGGTCGCCGCCGGCCTGCCGGACGAGTTCCTGCACGGTGGTGTCGGCCAGCAGCCGGCCCCGGCCGACCACGATCAGGTGGTCGGCGACCAGCGCGACCTCGCTCATCAGGTGCGAGGAGACGAACACCGTCCGCCCCTCGGCGGCCAGGCCGGTGAGCAGGTTGCGGATCCACAGCACGCCCTCCGGGTCGAGCCCGTTGACCGGCTCGTCCAGCATGACGGTCGCCGGGTCGCCCAGCAGCGCCGCCGCGATGCCCAGCCGCTGCCCCATGCCCAGCGAGAACGCCCCGGCCCGCTTGCGCGCGACCGACTCCAGGCCGGTCAGGCCGATCACCTCCTCGACCCGGGAGCGCGGGATGCCGTGGGTGTGCGCCAGCGCCGTCAGGTGGTGGAGGGCCGAGCGCCCCGGGTGGATCGACTTCGCCTCCAGCAGTGCGCCCACCTCCTGCAGCGGCGCGGCGTGCTCGGCGTAGCGGCGGCCGTTGACCCGCACCGATCCGGAGGTGGGCGCGTCCAGGCCGACGACCATCCGCATGGTGGTCGACTTCCCGGCGCCGTTCGGCCCGAGGAAGCCGGTCACGCTGCCCGGCCTGACGGTGAAGTCCAGCCCGTCGACGGCGGTCTTCTCGCCGTAACGCTTCGTCAACTGCTGCGCCTCGATCATCGGCCCGCTCCCTGCCGTCACCCGGCCGGGACCGTCCCGACCGCCTCGTGGCCACGCTAGGCGCGGCGCGGGCCGGGACGGCGGCACCCGGGGACGATCATCCGCCGTCCGGTGGTACCGCGGTACTACCCCCTTCGGGTGCCGGTACCAGCGCGGCGACCAGACGGCGGATCAGCTCCGGGGGGTCGTCCGTCCCCGCGTGAGCGTGCATCAGCAGGTGGTGGACGGTGCCGACCAGGGCGAGCGCGAGCACCGGGGCGTCGGCGGCGGGGGAGAGGCGGCCCAGCCGCTGCTCGCCCGCCAGGTAGGCGGCCACCGCGGCCTCCACCGTGCCCGGCCCCGGCGCGCCCTCCCGCCAGGCCCGCTCCACCCGCCGGGCGACGCCGCTGCGGGAGACCGCCGCGGCGGCGACCACCGGCCCGTTCGCGCCGAGCAGGGCGAGCGCGGCCCCGGCCAGGTTCTCCCGGAGGTCCCCCCGTCCGGCCCGGTCGGGCAGCGGGGCGACCTCGGCGGCGACCTTCGCGAAGCGGTCCAGGACGAGTTGCGCGACGAAGTCGTCCAGGTCGGCGAAGTGGTTGTACAGCAGCCCCTTCGCGCAGTCGGCCTCCTCGGTGACCGAGCGGTTGGTCAGCCCGGCCGGTCCCTCGCGGGAGAGCACCCGTTCGGCCGCGGCGAACAGCCGCTCCCGGACGTCGGGGATCGCTACGCCGCGCGGTGACATGGGGGGCCTCCCGGGTGCTCTTGCCAGTATGGGCGTTCGCCCATAGCGTGGGTATGGGCGAATGCCCATACTAGCTCCCGGACGAGGAGGACCCATGTCCGCACCGGTCGACACCGCACAGTCAGACGCCTGGAACGGCCCCGAGGGCCGCCACTGGAGCGACCACCAGGACCGCTGGAACGCCGTCAACGAAGGCTTCAACGCCCCGCTGCTCGCCGCCGCCGCGATCGACGCCGCCACCCGCGTCCTCGACGTCGGCTGCGGCGCCGGGCAGACCACCCGGCTCGCCGCCCGCACCGCCGCCGCCACCCTCGGCCTCGACCTCTCCGGCCCGATGCTCGCCACCGCCCGCGCCCTCGCCGCCGCCGAGGGCCTGGAGCGGATCGCCTTCGAGCAGGGCGACGCCCAGGTCCACCCGCTGCCCGACGCCGCCTTCGACGTCGCGATCAGCCGCTTCGGCGTGATGTTCTTCGCCGACCCGGTCGCCGCCTTCGCCAACCTCGCCCGCGCCCTGCGCCCCGGCGGCCGCCTCGCCTTCGTCTGCATGGCCGACCCCGCCCGCACCGAGTGGATCGCGGTGCACGACACCGCCCGCGCCCTGCTCGGCGTCCCCGCGCAGGAGCCCGGCCTCGCCGACGGGCCCGGCATGTTCTCGCTCGCCGACCCCGCCCTCGTCCGCCGCACCCTCGACGCGGCGGGCTTCGACCGCGTCCGCACCGAACCCGTCGAGGCCGCCGGACGCTTCGGGCGCGACGCCGAGGACGCCGCCGACCTGCTGCTCGGCTCCGGCCCCGGCCGCCACCTGCTCACCCTCCTGGAGCCCGGGCGGCCCGACGCCGCCGCCCCCCGCGTCCGCGCCGCCTTCGCCGCCGCCCTCGCCCCCCACCAGGGCCCCGACGGCATCCGGCTGCGCACCGCGGCCCACCTGGTCACCGCCGTCCGCCGCTGAGCCGTCACCCCGGCCGGGCTCGTTTCACCCTCCGCGGCGAGGGCAGACGCGCCGGCATGGACCAGTCGCAAGCGCCGGTGCTGGAAGCCCTCGCGGCCTTCCACGCCAACCCCCTGACCGTCTTCACCCCGCCGGGCCACAAGCAGGGGCGGGGCACCGACCCCCGCGTGCTGGCGGTCCTCGGGGCGGACGTGTTCCGCTCCGACGTGCTGGCCAGCGGCGGCCTCGACGACCGCACCGACTCGCGCGGCATCCTGCCGCACGCCCAGGCGCTGATGGCCGAGGCGGTGGGCGCCGAGTACACCTTCTTCTCCACCTGCGGCAGCTCCCTGTCGGTGAAGGCCGCGATGCTCTCCGTCGCCGGGCCGCACGAGGAACTGCTGGTCGGCCGGGACGCCCACAAGTCCGTGGTGGCCGGGCTGATCCTGGCCGGGATCCGCCCGGTCTGGGTCGACCCCTCCTGGGACCCCGACCTGCACCTGGCCCACCCGCCGCGCGCCGAGGCGTTCCGGGCCGCCCTGGAGCGCCACCCCGACGTCAAGGGCGCCCTGGTCACCTCGCCCACCCCGTACGGCACCTGCGCCGACCTGGAGGGCATCGCCGAGGTCTGCCACGCCGCCGGGAAGCCCTTGATCGTCGACGAGGCGTGGGGCGCGCACCTGCCCTTCCACCCCGACCTGCCGCAGTGGGCGATGGACGCCGGGGCGGACGTGTGCGTCACCTCCGTCCACAAGATGGGCTCCGCCCTCGAACAGAGCTCCGTCTTCCACCTGCAGGGCGACCTGGTCGCCCCCGACGCGCTCAAGCAGCGCGAGGACCTGCTCGGCACCACCAGCCCCTCCGTCCTGATCTACGCCGCGCTCGACGGCTGGCGCCGCCAGATGGTCCAGCACGGCCACGAGCTGTTCGGCTCCGCGCTGGCGCTCGCCGCCGACGTCCGGGAGCGGATCGAGGCCCTCGACGGGCTGCACGTCCACGGCCGCGAGGACTTCTGCGGGCCCCGACTGGCCGCCGACCTCGACCCGCTGCAGGTCATCATCGACGTCTCCGCGCTCGGCACCACCGGCTACCGGGCCGGGGACTGGCTGCGCTCCTACCACCAGCTCACCCTGCACGTCTGCGACCACCGCCGGATCAGCGCCCAGCTCACCCACGCCGACGACGCCACCACCGCCGACGCCCTGCTGCACGGCCTGCGCGAACTCGTCGCCGCCGCGCCCACCCTGCGCCCCGCCACCACCGTGCACGTCCCCGACCCGGGCGAGCTGCGGCTGGAGCAGGCGGACCTGCCGCGCGACGCGTTCTTCGGCCCCACCGAGCAGGTGCCGCTGGCGAAGGCTTCCGGCCGGATCGCCGCCGAGATGCTCACCCCGTACCCGCCCGGCATCCCCGCGGCCCTGCCCGGCGAGCGGCTGAACGACGCCGTCCTGGACTACCTGCGCACCGGACTGGACGCGGGCATGCTCGTCCCCGACAGCGCCGACTCCGACCTGGCGACCGTCAAGGTCGTCCGCGAGGCATGAGCACCGGCGCGCCCCGGCCCGACCTGCCCGACACCGCCGTCCTGGCCCGGCAGGTCACCGCCGCGCTCACCGCCGCCGGGCACACCGTCGCCACCGCCGAGTCCCTCACCGCCGGGCGGCTCGCCGCCGCCCTGGCCGACGCCCCCGGCGCGGGCGGGGCCTTCCTCGGCGGCGTCGTCGCCTACGCGGCCGAGGTCAAGACCGGACTGCTGCGGGTGGACGGCGCCCTGGTCGCCGAGCAGGGCACCGTCCACCCCGAGGTCGCCGCCCAGATGGCCGAGGGCGTCCGGGCCCTCACCGGCGCCACCTACGGCCTGGCCACCACCGGCGTCGCCGGGCCCGCCCCGCACGACGGCCGCCCCGTCGGCACCGTGCACGTCGCCGTCAGCGGCCCCCGCGGCACCCGCACTGCCCGCCCCGACCCGCCCACCGACCGGCCCGCCGACGTCCTGGCCACCTCCGTCGAAGCCGCCCTGCGCCTGCTGCGCGACGCACTGCGCCCCGAGGGCTGAACCCGCCGCAGCCGAGTGTGCCGCGCGGACCCCCGGGTAGACGCGCCGGCCGTCGGACGGTGACACACCGAGGAGGAGAGATGCGCGACCGGATCGACCGGATCGCCGAACCCTGGGGCGACCGCACCCCCTACCGGCCCGGTCAGCCCTGGCCGGTGCGCCGCGACGCGTACCTGACGGGGGACGGGGTGGACCGCTGGGTGCCGACCGCCTCGCTGCTGCACTCCAACGGCGACGCGATGGACGTCGCGGTGCGCGACGGCCGGATCGTCGGGGTGCGCGGCCGGGCGGACGACCGGGTCAACCGGGGACGGCTCGGCCCCAAGGACCTGTTCGGCTGGCAGGCCAACCACGCCGACGACCGGCTCACCGTGCCCCTGGTGCGACGGAACGGCCGCCTGGAGGAGAGCGACTGGGACACCGCGATGGGCCTGGTCGTCGAACGGAGCAGGCACCTGCTGGACGCGCACGGCCCCGGCTCGATCGGCTTCTACACCTCCGGCCAGCTGTTCCTGGAGGAGTACTACACCCTCGCGGTGATCGCCCGCGCGGGCATCGGCACCAACCACCTGGACGGCAACACCCGGCTGTGCACCGCCACCGCCGCCGAGGCGCTCAAGGAGACCTTCGGCTGCGACGGCCAGCCCGCCTCGTACACCGACGTCGACCACTGCGACACGCTCGCGCTGTACGGCCACAACATGGCCGAGACCCAGCCCGTGCTGTGGATGCGGGTGCTGGACCGCCTCGCCGGGCCCGAACCGCCCCGGCTGCTGTGCGTCGACCCGCGGCCCACGCCCGTCGCCGCCCGCGCCGAGGTGCACCTCGCGCCCCGGATCGGCACCAACGTCGCGCTGCTCAACGCGCTGCTGCACGAACTCGTCCGCACCGACCGGATCGACCACGCGTACGTGGACGCGCACACCGTCGGGTACGCCGAGCTCGTCGCGGGCGTCGAGAAGTGCACGCCCGAGTGGGCCGCGCGGATCTGCGACGTGCCCGCCCGGGAGATCCGGCGGGCCGCCGAACTGCTCGGCGACGCGCGGAGGTTGCTCTCCACCGTGCTGCAGGGCGTCTACCAGTCGCACCAGGCCACCGCCGCCGCCGTCCAGGTCAACAACATCCAGCTGGTGCGCGGCATGCTCGGCCGCCCCGGCTGCGGCGTGCTGCAGATGAACGGGCAGCCCACCGCCGAGAACACCCGCGAGTGCGGCGCCGACGGCGACCTGCCCGGCTTCCGCAACTGGGAGAACGCCGCGCACGTCGCCGAACTCGCGAAGCTGTGGAACGTGGACGTGGACCGCATCCCGCACCACGGGCCCCCCACCCCCGCGATGCAGATCTTCCGGTACGCCGAGCAGGGCTCGATCAAAATGCTGTGGATCTCCGGCACCAACCCGGCGGTCTCGCTGCCCGAACTCGCCCGGATCCGCGAACTCCTGCGCGCCGAAGGCCTGTTCACCGTCGTCCAGGACCTCTACCCGACCGAGACCGCGCTGCTCGCCGACGTGGTGCTGCCCGCCGCGACCTGGGGCGAGAAGACCGGCACCTTCACCAACGCCGACCGCACCGTCCACCTCTGCGAACAGGCCGTCCGGCCGCCCGGGCAGGCCCGCCCCGACCTGGACATCCTGCTCGACTACGCCCGCCGGATGGACTTCCGCGACCGCGACGGCGCCCCGCTGATCGGCTGGCACGACCCGCGCACCGCGTTCGCGGCCTGGCAGCGCTGCTCCGCCGGACGCCCCTGCGACTACACCGGCCTCAGCTACGAACTGCTGCGCGAGCGCGGCGGCGTCCAGTGGCCCTGCACCGCCGAGCACCCCGAGGGCACCGAACGCCTCTACACCGACGGCATCTCCTGGGCCGACCCCGACACCTGCGAGAGCTACGGGCGCGACCTGGTCACCGGCGCCTCCGTCTCCGAGACCGAGTACCGGGCGCTCAACCCCGACGGCAGGGCCGTGCTCAAGGCCGCCGAGTACCTGCCCCCGCACGAGGACGTCAGCGACGACTACCCGCTGCAGCTCACCACCGGCCGCACCCTCTACCACTTCCACACCCGCACCAAGACCGGCCGCACCCCCCAACTCGACGCCGCCGCCCCCGAAATGTGGGTCGAGATCGGCGCCGGGGAGGCCCACCGGCGCGGCCTCGGCGAGGGCGACCTGGTCGAGGTCGCCACGGCGCGCGGCGCCGTCCGGGCCCGGCTGCGGGTCACCGCGCTGCGCGACGGACTGCTCTTCCTGCCCTTCCACTACGGCTACTGGGACACCCCCGTCCGCACCGACCCCGGCGCCGACGGCGGGCGCGCCGCCAACGAGACCACCCCCACCGACTGGGACCCGGTCTCCAAGCAGCCGCTGTTCAAGACCGCCGCCGCCCGCCTCACCCGGCTCGCCCCCGCCGACGGCACCCCCGCCCCCGCCCCCACCACCGGCGCCGCCGCGCCCGCCGACCCCGCCGCCGCACCGCCCACCACCGGCGGCCCCGCCGCCCTCGCCGACCAGCGGCCCGCACCCGCACCGGAGGCCACCCCGTGAACCCCGTCGAAGCCGTCCTGCGCACCCTGCACGACGGCGAACTCGCCCTCCGCGACGACCTGCTGGCCGCCGCCGAGGACCACCGGGCCGAGCACGAGTTCCACCACGTCGCCACCGACACCGCCCGCTGGTCCGCGGAGCACGCCCGCCTGATCGCCGTCACCGCCGCCGCCCGCGACCTCCGGCTGCCCGCCGACCACGACCCCACCACCCTCACCCGGCTGCGCCGCAAGGCCGCCGCCGACCTCACCCCCCGACCGGACGGCCTCCCCGACCTGCTGGAGGCCCTGGCCGCGCTGCACCTCGCCGCCTCCCGCAACTCGCTGCACTGGGAGATGCTCGCCCAGGCCGCGCAGGCCGGCCGGGACGCCGAACTGCTGGAACTGGCGAGCCGCTGCCACCCGCAGACGCTCCGCCAGATGCGCTGGACCAACACCCTGATCAAGACGCTCGCCCCGCAACTACTGACCGCGAGCTGACCGCAACAGCCGCACCAGGAGGCACAGATGCGCATCGGATACACCCTCATGACCGAGCAGCGCGCCCCGCGCGACCTGGTCGCCGACGCGGTGCGCGCCGAACGCGCCGGATTCGACTTCTCGGTGATCTCCGACCACTACTTCCCCTGGCTGGACGAGCAGGGCCACGCCCCCTACGCCTGGGCGGTGCTCGGCGCCGTCGCACAGGCCACCGACACGCTGCCGCTGATGACGTACGTGACCTGCCCCACCGTCCGCTACCACCCGGCGGTGGTGGCGCAGAAGGCCGCCACCGTCCAACTGCTCTCCGAGGGCCGGTTCCGGCTCGGACTGGGCAGCGGGGAGAACCTCAACGAGCACGTGGTGGGCCGCGGCTGGCCGCCCGTCGCGGTCCGGCAGGAGATGCTCGCCGAGGCCGTGGAGATCATCCGGGCGCTGTTCGACGGCGGGTACGTCACCCACCACGGACGGCACTTCCAGGTCGACGGCGCCAAGCTCTGGGACCTGCCCGAGCAGCCCCCGCCGATCGGCGTCGCCGTCTCCGGCCCGGTCTCCTGCGCGACCGCCGGGCGGCTCGCCGACCTGGTGATCGCCGTCCAGCCGGAGCGCGAGCTGCTCACCGCCTTCGCCGAGGCGGGCGGCGCGGGCAAGCCCGCGGTCGGCCAGGTGCCGGTCTGCTTCGACCGCGACCGGGACGCCGCCGTCGAACGCGCCCACGCCCAGTTCCGCTGGTTCGGCGGCGGCTGGAAGGTCAACGCCGACCTCCCCGGCACCGCCGGGTTCGCCGCCGCCAACCAGTACGTCCGGCCCGAGGACGTCGCCGCCTCCATCCCGTGCGGCGACCGGGTCGAGGACTTCCTCGACGCCGTCCGCCCCTACGCCGAGGCCGGGTTCGACGAACTCGCGCTGATCCAGGTCGGCGGCGACAGCCAGCCCGCGTTCCTCGACTGGGCCGAGCAGGAGCTGCTGCCCGCGCTGCGCGCCGCCTGACCCGGTCGGGGGCGCGGCGGTACCCCGGTCAGCCGCCGAACTCGGCGACCGCCGCCGCCACGATCGCCTCCAGGCGTGCGTGGTGCGCCCCGCGCCAGTAGACCTGCCCGCAGTCGGCGCACTGCGCGAAGGCGTCGTACGAGCGCTCGGTCCCGTCCTCCAGGCGGTCCTGCACCGCCTCCTTGGCGGCGGCGCGCAGCGTGCCGTTGCAGGCGGTGCACCTGGTCCACGGGGCCAGCGGCGGCGCGAACCGGGAGAGCACGTCGCGCAGTTGGTCGGCCGGCCGGTGGCTGTAGACGTAGCCGCCGGCCCACAGCTCGCGCCGGTGCAGCAGGCCCCGGTCCCGGGAGAGCAGCACCCGCCGCTCGGCGGCCGACCGCGCGGCCAGCGCCGGGTCGCCGATGTCCACGCTCTCGTACGCGGCGTCGACGCCGAGCAGCCGCAGCCGGCGGGCCAGCGTGCCCAGGTGGACGTCGAGCAGGAAGCGGGCCGGCCCGGCCAGCCGCTGGGGCCTGGTCACCCCGAGCACCGCGACCCGGGCGCCCGGCCCGGCGACCCGGGAGGCGGGCACCGGCTCGCCGTCGACGCGCAGCCCGCCGACCTCGGTGAGCGGGACGCCCAGCGACTCGACCAGGTGCCCGAGCGTCGAGGCGCCGTCGGTCCGCACCGCCGCGAGCCCGTCGCGGTACCGGGCGCGGACGAACAGGTGCAGCTCGGGGGCGAACTCGATCCAGATCTCGGGTCTCTCCACGGCACCAGCATGCCAGCGGCCCCGAGCGGTCCCGCCCGGGCCCCCGTCCCGCCCGGGGGCCCGGCACGCGCGGTCAGGGCTTGAAGAGCACCTTGACCGCGCCGTCCCGCTTCTGCTGGAACATCGCGTACGCCTCCGGGGCCTCCTCCAGCGGCAGGTGGTGGGTGGCGAAGGAGTCCACGCCCAGCGGGTCGGCGTCGGTCAGCAGCGGCAGCAGCTCGTCCGTCCAGCGGCGCACGTTGGCCTGGCCCATCCGCAGCTGCACCTGCTTGTCGAACATGGTCAGCAGCGGCATCGGGTCGGCCGCGCCCCCGTAGACGCCCGCCACCGAGATGGTGCCGCCGCGCCGCACCAGCTCCACCGCCAGGTGCAGGGCCTGCAGCCGGTCCACCCCGGCCCGCTGCATCAGCGCCCGGGCCAGCGCGTCCGGCAGCAGGCCGGTGACGCGCTGCGCGGCGCCCGCGGCGGGGGAGCCGTGCGCCTCCATGCCGACCGCGTCGATCACGCTGTCGGGGCCGAGCCCGTCGGTCAGGTCGCGGACGGCCTGCGGCAGCTGCTTGGGCCGGTCGTTCAGGTCCAGCACCACCGCGCCGCGCTCCCGGGCCCGCTGCAGCCGCTCCGGGACGAGGTCGACCCCGATCACCTGCCGCACGCCCGGCCGCAGCAGCGCCATCCGCACGCACATCTCGCCGATCGGCCCCAGGCCCAGCACCAGCAGCGTGCCGCCCTCCGGCACCGCCGCGTACTCGAGGGCCTGCCAGGCCGTCGGCAGCACGTCGGAGAGGAACACGAAGCGGTCGTCAGGCGGCCCCTCCGGCACCTTCACCGGCAGCGTGTCGCCGAACGGCACCCGCAGCAACTCGGCCTGCCCGCCCGGCACCTGGCCGTACAGCTTGGTGTAGCCGAACAGCGCCGCGCCGCTGCCGTACTCGCGCACCTGGGTGGTCTCGCACTGCGAGTGCAGCCCGTTCGTGCACATCCGGCAGGTGCCGCAGCTGACGTTGAACGGCACCACCACCCGGTCGCCCGGGCTCAGCGTCCGCACCGCGCCGCCCACCTTCCGGACGACGCCCATCGCCTCGTGGCCCAGGACGTCACCCGGGTCCAGGAACGGCCCGAGCACCTCGTACAGGTGCAGGTCGGAGCCGCACAGGCCGGTCGACGTCACCTCCACCAGCACGTCCGAGGGGTCCTCGACCATCGGGTCGGGCACCTCCGTCACCCGGACGTCCCGCCTGCCCTGCCAGGTCACCGCACGCATCACGCGCTCCTTCCGTTCGATGGGTCAGCCCGCCTGCGGGCCGGGCTCGTTGGTGTGCCGCCCGGCCCGGTCGCCGAGCGCGGTCAGGACCGGGACGAGGCGCCCGGTGCGCCCGGACGCCGCCTCGCCCGGCAGGTCGTGCTCCGCCACCCGGCCCGGCCCCGGCAGCAGCCGGCCCGCCGCGCCCAGCAGCGCCCCGAACGTCGCCGGGGCCACTCCCTGGAGGCGCACCGCCAGCTTGGCCGCCGGGGTCAGCACCAGTTCCGGCCGCCCCCACTCGGCGGCCCGCACGATCCGGCGCGCCGCCCGGCCCGCGTCCATCGACAGCAGCGGCATGCTCGCCGCCGCGCCGAACCACGCGTACTCCAGCGGCGCCCGGCCGGAGAACCGGGCCGCCCGGTGCGAACCCGTCCGCATCAGCCCCGGCACCACCGTGGTCACCTGCACCCCGCTGCCCGCCAGCTCCACCCGCAGCCCGCGGGAGAACGCCGCCAGCGCGGCCTTCGCCGTCACGTACGGCAGCAGGTGCGGCGCCGGGACGGGCCCGCCGATCGAGGCGACGTTCACCACCGAGCCGCCGCCGCGCTCGCGCATCCCCGGCAGCACCGCCAGCACCAGTTCCAGCGGGGCCGCCACCATGACGTCCCAGGAGAGCCGGAAGTCCTCCTCGACCAGCGCCGACAGCGGCCCGACCTGGATCACCCCCGCGTTGTTCACCAGCAGGTCCAGCGGGCGCCCCAGCCGCTCGGCCGCCTCCGCGGCCACCGCCCGCCCCGCGCCCGGCACCGCCAGGTCGCACTGCAGCGCCGCCCGGCGCGTCGTCAGCCGCCCCAACCGCCGCTCCGCGAAGGCCAGTTCGGCGCCGTCCCGGGCGCACACCGCGACCCGGCAGCCGCGCCGGGCCAGCTCCTCGGCGACCAGCAGGCCCAGCCCGCGCGAGCCACCCGTCACCAGCGCCGCCCGGTCCGCGAAATCCACCCGTGCCACGGCCGCCACCTCTCCTCGGGGATCCGACTGCGCCGCGCCTGCCCGAGGTGCAGGGGAGGAAACCGGGCGATAAGAGATGTACGGGGACATTCGTCCGTTTCCGTTCGGGCCCGACCGGTTAGCCGGGTCGGTAACGCCCCCCGACGTCCACCTCCCGGAAGGACTTCCATGACTGCCGACGACACCCGCCCCGACCTGCCCGGCGAACCGAGCGCCGGCCGGCCCACGGTGGAGGAGCCGGTCGAGCCCCGTCCGCCGCTGCCCCCCAAGCCCGACCAGGCCGCGCCCGCGCCGGTCTCGGCCACCGGCCGCGGCCCGCGGACGGACGGGCCGCCCCGCGCCCAGGCGGGTGCGTACCTGACCAACGCGCAGGGCACCCGGCTGCCGGACTCCGACCACTCGCTGAAGGCCGGACCGCGCGGCCCCGTCCTGCTCCAGGACCACCACCTGCGCGAGAAGATCACCCATTTCGACCACGAGCGCATCCCGGAACGCGTGGTGCACGCCCGCGGCGCCGCCGCGCACGGCGTGTTCGAGAGCTACGGCACCGGCGCCCGGATCAGCAAGGCCGGGTTCCTCGCCGCCGGGGCGAAGACCCCCGTGTTCGTCCGCTTCTCCACCGTGCTCGGCTCGCGCGGCTCCGCCGACACCGTCCGCGACACCCGCGGCTTCGCGACCAAGTTCTACACCGAAGAGGGCGTGTTCGACCTGGTCGGCAACAACATCCCGGTGTTCTTCATCCAGGACGCGATCAAGTTCCCGGACGTGGTGCACGCGGGCAAGCCGCACCCCGACCGGGAGATCCCGCAGGCGCAGTCCGCCCACGACACCTTCTGGGACTTCGTCTCGCTGCACACCGAGGCCACCCACCACACGCTGTGGAACATGTCCGACCGCGGCATCCCGCGCTCCTACCGGACGATGGAGGGCTTCGGCGTCCACACCTTCCGCCTGGTCGACGCCGAGGGCGCCACCTGCCTGGTCAAGTGGCACTGGAAGCCCAAGCTCGGCGTCCACTCGCTGACCTGGGACGAGGCCCAGCTGATCGGCGGCGCCGACCCCGACTTCCACCGCCGCGACCTGTACGACGCCATCGAGGCGGGGGCGTACCCGCAGTGGGAGCTCGGCGTCCAGGTCATGCCCGACACGCCCGAGCAGACCTTCGAGGGCATCGACCTGCTCGACCCCACCAAGATCGTGCCCGAGGAACTGGTCCCCGTGCAGGCCCTCGGCCTGATGACCCTGCACGCCAACCCGACCAACTTCTTCGCCGAGGTCGAGCAGGTCGCCTTCCACCCCGGCCACCTGGTGCCCGGCATCGACGTCACCGACGACCCGCTGCTGGCCGGGCGGCTGTTCTCCTACATCGACACCCAGATCACCCGGCTCGGCGGCCCCAACTTCGCGCAGATCCCGATCAACCGCACCCACGCCCCCGTCAACGACATGCTGCGCGACGGCTTCCACCAGGACGCCGTGCACACCGGCGTCGCCCCCTACAAGCCCAACTCGCTGGACGGCGGCTGCCCGTTCTTCGCCGGGGCCGACGAGCGGGCCTTCGTCGAGCACCCGCAGCCCGTCCCGGAGGCCAGGAAGGTCCGGGAGGCGCCCGCCTCGTTCGACGACCACTTCAGCCAGCCCCGGCTGTTCTGGGCCAGCATGACGCCCGTCGAGCAGGAACACATCATCAACGCCTACAGCTTCGAGCTCGGCAAGTGCACCGAACCCGCCGTCCGCGAACGCACCCTGCGCGTCCTGGCCCGGATCGACGGGCGGCTGTGCGCCGAGGTCGCCGCCGCCCTCGGCCTGCCCGCCCCGGAGGGCGACGCCGCCGACGGGCCCGTCGAGCCCAGCGCCGCGCTCTCCCAGCTCGGCCGCAGCTGGCCGGTCGCCGGACGCACCGTCGGCATCCTCACCGGGCCGGACACCGACCCCGCCGAACTCGACGCCGTCCGCAGCGCCGCCCTCGCCGCCGACCTGGTGCCCCTGGTGGTCGCCCCCACCGGCGGCGACCCGGCCTGGGTGCAGCGCAGCTTCGCCACCGCCCGCTCCGTCGAGTTCGACGCCGTCCTGCTGGCCGGGGCCCCCGCCCCCGCCGCCGACGCGTCCCCCGCCCGGGACGCCCGCGCCGCCGGGCTGCACGCCGCCCTCGACCCGCGGCTGGCCCTGCTGCTCGACGAGGCCTGGCGGCACGCCAAGGCGATCGGCGGCTGGGGCCGGGCCCGCGACGCCCTCGCCGCGGCCGGACTCCCGGCCGACGGGCCCGGCGTCGTCCTCGGCACCGACCCGGTGCAGGTCCTGCGCGACCTGGCGGACCTGCTCGCCGAGCACCGGGTCTGGGACCGCTTCCCGCCGCCCAGCCAGGGCTGAGCGGGCGGATTTTCCTACCGATTGACGGCCGGTGGACGGCATGCCCGGGCGATCAGTGGGCAGACGGCGGGCGTACCGATACGAAGGAGGACAAATCGTGGTTCCGCTCCTGCTGGTCCTGCTCCTCGCCCTGCTGCTGTTCGGCGCGGGCTTCGCGGTGAAGATCCTGTGGTGGGTCGCGGTCGTCGTGCTCGTGGTGTGGCTGGTGGGCTTCCTCGCCCGCAGCACCAACGCGTCCGGTGGCCGCGGACGTTGGTACCGCTGGTAGCGGATCCTCGGTACCGACCCGACGGCGCCGACGGCGGAGGCTCACGGCCTCCGCCGTCGGCGCACGTCCGGGGCCCGGGAGAACAGCGGACGGTCTCACCGGCAGGCGGTCTCACCAGCGCGGGAGGTGGGGACGGGTGTCGTCCAGCAGCGGCGGGGAGAGCGGTTGCCACTCGATCATCATGATGGTGGCGTCGTCGGTCAGCCCCTCGTCCTGGTGCTCCAGGATCGCGTGCATCAGCCGGCGCAGCGTCTCCGGGGCGGTCTCCCCGGCACCGGCCGCCCGGATCACGAAGTCGGTGAACCGGGCCAGCCCGAAGAACTCGTGGTTGGCGCCCTTCGCGTCCACCACCCCGTCGGTGTAGATCAGCAGCCGGTCGCCCGGCTTCAGCGAGAAGGTCCGCACCGTCCGCGGGGCGCCGGTGTAGTGGCTCAGCCCCAGCGGCAGCTCGCCCGGCCCGTCCAGCGCACCCGCCACCACCTCGCCGGAGCGGATCAGCAGCGGGTGCGGGTGCCCGCAGTTGGCCCAGTGCAGGGTGCCGGTCGCGATGTCCAGGCGCAGGAAGACGCCGGTCGCGAACCGGTCCGGGAACCAGTCGTGCAGCGCCCGGTCGATCGTGTCGACCAGGTCCGGCAGGTCCGCGCCGTTGCGGCGGGCGTTGCGGCAGGCGCCCAGCGCCAGCGAGGCGGTCAGCCCGGACGCCAGGTCGTGCCCCATCGCGTCCAGCACGGCGGCGTGCAGCACCCCGTCGGCCAGCGCGTGGTCGAACGCGTCCCCGCCCAGCCGGTAGGCCGGCTCCAGGACGGCGGTGGAGATCGCCCGGTCGGTGCAGACCGTCCGCGGCGGCAGGAAGGCCCGCAGCATCTCGGACGGCAGGCTCATGGTGTCGGCCTGGGTGCCGTGCGCGTAGCTGTCGCTGGTGTCCCGCTTGGACGTGATCACCATCGCGAGCACCGAGGCCAGCAGGCGGCAGCGCCGCACCGCCTCCCGGTCCAGCTACGGCGTGCGCAGCCCCAGCACGCCCAGCCGTTCGGCCCCGTCGGTCAGCGGGAACCAGACCGCCAGGCCGGAGTCGGGATCCTCGGCCACCCGCATCGTCCCGGTCCGGAACGCCCACCCCGCCAGCGTCCCGTCGATCGGCAGGTCCGGCCCCTCGGCCAGGGCGACCAGGCGGTGCTGCTGGATGTCGGCCAGGTACACGGCGGACGAGCCCAGGCCCAGCGCCCGGGTGTACTGCTCGGCGAAGCGCGGCGCCTCCCCGGGGTCGAGGGTGCGGCCCGCGGTCAGGAACTGCTCCAGCAGCCGTTCGCCGAGGTTCAGGGGCGGTGTCTCGTCGGGCATCTCTCAAGCCGATCGCGGATACCGGGAGGGCGCAGCCCCGGTCCGCTGCTCCGGGCACCGGGACAACCCGGACGGCGTACCGCCCCGCGCGCCCCGGCCGCCGATCGGACGGACCTCCACCGGTCGCGGCTCGACCGGCTGCGGTTCGGCCGGACGGCGCTCGGTCTGACGGCGCTCGGTCGGCCGAGGTGCGGGCCCGGCGTGCGGGCCCAGCTCCAGCTCGCGTTCCAGCTCCTCGATCCGGGCGGCGACCTCCCGGGGGTCGGGCCGGACGACGGCAACGCGCCCGCGGTCCAGGGCCACCGCCCCGACCAGGCCGTGCAGCGCCAGGACCGGCAGGGCCACCGGCCACAGCGCGCCCGCGCACAGCGCGAACGCCTCGGTCTGCTGCCGCTCCTGCCGCTCGAACGTGCCGACCCGCCGCTCGTCGGCCACCGCCCGGGC
This sequence comes from Kitasatospora phosalacinea, assembly GCF_030268885.1. Taxonomy (GTDB): domain Bacteria; phylum Actinomycetota; class Actinomycetes; order Streptomycetales; family Streptomycetaceae; genus Kitasatospora; species Kitasatospora phosalacinea_C. Next base: position 97,665 of record NZ_BSSA01000020.1, read on the forward strand.
GCCGCCCGCCCGCAGGAAGCGCTCCCGCTCCCGCCGGAAGACCGTCCGGGCCGTCAGCAGCCCGCCGAGCGCGTAGCCCGCCACCACCCCCAGACACAGCAGCACCACCGCTGACCGCCTCCTCGATCGCCGAAAGCCTCCGGATACGCCGCACGTATGCCCGACATTCCGGCGCCCAACGGGTGGACCGACACAAAAGCCGCCCGGACGGTGCGCGCCGGGCGGCTCTTGCACGGGTCAACGGCCGGCGGGACCGTCCGGGCCGCGCGGGGGGACGGCCGACCCCGGGCCGCCCGGACCGTCGTCCTCCGGCGTGCTCCAGGAGTCGGCCCGCGGGGCAGCGGGCCCGGGCCCCGCCGGAGGACGCCGCCGCCGCCGACTGCCCCACACGAACGCCCCGATCAGGGCGGCGACGATGATCAGCGCCGGAACGACCACCACCAGGAGGGACGGACCGCTCGACTCCTTCGCCAGTGATCCCGCCGCCAGTACCGCGTCGACCGTCATGACCTGCTCCTTCGTTCCGGTGGACCCGTCCGATCAGGCCCGCGTCGGATCCCGCCTACCCGGCCGGGCCGGAATGAATGCCCGAAAGATCCGGATATCGGTGTGTCGTGTTCCGGGTGTCGGGTAGGCGGTACGACTGTCGAAGAGGGGCGGCCACCAGGACCGGTCCGACTCCTTCTACGGGGTATCCGATGAAGAATTCGAAGTTGGCAACTGCCGTGGTCGCGGGCTACTTCCTCGGGCGCTGGCGCAAGGCCCGCTGGGCGCTGGCCCTGGCCGGGATGGCCGCGGGAAAGAAGCTCAGCACCAACCCGGGCGTGCTGTTCGGGCAACTCGTCGAGTCCTCGCCGCAACTGCGCGGCCTGGTGGACGAGATGCGCGGCGACCTCACCGAGGCGGGCAAGAAGGCCCTGGTGACGGCCGCGGGCAACCGGATGGGCGCGCTCACCGACCGCCTGCAGCAGCAGACCGAAGCCATCCGCGACCGCACCGCGGGTCGCGGCCGGGACGAGGAGGAACCGGACCAGGACGAGGTGGAGCCGGAGGAGAGCGAGGAGCCGGCGGAGGAAGAGGAGCCGGAACCGGACGAGGCGGAGGCCGAGGAGGAACCGGAGGAGGGCGAGGAGCCGGAAGAGGAAGAGGAGGAGCCGGACGAGGAGGAGCCGGAGGAGGCAGAGGAGGAACCGCCGCCCCGACGACGCACCTCGCGCAGCAGTAGCAGCAGCGGCTCCCGCGCGAGCGGCGGGACGGGCGGCGGCGCGGCGAAGCGCCCGTCGCGGGCCAAGAGCAGCACGGCGTCCACCGCTTCCCGTTCGACCGGCAGCCGCAGCCGCACCGGTACCGGTACCGCGAAGAAGACCGCGAAGAAGGCGGCGGCGCCGCGGAAGTCCGCGGCCGCCAAACGGACCGCCTCGTCGGCCGCCGGACGGAAGTCGACCGGCACCGCGTCCGCCCGGAAGAGCACCGGGACACGCGCGTCGGCCAAGAAGACGAAGGCGGGGTGACCGGCGATGGCCAGGCAGTCCCAGTCCGACGAAGGCGGCGGGAACGGCTCGGGCAGCGTGCTGGAGGCGCTCCCCACCGACCGGCTGAAGGACCAGGCGAAGGAGTTGGCGTCCGCGCTGGGGGAGCGGGCGATGACGGCGGCGGCCGACAGGGTCGGCGGGGTGACCGAGCGGCTCGTCGACTACGTGGCGAACGGCGGCAGCAGCAGCGGCGGTGACGACGGCGACGACGGCGGCGGGGGCGGGGGTGGCGGCGGCGGCCTCGGGGGGACCATCGCGAAGAAGGTGCTGGGGGCGGGGGCGTCCAAGGTGAAGGACGCCGTGACCGGGAAACTCGGTGGTGGCGGCGGGGGTGGTGGCGGCGGGAACAAGGAGACCAAGGTCACCAACATCATCGAGCAGATCGACGTCGGAGTCCCCCTCAGGGTCGCCTACAACCAGTGGACCCAGTTCCAGGACTTCCCGAAGTTCACCAAGCGCGTCGAACAGGTCGACCAGTCCGCCGACGAGAAGCTGAGCTGGAAGGCCGGGATCTTCCTCTCGCACCGCACCTGGGAGTCGACGATCGTCGAGCAGGTCCCGGACGAGCGGATCGTGTGGCGCTCGAAGGGCCAGAAGGGCTCGGTGGACGGGGCGGTGACGTTCCACGAACTCGCCCCCAACCTGACCAGGATCCTGGTCGTCCTCGAGTACCACCCCCAGGGCCTGTTCGAACGCACCGGCAACCTGTGGCGGGCCCAGGGCCGCCGCGCCCGGCTGGAGCTGAAGCACTTCCGCCGCCACGTGATGACGCGCACGATCCTCGACCCCGACGACGTCGAGGGCTGGCGCGGCGAGATCCGCGACAGCGAGGTGGTCCGCTCCCACGAGGACGCCGTGAAGGAGGAGGAAGAGCAGCAGGACCAGGACCAGGACCAGGACGAGCCGGACGAGGAGGAGTACGAGGAGGAGCCCGAGGACGAGGGCTACGAGGACGAGGACGAGGAACCGGACGAGGACGAGGACCAGGACGGCGACGAGGAGTACGACGACGAGGAGGAGTACGAGGACGAGCCAGAGGACGAGGACGAGGACGAGGACTACGAGGACGAGGACGAAGCGGAGGACGAGGAGGACGAGCCCGAACAGCCCGCCCGCCGAGGCTCCCGCCGGGCCTCCTCCCGGAAGAGGTGAGAGCGGTGTCAGTGGCCCCGCGTTCCAGCAACTACATGTCCCGCCCGTCCTCCTCGGGCCTGGTGGACGTGGTCGACCTGATCCTCGACAAGGGCCTGGTGATCGACATCTACATCCGGGTCTCCCTGGTCGGGATCGAACTGCTCACCATCGACGCCCGCATCGTGGTGGCGAGCGTCGACACGTACCTGCGCTTCGCCGAGGCGGTCAACCGGCTCGACATCACCCAGGACAACAGCAAGGGGCTCCCGCAACTGGTGAACGACATGCAGGAGGGCGGGGCCCGGCACAAGACCCGCGGCGCGCTCGAAGGCGTCAAGGAGAAGGTGTCCGACCTGGTCGGCGGGGGTGACGACGAGGACGAGGAGGAGCCGGAGGAGCGGCCCCGGCGGCGGACCCGGCCGACCCGGAAGGGACGTGAGCAATGAGCAGCACCCTGCCGTCCGACTCGGCCTGCTACGTCTACGGCATCGTCCCGGCCGACGCCACCGCGCCGGAGGGGGTGGTCGGCGTCGGCGACCTGCCCGGGCCGGTCGTTCCGGTGCGGCACCGGGAACTGGCCGCCCTGGTCAGCGAGATCGATCCCCGCCGCCCGCTCGGCACGCCCCAGGACCTGATCGGCCACGCCCGGGTGCTGGACGCGGTGGCGGCCGCGGGCACGCCCGTCCTGCCGTTCCGGTTCGGCGCGGTGGTCCGGGACGCGACGGCCGTCACCGACGAACTGCTCGCCCCGCAGCAGGAGCGCTTCCTGACCGCGCTGGAGGGGCTGGAGGGCCTCGCCCAGTTCACCGTCCGCGGCACGTACCGGCAGGACCGGGTGCTGCGCGAGATCCTCGACCAGCGGCCCGATGTCGCCCGGCTCCGGGAGGAGATCGCCACGCTCTCCGAGGACGCCTCCCGCTACCAGCGGATCCGGCTCGGCGAACTCGTCTCCGAGGAGCTCACCGCCCGGGCGCAGGCCGACGCCGACGAACTGGCGGCGCAGCTCGGTCCGCTCGCCGCGGCCACCGCCCGCGGCGACTCCTCCGCCGACCAGCCGGTGAACGCCTCCTTCCTGGTCGCCGAGGACGGGCGGGAGGAGTTCGAACGCGCCGCGGACGGGCTCGCCGCCACCTGGGAGGGCCGGATCGACCTCCGGCTGCTCGGCCCGCTGGCCCCGTACGACTTCGCCTCCCAACTCGTCGACGCCCAAGGACGCGGCTCATGGGACTGATCACCGGCCTGTTCACCCTGCCGCTCGCGCCGGTCCGCGGCGTCGTGTGGGTGGCCGAGCGGCTGTACGAGCAGGCGTGGCAGGAACTGAACGACCCGGCGGCCGTCCGCCGCCAGCTGATGGAGGTCCAAGCCGCCCGGGAGGCCGGCACGATCAGCGAGGAGGACGCGGCGGCCCGGGAGGCCGAACTGGTACGGCGGCTGGTGCCGCCGAGCGAGGGTTGGGAGGTGTGAGCCGTGCCCGAGTCACGCACCCGCCGCCCGGACGACCGTCCGAAGCGCGGCTCGTCCACCGGCGCGCCGCGACGGCGGCCCGCACGCGACCCCGAAGCGGAGCCACGGCCCCGCCGCCGGGCCGCCGACGCCGAGGAGCGGCCCGACACCGACGCACTGGAACGCGAACGGGCGGAACCGCCACGACGACGGCGCCGGCCCCCGGACGAGGGCGAGCCGCGCGGCGCACCGGCCCGGCGGCGCCGCGCCCCCCGGCGCGACGAGCCCGAGCCCGAGCCCGAGGACGCGGGGCCGGAGGAAGAGGAGGTCGAGCCGGAGGAGGACGAGCCCGAGGAGGAGCCGGAAGAGGACGAGGAGGACGAGGAGGAGCCGGAAGAGGACGAGGAGGAGGACGAGGAGCGTCCCCGGATCGACGCCGCCGGGGCCGCCCGTCGGGCCGCCGCCCAGGTGCGGGCGATGACCGGCCGCAGCCCGGAGGGCGTCACCGCGGTGGAGCGGACCGAGGACGGCTGGCGGATCGGCATCGAGGTGGTGGAGAGCCGCCGGATCCCCGACTCCACCGACATCCTGGCCCTCTACCGGGTCGACCTCGCCCCGGACGGCGACCTGCTCGCCTACCGCCGGGAGAGCCGCTACCACCGCGGCCGGTTCCCCGAGGAGGAGGAGCAGTGAGCACCCCGACCCCGTGGCGCGGCAACGGCGCGGCGCCCGCGTACCCCGGGACCTCCGCCGCGCCGCAGCCCGCCAACCTGGCCGACCTGCTCGAACGCGTGCTGGACAAGGGCATCGTGATCGCCGGGGACATCCGGATCAACCTGCTGGACATCGAACTGCTCACGATCCGGATCCGGCTGCTGATCGCCTCGGTCGACCGGGCCCGCGAGATGGGCATCGACTGGTGGGAGCACGACCCCACGCTCTCCTCCGGCGACCGCCGCCGCGACCTCGCCGCCGAGAACCGCCGCCTGCGCGAACGGCTCGGCGAACTGGAGGCCGCCCGCTCGAAGGAGGACGCCGGGGAGGCCGACGCCGACGCCGGGCCGGGGGCGGCGGAGCCGCCCCCGGCCCGGAAGGGCACCGGCACCCGCCCGCGGAGGACGTCATGACCCACACCTGGCTGTACGCGGTGGCCCCGGCGGGCCCCGACCCGCTCCCGCCGGACCTCCCCGGGGGCGTCGCCGACGAGGGCCCGCGGACGGTCACGGCCGACGGGCTGCTCGCGGTCGTCGGCTCGGTGCCCACCCCGGACTTCGACAGCGACACCCTACAGCGCCACCTCGGCGAACCCCAGTGGCTCGAACGCACCGCGCGTGCCCACCACCGGGTGGTCTCCGCGCTCGGCGGCCGGGCCCTCCCGGTCCGCTACGGCACGGTGTACCGCGACGACGACCGGGTCCGCGCCCTGCTGACGGCGCACGCCGACGGCTTCCGGGCCGCCCTCGCGGGCATCGCCGACCGCACCGAGTGGGGCGTCAAGGCGTACCAGGACCGGACGGACCCGGACGAGGGGGACGAGGAGGACGGCGCGCCGGAGGACCGTCCGGGCACCGCCTACCTGCTGCGCCGCCGCTCCGCCCGCGACCGGGCCGACCGCGCGCTGGCGGACGCCGCCGAACGCGCCCGGCAGGTCCACCGGACCCTGGCCGGACTCGCCGACCGCAGCACCGAGCACCCGCCGCAGCCCCCGGAGGCGACCGGCGTCCGCGACCCGATGCTGCTCAACGGCGCCTACCTGGTGCACCGTTCGCGGGCCGCGGAGTTCGCCCGCGCGGTCACCGGCCTCCAGCGCCTGCACGGCCCCGTGCTGCGGGTGGAACTCACCGGGCCCTGGCCCCCGTACTCCTTCGCCGACCTGCCGATCGGGCCGTCCGGGCCGTCCGGGGGCGACGCGGAATGAGTGCGTACGACCTCGCCCCCGAGCTGCGGCAGCACGAGGTCGCCCTGGTCGACCTGCTCGACCGGGTGCTGGCCGGCGGGGTGGTGATCGCGGGCGAGATCACCCTCTCGATCGCCGACGTCGACCTGGTCCGGATCAGCCTGCGGGCACTGATCGCCTCGGTCAGCTCGCTGGTCGCCGACGGGCCGACCGCCGACGGGGGAGCGGGGCCGTGAGCGGCGACCGGCCCCGGCGGGTGGAGCTCGACCCCGAGACGGTCGGACGGGACCTGGCGTCCCTGGTCCTCACGGTGGTCGAACTGCTCCGGCAGCTGATGGAGCGCCAGGCGCTGCGCCGGATCGACCGGGGCGACCTGGACGAGGAGCAGGTCGAGCAGCTGGGCCTGACCCTGATGGCGCTGGAGGACCGGATGGCGGAGCTCCGCGAGCACTTCGGCCTCACCCCCGAGGACCTCAACATCGACCTGGGACCGCTCGGCCCGCTGCTCTCCTCCGACTGACGTCCGGCCCCCCGCTCAGGACGCCCTGCCCAGCTTCCGGCGCGGCCGGGCGGCGGCCTTCAGGGCGTACTGGAGCTGGTCGCGCGTCATGGTGGACCGGTGCGGGACGCCGAGGGCGGCCGCCCGCCGGTACAGCTCGGTCTTGCTGAGCGAGGCGAGGTCCTCCACGGCCTCGGCGGGCTCCGGCGCCTCCCGCCCGGCCCGCCCACGCTTCGGCGACCCCTTCGACCCGGCAGCCCGGCCGGCTCCCGCCCGGCCCGCTCCGGCCCGTCCGGCCCTCGCACCGCCCGCACTGCCCCCGCGGGCCGCGCGGGCCTCGTCCAGGCTGCGGCGCAGGACGTCCACCAGGTCGGTGAGTTCGGTGGGTTCGGGCTCGTCGCCGGTGGACAGGGCGACCTCCCGGCCCTCGGCCTTCGCCTCGACCAGCTCCCGGACCCGCTCCTCGTAGGTGTCGTGGTAGTCCTCCGGGTTCCAGCCGACGGACAGCATCTCGATGAGCTGCTCCGCGGTGGCCAGCTCGGTCCGATTGAAGTCCCTGCGTCGGTCGGGCAGGTCGGGGACCTCCTGCTGCGGGTCGCGCAGTTCGTCGGCCCAGTGCATGGTGCGCAGCTCCAGCAGCCCGTCGGCGGAGTCGACCGCGGTCAGGTACTCCTTGCCGCGCATCGCGAACACGGCGATGCCCGCCCGGTGGGAGTGGGCGAGCGCCTCCACCAGGAGCTGGTAGACCTTGGCGGTCGCCGGGTCGGCGGGGCCCAGGTAGTAGGTCTTGTCGAAGAAGACCGGGTCGATCTCCGCGAGGTCGGCGAAACCGCCGATCTCGATCGTCCGGGAGCGCCCGGGGGAGAGTTCCTCCAGCTCGGCGGGCTCCACGACGACGTACTGGCCCTCCGCGAGCTCGTAGCCCTTGACCACGTCCTCGAACGGCACCTCCTCGCCGGTGCGCTCGTTCACCCGCCGCAGCCGCACCCGGTCGGTGGTGCCGCGCTGCAACTGGTGGAAGCGCACCGCGTGCGACTCGGTCGCCGGGTACAGCGCCACCGGCAGGCTCACCAGCCCGAACGTCAGGGTTCCCTTCCACACCGCCTTGGCCATCGTGCTCACCTTTCCCTCCGCCGCCTCGGCACGTGTCGCGCGGCTGCCCGATCCGGCCCGTGTCCACACCAGGGTCCGGCCGCGGGCGCCGGTCCGCACCCGGTCGGCCCCGCGGGACGGGCCTCCCGCGGGGCCGCGCGCGGGACTCACGCGGCGCCGGAGCGGACCAGGGCGGCGGCCAGGACGGCGTACTGCTGCGGCGGCACCAGGCGGGCCAGCCCCTCGGGCGTGCCGGGCAGGCCCAGGCTCCGCGCCGCCCGGCAGGCCCGGGCGTCGAAGGACGGGCGCAGCCACGGCCACACCGCCTGGGCCTCGCGGCAGAAGACGTCCGCGCCGACCGGGCCGATCCGCGGCACCTCCCGCAGCAGGCCGCGCAGCGCCCCCGGATCGCCGTCCGCCTCCGCCGCCATCCGGCGCAGGTCGCCGCGCCAGCGCTCCAGCACCAGCCGGGCCCCGTCGCCGAGCGCGGTGGCGGTGCTCTCGTCGTACCGGACGTAGTGGGCCCGGCCCAGGGCGTCCACCCGGTCCTGCCAGGGGGCGTCGGCCATCGCCCGCGGGGTGCGCAGCCCGGCCCGGGACAGCTCCCGGGCGGCCGCGACGGCCGTGGCGGCCCTGATCCGGACCGCGCTCAGCACCGTCAGCACCAGCAGCCGGTACAGCGGCGAGGGCCGGTCGCGCAGCGTGATCCCGGCCTCCTGCGCGTACGTCCGGCCGTGCTCCGCCAGCAGTTCGGACGTGGTCGTCTCCACCGTCATCGCCCCGCACCTCGCCTTCCGCGCGTATCACCCCCGCCACCGCGCCTGCCCGGATCCGCACCCGGCACGCGGGACGTGTCGGCCCGACCCCGGCCGGGTAGACGCCGGGGCCCGGCCGGGAGGAGGCAGGACGATGCCCGGAACGGACGCCCGCGGGCCCGAGCAGCCGATGCTCGCCACCCTCAGTGACCGCCGCACCTTCGACGCCGACATGCTGTTCGAACGGAAGCTGGACGGCGTGCGGGCCCTCGCGGTCCGCGACGGCGGCCCGGTCCGGCTGCTGTCCCGCACCGGGCGGGACCTGGGCCCGACCTACCCGGAGGTCGTGGCCGCCCTCGCCGCCCAGCCGGTCCGGGACTTCACCGTCGACGGCGAGATCACCGCCGTCCGCGGCGGACGCAGCGACTTCGCCCTGCTCCAGCAGCGCATGCAGCTCACCCGCGCCGAGGACGTCCGGGCCAGCCCCGTCACCGTCCGCTACTACCTGTTCGACCTGCTGCGCCTGGACGGCCGCGACACCACCGCGCTGCCGCTGCGCAGCCGCAAGTCCCTGCTGCGCCGGGCACTGGAGTTCCGCGCCCCGCTGCACTACACCACCCACCGGGTCGGACGGGACGGCCGCGAGCTGCTCGCCGCGGCCTGCGCACGCGGCTGGGAGGGGCTGATCGCCAAACGGGCCGACGGCCGCTACCGGCGCGGGCGCTCCCCGGACTGGCTCAAGCTCAAGTGCGCGGCCGACCAGGAACTGGTGATCGGCGGCTTCACCGAGCCGGCCGGCAGCCGGGTCGGCTTCGGCGCCCTGCTGGTCGGCCACTACCAGGACGGGCGGCTCCGGTACGCGGGCAAGGTCGGCACCGGCTACGACACCCCGACCCTGCACGCCCTGCGGGCCCGGCTGGAGCAACTGGAGCAGGAGCGCCCGCCGTTCGCCGACCGGGTCCGGGAGCCGGGCGCGCACTGGGCGCGCCCCGAACTGGTCGCGCAGATCGCCTTCACCGAGTGGACCAGGGCCGGGCGGCTGCGCCACCCGCGCTACCTGGGCCTGCGCGAGGACAAGCGGCCCACCGAGGTGGTCCGGGAACGGAGCACGCCATGACCACCGTCGAGATCCGGGCCAGCGGCCGGATCGTCCAGCTCAAGCGCGCCGACAAGGAACTGTTCCCGGCGGACGGCCTCACCAAGGCCGACCTCGCCGCGCACTACCGCCGCGTCGCCCGGCGCATCCTGCCGCAGCTGCGCGACCGTCCGCTGATGCTGGAGCGCTACCCCGACGGCATCGACGGCCCCCGGCTCGTCCAGAAGGACACCCCCGAGCACTTCCCGGAGTGGATCCGGCGCGCCGAACTGCCCAAGGCGGGCGGCACGGTGCGCTACCCCGTCTGCGACGACCTGGCCACCCTGCTCCACCTGGTCGGGCAGGCGTGCGTCACCCCGCACCGCTGGCTCGCCAAGGCCGACCGGCCCGACCACCCCGACCTGATGGTCCTCGACCTCGACCCGGCGGGCGAGGACTTCGAACCCGTCCGGGAGGCGGCCGTCCTGGCGCACGGGCTGTTCGCCGAACTCGGCCTCCCCGCCGACCTGATGACCACCGGCTCGCGCGGACTGCACCTGCTGGTCCGGCTCGACCGCAGCGCCTCCTTCGACGAGGTCCGGGCCTTCGCCCGGGACGCCGCCGAGCTGCTCGCCCGCCGCCACCCCGGCCTGGTCACCACCGAGGCCCGCAAGGCGGCCCGCCGGGGGCGGCTCTACCTCGACGTCCAGCGCAACGCCTACGGCCAGAACGCCGTCACCCCGTACGCGGTCCGCGCCCTGCCCGGCGCGCCGGTCGCCACCCCGCTGGCCCTCGACGAACTGGACGACCCCGACCTCACCGCCCGGCGCTGGACCCTCGCCACCACGGCGGAACGCCTGCAGGCCCCCGACCCGTGGCGGGGCGCCGCCCGCCGGGTCCGCTCGCTGGACGCCGCGCGCCGCCGCCTCGAACGGCTCTGACCGCGCGGCCGGGGGAGCCGGGCCCTCGTCGGGAGCCGGGCCCTCGTCACCCGGCGGGGGTTCAGAACCGGCGCCAGCGCGCCGAGGCGAAGGAGAACACGCCGTACAGGACCAGCCCGGCGGCCACCGCCACCAGCAGCCACGGGCCCGCCGCGCTGTCGGCGAAGGAGCGCAGGGTGTCGTCCATGCCCCGGGCCCGCCCGGGGTCGAAGCGGACGGCCGCCACCACGACGAACGCCCCGGCGGCCGCGTACACCGCGCCGCGGGCCACGTTGCCGGAGATGCCCGTCCCGGTCACCGCGGTCCGGGTGCGCGGGTCCATCGACGCGGTGTCGAGCTTGCGCAGGAAGCGCCGCTGCAGGGCGCGGACCGCGATCGCCGCGCCGACGCCCGCCAGCACCAGCCCGGCCACGCCCACCAGCCAGCGGCCGCCGGGCCAGCCCAGCGTGGTGGCCGTCCAGTCCTTGGAGGCGGAGTCGCTGTCCGAGCCGCCGCCGGAGCCCGCCGCGTACGAGGCCGTTCCCCAGGCCACGAAGCCGTAGAACACCGCCCGCCCGGCCGACAGCAGCCGCGAGCCGGTCTTCTTCCGCCCGGCCTCGCCGAACACCGCCGTCGAGGCCCGCCACAGCGCCATCCCGACGAAGCCGACCGCCAGCGCCCACAGCAGCACCGTGCCGAACGGCTGCTCCGCGACCTGGTGCAGCGCCCCCTGCCGGTCGGCGTCCTCCCCGCCCGCCCCGAAGGCGATCCGCAGGGCCAGCACCCCGACCAGGGCGTACACCACGCCCCGGGCCACGAAGCCCGTCCGGCCCGCGGCCGTCGTCACCCGGCCCAGCCGGGCGTCCTCACGCGGGTTCCCGTCCATCGACGTCCTCCTCCTCGTTCCTTCGTACGGTTCTCGCGGGCCGCTCAGTCGAGGGCCCGGCTGCGGGTGACGAGGTTGCCGATGACGACGTAGACGACCGCCGGGACGCCGTAGTCCAGCAGGACCTGGGCGGTGTGGTGGGAGACCGTGAACAGGCCGCGGGACCAGCCGGAGAGCCAGTCGGCGGCGGTGTGGAACCAGTTGACGAGGCCGTTGTCCTGGTTGGCGCCGAAGAGGTCCAGCAGGATCCAGACGACCAGGATCGCCGCGAGCGCGTGGGCCAGGACCGATATCACCGAAGTTGTCCGTCTCATGGCTGCCGCCTTGCCCGTCGCGTCGACCCCAAACCCGTTGCAGGGGAGGGGAGTTGGCCGTTTCCGCCGGGGGCGGGGGCGCTCACAGGAAGTGCCGGATCGGGGCGGTGGCCGCCTCCAGGGCGCGCCGGGCCGGGCCGCGGCGGTGCCAGCGCTCCGGCACGACGGCCTCGCTGCGCGCCAGGTCCTCGTCGAAGTGCCGGTCCAGGACGGCGGTGAACTCCTCGTCCACCACGGTCAGCACCACCTCCTCGTCGTGGTCCAGCGAGCGGCGGTTGAAGTTCGCCGAGCCGACCACCGCGGCCGTCCCGTCCACCGTCAGCACCTTGGCGTGCATCATCGTCGGCCCGTACCGCCACACCGTCACCCCGGCGGCGGTCAGCCGCCCGAAGTGGCGCTCGCCCGCCAACTGGCACACCCGCTTGTCGGTGTGCCGACCCGGCACCAGCAGGTCGACGGCGACCCCGCGGCGGCCCGCGGCGCACAGCAGGTCGACGAAGTAGTCGTCGGGCGCGAAGTACGCCGTCGCCAGGCGCAGCCGCCGCTCGGCCGAGGAGATCACCACCCGCATCAGGGTCTGCAGGTCCTGCCAGCCGACCGCGGCCGAACCCCGCACCACCTGCACCACCGCCCCGCCCGGCTGCTCGTGCTCCGCGAACCGGTCCGCCGCGTCGTACAGCGTGCCGGGTGCGCACTCGGCCCAGTTCTGCGCGAACGCCGCCGCGATGCCGTCCACCGCGGGCCCGACCACCCGCACGTGGGTGTCCCGCCACTCGCCCGGGTGCCGGGCGTCGCCGCACCACTCCTCGGCGATGCCGACCCCGCCGGTGAACGCGACCCGGCCGTCCACCACCAGGACCTTGCGGTGGCAGCGGTGGTTCTGCTTGAACGGCGACAGCCGCACCGGCCGCCGGAACCACGAGATCTGGACGCCCGCCGACTCCATCAGGTCGATCAGCTCCGGCTCGATCAGCCGACTGCCGAACCCGTCCAGCAGCAGCCGCACCCGCACGCCCAGGGCCGCCCGGCGGGCCAGCGAGCGGGCGAAGACCCGGGCGATCTCCCCGCGCCAGTACACGAACGTCATCAGGTCGACCGTCCGCCGCGCCCCGTCGATCGCCGCCAGCATGGCCGGGAAGATCTCGTCCCCGTTGCGCAGCGGCGTCAGCAGGTTGCCCTCGGTCGCGGCGATGCCGATCAGCCCCTCCAGTCGGCGGCGCAGCACCCGGCCGCGGTCCGCGGGGAGTGGGGACGGGGCGGGTTCGGGCGCGGTCTCGGTCGTCATCGGTCTCTCCGTCCGGGGCGGGTCGCTGTGGCGGCCGCTCGGCTACCCACTGCGCCGCGAACGATGCCCGCGGAGGGGGGCCGAAGAGGAAACGGGAGGGATGAAAACCGCGGACCGGGGGACACGGGGGCCATGACGAGGACTCGGGGACGGGCGGCCGGACCGCTCGGCGTACTGGCGGCGGTGCTGGGGCAGTTGGCGGCACTGGTCGCCGTCGGACTGCTGATCACCCACCCGCCCGGCCACTGGTGGGACCCGGGCGAGAACGGCCTGGTCAGCCGGCTGGCCGCGCACCGCACCCCCGCCCTGACCACCGCCAGCGACTGGCTCTCCGCGATCGCCTTCACCCCGGCCGTCGTGGCGGTGACGGCCGCCGCCGCGGCCCTGCTGCTGCTCCGGCACCGGTGGCGGGACGCCGCGCTGCTCGCCGGTGCCGTCGCGCTGCAGGCCGCGCTGTTCGTGACCGCCGCCCACCTGGTCGACCGGGCCCGGCCCGACGTCGTCCGGCTGGACGGCGCCCTGCCCACCTCCAGCTTCCCGTCCGGGCACGTCGGGGCGGCCACCGCCCTGTACGGCGGCCTGGGCCTGCTCGCCCTGCACGCGCTGCGCGGACGGCGCCGGGTGCTGCCCGTGCTGCTGTGCGCCCTCGCCTGGGCGGTGCCGGTGCTGGTCGCCGCCAGCCGCCTCTACCGGGGCATGCACCACCCCACCGACGTGGTGGCCGGGGCGCTCAACGGCGCGGCCGCCCTGTGGGTGGTCGCGCACGCGCTGCCCGCCCGCGAGCGGCGGACACCGGTCGCCGCCGCCGTCCCGCTCCCGGCCGCGCTGGTGCACAACCCGCTGTCGGTCGACCAGGCCCTGCTGGAACGGCTCACCGCCGTCCTGACCGCCCACGGCCACGGCCCCGTCCGCCACCTGGCCGGGGACGCCGAGGACTGCGGCCGGGCCGCCGCCGCCCGGGCCCTCGCCGACGGCGCCCGCCTGGTCGCCGCCTGCGGCGGCGACGGCACCGTCACCGCCTGCGCCGAGACCCTGGCCGGCACCGGCGCCACCCTGCTGGTCGTCCCCTGCGGCACCGGCAACCTGCTGGCCCGCAACCTCGGCCTGCCCACCGACCCCGAGGCCGCCCTGACCGCCGCCCTCACCGGCCGCACCCGCCGGATCGACCTGATGCGGGTCGAGGGCGACGGCCTGCCCGCCCGGGCCGCCGCCACCATGGCCGGGATGGGCCTCGACGCCGCCGTGATGGCCGACACCGGCCGCACCCTCAAGCGCCGCCTCGGCTGGCCCGCCTACCTGGTCGCCGGGGCCCGCCACCTCACCGACCGGCGCTTCCCGCTGACCGTCACCGTCGACGGCGCCCCGCCGGTGCGCCGACAGGTCCGCACCGCGATCGTCGGCAACGTCGGCACCCTCCAGGGCGGGGTGCGCCTGCTGCCCGACGCGACGCCCGACGACGGGCTGCTCGACCTCGTCCTGGTGCAGCCGCACGGGCCGCGCGGCTGGTGGCAGACCCTGCTGTCGCTGCTCACCGGCACCCGCCGCCCCGGCCCCGACGCCCCGCTGGAGCACTTCCGCGGCCGCCGCATCGAACTGACCGCGGACCGCGCCCATCCGCGCGAGTGCGACGGCGACCCGGTGGACGAGGGCCGCACCCTCACCCTGACCGCCCGCCCGGACACCCTGCTGGTCCGCGTCCCCGGCACCCCGCCCGCGCCGCCCGCCGGGAACGCCGCACCCGCCGGGAACGCCGCGGAGTGGGCCGAGCGGGAGGTGGCCTGATGGGAACCGCCAGCCGGGTCCGGCCCGGCCACGAGCACCTGTCCGCGGACGAGGCGGTGGGGACGCTGCGCCGCCGGGCCTGGTGGCCGCTGGCCCGCGACGCCTTCGTGCGGTTCCGCTACGCCGACGGGTTCAGCCACGCCCGCGCCCTCGCCTTCCAGGTGGTGCTGGCCCTGGTGCCGTTCGCGATCGCCGTGGTCGGCCTGGCCTCCTCGCTGCACGGCGGTCCGCTCGGGCAACTGGTCGCCGCCAGCATCCAGCGGATGGTCCCGGCCTCCAGCGCCGACCTGGTGCGCGAGGTGCTCGACCGCAGCCGCCACCGCACCGGCGGCACCCTCGCGCTCTGGTTCGGCGCCCTGTTCGCGCTCGCCAACCTGGTCACCGCGATGTCCCAGATCGAACGCGGCGCCAACCGCATCTACGGCATCGAACGGGACCGACCGTTCGACCGCAAGTACGGGCGGAGCCTGCTGATGGCCGCGGGCGCGGGCCTGCCGATGGGCACCGGCTTCCTGGTGCTGGTCGCCGGACCGCAGGTCGCCGCCGCCTCCGAGGAGGTGTTCGGGACCGGCCCGGCCGCCACCGCCGCCTGGACCCTGCTGCGCTGGCCGGTCGGCGTCCTGCTCACCCTCACCTCGGCCGCGGTGGTCTTCCGCCGCGCCCCCCGCCGCCGCCAACCCGGCTACAGCTGGCTGGCGTTCGGCGCCGGGGTCCACCTGGTGCTCTGGCTGGCGGCGACCTGGCTGCTCAGCCTCTACCTGCGCCTGAGCGGCTCGTTCGACGCCGTCTACGGGCCGCTCAGCGCGGTGTTCTCGCTGCTGGTCTGGGCCTACCTGACGGCGATCGCGCTCTTCCTCGGCCTCTCCTTCGCCGCCCAGCTCGAAGCCGACCGCACCGGCACCCCCGGCCCCGTCCTGCCCGACCCGCTGGCCCCCGAGCAGCCGAAGGACGCCGGGCCGAAGCCCCCCGCGCACCCCGCGGTTCCGGGGAGGTCGTCGCAGTGACCCGCCACCCCCTCCGTCCGCGTCCGTACCGGTGGCTGCCGTCGCGCCGCACCGCCGACCTGCGGCTGGGCGAGCGCCTGCTCGCCGCCGTGGTCGCGTTCGCGGTGGCCGCCGTGCCGACCGCGCTGCTGCTGGTGCTGATCGAGTCGCACTGGCCGCCGCTGCACCGCCTCGACGCGGGCGCGGCGCACCGGCTGCACACCACCGTGCGCGACCACCCCGCCGTCCTCTCGGTGCTGCGCACGCTCAGCAACGGGGTGTGGGACCCGCTGACGATGCGGCTGCTGGTCGCGGCGGCCGTCGGCTGGCTGCTGTGGCGGCGGGCCTGGCGGCTGGCGGTGTGGGCCGCGGCGACGGTGACCGCCTCCGGACTGGTCGGCTGGGCGGTGAAGGCGGCGGTCGCCCGGGCCCGGCCCGCGCTGCCCGACCCGGTGGCGCACGCCCCGGGCTTCTCGTTCCCGTCCGGGCACGCGATGACGGCGGCGACCTGCTGCACCGTGCTGCTGCTGGTGTTCTCGCCGGTGCTGCGCCCGTCGTGGCGGTCGGCGGCCCGGGTGGTGGCCGGGGTGAGCGTGCTGGGGGTGGGCTTCACCCGGGTCGCGCTCGGCGTGCACTGGGCCAGCGACGTGCTGGGCGGGTGGCTGCTCGGCCTGGGCCTGGTCGCGGCCACCGCCTGGGCGTTCGAGGGCTGGCGGCGGGAGACCGGCCGTCCCGTCCCGCCGCCGCTGGCCGAGGGCCTGGAGCCCGAGCTCGCCCCGGACGGCCCGCGGCGGCCCGAGGAGTAGGGACGCGCGCCCCGGGACGGGTCAGCCGTTCCGGGGCAGCGCGTCGACCGCGGCGTCGACGGTGGCGTGGCTGGGCAGCAGCCCGTCCACCCCGGCCATGGCGAGCAGCCGTCGCAGGTCGAGCGAGGTTCCGGCCAGGGCGAGCGCGGTGCCGGCGGCCCGGGTGCGGCGGAACGCGAAGAGCAGTTCGGCCACGCCGACGGAGTCGCAGAACCCGAGCCGGGTCAGGTCGAGCACCAGCGGCAGGTCCTCGGCGGTCCCCTCGACCGCCCGGTGCAGGCGCGGCGCGGTGTGGAAGTCGAGCTCGCCCGCGAGGACGACGACGCTCGCCCCCGCGGGATGGGTGCGGACCTCGATGGTCAGGGCGTACTCGGGCACGGGGGCTCCGTACGGTGCGGGGCGGACTTGCGGGCAGGGCGGGGCGGGGTGTGGTCCGGGGCTCAACCGAGCCGGGCGAGCAGCAGCGCGACGTCGTCGGTCTGCGCCCGGGAGAACGAGGACAGCAGCAGGTCGGCCGCCGGGTCGAGCGCGGCCGGGGCGGCGGCGAAGGCGTCCCGCAGCGAGTCCAGGCCGGTCTGCAGGTGCTCGCCCGGGACTTCGATCAGGCCGTCGGTCACCAGCAGCAGGGTGCTGCCGGGCTCGACCGGATGGTCGACCGGCGGCGGCTGCGGCACGTTCAGGCCGAGCAGGATGCCGTGCTCGGTCAGGTAGCGGGTGGAGCCGTCCGGCCGCCGCAGCAGCGGCGGCAGGTGCCCGGCGTTGGCGACCTGGACGCTGCGCCGGTCGGGCGCGATCAGCACCAGGCACACCGTCGCGGTCAGGCCGGGGCGCAGCCGGGTCAGCAGGGCGTCCAGCCGGTGCAGCAGGGTCTGCGGGTCGTGGCCCTCGATGGCGTAGGCGCGCAGCGCGTGGCGCAGTTCGCCCATCGCCATCGCCGCCTCCAGCGAGTGCCCGGCCACGTCGCCGATCGCCAGCAGCAGCCCGGCGGGGGTGTCGATGGCCTCGTAGAAGTCGCCGCCGATCTCGCTGCGGGCGGAGGCCGGTTCGTACCGCACGGCGAGTTCGACCTCGGGGACGGCGGGCAGCCGGCTGGGCAGGAAGCTGCGCTGCAGGGTGAGGGCGAGGGCGTGCTCCTCGGCCTGGCTGCGCTGGGCCTCCAGGGCGAGCGCCCCGGCCTGGGTGAGCTGGGGGAGCAGGCCGCGCTCGTCGGGGTCGGCGACCGCGTCCCGGTCGACGACCACGGCCAGCAGCGGGCGGCCGGGCTTGGTGCGGGCCACCACCAGGGCGACCGGTCCGGCGGGCAGGCCCGCGCCGCCCAGGCCGTGCCCGGCCAGGACCTCGTGCCACTGCTCGGCGTCGAGCAGGGCGGTGTCGGTGCCGGTGGCGTCGCCCAGGGTGTGGTGGGCGATGACGTCGAGCAGGACGGGCGGCGCCTGGAGCAGCCGCACCGCCGGGCCGTCCGGCAGGTCCGGGTCGTGGTGGGCCAGGTGCAGGGCGTCGCGGTCCGGCCCGAGGGCGATCGCGGTGGCCCGGGCGGCGCCGAGCCGGATCGCGCCGAGCGCGGCCGCGCCGACCAGGGCGTCGGTGTCGGTGGCGCCGTACAGGGCGAGCGTGCTGCGGTGCAGCGCCGCGACCCGGGCGGCCAGGCGTTCGGCGTGCCGCCGGGCCCGGGCGTAGCGCAGCACGGCGGTGACGGTGGCCTGCAGCTCGGCCGGGTCGATCGGCTCGGTCAGGTAGGCGTCGGCGCCCCGGTGCAGGCCCTGGGTGCGGTCGCTGGCGGCGATCGCGGTGGCGGAGATGTGGACGACGGGCAGCGCGGCGGTGCGCGGCCCGCTCTTGATCCGTTCGCACACCTCGAAGCCGGTCATGTCGGGCAGGCTGATGTCCACCACGGCGATCTCGGGCAGCTCGGCGGTGGGGGTGCGCTCCAGCAGCGCCAGGGCCTGGGTGCCGTCGACCGCCTCGACGACGGTGTGCCCCGCGCGGCGCAGCCAGCTGCCGACGACGTAACGGGTCGTGTCGTTGTCGTCGAGCACCAGGACGGTGGCGGGCCCGGCGTCGGAGCCGGTCATGACCCCTCCTCGGGGGACGGCCGCCGGGGCGGGGCGGGGCGGGGGGCGGACAGGGCGGCGGCGATCCGGCCGCCGCTCAGGCCGGACTTCGGCAGCACGGCGCGGGCGTGCGACAGCCGGGCCCGTTCGGCGGCGGTCAGCGAGGCGGAGGTCAGCACCACCACCGGCGTCCGCCGCAGCACCGGGTCGGCCCGCAGCTCGGCGAGGACCCGGTAGCCGTCCGTGTCGCCGAGGTGCAGGTCGAGGACGATCCCGTCCGGCCGGATCTCGCGGACCAGCGGCAGCGCGGCTGCGCCGTCGCCGCTCTCCACCACCCGCTCGGCGATCTCGTGCAGCAGCGGGCGCAGCACGTCCCGGAACGCCGGGTCGTCGTCGACCGCGACCAGCACGCCCCGCCGGGGTCCGGGCGGCGGGGCCGGGTGCGCGGGCAGCCGGACGGTGAGCGCGCTGCCCCGGCCGGGCGCGCTGTCCAGGCGCAGCGTGCCGCCGAGGATCTCGGCCAGCCGGCGGGCGTACGGCAGGCCCAGGCCGGTGCCGCGGCGGCCCCGCTGGTGCGCGCCCTTCACCTGGTAGAACTCCTCGAAGACCCGTTCGTGCTGGTCGGCGGGGATGCCCACGCCGGTGTCGGTGACGGTCACCACCAGGAACGGGCCCTCGCCCCCGGCCTCCTCGATCCGGGTGGTCAGCTCCACCGACCCGTGCTCGGTGAACTTGAGCGCGTTGGACAGCAGGTTGCGCAGGATCCGCACCAGCATCGTCTCGTCGCCGAGCAGCGGCTCCGGCACCTCGGGCGCGGGACCGATCCGCAGCTCGACGCCGGGGCGGGCCAGGCCGCGCAGGGTGCCGTCCAGGTGGGCGAGGACGGCGCGCAGGTCGAGCGGCGCCCACAGCGGGTCGAGGGTGCCGGACTCCGCCTTCGCGACGTCCAGCAGTTCGTCCACCAGGGCGAGCAGGGTGCGGCCGGAGTCGGCGATCAGGGACAGCTGGCGGCCGCGCTCCTCCGGCGGGGCGTCGGCGTCGGCGCGCAGCAGCTCGGCCAGGCCCACCACCGCGTTGACGGGGGTGCGCAGCTCGTGGCTGACGTTCGCCCAGAACCTGCTCTTGGCCTCGCTGGCCTCGCGCAGCTGCCGCGACTTCTCGTCCAGCTCGGCGTACAGCGCGACCACGCCCCGGTTGGTCTCCTCCAGCTCCTCCGACAGCTCCGAGTACAGGGCCAGGACGCCCCGGTTGGTCTCCTCCAGCTCGCGGTTCAGGCGGCGCAGTTCCTCGCGCTGGGCGCGGGTGCGCTCCAGCGCGGCGATCAGGTCGCGGGTCTGCGCCCGGGAGTCCTCCAGGGCGCTGGCGCCGGTGTGCGCGGCGAGCAGGCCACGGACCCGTCCGAGCAGCTCCGGGCCCGGCTCGGGGCCGGGGCCGAGCCGCTGCTCGACCCGCACCAGGCCCTCCCCGCCGCCGTGCTCGTGGCGGGTGGGCAGCAGCCGGGCGGACGCCTCCAGCGCCTCGTCGGGCAGCCGGTGCCCGCCCCGCCAGGCCAGGGTGACCCGCAGCGCGGCCGGCCGCCCCGGCAGCAGGTCGAACGCGGCGGTGAGCCGGTCGGCGCCGAGCAGACCGCGGCCGAGCTCGCTCAGCACGGTGGCCAGCCGGACGGCGTCCTGCCCGTCCGCGCCGAGCAGGTCGGCGACGGCGCGGGCGCTGCGGCGCAGCGCGAAGGTGTCCTGGGCGGTGAGCACGGGCGCGACGCCCAGGTGCACGGCCGCCCGCTCGGCGGTCTCCTCGCCCGTGCCGTCCTCCACGGGGTCGTCGGTGCGGTCGTTCACGGGGTCGTGCGGTCCGTTCACCAGGCACCCTTCGCGACCACCACGCCGGCGTCGTCCCGGCGCACGCCCGCCTCGCGCAGCAGCAGCGCGGCCGCGGTGACGGGCAGGTGGGAGAAGAGGCCGGGCACGTCGGTGGCCCGCCAGCGGTCGGTCAGGCCGTCCGAGTGCAGCACCACCGCGCTGCCGGGCGGCAGGTCCTGCCGGACGGGGTGCGGGGTGGGCAGCTGGTGGCCGACGATGCCGGGGGAGGAGGGCAGCGACCGGCGGGCCCCGGTGGCGGTGTCCACCACGAAGGCGCTGACGTTGCCGACCCCGCAGAAGGTCAGCCGGGCGGCGGCGGGCTCGACCAGGGCGACCGCGACCGCCCCGCCGCGCCCGCTGCGCAGCGCCCGGTGCAGGTCGGCCAGGACGTCCTCGGGCCGCTGCGCGGGACTGCGGTGGAAGGCGGCGACGGCGTCCGAGGCGGCCCGGGCGGCGAGCGGGCCGTGGCCCAGCCCGTCGCAGAACATCAGCAGGAAGGAGCCGGCGTCCGTCCGGTCCGGCCCGGGGGAGGCGGCCGCCCGGGGCGCCCGGTTGGTCAGCACCGACCAGTCCAGCGCCGCCCCCGCCGCGCCCGCGACCCGCGGCAGGACCGGGGCGGGCCCCGGCAGCGGCCCGACCGGGCGCACCGCCCAGGCGTCGCCGCACAGCTCCTGCCCGCTCATCGGCCGGGTCAGCCCGGCCGCGGCCGGTTCGCCCGCCGCGGCGGCCGCCCGGCCGGCCGGGGTGCGGTTCCAGAACCGGGCGGTCAGCACGGTGCCCCGGCCGGGCAGCGAGTGCACGTCGAAGGCGTCGGCGAGGCGGGCGACCGCGCCGAGGCCGATGCCCAGGGTGGGGCCGGAGGAGTAGCCGTCGGCCAGCGCGGCGGGGACGTCCGCCATCCCCGGCCCGCTGTCGACGGTGAGGAACTCCAGCGCCGCCTCGGTGTCGGTGCGCACCACGCGCAGCACCATCGCCCCGTCGACGGCGTGCCGCCGCAGGTTGGTGGCGGCCTCGCTGACGGCGAGCGCCACCTCGCCGGCCCGCTCGGGCAGCAGGCCGATCCGGTGGGCGAGCTGCCGGGCCGCGCCGCGGGCGGCGGCGGGCAGCGAGTCGGAGTGCCGGAACCACACGGTGTCCTCGCACTCGGTCGGGGCGGAGGTCACCGGGGCCGCCCGGTCGGGGGTCACCGGGCCCACTTGGTCACCGACACCGTCGTCCCGGAGCCGGGCTCGCTGTGCAGCTCGAACTCGTCCACCAGCCGCCGGGCCCCGCTCAGGCCCAGGCCCAGGCCGCCGCCGGAGGTCCACCCGTCGGTCAGCGCGAGGTCCAGGTCGGGGATGCCGGGGCCGCTGTCCTCGAACACCGCCTGCACGCCCACCCGGGTGCCGTTGCGGACGGCGGCGCAGCGCATCACGCCGCCGCCGCCGTACACCAGCGTGTTGCGGGCCAGTTCGCTGGCCGCGGTGACCAGCTTGGTCTGGTCGACCAGCGACAGCCCGCGCTGCTGGGCGTACGTCCGGACGGTCTGCCGGGCCCGCACCACGTCGTCGTTGGAGCCGATCGGCACGCTCTGCTCGTCCTCCACCACCCGTGGCCCGGTCATGGCCGGCCCGTACGCGCGGTACGGTCCCGCTCCAGCAGAGCCAGGCCCTTCTCCAGGGTGAGCGCGGTGCGCACCCCGCCCAGCGAGAGGCCCAGCTCGACCAGGGTGATCGCCACCGCCGGGCGCATGCCGACGACCACGGTCTCGGCGTCCAGCATGCGCGAGATCGCGGCGGTGTTGGCGAGCATCCGGCCCACGAAGGAGTCGACGATCTCCAGCGCCGTGATGTCGATGACCACGCCGGTCGCGCCGGTGGCGACGATCCGTTCGGCCAGGTCGTCCTGCAGGTCCAGGACGATCTGGTCCTCCAGGTCGACCTGGATGGAGACCAGCAGGACCTGGCCGAGCTTCAGGACGGGAACGCGGTCGCTCACCGGGTGCCGCCCGAGGGCAGCGCGGTGCCGCTCTGCTGCAGGACGTGGCGCAGCGCGTCCTGCAGGGTCGCCTTGGTGACGATGTCGCCGAACTGCACGCCGAGCGCGACCAGGGTCTGCGCGATCTGCGGCCGGATGCCGGAGATGGTGCACTCCGCGCCCATCAGCCGGGCGGCGACCACGGTCTTCAGCAGGTGCTGGGCGACCTCGGTGTCCACGGCGGGCACGCCGGTGATGTCGATGATGGCGTGCTCGGACTCCGAGTCCACCAGGCTCTGCAGCAGCTTCTCCATCACCACCTGGGTGCGCGCCGAGTCCAGGGTGCCGACCAGCGGCACCGCGACCACGCCCTCCCAGAGCTTGACCACCGGCGTCGACAGTTCGAGCAACTGCTCGGCCTGGGCGCTGATGATCTCCTCGCGGGTGCGGGCGTACGCCTCGATGGTGAACAGGCCCAGCGCGTCGAACAGCCGGGCCAGCTGCAGGTAGGCCGTGATGTCCTCGGCGGTGCTGCCCTCGGTGGGCTCCAGCACGTCCTTGCCCGCGAAGACGCTGACGGCCGTCTCGGTCGGCGTGAAACCGTGCCGGGCCCTGGTCCGGGAGAGCTCCACCAGCAGGGCGCGCACCTCCGAGTACGCCTCGTCCTGCCAGTCCAGGCCGCCCTTGCCCAACGCCTGGAGCAGGGCCTGGTACAGCTCCGACAGCTCGCGCTCCAGCTCGGCCCGGCTGATCCGGCTGCCGAGGGACGCCGCCACGGCCGTCACCCACTGCTCCTGCACCGCATCGTCCCGGGTGAGCAGCTCCACGAGCCGTTCCGACGCACGCTCCACCGCCATCAGGCGCTCTCCTCAACTGAGAACAAGACCCCCAGGGACGGGGGCCGGGCCGTCACGCGACGGCGCGCGGCGACCCGGACCAGGTCGGTCGGGTCGCCGCGCGCCGTCTGCCCCGATCGGCACGGGGTATGCAGCGGCGGCCGAAGAATTTTTCGGCGCCGTGCCGCGGCAGGAAAGCCGCAGCTCAGCGTCGGTCCACGTGCTCGGCCCGGAACATCCAGGCGTGCTTCTCGAGCGCCGCGGTCACCGTGATCAGCAGGTCCTGGGTCACGGGGTCGGCTTCGCCGGTCTTCGCGATCCGTTCACGCATCCGGCCGACCACCGCCCCGAGCGCCCCCACCAACTGCTCGACGACCGCGGTGTCGGCCTGCCAGCCCGAGGGTACTCCGGGCAGGCCGCCCGCGGCGACGGTCGCGGCCCGTCCGTCCGGGCTGACGCCGATGGCGGCCGCCCGCTCCGCCACCTGGTCGGCGAAGTCGCGGGCCGTGGCCACCACCTCGTCCAACTGCAGGTGGACGGAGCGGAAGCGGGGGCCGTACAGGTTCCAGTGCGCCTGCTTGCCGATCAGCGACAGGTCCACGAGATCGACCAGGGCGCCCTGCAGCGCCTCCCCGGCCGTGTCGCGGTCGGTTGCGTCCAGCGGGCTGCCGGTGGCGATGTCCATCATCGGTCCTCTCCACGTCGGGGGCGGTCGGCGAACGCCGACCGTCCTTCGGCTGCCCGCCGCGGTCGGACGGAAACCCCCTGGCGCCCCCGGATAACGGTTCGGCATCCCCCGCGTGGACCGCCCGGAACCGGGTAACCGCGCCGACGCAGCCCCGGCCGTTCGGGCCCGCACCCGGGCCGGGCCGCCCCCCACAGGCACGCCACCGGCACACCAGTACGCATCAGGAATGGGGACCCCACATGCCCGTCGCCGTGTCCAGGCCGATCTCCGTCACCCTCCCGGAGAGCCCCTACCCCCACACCCCGGTCGCGGGACAGCTGCGCTTCGACCCCGCCCTGCCCTACGGCGTCGGGCTGGCCTTCCCGCCCCGCCGCCCCGGCGACCAGGACATCGTCTGGTGGTTCGGCCGCGACCTGCTCGCCGAGGGCCGCCGCACCCCCAGCGGCGAGGGCGACGTCCGGGTCGCCCCGGGCGCGGACGGCAAGGTCCTGGTCACCCTCGGCAGCCGGAGCGACCGCGCGGTGATCAGCGCCCCCGCCGAGACCGTCGACGCGTTCCTCGCCGACACCTTCGCCCAGGTGCCCCCCGGCACCGAGTCCGCCCACCTCGACCTCGACCCCGGCCTCGCCCGGCTGCTGGCCTGACCCGCGGGCCCTCCCGCATCCGGCCCGGTCAGGGCCCCACCGGGTAGCGGTACCATGGCGGTTCGGGTGCGGCCCGTCGGACCCGCCCGCGGGAACCGGTAGTTCGCGCCAAACCCGCCGACCGCGGGGCCCCGGGCCCCGCCGGGCGGCGGAAACCGAATTGCGAGGTGAGGACCCGTCAGGGCCCGAACAATGGCATCTTCTTCCCCCGCGGCGACCACCGACCGGGAGTTCCTCAACGCTGCCCCCTACCCGGTGGTGGTGCTCGGTCCCGACGGCGCACTGCTGCACTCCAGCCCCAGCGCCCGCCGCCTGCTGGCCGCCTCGGCCGCGGACGGCGTGCCGCCCTGGCTGCTCCGGGCCCACCTGGACCTCGCGGCGGACGGCGCCCGCCCGGGCCCCGTCCGGCACGCCCACCCCGTCGCGGGCCCGGTCGAGGCGCACCCCACGCCCCGGCCCGACGGCAGCACGGTGTGGTGGTTGGTCACCCCGGAGGGCTGCGCGGGCCTGCTGCCGCGGACCGCCGGGGACGGTGCCTGCGACTGGGAACTGCTGACCCGGCTGTCCGGCCTGCTGCTCTCCTCGCTGAACGTCGACCGGATCCTGGAGACGGTCGCCCGCCAGGCCGCGCTGCACCTGGCCGACGCCGCCGTGGTGGTCGCCCCCGGCGGACGGACCCTGCGCCTGGTCACCTGCCTGCGCGACGGCGACCCGGCGCACGTCCAGGTGCGGGCCGACCCCGCGGAGGTGCCCGGCCTGGCCGAGGCGCTGCAGGGCTTCCCGCCGGTGCCCTCGCGCTGGATCGACCCGGACGCCGCCCCGCAGTGGCTGCGGCCCGCCGGCTTCGGCCGGGTCGGCTCGGTCCTGGTCACCCCGCTGCCCGGGCACGGCGTCCCCGCCGGGGCGCTGGTGCTGCTGCGCGCGGCGGGCGGCGGCCCGTTCGCCACCGAGGAGGAGGTCTTCGCCCGGCTGTTCGCCACCCGGGCCGGGGCCGCCGTCTCCGCGGCCGTGATGTACTCCGAGCAGGCCGCCGTCACCGACCTGCTGATGCGCGAACTCCTCCCGCCCCGGCTCGAACACCTCGACGGGGTGGACTACGCGGGCGGCTACCGGGCCTCCGTCGACCGCGACCGGATCGGCGGCGACTTCTACGACGTCCACCCCGCCGACCAGCCCGGCGGCGAGACGCTCGCCCTGCTCGGCGACGTCAGCGGCAAGGGCCTGGAGGCCGCCGTGATGACCGGCAAGGTCCGCAACACGCTGCACGCGCTGCTGCCGCTCGCCGACGACCACGGGCGGGTGCTGAACCTGCTCAACCGGGCCCTGCTCACCTCCCGGCACACCCGCTTCGTCAGCCTGGTCCTGGCCTCCGTGCGCCGCGAGGACGACCGGGTCCGGGTCCGGTTGTCGGCCGCCGGGCACCCCGCGCCGATGGTGCTCAGGGCCGACGGCCGGGTCACCGACTCCACCACCCTCGGCAGCATCGTCGGCGTCCTGCCGGAGGCCACCACCTGCACCGACACCGTCCTGCTCGACCCCGGCGAGGCGTGCGTCCTCTACAGCGACGGCATCACCGAGGCCAAGGGCGGCCCCACCGGCCGCGAACAGTTCGGCGAGCACCGGCTCCGGCAGGCCCTCGCCCAGTGCGCGGGCCTGCCCGCGGAGGCGATCGTGGAGCGCATCCAGATGCTCACCGCGCAGTGGCTGCGCGACGGCCGGCACGACGACATGGCGGTCATGGTCATCGCCGCACCCCCGCACGGCCACCTGCCCGTGGTCACCGGACGGCGAGGAGACACGGCATGAGCACCGACACCCCGCCCCTCACCCCTGCCGCGCCGCCCCGGGGCGCAGCCCGGGAGGGAACCGCCCCCGCCCCGGCTCCGGCCCCCGTCCCCGCTCCGGCCCCGCAGGTGCCCGCACCGGCGGTGACCGCGTCCGCGGTTCCTGCCCGGACTCCGGCGGTGTCCGTCCCCGTGGTGTCCGTGCCCGTTCTCGTCGAGCAGGTCTGGGAGGCCGTCATCGGCGGTGACCAGGCCCGGGCCGCGGCCCTGGCGACGGGGGCGTTGGAGGCGGGGCTGGAGCCGGAGGCGCTGCTGCTCGACGTGATCGGCGGGCTGCAGGCGCGGATCGGCCGGGAGTGGGCGGCCGACCGGATCACCGTGATCCAGGAGCACGCCGCCACCGCCGTCAACGAGCGGGTGGTGGCGCTGGTCGCGGGCCATCCCGCGTTCGCCGCCGTCGCGGCCCGCCAGCCGGACCGCGGCCGGGTCGCGGTGGCCTGCGTCGACGGCGAGTGGCACGCCTTCCCGGCCCGGCTGCTGACCGAGGTGCTGGTGCTGCGCGGCTGGCGGGTGGACCACCTCGGCGCCCAGTGCCCCACCCCCCACCTGATCGCCCACCTGCACCGGACCGCCCCGGACGCGCTGGCCCTGTCCGCCTCGCTGTCGACCCGGCTGCCCGCCGCGCACGCGGCCGTCACCGCCGCCCAGGCCGCGGGCGTGCCGGTGATCGCCGGGGGCGCCGCGTTCGGTCCGGACGGCCGGTACGCCCGGCTGCTCGGGGCCGACGCCTGGGCACCCGACGCCCGCACCGCGGCCGAACGCCTCGCCCGGGGGCTGCCGCTGCCCAGCACCCCGCACCAGCCCGTCGACGACCTGCCGCACCTCGCCGACCAGGAGTACACCCTGGTCAGCCGGAGCTCCCGCGAACTGGTGGGCGCCGTGATGGCGGCCCTGGAGCGGGAGCGCCCGGCCGTCCGCTCCTACACCCCGCTCCAGCGGGCGCACACCCTCGACGACCTGGGCCACATCGTCGAGCACCTGGCCGTCACCCTCTACACCGGCGACCCGGAGCTGTTCACCGCGTTCACCGACTGGACCAGGGAGGTCCTGCGGGCCCGCGGCGTCCCGGACGCCCTGCTGGCCTTCGCGCTGACCGTGCTGCGCGAGCAGTTGCGCGACCTGCCGCGCAGCGTCGCCGTCCTGACGGCCGCCCTGTCGACGGGGGACGCCGCGTGAGCGCCCGCCCCGCACCCGGGCCCCGTACGGTCACCGTCCCGGTGGAGGGCGAACTCGACCACGAGAGCTGCGAGGAGCTCGTCCGGACGGTGACCGTCCACCTGGCCGCCCGCCCGCCGGTCGAGGTGCTGCGGCTGGACTGCGCGGGCATGTCGCTGTGCGACTCGATGGGCCTGTCCGCGCTGCTCCAGATCCGCCGGGACGTCGACGCCGCCGGGGGCCGCCTGCGGCTCGACCACCGCCCCGCCCACCTGGACCGCCTGCTGCACCTCACCGGCACCGCCGACTACCTGCTCGCCGACCGCCCGGCCTGAGCCGCGTCCGACCTGAGCCGCGTCCGACCCGGGGCCCGCCCGCCCTGAGCCGCCCGCGCCGGACCGCCCGCGTCGGGCCCGGCCCCCCGCTGCCGTCCGGGTGAGGAGCCGGGCGGGGCCGTTTCCGATTCCCGGACCGGGGCAGCCGACGGCCATGGACCGACGACACCACCCCCGCTGGGACAGCACCCTCCCGCTGCTGGCGCGCGGCTACGCGTGGCTGCCCGACCTGCGCCGCCGCCACCCGGGGCCGGTCGTCCGGACCAGGCTGGCGGGTCGCCCCGCGGTCGCCCTGCACGGGCCGGAGGCCGTCCGCTTCTTCTACGACGAGCGGCACGTCACCCGCGCGGGCGCGCTGCCCGAGCCGGTGAGGAGCACGCTCTTCGGGCACGGCGCCGTGCACTCCCTGGACGGCCCGGTGCACCGGCTGCGCAAGGCGATGTTCCTGTCGCTGCTGGCCGACCCGGCCCGGGTCCGCGCCCTGGTCGACGAGGTCGGCGCGGCGTGGGACGCCGCGGTGGACGACTGGGCGGGGCGGCCCCGGGTGGTGCTGCTGGACGCGGCGGCCGAGGTCCTCACCGAGGGCGTCTGCCGCTGGGCGGGCCTGCCGCTGCCCGCGGACGGCGCCGGCCCGCTCGCCGCGGACCTGGTCGCGATGGTCGACGGCTTCGCCACCCCCGGACCGCGGCACTGGCGCGGGCGGCTGGCCCGGCGCCGCCGGGAGGCGTGGATCGCCGGGATCGTCGAGGGGGTGCGGGGCGGCAGCGCCCCGCTCCCGGCCGACTGCCCGGTCGAACGGGTGGCCCGGCACCGGGACGCGGACGGCGAGCTGCTGGAGCCCCGGGTCGCGGCCGTCGAGGTGCTCAACCTGGTCCGCCCCACCGTCGCGGTCTGCTGGTTCGTCGCGTTCGCCGCCCACGCCACCCACCGCTGGCCGGAGACCCGCAAGGCGCTGGCCACCGGCGACCCGGACTACGCGCGGGCGTTCGCCCAGGAGGTGCGCCGCTTCTACCCGTTCGCCCCGTTCGTCGGCGGCCGGGCCGCCGCCGACCTGACCCACCGGGGCGAGCCGATCGCCGCGGGCACCACGGTGCTGCTCGACCTGTACGGGCAGAACCACGACCCGCAGCTGTGGCCCGACCCGTACGCCTTCCGTCCCGAGCGCTTCCTCGAACGCCCGGAGGACGTCGGGCAGCTGGTCCCGCAGGGCGGCGGCGACCCGGGCAGCGGCCACCGCTGCCCCGGCGAGGCGGTGGTGGTCGGACTGCTGGAGGACCTGTCGGTGCGCCTGGCCCGGCTGGAGTACGTGCTGCCCGCGCAGGACCTGGCCATCCCGCTCGGCCGGATGATCGCCCGGCCGCGCAGCGGCTTCGTGATCGAGGCGGTCCGGGCCGGATGAACGCACGCGAACGACAGCACGAACGACAGCACGAACGGCAGCACGAACGGCAGGACGGCCGGGAGGGGACGAGGGTGTCGCAGCACGAGCACGAGCACGAGCAGGGGCAGGGGCAGGAGCAGGGGCAGGGCGGGCAGCGCCGCGGAGCCGGGAGCACCGTCGCCCCGGACGGTCCGCAGGACGTGCCGGCCCGCGGCTGGTGGGCGGTGCTCCGGCGCACCGCGAAGGAGTTCCTGGACGACGAGCTGCCGGACCGGGCCGCCGCGCTGACCTACTACGGGGTGCTGGCGGTCTTCCCGGCGCTGCTGGTGCTGGTCTCCGTGCTCGGGCTGCTCGGGCGCTCGGCGACCGACACGGTGCTCGACAACCTGCAGCAGCTCGCCCCCGGTCCGGCCCGGGACGTGCTGCGCTCCACCGTCGAGCAACTGCAGGGCGGGCGCGGCGCCAGCGGGGTGCTGGCCGTGGTCGGCCTGCTGGGCGCGCTGTGGTCCGCCTCGGGCTACGTCGCCGCGTTCATCCGGGCCTCCAACGCGGTCTACGACATCCGCGAGGGCCGCCCGGTGTGGAAGCTCACCCCGCTGCGGGTCGGCCTGACCCTCCTGATGATGGTGCTGCTGCTGGCCAGCGCCGTGATCGTGGTCTTCACCGGCCCGGTGGCCCAGCGCGCCGGGGACGTCCTCGGGCTGGGCGCCACCGCCGTGACGGTCTGGTCGATCGCCAAGTGGCCGGTCCTGGTGCTGCTGGTCTGCGTCATGATCGCGGTGCTGTACTGGGCGGCCCCCAACGTGCGCGGCCGCGGCTGGCGCTGGGTCTCGCCGGGCAGCCTGCTGGCCGTCCTGCTCTGGCTGCTGCTCTCCGGCGGGTTCGCCGCGTACGTCGCCAACTTCGCCTCCTACAACCGCACCTACGGCACCCTCGCCGGGGTGATCGTCTTCCTGGTGTGGCTGTGGCTGTCCAACCTGGCGATCCTGCTGGGCCTGGAGTTCGACGCCGAACTCGCCCGCGAGCGGGCCGTCGAGGGCGGACTGCCGCCGGACGAGGAGCCGTACGTGCCGCCGCGCGACACCCGCAAGTGGCCCGAGGGGGAGACGGTGCCGCCGGAGCTGGAGACGAACCGAGACGAGGAGCAGTGATGACCGAGTACGGGTACTTCCTGTCCTGCGAGGAGTTCACCCCGCAGGAGCTGATCCGCCAGGCCGAACGGGCCCGGGAGGCCGGGTTCACCCGGCTGGCGATCTCCGACCACTTCCACCCGTGGAACGAGGCGCAGGGCAACAGCGCCTTCGTCTGGTCGGTGATCGGCGCACTCTCGCAGACCGTCGACCTGCCCGTCACCACCCTGGTGACCTGCCCCACCGTCCGCCTGCACCCGGCGGTCACCGCCCAGGCCGCGGCCACCTCCAGCGTCCTGCTGGACGGCCGCTTCACCCTCGGCGTCGGCACCGGCGAGGCGCTCAACGAGCACGTCCTCGGCGACCGGTGGCCCTCCTTCGAGGAGCGCGCCGAGATGCTGGAGGAGGCCGTCGAGGTGATGCGCGAGCTGTTCACCGGCCGCCAGGTCAGCCACCGCGGCCCGAACTACACCGTCGACAACGCCCGCCTCTACACCGCGCCCCGCGGCCACCTGCCGATCCTGGTCTCCGGCTTCGGCCCCAAGGCCGCCGCCACGGCCGCCCGGATCGGCGACGGCTTCGTCACCATGCAGCCCGACGCCGACCTGGTCGGAGCCTTCCGCGACGCGGGCGGCACCGGCAAGGTGGTCGGCGGGCTGAAGGTCTGCTGGAGCGCCGACCGGGACGCGGCGATCGACGAGGTGCACCGCCGCTGGCCCACCGAACTGCTCCCCGGCGAGCTCGCCCAGCTGCTCCCCACCCCGGCCCACTTCGAGCAGGCCAGCAGCCTCGTCACCCGCGAGATGGTCGCCGACGCGGTGGTCTGCGGCGACGACGTGGAGGCGCACCTCGCAGCGGTCCGCGCCTACCCGCGGGCCGGTTTCGACGAGGTGTACGTCGGACAGATCGGCCCGGACCAGGACGCCTTCTTCGAGGCCTACCGGACGCGGGTGCTGCCCGCCCTGAAGGACGCCGGGGACGGCCCCGAGCACGCCCCCGCCGACCCGGGCCGCTGATCCGGAACGGAGCGCAGCGGGGTGCATGACCTGCGGCGGAGCGGTTAGACGGCGGTTGTTCGATTCCCTCCGTTCGGAAGGCACCGCCGTGACCATGGTCTCCCGTCTCCCCGGCGCTCAGACGCACCACTGGGACTGGCAGCTCGAAGGCTCCTGCCGCACCGTCGGCAGCGAGGTCTTCTTCCGACCCGCGAACGAGGGCCGCGCCGAGGCCAGGCAGCGCGAGGAGGCCGCCAAGCGGGTCTGCGCCGGCTGCCCCGTCCGCCTGGAGTGCCGACGGCACGCCCTCGCCACCCGCGAGCCCTACGGCGTCTGGGGCGGCCTGACCGAGGACGAGCGGCGCGCCCTGCTGGTGCGCCGCTCCTCCGAGGAGGTCATGCCCAGGGCCGCGTGAGGGCACTGCCGTGCGAAGGGCCGACCGGCTTCCGGTCGGCCCTCGGCGTTCCCGGAGGTCTCCGGGGCGGGTGCCGCCGGGTCCGGGCCGGGGTGCTGTCCTCGACCGGCAGGTACGGAGCGGACCGGCTGGCCTCCAGGAACCGGCGCACGCAGTGCGAGGGCGAGTCCAGGGCCAGCGCCACCCCGAGGGCGCGGGCCTCGTACCTGGTGCGCAGCAGGGTGTCCAGGGCGGACGAGGTGAACAGGTCCACCGCCCGCAGGTCCACGGACAGCCTGGCCGGACGCTCCCGCAGGCCGTCCCGCAGGGCCAGCGCGAACGCCTGCTGGTTGTCCTGGTGCAGGGCGCCGATCAGCGCGCACCGGACGGTGCCGCCGGTGCGGCGGGTCTCGATCCGCAGGTCGGGGGTGCGCACCACGACCGCCCGCCCGCGGCGCCCGGTCACCGGGCGGCGCCGACCGGGGCGGTCCGGGGCGGGGGCAGGGCGGGGGAGTCGACCGCCGCGCGCAGGGTCTCCCACAGCGCCAGGGCGTTGCCGCGCAGGTGGCCGGTGACCGGGGCGCCCTCCTCGACGGCCGTCAGGTAGGCGCTCACCCCGGTGACCGCGTACCGCAGCTGCGGCGGCAGGGCCTCGACGGCGCCGCAGCCGGCGGTCAGGGCTTCGGTGAGCTGCTCCAGCCGGGCCCGGGTCGGGACCTCCACGACATCGCCTCCAGGTGCCGGTGCGGAAGAGCCGACGCGTCCCACTCTCCCCGCACACACGACGTGCGTCAATGAATGCACGAAAATTATGTCATGCATTACGTGTCGTGAAATGCACTACCTATCCTGGGGAGGTGGAGAGAACCGCCGAATCCAGCCGCCAGTGGACCTTCCTGACCAACCACGCCAGGGTCCTGATCCAGATCTACCGCGACCCGGGCATCCGGGTCCGCGACATAGCCACCCGCTGCCTGCTCACCGAACGGGCCGTGCAGCGCATCATCTCCGACCTGGAGGAGGCCGGGTACCTCTCCCACGAGCGCCGCGGCCGCACCAACCACTACCACGTCATCGACGGCCAACTGCGCCATCCCGCCGACGCCGGACCCACCATCGCCGAGCTCCTCTCGGCCCTCCTCACCCCGCCGCCGGACACGCCCTGACCCCCGCCGCGCGGACCGGGGCGACGGGGGCCAGGGCTGTACGGGGCGGGCGTCAGGGGGCCTGGGTGTCCGCCGCCGGGGGCTCGGGCTCCTCGTCGCCCCCGGTCCGGGCCTTGGCCCGCACGTCGGCCGGGGTCGGCGCGGTGATCTCGCGCTCCTCGGCCGACCGCTCGCGCACGCTCTCCCCGGGCGCCTCCTCGGCGGCCCGGTCCTTGCCGTCCTGCGTGGTCATGGCTGCTCCTCTCCTGCACTCCGTCGGGACACCGGGCGGCTACCCCCGACCCGGCGGGCCACACCGGGCCGACCGGGTGAACCCGGCCTACGCTCAGCCCTTCCCGGTGGGCCACACGCCCGTCACCCGCCGCCAGGCGACCGCGCCCGACCGGTCCAGGGCCGCCTTCACCAGGGCGAACACCGCGCCCTGGAGCGCGGCGGCCAGCAGCACCTCCCGCCAGCCGCGCTCCTCGTCGGTCGCGTCCGGCGCGTCGTCCTCGTGCGCGACCCGCTGCCACAGCCGTTTGAACACCGCCCCGGCCAGCACCCCGCCCAGCGCCCCCACCACCATGCCGACCGGCTTGTACACCACCGCCGCCGCCTTCATCGGACCTCCTCCGCCGTGGCGCCGCAGCGCCGGAACGCCCCCGCGGCTGCCCGACCGTCCCCGCCGCGAAACGGCCGCGGTTGCCCCGGTCCGTTCCGGGTAGCCGAGGGCCGTCCCACCCCATCCCGGACCAGGAGGCCCGATGGACGCGATCGTGCTGCTGAAGGAAGACCACAAGACGGTCGAGAAGCTCTTCAAGGAGTTCGAGAAGGCCGGTGACCGGGCCTTCGCGACCAAGCGCCGGATCGCCGACCGGGTGATCGAGGAGCTGACCGTCCACGCGGTCATCGAGGAGGAGGTCTTCTACCCGGCCGCGCGCGAAGCCGCCCCGGAGACCGCCGACCACGTCCTGGAGAGCGTCGAGGAGCACCACGTCGTGGTGTGGATGCTGGCCGAGCTGGCCGGTCTCGACCCGCAGGACGAGCGGTTCGACGCCAAGATGACGGTGCTGATGGAGAACGTCCGCCACCACGTCGAGGAGGAGGAGCGGGACTGGTTCCCCGAGGTCCGCAAGGCCATGGGGCGCAACCGCCTCCTCGAACTCGGCGAGCGCCTGGAGGCGGCCAAGGAGACCGCCACCCGCGACCCGCTGAAGGTGCCCAGCGCCGCGAAGTGACCGCCCGCCCGGCCCCCGCAGTCGCCCGGCCCCCGCAGCCCCGCCCGGCTGCGGGGGCCGCGGCCGTCCACCTCACCGCCCGCCGGAGCGGCGCTCCCCGGGACGGTCCCCCTCCCGGCGGCGCTCCTCCTGGCGGCGCTCCTCGTGGCGCAGCAGCAGGAACGGCAGCACCAGCCAGGTGGCCGCGAAGTAGGCGACGGCGCAGGCCGACACCGTCGCGGCGAGCACGGCGTTGCCGGTCGCGGTGCGCAGCAGCAGCAACAGGGCGCAGCCGATGGTGAGGGCGAGCAGCGTCAGGCCCAGCCCGATCAGGCGGGAGCCGGTGCGCACCAGCACCGGCTTCAGGTCGTGCCCGGCCAGCAGCCGGTGGAAGGAGACCGGCGCGATCAGCGAGGCGGTCGCGCAGGCGCCCAGGACGACGGTGACGGTGTACAGGCCCTTGTCGAAGCCGCCGAGCGAGGCGAACCGCGGGGTGAAGGCCACGCTCAGCAGGAAGCCGAACAGGATCTGCGCCCCGGTCTGGGCGACCCGCACCTCCTGCAGCATCTCGTCCCACTGCCGGTCCGCCCGCTCCTGCGGGCTCTCGTCACGGCCGGGGCCGCCTCCGGACTGCGCAGAGTCGTCCACGGGGGTCCTTTCGCTCGTACCGGATCGTGCCGCCCCCGGTGCCGATTCTCCGTCCGCCCGGGGGCAGCGGGCGGGAGCGTCCGCCGCCCGTGTCGCCCTTCCCCCGGCTGCCCGGCCCGGCGGCGCCCATGCCGGTGGGTGCCCGGAGCGGCGGCGCTCATGCCGGTGGGTGCCCGGAGCGGCGGGCGTCCGGGGGAGTGGGGACGGGACGAACGGGCAGGCGCTGTGCCACCCGCTCCGACCCGGAGGACCCGTCCATGGACCGTGCGAAGCAACGGCGCGTCAACCAGCACCGGGCGAGGGCGCTGCAGCGCTTCCCGCGCCACGAGCGGCGCGGCGAGGCCCGGCTGCCGGCGGTGCTCGCCACCCTGACGGCCGTACTGCTCTACCTGGTGCTGCCGGAGCAACTGCTGTTCGTCCCGCGCTTCGTCCTGCCCGGCCTGGAACTCCTGCTGCTGATCCCGCTGATCGCGGTCAACCCGCGCCGGATGACCCGGCAGAACCGCTTCTCCCGGATCGTGTCGCTGACCCTGGTTGCCCTCATCGGCCTCAGCAATCTCGTCTCGCTCGGCCTGCTGGTCAACGCCATGGTCACCAGCAAGGCCCAGGAGGGCGGCCCGCTGCTGCTCGCCGCCCTCCAGGTGTGGGCCACCGGCATCATCGTCTTCGGCCTGGCCTTCTGGGAGCTCGACCGCGGCGGCCCGGTGATGCGCACCCAGGCCGAGCGCGCCGAACTGCCGCTCGCCGACTTCCGGTTCTCCCAGGACGAGAACGACGACGCCATCGAGGAGGTCGCCGACGGCTCCTCCCGCACCAGCGACTGGGTACCCACCCTGATGGACTATCTTTACGTTTCGGTGACCAACTCCACGGCCTTCAGCCCCACCGACACCATGCCGCTCTCCACCCGGGCCAAGGCCCTGATGGCCGTCGAGAGCATCGCCGCCCTCATCACCTCCCTGCTCGTCATCGCCCACGCCGTCGGCGTCCTCGACAAGTAGCCCGGCGTCCCGGCCCGGAGCGCCGCCGGAAGGAGGCCACGGCCTGCCGCAGCCCGGGCGGACGTTCGCCCGCCCCGCCGGGCTCGGCGGCGACGCTCCCACGACCGACCGGGACGGTCAGGCAGCGCCGGCCTGGGCGGGACAGTCGGCACCGTTCGCCGGCCCGGACGAACGGATCCGGCAGCTGGAGGCCCAGGGCGCCCGCCACCGGCTGACCGTCCCGGACACCGCCACGATCACCCGGAAACCGGTCCCCTCCCCTTGGTGCAGCGGCGCGGCGGGCAGCTGCGGACCTGGGAAGCGTGCGCCGGGACCACTTGGCGAGCGACTGCGCGTACGGCTTGAGCATCCCGGCGACCTGCGCGCCGGGCAGCACGCTCGGGCAGTCGCGGTAGTGCTTGATCTTGCCGTCGGCCATCCGGATCACGCCGACCGGGGAGAGGAACGAGAACGGCTCCCGCAGCAGCAGCGCCCGGCGCGCTCGCGTGCGCTGTCCGATCAGCCCTGGGCGGAGCCGTAGCGACGCTGGAAGAGCTCGACCCGGCCGGCGGTGTCGAGGACCCGGGTGCGGCCGGTGCAGAAGGGGTGGCCGGCCGAGGAGACCTCGACGTCGATCACGGGGTAGGTGCGGCCGTCCTCCCATTCGACGGTGGCGGTGCTGGTCCTGGTCGAGCGGGTGAGGAAGGCGAGGCCGCCGGTCTTGTCGCGGAAGACGACGGGGCGGTACTCGGGGTGGATGCCGGACTTCACTGTTCCTCCTGGCGGTTCCGGGTGGGGCTGGGTGTCGGGGCGGGGGTCAGCGCTCTTCGCGGAAGTCGACGTGCCGCCTGACGACCGGGTCGTACTTGCGCAGCACCAGGCGGTCGGGGTCGTTGCGGCGGTTCTTGCGGGTGACGTAGGTGCAGCCCGTTCCGGCAGTGGAGCGGAGCTTGATGATCGGGCGCAGTTCGTTGCGTGCCACGGGGGTCCTTCGGTTCGGCCGGCCGTCCGGCATCCGGGGTAGGGCACGACTGTAGCAAAATGAAATCCATTTTCATGTAGAGTGCTCCCATCAACCTGCCCGGAACGGAGCACCGATGTCCGCCCACTGCCAACTGACCGGCCGCAGGCCGGGATTCGGCAACGCGATCTCCCACTCGCACCGCCGCACCCCGTGCCGCTTCGACCCGAACGTCCAGCGCAAGCGTTACTGGCTGCCCAGCGAGGGCCGCCACGTCCGCCTCGTGCTCAGCGCCAAGGGGATCAAGACCGTCGATACCATCGGGATCGAGGCGGCCGTCGCCCGGATCCGTGCCCGGGGGGAGAAGGTCTGATGGCCAAGCAGAGCAAGATCGCCAAGAACGAGCGGCGCCGCACCCTCGTCGCCCGCTACGCCGAGCGCCGGGCCGAGCTGAAGCGGACCATCGCGCACCCCGCCAGCACGCCGGAGCAACGCGCCGCCGCGCAAGCCGAGTTGGCCCGGCGGCCGCGGGACGCCAGCGCCACCCGGGTGCGCAACCGGGACGCCGTGGACGGCCGCCCGCGCGGCTACCGGCGCGCCTTCGGCCTGTCCCGGATCAACCTGCGCGCCATGGCCCACGCCGGACAGCTGCCGGGCGTGCGCAAGTCGAGCTGGTGAGCGCGGTGCCCGCACACCTCAGGCTCCCCGTCGTGGTGGTGGCCGGCCTGCACCGGGCCGAACGCCGCCGCGCCGTCAAGGAGTTGCTCGACGGCGCGGTCGGCGGCGTGGTCCTCCACCACGACCTGCGCGACGCCGAGCGCGGCACCGTCCATCGCGAACTGCGCGACAGCGAAGGCGTGTTCGACACCAGCGAACTGCCCCTGCCCAACGACTGCCCCTGCTGCGCCGTGCGCGAGGACCTGCTGCCCGAGTTGGCGGGCCTCGTCGAAGCCGGTCAACACGGCCTGGCGATCGTCGAGTTGTGGGCCGGCAGTGACCCGCACCCGGTGGTCGAGGTGATCGCCGAGGGCGAGGTGGACGGCCGCCCGATGGCCGAGCTGATCGAGCTCGCCGGAGTGGTCACCGCGCTCGACCCCGACCGGCTGATCGGCGAACTCTCCGTCCCCGACGGCCTCGCCGAGCACGCCGAGCACACCTCCGCGGAGGACCTCCGCACCCGGGCCGAGGCGCTCGCCCACCAGATCGAGTACGCCACCACCCTCGCCGTCGCCCGCGGCGGCGACGCCGGGATCGCGATGCTGCGCCAACTGCACCCCACCGCCCGCCGGGTGGTGCTCGGGACGGGCGAACTGCTGCGGGCCGCCCTCGGCGGCTTCGACGTGCCCGCCGCCCGCGACCGGGTCAACCCGGCCCTGGCGCTGCTGCCGCAACAGGCCGACGAGGCGGGCGTGGCCACCCTGGTCTGGGAGCGCCGCCGCCCACTGCACCCCGGGCGGCTGCACGACGCGCTGGAGCTGCTCGTCCCGGCCGCGCAGCGCAGCCGCGGCCGGTTCTGGCTGGCCAACCGCCCCGAGCTGATGCTGGCCTGGGACGCGGCCGGGGCCAACCTGGCGGTCGAGGAGTGCGGGCCGTGGCTGGCGGTGCTGCCCGACGAGCAGTGGGAGCACTACCCGCCCCAGCGCCGGGCCGCGGCCGCCCTCGACTGGCACCCGCAGCACGGCGACCGCATCCAGCAACTGGCCTTCACCGCCGAGGGCCTGGATGCCGACGGGATCACCGAACTGCTCGACTCCTGCCTGCTCACCGACGCCGAACTGCTGACGGGCGAACAGGGCTGGAAGGCGCTCCCCGACGCCTTCGAGGACCTGCTCGAACCCGTCTCCTGAACGGAAGGAAGAACCCGAGATGGCCAAGCGCCCCGGCCCCGGACGGCCGGCCAGACCGCGCCCCAACCCGCTGATCGAGGCGGGCATCGAGTACATCGACTACAAGGACACCGACCTGCTGCGGAAGTTCATCTCCGACCGCGGGAAGATCCGCAGCCGCCGAGTGACCCGGCTGACCGCCCAGCAGCAGCGGGCGATGGCCGCCGCGATCAAGAACGCCCGCGAGATGGCGCTGCTGCCCTACGCCACCACCGTCCGATAGGAGCCCATGATGGCCGTCCCCAAGCGGAAGACCTCCCGCAGCAACACCCGTCACCGCCGCGCCCGGTGGAAGGCCGCGGCCCCGCACCTGGTCCCGGTCACCGTCGACGGGCGCGAGCACCTCGTTCCGCGCCGGCTGGCGAAGGCGTACGAACGCGGCCTGCTGACGCCGTGAGACAGGAGCGGGGGGACCGCAGCCCAGCGCTGCGGTCTCCCCGCCGTTCTGGGGAGCGGTGGTCAGACTCCGGCCCGGGCGGCGAAGAGCTGGTCCCCGAGCAGGGTGACCGGGTGGTCGTCGCCGGTGACGGCCGACACGGTGCGCAGGCCCGCCCGGGCGAGGGCCGTGCGCCACCGGGCGGCACCGGGCGCGGGCGCGCCCGGACCGGTCCTGGCGTCCCCCGGCGGCAGGCGGGGCAGGAACGCTCCGGAGACGAGGAACTCCAGGCGGGTGCGCACCGGCTCGGTGAGCAGCAGCCACCCGCCCGGAGCGAGCAGCCCGGCGAGGCGCCGGGCGGCCGGATCCGGATCGGCGGCGGAGCCCAGCACGCCGTCGGAGACCACCACGTCGAACGGGCCGGCCGCGGGCCCGGGGCCGGGGCGGTGCGGGTCGAAGAGCTCGAACCCCAGGCGGGGGTGCCGACCGACCCGGGCGCGGACGGCCGCCAGGAGCAGGTCGGACGGATCCGTGCAGAGGTACTCCGCCCCCGTGCCGGGACGGCCCGCCGCCGCGAGGGCCCGGAGGACCGCGTCGGTGGCGGTGCCGACACCGGCGCCGACCTCCAGGACCCGCAGCGGGCCGGGCCCGCGGTGCCCGGCGGCGATCCGCCGGAGCGCCGCGCCGAGGACGGTGGCCCGGTAGCGGCCCGCCGCGGTCCTGGCCGCGAGGGCCTCGACCACCCGCAGGCTGCCCTTGGGCAGCAGGAGCGAGACGGCCCGTTCCTCGCCCGACAGCAGCGCGGGAAGCCGCTCGGCGCTGCTGCGCAGGTGGTCGATGACGGTGGCCGAGCCGAGCGAGCCCGTCCAGGCGTCGGCGGCCGAGCGCCAGGCCCGGGCGACGTCCGAGGTGTCGACCCGGCGCTCGGCGCGGAACAGGTCGCCGTGCCGGGCCGTCAGCCCGCGGGCGGTCAGCTCCTCCAGCCACCGCTCGACCAGTCGGTGGTGCGCGGGTGCCACCCGGGCCGCGCGGAGGACCTCGGCGAGCGGGTGGCCCCGGCCGGGCTCCGCGAAGACGCCGTCGCGGCGCAGGGCGAGCAGCATCGAGGCCAGCACGGCGGCGTCCAGGCGTTCGGTGAACGCCCGTACCTGGTCGGTCGTGACGCCGATGAGCTGCTTCCACGCCGCGTCGGTGGCGGCGGTGACGACCTCCCGCAGGGCGGTGCCGGACGCCTCGGCGTCGCTGCACGGCTCGCGGACGTGGGCCACGACCGCGCCCAGCGCCTCGACGGCGGCGTACACGTCCTGCTGGCGCGGTTCGGGACCGATGTGCAGGACCCGTCGCAGCTCGCCGAGGTCTTCGGTGGGCAGGTCCGCCGACTCGCTCATCCGCCACAGCAGTTCGGAGGGAAGGCTCAGGTGGGTGGAGCGCGAGCGGGCCAGTTCGGCGAGCAGGTCGGCGGGCGGCCGGTCCGGGTCGCCGCAGACCACCGTGCCGCCGGCCAGCAGGGTGGCCAGCGCCAGTTCGACCCCCAGGCCGGCCGGCGGCAGCAGCACGGTGTGTCGGATCGGCGAGGGGCCCAGCACGCTCGCCCAGTACCGCAGCCGCTGCTCCTGCGGGTCCTCCTCCCGGGTCGCCGCCCTGGCGGCCCGGACCCGGGCCGCCAGGGCCTGCGACAGCGCGTCGGCCGGCACCGTGCCGGTCAGGAGCGCGGCGCCGCTGACCGGTCGGCCGTCGGGGCCGATCAGCGCGGGGCGTTCGGCGAGGCCGCGCAAGGCGAGCACGAGCGGGGGAACGGAATCCACGAGGAGCGCTCCGGGGTCGGCGGTGGGGGCGGCACTACTGAACCACGGACAGCAGTGATATGACAATCGTTATCGTATTCACTGAATGGTGACAGTGGTGCGGCGTCGAAGGCTGCGGCCACCAGGTCCAGGTCCAGGTCCAGGTCCAGGTCCGGGTCCGAGTCCGGGTCGAGTCAAGATCCGGCAATGATTTTCATGTCGTCCCCAAGTATCTGGAGATGAAAACCGTTTCCATCTATGGTGGGGGTGTTCGCGCCACCCTGCCGAGGAGCACCTTCGCCATGCGCATCTCCGCGCCCGCACACCCCGTCCGGTTCGCCGCCGCCACCGTCACCGCGCTGACGCTGGCCGCCACCGCCGCCTGCTCGACCAGCCCCGCGAAGTCCGACGCCCCGGCGGCGTCGAGCACGGCCGGGAAGACCGTTCGGGTGGCCGCCGCAGAGAGCTTCTGGGGCTCGATAGCCGCCCAACTCGGCGGCGAGCACGCCAAGGTGACGAACATCATCAGCAATCCGGACGCCGACCCGCACGACTACGAGCCGACGGCGGCCGACGGCCGCACCGTCGCGGACGCCCAGTACGTCATCACCAACGGGATCGGCTACGACGCCTGGGCGGACAAGCTGGCGGCCGCCAACCCGGCTCCCGGACGCACCGCCCTCGAGGTCGGCGACCTGGTCGGCGTCAAGGAGGGCGGCAACCCGCACCAGTGGTACGCCCCGGCGAGCGTCCACCAGGTCGTCGAGCGGATCACCGCCGACTACAAGAAGCTCGACCCGGCCGACGCCGCCTACTTCGACCAGCAGAAGGCGACCTTCCTGGCGGGCGCCCTGGCCCCCTACGACCAGCTGATCGACCAGATCAGGACGCAGTACGCAGGCACTCCGATCGGCGCCTCCGAGTCGATCGCCACCCCGCTCGCCGAGGGCCTCGGCCTCAAGCTCCTCACCCCCGAGGGCCTGCTCGACGCGGTCAGCGAGGGCACCGACCCGACGGCCGCCGACAAGAGCGCCGCCGACGCGCAGATCAGCACCAAGCAGATCAAGGTCTACCTCCACAACAGCCAGAACGACACCCCGGACATCAGGGCCCAGGTCGAGGCCGCCAAGGCCCAGGGCATCCCGGTGGCCACCGTCACCGAGACGCCCGACCCGGCGAACGCCTCCTTCCAGGACTGGCAGATCGCCGAACTCCGGAGCATCGCCGACGCGTTGAAGCAGGCGACCGGCAAGTGACCGCCGCACCGACCGGGCCCGCCGCGCCCGCCTCGCCCGCTGCGCCCGCCGCGCCCCCCGCACCCAACGCCGAACCCGTGCTGGAACTGCGCGGCGCGGCCGTGCGGGTCGGCGGTCGCACGCTCTGGTCGGGCGTCGACCTCACCGTCGGGGCCGGGGAGTTCACCGCCGTCCTCGGCCCCAACGGGGTCGGCAAGTCCACCCTCGTCAAGACCCTGCTCGGCGCGGTCCCCGCCACCGCGGGCGAGCTGCACCTCCCGCCCCGCGACCGCATCGGCTACCTGCCGCAGCGCCGCAGCTTCGACGCGGGCGTCCGCATCCGCGGTACCGACATCGTCCGCCTCGGCCTGGACGGCCACCGCTGGGGCGTGCCGGTCCCCGGCCTCCACCGGGCCCGCCGCCGCACCGAGCGCGCGCGCGTCCGGGAGGTCGTCGAACAGGTGGGCGCCACCGCCTACGCCCACCGGCCGATCGGACAGTGCTCCGGCGGCGAGCAGCAGCGCCTGCTGCTGGCCCAGGCCCTGGTCACCCGCCCCCGGCTGCTGCTGCTCGACGAGCCCCTCGACAGCCTCGACCTGCCCAACCAGAGCGCCATGGCCGCCCTGCTCGGCCGGATCTGCCGGGACGAGGGCGTGTCGGTCGTCATGGTCGCCCACGACGTCAATCCGATCCTGCACCACCTCGACCGGGTCGTGTACCTCGCCGAAGGCCGCGCCGTCTCCGGACCGCCCGCCGAGGTGATCACCTCCACCACCCTCAGCCGCCTGTACGGCGCCCCCGTCGAGGTGCTGACCACCGCCGCCGGCCGCCTGGTCGTCGTCGGCGTGCCCGAGGACCGCGGGAGCCGTGGCCCGTGCTGCTAGCCGACCCCGCCGCACCGGCCTTCTCCTGGAACCTGCTCGCCGACTTCCAGCAGATGTGGTCCTACCCCTTCATGGTCAACGCCTTCCGGGCCGGCACCGTCGTCGCCGTGGTGGCGGGCGTCGTCGGCTGGTTCACGGTCCTGCGCCG
Source organism: Kitasatospora phosalacinea (assembly GCF_030268885.1). Taxonomy (GTDB): domain Bacteria; phylum Actinomycetota; class Actinomycetes; order Streptomycetales; family Streptomycetaceae; genus Kitasatospora; species Kitasatospora phosalacinea_C. The sequence continues at coordinate 140,597 of NZ_BSSA01000020.1, forward strand.
ACAGACCTTCGCCGGACACACCCTGTCCGTGGTGGCCTTCCCCGGCGCCGCGCTCGCCACCCTGCTCGGCCTCTCCGTCCCGCTCGGCTACCTCGGCGCCTGCCTGGCGGGCGCGCTGGTCATCGCCGCGCTGCGCGAGCGGGGCTGCTCCGGGGGAGCCGAGGAGTCCGCCGCCACCGGCACCGTCCAGGCGTCCGCGCTGGCCTGCGGGTTCCTCTTCGTCACGCTCTACAAGGGACTGCTCGGCGGCCCGCAGGCCCTGCTGTTCGGGACGTTCCTCGGCATCACCACCGACCAGGTCGTCCTGCTCGCCGTGGCCGGCGGCTTGGTCCTGGCCGTCCTGGCACTGGTCGGCCGACCCCTGCTGTTCGCCTCCCTCGATCCGGACGTCGCCGCCGCCCGCGGCGTGCCCGTGCGCCTGCTCGGCACCGCCTTCCTGCTCCTGCTGGGCGCCGCCACGGCCGAGGCCGGCCAGATCACCGGCAGCCTGCTGGTCTTCGCGCTCCTGGTCGTGCCCGCCGCCACAGCCCGGCAACTCACCGCCCGGCCCGCCCCCGGCCTCGCACTCGCCGTGCTCCTGGGCCTCGCCGCCTGCTGGCTCGGCCTGCTCACCGCCTACTACCAGCCCTACCCCCTCGGCTTCTGCGTGACCACCTTCGCCTTCACCGGGTACCTGCTCGCCCACCTCGCCCGGGCCCTGCGCGGCAGGTCCGGCCGGACCCCGCGGCCGACCGGAGGACCCGCATGACCACCACCCTCCACCAGCCCTTCTTCCAGCACGCCCTGACCGCCGGCACCGCCATCGCCCTCGCCTCCGGCCTGATCGGCTACTTCCTCGTCCTGCGCGCCCAGACCTTCACCGGCGACACCCTCAGCCACGTCGCCTTCACCGGCGCCATGGCCGCCCTCGCCGGCGGCTACGACCTGCGGCTCGGCCTGTACGCCGCCACCATCGGCGCGGCCGTGCTGCTCGGACTCCTCGGCCGCCGCGGCCGTCCCGACGACGTCGTCATCGGCACCCTGTTCTCCTGGATCCTCGGCCTGGGCACCTTCTTCCTCACCCTCTACACCACCCACCGCTCCACCACCCGGGGCAACGCGGGCACCAGCGTGCTGTTCGGCTCCCTCTACGGCCTCGACGGCGTCCGGACCGCCACCGCCGTGCTGATCGCCCTCGCCCTCACCGCCGCCACCCTGCTCATCGCCCGGCCCCTGCTGTTCACCAGCCTGGACGAAGCCGTCGCCACTGCGCGCGGCGTGCCGGCCCGCGCCCTCGGCGTCGGCTTCCTCGTCCTGGCCGGGGCCTGCGCCGCCGAAGCCACCCAGGCGGTCGGCTCGCTGCTGCTGCTCGGCCTGCTCGCCGCACCCGCCGGGGCCGCGGTCCGCCTCACCGACCGCCCCTACCGGGCACTCGCTCTGTCGGCCGTACTCGCCGTGCTGCAGATGTGGGGCGGGCTCACGCTCAGTGCGGCCGTACCCCCACTGCCGCCCAGCTTCGCCGTCATGGCCGTCGCTGCCGCCTGCTACGCCGCCGCGGCGCTGGTCCGTCCGGCGCCGGTCCGCCGGACCGGCCCATGAGCCGGCCCATGACCCGTCCCCGGAACCGGCCGCCCGGGCCGGGCGGGAGAGCCCGCAACAGGCGCTCGTGCACCGGGCCCCGGCAGCCTGCCCGGGATTCACCAGCGCCCAACTCCTGCACCTGCGCACGGCCTCGCCGTGGACTCCGCCGAGGTCGAGTCCCGGGCCGCACGCATCGTCGGACGGTCCGGGTTCGCCGACGTCGAGACCGGCCGCGTCGTGGACGTGCTCCCGGACCGCAGCTCGGGGACCTTCGCCGCCCGGCTGCGCGAGCACCCCGGCGCGGAGACCATCTGCCGTGACCGCGCCACCGCCCGCCACCTCGGCCCGGACCGCGAGACCGTGCGCTGCCACCTCGCCAAGCCCCGCGAGGGGACAGCCGAGCCGGTGCGCGCCGACACCTTCAGCCCGCGCCGCACCGGCGCCGCCAGGCCGGGGCGGCACGGCGGCTTCGGTGCGGGGCAGGTGGGCGCGGTGCGGTGCATGGCGGCAGGTCCCTCGTACCAGGGTGGGGTCACCGACTCAGCAGGGTCCTGTCGGTGCGGCGCGCGAGCCGGCCCGGTGCGTCGGGCCGGTCCGGGCCGGCGCGAGGTGGCCCTGGCGTCACTTGCCGCTGTAGACGGGGAAGGCGCTGTGCTCGCCGTAGTCCACGTCGCGCAGGTCGCGCAGGGCGTCCATGTCGTCGCCGGAGATCTCGAAGTCGACCTCGGCGTTGGCGCGCATGTGCTCGGGGTTCGCCGTCTTGGGCAGCGACACCGTGCCCAGCTGCAGGGTGTAGCGGATGCACAGCTGGGGGACGGACACGCCGTACTTGTGCGCCATCGCCTGGACCTCGGCGTTCTTCAGGATTGCGCCGTGGGCGATCGGCGAGTACGCCTCGACGAGGATCTGCTTGCTCTCGCAGTAGGCCAGCAGCTCGGAGGGGGTGTTGCCGGCGTGCACGAGCAGCTGGTTGACGTGCGGGACGACGCTCGCGCCCTGCAGGATGTTCTCCAGGTCGTGCTGCTGGAAGTTGGAGACCCCGATGGACCGGATCTTGCCGGCCCGGTGGGCGTCCTCCAGGGCGCGCCACGCCTCGCGGTTGCCCTGGGCGTAGTCGCCGCCGCGGAAGTCGTTCCACGGCTGCGGACTGTGGATCAGCATCAGGTCGACGCGGTCCAGGCCCAGCTTCTCAAGAGAGCCGTCGACCGCGGCGAGCGCTTGGTCGTAGTCCTTGATCTCCGCGGCGAGTTTGGTCGAGACGAACAGCTCGTCGCGGGGCACCCCCGAGGTGCGGACGCCCTCGCCGACGCCGCGCTCGTTGCCGTACGCCTGGGCGGTGTCGATGTTGCGGTAACCGATCCGGACGGCTGCGCGGACCGCGTCGGCCGCCTTGTCGTCGTCGATGAACCAGGTGCCGAGCCCCAGCCGGGGGATCTCGACGCCGTCTGCCAGCGGGTAGGTCTCGTCCAGGACGGTCATGCGTTCGCTCCGTTCTTCGGCAGCTGCCCGTACGCCTCGTCGGTGACGGGCTCCAGCCATTCGTTGCTGACGTTCTCGCCAGGGGTGATGAAGGCGACGTGGGAGAACCACGAGTCGGCCTTCGCGCCGTGCCAGTGCTTCGTGCCCGCCGGGACGCGGACCACCGTTCCCGGCTCCATGCTGACCGGGTCCTCGCCCTCGGCCTGGTACCAGCCGCTGCCCGCCGTGCACAGCAGGATCTGGTCACCGCCCCCGCCCGCGCCGTGGTGGACGTGCCAGTGGTTGCGGCAGCCCGGCTCGAAGGAGACGTTGCTGACGGGAACGCTCCCCGAGGCGAGCGGAGCCAGGTAGCTCTGGCCGGTGAAGTACTGCGCGTAGGCGTCGTTCTTCTCCCCGCGGGGGAAGATCTGGTCGAATCCGTCCGCAGTCATCGTGTTCTCCTCCTTCGGTCCGGCACGGCCCACCGGGCGTGCCGGGTGCGTTGCGTCGCTCGCGCCGGGGGTCAGGCGGAGCGCTCGTCGGCGATCCTCTTCAGCTGGGTGATCGCGGTCATCGCGTTGGGCCAGCCGGCGTAGAACGCCAGGTGCGTGATCGCCTCGGACAGCTCCTCCACGCTCAGCCCGTTGTCCAGGGCGACGCCGAGGTGGTGACCGAGCTGCTCGCTCCGGTACAGCGCCGCCAGGGCGCTCACGGTCACCAGGCTCCGGTCACGAGGCGACAGCCCGGGGCGCTCCCAGACGTCACCGAAGAGAACCTCGTCGGTGACCTCGACCAGCTTCGGGGCGAGTGCGGCAAGCGCCCGGGGCGCAGACTGCTTCGGCATGAGGAGGGTCTCCTTGATCGAACGAGTGGACCGGGCCGGTTCCACGGTGTGTCGAACCGGACCCCGCGGCAGCCGCCGTGCCCCGCTTCCGGTCGGCTCCCGACGGAGCCAGCGGCTTCCTGACATCGAGGAAACCCCAGGTCACGGGAGTGGAGAAGGGTCTGCCGTTACAGGTACTGACAGGACCCCCCACGTCTGCGCCGTCCGGCTTAGCGTGGAAGGCATGAGCACCGAGAGCGACATCCGCGAGTTCCTGGTCTCCCGCCGTGCCAAGATCACCCCGCAGCAGGCCGGGCTGCCCGCCTACGGCGGCCACCGGCGCGTGCCCGGCCTGCGCCGCGAAGAAGTCGCCCTGCTCGCCGGCGTCAGCATCGACTACTACGTCCGCCTCGAGCGCGGCCACCTCGCCGGCGCCTCCGAAGAGGTCCTCGACGCCGTCGCGAACGCCCTCCAGCTCGACGACGCCGAACGCGCCCACCTGTTCGACCTGGCCCGCGCCGCAGCCAAACGACCCACCCGCCGCACCCGCCGCCCCGCCCCGGCGCTTCCGGACAGCGTCCTGCGCGTCCTGGCCTCCATGACCGACTCCCCGGCCTTCATCCGCAACGGCCGCCTCGACATCCTCGCCACCAACCGGCTCGGCCGCGCCCTCTACGCCCCCCTGTTCCCCGACCCCACCGCGACGACCACCAACATCGCCCGCGCCCAGTTCCTCACCCCCGAAGGCCGCGACTTCTTCCCCGACTGGGAGGTGGGCGTGAACACCACCGTCGCCCTCCTGCGCACCGAAGCCGGCCGCGCCCCGCACGACACCGAACTGACCGGGCTGATCGGCGAACTCGTCACCCGCAACGAGGAGTTCCGCACCGCCTGGGCCAAGCACAACGTCCGCCTGCACCACACCGGCCGCAAGGCCTTCCACCACCCCGCCGTCGGCGTCCTCACCCTCGACTTCGACGCCATGGAACTACCGGCCCAGCCGGGGCTGACACTCACCGCGTACAGCGCCGCACCGGGCACCCCCGATGACGACGCTCTGCGACTCCTCGCCACCTGGGCCGCCACGGAGCACCCGGCAGGCGTGGACGGCCTCCTCGGCAAGTCGTCAACTGACGTTACTTCCGACCGTCGCTGACCACGTCGATCCGGTAGGGCCTGTACTACCCGGAATCACAAACTGTTCGACAACAGAGCCGGCTACGAGAGGCACGCGGACCTCCACGGGCGGGTGAAGGTCCCACCGGCCTGCGACCGCGGTGTGCTGCCCTGCGGTTCGGGATCGAGGTCGACGGAAGGACCGGTCGGAGCGGGTCTGTAAAAAGAACGGTGTAACTCCCGATCAAGGAAGTAGCACCTGATGACAGACGTGACCGTCTCGGCCGAGGCCGTGGAGGCCGTGCGACCGGCCGAGTTGCAGCCGGACGCCCTGGACGACCAGTTGATCGGGCAGCTGGTCGACCGTGCCCGCGCGAGCGGGCTGCAGCTCACCGGCACCGGCGGCCTGCTCCAGCAACTGACGAAGAAGCTCCTGGAG
>NZ_BSSA01000021.1 GCF_030268885.1 Kitasatospora phosalacinea
GCGCGGACTGCTGGGCGATCTGCTGCTGCAGGGTCTGCTGCTGGTCGGTGGCCTCGGTGGTCTGCTTCTTGAGCCGGGCGAGGGTGAACGACCCTTCGTTCAGCGCGGTGTTGAGCATCAGCAGCCCGAGCAGCCCGGCCGACAGCAGGGCGACCACCAGCACCGCGAACGGGGTGCGCCCCCGCATCGAGCGCGCTCCGGGCCGGACGGTGATCCGCGCCCTGCCCCCCTGCCCGGGGACGTTCCCCCGGGTCCGCTCGCCGGCCACCGGCACCGCTCCACTCCCCTCGCTCCGCTGCTCCCGGCGGCTGGCTACCTCCGGGTCCGTCTGATCCTCTCCGCCACGCGCAACCGTACGGGCGCGGCGCGCCGGTTCTCCTCGATCTCCTCCTCGGTGGCCAGTTCGGCTCCGCGGGTGAGGAGCTTCAACCAGGGCTGGAGCTCCTCGGGGATCACCGGCAGGCCCGGTGGGGCGGTGGAGGTGGCACCGGCCTGGAAGTACTGCTTCACCAGGCGGTCCTCCAGCGACTGGTAGGACATCACCACGATCCGGCCGCCCACCGCGAGGGCGTCCAGCGCTCCGGGGATCGCCCGGTCCAGCACCTCCAGCTCGCCGTTGACCTCGATCCGCAGCGCCTGGAAGGTCCGCTTGGCCGGGTTGCCGCCGGTGCGCCGGGTGGCCGCCGGGATGGCGTTGCGCACCAACTCCACCAGACGCGCGCTGGTGGTGAACGGTTCCCGTTCGCGTTCGCGCAGCACCGCGGAGGCGATCTTCCCGGCGAACCGCTCCTCGCCGTAGACCTTGAGGATCCGGGCCAGGTCGCCGTGGCTGTAGGTGTTGAGCACCTCGGCGGCGGAGATGCCGCGGGTCTGGTCCATCCGCATGTCCAGCGGGGCGTCCTGGGCGTAGGCGAAGCCGCGGTCGGCCTCGTCCAGCTGCATCGAGGAGACGCCGAGGTCGAACAGCACGCCGTGCACCTCGGGAACGCCCAACTCGTCCAGGACGCGCGGGATCTCGTCGTACACGGCGTGCACCAGGGTGGCCCGGTCGCCGAACGGGGCGAGCCGCCGCGCGGAGAGCTCCAGGGCCTGCGGGTCGCGGTCGACGGCGATCAGGCGGACGTCCGGGAAGCGGGTCAGCAGGGCCTCGCTGTGGCCGCCCAGGCCCAGGGTGGCGTCCACCACGACGGCGCCGGGCGCCGAGATCGCCGGAGCGAGGGCGTCCAGGCAGCGCTCCAGCATCACCGGGACGTGCCGGGGGGCGGGGCTGTCGGTACTCATAGGGGGCGGGGCCCTTCCTCAGGTGCGGTGTGGCCGGGCCATTCTCGCGCACCGGGCGGGTCGGGCCGCACGCCGCCCGTGGTCCCCGCCCGCTCGCTCGGGGGAAGGAGCGACCGCCCGGCACCGGGGAAGGTGCGCCAGGTGGTCACGGAGCGGGAGGAGGCCGCGGGCTGCGTACGGGCGGGCCGACCCGGCGCGGAGAGCGGCCGCACCGCCCGGTTGCCGGGCGCCGTCCGCCGTGCTCCACTGCGCCTGCAGCCTATCGTCCGCGCTCCGGCAGTCAACGCCCCGCTCCGGCGCACCACCCGGGCGGCGGTATCGGTTTGCGCAGGTCGGGCCGGTGGGCGGGGGTCCGCGGGGCGGTGCGGGGGCGGTGGCGGGCGGGGCGCGGGACCGGGGCGGGCGCGCCGGGCGAACCGGGGCGAAGCCGTCCGAACGGGCCGGTCGGCGGACGGCGGCCGCACCGCCGCGCGGAATCCGCCGCCCCCGGAGGAAACCGCGGGGGCCGGGCCCTCGTCCCAAACCGGGACAGCCTTCGCGTCTCGCCCGGGCGGGTGACTTCTGGCCGTGCGACAGGGAAGAATGCGCCACGTATTCGGGGTGGGCCGGGCTCGAACCAGCCGCCCGGCGACTGTGCAACATGGGAGCTTACGGGTGACGACCATCAACGGACAGGGCACGGAGCAGCCGGAGTCGGGCCGCCACGACCGGCGGGAGGCGGTCGGGATGGCGGAGCTGGCGGCGGTGGTCGACCGGGTCCGGAAGTCCGTGGAAAGCGTGATCGAGGGCAAGCCGGAGGCCGTCCGGATCGCGCTCACGGTGCTCCTCGCCGAGGGCCACCTGCTGCTGGAGGACGTGCCGGGCGTCGGCAAGACCATGCTCGCCAAGGCGCTGGCCCGCTCGGTGGACTGCACGGTGCGCCGCATCCAGTTCACCCCGGACCTGCTGCCGTCCGACGTGACCGGCACCAACGTGTTCGACCAGCACCAGCGGGACTTCGAGTTCCGGCCCGGCGCGATCTTCGCGCAGATCGTGGTCGGCGACGAGATCAACCGGGCCTCGCCGAAGACCCAGTCCGCGCTGCTGGAGTCGATGGAGGAGCGCCAGGTCACCATCGACGGCACCACCCACGAACTGCCCTCGCCGTTCATGGTGATCGCCACCCAGAACCCGGTCGAGATGGAGGGCACCTACGCCCTGCCCGAGGCCCAGCGCGACCGCTTCATGGCCCGCATCTCGATCGGCTACCCCAGCGCCGAGGCCGAGTTCGCGATGCTCGACCTGCACTCGGCGGCCAACCCGCTGGACGACCTGCAGCCGGTCGCGCACGCCGCCGACCTGCTCAAGCTGATCGAGCTGGTGAAGACCGTGTACGTCGCCGACCCGGTCCGCCGGTACGCCGTCGACCTGGTCGCCGCCACCCGCACCAGCCCCGAGCTGCGGCTCGGCGCCTCCCCCCGGGCCACCCTGCACCTGGTCCGCGCGGCCCGCGCGCACGCCGCCCTGGAGGGCCGCGACTACGTGCTCCCGGACGACATCCAGGTGCTCGCCGCCCCCGTGCTGGCGCACCGCCTGCTGCCCACCTCGGAGACCCAGCTGAGCCGCCGCACGGTCGAGCAGGTCGTGCTCGACCTGGTGGCCCGACTCCCCATCCCGCGTCCGCAGGGCCGCTGAGGTGGCGCGCACCGCCCGTGCCTCCGGGGTGCGCGCCGCGCTGCGCGGGCTCACCACCCGGGGGCGCTCCTTCCTCGCGGCCGGGCTGACCGCCGCCGTCTGCGCGTTCGTGTTCGGCCAGGCCGCCCTGCTCCAGGTCGGCGTGCTGCTGGCGGTGCTGCCGCTGGCGGCCGCCGCGCTGCTGGTGCGCACCCGCTACCGGGTCGCCTCCGGCCGCCGGCTCAGCCCGCAGCGGGCCGCGGCCGGGCAGGAGGCCCGGGTGCACCTGCGGCTGGACAACGTCTCCCGGGTGCCCACCGGCCTGCTGCTGCTGGAGGACAAGGTCCCGTACGTGCTGGGCCCGCGCCCGCGCTTCGTGCTGGACCGGGTCGAGCCGCGCGGCTTCCGCGAGGTGTCCTACCGGGTCCGCTCCGACCTGCGCGGCCGCTACCCGCTGGGCCCGCTGCAGCTGCGGCTGTCCGACCCGTTCGGGATGTGCGAGCTGACCCGCGCGTTCAGCGCCGCCGACGTGCTGACCGTCGTCCCGCAGGTCCAGGACCTGCCGCCGGTGCGGCTGCCCGGCGAGTCCGCCGGGCAGGGCGACTCCAACAGCCACACCCTGGCGCTGGCCGGTGACGACGACGTCATCCCGCGCGAGTACCGGCACGGCGACGACCTGCGCCGGGTGCACTGGAAGTCCACCGCCCGGTACGGCGAGCTGATGGTGCGCCGGGAGGAGCAGCCGCTGCAGGCCCGCGCCACCGTGCTGCTGGACACCCGGGAGACCGCGCACCGCGGCTCGGGTCCGGCCTCCTCGTTCGAGTGGGCGGTCTCCTGCGCCGCCTCGGTCTCGGTCGACCTGGTGCAGCGCGGTTACCGCACCCGGCTGCTCACCGACACCGGCTTCTCGGTGCCCGACCCGGGGGCGAGCGGCGGCGCCAGTGCCGCCGAGTCCGTCGGCATGCTGCTGGACTCGCTGGCCGTGGTCGAGCACTCCGACGGCGGCACCCTGGCCCGCGCCGAGGAGGTGCTCCGGCTCGGCGGCGAGGGCCTGCTGGTCGCGGTCGTCGGCGAACTGGACGAGGAGCAGGTCGAGCGGCTGGCCCGGCTGCGCCGGCGCACCGGCGGCGCCGTCGTCCTGCTGCTGGACACCGGCACCTGGGCGGGCCTGCGGCACCTGCTGCCGGAGACCGGGGACGAGCAGCTGACCGCCCGGGTCACCCGGCTGCGCGAGTCCGGCTGGACCGTGCTGCCGGTGCGGGCCGGCGACTCGCTGCCCGCCCTGTGGCGGGCCGCGGACCGCACCCAGAACACCACCGTTCCCTACCGAGACGAGGTCGGCGCGTGACCACCCGGGCCAAGTTGACGCTCTGCGCGGCCCTGGCCACCGCCCTGGCGGCGCTGTGCCTGTCCCCGCTGTTCCAGGACTCCTTCGCGTTCGCCCCGCACGGGCTGCTGATGATCGCCGTCGCGGCCGGTGCCGGGGCCGGGCTGCGCGCCCTGCCGCTCCCCCGGGCCCTGGTGCCGCCGCTGCAGCTCCTCGTGGTGCTGTACGTGCTGCTGCTGACCACCGTGCAGTCCGCGATGACCGCGGGCCTGCTGCCCGGCCCGAAGGCGCTGGACGCGGTGTCCACGCTGCTGAGCAGCGGCGGCAGCGACATGCAGGAGTACGCGATCCCCGCCCCGGCCAGCGACGGCCTGCGGATGATCGTGGTCGGCTCGGTCGCCCTGGTCGCCGTGCTGGTCGACACCCTGGCGGTCACCTACCGCCGGGCCGCCGCCGCGGGCCTGCCGCTGCTGGCCCTGTACTCGGTGGCGGGCGGCCTGGCCGATTCGCCGGGCGGCATGTGGCTGTGGTTCCTGTTCGCGGCCGCGGGCTACCTGACCCTGCTCTACACCGAGGGCCAGGACCGGCTCACCCGCTGGGGCCGGGTCTTCCACGGCACCGGCCGCTCCGCCGTGGCCCTGTCCAACGGCGGCCGCCGGGTCGGCGTGATCGCGCTGGCCGCCGCCGTCCTGCTGCCGGTGCTCGCCCCCGCGGTCGGCACCGGCCTGTTCGACAAGGTGGGCAACCACGACGGCGGGGGCGCCGGCAACGGCAAGGGGACCGGCGGCGAGCAGTCGCTCAACCTGGTCGTCGCGCTCACCGCCAACCTGCGCTCCACCAGCGACACCGAGCTGCTGACCTTCTCCACCGACTCGCCCGACGCCGACCAGCTCTACCTGCGGGTCGCCGCGCTCAGCGAGTTCAACGGCCAGGAGTGGCTGACCGGGGACCAGGACCCGGAGCCGGTGCCCACCACCATGCCCGCCCCCGAGGGCCTCTCCCCGAACCTGCCGACCACCCCGGTCCGCACCAACATCACGGTCTCCGACCAGCTCAACACCACCTGGCTGCCGATGCCCTACCCGATGTCCTGGGTGGAGCTGCCGAACAACGCGAACTGGCGCTTCGACCCGGTCGGGCGCACCGTCAACGGCACCAACGGCCAGAAGAGCAAGGGCCTGCAGTACTCCGTCGGCTCGGTCACCGTCAACGCCACCCCCGCCCAACTGCGCGGCGCCGGCGCCGCCCCGGCCGACATCACCGACCGCTACCTGGGCCTGCCCGCCAACCTGCCGTCCGTGGTGGCCGAGACCGCCCGGGACGTCACCAAGGGCAAGACCACCCCGTACGACCAGGCCGTCGCCCTGCAGCAGTACTTCACCAGCGGCAGCTTCACCTACGACACCAAGATCGACGCGCGCACCGGGCCGGACGCCATCGCCAAGTTCCTCCAGGACAAGGAGGGCTTCTGCGTCCACTTCGCCGCCACCATGGCCGCGATGTCCCGCTCGCTGGGCATCCCCGCCCGGGTCGCGATCGGCTTCACCCCGGGCGCGGGCAACGGCACCGACCGGGTGGTGCGCAGCTCCAACTACCACGCCTGGCCCGAGCTGTACTTCAACGGCTACGGCTGGATGCGCTTCGAGCCCACCCCGAACCGGGGCAGCACCCCGCTGTACTCCGTGCAGCAGACCGCGCCCACCAGCGCGCCCAGCGCCGCCCCCAGCAGCGCCGCGCCGAGCGCGCAGCCCTCCGCCCAGCCGTCCGCCTCCAGCAGCTGCCCCCCGCAGCAGCACAAGATCGGCGACTGCGCGGACGAGAGCGTCGTGGTCGAGCACAGGACCGTCGGGACGCCCTGGTGGCGGACCTGGCCCGCGCTGGTCACCGGCCTCGCCGTCCTGCTGCTGCTCGCGGCGCTGGCCTTCCCGATGCTCTGGCGCACCAGGCTGCGTCGACGCCGCCTCGGCGCCGGACGCCACCTGCCCGGCGCGGGCGGGCCGCCGCTCACCGACGAGCAGGTGCTCGCCGCCTGGGCCGAGCTCGTCGACTCCGCGTGGGACCTGGGCATCCCGCCGGACGAGGCCCGCACCCCGCGCAGCGCCGTCCGGCGGCTCGCCGAGGACGCCCGCCTCGACGCCGACTCCGCGGCCGCCGCGGGCCGGGTCGCCCTCGCCACCGAGCGCGTCATGTACGCCCGCGCCTCCGACGCGCCCCCGCACCTGGGCGGCGACGTCCGCACCGCCCGCGAGGCGCTGCGGGTCCGTGCCACCCGCGCCCGGCGCCTGCGTGCGCTGCTGCTGCCCGCCTCCGCGGTGCGGCTGTGGTGGCGCGCCCAGGACCGCGCCGCGGCCCGCCGCGAGCGCACGGCCGAACGGGTGGCGGCGCTCCGCGCGGCCGTGACCCGGCCGTTCCGGCGGCGCCGGAAGGACGGCTGACCCGCCGGGGGCGCAAGCGAAAGGATCCGCCTCGGGGAGAGGGTCGCTCTCCCCGAGGCGGATCCTTCACGTTGCGTTCGGGTCGCTGCTACAGGCCGCTCTGCTCGTCGCGGCGCCGCTGCCAGCGCTGTTCCATTCGATCCACGACGCCGGACTTCCGGCGTGGCGCGGCCGCCTGCCGTGGTCCGTGTCCGGCCGGGCCGCGCCGCCACGCGGTGACCGCGAGGACCGCACAACCAAGCATCACCAGGAACCCCACCACACTGACCCAGATGACCTGCGCGACCAGGCCGCCCATGAGCAGCGCGATGCCTGCCACGAACCCCGCCACGGCCAGGTAGACCCGCCGACGGGTGTAGGTGTGCAGGCCGGTTCCCTCGAGCGCTGACGCGAACTTGGGATCTTCGGCGTACAGCGCTCGCTCCATCTGCTCGAGCAGTCGCTGCTCGTGCTCCGAGAGCGGCACGGAGTCCTCCTACTCGTCGGTCGCGGGGCGACCGGTCCGCCACCCCTGGCTCGGGCCTGTGTGGTCCATATGCCCCACGGGTCTGGCCGTCATGCTTACCGGCTTTACCCAGATCATACGGTCCACGGCCGCGGTTCGGCGTGGTCAATCAGGCGTGGCTCGGGCCACCTCGTCGGGGCCCGCACCCCCTGCAACGAGCGGAGGGCCCGCTTGGTGCCCCCCGCGGAGGGTCAGATCGCCTCGGCCAGCAGGTGGAGCTGGGTGGCCACGGCGTGGAAGGCGGGCTGCTCGGCGGCCGCGAGCTCCAGCTTGAGCAGGGCGTCCAGCGCACCGGGCTCGGTGTCGACCAGGACACCGGGGACGAGGTCGGCGAAGACCCGGATGCCGTGCACCGAGGTGACCCGCAGCCCGGCGGCGGCGGCCAGGGCGTCCAGCTGCTCGCCGGTGAAGCGGCGGGGCATCGGGTCGCCCGCGCCCCAGCGGCCGTCCGGGGCGTCCAGCGCGGTGCGGGCCTCGGTGAACTGGCCGGCCACCGCGCGGGCCAGCACCGCGCCGTTGCGGTTGGCGGCGAGCAGGCTGACCAGGCCGCCCTTGCCCAGGGTGCCGACCAGGTTGCCCAGCGCCTCCGCCGGGTCGTCGACGACCTCCAGGACGCCGTGGCACAGCACCGCGTCGACCGATCCGGCCGGGACGAGGTCGGGCAGCGTCTGCGCGTCGCCCTGGACGGCCCGGACCAGCTCGGTGACCCCGGCCTCGGCGGCCCGGCGCTCCAGCGCGAACAGCGCGTCGGGGCTCGGGTCGACCACGGTGACCCGGTGGCCGAGCCTGGCCACGGGCACGGCGAAGTTGCCCGTGCCGCCACCGGTGTCGACGACCTCCAGCACCGGCCGCCCGAGCTCGGCGGAACGCCGCTCCAGCGCCTCCCGCACCACCTCCCACACCACGGCGGTACGCAGCGCACTGCGGGGACGAGTCGGATACAAGGCGGCACCCCTCTTGGCAGGTCTTCCACGGCGGGAACGCCTCCACCTTATCCGCCGTGACCGGACGGCCGGGGTGCGCGCAGCGCCGGGCGACCGGGCCCCTCAGGGGTGCAGCGCCAGTATTCGCTCCACCATCCGCAGGTACAGGGCGGTGTTGCGGATCAGGTCGTCCGCGTCCCGCTCGCCGGCGGCGCCGGTGATGCCCGCCTCGGCGGCCGCCCGGCGGCGCGCCCCGGCCGCGAAGTAGGCGGCCCACTCGGCGAGTTCGGGGGCGACCTCGGGCAACAGCTCCCACGCGGGGCGGATCGCCTGGCGGCGGCGCGGGTGGCGCACCGGGCGGCCGCGGACGGCGAGCACTGCGGCGGTGGCGCGCAGCGCGGCGAGGTGGGCGGTGGCGTAGCGCTCCAGCGGGTCCTGTCGACTGCGGGCGTGCACCAGGGTGCGGTGCGCGTGCCGGAGCAGTTCGAGCGCGGCGGGCGGGGCGGAGCCCCGGCGCAGCACCGGGTGGACGTCGCTGCCGCGGGTGCTGGGCAGGACGGGCTGATCGACGGCAGGGCGGGCGACAGGCTCAGGACGACTGATGGTCATGGGTCTCCCCCGTTCACTCCGGACCTTGCCCGGACCGGCTGGTCCGCGCATGCATCCATCGTGAACGGGGGGTCTGACAACTCGGGGCCCCCGGCCCCGTCCCGTCGTCCCCCGCGGCCGGACCCCGGTTCCCCCCCAGGGGGAGGGGGCCGGGCTCCGCCGCCCCGTGTCGGCGGTGCCCGGCCCCCTCGTTCCGGCCGCTGGTCGCGCTCCGGGCCGTGGTACCGGCCGCCGTTCCCCCTGAGCGGCGGCCGGGCCCCGAGCGCTTCCGGGCGGCTCCGCCCGGCGGCGGCCTTCCCGGTGCGCACCACTCTGCCGTCACGCGGGGGCCGCCGGTATCCGTGCGGGTACTCAACCGGTCGTCTGAGTACGGATACTCAGGCGCCGCCGCCGCTCCGCCCTCCCCCGCCGCGCCCCCGGCCGGGTACGGTGTGCGCGTCCCGCCCGAGGGCCGGGCGGGAGGCGTCGAAGGGGGCCGCCGTGGGGGCCGTTCCGCTGATCTTCACCAGCGGCTGGGCGAGCGGGATCAACGCGTACGCCGTGGTGCTGCTGCTGGGCCTGTTCGGCCGGTACGGCGGGGCGGACTCGGTGCCGCCGGTGCTGGAGCGCACCGACGTGCTGCTGGCGGCCGGGGCGCTGTTCCTCTGCGAGGCCGTGCTGGACAAGATCCCGTACGTGGACACCGTCTGGGACGCCGTGCACACCGTGATCCGCCCGATCGCCGGGGCGACGGTCGGCGCGCTGCTGGCCGCGCACGACCCCGGCTCGCTGGGCGAGGTGGCCGCGGGCGCGGTCGGCGGGACGACGGCCCTGCTCAGCCACGGCGTCAAGGCGGGCCTGCGGATGGCCGTCAACACCTCCCCCGAACCGGCCTCCAACATCCTGCTCAGCCTGGCCGAGGACCTCTCGGTGGCCGGCCTGGTCACCCTGGCGATCTTCCACCCCTGGCTGGCCGCCTCCGCCGCGGCCGTGCTGCTGGCCCTCGGCGTGCTGGTGGTGTGGTTCGCGGTGACCCGGATCCGCCGCTTCTGGCTCCGCCGCCGGGAACGCCGCGCGGCCCGGCGGGCCGGGGTGGTGGCGACGGGCTAGGCGGGACGGCCGACCGGCGGGACGGCCGACCGGCGGGGGCGCATAGGATCTTCTGCCATGGCTCGGATCATCGTCGTCGGTGCAGGCATGGGCGGTCTGGCGGCCGCCTCCCGGTTGGCCACCCTCGGGCACCGGGTGACGGTGCTGGAGGCGGCCGCGACGCACGGCGGACAGGTGGGGGCGTACCGGCGGGAGGGGTTCGGGTTCGACACCGGGCCCGGGCTGCTCACGCTGCCCGCCGTCTACCGGGACTGGGCGCTGAAGACCGGGCGCGAGCCGCTGGAGCAGCTGGTCGGGCTGCGGCCGGTCGACCCGGAGAGCCGCCACCTGTTCCCGGACGGCACTGAACTGCTGCTGCCGAACGCCTCCCGGGGCGGGGTCGGCCAGGCGCTGGACGCGGCGTTCGGGGCGGGCACCGGGGCGCGCTGGGGCGAACTGGTCAACCGGGGCCGCACGGTGTGGGAGGCGACCCGCCGCCCGCTGCTGGAGGAGCCGCGTCCGGCGGTCGACCCGGCCGACCCGTACCCGGTGCCGCCGCGCCGCGGCCTGTCCCGGCTGCTGCCGCGCGGGCGGCACACCCTGGGCGACGTGGCCCGCGAGCTGGGCGGCGGCCCGGGCCCGGCGGCGCTGCTCGGCGAGTACGCGCTGCGCCACGGCCTGGACCCGCTGGACGCGCCCGCCTCGGCGACCGTACTGCCGTACATGGAGCAGTCGTTCGGCGTCTGGTACGTGGACGGCGGCCTGCGGGCGCTCGCCGACGCGGTGTTCGAGCGGTGCGGGAAGCGCGGGGTGGAGTTCCGCTTCGACACCCCCGTCCGGGCCCTGGAGCAGGACGGCGAGCGGGTGGTGGGCGTGCGCACGGACGAGGGGGTGCTGACGGCGGACGCGGTGCTCTCGGCGGTGCCCGGGTTGGGCGTCGCCGCTCCGGCCGGGCCCGCGCCGGGCCGGTTCACCGTGCTGCTCGCGCTGGACGGCGCCCGTCCGGCGGGCACCGCACACCGCACCGTGGTGCACGCCGCGGACGGGGCCGCCGAAGCCCGGGCGGTGTTCGCGGAGCGGACGCTGCCGACCCGGCCCACCGTACAGGTGCTGCGCCCGGACGACCCCGCGCTGGTGCCCGGCCCGGACGCGGAGGCCGCCGTGCTGACCGTCACCGTGCCCGGCGGACTCGCCCTCACCGACGCCCAGCAGGACGCCTACGCCGGGGAGTTGCTCGCCCACCTGGCCGCGTCCGGCCTCGACCTGCGCCCCCGGCTGCGCTGGCGGGAGACCCGGCTGACCGCCACCCTCCCGCCCCCCTCGCTGGCCGGCGGCCGCCTCGCCCAGGCCAACCGGCCCGGCCCGGCGGGCCTGTACCTGATCGGCGCGCACGCCCACCCCGGCGGCGGGCTGGCCCGGGTCGGGATGTCCGCCTCGATCACCGCCGGACTGCTCGGACCGGCCTGACGGGACGTCAGTACTGCTGCTGGTAGTACCAGTTCTGGTCCTGCTGCGGCTGTTGCTGCTGCGGGACGTAGGGCTGCTGGTACTGCTGCTGGGTGTAGGGGTCCTGGTAGACCGGCTGGCCGTACTGGTCGTAGCCGATCAGCTGCAACTGCGGCTGCTGGACGTACTGTTGCTGCTGCGGTTGCTGCGGGACGTACTGCTGCTGGTACCGGTAGCCGTGGTCGGACTGCTGCACGTAGCCGTACTGCGGCTGCTGCGGGACCTGGTGGGCGACCTGCTCCTCGGCGTACACGCCCGCGTCGAGCTGCTGGAACTCCTCGTACCCGGCGGACTGCTCGCCGTACGGGTCGTGCACCTCGTCCTCGACCGGGCCGACCTCGCCGACCGGCACCACCGGCTCCGCGACGGCCTCGGCGGCGGCCGCCCCACCGGTGGCCGCGGCCAGCAGCGGGACCTTCGCCAACGGCCCGGGCAGTCGGCCGTCGGCGCGGCGCAGCGACCAGCCCACCGGGCGGCCGCGCCGGACCGAGTTGGTCACCATCAGCTGGCCCAGCCCGAACCCGGCCGCACCCGCCACTATCACCGCCACCGAGGAGGACCGCATCCCGACGACCACCCCGAGGAAGCCCAGCAGCGCGAGCGCCCGCCAGTGCAGCGGGGCCCGGTTCTGCAGCAGCAGTTCGGCGGTCAGCCAGAGCGCGACCAGGGCCAACGCGCCGTAGAGGAGCAGGTACCCGATGCCCATCCCGCAACCTCCAGACGCCACCATCACCGCGCGGTTGCGGGCGACTGTACAGCCTCCGGGCGAACACCACCGCATCCCGGACCGCACCCGCACGACGGCCGCGCGCAGCGCCCCGCGGCGGCCCTCGCTCAGCGGGTGTGCAGGCCCAGGTTCTGGTAGATCTCCAGGGTCGAGGTGGAGTGGTTCAGCGTGATGAAGTGCAGCCCCGGGGCGCCCTCGGCGAGGAGGCGTTCGGCCATGGCGGTGGCGTGCTCCAGGCCCACGGCGCGGACGGCGGCCGGGTCGTCGACGACGGCCTCCAGCTTGCGGCGGAAGTCGTCCGGGAAGGCCGAGCCGGACAGCTGCGGGAAGCGCACGAGCTGGCGGCTGTTGGTGACCGGCATGATCTCCGGGATGATCGGCGTGTCGCAGCCCGCCGCGGCGACCCGGTCGCGCAGCCGCAGGTAGTCCTCGACCTCGAAGAACATCTGGGTGATCGCGTAGTCCGCGCCCGCCCGGCACTTGGCGACGAAGTGCCGGATGTCCTCGTCCCAGTTCTCGGAGCGCGGGTGCATCTGCGGGAACGCCGCGACGCCGACGCAGAAGTCGCCGATGCCCTTGATCAGTTCGACCAGTTCGGCGGCGTAGCTGACGCCCTCGGGGTGGCGGACCCACTCGCCCATCGGGTCGCCGGGCGGGTCGCCGCGGACCGCGAGCACGTTGCGCACGTTCTGGTCGGCGTACTGGCCGATGATGTTGCGCAGTTCCGCGACCGAGTGGTCGACGGCGGTGAGGTGGGCGACCGGGGTCAGGGTGGTCTCGGTGGCGATCCGGCCGACCAGGTCGACGGTGCGGCCGCGCGAGGAGCCGCCCGCGCCGTACGTCATGCAGACGAAGTTGGGTTCCAGGGATTCGACCCGGCGGATCGCGTCCCAGAGCTTGCGCTCGCCCTCGTCGTTGCGCGGCGGCATGAATTCGAAGGAGAAGGAGCGGTCGCCGGCCGCCAGCAGGTCGCGCACGGTCTGCGCGCGGTCGCTTCTGGTGGTGGGAATCCCGAGTGCCATGCAGGAAGGTTATCCGTCGGCGGCTCGGCGCGGACACACTCCGTCCACCCGCTGAGACGTCGTGTGGGATTTTCGGCCGAACGGTTCGGGGCGGCCGGGCGGCGGGTGGAGCGGGTCACCCCGGCGGGAGCGTTAATCTGACTGTCAGCCCCACGATCCGGAGTCTCAGGTGCCCTCCTCCATCCGCCTTCCCCGCAACCCCGTCGACGCGGAGGACGTGCGCGACCGCGTGAACCGCGCGCTCGGCGCGTTCATGGTCGAGCGGGCGGCGCTGCTCTCCGGCATCTCCGAGCAGCTCGGACCGGTCTCCGACGCGCTGCGCGACTTCCTGCTGGACGGCGGCAAGCGGCTGCGTCCCGCGTTCTGCTACTGGGGCTGGCGGGCCGCCGGGGGCGCCGCGGACGAGCCCGGCATCGAGCGGGCCGCCGCCGCGCTGGAGCTGCTGCAGGCCAGCGCCCTGGTGCACGACGACCTGATGGACCGCAGCGACACCCGCCGCGGCCTGCCCGCCGTCCACCGCCGCTTCGAGAACCTGCACCGGGCGGGCGGCTGGCGCGGCGACCGCGAGCAGTACGGGGCGTCCGCGGCGGTGCTGCTCGGCGACCTGCTGCTGATCTGGTGCGACGAGCTGTTCCAGCGCTCCGGGCTGCCCGCCGCGGCCGTGGCGGCCGCCAAGCCCGCCTTCGACCTGATGCGCACCGAGGTCATGCTCGGCCAGTACCTGGACGTGCTGGAGCCGGTCGCGGGCGACTCCACCGACGACGGGGCGGTCGACCGGGCCCGGACCGTGCTCCACTACAAGTCCGCGAAGTACACCATCGAGCGCCCGCTCCAGGTCGGCGCGCTGCTGGCCGGGGCCGCCCCCGGGCTGGTCGACGCCCTCGGGGGCTTCGGCCTGCCGCTGGGCGAGGCGTTCCAGCTCCGCGACGACCTGCTGGGCGTCTACGGCGACCCCGCCGTCACCGGCAAGCCCGCCGGGGACGACCTGCGCGAGGGCAAGCGCACCCTGCTGGTCGCGCACGCCATGCGCGGCCTCGGCCGGGCCGACGCCGCCCACCTCGACGCCCGGCTCGGCGCCCCCGGCCTCACCGCCGGGGAGATCGCCGAGCTCCGCGACCTGATCACCCTCAGCGGCGCCCCGGACCTGGTGGAGGCCCGGATCGACGCGCTGCTCGGCGAGGCGCTGGACGCCCTGGACGCGGCCCCGATCGCCGACGGGCCGACCCGCGGGGTGCTCCGGGCGCTGGCCGGGGCCGCGACGGTCCGCAAGTACTGACGGGGGGCCTCAGGCGGCCGGGCGGCGCCACCAGCGGCGCGAGGCCAGGGCGGCCAGCGCCGCCCCGCCCGCGTTCAGCAGCACGTCGTCCACCGAGGAGACCCGGTCCAGCCGCAGCACGTACTGGGCGGCCTCCACCAGCACCGAGCAGGCCGCGCCGAGCGCCAGCACCCGCCACACCGAGGCGAGCGCGGCGAACCGCACCGGGGCGAGGAAGCCCAGCACCGCGAACACCAGCATGTTGCCGACGATCTGGGCCACCGCGGTGGCGGGCGGCCCGGCGCCGACGATCTCGGCGATGTCGTGCAGCGGCACCAGGGTCACCCGGCGGCGCGGGCCGCCCGGGTCGACGCCCGGCAGCAGGATCATCCGCACCCAGGGCAGCGTCCCGTACACCATGCCGACCTCGGCCAGCGCCGAACGCCGGGCCCACCCGGGCTCGACCCCGGCGGCCCGGCGGCGCCCGGCCAGTGCCCGCACCGCCAGCGCGGCCACCGGCAGGGCGGCCACGGTCAGGAACACGATGCCGTTGGCCGTGCCGACCCAGCCGTGCCACCCGGCGTGGTGCAGGGGCCGCTGGGCGAGGAAGGCGACGGCCGCCGCCGCGAGCAGCGCGGGGGCCAGCAGCAGGGCCCGGCGGGTGCGGCGGGCGGGCGGGGCGGTGTGGTCCATGCCTGCACGGAGTGCGGAGGGGCGCCGCGCGGTTCCCGGGCGGGGGCGGCCCCGGCCCTCCCCGCCCCGGGCGGGGCGCAGGGGGCGGGGGCCGGGGGCCTCAGGGACGGAGGCGGGCGGCCAGGGCCGCGGCGGCGGCGCCCGGGTCCTCGGCGGCGGTGAGGGCGCGGACGACGACGATGCGGGTGGCGCCCGCGTCCAGGACCTGCTGGAGGTTGTCCTGGTCGATGCCGCCGATGGCGAACCAGGGGCGCTCGGGGCGCTGCGCGGCGGCGTAGCGGACCAGGTCGAGGCCGGGGGCGTGGCGGCCGGGCTTGGTGGGGGTGGGCCAGACCGGGCCGGTGCAGAAGTAGTCGACGCCGGGTTCGGTGAGGGCGGTGTCGACCTCGCTCTCGGCGTGGCAGGAGCGGCCGATCAGCACGTCCTCGCCGAGGATGCGGCGGGCGACGGCGACCGGCAGGTCGTCCTGGCCCAGGTGCAGCACGTCGGGGCGGGCGCCGTACGCGACGTCGGCGCGGTCGTTGACGGCGAGGAGCCTGCCGTGGCGGCGGGCCGCGTCGGCGAAGACCTCCAGGTGCTCCAGTTCCTGCTTGGCCTCCAGGGCCTTGTCGCGGAGCTGGACGACGTCGACGCCGCCCGCGAGCACCGCGTCCAGGAACTCGGGCAGGTCGCCCTGTTCGCGGCGGGCGTCGGTGCAGAGGTAGAGCCGGGCGTCGGCCAGCCGCTGCCGGGCGGTGGGCGCGGCCGTCACAGGGCCATGGCCTGGGCGCGGCGCTTGACCTCGGTGGCGCGGTTCTCGCGCAGGGCCTGGATCGGGGTGCCGGGCAGGGAGTCGTCCTCGGTGAACATCCACTCCAGGATCTCCTCGTCGGAGAAGCCGGAGTCGCGCAGCACGGTGAGGGTGCCGACCAGGTGCTTGACCGGGCCGTCGTCGGCGACGAAGTCGGCGGGGACCTGCAGGGAGTTGTTCTCGCCGCGGCGGACCGCCAGCAGGGTGCGGTTCTTCACCATGGCGCGGACCTCGGTGATCACCACGCCCCAGCGCTCGGAGATGTCGGGCAGGTACAGCCACGCGGGGACCAGGGCGTCAATCTTGGGATCAATCTCGCTCACGGTCCCCAGCCTACCGAGCCGCTACCGGGTCGCCGCCTTCAACGGGACGGCGGGGTCGGCGGCCCGGGCCGGGTCGAGGGCGCCGCCGCGTTCGACCAGGCGGCGGCCCTGGGCCAGGTCGCGCGGCCGGTCGACGGCGAGCAGCGCGACCAGGGCGCCGTCGCGCAGCCACAGCACCGTCCAGTCGGGGTCGGACGGGGAGCCGCGCCACAGCAGGTGGTCGGCCCCGGCGTGCCGCCCGGCGTACTGGACCGTGCGGCCGAACTGCTCGGACCAGAAGTACGGGACGGGGTCGTACGGGGCGTCGAGGGTGCCGAGCAGGGAGGCGGCGACGGCGGCGCCGGAGTGCAGGGCGTGGTCCCAGTGCTGGACGGCGAGGCGGGCGCCGGAGCGGGCGGAGGGGTAGGAGGTGCAGTCGCCGGCCGCCCAGACGCCGGGCAGGGCGGTGCGCAGCCGGTCGTCGACCGGGACCGTGCCGTCGGGGTCGAGGGCGAGCGGGCCGCCCACCAGCCAGTCGGTGGCGGGGCGGCCGCCGATGCCGACCACGACCTCGTCGGCGGGCAGGTGGGTGCCGTCGGCGAGCAGCACGCCGTCCTCGTCGGCGCCGGTGACGGCGGCGCCGCAGCGCAGGTCGACGCCCGCGGCGGCGTACCAGTCGGCCATCAGGGCGCCGAGCTCGGCGGGCAGGGCGCCGGCCAGCGGGGTGGCGGCGGCCTCCAGGACGGTGACCTCGCAGCCGAGCTGCCGGGCGACGGTGGCGGTCTCGGCGCCGATCCAGCCCGCGCCGACCAGCGCGATCCGGCGGCCGGGGGTGAGCGCGGCGCGCAGCGCGTGGGCGTCGTCGACGGTGCGCAGGGTGCGGGCGCCGGGCAGGTGGGGCAGCGTGCGCGGTTCGGCGCCGGTGGCCACCACCAGGGCGTCGTACGGGAGTTCGCCGCGGTCGGTGTGCAGCAGGCCGGGCTCCAGGCCGGTGGCGCGGCGGCCGGTGAGCAGGTCGACGCCGAGCCCGTGCCAGTCGATCTCGAAGGCGGTGGCGTCGGCCTTGCCGAGCAGGACGTCCTTGGAGAGCGGGGGGCGGTCGTACGGGAGGTGGAGTTCCGCGCCGACCAGCGCGAGCGGCCCCCGCCAGCCGCCCTGGCGCAGGTTCAGGGCGGTCTGGGCGCCCGCCATGCCCGCTCCGACCACGACGACCCGGTCCGTTGCCCTCAGCTCAGCCACGCCGTCCACCCTAGCCGGGCGCGGACGGTGTCCACGCTGCGTACGCGCCTTCTGGCCCGGCTCGGCCCGGCGTTATGGTGGGGGTACTTCACCTCACGGGAGCCCGGTGCACCGGGCTGAGAGGCGGGCTACGGCGGCCCGCGACCGTCCGAACCTGATCCGGGTCATGCCGGCGAAGGGAGAATCAGCGGCTGTGGCACCTTCCCACGCGCCCGACGTCCTGGTGGTCGGCGGGGGCATCATCGGGCTGGGCGTGGCCTGGCGGACCGCGCAGCGCGGCCTGTCGGTCGCGGTGGTCGACCCGCGGCCGGGCGGCGGTGCGGCGCAGGTCGCCGCGGGCATGCTCGCGCCGGTCACCGAACTGCAGTACGGCGAGGAGCCGTTGCTGCGCCTGGGCATGGCGTCGAACGAGCGGTACGCCGCCTTCGCCACCGAGCTGACCGACGCCACCGGGCTGGACACCGGCTACCGGCGCACCGGCACGCTGGCCGTCGCGCTGGACTCCGACGACCGGGCCGAGCTGCGCGAACTGCACGCCTTCCACGGCCGCCTGGGCCTGGCCTCCGAGTGGCTGACCGGCCGCGAGTGCCGCCGCCTGGAGCCGATGCTGGCCCCGGGCGTGCGCGGCGGGCTGCACGTCGCCGAGGACCACCAGGTGGACGGCCGTCGGCTGGCCGCCGCGCTGGTCGCCGCCTGCGAGCGGGCGGGCGTGGCGCTGCACCGGGCGGAGGCCGCCGAACTGCTGGTCGCGGACGGGCGGGCGGCGGGCGTGCGGCTGTCGACCGGCGAGCGGCTGACGGCGGGTCGCACGGTGCTGGCCGCCGGTTCGCGCAGCCACCTGCTGCCGGGCCTGCCGGACGGGGTGCTGCCCGCGATCCGTCCGGTCAAGGGCCAGGTGCTGCGGCTGCGGATGCCCACCGCGCACGGGCCGTTCCTGTCCCGCAACGTGCGGGCGGTGGTGCGCGGGCAGCACCTGTACCTGGTGCCGCGGGCCGACGGCGAGCTGGTGGTCGGCGCGACCACCGAGGAGCTCGGCCACGACACCACCGTCACCGCGGGCGGCGTCTACGAGCTGCTCCGGGACGCGCACGAACTCGTGCCCGGCATCACCGAGTTGCCGCTGGTGGAGACCGGCGCGGGCCTGCGCCCGGGCTCCCCCGACAACGCGCCGCTGCTGGGCCCGACCGCGCTGGACGGCCTGGTCGCCGCCACCGGCCACTACCGCAACGGCGTGCTGCTCACCCCGGTCACCGCCGACCTGCTCGCCGCCTACCTGGCCGACGGCGAACTCCCGCCGCTGGCAACCGACTTCACCCCCGACCGCTTCGCCCCGAAGGCCGCCGCATGAACACCATCGCCCTGACCGTCAACGGCGAGCCGCGCACGCTGCCCGCCACCACCACGCTGGACGCGCTGGTGGCCGAGGTGTCGGCCGCCAACACCGGCGTCGCCGCTGCCGTCAACGAGACCGTGGTGCCCCGCAGTTCGTGGCCCGCCACCCCGCTCGGCGCGGGCGACCGGGTCGAGATCCTCACCGCCGTCCAGGGAGGCTGAACCATGGCGGACGACGCACTCGTCATCGGCGGCACCACCTTCCACTCCCGGCTGGTCATGGGCACCGGAGGCGCGCCCAGCCTGGAGGTGCTGGAGCAGGCCCTGCAGGCCTCCGGCACCGAGCTGACCACGGTCGCGATGCGCCGGGTCAACACCGCCACCCAGGGCTCGGTGCTGGAGGTGCTGGCCCGCAACGGCATCCGGGTGCTGCCGAACACCGCGGGCTGCTACACCGCGGGCGAGGCCGTGCTGACCGCCCGGCTGGCCCGCGAGGCGCTCGGCACCGACTGGGTGAAGCTGGAGGTGATCGCCGACGAGCGGACGCTGCTGCCCGACCCGATCGAGCTGCTGGACGCCGCCGAGACACTGGTCGACGACGGCTTCACCGTGCTGCCGTACACCAACGACGACCCGGTGCTGGCCCGCAAGCTGGAGGACGTCGGCTGCGCGGCGATCATGCCGCTGGGCTCGCCGATCGGCTCCGGCCTGGGCATCCGCAACCCGCACAACTTCCAGCTGATCGTGGAGGCCGCGAACGTCCCGGTGGTGCTGGACGCGGGCGCGGGCACCGCGAGCGACGTCGCGCTGGCGATGGAACTCGGCTGCTCCGCCGTCATGCTGGCCTCCGCGGTGACCCGCGCCCAGGAGCCGGTGCTGATGGCGGAGGCGATGCGCAAGGCCGTCGAGGCCGGGCGGCTCGCCCACCGGGCCGGCCGGATCCCGCGCCGCTACTACGCCGAGGCGTCCTCCCCCACCGCGGGCCTGGCCGACACGCGCGAGCGCCCGGCGTTCTGAGCCCCGCTCCGGGGCGCCGCCCGCCGCGTGTCCCGGTTCGGGAACGGTTCGCCCGGCGACCGTGCCCGGACCGCGGGCGGGCTGCCACCATGGCAGCACCGTACGGGAACCGGGGGGATCTCATGGTGGGGGCGGGCGGCCGCGAGGCGGACGTGCTGGGCGCGGTGCTGACCTGCGGGCCGGTGGTGCTGGTCGACGGCCTGCTGCTGGTCTCCGCCGGACCGCTGGTGCTGCTGCCGCTGGTGCCGGTGCTGATCGGCGCCGCGATCGGCGCGGGCACCGCCCCGATGGGTTCGCCGGTCTCGGTGCGGCTGTGCCGGGCGGGGATCGGCGCCCTGGTCGTGCACCTCCTGCTGGCGCTCCTGCTGCTGGTGCTGCTCCGGCTGTACCCGCCGCGCATCCCCTGGTGACCGGCCCGCCGACGGGCCCCCGCCGACACCGAACCCCTAGACTCCTCGGGTGGACATGACCCTCGACGACCCCCTGCACGGCGTGCTGCTCGACGGCCGCTACCGGGTCGAGCAGCGGATCGCGGTCGGCGGCATGTCGACCGTCTACCGGGGCACCGACACCCGGCTGGACCGGACCGTGGCGCTGAAGGTGATGCACCCCTCGCTGGCGGGGGACGCCGACTTCACCGCCCGTTTCATCCGCGAGGCCAAGGCGGTGGCCCGGCTCGCGCACCCCAACGTGGTCAACGTGCTGGACCAGGGCGCCGATCCGCGGGCCGTGTTCATGGCGATGGAGTACGTGCCCGGCCGCAACCTGCGCGACGTGCTGCGCGACCGCGGGGCGCTGTCGGTGCGGGCCGCGCTGGACGTGCTGGAGCCGGTGCTGGCGGCGCTCGGCGCGGCGCACCGGGCCGGTCTGGTGCACCGGGACGTCAAGCCGGAGAACGTGCTGATCACCGACAACGGCCTGGTGAAGGTCGCCGACTTCGGCCTGGTCCGGATCCTCCCGGAGGCCGGGGTCACCGCCGCGTCCACCACCGAGACCGGCCAACTGATGGGCACCGTCTCGTACTTGGCGCCGGAGCAGATCCGCCAGGAGACCACCGACCAGCGGGTGGACGTCTACGCGGCGGGCATCCTGCTGTACGAGATGCTGACCGGCGCCAAGCCGCACACCGGGGAGAACGCCGCCCAGGTGATGTACCGGCACCTGCACGAGGACGTCCCGCCGCCCTCGCTGACCGCCCCCGCGGTGGGCCCGGAGCTGGACGCGATAGTGGCGGCGGCGACCGCCCGCGACCCGCAGGCCCGGCCGTGGGACGCGGTGGAGCTGCTGGCCTCGGTGCAGCGGGCCCGCCGTTCGCTGCCCGCCGCGCAGCTGGACGCGGAGCCGCCCGCCTCGACCCGGCCCACCCCGCGCTACGGCCCGGGCGAGGCCACCGCGGTGATCGAGAAGGTCCCGGCGCTGGACCGCACCAGCGTGCTGGAGGTCCCGCCGGAGCTGCTGCCGCCGGTGCGCCCGGTGGTGAACGACGACCCGCCGCGCGGCCGGCCCGGCCGGGCCCTGCGCTCGGGCTTCGGCCGCCGCCCGCTGGTCTGGTCGGCGGTGCTGGCGGTGGTGCTGCTGCTGGTCGGCGGCGTCACGTACGCGCTCTCCAGCGCGGTGTACGCGACGGTGCCGAGCGTGCTGGGGCAGAACCGGGAGCAGGCGGCGGCGACGCTGGACCGCGCGGGCCTGCACGGGACGTTCAGCGAGCAGTTCAGCGAGTCGGTGCAGGCCGGGCAGGTGCTCTCCACCGACCCGGGCGTGGGCACCAGGGTCCGCAAGAGCGACGCGGTGAAGGTGGTGCTCTCGCGCGGCCCGGAGCGGGTGCAGGTGCCGGACGTCTCGGGCCGCCCGCAGGCGGACGCCGTCAAGGCGCTGGGCGAGGCCCGGCTGACCGCGGGCACCAGCGACGAGGAGTTCAGCGACACCGTGCCGAAGGGCTCGGTGATCTCCACCTCCCCGTCGGCCGGCAGCAGGCTGGCGCCGAACGCGCCGGTGGCGCTGACCGTCTCCAAGGGCATGCACCCGGTGCCGGACGTCCGGAACCTGGGCAAGGAGGAGGCCGCGCAGGCCCTCCGGGACGCCGGGTTCGTGCCGGAGGTCGCCGGGCTGTTCCCGATCGGCAAGGTCACCGGCCAGTCGCCCGCCGCGGGCACCCCAGCCAAGCAGGGCAGCACCGTGACGATCACCGTCAGCCTGTTCTGAGGCCCGGGCCCGCGGCCTCAGCGCAGCGGGCCGTCCCCGGGCTGCTCCTGGTAGGTGTAGCGCTGCTCGCGCCACGGGTCGGCGAGGTTGTGGTAGCCGCGCTCCTCCCAGAAGCCGCGCCGGTCGGCCCGCATGTACTCGACGGCGCGCACCCACTTGGGGCCCTTCCAGGCGTACAGGTGGGGCACCACCAGGCGGACCGGGAAGCCGTGTTCGAGGGTGAGCGGGCGGCCGTCGTGGTGGGTGGCGAAGACGGTCGCCGGGTCGGCGAAGTCGGCGAGCCGCAGGTTGGCGCTGTAGCCGTACTCGGCCCAGACCATCACGTGGGTGGCCGACGGGTCGGGCGGGACGAGGTCGAGGACGGTCTTCGCGGCGACGCCGGTCCACTCGTTGCCGAGCATCGAGAACTTGGTGACGCAGTGGAGGTCGCCGCGGACGGTGGTCTTGGGCAGGGCGTGGAAGGCGGTGAAGTCCCAGCTGGTCTTCTCCGCGTCGGCGGTGGCCCCGAACACCTGGAAGTCCCAGCTCTGCGGCTTGAACCGGGGCACCGGCCCGTAGTGCAGGACCGGCCAGCCGCGCTGCGGCCGCTGCCCCGGGGGGAGCCTCGGGTCAGTCGGCGGCGGCTGTTCCGGTTCGTGCTGACCCATGCCTCCATGGTGACAGACGGCGGGCGCCGAACCGCACGCGCCCCCGCCGCGCGCCCCCGGCGGAATCCGCCGCGGCGGTGGGGGGAAGCGCGGGGGGGAATCCGCGCAGCCGTTCGGGTGAGATACCCCCGATCGGCCCAATCCGTTCGGCATCACCCCAGGTCAGGGCGGTGCAGAACGGGAAAGAATGTCGACCGCGGCGCCGACTGTGAGCGTGAACTTACTGGAAGTGCGCCCGTTCGGCTGCCACGATGCGGGACATCCGGAGACCGACCGGAATGCGCACAGGAAGGCAGGCCATGCAGGGCGACCCCGAGGTCATCGAGTTCCTCAACGAGCAGTTGACCGCCGAACTCACCGCCATCAACCAGTACTTCCTGCACGCGAAGATGCAGGAGAACTTCGGCTGGACCAAGCTCGCCAAGTACACCCGGCACGAGTCCTTCGACGAGATGAAGCACGCCGAGGTGCTGACCGACCGGATCCTCTTCCTGGACGGCCTGCCGAACTACCAGCGGCTGTTCCACGTCCGGATCGGGCAGACGGTCAAGGAGATGTTCGAGGCCGACCGGCAGGTCGAGGTCGAGGCGATCGACCGGCTGCGCCGCGGGATCGTGGTGATGCGGGCCAAGAACGACGTCACCTCGGCGAACATCTTCGAGTCCATCCTCGCCGACGAGGAGCACCACATCGACTACCTGGACACCCAGCTGGAGCTGCTGGACAAGCTCGGCGAGGCGCTCTACATCGCGCAGCTGATCGAGCAGCCCGAGAGCAGCTGAGCCCCCGGCGCGGCCGGGCCGCGGGCGGTCGAGCGGGCCGGGCCGCGGGCGGTCGAGCGGGCCGGACGGGTCAGGCGGCCCGGGGGGCGGTGACCGCGGGAGCGGCGGCGGCCGGGTCGGCCAGGCCGAGGCGCTCGGCCAGCCGGGCGGTCGGGCAGGGGCGGGCGCCGTGCTCGCCGAGCAGCGCCTGGATGCGCCGCACGCAGGAGCCGCAGTCGGTGCCGGCCTTGCAGCCCTGGGCTATCTGGCGGGGGGTGCTGGCCCCCTCGTCGATCTTCTGCTTGACCTGGGCCTCGGTGACCGCGTGGCACATGCACACGTACATGTGCGGCCCCTTCCACGATTGGTGCGGTTTACTGAGCCTTACCTTACCTGGTGCTCCGGGTGCGAAAAAGGCCCCTCCGTTCCGGATCGCCCGGAAGCGGAGGGGCCTTCGTCACACCTACCGCGGGTGCCTCAGTGGCTGCGGTACATCTCGGCGACCAGGAACGCCAGGTCCAGCGACTGGCTGCGGTTGAGCCGCGGGTCGCAGGCCGTCTCGTAGCGCTGGTGCAGGTCGTCGACCAGCACCTCGTCGCCGCCGCCGACGCACTCGGTGACGTCGTCGCCGGTCAGCTCCACGTGGATGCCGCCCGGGTGGGTGCCGAGCGCGCGGTGCACCTCGAAGAAGCCCCGGACCTCGTCCAGCACGTCGTCGAACTTGCGGGTCTTGTGGCCGCTGGAGGCCTCGAAGGTGTTGCCGTGCATGGGGTCGGTGATCCACACGACCTGGGCGCCGGAGGCGGTGACCTTCTCCACCAGGGTGGGCAGGTGGTCGCGGATCTTGCCCGCGCCCATCCGGGTGATGAAGGTGAGCCGACCGGGCTCGCGCTCCGGGTCGAGGCGGTCGATCAGGGTCAGCGCGTCGTCGACCGTGGTGGTCGGGCCGAGCTTGACGCCGATCGGGTTGCGGATCCTGGACGCGAACTCGATGTGCGCGTGGTCCAGCTGCCGGGTGCGCTCGCCGATCCACACCATGTGGCCGGAGACGTCGTACAGCTCGCCGGTGCGCGAGTCGGTGCGGGTCAGCGCCGTCTCGTAGTCCAGGATCAGCGCCTCGTGCGAGGAGAAGAACTCGACCGTCTTGAACTCCTCCGGGGCCACCCCGCAGGCGTTCATGAAGGCCAGCGCCTGGTCGATCTCCCGGGCCAGCTGCTCGTAGCGCTGCCCCGCCGGGGAGTTGCGCACGAAGTCCTGGTTCCAGGCGTGCACCTGGCGCAGGTCGGCGTAACCGCCGGTGGTGAAGGCGCGCACCAGGTTGAGCGTCGCCGCGGAGGCGTTGTACATCCGCTTGAGGCGCTCCGGGTCCGGGATCCGGGCCTCGGCGGTGAACTCGAAGCCGTTCACCGAGTCGCCGCGGTAGGTCGGCAGGGTCACGCCGTCGCGGGTCTCGGTGCTCTTCGAGCGGGGCTTGGAGTACTGGCCGGCGATCCGGCCGACCTTGACCACCGGGACGGACGCGGCGTACGTGAGCACGGCGGCCATCTGGAGCAGGGTCTTCAGCTTGTTGCGGATGTGGTCGGCCGACACGGCGTCGAACGCCTCGGCACAGTCTCCGCCCTGAAGCAGGAACGCCTCACCACGCGCGACGGCCGCGAGCCGGGCGCGCAGCTGGTCGCACTCGCCGGCGAAGACGAGGGGCGGATAGGAGGCGAGCTCGGCAAGGGTCTTGCGCAGAGCCTCTTGGTCCGGCCATTCAGGCTGCTGCGCCGCGGGCAGGGACTGCCAGGAGTGGTTAGTCACGGTCACAGGGCAAGGCTACGGGGTGGGACGAGCGGTGTGGGGATGCCGCCCGGTGGGTGAGACAGCTCGTGGACATCCCGCCGAACCCTCCCCCCGCCGCCCGCCGGTGGGCTAAGGTCGGCTCCGTGACCGCGACGCACCCCTTCTCCTGGTGGTGGGCCAGCCCGTTGGGCGGCCCACGGATCGCGCGTCCCTAGCGACGAACGACGGCCGCCCTCCGGGGCGGCCGTCGGCGTGTGTGTGCAGCGTCACGGCCTCCCGGAGGCGGCGGAACCCCCCGCAGAGCAACCTCCCGGAAGGAACACCGCTGCCGTGACCACCACCGCCGCAGACCTGCTCGCCCGGCTCACCGCCCCCGGCGCCCCGGCCTTCGCCCTGCTGCACCGCCGCGCGCCCCGGCTCGCCCCGGACACCGTCGAACTGCTGGTCGGCGAGGTCTCCGACCACGCGTCGCTGGCCGACCTGCCCGTCCCGGTCGGCGCCCCGGACGGCGGCCCCCGGCACGACCTGCTGGCCCTCGTCCCGTACGCGCAGATCCGCGAACGCGGCTTCGCCGCCCGGCAGGACGGCACCCCGCTGCGGGCGCTGTCGGTCGCCGAGCAGTACGCGCTGCCGCTGGCCGGGGTGCTGGCCGCGCTGCCCGACGCCCCGGTGGAGCTGCGCGGCGGGGAGTTCGACATCGACGACGAGGAGTACGCGGAGATCGTCCGCCGGGTGATCCGGGACGAGATCGGGCGCGGCGAGGGCGCCAACTTCGTGATCCGGCGCGACTTCCGGGCCGAACTGGCCGGGTACTCCACCGCCACCGCGCTGACCCTGTTCCGGCGGCTGCTGGAGCACGAGCGCGGCGCGTACTGGACCTTCCTGGTGCACACCGGCGACCGGGTGCTGGTCGGCGCCTCCCCCGAGGTCCACGTCCGGCAGTCCGGCGGCACCGTGGTGATGAACCCGATCTCCGGCACCTACCGCTACCCGGCGACCGGCCCGACCGCCGAGTCGCTGCTGGAGTTCCTGCGCGACCCCAAGGAGCTGGAGGAGCTCACCATGGTGGTCGACGAGGAGCTGAAGATGATGTGCGCGGTCGGCGACCTCGGCGGGCAGGTGCTCGGCCCGCGCCTGAAGGAGATGTCGCACCTCGCGCACACCGAGTACGAACTGCGCGGCCGCACCTCGCTGGACGTCCGCGAGGTGCTGCGGGAGACCATGTTCGCCGCCACCGTCACCGGCAGCCCGGTGCAGAACGCCACCCGGGTGATCGACCGGTACGAGCGCGGCGGGCGCGGCTACTACTCCGGCGCGCTCGCCCTGATCGGCCGGTCCGCCAGCGGCGGCCAGCAGTTGGACTCGCCGATCTGCATCCGGGCCGCCGACATCGACCCCGCCGACGGCTCGCTGGTCGTCCGGGTCGGCGCCACCCTGGTGCGGCACTCCGACCCGCACTCCGAGGTCGCCGAGACGCACGCCAAGGCCGCCGGGGTGCTCTCCGCGATCGGCGCCTGCCCGGCCCGCTCCGCCAGGGAGAGCGCCGCCCGGCCCCGGCTCGGCGAGGACCACCGGGTGCAGGCCGCCCTCGACTCCCGGCGGGCCGGGCTGGCCCCGTTCTGGCTGCGGATGCAGCAGCCCGCCGCGCCGCTGCCCGGCACCGACGCCCTGATGGTGGACGGCGAGGACACCTTCACCGCGATGCTGGCCCACCTGCTGCGCTCGCTCGGCCACACCGTCAGCGTGCTCCGCTACGACGCCCCCGGGCTGCGCGAGCGGGTCGCCGCGCACCCCGGCCCGCTGGTGCTCGGCCCCGGGCCCGGCGACCCGGCCGACCCGGCCGACCCGAAGATGGCGCTGCTGCGCCCGGTGGTCGCCGACGCACTGGCCGCCGCCCGCTCCGGGGCGCGCACCGCGCCGCTGCTCGCGGTCTGCCTCAGCCACCAACTGCTCTCCGCGCAGCTCGGGTTGGAGCTGGCCCGCAAGGCGGTGCCGTACCAGGGCGCCCAGGAGACGATCGACCTGTTCGGCACCCGCCGCACCGTCGGCTTCTACAACACCTTCACCGCCCGCTGCGACGCGGCCACCGCCGGGCGGCTGGCCGCCGAGGGCGTCGAACTCGCCCGGGACGCCCGCACCGGCGACGTGCACGCCCTGCGCGGGCCCGGCTTCGCCGGGGTGCAGTTCCACCCGGAGTCGGTGCTCACCCGGGAGGGGGTGGAGATCGTCTCCGGGCTGCTGCGCGCCCCCGCGGCCGTGCGCGGCTGAATCCGGCGGCCCGGTCCCGCCGTCCCGCCCCCGGCGGAAAGGTCTGGATCTCCCCCGAACTGACTGATATTCATATCCTGCCTATCGGTCATGAGTTGGGGGATGCATGACGAACGCTGCCGAGCCCGGAACCGTCGAGATCGCCCTGGACGACGGCACCGTCCTGCACGCCGCCCTGCGCCCGGGCCCCGGCCGCCAGGCGGGGGACGCGGGGGCGGTCTCCGCGGCGGTCACCCACAGCCTCGGGGAAGTCCGGCGCGCGGTGCGCGCGGTCGGGCGCTGGGCGCGCGAGACGGCCCGGCAGGCGGGCGACCCGGACGAGTTCGAGGTCGAGTTCGGCCTCAACCTGGGAGTGAAGTCCGGCCGCCTGATCGGCGTCCTCGCGGAGGCCTCCGGCCAGGCCGGCCTGGTCGTCCGGCTGAGCTGGAAACGGCCGGACGAGCGCGACGCCGAGTGAGCCCGGACAGCGCGGCGGTGCTGCTCGCCGACCCGGCCGGGGCGTTCCTGGGCAGCGGCTTCCACCTCGGCGCGGGGCTGCTGGTCAGCTGCGCGCACGTGGTGCACGGCCACCCGGACCTCACCGCCGCCGCCCGGCCCGGCGCGGCCGCCCACCCGGTGCGCGGCGTCCGGCTCTTCCCGCCCGGCCCGGTGCCCGGCGCGGCCGCCTACCCGCGGCCGGACCTCGCCCTGCTCACCGCGCCCGGCCTGGCCGACGCCCCGGCCGTTCCGCTCGCCGAGCACGACCCGGCGGGCGGCGCGGCCGTCCTGGTGCACGGCTTCGCGGTGAACCCGGTCACCGGCGAGGTCGGCCCGGAGTCGGCCCGGCTGACCGTCGCGGGCCCCTCCGGCCTCGGGCTGCGCGTCCAACTGGGCTGGATCCAGCCCGGGTTGAGCGGCAGCATGGCGCTCGACGGGCACGGCCGGGTGGTCGGCGTGGTCAAGGCCACCGCGGACGGCGGCGACCCGGTGGGCGGCTGGCTGACCCCGCTGTCGGAGCTGCTGCCGCTGCTGCCGCCGACCGCCGCGCCCGCGGCGCCCCGGGCGGCGGTGACGGCGGGCGGGGTGGCCCGGCTGCTGGCCGAACCGGCCCCGCTGCAGGACCCGGCGGTGCGGCTGGAGCTGGTGCAGGCCGTCAACGAGCGGCTCGGCCCCGGCGAGGAGGTCAGGGTCGCCTACCACGCGCTCGCCGCCCTGCACCTGCGCGCCCTCGCCGCCTGCTGCCTGCAGCACCGCCGCCCGGAGCGCGCCCTGCGCGCCCTGCTGGCCGGGGCCCGCGAACTGTGCGGCCCGCACCGGGCGCTGGACGAGCTGGCGGCCCTGCTGGGCCTCGAAGCGGAGGACTGAGATGGACCGCTGCACCTGGGAGACCCGGCAGCTGCTCCAGCGCATCCTGGCCGGGTGGTTCGAACTGGCTTCGGTGCTGCCGGAGTTGGAGCAGCACCTGGCCGAGACCACCGGCTACCCCGTCCAGGTGCAGCCCCGCCCGCTGTCGGTGTCCGCCGCCCGGATCGCCAAGTTCCTGGCCGAGGACCACCGGCAGCCCGCCGCCGCGATCGGCCACCTGCACGACTGGCTGGTCGGCGTGCAGGGCAACCAGTTGCGCGGCGACTGGGTCGCCTTCCTCGCCCTGGTGCAGAACGCGCCCGGGCTGGCCGTCGACCAGCGGGCCGAACTCGTCGCCATCGCCGACGTGCTGTGCTTCCCGCCGGTGCCCCCGCTGCGCACCGACGGCCGCCGCCTGGTCGAGATGGCCACCCACGCCCGGGTGATCGGCAGCCCCTCCCTGCTGCTGGAGGAACTCGCCCTCAAGGAACCGCACCTGGCGCAGCACGCCCGCGAGGCCGTGGAACGCGTCCGCACCGGCCCGCCGCCGCTGCCCCCGACCGATCCGCGGGAGGGCCCGCGGGAGCGGCCGCCGGGCGAGCGCGGCCGGGCGCGGACGGCGGCCGCCCTGGCCCTGCTCGCCGCCGCCGGGCTGGCCGCGGCGCTGCTGTGGCCCGACGGCCCGCCGCCGCTGCCCGCGCGGAGCACGGTGTGGCACGAGCCCGAGGTCCGACCCGGCAACGTCAGCACCGCGGAGGTGGACGTCCCCGCGGGCGCCACCCGGTTGAAGACCCGCCTGCTGCTGTCCGACGTCAACCCGGACAGCGGCAGCTGCACCGGCCTGACCGCCCGGCTCGGCATCGACCAGCACGGCAGCAGCGGCTGGCAGGCCCCCGGCACCGAGGTCACCCTCCCGGTGCCCGCCGGCCTGACCCACCTGAGCCTGAACCTGCAGCTGAGCGAGACCCAGGGCTGCGTCCAGAAGGTCGACATCCAACGCGTCGAGTTCACCCGCTAGGAGGACCACCGTGCCCGACCCGCACTCCGCCCGCCTGGCCGTCGGCCTGCTGCTGCTCGTCACCGCCGCGTCCGGCTGCTCCGGCGACGAGCCGAAGCCGTTCGAGAGCCTGCCGGTCAAGGTCGGCTTCAAGACCGACCGCCCCGGCATGTCCGAGTTCACCGACAAGGGCGTGTACGACGGCTTCGAGCCGCACCTGACCATGAAGGTGCTCGGCTCCCGCAAGATCGAGTACACCTCGCTGACGGTGACCACCACCAACTGGGAGGACGCCCTCACCGACGGCAAGGCCAACCACAACAAGGTCGACCTGGTGGTCGCCGACATCTCCGAGCGCGACAGCCTCAAGCAGGACTACGACCTGGCCGGGCCCTACCTGCAGACCCCGCTGGGCGTCCTGCTGAAGGCCGGCGACACCCGGACGGTCGCCAAGTCCGACGACCTCAAGCCGCTGCGGGTCTGCGTCACCCCCGGCACCACCGCCGAGGCCCAGCTCCGGGACATCGGCCCGCGGGTCACCGTCACCGGCACCAACCTCAAGGAGTGCCTGGCCCGGGTCGACGACGACACCGCCGACGCCGTGCTCTCCGACTACCTGGTGCTGCAGGGCGTCGCCGCCAACTCCGGCAGCGGCGGCACCCGCGCCTACCGGGTCGCCCGGGACGCCCACATCGGCAAGACCCAGTTCCTGATGATGGTGCTGCCCAAGGGCCACCGGAAGGCCTGCGAGCTGCTCCGCGAGGCCATCAACGACTACCTGCAGGACCCGGACTGGATGAACGCCCTGCGCAGCTCCTTCTCCTTCGGCCCCGACTTCACCGACAAGGAGCTGCGCGACACCTTCAAGCCGGTCACCACCTCCGCGGGCGACCGCTGCTCGGCCTGAACCCCCGGGCGGGTCAGCCCAGTTCCTCGTCCAGGCCCTGCTCGATCGCGTACCGGACCAGCTCGACCCGGTTGTGCAGCTGCAGCTTGCCCAGGGTGTTCTGGACGTGGTTCTGCACGGTGCGGTGCGAGAGCACCAGGCGGTCGGCGATCTGCCGGTAGGACAGGCCCTTGGCGACCAGCCGCAGCACCTCGGTCTCCCGCGGGGTCAGCTGCGGGGCGGCCGGTGCGGCGGGGGTGCCGGGCTCGGCCGCCAGCCGGCGGAACTCGCCGAGCACCAGGCCCGCCAGGCCCGGGGTGAACACCGGGTCGCCGACCGCGGTGCGGCGCACCGCGTCGAGCAGCTCCTCGCGGCCCGCCGACTTCACCAGGTAGCCGGTCGCCCCGGACTTCACCGCCTCCAGCACGTCCGCGTGCTCGCCGCTCGCCGAGAGCACCAGCACCCGCACCGCCGGATCGGCCTCCACCACCCGGCGGCACACCTCCGCGCCGGACAGCGACGGCAGGTTGAGGTCCAGCACCACCACCTGCGGGGTGCTGGCCCGGGCCCGGCGGACCGCCTCCTCGCCGTCCCCCGCGGTGGCGACCACCGCGAACCCGGCCTCCGCCAGGTCCCGGGCCACCCCCTCGCGCCACATCGGGTGGTCGTCCACCACCATCACGCGCACCGGCTGCTCAGTCGTCATGCCCGCTCCTCGGCCACCGCAGTTCCACCTCGACGCCCTCCCCGGGCACCGAGTACAGCTCGGCGCTGCCGCCGAGGTCCAGCATCCGGCCGCGGATCGACTGCGCGACCCCGAGCCGGCCGTCGCGCTGCGCCTGGGCCAGCCGCCCCGGCGGGAAGCCCGGGCCGTCGTCGCGCACCGACACCGTCACCGCGTCCGGCTCGTCCTCGACCAGGATCCACGCCCGGGCCGACTCCCCCGCGTGCCGCCGGACGTTGTCCAGCGCCGCCGCCACCGCGGCGGCCAGCTCGGCCGCCGCCCCGGCGGGCATCAGGACGGGCGTGGCGGGCGCGGAGACGGTGATCCGCTCGTCCGCGTGCCGGGAGAGCAGCGGACGCAGGTCCCGCTCGCCGTCCGCCCGTTCCTCCTCGGCGGGCCGCCCGCCGGTCATCAGGGCCCGCAGCGCGCGTTCCTGCTCGCCGGCCAGCCGTCCCAGCTCGGCGGCGTCGCCCTGCTGGCGGTGCACCAGGGCGAGCACCTGCAGCACCCCGTCGTGGATGTCCCGGGAGAGCCGCTCGCGCTCCCGGGTCGCGGCCTCCACCTGCAGCGCCCGGGTGAGCACCGCCTCGCTGGCCCGGGCCAGTTCGATCACGTAGCCGATGGCGCAGCCCGCGAGCAGCAGCAGCACGATGTTGTGCAGGTTGTCGGGGCTGACCCCGCCGTGCCCGAGGATGTTGGCCGCCCCGATCACCGCCCCGGCGAACGCGGCCGCCCGCCAGCCGCCCTTGCCCGCGAAGCCGAGCACCGTCCCGGCCGCCCAGATCGTCGGCAGGGTCGGCGCGCCGCCGTGGATCCGCGCCGGGGTGTCGATGATCCCGCTCATCACGATGCCGGTCACCGCGGCCGTCAGGTCCGTCCCCAGCACCGGCCAGGTGCACCGCTGCGGCCCGGCGAACGCCCGGGTCGAGGCCAGCGTCCACAGGCTCAGCGCGCCCAGGTAGATCCAGCCGGAGACCGGGTGCAGGAACTGGTGGTACGAGGTGAGGTACCGCAGCACCGCGTACGCCAGCGCGAGCACCCGGAAGTACCCCATGGCGCGCCACAGCGGCAGCTCCACCGACATCCCGCCGGCCACCACCGCCGCCGCCACCCCGGCGGGCGCCGTCGGCACCACCGTGGGCACCGCCTTCGGCGCGACGACGGGCCTGTGGTCCCCCATCACCCGGTGCTCCCCCCGTGACGGCCCGTCAGGCCCCGGCGTCCTTCTCGGCGTCCCCGGCCTGCTCGGCCTTCCCCTGCGCCTCGGCCTTCCCCGCCTCGGCCTCGGCCTTCTCGGCCTTCTGCTGCGCCTTGCGGTCGGCGTCCGCGGCCTTCTTCTCCTCGGCGAGCTGCCGCTTGGCGGCGGTCGCGTAGATGTCCACGTACTCCTGGCCGGACAGCCGCATGATCTCGTACATCACCTCGTCGGTGACCGAGCGCAGGATGAACCGGTCGTTCTCCATGCCCTGGTAGCGGGAGAAGTCCAGCGGGCGGCCGATCCGGATGCCGGGCCGGACGCCGAAGTTGGGCATCACCTGGCCGGGCGGCTGCACCTTCTCGGTGTCGATCATCGCGACCGGGATCACCGGCGCGCCGGTGGCCAGCGCGACCCGGGCCAGGCCGCCGACCTTGCCGCGGTAGAGCTTGCCGTCGGGCGAGCGGGTGCCCTCCGGGTAGACGCCGAAGATCTCGCCCCGCTCGACCACCGCGATGCCGCTGCGGATCGCCGCCTCGCCGGCCCCGCGGGCGCCCGAGCGGTCCACCGGCAGCTGGCCGACGCCCTTGAAGAACGCGGCGGTCAGCCGGCCCTTGATGCCGGGCGTGGTGAAGTACTCGGCCTTCGCGATGAAGGTCACCCGGCGCTTGAGCAGCGCGGGCAGGAAGAACGAGTCGGAGAACGAGAGGTGGTTGCTGGCGAGGATCGCCGGACCCTCGTCCGGAATGTTCTCCTCGCCCTCCATCCACGGCCGGAAGAAGATCCGCAGCAGCGGGGCGACGATCATCTTCATCAGTCGGTAGAACAACCGGGGCCTCCTGTGGTGCGGACCGGACGATCCTAATGCCCCCGCCTGCCGCCCGGTGCACCGGCGAACCGTCCGTCCCCGCACCGGGCCCCTGTACGGGGCATCCCGCCCGTGGGACCATCGAGCCACCCTCACCCCGCCCGCCCCCTCCAGGAGTCCTGCATGCCGCTGCTTCCGGGAGCCGAGCCGTACCGCCGAGCGGGCGGTCCGGTCGGTGTGCTGCTGATCCACGGTTTCACCGGTTCCCCGCAGTCCATGCGCCCGTGGGCCGAACACCTCGCCGACGCCGGACTGACCGTCTCCGTCCCGCTGCTGCCCGGCCACGGCACCCGCTGGCAGGACCTGCAGCACACCCGCTGGGAGGACTGGTACGCCACCGCCGAGGCCGCCTTCGAGGAACTCGCCGCCACCTGCCGGCAGGTCTTCGTCTGCGCGCTCTCGATGGGCGGCTCGCTGGCCCTGAAGCTGGCCGCGCAGCACGGCGACCGGATCTCCGGACTGGTGCTCGTCAACCCCTCGGTGCGTTCCGACAACCCCGCGACGGTGCTTCTTCCGCTGCTGCGCCACCTGCTCCCCTCCCTCCCCGGCGTGGCCGGGGACATCGCCCTCCCCGGCGCCGCCGAGGTCGGCTACGACCGCGTCCCGCTGCACGCCGCCTGGTCACTGGCCCGGCTGTGGGAGGCGGCCCGGGCGGGAATGCCGTCGGTGACCCAACCCGTTCTGCTGTTGCACAGTCCGCAGGACCACGTGGTCTCGCCGCGCAACTCGGCGCTGGTGCTCGCCCGGATATCCTCGACCGATGTGACGGAGCTGCTGCTCGAGCGCAGCTTCCACGTGGCCACGCTGGACCACGACGCCGGTCTGATCTTCGGGGCGAGCCTCGACTTCGTCCGGCGGCTGGCCCCGGCAGCGGCGGTCGATGCCGGAACCCACTCGGGCTGAAAGGCCGAACGTGAACGAGACCAGCAAGGCGAACGACGACGAGGACCTGCCCCGCGAGGAGGCCGAGACCGCCGGGTCGGGCGCCGCGGCCGCCGGGTCGGAGACCGCCGCGCCCGCGCCCGCCGCGCGGGGGTGGCGTCCGGCCGCGGGCAGCCAGGCCGAGCAGGACGAGATCTTCGCCGCGCTGGTGGCCCAGTTCGACGACCCGGTGGACCTCACCGACCCGGCCTGGCCCGAGGTGGAGAACCTGCGGGCGCAGAACGAGCGGGAGGGCGGGCGGCGGGGGCCGACCGCGCCCACCACGACCAACGGGGGCCTGGGCGACTTCACCCCGCGGCCGGTGCCCCGGCCGGGCGACGGGCCGCGCGACTACACCCCGGCCGAGGACGAGGACGAGGGCCACTTCGTGCCCCCGGAGCCGCCGCCGCTGCCCGAGGCCGAGGTCACCGCCAAGTTCGCCTGGCTGGCCGTCCTCGGCGGCCCCGCGCTGCTGCTGTTC
Source organism: Kitasatospora phosalacinea (assembly GCF_030268885.1). Lineage (GTDB taxonomy): Bacteria > Actinomycetota > Actinomycetes > Streptomycetales > Streptomycetaceae > Kitasatospora > Kitasatospora phosalacinea_C. The sequence goes on from NZ_BSSA01000021.1 coordinate 34,743, forward strand.
GACGCCGTGGTCTGGCACGAGGTCTCCGGCTGGCCCGCCTGGGTCGGCCTGCTGTCCTTCCTGGGCGGCTTCGGCACCCTGGTCGCCCGGATGAAGGACCGCGACGAGGACGAGCCGGAGGACCCGCACGGCGGCGCCGTGGTCTGAACGGCCCTGCCGCGCCCGTGGTCCGAACGGCCCTGCCGCGCCCGGGGGTCGGCGGCCGCTCGGGCCGCGTCCGCCCGCCCCCGGGCGGGCCGTTCACTCCGGCGGGGGGATCCGCAGCGTGGCGAGCACCGGCAGGTGGTCGGTGGCCGCCCGCAGGTCCGCCTCCGAGACGCCCGGCAGCGGGTACGGCACCCCGCAGCCCAGCACCTCGACGTCCGGCGTGGCGAACACCCCGTCGATCCGCTGGTAGGGCCGCTTCGGCACCGAGGTGTACGTCCCGCCCCAGGGCGCCTTGGCGTGCGCGTCGGTCAGCTCCGCCGCGAGCCCCCGCCAACCCGGGCCCTCCGGGGGCTCGTTGAAGTCCCCGGCGATCACCCCCGGTTCGCCCGGCCGCAGTTGGCCCCGCAGCAGCTCGAACTGCCGTAGCCGCTCGGCCGGTTCGAGGCTGAGGTGGCAGCTGGTCACCGAGAACGGGCGGCTCCCGCCGATCCGCAGCAGTGCGCTCGCGAAGCCGCGCGCGTGCAGCCCGCGGGTCTTCGGCAGCAGGACGTCCCGGAGTTCCAGCAGGTCCACCCGCAGGTTGCCCAGCAGCAGCGGCCCCGCAGCCACCCGCCCGCCCCCGGCCAGGATGACCGTCCCGGTCCTGTGCGCCAGCCAGGCGGCCGCCTTCTCGGTCTTCCAGTACCGCGGCGACTCCTGCACGCACACCACGTCCGGCTCGCAGGCCCGGATCACCCGGGCCACCGCGGCCCGGTCGTCCCGCAGCGACCGCACGTTGTACGTCAGCACCCGTACCCGCCGTGCACCGTCCGGCTCCGCCCCGGACGACGCCAACGCAACCTCTGTGTCCGTCATTTGACCGACAGTAACAGCCTCCGCCGCACCGCAGGCGGGGGCGCGAGGAACTGCGCGCACCGGGCGGCGGACGCCGACGAGGCCGCGACGGGGGCAGTGCTGCGCCACCCGTCGCGGCCTCGCGGTGCGTCCAGCCGCGCGTGGGTCAGGTGCGCGCCAGGTCCGCCGCGCCCGCGATGCCCGCGGCCGAACCCATCGACGCCAGCACCACGTTGGCGCGGGGCCGGGCCGGGCCGCCGGTCAGGTACTTCTCGAAGCTGGCCGCGACCGGGTCCAGCAGCAGGCTGCCGGAGTCGGAGACGCCGCCGCCCAGGACGAAGACGCCCGGGTCGAACAGCGCGGCGAGGTCGGCCATGCCGCGGCCGAGCCAGTCGGCGAGCTCCGCGTAGCAGGAGAGCGCCAGCGCGTCGCCCTCCTCGGCGGCCTCGGTGATGTGGATGCCGCGGATGGTCTCGGCGACGCCGTCGTTGAGTTCGAGCATCCGCTTGCCCGCGATCGGGTCGGCGGCGGCGCGCTCGCGGCCGTAGCGGCGCAGGGCGCGCCCGGAGCCGTACTGCTCCCAGCAGCCGTGGCCGCCGCAGCCGCAGGGCAGGCCGTCGGGCACCATGTTGAGGTGGCCGATCTCGCCGGCCACGCCGAACCGGCCGCGGTGCAGCCGGCCGTCGAGGACGATGCCGCCACCGATGCCGGTGCCGACGGTGATCAGGATCATGTCCTCGTACTCGGCGGCGGCGCCGAACCGGAACTCGGCCCAGGCGGCGCAGTTGGCGTCGTTCTCGACGACGGTCTGCAGGCCGGTGAGTTCCTCGACGCGCTGCTTGAGGGGCTCGTTCTCCCAGGCGATGTTGGGCGCCATCAGGACGGTGGAGCGGTCCCGGTTGACGAACCCGGGGGCACCCACGCCGACCGCGTTGACGTCGGGGTACTGCTCCTTCAACTCCCGTACGCCCTGGGCGATGGCATCGACCGCCCACTGGGGGTCGGCCGGGGTCGGCACCCGGGTCTTGGCCAGAATCTCGCCGGACTCGTCGACCACGCCTGCTGCGATCTTGGTACCGCCGACGTCCACGCCGATGGTCAGAGCCATGTGTCCCTCAGCTATTCACTCGTTCCCGCTCAGCGGAACCGTACCCGCTGAGGGGTACCCACGTATACAGTCAGGCGTACATTATTCGAAGGCAATTCCCGGCCGATTGGTCATGGTGCCTTCAGAAGTCATACCAACGGTACCGTTCAGTAGCTGGTCGTGACCGTAGCGTGACGTCGCCGTTCGACCGGATTAACTACTTGTCGGACGCCTCCGCGACCCCGTCCAGGTCCACCCGCTCGGCCTCGGCGTGTTGGGGCGCGGACCAGCGCCGTTCGTGTCCGGCGACGGCGGCCCGGTAGGCGGCCAGCAGCTCCCCGCCCGCGGCGGCGAGGTGGCCGTACACCTCGGGGTTGGACTCGCGCAGCCGGCCGCCGACCTCCACGGCCTTGCCGCCCAGCGCGGCGGCGAACCTCCGCACCTCCTCCACCAGCGGCGCGAACTCCGCCGCCCCGCCCGGCCGTTCCGACCGCTCCTGCCGGCCCTGCTCGTCCTGCTGCTCTTCGGTGCTCACCGCACCACTCCTCTCCATCGGTACGGGCTACCCGCGCGGCCAGAGCGCCGGGTCGGGGGCGAACCGCACCGACAGCACCCCGTCCGCCAGTCCGGCCCCGCTGACCGTGCAACGGCGCAGCGCGGACGGGAGTGCCAGGACCCGCCGGTAACCTCCGACGCCGAGCACGAGTTCGTCGCCGCGGCGCAGCAGTTCGAGCTCGCCGCGGTCGGCGCCGGGCAGCGGCAGGTGCCAGAGCAGGAGGTTCTCGGCGGCGAGCCGGTCCTCGATCCGGGGGTCGGCGGGGGTGGGCGGGTGCGGGGCGCCCGCGGCGTAGAGCCGCTCGGCGAGCTCCTCCAGGCCGCCGTCCGGCTGCCGGGCGACCAGCACCGGCACCCCGCCCACCTGCTCGGCGAGGGCGGCGAGTTGGTCGTCCTGCCGGGCGGCCGCGGCGGCCAGCCAGGGGTCGGGCGAGCCGGCCGCGGCGGCGGGCAGCGCGCCGTGCGCGACCACGGCGTCCAGCGGGAGGCCGTGCAGGGCGAGCCCGGCCCTGATCCGGGCCAGCGCGCGGGGGGCGGGGCGGGCGGCGTCCAGGACGAGGCGGACGGTGGTGCCGGGGGCGGTGATCGCGGCGGCGGCCTCGGCGAGCGCGGCGGAGGCGGCGGCCCGGGCCTCGAACAGCCTGTCGGTGGGCATCGGGACGCCCGCCAGGTTGGCCAGCAGCGGGCGCAGCGCGCGGGCGGCCTGGCGCTGCTCGGGCAGCAACCGGGCGAGGTAGCGCTCCAGTTGGGCGGGCAGGGCGAGGGTGGCGACCAGTTCGGCGGGCGGCGGGGCGGCGACCACCAGCACCTCGGCCTTGGCCCGGGGCAGCGCCCGCAGCAGGGCGAGGGCGCGGGTGCCGGGCAGCGGGGCGAGCTCCTCGGGGTCGAGCGGCTGGGCGCCGATCAGGTCGAGGGCGGGGGCCAGCCGGTCGCGGTAGCCGTCGAGGGCGGTCCGGAAGGCGGCCTGCTCGTCGATCCGGGCGACGGCCAGGTGCCGCTCCAGCTCGACGGGTTCGGGGCCGAGCCGGGCGCCCAGCAGGTCGTCGACGGCGCGGTGCGGGTCGTCGGCGGCGAGCAGCAGGGTGTCGCTGCCCCGCCGGGCGTGGTGCAGGGCGGTGGCGGCGGCGATCCGGCCGGCTTCCGGGCCGCTGACCAGTACGGTGCGGGTGGCCACGGGCCCGGTCAGCCCTCGACGCGCTTCTTCAGCCCGGCCAGCGCCCGGTCGATGATGACCTTCTCGGCCTTGCGCTTGATCATGCCGAGCATCGGGATCTTGACGTCCACGGCCAGCTGGTAGGTGACCTCGGTGCCCTTCGCCGGCCCCTTGCCCGCCGGGGCGAGCGCGTACGAGCCGTCCAGGGCGCGCAGCATCTGGCTGCTGACCAGGGTCCAGCTGACCTCGCGGTCGCCGTCCCAGGTGTAGGCGAGGGTGTGCTCGTCGCGGATGGCCCCGGCGTCCAGCAGCAGGCGCACCTTGGCGGCGCGGCCGTCGGGGCCGGTCTCCAGGACGTCGACCTCCTTGACCTCGCCGGTCCACTGCGGGTACGCGGCGAAGTCGGCGATCACCGCCATGACCTCGGCCGGGGTGGCGTCGATGACAATGCTCGACCTGGTGTGCTCCGCCATTGCGGCCTCCGCGATCTCCCTGTGCTGCTGTGCGCCCAGCAGAGGCTATCGCGGGCGGGAGCACGCGTTTCCCGCGCGGGCACCTACCGGCGGGTCACCTGCGTCCTGCCGTAGGGTGCGAATCGGTCCACCCGCACGCCCGACCTGCGGTGTGACGATCGGAACACCGGGGTCGACCCCTCTGGTCGAACGCACCTACCCGGCAGTAACGTCCAGTCGTCCCGCAGCGTCGCAGACGAGGAGCAGTCTTGCTCGACGAGTTCAGCCTTCCGGCCCGCTACCAGGTACCGAGCGACGGCAACCTCGCCGACCTGGTCCACCAGAACGCGGAGCGGCACCCGGGCGTCGCTGTGCTCAGCCGCAAGGCCGCCGGGCAGTGGCAGGACCTCACCGCCGCCCAGTTCCTCGCCGAGGTGCACGCCGTCGCCAAGGGCCTGGTCGCCAGCGGCATCGGCCCCGGCGACCGGGTCGCCGTGATGTCCCGCACCCGCTACGAGTGGACGCTGCTCGACTTCGCGATCTGGACCGCGGGCGCGATCACCGTCCCCGTGTACGAGACCTCCTCCGCCGAGCAGGTCCGGTGGATCCTCGGCGACTCCGGCGCGCTCGCCGTGGTCACCGAGACCGACCAGCACGCCGCCGTGGTCGAGGAGGTCCGCGGCGAACTGCCCGACCTCGAGCACGCCTGGCAGATCGAGCGGGGCGGCGTCGCCGCCCTCACCGCGGCCGGCACCGGCGTGGACGACGCCGTGATCGCCGAACGCCGCGTCCTGGCCGGGCCGGACTCGGTCGCCACCATCGTCTACACCTCCGGCACCACCGGCCGCCCCAAGGGCTGCCAGCTCACCCACGGCAACTTCCTCGCCGAACTGGGCAACGTCACCGCCCGGATGCCCGAGCTGTTCCGCACCGGCGAGTCCTCCGTCCTGCTGTTCCTGCCGCTGGCCCACGTGCTCGGCCGGATCGCCGAGATCGCCGCGGCCGTCGCCCCGGTCAAGCTCGGCCACGTCTCCGACATCAAGAACGTCACCGAGGAACTCGGCTCCTTCAAGCCGACCCTGATCCTCGGCGTCCCCCGGGTCTTCGAGAAGGTCTACAACACGGCCCGCGCCAAGGCCCAGGCCGACGGCAAGGGCGGGATCTTCGACCGCGCCGCCGACACCGCCGTCGCCTACAGCCGCGCCCTCGACGCCGGCGGCCCCTCGCTCGGCCTGCGGATCCGCCACGCGGTCTTCGACAGGCTCGTCTACGGCAAGCTCCGGGCCGCCCTCGGCGGCCGCTGCCGCTACGCCATCTCCGGCGGCGCCCCGCTCGGCGAACGGCTCGGCCACTTCTACCGCGGCATCGGCTTCGTCGTCCTGGAGGGCTACGGCCTCACCGAGTCCTGCGCCGCCACCGCCTTCAACCCCCACGACAGGCCCAAGATCGGCACCGTCGGCCAGCCCCTGCCCGGCTCCGCCGTCCGGATCGCCGAGGACGGCGAGGTCCTGCTCAAGGGCCCGCAGGTCTTCACCGGCTACTGGAACAACCCGGCCGCCACCGCCGACGCCCTGCGCGACGGCTGGTTCGCCACCGGCGACCTCGGCACCCTCGACGACGAGGGCTACCTCACCATCACCGGCCGCAAGAAGGAGATCATCGTCACCGCGGGCGGCAAGAACGTCGCCCCCGCCGTGATCGAGGACCGCATCCGCGCCCACGCGATCATCGGCGAGGTCATGGTGGTCGGCGACCGCAAGCCCTTCATCGCCTGCCTGGTCACCGTCGACGACGAGTTCTTCCCGCGCTGGAAGGCCCTCAACGGCAAGCCCGCCGACGCGACGGTCGAACAGCTCCGCGAGGACCCCGACCTGCTCGCCGCCGTCCAGGCCGCGATCGACGACGGCAACCAGGCCGTCTCGCACGCCGAGGCCGTCAAGAAGTTCCACCTGCTGACCACCACCTTCACCGAGGCCGGCGGCCACCTCACCCCCTCCCTCAAGCTCAAGCGCAACGTCGTCCTGAAGGACTTCGCCGCCGAGATCGAGGGCCTCTACACCAAGTAGTCGCGCACCCCGACAGGGGCGCGGGGAACTGCGCGACCGACCACCCGCCCACCGCAGGGTCGCGGCACCGGACGAACCCCGTCCCGCGCCGCGGCCCCGGAACGGGTCTACCGCTCCTGCAGCAGCCCCGTCAGCCGCTCCGCGAGCATGTCCCACCGCCAGGCCTCGTGCACCCACTTGCGCCCGGCCTCGCCCATCTCGCGCCGCAGCCCCTCGTCCCCGAGCAGCCGCACCAGCCGCTCCGCGAGCAGCTCCTCCCCGCCCGTCCCCGGCACCACGTACCCCGTCTCGCCCTCGCGGACCGCGTCCGGCGCCCCGCCGGAGTCCCCGGCGACGACCGGCAGTCCGGTGGCGGAGGCCTCCAGGTAGACGATGCCGAGGCCCTCGACGTCCAGTCCGCCGCGGCGGGTGCGGCAGGGCATCGCGAAGACGTCCCCGGCCCCGTAGTGGGCGGGCAGCTCCTCCCAGGGGACGGCACCGGTGAAGACCACCGAGGAGCGCACGCCGACCGTGTCGACGAGCTTCTCCAACTCGGCCCGGTGGGGCCCGCCCCCGACGATCAGCAGCACCGCGTCGGGCTGGGCGGCCAGCACCCGCGGCAGGGCCCGGATCAGCGTGTCCTGCCCCTTGCGCGGCACCAGCCGCGACACGCACACCACCACCGGCCGCCCGCTGAGCCCGAGCCGGGCCCGCACCGCGTCGCCGCCGGAGTCCGGCCGGAAGGTGGACTCGTCGACGCCGGGCGGGAGTTGGACCATCCGCCGGGCGGCGTCCGGCCCGACGGCGCGGGCGATCCGGGAGCGGGTGTACTCGCCGAGGTAGGTGAGCACGTCCGTCCCGGCCCCGATCCGGCGCAGCAGCTGGGCGGAGAGGGGCAGTTGGGCCCAGGCGGCCTCGTGGCCGTGGGTCATGCCGAGCAGCCGCTCGGCCCCGGCCCGGCGCAGGGCGGGGGCCATCAGGCCGAGCGGGGCGGCCGCGCCGAACCAGACGGAGGTGCAGCCCTCGGCGCGGAGGATCTCGGCGGCCCGCCGGGTGGTCCGCGGGGTCGGGAGCATCATCCTGGTGCGGTCGCGGACCACCCGGAAGGGCTGCCGGGCGTCGAACTCGGCGACCTCCCGGCCGTCCTTCCAGGTGGAGGCGTACACCACCACCGAGTCGGCGGGCTGCCGGACGGCCATGCTGTGGACGAACGCCTGGATGCCGCCGGGCCGGGGCGGGAAGTCGTTGGTGACGATGAGGGTCTTGTGCATGCCGCGGCTCGCTCGGTCGGGGGGTGCTCGGACTACCTGTGAGTGGTCCGTACGATAGGTCACCGTGTCCGTTCACCGGGAACGCGGCCGGTCGCCGACCGGGCCGGACGGTGGCCCTCCGGGGCGGTCCGGACACGGTTCGGTGAAGGTTGGGGGCGCCGTCGCAACCGTTGGGGCGGGGCGGCTGTCCTTAACCGGTGAGGCCCTCGACGTGTCCGGTGCCCCGGCGTGCGTGCGACGACCCGAAGGAGCGCAGTGGAGTCAGCCCAGGCCGAGAAGGCCGGTGGCGCGGAGCCGTCGGTGCCGTCGGCGCCGCCGTCGTCCCGGGCCGGCGCCGGTGCCGCGACCAGCCGCCGTCCGCTGTGGGCGCTGGCCGCCGGCTGGGTGGCGACCCGGACGCTGATCGTCCTGATGGTCGCCGGCGTGCTGCGGATCGCCGACACCGACGTGACCACCGACATCTCGGTGATCTACCACAGCTGGTACGAGGTGCTGCGCACCGGCACGTTCCCGCTGGACGACGTGACCTGGCAGTACCCGCCGGGCGCGGCGCTGGTGATCCTGGCGCCGGGACTGCTGCCCTGGTCGTACCTGGTCTCGTTCTTCGTGATCTGCGGCGTGGTGGACGCGGCCGCGATGGCGCTGCTGATGCGCGCGGGCAGCCGCCGGGGCCGCAGCTACCTGGGCGGCTGGTACTGGGTGGTGGGCGTGCCGCTGCTCGGGCCGACGGTGTACTGCCGGTACGACATCATCGTGACCGCGCTGGCGGTGGCGGGCCTGCTGGTGATGATGCGCCGCCCGGCGCTCAGCGGGGTGCTGCTGGGCCTGGGCGGGATGGTGAAGGTGTGGCCGCTGCTGGCGCTGATCGGTTCGCCGCGCGGTCGGCGGACCAGGCGGGCGTGGACCTCGGCGGTGGCGTCCGCGGCGGCGCTGGGCTTCCTGCTGACGGCGGGGATGAACGGGGCGTTCGAGTTCCTGAAGTTCCAGTCGGAGCGCGGCATCGAGATCGAGTCGGTGGGCGCGCTGCCGCTGCACTTCGCGAAGCTGGCGGGGGCCTGGAACGGCACCGTGACGATGAACTACGGCTCGGTGGAGTTCCTGGGCCCGTGGGTGCCGGTGATCACCAAGGTGATGATGGGGCTGTCGGTGGCGGGCTTCGGCTGGCTGCTGGTGTGGCGGCTGCGGGCGGCCCGCTGGACGTCGGCGACCACCTTCGACGCGGCGCTGTGCGCGCTGCTGGTCTTCACCGCGACCAGCCGGGTGATCTCCCCGCAGTACATGATCTGGGTGGTCGGCCTGTCGGCGGTGTGCCTGACGGTGCGCGGCAGCAGCCAGCGTCCGGTGGCGGTGCTGGTGCTGGTCACGGCGGTGCTGACCACCATGGAGTTCCCGGTCATGTTCGGTGCGGTGAACCGCAGCGAGCTGGGCGGCGTGCTGGTGCTGACCGCCCGCAACCTGCTGCTGGTGGTGACCACGGTGGTCTCGGCGCACCGGCTGTGGCGCTCCACCCGGCGGCGGGAGGCGCTGACCACGGTGGTGCTGCCGGCCGAGCAGGTCGCCCCGTCGTACCCGGTGCGTCCGGGCATCGCCTACGAGCAGGACCTGCTGGACGACCTGACCCCGGCGGACCGTGCCTGATCCGGCAAGCCTTTCCTGCAACTTTCTGAAAGCCCTTGCAGGGCGGGGTTCCGGCCTGCCACCATCGCCGGATGATCGACTACGACATCCTGATCGTCGGCGGCGTCGGCGTGGACACCATCGTGCGGGTGGACCGGCTGGAGGTCCCGCCCGGCCGCGACTCGATCGGCGTCCCCCCGGTGCTGGACTACCCGGCGCACACCGGCAACGGCGTGGCCCTGGCCTGCCTGGCGCTCGGCCTGCGCACCAAGTTCGCCGACTTCCTCGGCGACGACCCGCAGGGCGCCCTGGTGCTGGCCGAGTACGCCCGCCGCGGCCTGGACTTCAGCCACCTGCCCGCCCCCGCGGGCACCCCGCGCAGCGTCAACCTGGTCGACCGGGACGGCCTGCGGTTCTCCTTCTACGACGGCCGCCACCCGGCGGACGCCCGGCTGCCGCGCGAGTTCTGGCTGCCGCTGCTGGAGCGCTCCGCGCACGTCCACCTGTCGATCACGGGCGTCAACCGGGACATGTACCCGGACATCGAGCGCCTGGGCCGCAGCAGCTCCACCGACCTGCACGCCTGGGACGGCGTCAACGAGCACCACCTGCACTACGCGCTCCGCTCGGACGTGGTGTTCCTCTCCGCCGCGGGCCTGGCGAACCGCCCGGAGGCGGCGATGCGCGCGGTGCTGGCGCAGGGCCGGGCCGAGCTGGTGGTGGCCACCGCGGGCGCGGACGGCGCCTTCCTGCTGACCCGCGGGGACGACGCGCCCCGGCACTTCCCGACCGTCGACCCGGGCGCGCCGGTGGTGGACAGCAACGGCGCGGGCGACGCCTTCGTCGCCGGGTTCCTGCACCGGCGGCTGGCGGGCCGCCCGGTGGAGGAGTGCATGCGGGCCGGGGCGGTCGCCGGGGCGTACACCTGCACCGTCGCGGGCACCCACACCGCGTTCCTGGACGCCGCGGGCCTGGAGCGGGCGCTCGGCGGCTCCTGAGCGCCCGGTTCACTCCCGGAGCCTGGCCACCTCGGTGATCCAGGTCTTGGTGAACTCCGTCACGCCGATCCCGAGCTGGGCCCTCATCGCGCGCTCCAGCCCGCCCTCGCCGAAGGCCCCGACGGTGCGGTAGAGCGCCACCAGCCGGTCCTGCCCGTAGCGGCGGGCGATCAGGTCGCAGGCCATCCAGGCCAGCTCGTACGCCTGGGCGATGCCCGCCGCCCCGGCCGTGAACGCCTCGTCGGCGGGCAGCGCGGCGGGCGTCCGCCCGGCCTGGACGTCCTTGGCGAGCTCGGGGGCGATCTGCCGGGCGGTGCGCCCGGTGCCCAGGTAGCCGGTGTAGTCGGCGACGCCCTCGGAGAGCCACAGCGGCGTCCAGGACCTGGTGTCGGCCCGGGTGGCGACGTGGGTGGCCTCGTGGGTGACGACCACCCGGCGGCCGAGCTCGCTGAGCTGCCGGTAGGCGTCGGGGTTGACCACGATCCGGTCGGCGGGGGTGTGCACGGGGGCGCCGCCGACCGCCAGGGTGACCGCGGCTATGCCCTGGTAGGCGTCCGCGGAGACATCCATCCGGCGGGCGAACTGCTGCTCGGTGAGCGGCAGTTCGAGCAGCAGCCGGGCCCCGGACGGGCCCCAGACCGCCTCCACCGCGGGCATCGCGCGGTCGGCGAGCTCGGCCAGCGCGGTCAGCTCGGCGCCGTCGCCGAGGCCGAGCACCAGGCTGTGCCTGCCCTCCACCGTCCGGACGGTGCCCAGGTCCCAGGGCGCGGCGGCGCCGGTCGGCGTCTCCCGGGCCACCCGCCACCCGGCCGGCTCGCGCACCAGCTCGACCTGCCGCTCCAGCAGCGCCGGGTAGTCGTCCACGCCGCCGAGCCGGTAGCCGAGCTCGACGCCGACGGTGAACCGGTCCGCGTCGGCGGGCGGCTCGACGAAGCCGGTCAGCCGCAGCGCGTACTCGGTGAGGCGCAGCCCGGCGGTGCGGGTCAGCAGGTCGCGGTCGGCCTCCTCGGAGCCCGCCGCGGAGACGGCGAGCAGCCCGGCGGTGTCCCGCGCGGCGACGGCCCGGCCGCGCCGGGCGAGCAGCTGCTCGACGGTCTCCCGCAGCCCGGGGGCCGCCGGGCGGCCGCCGGGCGCGGGCCCGGCCGCGGGGGCCGGGCGGGCGGGCGCGGCCTGGGGCAGCGACAGCTGGGCGGCCCCGGCGGCGGCCAGCAGCAGGGCGGCGCGCCGGGACAGCGGGGCACCGGCCCGCGGCGGCGGCCCGGCGGCCGGCGGCAGGTCGGTGACCAGGGGTTCGTCGACGAGGCTCAGACCCGCACCACCGTGTTGACCGGCATCGCGCTGACGCTCTCGTAGCGGACCCGGGCGCCGGGGTAGGGCGCGTGCACGACGACGCCCCCGCCGGCGTACATGCCGACGTGGTGCCTGTCGTTGTAGAAGATCACCAGGTCTCCGGGCCGGGCGTCGGCGAGGCTCACCCGCCGGCCGGCCGAAGCCTGCGCCTGCGAGGTCCGCGGCAGGGTCACTCCGGCCTGCCGCCACGACCAGTACATCAGACCGGAGCAGTCGAAGGTGCCGGGGCCGGTGGATCCGTAGACGTAGGGGGAGCCGATCTTGGAGATCGCGGCGGCCAGCGCGGCGGCGGCCCGGTCGGAGGAGGGCGGCTGGTTGCCCAGGTCGATCCGGTCGGTGCCGCGGGTGGCGCGCTGCCTGGCCTCCCGGGCGTCGTCGGCGACCATCCTGGCCCGCTCGGCGGGGGCGAGGCCGTTCAGCAGCTGCTGCGCCCTGGCCAGCCGTTCGCGGACCTCCTCCTTGGCGGCGGCCAGCTGCTGCCGGGCCTGTTCCAGCTCGGCGAGCTTGGCCCCGGCCTCGTGCCGCCGCTCGTCGAGCCGCCGCTGGTGCTCGGCGAGCTCGCGCAGGCGGTCGCCCTGCCGGACGGTGGCCTGTTCGAGCGAGCGGGCGCCGGACAGGTACCCGGCCGGGTCCTGGTCGAACATCAGGCGGACGGTGGGGTCCAGGCCCTGGCTGCGGTACTGGGCGGCGGCGACGGCGGCCAGGTCGCCGCGCATCCGGTTGAGCTCCTCCTGCCCGGCGGCGACCTGGTCCTGCAGGGAGCCGGCCTCGGCCTGCAGCCGCTTCTGCTGCTCCTGGGCGGCGTTGTACTTCTCCGAGGCCCGCTCGGCCTCCTCGTAGAGCTGGTCGACCTGCTGCTTGACCTCGCTGCGGTTCGCCGGGTCGGCCGGGCTGAGCGGGGCGGCGGCGGCCCCGCCCACGGTCAGTCCGAGCGCGCTGGTGGCCGCGGCGGTGAGCGCCAGGGCCCGGGCGAGGCGCTGGACGCCGGGCAGTGGGGTGCGACGGTGCACGGACACGTGCGACGGCTCCGTTCTGCGGCCGGCCTCCGCCGCCGTCCGCGGTCGGACGGCCGTCCTCGCGGGGGCCCGGGGGCAGAGGTTAGCGAGTCGGATCGATCCAGTCCAAACCCTGACAGCACCGAATATTTGACCGCGAATCGGACAGTCGGACGAGAGCGGCCCGGCACCCCGTGCGGGGTACCGGGCCGGGGGCTCGGACGGGCCGTCAGATCCGGACGATCCGGTTGATCGGCATGGCCGTCGCCGACTCGTAGCGGACCTGCGCGCCGGTGTGCGGGGCGTGGATGATCTGCCCGTTGCCGACGTACATGCCGACGTGGTGCTGGTCGCCGTAGTAGATGATCAGGTCGCCCGGTCGGGCGTTGGCGATGTCGGTGCCCAGGCTGGTGCCCGCCCCGGCCTGCGCCTGCGAGGTGCGCGGGATGGACACCCCGGCCTGCTTGTAGGCCCACTGCATCAGGCCGGAGCAGTCGAAGGTGGACGGCCCGGCCGCGCCGTACGAGTACCAGCTGCCCAGCTTGGAGACCGCCGCGCCGACCGCGTTGCCCGCGAAGTTGGAGGACGCCGGGGCGTTCAGCTCCACCCGGACGGTGTCGCGGGAGGCCCGCTGCGCGGTCTCGGCCTTCGCCTTGGCGTCCGCGGCGGCCTTGGCCTCGGCGGCGGCGAGCTGCTCGCGCTCCTGCTGGGTCAGCGTGTTGAGCAGGTCCTGCGCCTTGGCCAGCTTCGCCTTGACCTCCTCCTTGTCCGCCTGCAGGGACTTGGTGGTGGCGTCCAGCTCGGCGAGCTTGGCCTCCGCCTCCTTGCGCTGGGCGTCGAGCTTGGCCTGCTCGTCCTTGAAGGTCCTGAGCAGGTCGGCCTGGGTGGAGCCGACCGCGTTCATGGTGCCGGCCTGGCCGAGGAAGGCGTCCGGGCTGCTGGAGAGCATCAGCTGCATGGTCTGCGGCATGTTGCCGGTGCGGTACTGCTCGGCGGCGATGCCGGCCAGGCCCTCCTGGGCGGTGGTCACCTGGTCCTGCTGCCGGGCGAGCTGGTCCTGCAGTTGGCCGACCTGCTTCTGCAGCTCCTGCTGCTTCTCGACGGAGGCGTTGAGCGCCTCGGTCTTGACCTCGGCCTCTTCGTTGAGCTGGTCGACCTGCTGCTTGACCTGGTCCTTGGTCGGCGCGGGGTCGGCGTGCGCCCCGCCCTGGGCGGACAGCGCCACGGCAGCGGCGGCGGTGGCAGTGAGAATCGAGACCCGGGCACGGCCGACGGGCTTGGGACGGCGATGGGACGCCACGAAGGCGGACTCCTTCTTCCTCACACCGCCTACCGGGTGAGCTGACGGGTTCGGGCCGGAAGAGATGCCCTACGGCGCCTCACCGACCGCGCGCGGCGGTCGACCTGGCGCCGATTCACCCCGGGGGAACGTGGTTCCCCGGCTCCGTTCGACAGCACCCCCGCAGGGGTATCCCCGTCAGCAGACCCGGTGTTGACGGTCTGCCCGCTGCGTCACGGACTCGGCGGCGACCTCCGCCGCCGCCCCCCTTGGGCGATCGACTCTGCGGTGGTCGAGGCAAGACCCTAGTAACCGATCCGTGATCCGTTCAAATCCTTGTCGGAAAAAAATCTGATTCTGAATCACATCCCCCGGTAAATCTGACCGAACGTGATCAATTCATTACACGGAGCGTAGTAATTCTCATCATGTGGTCGAGAAACACCACGCCCGGACGTGTCGCAGATCACAGGGGGATCTCGACCCGGCCGGGCGTGTCACGATGCGTCAGTTGTCGCCCCGTGGGGCGTTTGTCCGGTTCGTCGGGCGGTCAGACCCGGCGGATGGTGGAGATCGGCAGGGTGTCGACCTTCATCGTCTTCACCACGTCACCGGTGCGCGGCGCGTGCACCACCAGACCGTTGCCGATGTACATGCCGACGTGGTGCCGGTCGCTGTAGTAGACGACCAGGTCGCCCGGCTGCGCGTTGTGCCAGTCGGTGCCCACGTTCACGCCGTAGCTGCCCTGCGACTGCGAGGTGCGCGGCAGCGAGACGCCCGCCTGCTTGTACGCCCACACCATCAGGCCCGAGCAGTCGAAGGTGCTCGCCCCGGTGGCGCCCCAGACGTACGGCGAGCCCTGCTTGCCGAGCGCGGCCGCCACGGCGGTCGCCGCGTAGCCGCTGGCCTGCGGCAGCGTGCTCGGGTCCACCCGGGAGGAGCTGCGCGAGGCGCTGCCGCCGCCGCCCTGCAGGATCGCGGCCCGGTCGGCGGCGCTCAGCTTGGCGAGCAGCTTCTGCGCCTCGGCGAGCTTGCTGTTCACGTCGTTCTTGGCGTCGTTGAGCGCCTGGGTCTGGCTGTCCAGCTCGCTGAGGACCTGCGCGGCCTCCTGCTTCTGCTGGTCCAGGCGGCGCTGCTGGTCCTTGAGCGACTTCAGCGTGTCGGCCTGGGTGCTGGCGGCCTGGTCGAAGGAGGACGCCTTGGTGAGGTACTGGTCCGGGTTGGAGGAGAGCATCAGCTGCATCGACGGGTCGACGCCGCCCTGCCGGTACTGGTCGGCGGCCACCGCCGAGAGCCCGGAGGCCAGCTCGGTCAACTGCTCCTGGCCGCGGGCCACCTGGTCCTGCAGGTCGGCGGCCTGCTTGCGCAGCTGGTCGGCCCGCTCCTTGGCGCCGTTGTACTTCTCGGCCGCCTGCTCCTGCTCCTCCAGCAGCTTGTCGACCTGCGCCTTGACCTCGTCCTTGTTCGGCTGGGCCGGGGCGGCGTGCGCGCTGGCCTGGGCCGTCAGGGCGACCGCGGTCGCGGCGGCGGCGGTGAACACGGAGATCCGCGCACGGCTCGGCTGCTTGGGACGGCGGTGGGAGGCCAAGGGGGTGCTCCTTCTTCCTGCTGGACTCACCCCAACGAGTGACAGTCCGGAATATAGGTTTGACGCCAGACCCTAGTGAAGTCCCCACCCCCGCGTCCACTCCCGGGGGGCTTCCGGCCCACCCCGCACGACCCCCTTCACCGGACCGTCACACTCCGGTCGCCCGGCGGCCCGCTGACCCGGCCTCAGCCCCCGCTCAGCTGCGTGCCAGCCGGTTGAGCAGCAGCACCGAGGCCACCGGCCGGGCCCCCGCCTTGCGCACCCCGTCCGCGACCTCCCGGTCCGCGGAGACCACCACCACCGGCCGCCCCTGCGGCTCGGCCCGCACCAGGCGGCGGATCAGCTCGTCCGCGGTCTCCCCGGTGCGGCTGAACCGCACCCGCACGCCGCGCGGCGGGGCCATGATCACCGGCACGTCCAGGTCCTGGCCGTCGAACACGCAGGTCACCTCGGCCTGGGTCCGCTGGGCCAGCATCGCCAGGCCGCCCAGCAGTCTCAACCGCTGCTGCTCCAGCGGCAGTTGGGGGTAGCCGGTCTTGGTGACGTTGTAGCCGTCCACCACCAGGTGCACCTGCGGGATGGCCAGCAGCTGGTCCAGCAGCGCCGGGTCGTCCTCGGCCAGGCCGCGCCGGGCCACGTCGTGCGGCGAGGCCGAACCGGGCTCCACCGCCTCCACCAGGTCGGCCGGGCGCAGCGCCGTCACCGGCAGCGCCAGCTCCCGCTGCAGGCCCTGGGCCGACTGCAGCACGGTGTCCAGCAGCAGGCGCAGCCGCATGTCCTCCACGCTGCGGCCCTCGCGGGCGGTGCGCCGCCCGCTCTCCACCGCGGCCTCCAGCTCGGCCACCCGGTGCCGCAGCCGCCGGGCCTCGCTCTCGGCGGCGCTGCGCTCGGCGGCCGCGGTGGCCCGGGCCGCCTCCAGCTCCCCCAGCAGGCGGCGGCTCTCGGCCTGCGCCCGCCGGGTGTCCGCCTCCAGCGAGCGGACCTTCTTGCGCAGCGACTCCGCCTCCTTGCGGACGCCCTCGGCCTCGGCCCGGTGCCGCTCCAGCTCGCCGCGGGCCGCGGCCCGGGCCTCCGCCAGCTCCTCCTGGAGCTTCTCGGCGAGCCGGACGGCCTCGGCGGCGGCCCCCTCGGCGTCGACCCGCTCGGCCTCCTCCCCCGCCTCCTCCACCAGCCGGGGCCAGCCGGACGGGCGGACCAGGTAGGCGGCGGCCGCGACGTCCATCGGGTCGGCGGCGGCCGGGACGGTGCCCGCCTCCAGCGCCTGCACCAGGTCGGGCTGGCCCAGCCGCAGCCGCTCGGCTATCCGGACCCGGAACGCCGGGTCGGACTCCAGGGCGGCGGCCAGCGCGGTCGCCGCGTACTTGGCCCGCCGGGCGGGGGTGAACTTGGCGTACGGGCGCAGCGAGGCGGGCAGTTCGCCCGGCGCGATGCCGCCGAGCGCGTCCGAGGCGATGCCGACCACCCGTCGGCGCACGCCCTCGGGCAGGGGGCGGCCGGTCGTCCCCGGGTCGCCCGGCACGTCCGGGGCCGGGGCGGGCGCGGTCCCGTCCGTGCCCGCGGGCGCGTTCGCTGCCTCCGCCACTGTCCTCGGCTCCGATCCTGGTCCGGGCGGGGCCCTCCCGGCGGGTGCCGGGCGGGGCGCTGGTGTCCGCCGCTGCTGCAATTGTCCCGTCTACCGTGCCGCACCGACAGCACCCCGCCGACGAGTCCGCCCCGCGCCCCCGTCCGGGGCGGACGGGGGCGCGGGGCGGTCGGGTGCTGCCTCAGCCCTGCTGGCCGTCGCCCTCCGCGGGCTCCTCGGCGCCCGGCCGGGCCACCAGCTCGACCTGGTCGACGGCGTTGCACCAGCGGCAGCGCACCGACTCGATGGTCTCGGACAGCACCTGGGTCTCCTCGACCTTGGACTCGCCCGAGAGGTCGAAGTGCAGGAAGTCGGTCACCCGGGACGAACGGGTGACGTCGAAGCGGGTCAGGTTGCCGCACAGGGTGCAGCGCCAGCGGGTCTCGGCGGTCGGCGCGGCAATGCTCATCAGTGTGGTCCCTCTCGGCTGGTCCCGGTTCCGGGCCTCCAGCCTATTGCCTGCGGACGGACGGACGGATCACCGGTCCACAGCCCGGACGCTCACCCGGCCGGAGCAGCGCCCGGTGTCGCGGGTGCGCCCCCGAGGAATGCTGACCGGCATGGTGCTCTCCGCCCCCGCCCGGGCCGGTTCGCCGGCGGCCGGGCGGGCCGCCGGCACCCCGGTCGCCACGTACCTGTTGATCGCCCTGGCCGCGCTGGTCATGTTGGTCGGCCCGGCCGGCCTGAACCCGCTGTACGGCAGCGGCGACGCCCGCGCCTGCGCCGAGCAGCGCTACGAGCACCGCTGGGGCGCCGTCCCGGCCGAGTTGCTGGGCGGCCGCCCCCTGACGGCCGCCCAGCTGTCGGTGCTCCCCCCGGCGGCGCCCGGCTGCGTGCTTCCGGCCACCCCCGGCAAGATCCCCGAACTCTCGGTGCTGACCGCGCTGTTCGTCCACGCGGGCTGGCTGCACCTGCTCGGCAACCTGCTGTTCCTGTTCGTCTTCGGCCCGGCCGTGGAGGCCCGGCTGGGCCGGGTCCGCTTCCTGATCGGCTACCTGGGGATCGGCTGCCTGGCCACCTACGGCTACGCACTGGCCGAGGCGGGCACCCCGGACGCGGTGCGGGCGCTGGTCGGCGCGTCCGGCGCGATCGCCGGGGTGCTGGGCGCGTACCTGCGGCTGCACCCGAGGGGCCGGGTGACCGCGCTGGTGCCGCTGCTGCTGTTCCTGCCGCTGCGCTTCCCGGCCTGGCTGGTGCTCGGCCTGTGGTTCGTCCTGCAGTTCTGGTCGGTCACCTCCGGCGGCGACGGGGTGGCCTACCTGGTGCACGTGATCGGCTTCGTGACGGGCTGGCTGTTCGCGTGGGCCGCCCGTCCGGCGGGCGATACCCTGGGCGGACCTTCTCGAACAGGAGTTGCCCAGTGATCACCGCGATCGTCCTCATCAACACCGACGTCGACCGGATCCCCGAGATCGCCGAGGCGATCGCCGCGATCGAGGGCGTCAGCGAGGTCTACTCCGTCACCGGCACCTACGACCTGGTCGCGATGGTCCGGGTGCGCAACCACGAGGACCTGGCCGAGGTGATCCCCGGCCGCCTCAACAAGGTCCCGGGCGTCACCAACACCGAGACCCACATCGCCTTCCGCACCTACTCGCAGCACGACCTGGAGGCCGCGTTCTCGCTCGGCCTGGACGGCTGAGCCTCAGCGCTGCCGGGTGTCGGCGACGCAGCGGCCGCCCTCGTTGCGGTAGCTCCACTTCGCGCCGTCGCTGACCAGCTCCCGCACCGCGGTGAGGAACCGGTCCAGGTGCTCGACGGGGGTCCCGGCGCCGAAGCTGACCCGGATCGCGTTCAGGCTGCGCTCCCCCGGCAGCGACGGCTCCGGCGCCCCGCACTCGCTCGGCGCCGCCTCCTCGCCACCCAGCAGGGTCCGCACCAGCGGGTGCGCGCAGAACAGCCCGTCCCGCACCCCGATGCCGTACTCGGCGGACAGCGCGGCCGAGAAGTGCGAGCTGTTCCAGCCGCGCACCACGAAGGACACCACGCCGACCCGGTCGGAGCCCTCGCCGAACAGGCTCAGCACCCGCACCTCGGGGATCGCCGCCAGGCCCTCGGTCAGCTTCGCCACCAGCGCCCGCTCCCGGGCCTCCAGCGCCTCGAAGCCCGCCTCGTCCAGCGCCCGGCAGGCCGAGGCGATCGCGTACGCGCCGATCACGTTCGGCGAACCGGCCTCGTGCCGGGCCGGGCCGGTGTGCCACTCCACCGCGACCGAGCCGTCCAGCTCGCGGGCCACCGTCCGGCTCGCCCCGCCGCCGGCCAGGTACGGCTCGGCCGCGTCCAGCCAGTCCGAGCGGCCCGCCAGCACCCCGGCGCCGAACGGCGCGTACAGCTTGTGGCCGGAGAACGCCACCCAGTCGACGTCCAACTCCCGCACCGAGACCCGGTGGTGGGGCGCCAGCTGGGCCGCGTCCAGCACCACCCGGGCGCCGTGGCGGTGGGCGACCGCGGTCAGCTCCTTCACCGGCCACAGCTCGCCGGTCACGTTCGACGCGCCGGTCACGCAGAACAGCTTCGGCCCCTCGGCCGCGCCCAGCAGCGCCTCCTCCAGCGCCGACACCGCCTCCTCGTGCGAACGCGGCGCCCGCAGGTAGCTGACCGTCAGGCCCTCGCGGCGCCACGGCAGCAGCGAGGCGTGGTGCTCGGTCTCGAACGCGAACACCTCGGTCCCGGCCGGGAGCGCCCCCGCCAGCAGGTTCAGCGAGTCGGTGGTCGCCCGGGTGAACACCACCTGGTCGCCGTCCCGCAGGTCCAGGAACCCGGCGACGGTCCGCCGGCTCTGCTCGAACAGGTCCGTCGACAGCTGCGACAGGTACCCGGCCCCGCGGTGCACCGACCCGTAGTACGGCGCGTACGCCGCGACGTCGTCCCACACCCGCTTCAGCGCCGGGGCGCTCGCCGCGTAGTCCAGCGCCGCGTACCCGACCTTCACCCCGGACGCCAGCGGAACCTCGACGTCCCCGCCCAGCACCGCCAGCGGCTCGCAGATCTCGGTGGCAACAGACATGGGTGCACTCCTCCACGGGGTCAGGACCCCGGAGGTGCGACACCGGAAGTCCGCGCTTGCCACGCGGACCTGTCGCCGCGCAGCCCGGTCCTCACCCAGGGCACCCCGCCACGGACGGAGGGTTGCCGGACAGCCAGCTGGGGCTTCGCGCTGTCACTCATGACCTGGCGAAGAGATTACACGAACCCGGCCCCGTCTCAACCCCCGTCCACATCCCGGAACACCCTTCGGCAGACGAGCACGCGCATTCAGGGGCTCGGGGAACGGCTCGGTCCGTGCTGCTGACGAGCCCCGTCAGGGGCTCGGGGAACGGCGAGTCCGAGCTGCTGCCGGCCGGAGCCCACCGGAGTGTCCGTGCTGCTTCGGGCCGTAGGAACAGAACCCGAAGCCACCGCACGCACCGGCAGTGCACCGCCGGCAGCCCCGAGCCCGCCGTTCCCCGGGCCCCTGAATGCGCGCCCTCCGGGCCCCTGGAGGTGCCTGCGCCGCTACGCCTGCGTGGCCTCCGCCCAGCGCTTCAGCAGCTCCTCCGCCGCACCGGAGTCGATCGCCGCCGCCGTCCGCACCATCGCCGCCGCGATCTGCTCGGTGAGCGGCGCGTCCGTCAGCTCCAGCGCGACCAGCGCGGCCGCGCTGTTGAGCAGGACGGCGTCCCGCACCGCCCCGCGCTCGCCGCCCAGCACCCGGCGGGCGACCTCCGCGTTGTACTCGGGGTCGGCGCCGCGCAGCGCCTCGATCCCGACCAGCTCGATGCCGACCTCGCGCGGGTCGAACCGGGCCTCGGTGACCCCGCCGTCCCGGATGACCCACACGTTCGAGGTGGTGGTGACGGTCAGCTCGTCGAGCCCGTCGTCCCCCCGGAAGACCAGTCCCTGGGCGCCGCGCCGGGCCAGGACCCCGGCGATCAGCCCGGCGAGGCGGGTGTCGAAGCAGCCGATGGCGTGCGAGGTGACCCGGGCCGGGTTGGTGAGCGGGCCGAGGATGTTGAAGACCGTGGGGACGGCCAGCTCGGCACGCGCCTGGGCGGTGTGGCGCATCGAGGGGTGGAACTTCGCGGCGAAGCAGAAGGTCAGGCCGACCTCCTCGGCCACCGCCGCGACCCGCTCCGCGGAGAGCTCCAGGTTGACCCCGAGCCGGCCGAGCACGTCCGAGGAGCCGGAGGCCGAGGAGGAGGCCCGGTTGCCGTGCTTGACGACCTTCGCCCCGGCCGCGGCGGCGACCACCGCGGACATGGTGGAGATGTTGACGGTCTTGGCCCGGTCGCCGCCGGTGCCGACGATGTCGACCGCCGGGCCGGGGATGTCCAACGGCAGGGCGTGCGCGTACATCGTCTCGACCAGGCCGGCGATCTCCTCGACCGTCTCGCCCTTGCCGCGCATGGCGACCAGGAACCCGGCCACCTGGACGGGGCTGGCCTCGCCGCTCATGATCCGGTCCATCGCCCAGGCGGTGTCGGCCTGGGCGAGGTCGTTGCCCTGCAGCAGCGAGCTCAGCAGGTCCGGCCAGGTGCGGACCACCTGCGCGGGGTCGCTACCGCCGTTCGCAGAGTGCGCGTTCACCATGGCCGACTCCAGCTCTCGTCTACGTTCCAGAGGAATGGACGTCAGCCTATCGAGCGAGCGGGGACGGTCGCCCGGGGTTGCCGTCCCCTTCTCTCCAGTTGAGACGCGGCGGTGGGACGGTCAGCGCCCGGCGGGTGCGCGCCGGGCGAGCCGGGCCCGCAGCAGCGTGGTCGCGGCGTCGGCGAGGGCGACCGGGTCGACGGGGTGCGAGATGGCGGCGTCGGCCCGGCTCCAGGCGGCGAGCCAGGAGTCCTGCGGGCGGCCGATCACGACCAGGACCGGCGGGCAGCCGTAGATCTCGTCCTTCAGCTGCCGGGTCAGGCCGAGCCCGCCGGCCGGGACGGCCTCGCCGTCCAGGACGCAGAGGTCGATCCCGCCCTTCTCCAGGGCGCGCAGCACCGCGGGTGCGGTGGCGCACTCCAGGTACTCCAGGGCGGGGACGTCCGCGGCGGGCCGCCTGCCGAGGGCGAGGGTCACCTGCTCACGGGTGTTGCGGTCGTCGCTGTAGACGAGAACGGTGAGCGTCTCGTCGGAGTGCTGCGCCATGGCCCCTGCTTCCTGGTGCTCGTCCTCTTATATGTGTGCCCACGCCGGGCGGCCCCGACCGAACGGCCCAGTGTGACCCGGGCCACGTCCTTGGACGGATGCTACTCCCGCGGGCCCGTCCTGCGGAGACCCCGGCGCGATCTCGCTCAAGCCGCCGCGCCCCGGGGTCACCCCGCCGGCCCAGCGCACTCACCCGTCCGAACAACCGTCAGAAAACGGGCGCGGCGCGAGGCGGGCATACCTCACGCACCGGACACTCCGAGGGAGACCCCCCGGCGTGAAGACGGAATAAGGGACCGACATAATGTCCGTCGTGGCGACAGCAACAGCAACAGAAACCGGACACGCGCACGGAGCGGTCAACAGGCCGAACCTGGTCAGCGTCGGAACCATTGTCTGGCTGAGCTCGGAGCTGATGTTCTTCGCGGCCCTGTTCGCGATGTACTTCACCCTCCGCTCGGTCAAGGGCGCCGAGTTCTGGCACGAGAAGGCCCATGCCCTCAACGTGCCGTTCTCCTCGGTCAACACCACGATCCTGGTGCTCTCCTCGCTCACCTGCCAGCTCGGCGTGTTCGCCGCCGAGCGCGGTGACGTGAAGAAGCTGCGCTCGTGGTTCACGATCACCTTCGTGATGGGCGCCATCTTCATCGGCGGCCAGATCTTCGAGTACACCGAGCTGGTCAAGAAGGACGGCCTGTCGCTGTCCTCGGACCCGTACGGCACGGTGTTCTACCTGACCACCGGCTTCCACGGACTCCACGTGACGGGTGGTCTGATCGCCTTCCTGCTGGTCCTCGGTCGGACCTACGCGGCGCGGCGCTTCACGCACGAGCAGGCCACCGCGGCGATCGTGGTGTCGTACTACTGGCACTTCGTCGACGTCGTGTGGATCGGCCTGTTCGCGACCATCTACCTGATCAAGTAACAGCCGCCCCGCCCCTGACCCGGCGTCACCTCGACGCCTGGGCGTCAGGGGCAGGCTGCTGCCGACCAGATCCTGACACCGGGGTTATTCCGTGAAAAAGCTCTCCGCACGACGGCGCCACCCACTGGCGGCGGTCGTCGTCCTACTTCTCGCCCTGGCGGCCACCGGGGGGCTCTACGCCGCTTTCGCGCCCGCCGAGAAGGCACAGGCCGACAGCTCGGCGCAGTCGCTCGCCATCGACGAGGGCAAGAAGCTCTTCGCCGTCGGCTGCTCCTCCTGCCACGGCCTGAACGGCCAGGGCACCTCCGACGGTCCGTCGCTGGTCGGCGTCGGCTCGGCCGCGGTCGACTTCCAGGTCGGCACCGGTCGCATGCCGGCCCAGCAGCCGGGTGCGCAGGTCCCGCGCAAGAAGGTCGTCTACTCCCAGACCGAGATCGACCAGCTGGCCGCCTTCGTGGCCTCGCTCGGCCCCGGCCCGGTCGCTCCGGACAGCAAGCAGTACCAGCCCTCCGACGACCCGGCGACCAACGCCGAGCAGGTCGCCAAGGGCGGCGAGCTGTTCCGCACCAACTGCGCCCAGTGCCACAACTTCGCCGGCAAGGGCGGCGCGCTGACCAACGGCAAGTACGCCCCGTCCCTGGAGGGCGTGGACGCGAAGCACATCTACGAGGCCATGCAGACCGGCCCGCAGAACATGCCCTCCTTCCCCGACACCACCATGCCGGAGGAGCAGAAGCGCGAGATCGTGGCGTTCGTCCGCCACACGAACGACGAGCCCAACCCGGGCGGTCTCGCCCTGGGCAGCCTCGGTCCGGTGACCGAGGGCCTGTTCGGCTGGATCTTCGGTCTCGGCACGCTGATCGTCATCGCGATCTGGGTCGCCGCCCACACCACCAAGGCCAAGAAGTCATGAGCCACGACATGTCAGAGAACCTGCCGGAGGCGCACGGCGCCTCCCACGGCACGGACGTCGTCTCCCACGACGACCCGTTCGCCGACCCGGGCCTGCCGGCCCACGAACCGCGCCGGACCGACATCGACGAGCGGGCCGCCAAGCGGGCCGAGCGCCAGGTGTCCCTGCTGTTCGTGGTCTCGATGCTGGCGACGATCGGCTTCATCGCGTCCTACGCGTCGATCGACGCCGACAAGCTGGTCTACATCTTCCCGCTGGGCCACGTCAGTGCGCTGAACTTCGCCCTGGGCACGACCCTCGGCGTCGCGCTGTTCTGCATCGGCGCGGGCGCGGTCCACTGGGCCCGCACCCTGATGTCGGACCACGAGCTGCCGGCCGAGCGTCACCCGATCGAGGCCGACGACGAGGTCCGCAACGACGTCATCGAGCAGTTCAAGACCGGTGCCGCGGAGTCCGGCTTCGGCCGCCGCAAGATGATCCGCAACACCCTGATCGGCTCGATGGCCCTGGTGCCGCTGTCCGGCGTGGTGCTGCTGCGCGACCTCGGTCCGCTGCCGGAGAAGAAGCTCCTGCACACCGGCTGGAACGAGGCGAAGCCGAGCCAGCCGATCCGCCTGGTCAACATGAACACCAACACGGCCATGAAGCCCGAGGACATCATCCAGGGCTCGCTGACCTTCGCGAAGCCCGAGGGCCTCGAGGAGTCGGCCGAGGACTTCCAGCAGCAGATCGCCAAGGACGCCCTGATGCTCATCCGGATCGCCCCGGAGGACATCAAGGACGACAAGTCCCGGGCGAAGGGCTTCGAGGGCGTCCTCGCCTACTCGAAGATCTGCACCCACGTCGGCTGCCCGATCTCGCTGTACGAGCAGCAGACCCACCACGCGCTCTGCCCCTGCCACCAGTCGACCTTCGACCTGGCGGACGGCGCTCGCGTCATCTTCGGCCCGGCCGGCCACCCGCTGCCGCAGCTGAAGATCACCACCGATGAGGAGGGCTTCCTGGTCGCCACCGGCGACTTCGACGAGCCCGTCGGCCCGAGCTACTGGGAGCGTCCGCGATGAGTTCCGCAAGCGGCACCAGGAACAGTGCCTCCAAGCCGGCCAGCACCCGTGCCAAGCCCGCCAACAAGGCCGAGGCGACCGCCGACTGGGTCGACGGCCGGCTGGGGATCTACTCCCTGGCCAAGGCCAACCTGCGCAAGATCTTCCCGGACCACTGGTCCTTCATGCTGGGCGAGATCTGCCTCTACAGCTTCATCATCATCATCCTCACGGGTGTGTACCTGACGCTGTTCTTCAAGCCGAGCATGGCGGAGACCGTCTACCACGGTTCCTACCTGCCGCTGAACGGCATCAAGATGTCGGAGGCGTACGCCTCCACGGTGAACATCAGCTTCGAGGTCCGCGGCGGTCTGCTGATCCGCCAGATCCACCACTGGGCCGCGCTGGTCTTCGTGGCCGCGATGTTCGTCCACATGATGCGCGTCTTCTTCACCGGCGCGTTCCGCAAGCCGCGCGAGATCAACTGGCTGTTCGGCTTCCTGCTGCTGTGCCTGGGCTTCTTCGACGGCTTCTTCGGCTACTCGCTGCCGGACGACCTGCTGTCGGGCACCGGCATCCGCTTCATGGAGGGCGCGATCCTGGCGGTGCCGATCGTCGGCACCTACATCCAGATGTTCCTGTTCGGCGGCGAGTTCCCGGGCACCGACATCATCCCGCGCTTCTTCACCATCCACGTGCTGCTCATCCCGGGCATCATGCTGGGCCTGCTGGTGGCGCACCTGATCCTGGTCTTCTACCACAAGCACACCCAGTGGGCGGGCCCGGGCAAGACCGAGAAGAACGTCGTCGGCATGCCGCTGATGCCGGTCTACATGGCGAAGGCCGGTGGCTTCTTCTTCCTGGTCTTCGGCATCATCGCGGTGATGTCCGCGGTCGCCACGATCAACCCGGTGTGGGCGTACGGCCCGTACCGTCCGGACCAGGTGTCGACCGACGCCCAGCCCGACTGGTACATGGGCTTCGCCGAGGGCCTGATCCGCTTCATGCCGGGCTGGGAGGTCTCCGTCTGGGGCGGCCACACGCTGAACCTGGGCGTGTTCATCCCGCTGATGATCTTCCCGCTGGTGCTGGTCGCGATCGCGGTGTGGCCGTTCATCGAGTCCTGGGTCACCGGCGACAAGCGCGAGCACCACATCCTGGACCGTCCGCGCAACGCCCCGGTCCGCACCGCGTTCGGCGCGGCCTGGATCGCGCTGTACCTGGTCCTGCTGGTCGGCGGCGGCAACGACCTGTTCGCCACCCACCTGCACATGTCGATCAACACGATCACCTACGCGGTCCGCGTCGGCTTCTTCGTGGTGCCGGTCCTCACCTTCATCGTCACCAAGCGCTGGTGCCTCGGCCTGCAGCGCCGCGACAAGGACAAGGTGCTGCACGGGCGCGAGTCCGGCATCATCAAGCGCCTGCCGCACGGTGAGTTCATCGAGGTCCACACCCCGCTGGCGCAGAAGGACCTGCACACCCTCACCGCCCACGAGCAGCCCAAGCCGCTGGAGCTGCCCGCCGAGACGGACGAGAACGGTGTGGCCCGCAAGGCCGGCGTGATCGCCAAGACCCGGGTGAAGCTCTCCGAGGGCTTCTACGGCGAGGGCAACCAGATCGCCAAGCCCACCACCGAGGAGTACCACGAGATCACCAGCGGCCACGGCCACCACTGATCCCGTGTAGCTGTCACGCCACGTCAGAACCCCCCACCGGTCCCGGCCGGTGGGGGGTTCTGGCATCCCGGGGGCGGCGCCGCGGCGCCCTGTTATGTTGACCGGGTGCACCTGGTGATCGACGCCCAGTCCCCCGTCCCGCCCTACGAGCAGGTCCGCTCGCAGATCGCGGACCTGGCCCGCACCGGCGAGCTCCCGGTCGGCCTGAAGCTCCCCACCGTCCGCGCCCTCGCCGAGCAGCTCGGCCTCGCCGCGAACACGGTGGCCCGCGCCTACCGCGAGCTGGAGGCCGACGGGGTGGTCGAGACCCACGGCCGGGCCGGCACCACCGTCGCCGCCACCGGCGACACCGCGCACCGCCTGGCCGCCGGCGCCGCCGCCGAGTACGCGGCCCGCGCCGCCCGCCTCGGCCTGACCCGCGACGAGGCCCTCGCCGCCGTCGCCACCGCCCTCGGCGTGGCCTACCGCTGACCGGCCCCGGGAACGCGAGGACGGCGCGACGGCTCCCCGCGGGGAGCCGTCGCGCCGTCGTCCGCGGCCGGGCCTCACCGTGCCCGGTGGGTGACCTCCCCGTCGAGCACCGTCATCAGCACCGGCACCCGCGCCAGTTCGGTGTCCGGCACCGTCAGCGGGTCGTCCGCCAGCACCGTCAGGTCGGCCCGGTGGCCGGGGGCGAGGCGTCCGGCGCGGTCCTCCTCGCCCGCCGCCCAGGCCGGGGCGAGGGTGTAGCCGACGAGCGCCTGCAGCGGGGTGAGGGCCTGGCCGGGCAGGTGCGGGGGCTGGCCGAGGTCGCGGCTGGGGCGCCGGTGGCGGGCCCCGGCCATCACGCCGAGCGGTTCGAAGGGGGCGATCGGCCAGTCCGAGCCGAGGACGACCCGGGCCCCGGCGTCGGCCAGGTCGCGGCAGCGGAAGGCCCGGTTGGCGCGCTCCTCGCCGAGCCGCCGGGACCAGTTGTCGGTGTGGTCGGCCCGGGTGTACTCGGTGCAGTGGGTGGGCTGCATGGAGGCGGTCACGCCCAGGGCGGCGAACCGGGCGACGGTGTCGTCGGGCACCGTCTCGACGTGCTCGACCCGGTGCCGGGCGCCCGGGCCGTGCGCGGCGACGGCCCGCTCGACCGCGTCCAGGACGTGCCGGACGGCGGCGTCCCCGATCGCGTGGGTGGCGGTGGGCACCCCGGCGCGGTGGAGTTCGCCGATCACCCGGGTGTACGCGGCGGGGTCCGGCCAGAACGCGCCGGTGGACTCGCCGTGGCAGTCGGGGTGTTCGAGCCAGGCGGTGCCGTTGTCGATGGTGCCGTCCATGAACAGCTTGGCCCCGGCGACCCGCCAGCGGCGGCCGCCCTCGCCCTGGCGGCGGACGAGTTCGGCCAGCTCCGCCGGGCCCGCGCCGGGCTGCACCCAGGGGGCGATCCGCAGCCGAAGCGGGAGCTGCCCGCGCTCCTCCAGGGCGGCGTAGACGGCCAGGCTCTCGCCGTTGGCGTCCATCGCGTGGCCGCCGGTGAGGCCCGCCGCGGCCATCCGCCGCAGCACGTCGGCGCTGGCCCGGCAGAGTTCCTCGAAGCTCGGGCGGGGGGCGACGGCCTCGACGAGTTCGCAGGCGGCGTCCTCCAGCAGCAGGCCGGTGGGACGGCCGGAGGCGTCGCAGACCACCTCGGCCGAGCCCTGGTCGAAGCGGCGCGGCCCGTCGATCCCGGCCAGTTCCAGGGCCCGGCGGCTGACCAGCATCGAGTGCGCGTCGAACAGGTCGATCGCGGCGGGGACGCCGTCCAGCACCGGCCCCACGCTGTCGGCCGAGACCGGCAGGCCGCCGAAGGCGTTCGGGTCGAGGCCCCAGCCGCGCAGCCACTGCCCGTCCTTCAACTCCCGCCGGGCGGCTGCCAGTTCGGCCCGAAGCCCGGCCAGGTCGGTGCAGCCGGAGAGGTCCGTCCCGGCGGTGCGCTCGGCGCCCGAGACGGGGTGCAGGTGGCCGTCCACCAGCCCGGGGACGACCACCGCGCCGTCCAGGTCGATCGTCTCGGCGCCGCTCCCGCGCCCGCCGTCCGGCCCGAACCCGGCGATCCGGCCGCCGCTCAGGGCGAGCGTGTCGTGCGGCAGGAAGGCCCCGCTGCCGGGGTCGAGCAGCCGGGCGTTGGTCAGGACGAGGTCGGGGTGCACGGGAGGGCTCCTCAGCGGTGGTGCGGTCGGTGCGGGGTGCCGAGCGTCCCGGCCGGGAGGCCGAGTTCGCGTTCGGCGAGGGCGTGCGCCATCCCGGTGACCGCCGCGGGTCGTCCGGTGCGTTCGGTGTTGGCGTGCGCCCCCAGGCCGTCCAGGACGACCAGGAGCTGGATCGCGGTGACGTGCGGGTCCGGGGCGCGGAACTCCCCGGCCTCGACGCCGTCGCGCAGCAGTGCCGTCAGCGCGT
The DNA here is from genome assembly GCF_030268885.1 of Kitasatospora phosalacinea. GTDB lineage: Bacteria > Actinomycetota > Actinomycetes > Streptomycetales > Streptomycetaceae > Kitasatospora > Kitasatospora phosalacinea_C. The sequence goes on from NZ_BSSA01000021.1 coordinate 63,810, forward strand.
CCCGCCAGAGCGCCTCCTGCCGGTCGACCCGCTCCCGCAGGGCGGGGCGGAACCGGCTGAGGTGGCGGGCGTTCAGCCACAGTCGGCTCAGCTCGTCGTAGCGCGGCCCCTCGGTGCGTTCGAGGAAGCGGGCCAGCCGCCGCACCGCCGGGAGGGCGGCGTCGGCGTCGGGCAGCAGGTCGGCCAGTTCGCCGCCCGCGGCGGTGCCGAAGGCTTCGGCGACCAGTTCCTCGGCGACCGGGAAGTAGTGGCTGATCAGTCCGGGGCGGACGTCCAGCTCCTCGGCGACCCGCCGCATCGTGATGCACTCCAGGCCCTCGGCGAGGGCGATCCGGGCCGCGGTGGCCACGATCTCCGCCCGCCTGGCCTCGGGGTTCTTGCGCACCCGTTTCGGCTGGACGCTTGACGACATGCCCCGCACGCTATTGGATGTGCGACCAATAGACAAGCCGCCTGCCGCACCGGCCGCTCCCGCACCGCCGACCGCACCGGCACCCGTACTCGAAACCTCGGAGGACTCCATGGAATCCACGATTCCAGACCCCCACACGGAGCTCCCCACTCCCCCGCCCACGGCCGACCGGGCCGGACGGATCGAAGCCCACGGCATCGACCACATCCCCGACTCCGAGCGCCACGGCCGCCCCCGCGACCTGTTCGCCGTCTGGGCCGCCCCCAACGTCAGCTACCTCAACCTGGTGGTCGGCGGCACCCTGGTGCTGATCGGGCTCGACCTGTGGCAGTCGCTGGCCGTCATCGTGGTCGGCAACCTGCTCTGGGCCGGCGTCGGCCTGCTCGCCGTCAGCGGCCCGGCCGCGGGCGCCCCCAGCGAGGTGATCATGCGGGCCATGTTCGGCGTCCGCGGCAACCGGGTGAACATCGCCGTCACCGGCTGGCTGGTCTCGGTCTGCTACCTCGCCCTCAACTGGGCCGCCGCCTCGCTCGCCGCGTTCGGCCTCGCCGAACGGGCCGGCCTCACCCCCGGCACCCCGCTCAAGGTCCTGGTCATCGCCTCGATCGCGGCCGCCACCCTGGCCATCTCGGTCTACGGCCACGCCACCATCGTCCGGCTGTACGGGCCCTTCACCCTCGTCCTGACCGCGGTCTTCCTGCTGCTCACCGGCTACCTGCTGACCGGCGGCCACACCGACTGGCACTACCGGCCCGCCGAACCCCTGCACGGCGGCGCCCTGGTCGCCGCCCTGGCTGGCGGCACCGCGCTGATCGCCTCCGCGCCGCTCTCCTACTCCACCAGCGCCGACTTCTCCCGCTACCTCCCCCGCGCCGCCTCCCCCCGCGCGGTGGCGGGCTGGACGGCGCTCGGCGCCTTCGTCCCCAGCGTCCTGTTCACCGCACTGGGCACCCTCGCCGCCACCACCCTCGACATGACGGACCCCCAGGCCGCCCTCACCGCCGTCCTCCCCGGCTGGCTGCGCCCGCTCTTCCTGCTCGCCGTCGTGCTCAGCGCGGTCGCCAACAACGCCATGACCGCCTACTCCTCCGGCCTCGCCCTGCAGGCCGTCGGCCTGCGCATCCGCCGCTCCCGCAGCGTCGCCCTGGACGGGGCGCTCGGCGTCGCACTGACCCTGTACGCGCTGCTGGTCTCCAACTTCCTCGACACCGTCAACAACGTGCTGGAGCTGATGGTCGCCCTCACCGGCCCGGTGATGGCCGTCTACGCCGCCGACATCCTGCTGCGCCGCAACCGCTACCACGGCCCCGACCTCACCGACGAGAGCCCCGCCTCCCCGCACTGGTACTCCCACGGCGTCAACCCGGCCGGCGCCGCCGCCCTCCTCCTCGGCACCGCCGCCGCGACGCTCTGCCTCGCCACCCCGGTCTTCACCGGCGCCCTGGCCCGCCTCGCCGGGGGCACCGACCTGTCCCTCCCGGCCGGCATGCTCACCGCCGCCGCCACCTACTGGCTGCTCGCGCGCCGCGCCCGCACCGCCTAGCCGAACGGCGAGGTCCCCGCGCCCCGTCGAAGGGGTGCGGGGACCTCGCCGCGCGTCACCGGCTCGTGCTCGCCGACGGGCTCGGGCCGGTGTTCACCGACGGGCTCGGCGTCGCGTTCACCGCCTCCGCGGGCGCCGTGCTGACCGGCTTGCCCAGCGCGCTGTGCTTCACGTACTCGTCGAAGGCGATGTTCCAGTCGCCGAAGCCGTTGCCGAACGGCTCCATCTCGTGGCCCTTGCTGTTGACCACCTGCACGATGTCACCGACCCGGGTGTTGTCGAAGAACCACTTCGCCTCGTCGGTGCTCATCCCGGTGCAGCCGTGGCTGACGTTCTCCTTGCCCTGCGCCCACACCGACCACGGCGCGGCGTGGACGTACTCGCCGCTCCAGGTGACCCGGGTGGCCCACTTCACGTCCAGGTCGTAGGACTCGCTGCTGCCCGCCGCGATGCCGATGGTCTCGCTGCTCATTCGGACGTCGGACTCCTGGCCGAGCACCACCTTGACGCCGTTGCGGGTGTCGAAGCCGGGCTTGCCGGTGGTGACCGGGATGGTCTTCACCACCTCGCCGTTGCGCTTGTACGTCAACTGGTCGGTGCCGGCGTCGACCAGCGCCTCGATCCGGTCGCCGGTGCGCAGGGCCAGGCTCTGCTGCTCGCCGCCGTAGACGCCGTCGGATATCCGGATGCCGGGCAGGTCGTAGGCGAGCTTGACGGTGGTGTTGGCCGGCCAGTACTCCTGCGGCCGGAAGTGCAGGTTCTCGTCGTCGACCCAGTACCAGGCGCCGGTGACCGCGGGCTGCGAGGTGACGGTGAGGCCGCGTTCGATCTGCTGCCGGGCCGCCGGGTCGGTGACCGCCTCGGAGAGCTTGACGGTGAGCGGCTGGCCGACGCCGTAGACGCCGCTGCCCGAGCTGTCGGGGCCCAGCTCGGCGGTGACGACGTGCTGCGCCTCCGCGGTGCTGAAGGTGGAGTCGGTCTGGCCGTGGCCGCCCCTGCCGTCCTCGGCCGCGACCTTGACGGTGTACGCGGCCCCGGCCCGGAGCGGGTCGGTGGTCTGCCAGTGCTGCCGGTCGGCGGCGAGCTCGCCGGCCACCGGTTTTCCGTCGGGGCCGGTGACGGTGACGGCGGCGAGCTTGTTGCTGCCGTCCGTGGTGACGCTGAACGCCTTCGCCGGGTCGGCCTTCTCCCCGGCGGCCGAGGTGTGGATCAGCGGGGCCACGTCGATCTGACGGGCCGTTTCCTTCTCCGACGTACCGCCGGCGGAGCAGGCGGCGACGGGGGTGAGCACCAGCGCGGCGGCCAGTGCGGTCCGGCTGGAGCCGGATATCCGAGAGCCCTTCAACGGAACCTCCCAGGGGTATGAACCTGCCCAGAGCCTAGGAAGGCGTCACCCGGGCGGCACTCCGGGTAACCCGGGCGGGGGACGACTCCCGGTAACCCCCGGGGAACGACGGCGGGCCGGGCACCCCCGAGGGGGAACCCGGCCCGCCGTGCGGCTCGCGCGGCTCGCGCGCTCCGGAACCTACTGGTTCTGGTTCTCGCCGCGGTAGAACTCGAAGACCCAGCCGAACAGGCCGATCAGGATGATCGGGATCGACCAGAACAGCAGCCACCAGCCGAAGATGACGCCGAGGAAGGCCAGCGCGCCACCGATCGCCAGGGAGAGCGGCTGCCAGCTGTGCGGGGCGAAGAAGCCCACCTCGCCGGCGTCGTCCGAGACCTGGGCCTCGGGGTTGTCGCCCGCACCGGTGTCCACCCGCTTGGCGGTGAACGCCAGGTAGAAGCCGATGAAGGCGGCCAGGCCGAAGGCCAGGAAGAGCGCGGTGGTGCCCGCGGCCTCCAGGCCGTGGTCCGACTTACTGGTCCAGACCATGTAGGTGATGGCGATGGCCAGGATGAACACGGCCAGACCGGCGAAGATCTTTCCCTGTTCCTTCATCGGGCGTCACCCTCATTCTTGCCCTTGCCCAGCGACGGACGGTCGTACTGCGCGGGGGTCACACCCTCGAAGTGCTTGGCCGGCTCACCGTGGTTCTCCAGGTAGTCCAGCGCGGCGATCTCCGGGTGGTGCAGGTCGAAGGCCGGGGACTCGGAGCGGATCCGCGGCAGGGTGGTGAAGTTGTGCCGCGGCGGCGGGCAGGAGGTCGCCCACTCCAGCGAGCGGCCGTAGCCCCACGGGTCGTCGACGTTGACCTTCTCGCCGTACTTGGCGGTCTTCCAGACGTTGTAGAGGAACGGCAGGATCGACAGGCCGAGCAGGAACGAGCCGATGGTCGAGATGGTGTTCAGCGTGGTGAAGCCGTCCGAGGCCAGGTAGTCCGCGTAGCGGCGGGGCATGCCCTCGGCGCCCAGCCAGTGCTGGACCAGGAAGGTGGTGTGGAAGCCGATGAACAGCGTCCAGAAGGTGATCTTGCCGAGGCGCTCGTCCAGCATCTTGCCGGTCATCTTCGGCCACCAGAAGTGGAAGCCGGCGAACATCGCGAAGACGACGGTGCCGAAGACCACGTAGTGGAAGTGCGCGACGACGAAGTACGAGTCCGAGACGTGGAAGTCGATCGGCGGGGAGGCCAGCAGCACGCCGGTCAGACCGCCGAACAGGAAGGTGACCAGGAAGCCGATCGTCCAGAGCATCGGGGTCTCGAAGCTCAGCGAGCCCTTCCACATGGTGCCGACCCAGTTGAAGAACTTCACACCGGTCGGGACCGCGATCAGGAAGGTCATGAACGAGAAGAACGGCAGCAGGACCTGTCCGGTCACGTACATGTGGTGCGCCCACACCGTCACCGAGAGGCCGGCGATGGCGATGGTCGCGGCGATCAGGCCGGAGTAGCCGAACATCGGCTTGCGGCTGAAGACCGGGATGATCTCGGAGACGATGCCGAAGAACGGCAGCGCGATGATGTAGACCTCGGGGTGGCCGAAGAACCAGAACAGGTGCTGCCAGAGCAGCGCTCCGCCGTTCGTCGGGTCGAAGACGTGCGCCCCGAACTTGCGGTCCGCCTCCAGGGCGAACAGCGCGGCCGCGAGGACCGGGAAGGCCAGCAGGACCAGCACGGCGGTCAGCAGGACGTTCCAGACGAAGATCGACATCCGGAACATCGTCATGCCGGGGGCGCGCATGCAGATGATCGTGGTGATGAAGTTGACCGCGCCGAGGATGGTGCCGAAGCCGGAGAAGGCCAGACCCATGATCCACATGTCGGCGCCGATGCCCGGCGAGCGGACCGCGTCCGACAGCGGCGAGTAGGCGAACCAGCCGAAGTCGGCCGCGCCCTGCGGGGTGACGAAGCCGGCCACCGCGATGACCGAGCCGAACAGGTACAGCCAGTAGGCGAACATGTTCAGACGCGGGAAGGCGACGTCGGGGGCGCCGATCTGGAGCGGCATGATCCAGTTGGCGAAGCCCGCGAACAGCGGGGTGGCGAACATCAGCAGCATGATCGTGCCGTGCATGGTGAACGCCTGGTTGAACTGCTCGTTCGACAGGATCTGGGTACCCGGGCGGGCCAGCTCGGCGCGCATGACCAGGGCGAGCACGCCACCGATCAGGAAGAAGGCGAACGAGGTCGCCAGGTACATCGTGCCGATCGTCTTGTGGTCAGTGGTGGTCAGCCACTTGATGATCGCGTTGCCCGGCTTGCGCACCCGCGGAGTCCCCGAGGTGACGGCCCCGGCTCCCCCACCGGCCGCGGCGGGCTCGTTGAGGATGGTCACTTCTCTTCACTACTTCCCGTGGTGGGGAGGATGCCTGCGGGAACCGCGCCGGCCTGGCCCTTGTCGCGGAGTTCCTTGAGGTGCTGCTGGTAGTCGGCGGCCGACACGACCTTCACGTTGAACAGCATCCGCGAGTGGTCGACGCCGCAGAGCTCGGCGCACTTGCCGCGGTAGGTCCCGAGCGCGGTCGGGGTGACCTGGAACTCGTTCACCACGCCGGGCACGACGTCCATCTTCATCATGAAGTTGACGGGCCAGAAGTCGTGGATGACGTCGTTCGAGGTCAGCCGGAACTTCACGGTCTCGTTGATCGGCAGGTAGAGCGTCGGAGGCTCCTTGGTGCTGCCGACCTCGTACGCGGCCGTGGTGCTCGCCGGGTCCGGGATCTCGGAGTTCTCGTAGTTGAACGCCCAACTCCACTGGAAGCCCACCACGTTGATGGTGTGCTGCGGCTTGGCGTCGACCTTCGTCAGGGTGGCCTCGTCGCGGGCGACGAAGTAGAACAGCACCGAGACGATGACGAGGGGGACCGCGGTGTACAGCGCCTCGATGGGCACGTTGTACCGGGTCTGAGCGGGGACCTCCACCTTGGTGCGGCTGCGCCGGTGGAAGAACACGCTCCAGAGGATCAGACCCCACATCAATGCACCAACAACCAGAGCCGCGATCCACGAGCCCTGCCACATGTGAAGGACCAGCGGGCCTTCCTTGGTGACGGGACTGGGGAGGCCAAGCCTGGGCAGGTCGTTGGCCGAGCAGCCGGTGGCGGTCGCGATGACGAGGCCCAGTGCCAGCGCCTGAGGCAGCTTCCGCCGCATCGTGCGCCGCGGCGAGCGGTCGGAGCCGTTGGGACTCACGTAGCGCCTTCCCGAAGTCTCGCCCGCGAACGCACCACCGGGAGGAGCCTGTTGTCAGGGTCTCCTCGGCGGTCCGGCCACGGGCACGGTTTGAATGCTTATGCGGGCCAAACGCTACTCCATCCTTATGCGGCACTCACGGGCAGCCCCTGGTAACGCGCCGCCCGGCTACCCGTTCGGCACCCCGTGGGGTGAACCACCCCCGCGGGACGGATGGAGTCGCAGGTCATGGCGGACATCCGAGCCTCTCACGACCGAACGGGCGACCGTACTGCGACACGCGGGTGACGGGCCGTCGGCCACCCCGCGGCGACGGGAGGAATCACCCCGTATGGGGCAGCCCCCGCGTCGTCTACGGTGGCCGGGTGCCCTACTTCGACGCCGCCTCCACCGCCCCTCTGCACCCCGTCGCCCGGCAGGCCCTGCTCGCCGCCCTCGACGAGGGCTGGGCCGACCCGGCCCGGCTGCACCGCTCCGCCCGGCAGGCCCGGATGCTGCTGGACGCCGCCCGGGAGACCGTCGCCGAAGCGCTCGGCGCCCGGGCCGACGAGGTCTCCTTCACCGCATCCGGCACCCAGGCCCTCCAGTTGGGCGTCCTCGGCGCCCTGCGCGGCCACCGCCGCCGCGGCGCCCACCTGGTGCACTCCGCGGTCGAGCACTCCGCCGTCCTGCACACCGCCGAGCGCTGGGAGGCCGACGGCGGGAGCACCACCGCCGTCCCGGTCGACCGCCACGGCCGGGTCGACCCGGCGGAGTTCGCCGCCGCGGTGCGCTCCGACACCGCGCTCGCCGTGCTGCAGTCCGCCAACCACGAGGTCGGCACCCTGCAGCCGGTCACCGAGACCGCCGCGCTGCTCGGCGACGTCCCGCTGCTGGTCGACGCCGCGCAGAGCGCCGGGCGGCTGCCCGTCCCGGCGGGCTGGTCGGTGCTGGCCGCCAGCGCCCACAAGTGGGGCGGCCCGGCGGGCGTCGGGGTGCTCGCCGTCCGCAAGGGCGTCCGCTTCTCCTCCGCGCTGCCCGCCGACGACCGCGAGGGCGGGCGGGTGCCGGGCTTCCCCAACGTGCCCGCGATCGTCGCCGCCGCGGCCTCGCTGCGCGCCGTCCGGGCGGAGGCCGAGGCCGAGGACGCCCGGCTGCGGGAGCTCGTCGACCTGATCCGCCACCGCGTCCCGCAGCTCGTCCCCGCCGTCGAGGTGGTCGGCCACCCCGAGCAGCGGCTGCCGCACCTGGTGACCTTCTCCTGCCTGTACGTGGACGGCGAGGTGCTGCTGACCGAGCTCGACCGGGCGGGCTTCGCGGTCAGCTCCGGCTCCTCCTGCACCTCCAGCACCCTGACGCCCAGCCACGTGCTGGCCGCGATGGGCGTGCTCACCGAGGGCAACCTGCGCGTCTCGCTGCCCGCGGGCACCACCCGCGCCGAGGTGGAGTCCTTCCTCGACGTGCTGCCCCGGGTGGTGGCCGAGGTGCGCGCCCCGCTCGGCCTCGACCTCGACCTTCCGGCGACCGGTTCGGAGCGGGGCGCGGACCAGGCCCCGGACCTGGTCCTCGACACCCTGGGCAGGCGCTGCCCGATCCCGGTCATCGAACTCGCCAAGCACATCGGCGAGATCGCCCCGGGCGGCCTCGCCGTCGTGCTGTCCGACGACGAGGCGGCCCGCCACGACATCCCCGCCTGGTGCGGGATGTGCGGCCACACCTACGCGGGCGAGGCCCCCGCCGAGCGGTACGGGGGCGCCCGCGGGACGGCCTACCTGGTGCGGAGGGCGTGAGCGACCGGGGTCAGAGCGCGATCCGGGCGCTGATCTCCTTCGCCGCCTCGGCGCCGTAGGCCGTCTCGAAGCGCTCCAGGAAGTGGCCGCCGCGCAGCTCGTACTCCTGGGTGCCGACGGTCTCGATCACCAGGGTGGCGAGCATGCAGCCGATCTGGGCGGCGCGCTCCAGGCCGAGCTCCCAGGAGAGGCCCGCCAGGAAGCCGGCCCGGAAGGCGTCGCCGACGCCGGTCGGGTCGGCCTTGCGCTCCTCGGCGGGGCAGCCCACCACGATGTCGGGCTCGCCGCGGCGCTGGATGCGCACGCCCTTGGCGCCGAGGGTGGTGACGCGGGTGCCGACGCGCTCCAGGATCTCGTCCGCGGACCAGCCGGTCTTGGACTCGATCAGCGCGGCCTCGTACTCGTTGGTGAAGAGGTAGGCCGCACCGTCGACGATCTCCCGGATGTCGTCGCCCTCCAGGCGGGCCAGCTGCTGGGAGGGGTCGGCGGCGAAGGCGTAGCCGCGGGTGCGGCACTCCTGGGTGTGGCGGACCATCGCGGCCGGGTCGTCCGCGCCGATCAGGACCAGGTCGAGGCCGCCGACCCGGTCGGCGATCGGCTGGAGCTCGATGTTGCGGGCCTCGGCCATCGCGCCGGTGTAGAACGACGCGATCTGGTTGTGGTCCTGGTCGGTGGTGCACATGAAGCGGGCGGTGTGCCGGGTCTCCGAGATGTGCACCGAGTCGGTGTCCACGCCGTGCCGGTCCAGCCAGCTGCGGTACTCGGCGAAGTCGCCGCCGGCCGCGCCGACCAGGATCGGCTTCAGGCCCAGCACGCCCATGCCGAAGGCGATGTTGGGGCCGACCCCGCCGCGGCGGATGTCCAGGGTGTCGACCAGGAAGGACAGCGAGACCGTGTGCAGCTGTTCGGGCACCAGCTGGTCGGAGAAGCGTCCGGGGAAGGTCGTCAGGTGGTCGGTGGCGATCGAGCCGGCGACGGCGATGCGCACGAGGTCTCCTCTGGCGGCCCGGCCGTGGCCGGAGCTGCGGGCAACAACCCGCCTACGGTACCCGCCCCGGCGGGGTGCTACCGATCGGTAAGGCTGTCTTCCGGCCGCGCATCGGCCTAGGGTCGCCAGTACGGGGGCCGGACGCGGCCCCCGTCCAGTCCGCGGCGCCGTGGCCGCGGCACGGCGATCGGAGCTGGTGCGCGCATGGTGATCGATCACTCCTCCGGGTGGCGGCCGGGTCGCCGCCCCGAGGCCCCCGAGTCCGAGACGCTGGCCGAACTGCTGGACTCCTCGCGCCGGTTGGGCCGGTTCTGGCCGGTCGCCGGTCCGCTCCCGGCGGTCGCCGCCCCGCCCGCGCCGGTCGTCCGGGTACCGGTCGCGGCGCGCCGGGTGGTCGCGGGCATGCCGGAGTACGGCGGCTAGCCCGCCGGCGGAACCGGTTTCCTCCGGGGCACGTCAAACCGGCGCGGCACCGCTCCCCGCGGCGCCGCACGACCCTCGGGAGGAACGCAGATCATGGACGACAGCACCGCAGCCGTCTCCACCAAGGCCCCGTACGCGCGCCGGGCGGCCGCCGCGCTCGCCGGTGCGGCCCTCGCGGCCGGCCTGCTGACCGCGTGCGGCAGCTCCGGCGCGCCCGCCACCGCCACCGCGCCCGCGACCGCCAGCCCCGTCCCCGGCAGCCCCGTGCCCTCGCCGACCGCCGACCCGTCGCCCGCCGCGTCCGCCCCGGCCTCGCCGGACCCGACGGCGGCGGCGAGCCCGCAGCCCTCGGCGGCGCAGCCGACCACGCCCGGGATAGCCGTCGGCGAGCACCCGCCGACCGCGGTGAAGATCCCGGCGACCGGCTACCGGCAGGACGGCCCGACCCGGCTGACGGTGTTCTTCACCGCCGGGGTCTGCGACAAGTACGGGGTCCGGGTCGAGGAGGACAACCCGCCGGTGGTGCGGCTGCGGGTGGTGATCACCCAGACCGCGGAGCCGGGCAAGGCCTGCCCGATGGTGATGAAGGAGCAGCAGGCCACCGTCACGCTGTCGAAGCCGATGACCGGCGGCGCCGTGGTCGACACCGCGACCGACCAGCAGGTGCCCCCGCAGAGCGGCGTCGCGGGCGGCGACCCGCGCTAGCGGCCCGGGCGGAACGCCGCGAGGGCGGTTCCCCGTGCTGGGGAGCCGCCCTCGGCGTGCCGGGCCTCGGTGAGGCTCAGCTGAACGAGTCGCCGCAGGCGCAGGAGCCGGTGGCGTTCGGGTTGTCGATCGTGAAGCCCTGCTTCTCGATGGTGTCCACGAAGTCGACGGTGGCGCCGCCCAGGTAGGGGGCGCTCATCCGGTCGGTGACGACCTTGACACCGTTGAAGTCCTTGACGACGTCGCCGTCCAGCGAACGCTCGTCGAAGAACAGCTGGTAGCGCAGGCCCGAGCAGCCGCCGGGCTGCACGGCGACGCGCAGCGAGAGGTCGTCGCGGCCTTCCTGCTCCAGCAGGCCCTTGACCTTGGCCGCGGCGGCATCGGTGAGGAGGATGCCACTCTCGACGGTGGTCTCGTCCTGGACGGTCATGCTTACTCCCGGTCTGTGACGACGGTGATCCGCCAGTGCCAACCAGCGGCCCCCCGGATTCATTTCCGGGAGGTGGTGCGTTCGGGGGACTTTTTTCGTCGCCCTCTCCCCCACGTACCCCATGCTCGCACACCGGGCGCGGTGGGTCACCGCCCGCTTCGGCAAACCGCTACCGCCCGCGCACCGGACGCAGCAGGATGTGACGGGTGATCATTCGACAGCTCAGGGACACCGCAGAGGACGCCGAGGCCGTGAACCGGATCGCCCGGGCGGCCTTCCGCGACCTGGACCGGCGGCCACCGGACGAGGAGCAGACCGCGGCGGACGTGCGCCGCGGCATCCGCGGGGCGGCCCGCACCCGTCACCTGGCGGTCACCGACCCGCAGGGGTGCTGGATCGCCGAGCAGGATGGCGAGCCGGTCGGGGCGGCGCTGTCGCTGCGCCGCGAAGGGGTGTGGGTGCTGCCGCTGTTCGTGGTGCTGCCCACCGCGCAGGGGCGGGGCGTGGGCCGGCTGCTGCTGGAGCGGGCCACCGCGTACGGGCAGGGCTGCCTGCGCGGCATGCTGTGCGCCTCGCCGTCCCCGGCGGCGGCCCGGCGCTACCGGCGGGCCGGGTTCACGCTGCACCCGACGATGCGGCTGACCGGGCAGGTCGACCGGGAGCGGCTGCTGGACCCGGGCGAGATCCCGGTGCACGCGGGCAACGCGACGCACCTGCACCTGCTCGACTCGGTCGACCGCCGCCTGCGGGGCGCGGCGCACGGGCCCGACCACGCGTTCATGCTGGCGCACTTCGAGGAACTGCTGGTCGCGGACACCCTGGCCGGGACGGGCTACTGCTACCGGGACGGCGGCGAGGTCCAGCTGCTCGCCGCGACCTCCAAGCGGATCGCCGTCCGGCTGCTGCGCGAGGCGCTGGCCCGCGTCCCGGTCGGGACGGAGGCGAACGTCTCCTTCCTGACCGCCGAGCAGGAGTGGGCGGTGGACGTCGGCCTCGACCTGGGGCTGTCGCTGTCCACCCGCGGCTACCTGGGGCTGCGCGGGATGCGACCGCCGATGCCGTACGTCCCCAACGGGGGGTACCTGTAGCGGCGTTCGGGCCCCGGCGGGAGCCCCTACTCCATGGTGGCGAGGATCTCCCGGACCATCTCCATCGTCGTCCCCGGGTGCAGGAAGGCGAAGCGGGCGACGGTCTCGCCGTCCCAGCCGGTGGGGGTGACGAAGCCGGTCTGGTCGGCGAGGAGCTGCCGGGACCAGCGGTAGTAGTCGTCGTGGGTCCAGCCCTTGCGGCGGAAGCAGACGGCGGAGAGCTGCGGGTCGTGGAGGAGTTCGAGGTGCTCGGTGTCGCGGATGAGCTGCGCGGTCTCGCGGGCCAGGCGCAGGCCGGCCTCGATGGCGTCGGTGTAGGCCTGGACGCCGTGGACGGCGAGGGAGAACCAGAGCGGGAGGCCGCGGGCGCGGCGGGTGAGGTGGTAGGCGTAGTCGGTGGGGTTCCACTCGTCGCCCTCGGTGTGCAGGACGTCGAGGTAGGAGGCGTCCTGGGTGTGGACGGCGCGGGCCAGGCGCGGCTCGCGGTAGAGCAGGGCGGCGCAGTCGAACGGGGCGAACAGCCACTTGTGCGGGTCGACGACGAAGCTGTCGGCGTGCTCGATGCCGTCGTAGCGGTGGCGGACGGAGGGGGCGAAGAGGCCCGCGCCGCCGTAGGCGCCGTCGACGTGGAACCAGAGGTCGTGCTCGCGGGCGACCTCGGCGATGCCGGCGAGGTCGTCGACGATGCCCTCGTTGGTGGTGCCCGCGGTGCCGACGACGGCGACGACGGTCTCGGGGTGCGGGTCGGCGGCCAGGGCGGCGCGCAGGGCGGCGCCGGTGAGGCGGCGGTCGACGGCGGGGACGAGGAAGGGCTCCACGCCGATGATGTTGAAGGTGTTCTTGACCGAGGAGTGGACCTGGTCGGCGACGGCGATCCGCAGCCGGGCCTCCGGGCCGACGCCCAGGCGGCGGCGGGCGGTGTCGCGGGCGACCACGAGGGCGGAGAGGTTGCCGGCCGAGCCGCCGGAGACGAAGGTGCCCCCGGCACCGGCGGGCAGGCCGGCCCGGTCCGCTATCAGGCGCAGGACCTGGTTCTCGGCGGCGATCGCGCCGGCCGCCTCCAGCCAGGAGATGCCCTGCAGGGAGGCGCAGGAGACGACCATGTCGAAGAGCAGGGCGGCCTTGGTGGGGGCGCAGGGGATGAAGGAGAGGTAGCGCGGGCTGTCCGCGGAGATGACGGCCCGGGAGAGCTCGTGGTCGTAGAGCTTGAGGACGTCGGCGGGGTGGTTGCCGTGGTCGTTCAGCAGCCCGGCGAGGGCCTCGCGCAGGTGGGCGCCGTCGCCGGGGTGGTCGAGCGGGACGGGGTCGTACTGCAGGCGTTCGCGCATGTAGTCGAAGACGAGGTCGACCAGCTCGTTGTCCGGCTTGTGCATGCGGTCGGGTGCTGCGTACACGGGTGTCCTCTTCGCTGCGGGCTGGTGCTGGGGGCAAGATCAGCGTAGGCAGCGGGGGTGGGCGGGCGCGCGTCGGAACGGGGCCGTCCGGGGCCGGTTTCCTGCGTGTTCGGGCGGGGTCGCGCAGGAAAGCTGCGTCAGATGAGCTGGGAGAGGACGACGGCGGAGCGGCTGCGCTGGACGCCGGGCTCCTTGCGGATGCGCTCGATGACGGCCTCCAGGTGCCGGGTGTCGGCGGCGCGCAGGTGGACGAGGGCGTCGGGGTCACCGGTGACCGTCCAGGCGGCGGCGACCTCGGGGAACTGGCGCAGGGTGGCGAGCAGCTCCTCGGGCGAGGTGCGGGCGCGGCAGTAGACCTCGACGAAGGCTTCGGTGCGCCAGCCGAGCAGGCCGGGGTCGAGGACGACGGTGAAGCCGCGGACCACGCCGCGCGCCCGCAGCCGGTCGATCCGGCGGCGGACGGCGGTGGCGGAGAGGTTGGTGAGCAGCCCGATCTCGGCGTAGGAGGCGCGGCCGTCGCGGCTGAGGTGCTCGATCAGCAGGCGGTCGGTGTCGTCGAGCGCCTGCCGGCCGAACTCGGGCGGCCTGGGGGTGCTCATGCGCCCCGCCTCGCTCCGCCGGTCAGGCGCTTCGCACGTGCGCGCCTCGTGACGGTGTGCTCGCTACGCTCGCTCATGGCGGGGCTCCACGGGTGGTGCGGGTGAGGGTGGTGCGCCGTGGGTGGCACGGCTGCGCGGAGCCCATTGTCGCGGACGGCCGGGGTCGGGTCAGTCCACCAGCAGGACGATCTTGCCGCGGGTGCGGCCCTCGGCGTTGAGGGCCTGGGCGGAGGCGGCCTGGCTGAGCGGGAAGGTGGAGGCGACGGGGACGGTGAGCAGGCCGTCCTCGGCGAGCCGGGCGACGGTGGCGAGGTCCTCGGGGTCGGGTCGGGTGAAGACGTAGCGGCCGCCGCGGGCGGTGACGGTGTAGTCGACCACGGAGGCGATCCGGGTGGGGTCCTTGAGCAGGTCGACCGAGGTCTCGACGGCGTCGCCGCCGATCAGGTCGAGGGCGGCGTCGACGCCCTCGGGGGCCAGGGCGCGGACGCGTCCGGCGAGGCCGGGGCCGTACTCGACGGGTTCGACGCCCAGGCCGCGCAGGAAGGTGTGGTTGTGCTCCCCGGCGGTGCCGATCACCCGGGCGCCGAGGGCGGTGGCGACCTGGCAGGCGATCGAGCCGACGCCGCCCGCCGCCGCGTGGATCAGCACGGTCTCGCCGCGGCGCAGCCCGAGCGCCCCGACCAGGGCCTGCTGGGCGGTGAGCCCGGCGGTGGGCAGCCCGCCCGCCTCGGCCCAGTCGAGGGCGGCGGGTTTGCGGGCCAGGGTGCGGACGGGGGCGGCGACCAGCTCGGCGTAGGTGCCGTGCTCGATGACGTCCTTGCGGACGTAGCCGATGACCTCGTCGCCGGGGGCGTACTCGGTGACGGCACCGCCGACGGCCTGGACGACGCCGGCCAGGTCGAAGCCCATGACCAGGGGGAAGTGCGCGTCGAGGACGCCGTCGAGGTGCCCCTCGCGGATCTTCCAGTCGACGGGGTTGACGCCGACCGCGCGGGTGCGGACGAGTACGGTGTCGGGGCCGACCTTCGGGTCGGGGAGCTCGGTGTACTCGACCACGTCGGGGCCGCCGTAGCGGTTGATCGCGATTGCCTTCATGCCCCCAGCCAACCGGACGGCACGGCGGGTCCTCGCGTCGGAAGCATCCATCCTGGTGAGCGGTTCTCGTCACATCGACGAAGCGGCCATCGTCAGACTGACGACAACCGGTTATCATAGATAGCGTCAGATAGACGAGAAGGCTGGTGTTGATCCGGCCGCACCAGGAGGGCAGCCGCCCGTGACCACCACCACCGAGACCTACGGCACCGACCCCGCCCCCTCGCCGCTCGCCCTGCTGCTGCTCGGCCGGGAGGCCGACCCGAACAGCGAGCGCGGCGTGGAGTGCCCCGGCGACCTGCCCGCCGCCTCCGACCCCGACCTGGTGGCGCGTGCCCGCGCCGCGAAGGAGAAGCTCGGCGACCGGGTCTTCATCCTGGGCCACCACTACCAGCGCGACGAGGTCATCGAGTTCGCCGACGTCACCGGCGACTCCTTCAAGCTGGCCCGGGACGCGGCGGCCCGCCCGGAGGCCGAGTACATCGTCTTCTGCGGCGTGCACTTCATGGCCGAGTCCGCCGACATCCTCACCTCCGAGCGCCAGCAGGTCGTCCTGCCGGACCTCGCGGCGGGCTGCTCGATGGCCGACATGGCCACCGCCGAGCAGGTCGCCGAGTGCTGGGACGTGCTGACCGAGGCGGGCGTCGCGGACGTCACCGTGCCGGTGTCGTACATGAACTCCTCGGCCGACATCAAGGCGTTCACCGGCAAGCACGGCGGCACCATCTGCACCTCCTCCAACGCCAGGCGCGCCCTGGAGTGGGCCTTCGAGCAGGGGCAGAAGGTGCTCTTCCTGCCGGACCAGCACCTGGGGCGCAACACCGCGGTGCTGGAGATGGGCATCCCGCTGGACGAGTGCGTGCTCTACAACCCGCACAAGCCGAACGGCGGCCTGACCGCCGAGCAGCTGCGGGACGCGAAGATGATCCTGTGGCGCGGCCACTGCTCGGTGCACGGCCGCTTCAGCGTGGAGTCGGTGAACGAGGTCCGCGAGCGGATCCCCGGCGTGACCGTGCTGGTGCACCCCGAGTGCAGGCACGAGGTGGTCACCGCCGCCGACATGGTGGGCTCGACCGAGTACATCATCAAGGCGCTGGACGCCGCCGAGCCCGGCTCGAAGTGGGCGATCGGCACCGAGCTGAACCTGGTCCGCCGACTGGCCAAGGCGCACCCGGACAAGGAGGTCGTCTTCCTCGACCGCACCGTGTGCTTCTGCTCGACCATGAACCGGATCGACCTGCCGCACCTGGTGTGGGCGCTGGAGTCGCTGGTCGAGGGCCGGGTGCCGAACGTGATCACGGTGGACGCCGAGACCGAGAAGCACGCCAAGGCGGCGCTGGACCGGATGCTGGCCCTGCCGTAACGGTTCGTCCCCGTCCCTGCGCGCACAAGAGGGCGGGCACCCCACCGGGGGTGCCCGCCCTCTCGTCACGTGTGGCGCCCGAACTACTCCGGGAGTCCGGGGATCAGACCGTCGCCCTCGTCCCGCAGCAGCTCGCGGACCTGCTCCAGGGACGCCTCGGCGTCCGGCAGGATCAGGTCCGACGGCTCCAGCGACTCCGCCGGGAGCGGCGTGCCGACCTCACGAACGGCCGCGAGCAGGCTGCCGAGCGCCGCCTTGAAGGCCGCCTCGTCGCCCGCCTCGACGGCCTGGAGCAGCTCGTCGTCCAGCTGGTTCAGCCGGTTCAGGTCGCCCTCCGCGACCTCGAACTGCCCCTCACCCAAGACCCGCATGATCATGCTGGTGCGTCTCCCCTTGTTGCTCGCGGGCTTACTTCTGGTAGTTGATGGTGGGCGGCGGCGGGGTGTCGTTCTTGCCCTGCTCGATCGCCTGCGGCTGGGAGGCGGGGGTGCCGCCGGTCAGTTCGGCCTTCATCCGGGCCAGCTCCAGCTCGACGTCGCTGCCGCCGGCCACCCGCTCCAGCTCGGCCTCGATGTCGTCCTTGCGGCCGAGGCCGCTGGCGTCGTCGAGCGCACCGGAGGCCAGCAGCTCGTCGATCGCGCCCGCGCGGGCCTGCATCTGCGCGGTCTTGTCCTCCGCGCGCTGGATCGCCAGGCCGACGTCGCCCATCTCCTCGGAGATGCCGGAGAAGGACTCGGCGATCCGGGTCTGCGCCTGGGCCGCGGTGTAGGTGGCCTTGATGGTCTCCTTCTTGGTGCGGAAGGCGTCCACCTTGGCCTGGAGGCGCTGGGAGGCGAGGGTGAGCTTCTCCTCCTCGGCCTGCAGGGCCTGGTACTGCGTCTCCAGGTCGGTGATCTGGGACTGCAGGTTGGCCTTGCGGCTGAGCGCCTCGCGGGCGAGGTCCTCGCGGCCGAGGGACAGCGCCTTGCGGCCCTGGTCCTCGTACTTGGCGGACTGCTGCTGCAGCTGGGTCAGCTGGAGCTCCAGGCGCTTGCGGGAGGTGGCCACGTCGGCGACGCCCCTGCGCACCTTCTGCAGCAGTTCCAGCTGCTTCTGGTAGGAGTAGTCGAGCGTTTCGCGCGGGTCCTCCGCCCGGTCCAAGGCCTTGTTCGCCTTGGAGCGGAAGATCAGCCCCATACGCTTCATGATTCCGTCGCTCATGGGCCTCGATAGCCCCCTTCTTCGGGCCTGGGTTTGCGTCTCGTGACAGGTCGAGTGTATGCGCGGTGAGGCCACCGGCGCAGTGCACCAGCCTGCAACAATGCTGCTACAGCGGGCGGCCGTTCGGCATCGTCCTCACGATCGATATCGGTTCGCGTCCGGGGTCGCGCCGGAAAGGCGCCGGTCAACCCGTACGCTGGGAGTGTGTTCCGACGCCGCTCTGATGAATCCGCCGCCTCCTCCTCCACCGTCACCATGACGAAGGAGGACGAGAAGCCGCCCCGCGACCCGCAGGCTCCCAAGGGCCGGCCCACGCCCAAGCGCAGTGAGGCCGAGGCCAACCGGAAGACCCGGGTCACCGTCCCCAAGGACCGCAAGGAGGCCGCCCGCCAGGCCCGCGAGCGGATGCGCGCGGAGCGCGAGAAGCAGCGCACCGCGCTGCTGGAGGGCGACGAGCGGGCCCTGCCGCCGCGCGACAAGGGCCCGGTGAAGCGCTACGTCCGCGACTTCATCGACTCCCGCTGGGCCGCGGCCGAGTTCTTCCTGCCGTACGCGGTCGTGGTGCTGGTGCTCAGCATCACCAAGGTCAACTACCTGCAGCTGCTCTCCACGCTGCTGTTCATGGTCTTCTTCGTGGTGGTCATCCTGGACTTCGTCCGGATCGGCCTCCAGCTGCGCAAGTCGCTGGCCCAGCGCTTCCCGAACGGGGACACCCGGGGCGCGGTCATGTACGGCCTGATGCGCACCCTGCAGATGCGCCGGCTGCGGCTGCCCAAGCCGATGGTCAAGCGGGGCGAGCGGCCCTGACCGCGGAAGCCGTTCCGCCGTACTGGGCCCCGCCCGCGCAGCAGCCGGTCGGGGCCCTCGGCACACCTGGCATCCCCCCGCAGCAGGGCTACGGGTACGCGCCGCAGGGCCGGCACGGGCGGCTGCCGGCCCGCGGCGGGCCGTACCACAGCGGGGCCGGTGAGTGGCTGGAGCGGCACGGCGGGCTGCACAACCTGGTGCGCCAGGAGCTGGTCACCCGGCAGCTCGCCGAGCAGCTCACCCGCGGCATCGCGCTGCGGGTGCTGGACGTCGGCTGCGCCGAGGGCACCCAGGCGCTGCGGCTGGCCCGGGCCGGCCACTTCGTCACCGGCATCGACCCCGACCCGGGCACCCTGGGCCTGGCCCACCAGGCGCTGTGCGCCGAACCGCCGGAGGTCCGCGAGCGGGTGCAGCTGCTGACCGGCGACGGCCACCAGGTCGGCCGCTGGTTCGGCCCGCGCAGCTTCGACCTGGTGCTCTGCCACGGCACCCTGATGTACCTGCCGGACCCGGAGCCGATGCTGGCCTCGGTGGCGCGGATCCTGGCCCCCGGCGGCCTGCTCTCGCTGCTGGTGCGCAACGGCGACGCGCTGGCCATGCGGGCCGGGCTGACGGGCGACTGGCGGGCCTGCCAGGAAGCCTTCGACTCCACCCGCTACACCAACCGCCTGGGCCTGCCCGCCCGGGCCGACCGCCTGGCCGAACTCTCCGCCACGCTCGCCGGGTTCGCCGTCCCGGTCCGCCGCTGGTACGGCGTGCGGGTCTTCACCGACGCCACGCCGGACGAGGCCGCGCCGGTCGACGGCCGACAGCTCGCCCAGTTGCTCGACGCCGAGGAGCGGGCCGGCAAGCAGGACCCGTACCGGCACGTCGCCGCACTGCTGCACGTCGTCGCCGAGAAGTAACCGGGGAACGGCCGGGCGGCGGCGGCCGGGGCCGACGGGGGGTCAGGCCTCGTGCAGGCTCATCGGGTAGACGTCCCGTCCGTCCTCGACCAGGACGACCCGGTCCACGCCGTCCTCCAGCAGGGACTTCCACTCCTCGCCGATCCAGGACTCCGCGTCGCCCTGGCTGGAGAACTCCTCGACGCCGTTGGCCGGCTCCACCACGGTGCCGTCGTTCTTCTCGTACCGCCAGGTCCACACCATGCCGGGCTCCTCCGCGAATCGTGCCACTGGGATCGTGACGGTAGCGTGCCCACCCGGCGCGGGGGCGAAGCTCCGTCCGGCAGGATGATCGCATGGCACTCCCCCGCACCCTGCTCCTCGGCGGCGCCCGCTCCGGCAAGTCCACCCGGGCCGAGCTGCTGCTCGCCGACCGCCCCGACGTGCTGTACGTGGCCACCTCCGGCCGCCGGGACGGCGACCTCGACTGGGCCCGGCGGGTCGACCTGCACCGGGCCCGGCGCCCCGCGTCCTGGCGGACCGCCGAGACCTGCGCGCTGGAGGAGGTGCTGGCGGACGGCTCGGACCGGGCGCCGGTGCTGATCGACTGCCTGGCGCTGTGGCTGACCGCGGTGATGGACGAGTGCGGGGCCTGGGAGGACGCGGTCTGGTTCGGCGGCGGACAGGAGGCGGTGGAGACGCGCTGCGCGGCGCTGGCCGCGGCCTGGGGCGCCACCGCCCGGGAGGCGGTCGCGGTCTCCAACGAGGTCGGGATGGGCGTGGTGCCCGCCACCGCCGCCGGACGGCGCTTCCGGGACACCCTCGGGCGGCTCAACATGGCGGTCGCCGACGCCTCCGAGCAGGTGCTGCTGGTGGTCGCCGGGCAGGTGCTGACCGTCAAAGCAGCGGCCGTGTAGATTGCCGGGCGATGGACACCACCGTGGATCTCGACACTTTCTCCTCGCTCGTCGAACGCCCCGACGAGGGTGCGCGGCGCGGCGCCGAGGAGCGCTGGCAGCAACTGGCCGTGCCGCGCGGCGGCCTGGGTCGGCTCCAGGAGCTGGGTGCCTGGCTGGCGTCCGCCCAGGGCGAGTCCCCGGTCCGCCCGCTGGCCGCCGCCCGGGTGCTGCTGTTCGCCGCCGACCACGGCGTCGCCTCGCTGGGCGTCTCCACCCTCGACGCCCGCGGCGGCACCGCCGACCGGGTGCGCGCCGTGCTGGACGGCACCGCGCCGGTCGCCGTGCTGGCCCGCCGCTACGGGGCGGACGTCCGGGTGGTCGACGTCGCGGTGGACGCCGACCCGAACGAGTTCCCCGAGGAGGTCGTCCGCCACCGGGTGCGCCGCGGCTCCGGCCGGATCGACGTCGAGGACGCGCTGAGCGCGGAGGAGGCCGCCCGGGCGTTCCGGGCCGGGATGGCCGTCGCCGACGAGGAGGCCGACGCGGGCACCGACCTGGTGCTGCTCGGCGACCTGGGCGTCGGCTCCACCACGGTCGCCGCGGTGCTGATCGGCGCGCTCTGCGGCACCGACGCCGCCGCCGTCACCGGCCGCGGCTCGGGCGTCGACGACCGCACCTGGATGGTCAAGTGCGCCGCCGTCCGGGACGCGCTGCGCCGGGCCCGCCCGGTGCTCGGCGACCAGCTCGCGCTGCTGGCCGCGACCGGCGGCGCCGACTTCGCCGCGGTCACCGGCTTCCTGCTGCAGGCGGCCGTCCGCAAGCTCCCGGTCGTCCTGGACGGCGTGGTCTCGGCGGCCTGCGCGCTGGTCGCCCAGCGGATCGCCTTCCGGGCCCCCGAGTGGTGGCGGGCGTCCGCGCTCACCGGCGAGCCCGCCCAGGCCAAGGCGTACGACCGGCTGACCCTGACGCCGCTGCACGAGGCGGGCGTCACCATGGGCGAGGGCGTCGGCGCGGTGCTGGCGCTGCCGCTGCTGCAGGCCGCCGGGGACACCCTGGCCGAGCCGGCCGCCGTCCCGAGCGCCAAGCCGCTGCCGCCGCGGGCCCCGGCCAAGCTGCCGACGGCCGCGGACCTGCTGGACCGCTACTGACTCCGTCGGGGCGCGGGATGAACGGCGAGCACGCACGGCAGGGGGCCGCGCCCGCGGGGACGCTTCCGGCGGAGGGCGCCGGACCGGCTCCGGCCGGGGCGCGGGCGGGGCGGTGGGTCGGGGACGGACTGCGGTTCGCGTTCGGGACGTTGACGGTGCTGCGGGTGCGGGTGCACCGGTGGGACCGGGCGGCGGGCGGGGCCGCGATGGTGCTGGCGCCGCTGGTCGGGCTGGTGGTGGGCGCGCTCGCCGGGGCGGCGGGCGCGCTGGTGGCCTGGCGCGGCGGCGGGCTGCTCGGCGGGGTGGCGGCGGTGGCGGTCGGCGCGCTGCTGACCCGGGGGCTGCACCTGGACGGGGTGGCGGACGTCGCGGACGGGCTGGGCAGCGGGAAGCCGGCCGAGGACGCCCTGCGGATCATGAAGCAGTCGGACATCGGCCCGTTCGGGGTGCTGACCCTGGTGCTGCTGGTGCTGGCTCAGACCGCGGCGCTGGCCGGGCAGTTCACCGTCTCGCCGGAGCGCGGGGTGCTGGCCGCGGTGGTGGCCGCGACGGCGGGGCGGGCGGCGCTGGCCTGGGGGTGCCTGCGCCCGGTCCCGGCGGCCCGGCCGGGCGGGCTGGGGGCGGTGGTGGCGGCCACCGTGCGGCCCGGGGCGGCGGTGGCGGGGACGCTGCTGGTGGCCGGTGCGGCGGCGGCGGTGCGCTGGCGGTCGGGCGTCGCGGTGCTGCTCGGCGTGCTCGCCGCGGGCGTCCTGCTGCGACGGTGCGTGCGGCGGTTCGGCGGCGTGACCGGGGACGTGCTGGGCGCGCTGGTGGAGACGGCGGCGACGTCCGCGCTGGTGGCCCTCGCGCTGCTGTGATCCGGCGTCAACTCCCTTGTCGTGCACGAACTCACGTACCGTCACGGATCGCGGCGGTTCGTGCCCGGGGCAGGCGGGGCGGCGCGATCCCAGTATGCGGACTACCATGCGGTGAGCACCCTGGCCCTGTGCCCCGTTTCGCCGCGGAGTCTGCCTGGGTTTTGCCGGTCGGCAACGGAGCCGTCACCGGCTGTGGACCGCGAAAGAACAGGACGCATTTGTCGTGACTGCACTGTCTGTGAGCACCTCCTCCGCCGTGAGCCTGCGGGCGGATGCCCTGGTGGTCGGTGTGGCGAAGGGCCCCAAGGGCCTGGTCGTCGCTCCGGGCGCCGAGGCGGTCGTCGAGGCGTTCGAGGGCAAGCTGGCCGAGGTCCTCACCACCCTGGGCGCCACCGGCGCCGAGGGTGAGACGGTCAAGCTTCCCGCTCCGGCCGGGACCAAGGCCCCGCTGGTGCTGGCCGTGGGCCTGGGCCCGGCGCCCGAGGGCGCGTTCGGCGCCGAGGAGCTGCGCCGGGCCGCCGGTGCGGCCGCCCGGGCGCTGGCCGGGGCGAAGAAGGTCGCGCTGGCGCTGCCCGCGGCCTCCGCCGACGAGGTCGAGGCGGTCGCGCTGGGCGGCCTGCTCGGCGCGTACTCCTTCGGCAGCTACAAGGGCGAGGTGGCGAAGGCCCCGGTCGCCGAACTGGTGCTGCTGGTGGAGCGGAAGGCCTCGAAGGACGCCAAGGCCGCCGTGGAGCGGGCCGTGGCGGTCGGCGAGGAGATGAACCGGGCCCGCGACCTGGTCAACACCGCGCCGAACGACCTGAACCCGAAGTCCTTCGCCGCGATCGCGCAGGCGGCGGGCAAGGAGCACGGCCTCAAGGTCGAGGTGCTGGACGAGAAGGCGCTGGCCAAGGGCGGCTACGGCGGCATCCTGGGCGTGGGCGCCGGCTCGGCGAACCCGCCCCGGCTGGTGAAGGTGGCCTACACCCACCCGAAGGCGAAGGCCTCGCTGGCCTTCGTCGGCAAGGGCATCACCTACGACTCGGGCGGCATCTCGCTGAAGCCGGCCGGCCACAACGAGACCATGAAGTGCGACATGGCGGGCGCCGCCGCGGTGTTCGCCGCCGTGGTCGCCGCCAAGCGGCTGGGCCTGCAGGTCAACGTGACGGCGTGGCTGGCGCTGGCGGAGAACATGCCGTCCGGTTCGGCCACCCGCCCGGGCGACGTGCTGCGGATGTACGGCGGCAAGACCGTCGAGGTGCTGAACACCGACGCCGAGGGCCGGCTGGTGCTGGCCGACGCGATCGTCCGGGCCGGCGAGGAGCAGCCGGACGTGATCGTCGACGTGGCGACCCTGACCGGCGCGATGGTGCTGGCGCTGGGCAACCGCACCTTCGGCGTGATGTCCAACGACGAGGCGCTGCGCACCCGGCTGCACGAGACCGCGGACGCGGTGGGCGAGCCGTCCTGGCCGATGCCGCTGCCGGCCCACCTGCGCAAGGGCATGGTCGAGTCGACCGTCGCGGACCTGGCGAACATGGGCGAGCGGATGGGCGGCGGCCTGGTGGCCGGCCTGTTCCTGCAGGAGTTCGTCGCCGAGGGCACCGCCTGGGCGCACCTGGACATCGCCGGTCCGGCCTTCAACGAGGGCGGCCCGCACGGCTACACCCCCAAGGGCGGCACCGCGAGCGCGGTGCGCACCCTGGTCCGCTTCGCGGAGGACACCGCCGCGGGCGCGTGATCCGCTGACCGTCGCGGGGCCCGGCACCGTTGGTGCCGGGCCCCGCGCGCATTACCAGCCGGTAGCGCGGGGTGACAATTCGACGACGTGTTCGCCTCCGGCGAAAATTGATTCCGCAGAGCGGAACCAGGCCGGTGAAGCCCCCCGGACGGAGCACCTCCGCTTGCCGATTTCCCGGCCGTGAGCTGCGACGATACCTCCGAGAACGGGTCATACCGCCGCCGCGCGGACCGCACCGGGGGCGCCTCGGGGCACCCGCCGACGCCACCTGCTGCCAACAAGTGCAAAGATGTATTTCCGGCACGACTGGGCGCTCTTACAAGGGCACTCACCCACCGGACCGCGACCGGCCCGGCGATCCGCACCTTTTGCATGGAGGACGTGACGTGGCGAACGACGCCAGCACCGTTTTCGACGTAGTCATTCTCGGAGGCGGAAGCGGCGGTTACGCCGCGGCGCTCCGTGGCGCCCAGCTCGGCCTGAGCGTCGCGCTGATCGAGAAGGGCGAGCTGGGCGGCACCTGCCTCCACCGCGGCTGCATCCCGACCAAGGCGCTGCTGCACGCCGCCGAGGTCGCCGACGAGACGAAGGAAGCCGCCGAGTTCGGCGTCCTCGCCACCTTCCAGGGCATCGACATCAACGGCGTCCACAAGTACAAGGACGACGTCGTCGCCGGCCTGTACAAGGGCCTGCAGGGCCTGGTCGCCTCGCGCAAGGTCACCTTCATCCAGGGCGAGGGCAAGCTCTCCTCGCAGACCTCGGTGGACGTCAACGGCCAGCGCATCGAGGGCCGCCACATCGTCCTCGCCACCGGCTCCGTGCCGCGCTCGATCCCGGGCCTGGACATCGACGGCAACCGGATCATCTCCTCCGACCACGCGCTGAAGCTGGACTACATCCCGAAGTCGGCGATCATCCTCGGCGGCGGCGTCATCGGCTGCGAGTTCGCCTCGGTCTGGAAGTCCTTCGGCGTCGACGTCACCATCGTCGAGGGCCTGCCCCACCTGGTGCCGCTGGAGGACGAGAACTCCTCCAAGCTGCTGGAGCGCGCCTTCCGCAAGCGCGGCATCAAGTTCGAGCTCAAGTCCCGCTTCTCCGGCGTGGAGTACACCGAGAACGGCGTCCGGGTCTCGACCGAGAACGGCAAGTCCATCGAGGCGGACGTGCTGCTGGTCGCGATCGGCCGCGGCCCGGTCTCGGCCGGCCTGGGCTACGAGGAGCAGGGCGTCGCGATGGACCGCGGCTACGTCCTGGTCGACGAGTACCTGCGCACCAACGTGCCGACCATCTCCGCCGTCGGCGACCTGGTCCCGACCCTGCAGCTCGCCCACGTCGGCTTCGCCGAGGGCATCCTCGTCGCCGAGCGGATCGCCGGCCTCAAGGTCGTCCCGATCGACTACGACGGCATCCCGCGGGTGACCTACTCCAACCCGGAGGTCGCCTCCGTCGGCCTGACCGAGGCCAAGGCCGTCGAGCAGTACGGCAAGGAGAAGGTCGTCACCCTCAAGTACAACCTGGCCGGCAACGGCAAGAGCAAGATCCTCAAGACCGCCGGCGAGATCAAGCTGGTCCAGGTCAAGGACGGCGCCGTCGTGGGTGTCCACATGGTCGGCGCCCGCATGGGCGAGCAGGTCGGCGAGGCCCAGCTCATCTACAACTGGGAGGCCCTGCCCGCCGAGGTCGCGCAGCTCATCCACGCGCACCCGAGCCAGTCCGAGGCGCTCGGCGAGGCCCACCTCGCGCTGGCCGGCAAGCCGCTGCACGCGCACGACTGATCGCGCCCCCGTCCCCGTTCATTCCTGTACGCAAGACTTGATAGGAGTCGCTGGAACCATGGCGGTCTCAGTAACACTGCCCGCGCTGGGCGAGAGCGTGACCGAAGGCACCGTCACCCGCTGGCTGAAGGCCGAGGGTGAGCGCGTGGAGATCGACGAGCCGCTGCTCGAGGTCTCCACCGACAAGGTCGACACCGAGATCCCGGCGCCGGCCTCCGGCATCCTGGCCTCGATCAAGGTCGGCGAGGACGAGACCGTCGAGGTGGGCGCCGAGCTGGCGGTCATCGACGACGGCTCCGGCGCCCCCGCCGCCGCCCCGGCCCCCGCGGCCGAGGCCGCCCCGGCCGCCGCCCCGGCCGCCCCGGCTGCGGAGGAGGCTCCCGCGGCCCCCGCCCCGGCCCCGGCCCCCGCCGCCGAGGCCGCTCCGGCCGGCGACGCCACCCCGGTGCTGCTGCCCGCGCTGGGCGAGTCGGTCACCGAGGGCACCGTCACCCGCTGGCTGAAGGCCGAGGGCGACACCGTCGAGGTCGACGAGCCGCTGCTGGAGGTCTCCACCGACAAGGTCGACACCGAGATCCCCTCCCCCGTGGCGGGCACCCTGGTGAAGATCCTGGTCGGCGAGGACGAGACCGCCGAGGTCGGCGCCCAGCTCGCGCTGATCGGTGCCGCGGGCTCGGCTCCCGCCGCCCCGGCCCCGGCTGCTGCTCCGGCCGCCCCCGCTGCCCCGGCCGCTCCGGCTCCGGCTGCTCCGGCCCCGGTGGCCGCCGCTCCGGCCCCGGCTGCCGCTCCGGCCGCCCCCGCTGCCCCGGCCGCCCCGGCTCCGGCCGCCCCGGCTCCGGCCGCCCCGGCTCCGGCCGCCCCGGCTCCGGCTGCTCCGGCCCCGGCTGCTGCCCCGGCCGCTCCGGTCGCCGCCGCTCCGGCCGCGGACGCCGGTGACGCCTACGTCACCCCGCTGGTGCGCAAGCTCGCCGCCGAGCACGGCGTCGCGCTGTCCGCCGTCGCCGGCACCGGCGTCGGCGGCCGCATCCGCAAGCAGGACGTGATCGCCGCCGCCGAGGCCGCCAAGGCCGCGCCGGCCCCGGCCGCCGCCCCCGCTGCCGCCGCCCCGGCGAAGGCCGCCGCCGCGCCGTCCGCGCTGCGCGGCCAGACCGTCAAGATGACCCGCATGCGCAAGGTCATCGGCGACAACATGCTGAAGGCCCTGCACGAGCAGGCCCAGCTGACCAGCGTGGTCGAGGTGGACGTCACCCGGATCATGTCGCTGCGCGCGAAGGCGAAGGACTCCTTCCTGGCCCGCGAGGGCGTGAAGCTGTCCCCGATGCCGTTCTTCGTGAAGGCCGCCGCCCAGGCGCTGAAGGCCCACGCGGTCATCAACGCCCGGATCAACGAGGCCGAGGGCACCATCACCTACTTCGACTCCGAGAACATCGGCATCGCCGTGGACTCCGAGAAGGGCCTGATGACCCCGGTCATCAAGGGTGCGGGCGACCTCAACATCGCGGGCATCTCGAAGAAGACCGCGGAGCTGGCCGCGAAGGTCCGCGACAGCAAGATCACCCCGGACGAGCTGTCCGGCGCGACCTTCACCATCTCCAACACCGGTTCGCGCGGTGCGCTGTTCGACACCGTCATCGTCCCGCCGAACCAGGTCGCGATCCTGGGCATCGGCGCGACCGTGAAGCGCCCGGTGGTCATCGAGTCCGACGGCGGCACCGCCATCGGCATCCGCGACATGACCTACCTGTCGCTCTCCTACGACCACCGCCTGGTGGACGGCGCGGACGCCGCCCGCTACCTGGTCGCGGTCAAGGAGATCCTGGAGGCCGGCGAGTTCGAGGTCGAGCTCGGCCTGTGATCCGCACCGTGCCGTAGGCGCCCCGTCGGGAGCCCCGCACCGTCCCCGGACGGTGCGGGGCTCCCGCGCGTTGCGGGCCGGAACGGGTGCGGGCGGGGCGGCGATCGTGGAGGCTGGAGCGGTGATGGACGAGACGGGATTCTGGCAACTGGTCGACGAGGCCCGGGAAGCGGCCGCGGGCGACCCGGACGAACAGGCCGAGGCGCTGGTCGACCGGCTGCTGCGGCTCACCCCGGACGAGGTGCTGGACTTCGCCCGGCAGTTCGAGGCGCGCTTCCAGCGGGCGTACACGGTGGAGCTGTGGGGCGCCGCGTACCTGCTGCTCGACGGGGCCTCGGAGGACGGCTTCGACTACTTCCGGTGCTGGCTGATCGGCCAGGGGCGGGACGTGTTCGAGGGCGCGGTGCACGAGCCGGACGCGCTGGCCGAGCTGGTGCCCGACTTCGACGAGGAGGAGGACGGCGACGGGGAGGAGCTCGGCTACGCCGCCGACGAGGCGTACGAGCGGCTGACCGGGCTGCCGCTGCCGGACCTGGGGGTGCGGCAGCCCGCGGCCCCGTACGGGGTGTGGTTCGACTTCTCGGACAAGGCCCAGCTGGCGGCCCGCTACCCGCGGCTGTGGGAGCTGTACGGGGACTGAGCGGGGCCGGGCGGCCGCGGGCCGGACGGCGCGCCCTCCGGGGGGCGGCCGTCCGGGTGCCGCCCGGGCGGGTGCCGGTCGGGCGGGTGGCGGCCCGGCGGGTGGCGGCCCGGCGGGTGGCGGCCCGGCGGGTCAGGAGGCGGTGGTGATGCCCTGGATGATGTCGTCCAGCACGGCCGGGTCCGGGGCCTTGGGGTCGTCGTCCACGCCGCCGCGCAGGATGACGTAGCCGCTGCCGTCCGGGTCCGGCACGGCCGCGACCACGGCGTAGCCGGCCGCGCCCTGCTCGGGTTCGACGTGCCAGCGGATCGCCCAGCCCTCGTGGCCCGCGACGGTGAGGGTGCCGGCCGACTCCTCCCGGTGGGAGCGCAGGGTGCCGAAGGCGGCGGCGGCGAAGTCGGTCATCGCCTGTTCGGCGGCGGCCTGGGCGTCGGCGGCGTCGACGCTGTCCGCGGCGATCGCGAACTGGCCGCGCAGGCAGAGGGACTCGGACTGCTCGCAGGCGTACTGGCCGGAGATCTCCACCACCGTCGCCCGTTCGTTGGCCGGTTCGGCGGTCCAGCCGTCGGGCAGCGGGACGCCCCAGCCGTGGGCCTTGTCGGCGAGCTGCAGGGCCGGGGCGGGGCTGGTGCGGGTGTCGTCGGCGCTGGTGTCGTCGGTCTCGGTGGCGTCCGGGGTCGGGGACGGGGAGCGCGGCGGGCGGGAGGCGGCCGGGGTGGAGACGCCGACGGTGATGGTCGGCGCGGGCCCGGCCTTCTTCGGGCCGTCCGGCTGCAGGGCCCACAGCACGGTGCCGACCGCGCCGGCCAGCAGCACCACGACCACCGAGACGACGGCGATCAGCGGGCCCCGGCCGGGGCGGCCCGGGGGCGGGCCCGGCGGCCCGAAGGACGGGGGTGCCGGGGGCGGGGGGCCGGGGGCGACCTGCCAGGTCTGGGTGACCGCGTCGTTGACCAGGCCGGCCTGCCGGTGGGAGTCCGTCCAGGCGGTGCCGTCCCACCAGCGTTCCTGCCCGGTGCCGGGGACGGGGTACCAGCCGGGCGGCGTCGGGTTGCTCACGGCCGCTACCGTACCGCTCGGGGGCCGCCCTCCCCAGACGGTCGGCGGTCACGAATCGGGCACCCGGGGCGGTGGGTTGACGAACCGTCGGCCCTCGGCGGGTCAGTCCAGGGCGCGGCCCATCCAGACGTCGTCCACGTAGCCGCCGTCCAGCAGGAAGTGCTCGGGCAGCACGCCGAGGACCGCGAAGCCGGCCCGTTCGTAGAGGCGGCGGGCCGGGGCGTTGTGGGCGAGCACCCGGAGCGTCATCCGGCGGGCGCCCTCGGCACGGGCGGCGGCGCAGGCGGCGGTGAGCAGGGCCTCGCCGATCCGGCGGCCGCGGGCCTCGGGGAGCACGCCCAGGCCCTGGATCTGGCGGACGTGCGCGTTGGAGGGCAGCGGGATCTCGCGGACCTGGCGGACGTAACCGACCACCCGGCCGTCGAGTTCGGCCAGCAGGTACTGCTCGGGGCGGTGCGCCTCGTCGAAGACCGGGGCGTCCTCGGGGCCGCGCGGGGCGACCTCGCTGAGCGGGGACCAGGTGGCGTGGTCGACGGCGCGGATCGCGCGCTCGTCCTCGACCCGGGCCGGGCGGATGATCACATCGTCGGAAGGCATGGCGGTCATGCTAGACGCCGCTCCACGGACTCCTCGGCGGGGTTGCCGGGTTGCTGAGCGGGTAGGCGGCGCCGGACTGGGAGGATGGCCGGCATGCGAATCGCGGTGACAGGCTCCACGGGGTTGATCGGGTCCGCGCTGGTGGACTCCCTGCTGGCGGACGGGCACGAGGTGCTGCGGCTGGTGCGGCGGCGCTCGCGCACCGGGCCGCAGCCGGACGGGACGGTCGGGGTCGGCTGGAACCCCCAGCTGATGCAGATCGACGCGGCCGCGCTGGAGGGCGTGGACGCCGCGGTGCACCTGGCCGGGGCGGGCGTCGGCGACCGGCGCTGGACGGACGCCTACCGGCGGGAGATCCGGGACAGCCGGGTGTTCGGCACCGAGACGCTGGCCGCCGCGCTGGCCCGGCTGAAGGAGCCGCCGCGGGTGCTGGTCAGCGCCTCCGCGGTCGGCTACTACGGGCAGACCGGCGACCAGGTGGTCGACGAGGACTCCCCGGCCGGGAGCGACTTCCTGGCCGAGGTCTGCCGGGAGTGGGAGCGCGCCGCGCGGCCCGCGGCGGACGCCGGGATCCGGGTGGTGCACCCGCGCACCGGGCTGGTGCTGGACCCGGCGGGCGGCGCCGGGGCCCGGCTGCTGCCGCTGTTCAAGCTGGCGCTGGGCGGGCGGCTCGGGAACGGCGGGCAGTACTGGTCGCTGATCTCGCTGGCCGACGAGGTCGCGGCGCTGCGCTTCCTGGTCGAGCACGAGGAGCTGTCCGGGCCGGTCAACCTGACCGGGCCCGCGCCCGTCACCAACCGCGAGCTGACCGAGGAGCTCTCCCGGCAGCTCGGGCGTCCGGCGGCGTTCGCGGTGCCGGAGTGGGCGCTGCGCACCGTGCTCGGGGAGATGGCCGTGGAGGTGGTGGGCAGCCACCGGGTGGTGCCGAAGGCGCTGCTGGACGCGGGGTTCGTGTTCCGCGACCCGGACGTGGGGGCGATCGTCGCGGCGGCGCTCGGGGAGCGCTGACGGCGGCGCCCGGGCTGCGCTGACGGCGGCGCTCGGGGTGCGGCGGGGGCGGTGCCCCGAGCGCACCGTGGGAGGTGACGGGGCGTCGGCAGGGGGCGCACGGGTGCAACCGGGCGGCGCGCGGGGCGTGGGCGGTGACGGACCGCGCCCGTTCCCGCCTCGCGCACCCCGTTTGACGCACGGTGGGTAATCGCCCGCTGCCCCTGTGTCGCCGTTCCGGTGTGATGAGCCGATTGGGCGTCACCCGGCGGTCTGGAGCGGCGGATGACGGGGCATCACCAGTGCGGACCACGTCAGGGAGGGAGCACCCAATCGTGCCCGCACAGGACTTCATCGGCCGCGCCCAGCGCGGTCGGTCCGACGACCCCGACGCGATCGTCGTCGGCGCCGGCGTCGCCGGACTGACCGCCGCGACCGCGCTCGCCGCCCAGGGCCTGGACGTCCAGGTCCTGGAGGCCACCGACCGCGTCGGCGGCCGGATGGCCACCCGCGAACTCGACGGCTTCCGCCTCGACCACGGCGGCCACCTGCTCAACACCGCCTACCCCGAGCTCGCCCGCCGCCTCGACCTCGACCGGCTGGAGCTGCGTCCGCTCGCCCCCGGGGTCCTGGTGCACGGCGGCGGCCGCAGCTACCGGGTCGGCGACCCGCGGCTCGCCCCCGCCCGGCAGGCCGCCGCCCGCGGGCCGCTCGGCACGCCCCTGGACAAGGCGCGGCTGGCCGCCACCCTCGCCCGGCTCGCCGCGACGCCCGCCGAACGTCTGCTCGCCCGCCCCGAGACCACCGCCGCCCGGGCCCTGGCCGACCGCGGCCTGCCCGCCCGCACCGTCGACGGGTTCCTGCGCCCGCTGCTCGGCGCCCTGCTCTCCGACCCCGCGCTCGGCACCTCCAGCCGGGTCGCCGACCTGGTGCTGCGCGCGTACGCCCGCGGCCGCCTGTGCGTCCCGGCGGCGGGCACCGGGGCGGTGCCCGCCCAGCTGGCCGCCCGGCTCCCGCAGCACAGCCTGCGGCTGGGCGTCGAGGTCACCTCGGTCGGCACCGACGGCGTGGAGACCGCCGCGCACGGCCGGGTCCGGGCCCGCGCGGTGGTCGTCGCCACCGACGCGGCGACGGCCGCGGGCCTGCTGCCGGGCCTGCGGCAGCCCGCGTTCCACCCCGTCACCACCTACTACCACGCGGCGGAGCGCTCCCCGCTGGGCGAGGCCGTCCTGCTGCTCGACGCCGAACGCTCCGGGATCTCGCACTCGCTGGTGCTCAGCGACGCCGACCCCTCGTACGCCGCCGACGGGCGTGCGCTGATCGCCACCACGGTGCTCGGCCGCCGCGCCTTCGACTCCGGCGGGCCGGCCGGCGACGAGGGCGCCGTCCGGCGGCGGCTGGCCGAGCTGTACGGGACCGCCACCGGGGGGTGGGAGTTCCTGACCGTCCGGCACGTCGCCGACGCGGTGGTCTCGATGCCGCCGCCGCACCACTTCCGCCGCTCGGTCCGGCTGCTCGCCGGGCTGTACGTGTGCGGCGACCACCGGGACACCGGGACGGTGCAGGGCGCGCTGGTCTCCGGCCGACGGGCCGCGGACGCCGTCCTGCGGGACCTCGGCGTGCGGGTCGAACCGGAGGCGGACCGGGCGGCGGCGTAGAGCCGGAGGCGTGTGTTCAGGGGCCCGGGGAACGGCGGGCTCGGGGCTGCTGCGGGTGCACTGCCGGTGCGTGCCGTTGCTCCGGGTTCTGTCACGACGGCCCGAAGCAGCACGGACACTCCGGTGGGCTCCGGCCGCCAGCAGCTCGGACCCGCCGTTCCCCGGGCCCCTGACGGAGCCACTGCGCGGCTCGGACCTGCCGTTCCCCGAGACCCTGACGGGGCCTTCCGGTGGGGCTCTCAGATCACCCCCGCCTGGCGGGAGGCCTCTTCGAAGGCGCGGGCGGCGGGGGTGGTGCGGTAGGGGGTGAGGCGGCGGTGGAAGTCGCGGAGGTACTCGACGGTGCGGGCCGACCGCATCTCGCCCGCGGCGCGCAGCGAGTCGGTGGCCATGGAGCAGGCCTCGTCGACGTCCCCCATGCCGAGTCTCGCGGAGGCGAGGACGAGGCGGCACAGGATGCGGCTGCGGGAGTAGGCGGGGGCCCGCAGGCGGAGGGACTTCTCGGCGTGCTGGGCGGCGGGGCGCCACTGCTGGAGGTCGCGGTAGCAGTGGGCGAACTCGTCGGCGAGCTGGGCGTCGTCGAAGTAGCGGGCCCAGGACGGGACTTCGTCGGCGGTGCGGGCGGTGGCGAGGGCGCGTTCGCAGCGGACCAGGGCGGTGGTGCAGGAGCGGACGTCCCCGGCGAGGGCGTGGCCGCGGGCCTCGGCGGCGTGCATGAGGGCCTGCACGACGGGGGCGGCGGCGGTGCCGACGCCCTGCTGGGCGACCCGGGCGAGCTGGATGGCCTCGCGGGCGTGGCCGAGGTGGACGGCCTGCTGGCTCATGGTGGTGAGGACGAAGCCGCCCAGGACGCGGTCCCCCGCGGCCTGGGAGAGCCGCAGGGCCTGGACGAAGTACCGCTGGGCGAGGCCGTGCGCGGCGATGTCGAAGGAGGTCCAGCCCGCGAGCCGGGTGAGGTCGGAGACGGCGCCGAACAGGGCGCGTCCGATCTGTTCGCCGTAGCGGCCGCGGAGCATGGGTTCGGCCTCGCTCTCCAGGTAGCGGACCAGGGCCTGCCGGGCGTGGCCGCCGCCGTAGGCGTGGTCGAGGGCGCGGAAGAGGTCGCCGACGGCGCGGATGGCGGCGATGTCGCCTCGGCCGACCCGGACGGGGGGCCTGGTCTCCCGGGGCTCGGTGGCGGGTTCGGCGCCGGAGGGGCGGCGTGCGCCCTGCGGGGGGACCCGGGCGCCCTGCGGGGAGGCGCGCAGTTCCTCGGGGGTGAGGGTGGTGCCGTCGCGGGCGACGCGTTCGTCGGTGCGGCCGATCAGCCAGTCGCGGCTGGGGACGACCAGCCCGGCGGGGGTGAAGGCGATCTTGCGGAGTTCGGCGTAGGGGCCGTTGTCCTTGCGCCACATGGAGGCGACGATGTCGACGGCCTCCTGCGGGGTCTCGGCGAACTCCAGCCCGGCGTAGACCGGGGCGCAGGCGTCGAGGCCGACGTCCTGGGCGGTGAGGCGGCGGCCGAGGCGGCGGGTGAAGACCTCGGCGATCAGCGCGGGGGTCGCGCCGCGGGGTTGCTGGCCGCGCAGCCAGCGGGTCACCGAGGTCTTGTCGTAGCGCAGGTCGAGGCCGTGCTCCAGGCCGAGTTGGTCGACCCGGCGGGCGAGGCCGGCGTGCGAGAAGCCGGACTCCTCGATGAGCGCGGCGAGTTGGGGGTTCTGGGCGCGCCCGGCCGCGGGGGCCGGTGGTTCGGCCGGCTCGGGGGCGCGCGGAGGGGTCTCGGCCGCTCCGGTCGGGCGCGGGTCGAGCGGGTCGAGCGGTCGGTACGCGGGGCTGTCGATCACTGGCCGTTGGGGCATAGCAGTCCACACCTCTCAGGCGCCGTTCCGGCCCCTCCTGCCCGGACGGCGCCCCCTGATCGGGAATCGGCGCGAATGTAGCGAGCATTGGGACGCTATGGGTGGATTCGGACCACCCGTCCTCCGAACGGGTGAACCATCCCCGCCCGTTGTGAGGAAGCGCGGGCGTCGCGTGTTTGAGTTCGAGAGCCGCTGCCCGCCTGCCGGGCGCATGGCGCCGGACACCACCCCGGCCGGGCGTGCTGTGGTGTCCCCCCACATCGTTGCGGGGCGCGCGGATTCCTACCGTTCTCGGCCATGGACACCACTTCTGCCCCGCCCGCCGGGCGCCCGCTGCTGGGCCGCACCGCGCTGGTCACCGGGGCCGCCGCCGGCATCGGCCGGGCCTGTGCGGAGGCGTTCGCCGCGGCGGGCGCGCACGTGTACGTCGTCGACCTGGCCGCCGCGCCCGCCGAGGAGCTGGCGGCCCGGATCGGCGGGACCGCGCTCGTCGCGGACCTGTCGGACCCGGACGCGGTGGAGTCGCTCCCGGCGGACGCGGACATCGTGGTCAACAACGCGGGCCTGCAGCACGTCGCCCCGGTGCACGAGTTCCCGGTGGAGCGGTTCGCGCTGATCCAGCGGGTCATGGTGGAGGCCCCGTTCCGGATCCTGCGCCGCACCCTGCCGCACATGTACGAGCGCGAGTGGGGCCGGGTGGTCAACATCTCCTCGGTGCACGGCCTGCGCGCCAGCGCCTTCAAGTCGGCGTACGTGACGGCCAAGCACGCCCTGGAGGGCCTGAGCAAGACGGTCGCCCTGGAGGGCGCCCCGTACGGGGTGACCAGCAACTGCGTGAACCCGGCGTACGTGCGCACCGCGCTGGTGGAGAAGCAGATCGCCGCGCAGGCGCTGGCGCACGGGCTGCACGAGGACGAGGTGGTGGAGCAGATCATGCTCGACCGCACCGCCGTGAAGCGGCTGATCGAACCGGACGAGGTCGCGCAGCTGGCGCTCTGGCTGTGCTCGCCGGGCGCCTCGTACGTCACCGGCGCGAGCCTGCCGGTGGACGGCGGCTGGACCGCGCACTGAGCCGCGGCGCCCCGCTCGGGTGGACTCCGTGAAGGAGGCTGTCGGTGCGCGGGCGCTTCCGGCAGGATCGGGGCCGCGCAGCAGGGCGGCGACCGCCGCCCGGGGAGGGCGCGGCCCCGGTCCGTCCCGGCGGGCGGGGCACCGGGGGCACGGGGGCACGATGAACGAGGGAAGACCGCGATGGACCGCCACACCACCGCCGCACCGGCGCTGCGCAGACTCCTCGACCTGCTGGCGACCGGCGCCGCCACCGAGGACTTCGGCGAGGTCCTCGCCGACGCCCGCCGCCGGGGCGCGCCCGCCGAGGTCCTGAGCGAGATCGACGACGCCACCTGGCAGGCCCTGCGGGTGCACCGCACGATGCGCCAGCACCGCAGGCGCGAGGCCGAGCTGACCGCCCTGTTCGACACCGCGGGCGACCTGGCCGCCTCCCGCGACCTGGACGCCGTGCTGCAGGCCATCGTCCGGCGGGCCCGGATGCTGCTCGGCACCGACACCGCCTACCTGACGCTGCCCGACGAACGGGCCGGGGACACGTACATGCGGGTCACCGACGGCTCGGTCTCGCCGATCTTCCAGACCCTGCGGCTCAGCCTCGGCGACGGCCTCGGCGGCCTGGTCGCGCAGACCGCCCGCCCCTACGCCACCCACGACTACCGGGTCGACGAGCGGTTCCGGCACACCGGGCAGATCGACGCGGGCGTGCTGGACGAGGGCCTGGTCGCGATCATCGGGGTGCCGCTGCTGCTGGGCGGCAGCGTGATCGGCGTGCTGTTCGCCGCCGACCGCTCGCCGCGGGCCTTCTCCCCCGACGAGGTCGCGCTGCTGTGCACGCTGGCCGCGCACGCCGCGATCGCCCTGGACACCGCCAAGTCGCTGGCCGACACCCGGGCCGCGCTCGCCGAGCTCGCCACCGCCAACGCCGTCATCGGCGCCCACGCCGCCGCCGTGCAGCGCGCCGAGCAGGCCCACGACCGGCTCACCGACCTGGTGCTGCGCGGCGCCGAGGTCGCCGACGTGGCCGCCGAGGTGGCGGCGCTGCTCGACGGCGGCGCCTCCGTCCACGACGCCGAGGGCGCCCCGCTGACCGGCCCCGGCGGTGCCCCCGCGGGCCTGGCCGACGCGGTCGCCGCCTCCCGCGCCGAGGGCCACGCGGTGCGGCACGGCGAGGAGTGGGTGTGCGCGGTGCTGGCCGGGCAGGAGCTGCTGGGCGCGCTGGTGCTGCACGGGCGGCCCGAGCTGGACGACGCCGACCGGCGGGTGTTCGAGCGGGCCGGCGTCGTCACCGCGCTGTTGCTCCTGCTGCGCCGCTCGGTCGCCGAGACCGAGAACCGGGTCCGCGGCGAGCTGCTGGCCGACCTGCTCACCGCCCCCGACCGCGACCCGTCCGGCCTGACCGCGCGCGGCCGCCGCCTGGGCGTCGACCTGAACCGGCCGCACCTGGCGCTGGTCGCCGTCGCCGAGGACCCCGCCTCCCGGGAGCGGCTGGCCGGGGCCGCGGCCCGCTACCTGTTCGGCTCGCGCGGCATCAGCGCCGAGTTCGGCGAGGGCGTGGTGCTGCTCGTCCCGCACGAGGGAGCGGGTGCGGGCGGGGGTTCGGGCGACGGCGCGGGTTCGGGCGACGGCGCGGTCGCCGCGCTGGCCGCCGAGCGGCTGGCCCGGCTGGTGGGCGGGCCGGTCACGGTCGGCACCGGGCGCGCCGCCCGCGGCCCGGTCGCGCTCGCCGCGGCGTACGCGGAGGGGGTGCGCTGCGTCCGGGCCCTGCGGGTGCTCGGCCGGGACGGGGACGGGGCGTGCGCCGCCGACCTCGGCTTCCTGGGCGTGCTGCTCGGCGACGGCCACGACGTGGACGGCTTCGTCCGGGCCACCCTGGGCCCGCTGCTCGACTACGACGCCAAGCGCGGCACCGAGCTGGTGCGCACCCTGCGCGCCTACTTCGACTGCGGCGGCGGCCTGACCCGGGCCAAGGACCTGCTGCACGTCCACGTGAACACGGTGGTGCAGCGGCTGGACCGGGTGGAGGTGCTGCTGGGCCGGGACTGGAACCAGCCGGAGCGGGCCCTGGAGCTGCAACTCGCCCTGCGGCTCCAGCTGTTGGCGGGCGGCTGAGGCGGCCCTGCGGCTCGCGCCCGCGGCGGGCGTACAGTGGCGAGGTTGGGCTGGTCGGCCGGCAGGGAGTGGTGTGGTGAGCGAGAACGTGCGGTTCGTGCGGATGGGGATCGGCGAGCGGACCGTCCCCTACCAGGAGGCCTGGGCGGAGCAGCAGCGGCTGCACGCGCTGCGGGTCGCGGACGAGATCCCGGACACCGTGCTGCTGCTGGAGCACGACCCGGTGTACACGATGGGCAAGCGCACCAACCCCGAGGACCTGCCGCTGGACGGCACCCCGGTGGTGGAGGTCAACCGCGGCGGCGAGATCACCTGGCACGGCCCCGGCCAGCTGGTCGGCTACCCGATCGTGAAGCTGCCGGACCCGATCGACGTGGTCGCGTACGTGCGGCGGCTGGAGGAGGCGCTGATCCGGGCCTGCACCGAGTTCGGGGTGGAGACCACCCGGATCGAGGGCCGCAGCGGGGTGTGGAAGCTGGGCGCGGAGATACCCGGCGCGGTGGTCGACCCCTCGCAGGTGGTGGAGATCGGCAAGCTGACCCTGCGGATGGGCCTGCCGCTGGGCATCGACCCGCGGCTGGCCGGGCCCGAGTACGCCCCGTCCAACGCGGGCCAGCGCGGCGACGACCGCAAGCTCGCGGCGATCGGCGTGCGGGTGGCCCGCGGCGTGACCATGCACGGCTTCGCGCTGAACTGCGACCCCGACATGACGTACTTCGACAAGATCGTCCCGTGCGGCATCCGGGACGCCGGGGTGGCCTCGCTGAGCGGCGAGCTGGCCCGGCCGTTCCCGGTCGGGGCGGCGGTGGACGTGGTCGAGCGGAAGCTCGCCGAGGTGTTCGCCGAGCTGCCCGAGCCGGCGGTCGTGGGCGGCTGACGGAATTCCCCGCGCCGCCCCGGCCCTTTACACCTGTGGAAGACCAGCGCCTTTCGAAGGCAAGCCCGGGGCCGGGCGCAGGCCGTTGAAGTGCAGGCGTACCCTGAGTGGTACCCCGTCTAGTTCTAGGAGTCGCACGTGTCCGCTGTCGCACCCGACGGCAGGAAGCTCCTTCGGCTGGAGGTCCGCAACAGCGAGACCCCCATCGAGCGGAAGCCCGAGTGGATCAAGACCAGGGCGAAGATGGGGCCGGAGTACAACGCCCTGCAGTCCCTGGTGAAGAAGGAGGGGCTGCACACGGTCTGCCAGGAGGCCGGCTGTCCCAACATCTTCGAGTGCTGGGAGGACCGCGAGGCGACCTTCCTGATCGGCGGCGACCAGTGCACCCGCCGCTGCGACTTCTGCCAGATCGACACCGGCAAGCCCGCCGAGTTCGACCGGGACGAGCCGCGCCGGGTCGCCGAGTCCATCGTCACGATGGACCTGAACTACGCCACCATCACCGGCGTCGCCCGTGACGACCTGGAGGACGGCGGTGCCTGGCTGTACGCCGAGACCGTCCGCCAGGTGCACGCGATGACGGCCGGCCGGGAGGCCGGGCGGACGGGCGTCGAACTGCTCATCCCGGACTTCAACGCCGTGCCCGAGCAGCTCGCCGAGGTCTTCTCCTCCCGCCCCGAGGTGCTCGCGCACAACGTCGAGACGGTGCCGCGGATCTTCAAGCGGATCCGCCCCGCGTTCCGCTACGAGCGCTCGCTGGACGTGATCACCCAGGCCCGGGCGGCCGGGCTGGTCACCAAGTCCAACCTGATCCTGGGCATGGGCGAGACCCGCGAGGAGGTCAGCGAGGCGCTGGCCGACCTGGTGGACGCCGGGTGCGAGCTGATCACCATCACCCAGTACCTGCGGCCCTCGCTGCGCCACCACCCGGTGGAGCGCTGGGTGAAGCCGCAGGAGTTCGTCGAGCTCCAGCAGGAGGCCGAGGAGCTGGGCTTCGCCGGAGTGATGTCCGGCCCGCTGGTGCGCTCCTCGTACCGGGCCGGGCGGCTGTACCGGCAGGCGCTGGAGCACCGGGAGCGGGCGGCCGCGGTCTGAGGCGCACGCCGATCGGGTGGGGCGGGTCCCGTGCGGGCCCGCCCCACCGGCGCGTCCGGGGCCGTACGGGCGGCGGGCCCGGGGCCGTACGGGCTAGGGGGCCACGTTTCACGTGGCATTGACGGCCGGGTCACCGTACGGTAACGGGCGTCCGGGACGCTCGAACGGTACCCGGGTCGAGGAGTGGGTGTTGATGCGTACCGGAATCCGTGGCGCGCTGCGGCGGGCCGAGCAGGTGCTGTTGATCCGCGGCGCACGCCGCAACGCGTGGGCGGCGGTGTGCGAGAACCGGCGGCTGGCGGGCGAGCGCGAGCAGGCCGGACGGGCGTTCGGGCGCAGCGCCTGAAGCCCCGGGGGCGGCCGGGGCGCGGCGGGGTCGGACCGGGGTCCGGACCCGGGCCCGGACCGGGGCTCTCCTCGGGGAAAGACCAGGGTCACGAACCGGCACCGCCTTGGAAGATCGCGTGTGCCGCCACGTACCATGAGCGGTATGGCGAGGCAAAAATCCGATACCCCTGGGCGGCTCGCACAGATCCGCCAGGCATACGTTATGACCAAGCAGGTCGACACCAAGATCGGCCTGATCATCGCCGGCGTCGGCCTGCTGACCTTCGGCGTGTTCCTCGCCATCGGCTTCGCACTGGACCACCCGATCTACCTGGGCATCCTCGGTTTCGTGGTGGCGGTGCTGGCGGTCGCGATCGTGTTCGGCCGCCGGGCCGAGCGGGCCGCGTTCGGGCAGATGGAGGGCCAGCCGGGCGCGGTCGCGGCGGTGCTGGGCAACATCCGGCGCGGCTGGAGCGCGAACCAGACCCCGGTCGCGGTCACCCGCAGCCAGGACGCGGTCTACCGGGCGGTCGGCCGGGCCGGCATCGCGCTGATCGGCGAGGGCAACCCGAACCGGGTGCGGCCGCTGCTGGCGTCCGAGAAGAAGAAGATGTCCCGGGTCGTCGGCGACATCCCGGTGCACGACATCATGGTCGGCAACGGCGAGGGCGAGATCCCGCTCAAGAAGCTGCAGATCCACCTGATGCGCCTGCCGCGGTCGATCAGCGCCGCCCAGGTCACCGAGACCAACGACCGGTTGCGCGCCCTCGGCGACCTGCTCTCCAAGGCGCCGATCCCCAAGGGCCCGATGCCGAAGGGCGCCCGGATGCCCAAGGGCGGCATGCGCTGACCGGCGCCACTCCCCCGTTCGACACCACCCCGTCCAACACCACGGCCCCGCCCGCGAGGTTCCTCCTCGGCGAGCGGGGCCGTTCGACGCTCCGGGCCGTTCGACGCTCCGGGCCGTTCGACGCTCCGGGCCTCGGCCGGGGCTAGATCCGGACCTCGACGGTGCCGACGGCCTTGTCGTGCAGGCCGCGGGTGTCGCGGTCCCAGACGGCGGCCGGGATGACCAGGCAGAGCAGCAGGGTGCGCAGCAGCACCTGCGGGATGGTGGCGCGGGTGCCGTCCAGCCGGACCACCCGCAGGCCGAACAGGCGCTTGCCGATGGTGGTGCCGGTGGTGGCCAGGAACAGCACCGTCATCGCGTAGAACAGCGGGGTGGTCCACAGGTTGGCGGAGCTCTGCTCGCCCTTGGCGAGCAGGCCGTAGGCGACCAGGCTGACCAGCCAGCCGTCGACGAAGAGCGCGCCGATCCGGCGGCCGGGGCCGGCCATCGAGCCGGGACCGGTCCGCGGGAGGCCGAGGCGCTCGCCGCGGTAGCCGAATTCGGCGCCCATCTTCTCGGCGGCCGCCTTCGGGCCGTCGATCCACGATCCGAGTGCTTCTCTGGTGTCCACGAATCCACCCTAACCGGGCTTACGGCCGGGGCCGGTGGCGGCCCCGGGGCGCGGCGCGCCGGGGC
Organism: Kitasatospora phosalacinea; assembly: GCF_030268885.1. Taxonomy (GTDB): domain Bacteria; phylum Actinomycetota; class Actinomycetes; order Streptomycetales; family Streptomycetaceae; genus Kitasatospora; species Kitasatospora phosalacinea_C. Next base: position 105,121 of record NZ_BSSA01000021.1, read on the forward strand.
GCGTTCCCGCCCGGGTGAACCCGGTGCGACCGACTGCCACCAGTGGTCTATACCTGTGAGTGATCACCGGCAGGTCGGGGCAGGGATTTTGCCCGGAACCGTCCTGCTTTGCCAGCCGTCCAAGTGGCCTGGTTAACATGTGGGAAACAAGCGAGTCACGAACCCGAAACGGGCCGTTCCTATCGTGAGCCCCCTGCACCGGGGCTCCTGTCGCCCCTGACGGAGACTCAGACCGTGCACGCCGAGGAGGAGTACGGATGTTCACCAACGCCGACGAGGTGAAGCAGTACATCGCGGACAACGACGTCAAGTTCGTCGACGTCCGGTTCTGCGACCTGCCGGGCGTGCTGCAGCACTTCTCGGTCCCGGCCGCCACCTTCGACCCGGCCGAGACCCTGATGTTCGACGGCTCCTCGATCCGCGGCTTCCAGGCCATCCACGAGTCCGACATGGCCCTGGTGCCCGACCTCGCCACCGCCCGGCTGGACCCGTTCCGCGCCGAGAAGCACCTCAACATCAACTTCTTCATCCAGGACCCGATCACCGGCGAGGCGTACAGCCGCGACCCCCGCAACGTCGCCCGCAAGGCCGAGGCGTACCTGGCCTCCTCCGGCATCGCCGACACCGCCTACTTCGGGCCCGAGGCCGAGTTCTACGTCTTCGACTCGGTGCGCTTCGAGACCTCCGCCAACGCCTCCTACTACCACATCGACTCGGTGGCCGGCGCCTGGAACACCGGCTCCGCCGAGGGCGACGTGCGCGGCTACAAGGTCAAGTACAAGGGCGGCTACTTCCCCGTCCCGCCGGTCGACCACTTCGCCGACCTGCGCGCCGAGATGTCCCTCGAACTCGCCAAGGCCGGGCTGGAGGTCGAGCGCCAGCACCACGAGGTCGGCACCGCCGGACAGGCCGAGATCAACTACAGGTTCAACACCCTGCTGCACGCCGCCGACGACCTGATGCTGTTCAAGTACATCATCAAGAACGTCGCCTGGCGGGCCGGGAAGACGGCCACCTTCATGCCCAAGCCGATCTTCGGCGACAACGGCTCCGGCATGCACGTCCACCAGTCGCTGTGGACCGGCGGCAACCCGCTCTTCTACGACGAGCAGGGCTACGCGGGCCTGTCCGACACCGCCCGCTACTACATCGGCGGCATCCTCAAGCACGCCCCGTCGCTGCTCGCCTTCACCAACCCCTCGGTGAACTCCTACCACCGCCTCGTCCCCGGCTTCGAGGCCCCGGTCAACCTGGTCTACTCCCAGCGCAACCGCTCCGCCGCGATCCGCATCCCGATCACCGGCTCCAACGCCAAGGCCAAGCGCATCGAGTTCCGCGCCCCCGACCCGGCCTCCAACCCGTACCTGGCCTTCTCCGCCATGCTGATGGCCGGCCTCGACGGCATCAAGAACAAGATCGAGCCGCTCGAGCCCGTCGACAAGGACCTCTACGAGCTCGCCCCCGACGAGCACGCCGCCGTCCCCCAGGTCCCCGCCTCCCTCGGCGCCGTCCTCGACGCCCTGGAGGCCGACCACGAGTACCTCCTCGCGGGCGGCGTCTTCACCAGCGACCTGATCGAGACGTGGATCGACTACAAGCGCACCCACGAGATCGCCCCGATCGCGCTGCGGCCGCACCCGCACGAGTTCGAGCTGTACTACGACCTGTAGGACCCCCGCCGACCTGCGGAAACGCGGTCGTCTCCTCGTCGTTCCGCAGGTCGGGCAGGTCCTGACCTGCGGAAACGCAGGGAGAGGGGTCGGCGACCCCGGGCGGCACGCCGTTTCGCCACGTCCGGCGGTCATCGCCCGCGGTTGCCGCCCCTGCGGTCGAACAGCGTGACCACGCTCTGCGGTGCCTCCCGGCCGAAGAAGACCTCCAGGTTCCGCGCGGAGCGGGCGGCGGCGTCGCTGCTGCGCGGGAACATCCGCTCCTCGTAGGCGGCGAGCGCGGTCTCGGTGTCGGGTCGGGCGGCCAACTCGCCCGCCAGGTCGGCGCCGTCGTACATGGCGAGGTTCGCGCCCTCGCCGGCGAAGGGCGACATCAGGTGCGCGGCGTCACCGACGAGCGTCACTCCGGGCACCCTGTTCCATTCGAGCCCGACGGGAAGGGCGTGGATCGGCCGCAGGAAGGGCTCCGACTCGCTCCGTGTCACGAAGGCGGTGAGCAGCGGTGACCAGCCGTCGAATTCGCGGGCGATCCGGTCGAGGGCGGCGGCCCGGTCGCCGGGGCCGATCGACCTCAGCCACTCCTCGGACCTGTTCAGCGCCGCGTATCCGCGCACGGGGCCGTCCGCGTAGCGGTGGACGATGATGCCCCTGCCCGGGGCGAGCGCCATCAGCGTGCCGCTGCCGATCGCGGCCACGCTCGCCCGGTGGTTCCGGCCGTCCGGCGTGAGGGCGATCTCGACGAAGCAGGTTCCGCTGTAGCGGGGCGTGGCGGGGGTGAGCAGGGGTCGCACCTTCGACCAGGCGCCGTCCGCGCCGATGACGACGTCGGCGCGCGTGGTGGAGCCTTCCGCGAAGGTGAGCTCGTGGCCGCCCTCCGAGCGGGGCCGGACCGAGGTGAGCTTGTGGCCCCACCGGATCGTCCCGGGTGCCAGCGAGTCGACGAGCAGGCGCCGCAGTTCGCCGCGGTCGACCTCCGGGCGGGCCGTTCCCGGGTCCGCGGGCCGGTCGAACAGGACCGTGCCGTGGCGGTCGGCCACGCGCTTGGCGTCCTCGCCCGGGCGGACCAGGGCGAGGAACTCGTCGTACAGGCCCGCTGCGCGCAGCGCGACCTGCCCGGTCTCCTCGTGGATGTCGAGCAGGCCGCCCTGGGCGCGGGTCGTCGCCGAGGCTTCGCTCTCGTAGACCGTCGCGGTGAGGCCGTGGGCCTGGAGCACCCGGGCGAGCGTGAGCCCGCCGAGTCCCGCTCCGACGACGGCGATGGTCTTCTGCATGATGCGCTCCTGTGTGGCACCGACAGGCGTCGGTGGCGGTCGGCGCCGGGAGCGGACGGGGTGTCCGTTCTCGGCCGGAGACGCTCACCGATCAGAGGCATCTGCATCGATGTACGAGCGGTGCCCGGCGGACGGACCTGCGGGACACCGTTTTTCGCGACCCTGCGACTATAGCCCGGTCTCCGCGACCCGCAGGATCCGCTCGACTCCCTCCCGGTAGCTCGTGACCCGGAACTCGGGGAAGCGGGCCGCGAACTTCGAGCTGGCGAAGACGTTGTCGGCGCGGTAGCGGACGAGCAGCTCGTACATCTCGTCGAGCGGCTCGACGAAGCGGCGCCCGAGGCGGAAGGCGAGCATCGGCAGCACCGTGTAGCCGATGCTGCGGCCGGTGACCTCGCCGGCGATCCCGATGAGCTGGGCTTAGGACTGCCGGTCCGGGTCGACGGGCAGGTGCCACGTCTGGCCGTAGGCGTCCGGCGTGTTGCCGAGCAGGGCGAGGGCGCGGCTCGCGTCGGGGGTCCAGATCAGGGAGCGCTCGGCACGGGCGTCGATCGGGACGAACGGCCGCTTGCCCGCCTTGATCCGGTCGAACACCAGCGAGTTCGTGTAGCTCTTCGTCCGGCCGGGCCCGTAGAACTCGGGCGCGCGGCCGATCAGGGCTTCGACCCGCCCGGCCTGCACGAAGGAAGAAGAAGAAGTGGAGGTCCGAGCCGCAGATACCGGCGAAGGCGTTGCGCAGCTTCACCTGCCCCGGGCCGGGAACGGCCTCCGGCGCCTCCTCGACCCGGAGGTCCTCCTTGCCGTAGAACCGCGCTGCCTTCATCCCCTGCTCCTTCTCCGGGGCCCCGGTCCCACCGGGCACCCATGACACGAACCGCCTGGCGCGAAAGCCGCTCCGAGAACGACGGCGGGCGGTTCCGCCCTGTCGCCGTGTTCCTCCGTCGGCTCGCGGCCCTGGCGTCCGCCCCACCCTCGGCCCGCCCCCGGCACCGCGGGCCACCGCCGGACACGGCGGAATCCAAGGAGCCGACCTGCCGTTCGCGCGCCCGCCGGGCAGGGGCGGCTGCCGAAGCGCGGTCGCCCGACGGAGACGGGGTTGCGCTCGGCCGAGCGGGGGGTGGTCGCGCTTCAAGGGACCCGACGACCCGCTGACGCCCGATCAGCTGCTTCCGTCGGTCCGTCTCCGCCGTGGACACAGGCCGAGCGGGTTCGGTGCGGTACGCCTTCTCAGCGCGGGGGCTGGTCCTCGCGGAGGGCGAGGCCGTTGCGGATGCCTCGGATGACGGCTCCGGTGATGACGACGGGGATGCCGATCCAGACGGCCGCGGTGGAGGGGACGCCGAGGACGACGAGGACGACGACGAGCGTCAGGGCACCGAAGGTGAGCAGGGTGGCGAAGAGCAGGTTGCGTGTCATGGGGAGAACCGTACGAGCGCGGAAGTGGCACCGGCCAACGGCTTTTCCGGAGGGCAGCGCCCGCGGCCCGTGACCTTCGAGGTCACGGGCCGCGGGGCGCTGGTCAGCCGACCGCGATGACCTCGCGGTGGTGGTCGTCCCGGGTGGCGACGTCCACCAGGGCGACGGCCAGGTCGGCGTAGGAGAAGGCGGGGGCGCCCTCCTCGGTCGGCAGTACGCCGGGGCCGCCGACGCGGTAGCTGCCGGTGCGTTCGGCGTCGGCGTCCAGGACGGTGGGCGGCGGGGTCACGACGACCCAGTCCAGTGCGCTGGCGCGGTAGACGTCGTTCTCCACCGAGTGGCCGATCGAGAACTGCCGGTACTCCTCCGGGAATCCGGGCGAGTCGTGCACGGCCACCCCCGGGGCCGCCTCCAGGGCGGTGCCCACGCCGACCGCGACCAGGCGGCTGACGCCGGCCTCGGTCAGGCCCGCGACCAGGGCCCGGGAGACCTCGCCGTAGAAGTCGGCCGGGGCCACGTCGGCCCGGAACACCGTGGAGATCACGGCGTCGTGGCCGGCGGCGACGGCCGCGACGCTCCCCGCCTCGGTGACGTCGCCCTCGACGAGGGTCACGCCCTCGGCCGCGAGCTGCCGGTGCTTCGCCGCGTCCCGCACCACGGCGGTCACCCGGTGCCCGCGGGTGACGGCCTCGGCGACGGCACGGCGTCCGGCGTTGCCGCCCGCGCCGAACACAACGATCCTGCTCATGGAACTGCTTCCCTCCGTAGCGCTCCGCCGGTTCCCCGGCCCGCTCCGCGAAGCTATCCGCCGACCCCTCGGTTACCGCAACGATAGGAAGGGGGCCTGCGGAGGACCCGGGCCGCGGAGGCGTACGGGGGCGGGGCCCCGGCGCTGCCCGGCGGGTCAGGAGGCGTTGTCGTAGGCCTCGCGGGCGTCGATCAGTTCGGGCAGGTGCCGGTCGGCCCAGGCGCACCAGGCCGCCATGGGGTCCAGCAACGAGCGCCCCAGCTCGGTCAGTTCGTACTCGACGCGCGGCGGCACCCCCGGGTAGGAGGTGCGGGTGACGAGCCCGTCCCGCTCCATGGCGCGCAGGGACTCGGAGAGGACCTTGGGCGTGATGCCCCGGAGCGGGACCTGGAGTTCCGAGAAGCGGCGCTTGCCGGTCTTCAGGCAGGTGATGATCTTCGGGGCCCACTTGTTGTTCATGCGCATGGGCAGCACCTGCACCTGGCAGGAGGAGAACATGTCGGCGTCAAGCGGATCGCTCATGCTTCCGGATTGTAGTGGCGACGCCTCCGCCCCAACTCCCTTGCGGGGCAGGGAGGTCGGGTTCACCGCTCCCCCGGGCCGCCCGCCGTGACCAGGCCGGACTCGTAGGCGGCGATCACGGCCTGGGCCCGGTCGCGGACGTCGAGCTTGGCGAAGAGCGAGGTGATGTGGTTCTTGACGGTGGAACGGCTGAGGTCGAGGGCCGCCGCGATGGCGTCGTTGTCGAGGCCGGTGGCGATCAGGCGCCAGACCTCGGTCTCCCGGGGGGTCAGCTCGGCCGCGGCGGGTCGCGGCGGGGCCGGGGCGGCCGGGCCCGGGGTGCGGACGTAGGTGGAGATCAGGCGGGTCAGCAGGCGCGGGGCGACCACCGCCTCGCCGGTGCGGACGGTGCGGATCGCCGCGGCGAGCTCCTCCGGCGAGACGTCCTTGGGGAGGAAGCCGCAGGCGCCGGCCCGGAGCGCGGCGACCACGTACTCGTCGAGGTCGAAGGTGCTGAGCGCGAGGACCCGGCAGTCGGGGAGGGTGCGGGCGAGTTCGCGGGTGGCTTCGACGCCGTCGAGGACGGGCATCCGGATGTCCATCACCACCACGTCGGGGCGCAGCCGGTGGGCGAGCTCGACGGCGGCGGCGCCGTTCTCGGCCTCGCCGACGACGGTGAAGGCGGGGTCGGGCGAGAGGATCAGGCAGAGCCCGCGGCGCACCAGGGGCTGGTCGTCGGCGACCAGGATGCGGACGGGGGCCGTCGGGGTCGTCGGAGTCGTCGGGTTCACCGGGGGGCCTTGGCGAAGGGAGGGGCGGATTCGAGGAGTCGGGAGAGGGCGGTGGTGGATTCGAGCACCAGGAGCGGGGGTTCGGAGGGAGGAGTGGTCGGTTCGGCCGCGGGGAGCGGGAGTTCGGAGGGCGCGGCGGCGCATTCCCCGTCGGGGAGCGGGAGTTCGGCGTGGACGGCGAAGCCGCCGTCGGGGTGGGGGGCGGCGGTGAGGGTGCCGCCGTGGAGGGCGGCGCGTTCGTGCATGCCGACCAGGCCGTGGCCGCCGCGTTCGGCCGGGGGGCGGGTCGGGGCGGGGGCGGGGCCGTCGTTGCGGACGTGGACGGTGAGCAGGTCGGGGCGGTAGGTGAGGTGGACGGTGGCGCGGACCGGGCCGGCGTGCTTGCGGGCGTTGGTCAGGGCCTCCTGGACGATCCGGAACACCGTCAGGTCGAGGGCGGGCGGCAGCGGGCGGGCCTCGCCGCGCACGGTGAGGTCGGCGGGCAGGCCGGCCCGGCGGGAGTCCTCCAGCAGGCGGGGCAGGTCGGCGGTGCCGGGCTGCGGGGCGGGCGGGGCGGTGTCGGGTTCGTCGCCCGCCCGCAGGACGTCGAGGAGCTGGCGCATCTCGCGCAGCGCGAGGCGGCCGGAGGACTCCAGGGTGACCAGGGCGTCCCGGACCACCTCGGGGTCGGCGAGGTTGGCGCGGGCGCCGCCGGCCATCAGCTGCATGGTGGTGATGTGGTGGGCGACGATGTCGTGCAGCTCCCGGGCGATCCGGCGGCGCTCCTCGGCCACCGCGCGGTCGGCGAGCAGCTGCCGGTTGGCCGACACCTCACGCTGCCAGCGGGCGACCGCGAGACCGGCGGCGGCGACCAGCAGTGCGGAGCACAGCCCGGACAGGGCCTCGATCCAGGACGGCGCCCGGAGGTGGCTCTGGGCGAGGACGGTGACCAGCGCGGTGACCGGCACGGCCGCGGCGGCCACGGCGGGGCCGCTCGTCCGGGCCACCGAGTACAGCGCGACCGTCAGGGCCACCCCGAAGTGCGGCGCCCCGGGGCCGCACAGGTCGGCGGCGGCGCTCAGCACCAGCACCGCGGCGAGCGCCGGCACCGGGCGGCTGCGCCGGAACAGCAGCGGCAGGGCGGCCAGCAGGACGAACAGGAACGCGGGCAGGCCCGGCCCCCGTCCGCCGTCCAGCCCCCCGAAGAGCAGGTTGCCGAGCGCGTCGAACAGGCCCGCCACCACGGCCACCAGGGCGTCGGCGTGGCTCCACGGCGCGCCGTCCGACGGCGCCGCGGTGCCCGGCTGCTGCTGCGGTCGTCCCATGCCGTCCCCCGTGTCCCGCTTCGGGCCGCGCCGCCACTGACCAGACCCGATGTCCTCATTCTGGCACCGGTCGGGCGGGACGGACGTCGTCTCCCGGGGCGAGCGGCCCTGGGACCAGGCTCCCAGCCGCGGGGCGGTGGGGGCCCGCGGGCCCCGGTGCGGATCGTTCCCGGCCCCGACGCCGCGGGGGTGCCCGGGCTGATGGTCTGTCATCGGGCGGCGACCGCCGTCCGACCAGCAGCCACGCAGCCGGAGGACGACCGTGATCCGCGCACTGACCGGATTCTCCACCAGACACGCCTGGAAGGTGATCGCCGTGTGGGCGGTGCTCGGGATCGCCCTGTCCGGGCTGTCGCCGGTGCTGTTCGCCCGGGTCACCGGGAGCAGCACCGGGGACTTCCTGCCCGCGCGCTACGACTCGGCGGCGGCGCTGCGGATCGCCGAGGACCACTTCGGGCTGCGGCCCGACGCCACCACCGTCACGGTGCTGGTGGCCCGCGCCGACGGCGCCGCGCTGACGGACGCCGACCGGCGGCGGATCGACGCCGAGGCCGCCGGGCTGGCCCGGCAGCGGGTGGTGGTGCCGCGCCGCGAGGACGACCTGCCGTCCTTCCTGGTGACCGACCGCTCGCAGACGCCGAAGGTGGCGCCCGCGATGGTCGCCCCGGACGGCGGGTTCGAGCTGCTGGCCGTCGAACTGGCCGGCAACGCCGCCGACGAGGGCGTGCAGGACGTCTACCGGACGTTCCGGGACTCCGCCCGGGAGCGGTTCGCCGCGGCCGGGATGCGCACCGGCTTCACCGGCGGCCTGGCCGAGGCCGCGGACGGCGCCGACGCGAACCGGACGGCGGCCGCCGTCGGCAGCGCCCTGGTGGTCGGGCTGATCGTGCTGCTCAACGTGCTGGTGTTCCGCAGCGTCCTGGCCGCCGTGCTGCCGCTGCTCGCGGTCGCCCTGGTCGGCGGCGCGGCGGGCGGTGCGGTGGCGGGCCTGGCCGAGCTGACCGGCCTGCGGCTGGACGCCTCCACCCCGGGCCTGATCTCGGTGGTGCTGCTCGGCATCGGCGTCGACTACCTGCTGTTCCTGCTGTTCCGGTACCGCGAGGTGCTGCGGGCCAGGCCGGACGCGCCCGCCCGCGCGGTCGCCGCCGAGGTGTCCGGCCGGGTCGGCACCGCGATCACCTCGGCCGCGCTGACCATCGTCGCCGCGTTCGCCACCCTGGGCCTGGCGGGCTTCGGCCAGTTCCGCTCGCTCGGTCCGGCGATCGCCGTCGCCGTGCTGGTGATGCTGCTGGGCAGCCTGACCCTGATGCCCGCGCTGCTGGCCGCCTGCGGGCGCGGCATGTTCTGGCCCTCGCGCACGCTGCGGCGCGAACCGCGCCCCGGCGTCGCCGCCCGGCTCGGCGAGCGGGTGGCCCGCCGTCCCGCGGCCGCGCTGCTGGCCTCGGTCGTGCTGCTCGGCGTGCTGGCCGCGGGCCTGGTCGGCATCCGGATGGACTACGGCCTGGGCGGCTCCTCCGGGACGCCCGCGGCCGCCACCGCCGCCGAGATCTCCCGTTCGCTCCCGGTCGGGGTGTCCGACCCGGTCACCGTGTACGCCACCGCCGACGGGGGCGGCGCCGTCGACCCGGCCGCCTTCGCCGGCCTGGCCCGGGCGCTCGGCGAGGTGGCGGGCGTCGGGCAGGTCGGCGATCCGGTGGGCAGCCCGGACGGCCGGGCCGTCCGGATCGACGTCTACCCCACCGCCGACCCGCAGAGCACGCAGGCCCGGGCCCTGGTGTCCGGCCCGCTGCGGGCCGCCGTCGCCGCGCACTCCCCCGCCGGGGCGGGCGCCCACGTCGGCGGGACCGCGGCGGTGTACGCCGACGTGGCGGACGCGGTCGACCGCGACCTGCTGGTGGTGTTCCCGGTCGCGGCCGCGCTGATCGCGCTGATCCTGCTGCTGCTCCTGCGCAGCCTGCTCGCCCCGGTGGCGCTGCTGCTCTCGGTCGGGCTCGGGTTCGCCGCCACCCTCGGCAGCGCCGCCCTGGTGTTCCAGCACCTGCTGGACCGGCCCGGGGTGGCCTTCACCCTGCCGCTGGTGCTGTTCCTGTTCGTGGTGGCGCTGGGCACCGACTACAACATCCTGGTCACCGACCGGATCCGCGAGGAGATGCGCCGTCCCGGCCCGGCCCGGGCCGCCGTGGCCCGCGCCGTGCGGCACACCGCGCCCGCCGTCGCCACCGCCGGGCTGGTGCTGGGCGGCTCGTTCGCCAGCCTGGCCACCACGCCCGGCAGCGAGCAGATCGCCTTCGCGCTGACGCTCGGGATCCTGCTCTCCGCGCTGTTGCTCTCGCTGGTGGTGGTTCCGGCGGTGGCCGCGCTGCTCGGCCGCTCGCTCTGGTGGCCGCTGCGGCCGGGTCCGGAGCGGGCGCCCGCGGCGTCGGCCGGAACCGCCGACGTCCCGGCCCGGGAACCGGTCCGGTAGGCGAACCGGGGGCCCGGACCGCACGGGGTGCGGTCCGGGCCCCGGCCGTTCGCTGGTCAGTTGCGCAGTTCGGCGAGGAGGTCGGCCGCTTCGGCGGCGAGTTCGGGGTCCTCGGCGCCCGCGGCGAGGACGAGGTCGGTGACGGCGGCGAGGAGGAGGCCGGGCTCGGCGGTGGACGAACGGGCCAGGTGGCGAAGGGACTTGGCGCGCTGGAGGTGGGCGGCGGGGTCGGCGGTCTCGGTGATGACGGCGTCGAGGAGGGTGACGGCCTCGGGGTGGCGGTCGGCGTCGTGGTAGGCGACGGCGAGGTTGAAGTGGATGCCGGGATCCCGGTCGAGGGCGGCGGCGCGTTCCAGGTCGGCCACTGCGGCGGTCACGTCACCCGACGCATGGGCGAGTTCGCCGCGCAGGGCCCAGGCGGGGGCGAACTCCGGGTCGGCGGCCAGGGCGGCGGAGCAGGCGGCCGCGGCCCGGTCGGTTTCGCCCTCGGCGGCGAGCAACTGGGCATGAAGGGTGAGCAGTTGGGGGTGGTCGGGGGCGACGGCGAGGCCGGCTTCGACGTCCTGGCGGGCGGCGTCGGACTCGTCGAGTTCGGCGAGCAGGCTGGCCCGGTTGAGGCGGGCGTCGACGAACGCCGGGTCGAGTTCGACGACGTACCCGAAGTCGTCCACCGCGCCCTTCAGGTCGCCGAGTTCGGCCCGCACGTCGGCCCGGTTGTAGTACGCCTCGGGGAACGGCGGGGAGAGCCGGACGGCGGCTTCGAAGTCGGCGAGCGCCTCGTCGAGGCGGCCGGTGCGGCGCAGCACGACGCCGCGGTCGAAGTGGTACTCGGCGTAGTTGGGGTCGACGGCGATCACGGCGGTGTAGTCGGCGACGGCGTCCTCGTGGCGTCCGAGCCCGGCGTGCACCTGGGCCCGGTTGTGGACCAGGACGGAGCGGTGCAGGGCGTGTTCGCCGGGGTCGAGGAGGGCGTCGAGGTCGGCGATGCAGGCGTCCAGCAGGGCGAGGGCGGCTTCGGGGCGGCCCTCGCGGACCTCGATCAGGGCGAGGCCGTTGCGGTTGAAGGCGGTGCGGAAGGCCCGTTCCTTCGGTTCGGGGTGCTGGCTCGCGAGGGCGATGGCCGTGTTGATCCAGCCGCGGGCGAGCCGGTAGTCACGGTGCTCGCCGGTCAGGAAGCGGGTGTAGAGCATCGCGGTGCCGTACGCGCACTGCAGGTGGATGTCGGGGTCCGTGCTGGTGGCGCGGGCCTGCTCGTAGTACGGGAGGATCCCGTCGGTGCGTTCCAGTGCGGCCAGGGCGGTGGCCGGCTTGGCGGTGAACGTCCACCAGTGGACGGGGTGGGTGGTGGGGTCGACCAGGGCGGCGCCGCGCGTCCCGTAGTCCAGGACGGCGTCGTAGAAGCCCAGGTCGCAGCAGAGGTTGGTGGCCTCCCGCAGCAGGTCGGCGCCGAGGCCGGCCGCGTCGCTGCCCTGTTCGGCGTGCCAGAGCAGGGCGCCGAGGCGCAGCGAGGGCTCGTCCAGGGCTTCGAGTTCACGGCGCCGGGCGTCGTGCAGGGCGTGGCGCTGCGCGGCGGGGAGTTCGGCGTGGGCGCGGGCCGCCGCCGGGTCGTCGGTGGTGCCGTCCTCGCGGACGTAGCGGGCGGCCAGGTCGGCGCCGCGCTCGGGGGCGGCTTCGGGCCCTCCGGTGGCGTCGGTGCGGACGCAGTGCGCGGCGAGGGCGGGGGCGAGCGGTTCGGCGGGGCTGCTCGCGGCGTCCAGCGGGCCGTCGTCGGTGCCGACCACGACGGTCAGCAGGGCCGGGTCCATCCGGCGCAGCAGGACGGCGAGGAACTCGCCGTCGGTCGGGTCGGCGCGGTGGACGTCCTCGACGACCAGGGTGTGCGGACCCGGGCCGAGGGTGCGGGCGTACGCGGTGAGGAACTCGACCAGGCCGTGCGCGATCCGCAGGGTGCGCAGCCGCGAGTAGTAGCGGGTGCGCTCCTTCGGGACGGCGAGCGAGGTCAGCGTCTCGCGGGTGGCCGGGACGACGCCGCGCAGTTCCGGGGTGGTGGTGAGGATCTCCACGTCGTGCCGCCGGACGGCCTCGGGGCAGCGCACCAGGGCGTCCGGCACCAGGGCGCGCAGCAGCGTGCCGACGGCGGTGTACGGGCCGCGCAGGCGCCGGTCCGCGCTGACGGCGGCCGGGGCGGCGGCCGGCGCGGGGGGCAGTGGCAGTTCGGCGCGGGCCCGGGTGCGGGCGGCCCGGTGCGGTGCCCGCACCCAGTGGTGGCGGTGGTCGGCCATGGCGGTGGTGCCTTTCGTCCGGGTGCGGGCGGGGTACGGGGTACGGGGTGCCGGTCGGGCGTGCGGCGCTCCGGGAGCGGCGGCGCGCGGGACGGGGACGTGCCGGTCAGGCGGCCGTGCGGCGGCGCCGCTCGCGCAGGGCCAGGTGCGCGACGGCGGCGAGCTGGAGGACCGTCAGGGCGAAGAAGACCGCTGAGTCGACGAACTCGCCGGCCGGAGCCCGGCCGCCGAGCCGGTCCAGGGTGCCGGTGACGAAGCGGGTGGCGGCCGGGAGCACCCCGGCGGCGAAGACGGCCAGCGAGAACGCGTAACCACCCACCATCAGCCAGGCGTACCAGCGGGCGGCGCGGAGGTCGGCCGGGTGCCGGCCGGACTCGTCGAGCAGGGGGCGCCCGGTGCGGCGGCGCACCGCGTTGCGCAGCACGCCCTGGGCGGTGGCGTGCAGGTCGTGGCAGCCGAGCACGGTGCCGAGCAGCACGTACAGGTCGGTGCGCAGGTGCAGGAACGCCTGCCAGGCCAGGCGCAGCAGGGTGGCGTAGGCGAGGGCGAGGCAGAGCTTCCCGGCGCCGCCGAGCGTCCCGTCCGGGTGCCGGGTGGCGGCGGCGACCAGGGTCAGGGCGGCGGTCAGCACGGTGTCGGCGAGCATCCCGGCGAGGATCGGCAGGTAGCGGCGGCGCCTGGGCACGGCGACCAGGCCGTCCAGCGAGGTCTCCAGCACGACGAAGATCAGGCGGTGGCCGATCCGCAGCCGGGTGGGCAGCCCGAGGCGCCGCCCGGCGAGGGCGTGGAAGCCCTCGTGGACCAGGATCAGCGGAAACTGGCCGACGAACAGCACCAGGGCGACCACGGTGAAGTACGGGCTGAAGAACACGTTGGTCGGGCGGGGCGCGAGGTCCGGCGACCGGACGGCGGCGACCGCGGCGGCCCCGACCAGCAGCAGGTAGCAGGCCCAGGCGGGCGGGCTGAACGCGGCCCGGCCGAGCCGCTGCCAGCGCACCGGTCGCGGCGGGGGCTCCGGGGCGGCGGCTCCGGTGGTGGCGGTGGTGGCGGTGGTGGCGGTGGTGGTGGTGGCGCGGACGAAACCGAGCTCGTCCAGTCCGGCGAGCAGGTCCGCGACGTCGACATCCTCGCCGTACTCCCGCCGGTACGCCTCGGCGGCCTGACGCGGGGTCATCCCCTCGGCGAGCCAGCGGACGAGCCGGGCGCCGTCGGGCGGGAGGACCGCGTACGAGTCGGTGTCGACCCGTCCCACCGTCACCTCGTCGCCCTCCTCCAGGTAGACGAGGGGGTGCAGCGCGACGGGCCGGTCCAGGTCCGGGGCGGTGGGCCCCGGGGCGGCGGGCCCCTGGGTGGCGGGGGGCGGGGCCGCGGGGGCCGGGCTGCCACTGGGCGAGGGGTGCATCTGTCGTCCTCCGGGCGGAAGCGGGGACGGGGCCGGCCGCGGGTCGGCGGCCGGCCCCGCTACCAGGCGGTCAGACCTCAGACGGCGGCACAGTTGCAGCCGTACATGGTCTGGGCGGCGCTGGTCAGACGGACGGAGCCGGCCTTGCGGATGACGATCTTCTTCATGACGTGTCCCTTCCTTCGGGTCGGACGGGAAATCCGGCGGATCCCCCCACCGGGGCGGAAGAATTTTTTCCTCCCCCTTCGCGGCGGTCCCATCATGAATTGCGTATTACAGGCGTGTCAACGGGGTGAAATGATGCCGTCAGAAACGTCTCTGAGCTGCGATTATGTCAATCCGTCCGGAAAAGGGCAGCACGAAGCCAGCCCTCGGAAAAGGTGGAGAGCAGACGAAGGGACCATTGGTCGACCATCGCCGCAAAAGCGCTCGGCGCACGGTGCCCGTGCATTCTTCGAGACGCGGGAGATTGAAGATTCCCATCCTGTCGCGAGCGCGTCAATACGCATTCCTGGCGATTGCGCCGGAGGGCCTGGGAAAGGATGGAGGAGGAGTGATCCGTGCGAGTGCCGTGACGCTCGTGACATCGCCGCCGGAGGCCGAGCGAGCCGGACCGGACCGGGCGGACCGGACGGGAAGGCGTCGGGCGATCCGGACCGGACGGGAAGGCGTCGGGCGATCCGGACCGGGCGGGGAGGCGTCAGGCGGGCCAGGTGGCGAGGAGGTGGTGCAGGCCGGTGGTGATGCGCCGCCAGGAGTCGGCGGCGGTGCGGGGGTGGTTGAAGCCGCCCGCGGCCTCGATGGTGATGAAGCCGTGGAAGGTGCTGCGCAGGAGGCGGGCGGCGTCGGTGAGGGCGGGCTCGTCGAGGCGGTAGTGGCGCATGACCGCGTAGGTGAGCTCGATGCTCCGGGCGAGGACAGCGGTGTCGACGAAGTCGGCCTGGTCCAGGCGGAGTTGGGTGGCGGCGTAGCGGCCGGGGTGGGCCAGGGCGTAGTCGCGGTAGGCGTCGGCGAAGGCGGTGAGCGCCTCGGCGCCGGAGCGGCCGGCGATGGCGACGGCGAGGACCTGGTTCATCTCGTCGGAGGCGAGCAGGGCGACCCGGGTGCGGATCTCCTGCAGGTTCTTGACGTGCGAGTAGAAGCTGGCGTCCTTGACGCCGAACTCCCGGGCCAGGGCGGAGACGGTGACCTTCTCGATGCCGACCCGGTCGGCGAGTTCGGCGGCGGCGCGGGTGATGCGTTCGACCGTCAGCCCTGCGTGCGCCGCCATGTTGTCCGTCCCGTGCCGTCGTGTGGTCCCTCGTCCGGGTGCCGAGTTTATCGGGACCGGCGGGCACAACCTTTCGGCGCGGTGGCGCGTGTACAGGGAGGGGGTGCGGATCGGGGCCCCGGACCGGCTGATACCCCGTCAAATGGTAATGTTCATGGCAAAACGGGGGCGTGGACGACGCGTGCCCCGGTCGATCCGCACCCTGGAGCCCCCTTGCCCGGACCCACGTCCCGCCCCCGCCTGCGCCCCCTGCACCGCCGCAGCCTCCCGCTCGCGGCGGCGGTCCTGGCCGTCTCCCTGCTCGCCGGTTCGGCGCAGGCCGACGACCCGGCACCGGCCGACGCCACGCTCACCGCCGACCTCGACGCGCTGCTGGCCGACGCCCGGCTGGCCAACGCCCAGACCGGCATCGAGGTGCTGGACGCCGCCACCGGGCAGGTGCTGTACGCCCGGCAGCCGCAGGCGCTGCTCACCCCGGCGTCCACCCTGAAGACGGTGACCTCGGCCGCGGCGCTCGACCTGCTCGGGGCGGACTACCGGTTCACCACCGAGGTGCGCAGCACCGGCACCCGGTACGGCGGCACCGTGGCCGGCGACCTGGTGCTGCGCGGCGGCGGCGACCCGACCCTGCTGGCCGCGGACCTCGACGACCTGGCCGCGCAGGTCGCCGCGTCCGGGGTCACCACCGTCACCGGCCGGGTGCTGGCCGACGGCAGCCGGTACGACACGACGCCGCTCGGGCCCGGCTGGGCCTGGGACGACGAGCCGTACTCGTACAGCCCGCAGATATCCGGGCTGACCGTCGCCAACGACCCCGAGTACCTGATGGACACCGTGCGGGTGACGGTCGCGCCGGGCGCGGCCGGGGAGGCCGCGAAGGTCACCCTGGACCCGGCGGAGGCGCCGATGGCGTTCACCGGGAAGGTCGCCACCGGCGCGGCGGGCAGCGCGTCGTCCGTGGGCGTCGACCGGCGGCGCGGCAGCAACGAGCTGGCGCTGTCCGGCAGCATCGCGGCGGGGGCCGCGCCGGTCACCTCGTGGGTGACGGTCGAGGACCCGTCGACGTACGCGGGCCGGGTGTTCGCGGGCGCGCTGGCCCGGCACGGCGTGACCGTGGGGCGGGGCGTGCAGGCGGCGAGCGGGGCGGAGACCTCGCAGCCGCTGGTGTCGCACCGGTCGCAGCCGCTGGCCCAGCTGGTCGTCCCGATGCTCAAGCTCAGCAACAACGGCATGGCCGAGCACCTGACCAAGGAGATCGGCAAGGTCAAGGGCGGCCGCGGCGACTGGGCCACCGGCGTCGCCCAGGTGCAGAACTTCCTGAAGGCCAACGGGCTGTCCACCCCCGCCGGGCGGCAGGTCGACGGCTCCGGCCTCTCCCGCTACGACCTGATCACCCCCGCCAAGATGGCCGGCCTGCTCGACCTCGCCCAGGACAAGCCCTGGTTCAACGCCTGGTACGAGGCGCTGCCGGTGGCGGGCAACCCGGCCCGGCTGGTCGGCGGCACGCTGGCCGCCCGGATGCGCGGCACCAAGGCCGAGAACAACGTGCACGCCAAGAGCGGCTCGATGGGCGGCGTCGACAACCTGGTCGGCTACGCCACCGCGCCGGACGGCCGCCGCCTGGTCTTCGCCGTCCTGATCAACGACTACGCGGGCACCAGCCCCCGCCCGGTCCTGGACGCGATCGCCGTCCGCCTCGCCACCGGCCCCGCCACCACCGGCACCGCCGCCACCCAGCAGAAGGCCCGGTCGCTGACCGTCCCCGCGCAGGACGACGGCTACACCGGCACCCGCTGGGAGGACTGCGAGGCCGTCTCGCACTGCTGACGCCCCGCTCCCCGACGGGCCCCGCCGCGCCGCGCGGCGGGGCCCGTCGGCGTTTCCGAACGCTGCGGATGTAACGCAGCCTTCATCAATCAAACGGTTGATTGACGGAGGCGGCACGCGTACGCTCCCCGCCATGACCGAGCCGACGCCTCCGGGCGCGCCGCCGAGCCAGGCCGACCTGAGCCGGGAGCGGATCGTCGCGGCCGCCACCGCGCTGTTCGCCGAGCACGGGTACGACGGGACGACCACCCGGACGATCGCCGCCGCCGCGGGGCTGAACGTGGCCACCGTGGCGTACCACGTGGGCGGGAAGGCCGACCTGTACGGGGAGGTGATGCGGCGGGCGCACGAGGCCGAACGGACCGCGGTGGCAGGGGCGTTGGAGGCGTTCGCGGCCCGGGCGGGGACGGACCCGGCGGGGGCGGCGGTCGCGTTCGCCGACCGGTACCTGGACTTCTGCCTGGAGCAGCCGCACGTCCCGGCGCTGTGGATGCGCCGCTGGCTGGCGGACGCGGCCGAGTTCGCCGGGTTGGAGGAGCAGTACGCCCGGCCGCTGCTGGAGTCGGTGCGCGACGCGCTGGCCGCCGCGCTGCCGGAAGTGTCGCCGGAGCGCGCCGAGTTGGCGGTGTGGACGGTGCTGTGGACGGTGCACGGCTTCTGCCGGTCGATGATCCGCGACCGGGTGCCGCGGTTCCGGGAGCACCTGCACGGCCTGGTGCTGCGCGAGCTGGGGCTCGGGGACGGGCGGTGAGCGGCGGGGGGATAGGCCGGCGGCAGCTGGCCGGGTACGCGATCGGCTCGGTCGGGACGGGCATCCACTCGACCGTCCCCGGCCTGCTGCTGCTGTACTTCATGACCGACGCGCTGGGCGTGCCCGCCGGGGTCGCGGGTCTGGTGGTGGCGCTGCCCAAGGCCTGGGACGCGCTGTTCAACCCGACCGTCGGCGCCGCCAGCGACCGGGAGGCGCTGCGCACCGGCCGCCGCAGCCGGATCCTGCTGGCCGGTGCGCTGGCACTGCCGGTCGCGTTCGCCGCGATGTTCCTCTCCCCGCTGACCGGCTCCGGCGCCGCCGCCTGGGTCGCGGTCACCTTCGTGCTGGCGTCCAGCGCCTTCGCGCTGTTCCAGGTCCCGTACGTGGCGCTGCCCGCCGAGATGTCGGACCGGCCCGAGGTGCGCACCCGGATCATGGTGTGGCGGATCGTCTGCCTGACCCTCGGCATCCTGGTCGCGGGCGGCCTCGCCCCCGCGCTGGTGTCGCTGGCCGGCGAGGGGCGGCGCGGGTACGCGGTGATGGCGCTGGTGGTCGCCGCCCTGCTGCTGGCGACGCTGCTGGTGCCCGCGCTGGGCGCCCGCCGGGTGCCCGCCCGGCCCGGGCCGGAGCCGCTCGGGCTGCGGGCGGCGCTGCGCACCGCGCGCGGCAACCGGGCGTTCTTCGCGCTGCTGGGCGCGTTCGTGCTGCAGGCGGCCGCGGTGGCGATCATGCTGGCCGCCGCCCCGTACACCGCCGCGTACTGGCTGGGCGGGTACGGGCTGACCTCGGTGCTGTTCGTCTGCCTGGTGGCGCCGAGCGCCGTCGCGGTGCCGCTGTGGGGCCGGGCCGCGGCCCGGTGGGGGCGGCTGCGCTGCCTGGGCGTGGCGACCGCGGTGTTCGCGGCGGCCTCCGCCGCGCTGTGGCCCGCCGCCGGGACGGGGGCGGTGCACGTCGGGGCGGTGCTGGCGCTGTGCGCGCTGCTGGGCGTGGCGTACGCGGCGCTGCAGGTGCTGCCGCTGTCGCTGCTGCCGGACACCGTGCACGCGGACGCGGCCCGCACCGGGCGGCTGCAGTCCGGGGCGTTCACCGGGCTGTGGACGGCGGGCGAGACGGCCGGGATGGCCGCCGGGCCCGGGCTGTTCTCGCTGGCGCTGGCCGCCGCCGGGTTCGTCTCCTCCACCACCGACCACCCCGTCGCGCAGACCCCCGCCGCCCGGGCGGGCGTCCTGCTCGGCTTCAGCCTCGTCCCGGCCCTGCTGATGCTGGCCTCGCTGCCCGCCCTGGGCGCGTACGGGCGCCGCCGGGCCGCCGCCCCCGCCCATGTCGTCGACTCGCTCGCTGGAGAACCATCGTGACGGACCGTCAGACCTTCCTCCCGGACGCCGGGCGCCCCGCCGAGGAGCTGCTCGCCGAGCTGCGCGCCCTCACCGCCGCCGACCTGCCCACCCGCGGCGGCCGCACCACCGCGTACACCTACGACGCCGGGCGGCCCGAGGTGCGGGCCGCCGCGGAGGGCGCCTACCTGGCCATGCTGGAGGTCAACGGCCTCGACCCGACGGCCTTCCCCAGCATCGTCGCGCTGGAGCGGCAGGTGGTCGGCGCGGTCGCCGCCCGGCTCGGCGGGGACGGCGCCACGCCCGGCATCTTCACCAGCGGCGGCACCGAGTCGATCCTGCTCGCGGTCAAGGCCGCCCGGGACGCCCGGCCCGAGGTCGCCGAACCCGAGATCGTGGTGCCCGCGACGGCGCACGCCGCGTTCTTCAAGGCAGGGACGTACCTGAAGGTGAAGGTCGTCGCGGTGCCGGTCGACCCGGCGACCTTCCGGGCGGTGCCGGAGGCGGTGGCCGCGGCCTGCACCGAACGGACGGTCCTGGTGGTCGCCTCGGCGCCCTCGTACGCGCACGGCGTGGTCGACCCGGTCGCGGAGATCGCCGCGGCCGCCGCCGAACGCGGCCTGCCCTGCCACGTGGACGCCTGCGTCGGCGGCTGGCTGCTGCCCTGGCTCGCCGAGGCCGGGGCCGAGGTGCCGCCGTTCGACCTGTCGGTGCCCGGCGTCACCTCGCTCTCCTGCGACCTGCACAAGTTCGGGTACGCGCCCAAGGGGGCGTCCGTGCTGCTCTTCCGCGACCAGCCGATGCGGCTCGCCGCGTACTTCGCCTGCGCCCAGTGGCCCGGCTACCCCGTGGTCAACTCCACCGTCCAGAGCAGCAAGGGCGCCGGACCGCTGGCCGGCGCCTGGGCCACCCTGCAGGCCCTCGGGGCGGACGGCTACCGGGAGTTGGGGCGCGCGGCGCTCGCCGCGACCCGGCGGCTGGTCGCGGGCGTCGGGCGGATCGACGGGCTGCGGGTGCTCGGCTCCCCCGACGCGACGCTGGTCGCGATCGGCACCGAGGGCGAACACCCGCTCGACCTCTGGGAGTTGGCCGACGAGTCGCGGGCCCGCGGCTTCTTCCTGCAGCCCCAGCTGAGCGTCGACGGCCTGCCCGCCAGCCTGCACGTCACGCTCACCGGCGTCAGCGGGGAGGGCGTCGACGCGCTGCTCGGCGCGCTGCGCGAGAGCGTCGACGCGGTCCGCGCCCGCGGGCCGGTCGCCCCGCCCACCGAGATCCTCGCCCTGCTCGACGGGCTCGACCTCACCGCCCTGGACGACGCGACCTTCGCCGCCCTGCTCCCGGCCACCGGGCTCGACCTCTCCCCCGAGGCCGCCACCCGCATGGCGGGCGTCAACCGGCTGCTCGACGCGCTGCCGCCGCGACTGCGCGACCAGCTCGCGACGCGGTTCCTGTCGGCGCTGTACAGCCCGTACCTGGGGGCGTAATCCAGGGGCCCGGGGAACGGCGGGCCCGGGGCTGCTGCGGGTTCACTGCCGGTGCGTGCGGTGGCTTCGGGTTCTGTTCAGGCGGCCCGAAGCAGCACGGACCTCCGATGGGCTCCGGCCGCCAGCAGCTCGGACCCGCCGTTCCCCGGGCCCCTGCCCGCCGTTCCCCGGGCCCCTGGATACGCGCCCTCACGTGAGCAGGGCCGCCAGGCCGTCGGCGATGCGTTGGAGGCCGAACTCGAAGCGGGTGTCCATGTCGGGGTCGGTGAGGTCGTCGGCGAGGGCGACGAGGTTGGGGTAGTCCTCGGCGGGGAGGGCGCGGAAGACGTCGCCCGCCTCGCGGGCGGCCTGGCCGCGGCCCGCGCCGGCGGCCTCGGTGGCGGAGAGCGGGGACTGCTCCTGCAGGACGAAGCCCTGGACGTAGGCGGAGAGCAGGTAGGAGGCCATCGCGGCGTCGGCGTCGGTGAAGCCGGCCTCGCGCAGGCGGTCGAGCTGGTCCTCCAGGACGGCCAGGACGCGGGGGCCGGTGGAGAGGCGTCCGGCGACGACCTTGGCCGCGTCGCGCTTGGCGAGCAGCAGGGCGCGGTAGCGGCGGCCGTACTCCAGGTACTGCTCGCGCCAGTCGCCGGTGCGGGGCGGGACCTCGGCGTCGGCGATGATCGCGTCGCCCAGCAGGTCGAGGATCTCCTCCTTGTTGCGGACGTGCCAGTAGAGCGAGGCGGCCTGGGCGCCGACCTCGGCGGCGACCTTGCGCATGGAGAGTCCGGCCAGGCCCTCGCGTTCGAGGACGCGCAGGGCGGCGGTGGCGATGCACTCGCGGGTGAGGGTGCGCGCGGGGGGCTGGGCCACGGGTGCTCCTGGGGGCGGCGGGGCGGTTCGCGCTTGCAATCTAACACTGTTAGGGCGATGCTGGGTGCGCAATCGCAGCCCCTAACACTGTTAGGGGCTGCTCGGCGCGCCCCGAGGGGGAACGGTGGACACCAGGAACGACCGGCGCAAGTGGCAGGCGCTGACCACGCTCTGTCTCACGATGTTCATGGCGATGCTCGACAACGTCATCGTCACCATCGCCCTGCCCCGGATCGGCCGCGACCTGGACGCGGGCATCAGCGGACTGCAGTGGGTCGCCGAGGGCTACAGCCTGGTCTACGCGGCCCTGCTGCTCACCGGCGGCACCCTCGGCGACCGCCACGGCCGCACCCGGGTCTACCGGATCGGCCTGGCGCTGTTCACCCTGGGTTCGGCGGCGGCCGCGCTCGCGGGCGGCACCGGCGCGCTGGTCGCGGCCCGGATGCTGCAGGGCGTGGGCGCGGCGCTGCTGACGCCGGGCAGCCTGGCGATCCTGCGGCAGGTGTTCACCGACGAGAAGGAGCGGGCCCGGGCGATCGGCCTGTGGTCGGGCGTCTCGGCGCTGGGCCTGTCGGTCGGGCCGGTGCTCGGCGGCCCGATGGTGGACGCGTTCGGCTGGGCCAGCGTGTTCTGGATCAACGTCCCGGTCGGGCTGGTCGGCCTGGTGCTGGCGTACCGGGTGCTGCCGGAGGTCGCGCCGCGCGAGCGGCGGGTGGACCTGCCGGGCCTGCTGCTGTCCGCGGGCGGGCTGGGCGCGCTGGTGTACGGGCTGGTCGAGGGCCCGGGCCGGGGCTGGACGGACGCCCGGGTGCTGGCCTGCGGGGCGGCCGCGGCGGTGCTGCTGGCGCTCTTCGTGGTGGTCGAACTGCGGTCCGCCGAACCGATGGTGGAGCTGCGGCTGTTCCGCGACCGGGTGCTGGCGGGGGCGCTGCTGAGCGGGCTGGTGGTGAGCTTCGGGGTGTTCGGCGCGATGTTCTTCCTGCCGCTGATGCTGCAGGGCGTGATGCGCTGGGCGCCGACCGACGCCGGGTACGCGGGGCTGCCGACGAGCGCCGTGATCGTGGTCGCGGCGCCGCTGTCCGGTCGGCTGACCGCCCGGCACGGGGCGCGGCTGCCGCTGGTGCTGGGCATCGCGCTGTGCGCGGTCGGCCTGGGCGGGCTGTCGCTGTACTCCGGGCAGGCCCACTACTGGTCGTACCTGTGGACGCTGGTGCTGCTCGGCTCCGGCATGGGGCTGACCTTCACGCCGGTGTCGATCGCGGTGCTGCAGCGGGTCGCCCCGGCGCAGACCGGGATGGCCTCCGCCACCGTCAACACGCTGCGCGAACTCGGCGGCGTGCTCGGCATCGCGGTGCTCGGCGCCGTCCTGACCGACCGGCTGACCGGCAACCTCACCGCCGCCCTGCAACGGCAGGGACTGCCCGTCGACGGGGTGCCGCACGCGGTCGCCGCGCTCACCGGCCACGCCCCCGCCGCCGGTACCGCAACCGGGCCCGCAGCCGGACCCGTCCCGGCCGCGGTGGACGCCTCGTTCGTCGACGCCCTGCACCTCGCCCTGCGCTGCGGCTCGGCGGCGCTGGCCGTCGCCGCCGTCCTGGTCGCCCTGCTGCTGCGGCCCGCCGCACCGGCGCCCGCGGCCGCGCCCGTCCCGTCCCCGTCGCTGTCCGGGGCGAGCTGACGCGGCCTCGGCCGACGCCGGACGGGAACACCGGGCGGCAGTGCCCGCCGAAGGACGGTCCGTCGCCCTCCCGGAGGCCGACGGTCGCCGAACGGCCGGCCGGGACGGCGAGCAGCACGGCCGCCGGGACGGAGCGCCGTCCGGCGCCGGCGGGCTCCACGCGGTGCTCCCGCGGCCGCGGTCCACGGGTGGCCCGGCCGAGCTGACGCACCGTCACTCCGCCTGCTGCGGGGACCGGGTGGCCCGGGGCGCGGAGTGCCGGGTCCGGTAAGGCGGCGTCAAAGGGACGGGCAGGCGACGGGCGGGCGGAAGCGGGTGCGAATGTGGTGAACCCGGGTGGCCGCGGCCGGTGCGTTCGCTAGCATGGCGCGCTCAAGTGGTCGGACCGACACCGGTGGTGGGGGATGGCGTGCTGAGCGTGGGGCCGGACGGCGGCAGCGGGGGAAGCGGCGGGTTCCGGGTGGAGCCGGACGAGTTGGACGGGGCCGCGCAGACCGCGGGCGCCGTCGCCGAGCAGGTGCCGGGCGGGACGTCCCGCGTCCTGGGCGCCTCCGACGAGGCCGAGTCCGGGTTACGCGGCTGGAGCACCGGCAGCGAACTGGACTCCTGCACCGACGAGTGGAAGCGGCTGCTGGACGGCCTCTCCGCCGAGATGGACCGGCAGGGCGACAACCTGCGGCAGACCGCGGCCAACTACCGCCGCGCCGAGCAGGACGCCGCCGCCGGCCTGACGGGGCGGTGAGCATGGACGTCCCCACCCTGCGCGACGCCGACCCGAACCGGCTGTTCACCGCCGCCGAGGCGTACGCCGCACTGGCCGCCGCCTTCGCCGGGCACGCCGACACCTGGCGCAGCGGCGTCGACGGGCGGGTGAGCGCCTCCGGCTGGAGCGGCACCGCGGCCGACCGCGCCCGGGAGTCGCTGGCCCGCACCACCGGCAGGCTCACCGCCGCGCACCTGGAACTGGCCCGGATCGCCCCCGTCCTGCGCGAGGGCGCCGAGGCGTTCCTGCTGGCCCGCTCCAAGCTCCGGGCCGCGCTCGCCAACGCGGACGCGCACGGCTTCACCGTCGCCGACGACGGCGGGGTCTCCTGGCCGCCGCCCGGCGCCGCCGAACGCCACGACCCCGACGCGCCCGACCGCGCCCGGCAGGGCACCGAGCTGCGCGACCGGATCGCCGACGCCCTCGCCGAGGCCGCGCACGCCGACCAGGTCACCGCGCAGCGCCTGCGCCGGTACACCGACGACGCCCGTACCGGTGCCGGGCTCGACCCCGGCACCGCCGCGATGCGGCTCAACAGCGCCGTCCTCGGCGCACTCGGCCTCTCCGGCGGCACCGAGGACCTGGTCCGCGCGGGCATGCCCGGCCCGGACGCCCCGCCGACCGAGGTCAACTCCTGGTGGAAGGCCCTGCCGCCGGACGAGCAGCAGCGCCTGCTCCGGGCGTACCCCGCCGAGCTCGGCAACCGCGACGGCATGCCGACGCCCGCCCGCGACCAGGCCAACCGGATCGTCCTGGACCGGATGGTCACCGACCTCTCCTCCCGCCAGGACCTCTCCGAGTGGGACCGGAAGAAGCTGGAGGGCTTCCGGGCGATCCAGGGCCGCCTGCGCGAGGACCAGGGCAAGCAGCCGCCCGCCTACCTGATGCTGATCGGCGACCAGGGCCAGGGCCGGGCCGCCATCGCCTACGGCAACCCGGACACCGCGGACGACGTGGTCGCGTACGTGCCCGGACTCAACACCGAGGTCAAGAACATGGGGGGCGGCGACGCCGACCGGGCCCGCACCCTGTGGCAGTCCGCGCACGACCTCGACCCGAGCCGCTCCACCGCCTCGATCGCCTGGCTGGGCTACGACACCCCGCAGATCAAGGGCGTCGCCCCCGACATGTTCGCGGTGGCCGGGGACGAGCGCGCCCAGCAGGGCGGCGCGGCCTACCAGGGCTTCCTGCAGGGCCTGCGCGCCTCGCACGAGGGGGCGCCGGCCCACCTGACCGCGCTCGGGCACTCGTACGGCTCGTTCACCGTCGGCCAGGCCGCGCAGCGCCCCGGCGGCATCCCCGCGGACGACGTCATCCTGGTCGGCTCCCCCGGCACCGGCGCCCAGCGGGCCTCCCAGCTGGGCGTCGGCGCGGACCACGTCTGGGTCGGCGCCGCCGAGCACGACCCGGTCTCGCACCTGCCCAGCCACGAGGAGGCCAAGGGCATCGGCATCGGCGCGGGGATCGGCGGCGTGCTGGCCGGTCCGCTCGGGGCGGTGGCGGGCGGCTTCCTCGGCGACAGGATCGCCGGGCACGGCGACTCCCACGAGCTGTGGTTCGGCCAGGACCCGGCGAGCAGCGGGTTCGGGGCGCACCGCTTCGACGTCGCGGACGGACCGCTCGGCTTCGCGTCGCACTCCGACTACTGGAACCAGGGCGACGGCCGGGACGGTCACTCACTGCGCAACATGGCCCTGATCGTCTCCGGCCACGGCGACCGGGTGTCCGGACAGGAGTACCGATGAACGACGAGCTGGCGCCCGAACTGCTCGCGGCCCGCGCCGCGGTGGACGAACTGCTGGACTCCGCCCCCGCCGCGCTCACGCCCGCGGTGCACTGGGCCGACGGCCCGTACGTCGCCGTCGCCCACGAGCACGCCTTCACCCGCGAGCCGGACGGCACCGCGCACCTGGAGAAGCGGCGCTACCTGCTCACCCGGGTCGCCGAGCACCGCTACCCCGAGCTGCTCGCCCAACTCGCCCGCGCCTGGCACGAACGCGGCTGGGCGGTGGACGGCGAGGACGATCCGGTGCTGCCCGTCCTGCGCGCCAAGTCCCCTCACGGGACGGCCGAGTTCAGGATCGGCTTCGCCGGGAACGGGACGCTGCTCGCCCGCGTCGACGGGCTGGCCGCGCCCGGCACCTCGTACCCGTTCGGCGGTGCCAGCACCGTCCCGATCGGGCCCGAGGGGTCGATGGACACCATGCCGCGGCGGCAGGACCCGTTCTGGTCGGTCTAGGGTCGGGGAGCGGACGGAGAGGGAGTTCGGGATGAGGCTGCGGGTGGCGGGCGGGGTGGCGGCGCTGGTGCTGGTGCTGGGGTCGGGCGCGGTGGGCTGCGACTCCGGCGGCTCCGGCGGGGCGGCCGCGCGGCGGGTCGTCGCGCTGGACACCGCCCGTGCCCGGCTGCAGGACCTGGTCGAGGGCACCACCGGCGCCCTGACCCCCGCCGTGCGCTGGGCGGACGACGCGTTCCGCGCCGTCCCGCACGAGAACGCCGCCCGCGACAACGACGGGACCGCCCAACTCACGCTCCGGCGCTACGTGTTGACCAAGGTCTCGGCCGCCAACCAGCCCCGGCTGCTGGAGCAGGTCCGGGCGTACTGGAAGGGCCGCGGCTACACCCTGCACCCCGCCGACTCCCCCGACGAGGCCTCCGCCGCCGCCCCCGACGGCACCGGCGTGACCGTCACCGTCGGCGCCGTCGGCAACGTCACCGTGGTCGCCGACGCCTGGGTGGAGGACCCCGGCAGCACCGCCCCCTTCGGCCCCGCCCCCAGCCCGCTGCCGACCGGCAGGGACGGCGGCCCGGACACCGTGCCGACCTTCGAGGACCCCGCCTGGTCCTGAACCGGCGCCCGCGCGGCGGGCCTCCCGCCGGGGCGTGCGGACGAATCGGGGCCGATCCGGGCTGATCGGACGTCACGGGTCGACTGACGGACCGTAGTTGGAGGGTGGCGTTAGGCTGTCGTGACCATGCTGGCTATAGTTCGGGGCGATCTAGCCGGAACGGCGGCCGGCCGAGGGGTCTTCCTCGGTATCGCCATGCCACGTTCCGTGTGGTCGTGCCGCCGTACCGTCCGTCGTCCCTGGGCTTGTCGTGTTCCGCGTCGACCACGGGGAGAGACGACATGGTTCGGATGGACGGGCGGGGGCGCGCCGCGCTCGCCGCTGTCGTGGGCGGGATGCTCCTGGTGAGCGGGTGCGGGATCGTCGGGATCGACGGGTCCTCGGACCAGGAGGCGAACCTGCGCTCCTTGCTGCCGGAGCGGGTGCGCAAGTCCGGGGTGCTGACCGTGGGGTCCTCGTTCACGGCCGCGCCGGTGGTGTACCGCAACGACCGCAACGAGCCGGACGGCCTGGACCCGCACCTGGCGGAGAAGCTGGGGGCGCTGCTGGGCGTCCGGGTGGAGTTCCAGGACGCCGGGCCGTTCGCGAACGTGCTGCCGGGGCTGCTGGAGGGCAAGTACGACATCGCGATGTCCGGGATCACCGACACCCGGGAGCGCGAGGAGGGCCTCGACAAGAACGGCGCCCAGGTCAACCCGGGCGTGGACTTCGTGGACTACTTCATGGCGGGCATCGGCATCGCCGTCGACCGGGGCAACCCCAAGGGCATCACCGACATCGACCACCTGTGCGGGCACGCCGTCACGGTCAAGAAGGGCACCACCCACGACGACCTGGTGACCAAGCAGAAGGCCGCCTGCGAGCACAACGGCAAGGGCGCGCTGACCCTGCTGGAGACCGACAGCGACAACGCCGCCATCCAGAACCTCAAGGGCCCGGCGGACGCGTACATCACCGACTACCCGAAGGCCACGTACGCGGTGCAGACCGTCGACAACGGCAACGCCTTCGAGATCGGCGGCCCGCAGTTGCAGCCCCGGCCGTTCGGGATCGCGCTGCGCAAGGACGACGCGCAGCTGCGGGACGTGCTGATGCGGGCGATGAACCGGCTGATCGCCGACGGCACCTACGACCAGGTGCTGGCCGACCACCAGTTGACGGTGGGCGCGATCCAGAACTCGGTGACCAACGGCTCCTAGGCGGCCCGCGCGGGCCGCGCGGGGCCCGGCCGGGGCGGAGGGCTCCGGGACTCAGGTGGTGGCTCAGGTGGTGGCGAAGGCGAGCACCGCCACGTCGTCGGTCAGGGAACCGGCGTGGCGGCGGACGTCGTGGTCGAGGAAGGCGACGACGGCGTCCGGGTCGGTGGCGGGCAGGGTGGTGAGGCGGGCCGCGAGCGGGTAGAAGGCGCCGGTGCGGTCGCGGGCCTCGGTGAGGCCGTCGGTGTGCAGGACCAGGGTGCGGCCGGGCGGCAGCGGGACGCTGGCGGGCGGTTCGGCGGGGCCGGGGGCGAGGTGGCCGAGGCCGAGCGGCAGGTCGTCGGCGCACGGGACGGTGCCGGCGCTGCCGGGGGCGAGCAGGAGCGGGGCGAGGTGCCCCCGGTTGACCAGGTCGATCTCGTCGGCGCCGGGACGGTGCTGGAGCAGCACGGCGGTGACGAACAGCTCGCGGTCGCCGTCCTGTTCGGCGCCGCGGCGCACGTGCCGGTCGAGCTTGTCGGCGAGCTCGCCGAGCTCGGCGGTCTCGTGGGCGGCGACCCGGAACGCGCCGATCACGTCGGCGACGGTGCGCACGGCGTCCAGCCCCTTGCCGCGGACGTCGCCGAGCAGGATCCGGGTGCCGTACTCCGTCTCGCACACCTCGTACAGGTCGCCGCCGATGCCGACGTCCGCCTGCGCGGGGTGGTAGAGGCCCGCGGTGCGCAGGCCCCCGGCGCGGGCGGGGACGGGGCGCAGCACGGTGTGCTGGAGGGTGTCGGCGACGGCGCGGACCCGGACCAGGTCGCGGGCCTGGCGGCGGCGCTGCCAGGCCAGCCCGGCGCCCACCGTGCCGGCCAGTGCGGTGGCCAGGTACGTCCACAGGTGGTGCTGCTCGGTGAGGTGGCCGACCCGCAGCGCGAGCAGCGTCTGCAGGGCGACGGTGACGCAGGTGGCGGTGGCGACCAGCGCGGGGCCGCCGCTGAAGGCGACCACCACCGGGATCACGGTCAGCAGGAAGCCCGCGGCGACGGAGCCGGGGACGGCCCACTCCACGACCAGGTCGGCGACCAGCAGCAGCACCGGCAGCAGCCGCACCCAGGTGGGCGTGCGCAACGCCCGGGCCATCGCCGCCTCCCAGCGGGCCCCGGCGGCCCTGGACGAGCCGGCGCTCCCGGACGGACCCGCCGGGGCGGGGCCGTGGGCGGGGCCGGGCCGGTGGTGCCCGGCGGGCTGCGGGCGGTGGCGGTGGCGGGTGCGGGCGGCGGGCGCGGGCGGCGCGGTCATGCTGGCCTCCTCGGCGGCCGGTGCGGGTACGGCACTCCTCCATCCTCGCGTGCGACCCGGCCCGGTCACCGCCCACGAAGGTCCCGACGGTCGGGGACCTTCGACCCGTTCCGGCCGGGCGCGGGAGGTGCCGTGAGCCGCGTCACCGCACGGGCGGGCCCGGGCGGACCGGGAAGGTCCGGTGGCCGCGCAGGACCAGCCGTTCGCGGCGCTCGGCCGGGCCGGCGGGGGCGAGGTCCGGGAAGCGCCGCAGCAGGGCGGGCAGCGCGGTGGCGGCCTCCGGGCGGGCGAGCCGGGCGGAGGCGGGCGAGCCGGGCGCCGAGGCAATCGCCTTCCGCCCCCGCGACGGCCGGGCGAGCGCCGGGGTGCCCCTCCTGCTGCGCGGCGCGGAACGGCGCGGCGCGGGTCGGAACGGCGCGGGTCGGCGGGCGGTGGCTGGGTAGGCTGGGCGGCCATGGAGATCTGGATCAACCCGCAGTGCAGCAAGTGCCGCACCGCCCTCGGCGAGCTGGACGCGGCGGGCGTGGAGTACACCGTCCGCCGCTACCTGGACGAGCCGCCGACGGCCGCCGAACTCACCGAGGTGCTGGGCCGGTTGGGCCTGGAGCCGTGGGACGTGGCGCGTCTGGACGAGGCCGTGGCCAAGGAGCTGGAGCTGCGCTCCTGGGGCCGGACGGAGGCCGACCGGGCGCGCTGGGTGGAGGCGATGGCCGCGCACCCGAAGCTGATCCAGCGGCCGATCATCACCGCGGACGACGGCTACACCGTGATCGGCCGCACGCCGGACGCGCTGAAGGACGTCCTCTCCCACTGACCCGCCCGGACCGGTCGGACCGGTCGAGCCGGTCGGGCCCGGGCGGCCCGCACCTGCCGTGCGGGGTGCCTGGTACCTTCCGCCGGTGACGAGTCTGCTGCAACCTCCCCTGCTCGCGCGGCTGCTGACCGCGGAACGCGTCCTGGTCGCCGGTGCGGGCGGCGGCCACGACGTGTACGCGGGGCTGCCGATCGCGCTCGCGCTGCGGGCCGCGGGACGCGAGGTGCACCTGGCGAACCTGTCGTTCACCCACCACCACGGCCTGGACGGCAGCGCCTGGGAGGGCCCGCACCTGGCCCGGATCACGTCCGACACCCGCGCCGCCGGAACCGGGTTCCCCGAGCTCTCGCTGGCCCGCTGGCTGCGCGACCACCAACTGCCGGACACCGTCTGGTCGTTCGCCTCGGTGGGGGTGAAGCCGCTGCGGGCCGCGTACCGGGCGCTGGTGCGGCGGCTCGGCGTGGACGCGGTCCTGCTGGTCGACGGCGGCACCGACATCCTGATGCGCGGCGACGAGGCCGGGCTCGGCACCCCCGAGGAGGACATGGCCTCGCTGGCCGCGGTCGCCGGACTGCGGAACGTGCCGCAGCGCCTGGTGGCCTGCCTCGGGTTCGGCGTGGACGCCCACCACGGCGTCAGCCACGGCCTGGTGCTGGAGAACCTCGCCGCCCTGCAGCGCGCGGGCGGCTACCTCGGCGCCTTCTCCGTCCCCGCCGACTCCGACGGGGCCGCGCTCTACCTGGACGCCGTCGCTCACGCCCGGGACGAGTGCCCGGAACGCGCCAGCATCGTCCACGGCTCGGTCGCGGCGGCGCTGCGCGGCGGGTTCGGCGACGTCCGCCTCGGCGAACGCACCGGCGACAGCACCCTGTTCGTCAACCCGCTGATGACGCTGTACTTCGGCGTCACGGTCGAGGCGCTCGCCGCCCGCCACCTCTACCTGGACCGGCTGGAGGGCACCACCACGACCCGCGAGATCGCCTCCGTGATCGCCGACTTCCGCGAGGAGCTGCCCCGGCGGCGCCCGGCCCTCCCCTACCCGCACTGACCCGCCGGGGCCCGGGCCCGCGTGCTTCACACCTCGACGCTGTCGCCGGGCGGCACGATCTCCAGCGGGACGTCGGTGAGCATCGCAGGGCTCAGGACGCGGGCCATCGACAGCTGGCCGATCTCGCTGAGCATCGCCTCGTGGATCTGCACCAGCCGCCCGGGCGCGACCTCCCGGACGTAGTCGACGGCCTCGCCGGTCCTGGTCCACGGCCCGGCGGCGGGCAGCAGCAGCGTGCCGACCGGGGCGTCCGGCACGTGGTAGGCGTCGCCCGGGTGGTAGACCCGCCCGTCGACCAGGTAGCCGACGTTGGCGACCCGCGGGACGTCGCGGTGGACGGCGGCGTGCAGGTCGCCGTGGACGGTCACCTCGAAGCCCTCGACGGCGAACGCGTCCCCGGCGGCGACGGCCGTCACCTGCCCGCGCCGGGCCGCGGTCCAGCGCCCGACCACCGGCTCCGGGCCGTAGACCCGCAGCTCGGGCCGGGCCTCCAGGGCGGCGGCGATCAGCTCCTCGTCGAAGTGGTCGACGTGCTCGTGGGTGATCAGCACCGCCGACGCCCCGGCCACCACCTGCGCGGCGTCGGGCGTGAAGGTGCCGGGGTCGACGGCGATCCGGGTGCCGTCCTTGGTGAGCGTCACGCAGGCGTGGGCGTGCTTGGTCAGCTGCATCGGGGGTCCTTCCAGCGGTCTGGGGAGATGTACAGGTGAGACTGTGCAGTCTGGACTGTACAGCTGGAACTGTGCAACTGGTAGCGTGACCCCATGACGCACCCCTCCCCCGAGCCGCCCACCGAGCCGCCCGCCGAACCGCCCGCGGCCGAGCAGCTGGCGGCCGCCCTGCGGACGGCGGTCAGCGGCCTGGTCCGTGCCGGTCGCCCCTTCGACCAGCTCGCCCCCATCCCGGCGACGGTGCTGGACCTGCTCGACCGGCAGGGCCCGATGACCACCGCGGAACTCGCCGCCAGCCGCGGCGTGCGCCACCAGACCATGGCCGCCACGGTCAAGGAGCTCACCGAGGCCGGGCACCTGACCGCCGGGCCGCACCCGGACGACGCCCGCAAGAAGGTGCTGGCCCTGACTCCGCAGGGCCGGCACGCGATCGAGGCCGACCGGCAGCAGCGGATCGGCCTGCTCGCCCGCGCGGTCGGCGGGAGCCTGGACGAGTCCGAGCAGCTCCTGCTGGCCCGCGCCCTCCCCCTGCTGGACCGGATCGCGGCCGAACTGGGCGCGGCGGGTGGCGACCGGGGCGCGGCGGACGGCGAGCGGGGGCCGATCAGCGGGGCCTGGTGAACCGCCGCCCAACACCTCCGTTTCGCCGATAACAGCAGATTCGTATCAACGATCCAATCCTCTGTTATCGTTGATAACGACAGCGCGAGATCGTCGAAACGAAAGAGGTTCCGCCATGTCCGTCACCGACGCACAGCCCCGGGTCGCCCTGGTCACCGGCGGCTCCGGCGGCATCGGCCGCGCCGTCGTCCGGCAGCTCGCCGCCGCCGGGTACCCCGTGGCCGTCCACTACTCCGGTCACCGGGACCGGGCCGAGGCCCTGGTCGCGGAGGTCGTCGGCAACGGCGGCCGGGCGCTGGCGGTCGGCGGCGACGTCGCGGACGAACGGGAGGCGGCCGCCGCGTTCGACCGGGTCGAGGCCGAGTTCGGCGGGCTGGACGTGGTCGTCCACACCGCGGGCGTCATGCGCCTGGCACCCGTCGCCGAACTCGACCTGGCCGACTTCGACGAGGTGCAGCGGGTCAACGTCCGCGGCACCTTCGTGGTCGCCCAGCAGGCCGCCCGGCGGCTGCGCCGGGGCGGGGCACTGATCAACTTCTCCACCTCGGTGGTCGGACTCCAGTTCCCGACCTACGGCGCCTACGCGGCCAGCAAGGGCGCGGTCGAGGCGCTGACCCTGGTGCTGGCCCGCGAACTGCGCGGCCGGGACGTCACCGTGAACACCATCGCCCCCGGCCCCACCGCCACCCCGCTGTTCCTGGAGGGCAAGGACCAGGACGCCGTCGACCGGCTGGCCGCCCAGTCCCCGCTGGAACGCCTCGGCACCCCCGAGGACATCGCCGAACTCGCCGCCTTCCTGGCGGGCCCGGCCGGCCGCTGGATCAACGGCCAGAACATCCGCAGCAACGGCGGCATCGTCTGACCCGGCTCCCCCGCCGCTCCCCCCGCCCCACCCCTGTTCCACCCCCGTTCCGCTCCCGCTCCACCCGTCCCGAGGAGAACACCGTGCCCTTCGCCAACTTCAAGGTTCCCGCCGACACCCTGACCCCGGCCCAGAAGCAGCTGATCGTCGACCGCACCACCGACCTGTACGCCGAGGTCTACGGCGAGCGCGCCCGGCAGAACACCATGGTCCTGGTCGAGGAGGTCGCCGACGGCGGCTGGGGCATCGGCGGCCACGTCCTGACCGCCGCCATGATCAACGGGACCGACGCCGCACCCGCCGAGTAGCTCCGCCGAGCAGCGGCGACGCCGCCCCGCCCCGCACAGCGGCGCCGGGTCGGGGCGGCACCGGCCTCCACTACGCTGGCCGGGCAGCGCGGGACCGAGGAACGGGCAGGGAACAGGCATGAGCGACGCCACCGGCAGCACCCCCCGGGGGACGGGCGACCTGCGCTCCCGGATGCTCGAAGCCGCCGAGGACCTGCTCGCGGAGTCCCCCGACAACGACGTCTCGACCCGCGCCGTGTGCGAGGCCGTCGGCGTCAAGCAGCCCGTCCTGTACCGCCTGTTCGGCGACAAGAACGGCCTGCTGACCGCGCTGGTCGCGCACGGCTTCGAGCGCTACATCGGTCGCAAGCAGGGCCTCGCCGTCACCGCCGACCCGGTCGCCGACCTGCGCGCGGGCTGGGACGACCACGTGGACTTCGCGCTCTCCAACCGGGCGCTGTACCGGCTGATGTTCTCCCCCGTGCTGCCCGAGGTGCCGGAGACCGCCGCCCGGATCTTCGAGCTGCTCAAGCGGACCCTGGAGCGGTGCGCGGCGGTCGGCGCGCTGCGGATCCCCGCCGAGGAGGCCGCGCAGGCGATCCTGGCGGCCAACGTCGGCGTCACCCTCAGCCTGCTCTCCCAGCCGGAGCGCTTCGCCGACCCGGCCCTGCCGACCCGGGTCCGGGACGCGGTCTTCGCCTCCTGCCTGGACGAGTCGGCCGCCGCGGCCGCCCCCGAGGAGGACCGGCTCGCCGGGGCCGCCCGCCAGCTGGAGGCCCAGCTGAGGCAGCGGACCGGCCCGCTGGGCGAGGCGGAGACCGCCCTGCTGCTGGTGTGGCTGCGCACCCTCCAGCAGCAGGACGGCCCCGCCCGCGGCTGACCCGCCGTCAGAGCCCCTGCCTGGCCCGGGCCTCCGGGGTCACCGGCGTGAAGAAGTTGACCAGGGTACCGTCCGGGTCGCGGAGCAGCAGCGAGCGGTTGCCCCACGGGAGGGTCGCCGGCCCGCTGACGAACTCCGCGCCGCCGTCGGCGAGTCGGCGGTGCAGCAGGTCGACGTCCTCGACCAGGAACTCGACGATCGCACTGCGGTTCGCGGCCGGCTCGGCCGAGCCCGGCGCGAACAGCGGCACGGTGCGGGTGCTGCCGATCGCCAACGTGCCTCCCGGGGTGCGCAGTTCGGCGAAGTCCGGGGTGGCCCGGACGGCGGTCAGGCCGGTGGCCCGCTCGTAGAACGCGACCAGGCGGTCGACGTCGGCGGTGATCAGACGGACGGAGACGAGGTGCATGCGGGGGCTCCCGTGTGGTGTTCCGGTGCGGTCGGCCCGAGGCTAGAGGGGATACCGGGCGGAATCCGCCCGCTTCCGGAGGGAGGATGGACGGCATGACCCGCCCCCTGGCCCGCGTCCTCACCCTGCTGGAACTGCTGCAGTCCGGCGGCGTCCGCACCGTCGCGGAGCTGGCCGGACGGCTGGAGGTGGACGAGCGCACCGTGCGCCGGTACGTCGCCCAGCTGGTCGACCTCGACCTGCCGGTGGAGTCGGTGCGCGGCCGCTACGGCGGCTACCGGCTCGCGCCCGGGCACCGGATGCCGCCGCTGATGCTCACCGACGAGGAGGCGCTGGCCGTCCTGTTCGGCCTGGCCGCCGCGGAGCGGGCCGGGCTGTCCGCCGCCCCCGCCGCGGCGGGTGGGACGGCCGCCGCGAAGATCCGCCGGGTGCTGCCCCGCCGCCTCGCCCACCGCCTGGACGCCCTGCGCGAGGCGCTGGCCTTCACCGTCCGGCCCGCACCCGCAGCACCCACCGCGGCCACCACCACCGCCCCCGACCCGGAGGCGCTGCTGACCGTCGCCGACGCGGTGCGCCACCGCCGTCCGCTCGCCTTCCGCTACACCTCCGCGGACGGCCGCAGCGGTGAACGGACCGTCCAGCCGCACGGGTTGGTGCTGCACGCGGGCCGCTGGTACCTGCCCGGCCGGGACACCGGCGCCGACGCCGAGCGCCTGTTCCGGCTCGACCGGCTGGCCGCGCCCCGCCCGCTGCCCGGCACCTTCGCCCCGCCGCCCGGCCCGCCCCCGGCCGAACGCGTGCTGCACGCCCTGGCCACCGCCCCGCACCGCCACCACGTCCGGCTGCGGGTCCGGGCCGACGCCGCCCGGATCCGCGCGCACTTCCCGGCCGGTCTGGCCCTGGTCGCGGAGCCGGACGCCGCGGGCTGGTCGGACGTCGAACTGCGGGTCGCCGAACTCGACTGGGTGCCGGGCGCGTTGGCCGCCCTCGACCGTCCGTTCACCGTCGTCCACCCCGCCGAACTCCGGACCCTGGTCCTGGCGTTGGCCGAACGGCTCGCCGAATCGGCCCGCAGCGAAGGCAGTTGAGAGCCTCTCCCGCACCCCTCCCTCAGCCCTTGCGGGCCGCCGCGACGATCTTCCCGGTGGTGTGGAAGAAGCGCGAAGTGGCGTGCCCCCGGTAGGACTTGGGGAAGGCGGTGGCCGGGTTGCCGTTCAACCGGCCGTTGCGCACGTACATCACCACGAACGCCGCGTCCGCGGTGGCGCCGATCATCTCCCAGTCGCCCTTCGGCGAGGCGACCGGCAGCCCGGAGCGGACCTCCTCCGGCAGCGGCTCGGAGAGGAACAGCACGCACAGCCGCTTGTCCTCGGCGGGCTCCACCGCCGCGAACGGGTCCAGCGCGAGCAGCGCCTCGACCTCCTCGACCGTCCGCAGCAGCACCGGCACCGGGTACCCGAGCCCGGCCTCCAGCCCGGCCTCGATCCGGGCCGTCAGCGCCGCCCGGTCGGTCTCCGCGGTGCGGAAGAACACGTTCCCGCTCTGGATGTACGTCCGCACCGCCTCCAGCCCGAGGCCGGTGAACAGCTCCCGCAGCCGATCCATCTTCACGGTGCGGCCGCCGACGTTGACCGCCCGCAGGAAGGCGATGTAGGTCTCCATCCGGCCGAGTGTAGGACGCACCGCCGACAGCGCCCGGGATTTCGTCGGAGCCGCCGCCTGCACTCCGCGCCATGACGACCTGGCAGGAGTTCGAGCAGCAGGCCCCCGACCTCGCCCCGCGGATCCGGGCCCGTTTCACGGCGCACAGGCACCACGTCCTCGCCACCCTGAAGCGGGACGGCCGCTGCGCGCTGCACTCCAACCCGGGGCCCGGCACCGACATGCCCGGCGGGGACGCCAAACTCTCCCTGCTGGCCGTCGAGTTGACCGACCCGGCGGAGATCGCGGCGTACGAGGCCGGGCTGCCCGAGCCGCCGCCCGGCCCGTACCACGCGTTCCGGCTGGAGCTCACCGGCGCGGCGCTGACCGAGGTGGT
This sequence comes from Kitasatospora phosalacinea, assembly GCF_030268885.1. Classification (GTDB taxonomy): domain Bacteria; phylum Actinomycetota; class Actinomycetes; order Streptomycetales; family Streptomycetaceae; genus Kitasatospora; species Kitasatospora phosalacinea_C. The sequence continues at coordinate 141,882 of NZ_BSSA01000021.1, forward strand.
CGGCGACCACCTGGAGATCAGCAGCTGGCGCCCGGGTGGGCCCGTCGAGGTGGTCGAACGCCGGTAGGGCCGGTAGCCGGTGGCGGCCCCCGCCCGTGGGCGGGGGCCGCCACCGACCGGTGCGCCTCAGAAAGTGTGGGGTAATTGATCAACTGCGTGGCGTGATCGCTGGGGGTGGTCGTCGCGGTCGAGATGTCCGCGATGATCGCCGCCATGTGTGTCTGCGCGTGCAAGCCGTCCTACGAGTCG
>NZ_BSSA01000022.1 GCF_030268885.1 Kitasatospora phosalacinea
CGGAAGCTAAGCCTCACAGCGCCGATGGTACTGCAGGGGGGACCCTGTGGGAGAGTAGGACGCCGCCGAACAATCTTTCAGAGAAAGCCCCCTGACGGGATGTCAGGGGGCTTTCTCGCGTTTCCGGGGCACTGCGGGTAGCCTGCGCGAATGCAGAACCTGACGTTGACGTGGCAAACCTCGGCCGGTGCCTCCGCGGCGCTGTACGCTGCGGCGTTCGCCGTCAGGAGGGGGGTGGCTCGGCGGGCCGCGGGGGAGGTGCGGCGGCGTCGGGCGGGGACGGCGGCGGACGTGCTGCGGGAGGCGGGGACGCTGCTGGCGTTGTTCGCGCTGTGGCAGGTGGTGGGGCACCTGTCGTTGATGGGGACGGACCACGCGCTGGAGCGGGCGCAGTGGATCCACCGGACGGAGGGGGATCTCGGGCTGCCGGACGAGGCGTCCTGGCAGCGGGCGGTGGTGGGGCACCCGTGGCTGGTGCAGGGGGCGAACTACTACTACGCGACGATGCACTTCGGCGTGATGCTGGTGGTGCTGATGTGGCTGTTCCTGCGGCACCGGGCGCGGTACGCGTGGGTGCGGACGACGGTGGTGGCGACGACGGCGGTGTGCCTGCTGATCCAGTTCGTTCCGGTGGCGCCGCCGCGGATGCTGCCGGGGAGCGGGTTCGTGGACCTCGCGGAGCAGTACGGGCAGTCGGTGTACGGCAACGCGGTGGCGGGGGTGGTGGCGGACCAGCTGTCGGCGATGCCCTCGGTGCACGTGGCCTGGTGCGTGATCACGGCGGTGGCGGTGGTCTCGGTGGCGCGCGGGCCGTGGCGGTGGCTGATGGTGCTGCACCCGGTGGTGACGGTGTGGGTGGTGGTGGTGACGGCGAACCACTTCTGGGCGGACGGTCTGGTGGCGGTGGTGATCCTGCTGACGGTGTACCTGGTGCAGGCGGCGGTCTCGGGGTGGCGGCAGCGGGACGGCCGGGCGGACGGGGCGCCGCGGGACGTGGTGGAGGAGCGGGAGCGCAGCGCGGTGCGGCAGGGCTGAGGGCGGCGGCGCGGGAGGGTGGTCGGTCAGCCGGGCTGGGCGGAGAGCAGGGCCTCGGCGAGGGCGGTGCGGTAGTAGCGGCCCGCGGTGCTGGTGGCGGCGACCAGGCGGGCGTCGAGCAGGACGGTGAGGTGGTCGTCGACGGCGGCGGGGCTGAGGCCGGTGCGGGCGGCCAGTCGGGCGGTGTCGCGCGGGCGGTCGAGCTCGGCCAGGAGGGCGGCGCGGGCGCTGCCGAGCAGCCGGCCCAGGCTGGCGGGCGGGGTGCGCGGGCCGGGGACGGGGGCGGCGGAGACGGGGTAGACGACGGCGAGGCGGCTGTGTGACGCGTCCGGGAGGAGCCAGCCGTGGCGGGCGCTGGTGGGGACGAGGAGCAGTTCGGTCGCCGGGCGCGGGGGGAGGTCGGGGGCGGTGAGGCGGAGGCGGCCGTCGGGGAGCCAGCGGTGCTGCGGGCCGAGGTGGGGGAGGGCGGCGGGCCAGCCGTGGCGGGCGGCGCGTTCGCGGCGGGCGGTGAGGTCGGTGCGCAGGGCGTGCAGGCGGGCGGGCCATTCGGGACGGACGACGTGCTGCCACGTCCAGTCGAGGAGGTCGGCGAGGGCGGGCGGCAGGTCGGTGGCGGTGAGGTCGAGCAGGCCGGGGTCGGCGTCCGGGTCGGGGACGGGCAGGTGCAGGGCGGCGGGCCAGTCGGACGGTCGGCGGTCGGCGAGCCAGGCGGCGGAGTGCGGGGCGGCCGCGAGGTGGGCCCGGAAGGCGGGCTGGTGGGTGGCGAGCCAGTGGCGGCGCCAGGGCTCGGGGCGGATCTCGGCGAGGATGCCGACCGCGGCGACCGTCTCGACCAGGGGTGAGAGGGCGAAACGGCACGCGGCGAGGCACTCCGTACCGACCAGCCAGTGACCCATCCGTCCCCCTCCGCACGCAGACAGTAGCAACCGGAGGTGAACGGGGCAGGGGAATGCGGGAGGTGCGGGGTGGACGGGAGGGGCGGTCGGAGCGGAGCGGCTCGGTCCGGCCGCCGCTCCCGCCCACCCCGCGGTCAGCCGAGCCGGCGGCGCAGGCCCCAGGAGGTGAGGGCGGCGAGGGCGGCGGCGAGGGCCGCGTAGAGGCCGGTCTCGGCGAGTTGGAAGGTCCAGTAGCGGTCGGCGGGCTGGTAGTCGACGGCGACGTACAGGTCGGCCCGGGCCACGCAGGAGCCGTCCGGGGGGAGGGGGCCGGAGCTCGGGCAGGGCAGGGAGGCGAGGGTGAGGACGCGGCCGGTGGCGTCGCGCGCGGGCTGCGGGGTGTGGCCGGAGAGCACCCAGCCGTCGGGGACGTCGAGGACGGCGATCATGCGGGAGTCCGGGCCGAGGCGGCCGCCCGGGGTGTCGAAGCCGGCGAACGAGCCGTGGCGGGTGGGCCCCTTGCCCAGGGCGACCAGTTCGTGGACGGGCTGCTGCAGGTGCGGGCGGACGGCCAGCGGCACCAGGACCTGGACGGCGGTGAAGACGGCCAGCGTGACGGCCATCGCGGCGAGGGTGCGGCGCAGGAACAGGCCGGTGCAGGCGCCGAGCGCGACCGCGAAGGCGGCGTAGCCGAGCGGGACGAGGCCGCGGAGGTCGAACAGCAGCGGCTGGAAGCGGTCGTGGTCGAAGCGGTCGAACGGGGCGGCGTACCAGGTCACCAGCAGGCTGAGCAGGCCGGTGGTGAGGACCGCGGCGGCGGTGGTGAGCAGCAGCTTGGCGGCCAGCCAGCGGCCGCGGGGGACGCTCTGGTTCCAGACCGTCCGGTGGGTGCCGGTCTCCAGTTCGCGGGCGATCAGCGGGGCGCCCCAGAACGCGCCGATCAGCGCGGGGGCGAGCAGCACGAGGGCACCGGCGGCGAGGTAGGCGTTGCGCCTGCCGGTGATCACCTGCTCCAGGTCGAAGCACCGGTCGATGCCGCAGTCGGTGGGCAGGCCGTGGATCTCGTGGCGCAGCCGGAGGCCGTCCACCAGCAGGTAGGCGGCGGCGAGGGCGAGGAGGGCGGCGGCGGTGAGGAACTGGGCGCGGTGCTGGCGCCAGGTCAGCCAGGTCATCGTTGCGGCTCCGGGACGGGGCGGGGGTCGGCGGGCGCGGACTCGGACGGGTCGGACATGTAGTGCAGGACCAGGTCCTCCAGGCCGAGCGGCTCCATCACCCAGGACGGGTCGTCGACGGGGGCCGCGGCGCGGACGGTGAAGGTGCTCTGGCGTCCGGTGTGCTCGGCGTGCAGGACGCGCATCCCGGCGGGCAGGGTGTCGGCGTCGCGGCGGGCGGTGGTGAGCCGGAAGTGGGTGGCGAGCAGGTCGTCGATGCCGCCCTCGGCGCGGACCCGGGAGTCGGCCAGCACGACCAGGTGGTCGCAGATCCGTTCCAGGTCGGAGAGCAGGTGGGAGGAGAGCACCACGGTGGGCTGCGGTTCGGACTCGGCGACGAACTCCATCAGGCCCTGCAGGAAGGCGCGCCGGGCCAGCGGGTCGAGGGCGGCCACCGGCTCGTCCAGCAGCAGGAGTTCGGGTCGTTTGGCGACGGCCAGGGCGAGGGCGAGCTGGGCGCGCTGGCCGCCGGAGAGCCGGCCGGCCTTCTGGGCGGGGTCGAGCCCGGCCTGTCGGACGCGGCGCTCGGCGAGGGCGGCGTCCCAGCGGGGGTTGAGCCGGGCGCCCATCCGCAGGTGGTCGCTGACGGTGAACGTCGGGTAGAGCGGGGTGTCCTGGGCGACGAAGCCGACCCGGGCGAGCTGGCCGGGCGGGGCGCCGAACACCTCGACGGTGCCGCTGGTCGGGGTGAGCAGGCCGCAGGCGAGCTGCAGCAGGGTGGACTTCCCGGCGCCGTTCGGGCCGACCAGGCCGACGACGCTCCCGGCCGGGACGCTCAGCGTGCAGTCGGTGAGGGCCGGGCGGCGGCCGTAGCGCTTGTGCAGCGCCCGGGTTTCGACGATCGCGGTCATCGCTCCTCTTCGGTGGGACTTCGGACGGTCTGGCGGAACAGCGCCTCGATGGACTCCTCGTCCAGTCCGGCGGCCCGGGCGGCGGCCAGCCAGCGGGCCAACTCCCGTCGCAGCGGCTCGTGTTCGGCTGCCGCGAGGGTGCCGAGGGTGCCGCTGACGAAGGTGCCGACGCCGGGCCTGGGCGAGACGAGTCCTTCGTTCTCCAGCTGGCGGTACGCCTTGAGCACGGTGTTGGGGTTGATCGCGACCTTCGCCGCGACCTCCTTGACCTTGGGCAGCCGGTCCCCCTCGGACAGCAGGCCCAGGCGCAGGGCCTGCCGCACCTGGTGGACCAGTTGCAGGTAGGGGGCGACGCCGGACCGGGGCTCGATGTGGAACTCGATCACCGCAACCTCATTTATCTAGGTTCCTAGCACTATAGAACTGAAGGGCCGTCAGCCCTGTCAAGTGAACGACCGCGAGCGGGAGTTGACCTGCGGACATGCCGGAGCCCGGGCGCCGTGGGGGTGGCGTCCGGGCTCCGGGACGGGCGGTGGTGCGGCAGTGCGGTGGTGCGGCGGTCCGACTACTTGACCGGCAGGGCGACCTTGCCCCAGCGACCGCCGGTCAGCTCGGCGGTGGCCGAGTACCAGGCGGCCAGGCCGGCCACGGCGGCGACCCAGCCGCCGACCTTGCCCCAGCCGGAGGCGTCGCCGAACGCCCCGATGGCGCTGAGCACCAGGGAGACGGTCAGCAGGCCGTAGACCGCGCGGGTGAGCAGGCCGGCGCCCCAGGAGGCGGCGGTCAGGGTGAGCGCCAGCAGCGCCCACAGCAGCAGGAACAGGCCCGCGGTGTTCTTGCCGGCCGGGCCGGCCGCGGCCCAGGTCGCCCAGAAGGCGCCCAGGGTGGTGAACGCGGTGCCGCTGAAGCGGTCGCCGCCGCGGAACTGCCACAGGCCGGCGACGAACAGCGTCACGCCGCCGACCAGGTGCGCCAGCGAGGAGGCGCCGCCGGCCGAGGTGCCGCTGAGGACACCCGTGCCGAGCAGGCCGTACGCCAGCAGGGTCAGACCGAGGGCCAGGTAACCGAGCGGACCCGCGTCAGCGGATCGGGCATTCGCCCCGGAGGCTTCGTTGCTCACCGGAGGCTCCTTTCACTCTGCGCCAGGGCATGGCGGGATCACGGTGAAGGGTGGGTGCGTGCGAGGTGGTGCCGGGTGCCGGGTCGTGGGCGCACCGAAGGGAGGGTGCGGCGGCTGCGGCGAATGAGAGAACCGACGGCGCGGCCGCCGGTCATGCCCTCCGGGGTGGAAGCCCCCGGTGCTTACGGTGTACCCGGCGGCCCGGTTTTGTACCCTTGTGAATCACGCAGAATGAGCAAGTGTGAGCAAACCGTGACCAGTTCGGGCGGCCGTTCCGGTCAGTTCCGGCGCTGGGTCGGAATGCGCAGCGTCAGGATCGCCATGTCGTCGGACGGCGGCTCGGGCGCGAAGCGCTCCACCGCCCGGTGCACCCGGGCCGCGACCGCACCCGCGGTCAGGCCCGCGCAGCCGGTCAGCACCTCGACCAGGCCCTCGTCGCCGAGCATCCGGCGGCCCTCCCGGCGCTCGGTCACGCCGTCCGTCACGCACAGCAGCACCTCGCCCGGGGCCAGCACCAACTCCTCGGCGGTCAGGTCGAGTTCGTCCATCACGCCGAGCAGCGGCTGCGGCGAGGCGGCCTGGTCGACCTGGCCGTCGGTGCGCAGCCGCAGCGGCAGCGGGTGGCCGGCGCAGACCAGCGACAGCGCGGTCGAGCCGTCCTCGCGGGGCGTCAGCTCGCCGTACAGCAGGGTCAGGAAGCGGGCCCGGCTGCCCTCCTCCAGGATCGCCGCGTTCAGCCGGGTCAGGACCTGCGGGGCGCTCAGGCCCTCGCGGGCCAGCAGGCGCAGCGAGTTGCGGGCCAGGCCGGTGACCGAGGCGGCCTCCGGGCCGGTGCCGCAGACGTCGCCGATCGCGAAGCCGTAGGTGCCCTCGCGGATCGGGAACAGGTCGTAGAAGTCGCCGCCGACCTCGTTGCCCTCGCCCGCGGCCTGGTAGAACACCTCCACCTCGACGCCCGGGATCTTCGGCAGCTCCGGCGGCAGCAGGGCGCGCTGGAAGGCCTGGCTGGTGGCGGTGCGCTCGGAGTACAGGCGGGAGTTGTCCAGGGCCAGGGCGGCCCGGCGGGAGAGGTCCTCGCCGAGCTCCAGGATCTCCTGGCGGAACCGGACGCCGCGCCGGGTGCCCAGCACCAGCAGGCCGATCACCCGGTTGCGGGCGGACAGCGGCAGCACCACCGTCTCGCCGAGGTCCGGGCCGACCGGGTGCCCGAGCGCCCGGGCGGTCTCGGCGGGCGCCGTCCACGGGCGGGCCCCGGGGCTGGGCACCGCCTCCGGGGCGGGGGACTTGTCGAGCAGGGCGCGCAGCGCGTCGATCCGGTCCTCGTCCTCGTGCAGCACGAAGGCGAGTTCGGCGCCCGCCGTCACGTCCGGGGTGGTGTAGACGGCGCACCAGGAGGAGAGCGTGGGGACGGCCATCTGCGCCATCAGGGCCAGTGTCTGCTCGTGCTCCAGGGTGCCGGCCAGCAGGTCGGAGGCCTCCACCAGGAAGGACAGCGAGCCGCGCCGCAGCCGCTCCAGCTCGCTCAGCCGGGCGCTCTCCAGGGCCAGCGCGATCCGGTCCGCGGCGAACTGCAGCCGCAGTGCGTCCTCGTTGTCGTAGCGGCCGGGGGCGGCCGCGGCCACCCCGAGCGAACCGGTCAGGCGACCCTCGACCTTGAGCGGGACGGTGATCAGCGAGCGCAGGTCGGTGCCGTCCAGCAGCGGGGCAGCGCCGGTCGGGCGGACCGCCAGGTCCTCGTGGACGGCGGGCAGCCGGGCCGAGTCGAAGCGGCCCGCCCCGGCGTCGATCGGCAGCCGGGAGAAGCGCCGGGACGGCCCGGCCAGGCCGGTGGCCGCGCGCAGCTCGAACTCGGTCTCGTCCTCGCTGGTGAGCAGCAGGTAGGAGGCGTCGGCGTCCAGCAGGTCGCGGGCGCGCTCGACGATCCGCTGCAGCAGGCTGGACAGGTCGTCGGGGGAGACCGGCCCGACCAGCAGGTCCAGCGGCTCGACGGCGGTGGTGGCGCCCTCCACGGCGGCGCCGGGCGTGCCGGGGGTGCGCAGCACCGCGCGGTCGGCCTCCCGCACCAGCAGGCACAGCACGGTCGGGGTGCCGCCGCTGTCGCGCAGCCGCACGTGGGTGCCGTACACCTCCTGCACCGCGCCGTCGCCGCCGCGCACCGCGTACGAGCCCTCCCAGCGGGCCAGGCGCAGGGTGTCGCCGAGGCCGAGGCCGGGGGTCTGCGGCCAGACGGCCAGCTCGGCCCAGGGGCGGCCGAACACGGCGTCCGCGGGCCGGTGGAAGAGCGACTCGGCGTCGGCGTTCCAGTGCCGGACCCGCCCGTGGTCGTCGAGCTGCACCACGGCGACCCGCACCGGCCCGTCCGCGGCCGGCAGCTCGCCGCCGGGCAGGCTGGGCAGCGCGTACCGGGTGCCGGGGTGCTGCTCGGGCAGGGCCAGGCGGAACCAGACGGTCTTGCGCCCGGCCGCGTACTCCACGCCCCAGCTGCTGGACAGCGCCGAGCACATCAGCAGGCCGCGGCCGCCCTCGCCGTCCGGGTCGGCGTACCGCTCGGAGTTCATCGTCACGTTGGCGAAGGAGGGCAGGCCGCGCTCCGGGTGCCGGTCGCTGACCTCGATCCGGACGGTCTCCTCCTCCTGGAGGCAGACCACCTCGGCGGCCGTCCCGGCGTGCACCACCGCGTTGGTGACCAGCTCGCTGACCAGCACCACGGCGTCGTCCACCACCTCGGGCACGCCCCACCCGAGCAGGGCGTCCCGGACGAAGCCGCGGGCCGCGGCGGCCGACCGGTCGACCGGTTCGAAGGTGGCGGCTGTGCGCGCGGTGACCACGGCCACGTCTCCTCTGCTGCTGGTCCGACGGAAGGTCGGGAAGCTTGCGGGCGGTGCGGCGGACGCGGTGCGGCCCCGCCCAGGCCCGGTGCGGCCCTCCACCCTACTTTCCGGTTGGTACCCAGTGGGGCCGGGGCGCCGAAACAGGCCCCTGGGAGTGATTTCGTTCACCACTTTCCCTGCTCGTCGAGAAAACCCTCCGCAACCGGTCCGACACCGGGGACGGGTCCTGCCACACTGGGGGGTCCGCGTGCCGTCACCGCCGCAGTACGGTCGAGGGGGACGGCGCGGGAGCGACGGCCGGACGCCTTCTCCTCCCGCGGCGGTGAACCGAGTCAGGACCTGGGAGGGCCCCGTTGAGTTCGGCGACCAAGGACGTGTCCGGTACGACGACCGCCGCTGCGCGCGGCGCCCGCCCGGTGCCGCCGTCGCGGGCCGGCGGCGGGCGGCGCCCTGGCCCGGGGCGCGGCGCGGAGCCCGCGGAGCTGCGCAAGCTGCTGACCGCGCTGACCGCGATGCGGGACGGCAACTTCCGCCGCCGGCTGACCTTCCCCGGCGACGGCCTGCTGGCCGAGATCGCCGCGGTGTTCAACGAGGTCGCCGACCGCAACCAGCACCTGACCGGCGAACTGGCCCGGGTGCGGCGGGCGGTGGGCCGCGAGGGTCGGCTCTCCGAGCGGCTGGAGAGCGGCGTCGGCGAGGGCGCCTGGATGGCGGCCGTCGACAACTGCAACGCGCTGATCGACGACCTGGCCCGGCCGATGGCCGAGGTCGGCCGGGTGCTGTCCTCGATCGCCGAGGGCGACCTGACCCAGACCATGGAGCTGCGCTCGCTGCACACCACCGGGGCCAGCTACCCGCTGCGCGGCGAGTTCCTGAAGGTCGGCCGGACGGTCAACGGCCTGGTCGACCAGTTGTCGGAGTTCACCGACGAGGTGACCCGGGTGGCGATCGAGGTCGGCACCGAGGGCAAGCTCGGCGGCCAGGCCCGGGTGCGCAGCGTCTCCGGCTCCTGGAAGGACCTGTCGGACTCGGTCAACACCATGGCCGGGCGGCTGACCGCGCAGGTGCGCAACATCGCCGAGGTGACCACCGCGGTGGCCCGCGGCGACCTGTCGCGCAAGGTCACGGTGGACGTCGACGGCGAGATGCTGGAGCTGAAGAACACCGTCAACACCATGGTGGACCAGCTCAACTCCTTCGCCGCGCAGGTCACCACGGTGGCCCGCGACGTGGGCACCGAGGGCCGCCTCGGCGGCCAGGCGCAGGTGTCGGGCGTGGCCGGCGTGTGGCGCGACCTGACCGACTCGGTGAACTTCATGGCGGCCAACCTGACCGCGCAGGTGCGCAACATCGCCGAGGTGACCACCGCGGTCGCCAAGGGCGACCTGTCGCGCAAGATCGAGGTCGACGCGCGCGGCGAGATCCTGGAGCTGAAGAACACCATCAACACGATGGTCGACCAGCTGTCCGGCTTCGCCGAGCAGGTCACCCGGGTCTCCCGCGAGGTCGGCACCGACGGCATCCTCGGCGGTCAGGCCCAGGTGCCCGGGGTGGCCGGGGTCTGGAAGGACCTCACCGAGAACGTCAACTCGATGGCGAACAACCTGACCAGCCAGGTCCGCGGCATCGCGCAGGTCACCACCGCGGTCGCCAAGGGCGACCTGTCGCAGAAGATCCAGGTCGACGCCCGGGGCGAGATCCTGGAGCTGAAGAACACCATCAACACCATGGTCGACCAGCTCTCGGCGTTCGCGGACGAGGTCACCCGGGTCGCCCGGGACGTCGGCACCGAGGGCATCCTCGGCGGCCAGGCCAGCGTGCCCGGGGTCTCCGGCACCTGGAAGGACCTCACCAACTCGGTGAACCTGATGGCCAACAACCTGACCAGCCAGGTGCGTTCGATCGCCGAGGTGACCACCGCGGTGGCCCGCGGCGACGTCTCCAAGAAGATCACCGTCGACGCGAAGGGCGAGATCCGCGAGCTCGTCACCACCGTCAACACCATGGTCGAGCAGCTGTCCGCGTTCGCCGACGAGGTGACCCGCGTCGCCCGCGAGGTCGGCACCGACGGCATCCTGGGCGGCCAGGCCCGGGTCTCCGGCGTCTCCGGCATCTGGCGCGACCTGACCGACAACGTCAACCTGATGGCGTCCAACCTGACCAACCAGGTCCGCAACATCGCCGAGGTCGCCTCCGCGGTGGCCCGCGGCGACCTGTCCAAGAAGATCGCCATCGACGCGGCGGGCGAGGTCGCCGCGCTCGCCGACACCCTGAACACCATGGTCGACCAGCTGTCGGCCTTCGCCGTCGAAGTGACCCGCGTCGCGCGCGAGGTGGGCACCGACGGCATCCTGGGCGGCCAGGCCAGCGTGCCCGGCGTCGCCGGGATCTGGAAGGACCTGACCGAGAACGTCAACCTGATGGCCAACAACCTGACCGGCCAGGTCCGCAACATCGCGCTCGTGATCACCGCCGTCGCCCGCGGCGACCTCTCGCAGAAGATCGACGTGGACGCCCGGGGCGAGATCCTGGAGCTCAAGACCAGCATCAACACCATGGTCGACCAGCTCGGCGCGTTCGCCGACGAGGTCACCCGGGTCGCCCGCGAGGTCGGCACCGACGGCCGCCTCGGCGGCCAGGCCCGCGTCCCCGGCGTCGCGGGCACCTGGCAGGACCTCACCGAGTCGGTGAACGAGCTGGCCAACAACCTGACCCGGCAGGTGCGCGCGATCGCCCAGGTCGCCACCGCCGTCACCCGCGGCGACCTGTCGCCGCGGATCAACGTGGACGCGTCCGGCGAGCTCGACGAGCTCAAGGACAACATCAACCAGATGATCGCCAACCTGCGCGAGACCACCCGGACCAACAAGGAGCAGGACTGGCTCAAGTCCAACCTGGCCCGGATGTCCGGCCTGCTGCAGGGCCGCCGCGACCTGTCCGCCGTCGCCTCGCTGATCATGAGCGAGCTGACCCCGGTGGTCTCCGCCCAGCACGGCGCCTTCTTCCTCGCCCAGCCGGCCGGCCGGGCCGCCGAGCTCGTCACCGAGGACGACGACGAGAACGACGTCGTGCTGCGCCTGATCGGCAGCTACGGCTACCACCGGCGCACCATGCCCACCACCTTCCGGCTCGGCGAGGGGCTGATCGGGCAGGCCGCCGTGGAGAAGCGGCCGATCGTGCTGAAGGAGACCCCGCCCGGCTACCTGAAGATCTCCTCCGGCCTCGGCGAGTCCTCCCCGGCGCACGTGGTGGTGATGCCGGTGCTGTTCGAGGGCCGACTGCTCGGCGTGATCGAACTCGCCACCTTCTCCAGCTTCACCGCCGTCGCGCTGGACTTCCTCAACCAGATCGCCGACCAGATCGGCGTGACCGTCAACACCATCTCGGTCAACACCAAGACCGAGGGCCTGCTGCTGGAGTCCCAGCGGCTGACCGCCGAACTCTCGATGCGCTCCGCCGAGTTGGAGGCCCGCCAGGAGGAGCTGGAGCGCACCAACGAGGAGCTGCAGGAGAAGGCCGAGCAACTCGCCCAGCAGAACCGCGACATCGAGATCAAGAACAGCGAGATCGAGGAGGCCCGGCAGATCCTGGAGGAGCGCGCCGAGCAGCTCGCGCTGGCCTCCCGCTACAAGAGCGAGTTCCTCGCCAACATGTCGCACGAGCTGCGCACCCCGCTCAACTCGCTGCTGATCCTGGCCAAGCTGCTCTCCGACAACAACGAGGGCAACCTGTCGGCCAAGCAGGTCGAGTTCGCCGAGACCATCCACGGCGCGGGGAGCGACCTGCTCCAGCTGATCAACGACATCCTCGACCTGTCCAAGGTCGAGGCGGGCAAGATGGACGTCCGCCCGGCCCGGATCGCGCTCGTCCAGCTGGTCGACTACGTGGAGGCCGCGTTCCGGCCGCTGGCCGCCGAGAAGAACCTGGACTTCGCGGTCCGGGTCTCCCCGGACCTGCCGGTCACCCTGCACACCGACGAGCAGCGCCTGCAGCAGGTGCTGCGCAACCTGCTCTCCAACGCGGTGAAGTTCACCGACGCGGGCGCGGTCGAGCTGATGATCCGCCCGGTCGCGGGCCAGGAGATCCCGCAGCACGTGCGCGAGCAGCTGCTGGAGTCCGGCACCATGGCCGACCCCGACGAGCCGCTGATCGCCTTCTCGGTCTCCGACACCGGCATCGGCATCCCCGGCAACAAGCTCCGCGAGATCTTCGAGGCGTTCAAGCAGGCCGACGGCGGCACCAGTCGCAAGTACGGCGGCACCGGCCTGGGCCTGTCGATCAGCCGGGAGATTGCCCGGCTGCTCGGCGGCGAGATCCACGTCGAGAGCGAGATCGGCCGCGGCTCCGCCTTCACCCTCTACCTGCCGCTGCGCAGCGAGGGGCCCGAACCGGTCACCCTGGAGCGCGCGGGCGCCCCGCGCGCCCTCGAAGCCCCCCGCACCCCCGCCGAGCAGTGGACCCAGGAGGCCCGCGGACTGGTCGAGGAGCGCCGCCGCTCCACCGTCGAGCGCCGCCGCCCGGCCGAGACCCCCCGCCCCGCCGAGGAGACCGTCCCGCGCCAGGGCGAACCCGCCCGCCCGGCCGGCGCCCCGCCCCGCTTCGACGGCGAGCGGGTCCTGATCGTCGACGACGACATCCGCAACGTCTTCGCCCTCACCAGCGTGCTGGAGCAGTACGGCCTGACCGTGCTGTACGCGGAGAACGGCCGCGAGGGCATCGAGATGCTGGAGCACAACGAGGACGTCGCCCTGGTGCTGATGGACATCATGATGCCCGAGCTGGACGGCTACGCGACCACCGAGCACATCCGCCGGATGCCCCGCTTCTCCGGCCTGCCGATCATCGCGCTGACCGCCAAGGCGATGAAGGGCGACCGCGAGAAGAGCCTCCAGGCGGGCGCGACCGACCACATCACCAAGCCGGTGGAGACCGACCACCTGCTGGCGGTGATGCGCCAGCACCTGCCCGTCAGGTGACCGCCACCCGCGGGGGCCCGCTCCGGCTGGCCCCCGCGGGCGGGAACCCGGTAGGGTCACCGGTCGTTGCCAACAGTGACCGGACGGTGACGCCCGGCACCGGGCCTGTGGCGGGCGAGGGGGTACGGCTAGCATGACCGGGGCAGTGATGGGCGGTACGAAGGTGCCGGCCCTCGGGAAACAACCGGCAGGAGGGCGGGTCCTGGTGCAGAAGGCGAAGATCCTCCTGGTCGACGACCGTCCGGAGAACCTGCTCGCCCTGGAGGCGATCCTCTCCGCGCTCGACCAGACCCTGGTGCGCGCCTCCTCCGGCGAGGAAGCGCTCAAGGCCCTACTCACCGACGACTTCGCGGTCATCCTGCTGGACGTCCAGATGCCCGGCATGGACGGGTTCGAGACCGCCGCGCACATCAAGCGGCGCGAGCGGACCAGGGACATCCCGATCATCTTCCTGACCGCGATCAACCACGGCCCGCACCACACCTTCCGCGGCTACGCGGCCGGTGCGGTCGACTACATCTCCAAGCCCTTCGACCCGTGGGTGCTGCGGGCCAAGGTCTCCGTCTTCGTCGACCTGTACCAGAAGAACACCCAGCTGAAGGAGCAGGCCGCGCTGCTGCGCCTGCAGTTGGAGGCGGGCGCCGAACCGGCCATCGGCGGGGCGCTGCTGGGCGAGCTGTCGGCCCGGCTGGCCGCGGTCGAGGAGCAGGCCGAGGCGCTCACCAAGCAACTGGAGGCGGGCTCCGACGGCGGCGCCGCGGCGACCGCCGCGCACCTGGAGCGGAAGATCGCCGGCCTGCGCGGGGCCCTCGACGCGCTGCGCCCGGGCTCCGGCTGACGGGCCGCCAGGGTCCTCCGTCCGGGTGATTCCCGGGCGGCTGACGGCGGGTCGGCGACACAACCCGCCGAAGTGCGCCCGCGCATGTCCGCGGCCCGGGCGCGCCGGTAGGCTGCCCCCATGGCCACACGAACGCCCGGAAGCGCCGCCGCACGCACGAGCAAGCCCGGGCCGGCCAAGGGCGCGCCGGCCAGGAAGGCTCCGGCGAAGAAGGCCGCGCCCGCCAAGAAGGCCGCGGCGAAGAAGGCCGCCCCGGCCAGGAGGGCGGCCCCGCCGCCCCCGCCGCCCCCGCCGAAGCGGCCGATACTCTTCCGGGCCGTCCGGGCGCTCTGGCTGGGCCTGGCGCACTCGGTGGGCGCGCTGTTCCGCGGCTTCGGCCACGGCGCCCGCAACCTGCACCCCGAGCACCGCAAGGACGGGGTGGCGCTGCTGCTGCTGGCGCTCGCCCTGGTGACCGCCGCCGGGACGTGGTTCAGCCCGCAGGGCTGGCTCGGCGAGGCCGCCACCAACGTGGTCTCCGGCCTGTTCGGCCGGCTCGACGTGCTGGTGCCGTTCCTGCTCGGCGCCCTCGCCGTCCGGCTGATGCGCCATCCCGAGGTGCCGGAGGCCAACGGCCGGATAGCGATCGGCCTGAGCACCCTGGTGGTCGGCGTCCTGGGCCTGGTGCACATCGGCTGCGGCGGCCCCGCGATGGGCGCGGGCGCGACGAAGATCCGGCAGGCCGGCGGTCTGCTCGGCTGGGGCGCCTCCACCCCGATGATGGCCGCGGCGGGCCCGCCGCTGGCCGTCCCGCTGCTGCTGCTGGTGGCGTTCTTCGGCCTGCTGGTGGTCACCGCGACCCCGGTCAACCGCATCCCCGAGCGGCTGCGGCAGCTCGGCGTGCGCCTGGGCGTGGTCGAGCCGCTGCCCGGCGACGAGGTCCTGCAGGACGCCGACCCGGCCACCGGGGAGCGCGCGTACTCCACCGCCCCGCCCGAGGACGCCGACCCGGACGCGCTGCCGATCACCGTCGAGAACGACGAGCTCTCCGCCCGCCGCAGGCGCCGCCGCCGCAAGGCCGAGGAGCCCGGGGGCACGGAGCCGACCGAGCCGCTCTCCCTGGAGAAGGACCCGTACCAGACCCGGGACCTGGCGGCCGGGGTGGCCGCCGACCTGGACGGCGCGCTGCTGTACGGCGTGCCCGGCTCGCCCGCGGTGGCCAGCATGGTCGGCCAGGTCAAGGACAACACGGCCCCGCCGGAGGAGCCGTGGACGCCCGAGGTGCCCGCCGCCCGGGCCGCCGACGCCCCCGAGGGCCACGGCGCGGCCCCGGTGCGGATGGAGCAGCTCCAGCTCTCCGGCGACATCACCTACGCGCTGCCCTCGCTGGACCTGCTGGAGCGCGGCGCCCCGGCCAAGGCCCGCTCCCAGATCAACGACGACGTGGTGGCCCAACTGACCGGCGTGTTCGCCGAGTTCAAGGTCGACGCGCGGGTCACCGGCTTCACCCGCGGCCCGACGGTGACCCGCTACGAGGTCGAGCTCGGCCCCGCCGTGAAGGTTGAGCGGATCACCGCGCTGGCGAAGAACATCGCCTACGCGGTGGCCACCCCCGACGTGCGGATCATCTCGCCGATCCCCGGCAAGTCCGCGGTCGGCGTGGAGATCCCGAACCGGGACCGGGAGATGGTCACCCTCGGCGACCTGCTGCGCTCGCGCGCCGCCGCCGAGGACGGCCACCCGATGGTGGTCGGCATGGGCAAGGACGTCGAGGGCCACACCGTGATGGCCAACCTGGCGAAGATGCCGCACGTCCTGGTGGCCGGCGCGACCGGCGCGGGCAAGTCCTCCTGCATCAACTGCCTGATCACCTCGGTGCTGGTGCGCGCCACCCCCGACGAGGTCCGGATGGTGCTGGTCGACCCCAAGCGGGTCGAGCTGACCGCGTACGAGGGCATCCCGCACCTGATCACGCCGATCATCACCAACCCGAAGAAGGCCGCCGAGGCCCTCCAGTGGGTGGTGCGCGAGATGGACATGCGCTACGACGACCTGGCGGCCTACGGCTTCCGGCACGTCGACGACTTCAACGCCGCCGTCCGGGCCGGCACCGTCCAGCCGCCGCCGGGCAGCGAGCGCGAGCTGACGCCCTACCCGTACCTGCTGGTGATCGTCGACGAGCTGGCCGACCTGATGATGGTCGCCCCGCGCGACGTCGAGGACTCGGTGGTCCGGATCACCCAGCTGGCCCGCGCCGCGGGCATCCACCTGGTGCTGGCCACCCAGCGCCCCTCGGTGGACGTGGTCACCGGCCTGATCAAGGCCAACGTGCCGTCCCGGCTGGCCTTCGCCACCTCGGCGATGGCCGACTCCCGGGTCATCCTCGACCAGCCCGGCGCCGAGAAGCTGATCGGCAAGGGCGACGCGCTGTTCCTGCCGATGGGCGCCTCCAAGCCGGTCCGGATGCAGGGCGCCTTCGTCACCGAGGCGGAGATCGCCAAGGTCGTCCAGCACTGCAAGGACCAGCTGACCGCCCGCTACCGGGACGACGTGGTGGTCGGCGGCGGGCCGAAGAAGGAGATCGACGAGGAGATCGGCGACGACCTCGACCTGCTGATCCAGGCCGCCGAGCTGGTCGTCACCACCCAGTTCGGGTCGACCTCGATGCTCCAGCGCAAGCTGCGGGTCGGCTTCGCCAAGGCCGGCCGGCTGATGGACCTGATGGAGTCCCGCGGCATCGTCGGCCCCAGCGAGGGCTCCAAGGCCCGCGACGTCCTGGTCAAGCCGGACGAACTCGACGGTGTACTGCTGACCCTCCGGGGGTAGACGGCGGGCGGTCGCGGGGCCGGGGGCCACCGTGACCGCCCGTCAACTTCTGTTGCGAGACTGTGGCACGTTCGGGCCCCCTCCGGTTGAGAAACGTTCCGTCCCCACCCCTAGACTGGTGCCTCAGCAGGTGGCCTCCGCTCGAAAGGCGTGCCCAGTGACCATCGGCAAGTCCCCCCGCCGCTCCGCCCCCGACTCCTCCGCGCCCGTTCCCGCCGAGGAGTCGAGTCGTGCCGCCACCGGCGGGCCGAGCATCGGGCGGCAGCTCGCCAAGGCCCGGATCGACGCGGGCCTGACGGTCGACCAGGTCAGCACCCGGACCAGGATCCGGGTGCCGATCGTGCACGCCATCGAGTCCGACGAGTTCGAACGCTGCGGCGGCGCCTTCTACGCCCGCGGCCACCTCCGCCTGCTGGCCCGCGAGGTCGGCCTGGACGGCGAGGCGCTGGTCGCCCGCTACGACGCCGAGCACGGCGGGCCCGCGGCCCGGCCGACCGGGCCGCTGCTGGACACCGGCCCGATCAAGGTCCGCGACCACAACCGGCCGAACTGGACCGCCGCGATGGTCGTCGCGATCCTCGCCGTGGTCGTGCTGATCGGCTACAACCTGGTCGGCTCCTCGTCCTCCGGCGACCAGCCCGGCGCGGCCAGCGCCCCGCTGCCCTCCGGCGTCTCCGCCCCGGCCACCGGCTCGCCGTCCGCGCAGCCGCCCGCCCCCGAGAGCAGCGTCGCCGCGATCGCCGCCGCGCCCGCCGACAAGGTCACCGTCAAGCTGGTCGCCGGGGCCGACAAGAGCTGGGTCACCGCCAAGGACGGCAACGGCAAGTCGCTGTACTCCAACAACCTGGAAGCCGGCCAGGACCAGACCTTCACCGACCCCAAGAAGATCACCCTGGTGATCGGCAACGCCGGGGCCGTCCACCTGTTCGTCAACGGCAAGGACCTCGGTCCGGCCGGTCAGGACGGCCAGGTCGTGCACCTCACCTACACCCCCGGCGACCCGCAGGCGGGCTGACACCGGGCCCGATCCGCCCGCCGCGGCAACGCGCACGCCCTCCGGGGGGAACTCCACCGGGGGGCGCGCGTTAATCTTGGCGTCATGCCTGAAACCCGCACTGTCGCCCTGGTCACGCTCGGATGCGCCCGCAACGAGGTCGACTCCGAGGAACTCGCCGGGCGACTCGAGGCCGACGGCTGGCGACTGGTCGACGACGCCAGCGAGGCCGACGTCGCCGTCGTCAACACCTGCGGGTTCGTCGAGGCCGCCAAGAAGGACTCCGTCGACGCCCTCCTGGAGGCCAACGACCTCAAGGGCCACGGCCGCACCCAGGCCGTGGTCGCGGTCGGCTGCATGGCCGAGCGCTACGGCAAGGAGCTCGCCGAGGCCCTCCCCGAGGCCGACGGCGTGCTCGGCTTCGACGACTACGCCGACATCTCCAACCGCCTGAACACCATCCTCTCCGGCGGCCACGTCGAGGCCCACACCCCCCGCGACCGCCGCAAGCTGCTCCCGCTCACCCCGGTCGAGCGGCAGGCCGCCGCGGCCGAGATCGCCCTGCCCGGCCACGGCGCCCCCGCGGACCTCCCCGAGGGCCTGGCCCCCGCCTCCGGCCCGCGCACCCTGCGCAAGCGCCTGGACGACGCCCCGGTCGCCTCGATCAAGCTCGCCTCCGGCTGCGACCGCCGCTGCTCGTTCTGCGCCATCCCCGCCTTCCGCGGCTCCTTCGTCTCGCGCCGCCCCGGCGACGTCCTGAACGAGGCGGTCTGGCTGGCCGGGCAGGGCGTGCGCGAGGTCGTCCTGGTCTCCGAGAACAACACCTCCTACGGCAAGGACCTCGGCGACATCCGCCTGCTGGAGACCCTGCTCACCGAGATCGCCGCGGTCGAGGGCATCGAGCGGGTCCGGGTCAGCTACCTGCAGCCCGCCGAGATGCGCCCCGGTCTGATCGACGTGATGACCGGCACCGACAAGGTCGTCCCGTACTTCGACCTGTCCTTCCAGCACTCCGCGCCCGCCGTGCTGCGCCGGATGCGCCGCTTCGGCTCCACCGAGCAGTTCCTCGGCCTGCTGGAGTCGATCCGCGCCAAGGCCCCCGAGGCCGGGGCCCGCTCCAACTTCATCGTGGGCTTCCCCGGCGAGACCGAGGAGGATTACGCGGAGCTGGAACGGTTCATCACCCACGCCGGGCTCGACGCCATCGGCGTGTTCGGGTACTCCGACGAGGACGGCACCGAGGCCGCCGGGTACGACGGCAAGCTCGACCAGGACACCGTGAACGACCGCGTCGCCCGGCTCTCCAAGCTCGCCGAGGAGCTGACCGCGCAGCGCGCCGAGCAGCGGATCGGCAGCGAGGTCACCGTGCTCGTCGAATCCGTCGAGGACGGGGTGGTGGAGGGCCGCGCCCCGCACCAGGCCCCCGAGACCGACGGTCTGACCACCCTGCTCGGCGTCGAGGACGCGCTGGTCGGCCGCTTCTACCGGGCCGTGGTGACCGGCACCGAGGGCGTCGACCTGATCGCCGAGGCCGTCGCGGCCACCGAGGCGCCGGAGCCCGTCGGAGCCGAGGTATGACCAAGGGGCCGGGGGCCCCGGCCGCCACCCGGCCGACCCCGGCCGCCGTCCCGCCGCAGCCCGGCGTGTGGAACATCGCCAACGTGCTGACCATGTTCCGGCTGCTGCTCGTCCCGGTCTTCGCCGCGCTGCTGTTCGCCGACGGCGGCCACGACCCCCGGTGGCGGGCCTTCGCCTGGGCGGCCTTCGCCGTCGCGATGATCACCGACGTCTTCGACGGGGCGCTGGCCCGCCGCAAGGGCCTGGTCACCGACTTCGGCCGGATCGCCGACCCGATCGCCGACAAGGCGATCATGGGCACCGGCCTGATCGGCCTGTCCCTGCTCGGCGACCTGCCCTGGTGGGTGACCGTGGTGATCCTGGCCCGCGAGCTCGGCATCACGCTCATGCGGTTCTGGGTGATCCGCTACGCCGTCATCCCGGCCAGCCGCGGCGGCAAGCTCAAGACGCTCGCCCAGGGCACCGCGGTCGGCATGTACGTCCTGGTGCTCACCGGGCCGCTGGCCACCGCCCGCGCCGTGGTGATGGGCGTCGCGGTGCTCCTCACCCTGGCCACCGGCCTGGACTACCTGCTCCAGGCCCTCCGGCTGCGCCGCGAGGGCATCGCCGAGGAGCGCCGCGGTGGCTGAGCGTCCGGCCGCGGTCCGGGCGCTGGCGGCGCTGCGGGCCGAGGGCGCCACCCTGGCCGTCGCCGAGTCGCTCACCGGCGGCCTGCTGGCCGCCGCCCTGGTCGACGTCCCCGGCGCCTCCGCGGTGTTCCGCGGCTCGGTCACCGCGTACGCCACCGAGCTGAAGGCCTCCGTCCTCGGCGTCGACGAGGGACTGCTCGACGTGCACGGGCCGGTCCACCCGGTGGTGGCCCGGCAGATGGCCGAGGGCGTCCGCCGCCTGCTCGGCGCCGACTGGGCGCTGGCCACCACCGGCGTGGCCGGCCCCGACCCGCAGGACGGGCAGCCCGTCGGCACCGTGTACGTCGCCCTCGCCGGACCGGCGGGAACAGAAGCGCTCCCGCTCCGGTTGTCGGGTGGGCGTGACACGATCCGGCAGGGTTCGGTGGACGCCGCGCTGGAGCTGCTGCTCCGGCGGCTGGCACCGGCCCACGGCTGAGCCCCGCCGAAAGACCCGGCGGGGCGCGGGGAAAACCGGTGAACCCACCGCACCCGGCGGGGGATCGTGTTAGACCGGATGCTCCGGCCGGACGGAAGACGGCCGGAGCCGAACAACGTCGACCCGGTGTCGACCGTGCGTCCGGAGCCGGACATCCACCCTTCACGAGGGGTTCGACGGCTCCGGAGGGGAAGAATCAGGGAGGGGCGGCCTTGCAGCCCAGAGTGAACACGACCCCGGTCCCCGCACGGGATGCTGGCAAGGCGGTACGGTGGGGTCGTGACATCTCGATCCGCAGTCCGAGGAGGGAGGCACCGATGATTCTGCTCCGTCGCCTGCTGGGCGATGTGCTGCGTCGGCAGCGCCAGCGCCAGGGCCGCACACTCCGCGAGGTGTCGGCAGCCGCCAGGGTTTCGCTCGGGTACCTCTCCGAGGTCGAGCGGGGTCAGAAGGAGGCGTCCTCCGAGCTGCTCTCCGCCATCTGCGACGCGCTCGACGTGCGGATGTCGGAGGTCATGCGGGAGGTCAGCGACGAACTGTCGCTCGCCGAACTTGCGGCGATGGCCACCCTCTCGGAGGGTGATCTGCTGAGGCCGGTGCTCGAACCGGTTCCGCTGCCGGCCCCCGGTGTCGACCGGGCCGGCTCCATCTCGCCCAAGGCGGCGATGGACGTGGTGGCGGCCTGACCGGACCTCGACCGTCCCGCGGACGCGGGGCGCCGGGTGAAGGAGGGCCACGATGCGGAGTGCGCGCAGTGCGCTGCTGCTCGGTGCGACGGCACTGGTCGGTCTGGGCCTGATACTGCTGCTGGTGAGCGGCACCGCGATACACGGCGGTGCCGCTCTCGGCGTGCTCGCGGCCGGGTGGTGGGGGATCGGGCTGGTCCCGGTGCACGCCAGGAGCACGCCCCCGGAACCGCGGAGACGGGAGACCGGCCCGGCGGTGCCGGGCCCGACCGGGGCGGGCGGCGTTCCCCCGGACGGGTGAGGCGCCGCCCGGCGCCCCTACCGCAGCCGGTAGCCCTTCGGGGTGGGGTGGAAACCGGCCGTCTCCAGCCGGGGGCCCAGGGGGCTGGTGAGGGCCGGGTGGCCGTTGACGCGCTCGACGGTGAGCGGGCCGGTCAGCGCGGCCAGTGCGGCGTCCAGCGCGGGCCCCTCGGCGGCCCAGGCGAGCAGCGACCTGCCGCCCCGCTCCAGGTACAGCACCAGCTCGCCGTCGACCAGGGCCACCAGCGAACCGGCCTTGCGGCCCGGGCGGTGGGCGACGGCGGTGTCGGCCGGGGGCTCCGGCCAGGCCAGCGCCGCGCCGTACGCGTTGGCGGGGTCGGCGGCGGCCAGCACCAGGGCCTGCGGCGGCTGCGCGGCGGCCTCGGCGGCCCACGCGTCGCCCGTCGCCCGCTCCAGCCGGGAGCTGACGGACCGCAGCCGGTCCGCGGCGCCGTCCATGGCGAACTGGGCACCGCCGAGGCCCTCGACGAAGTAGCCCCGGCGGGCCCGGCCGCGCTCCTCGAACGCCGACAGCACCCGGTAGACGCCCGCGAAGCCGCCCGGGACGCGCTCGGCGGCCACCGCGCCGCGGGTCAGCACGCCGTGCCGGTCCAGCAGCGCCTGCGCCTGGGCGGCGGCCCGCGCCGTCACCTCGCCGCCGAACGCGGGCAGCAGCGACCAGCGGCCGGCCGCGGTCGCCGGGCCGGTGCGGGAGGCCGGGCGGGCCAGGCCTCGCCCCGCGCCGCCGTAGCGGCCGCGCGGGGTGGCGCGCGGTGCGCGGTGCGCGGTGGCGCCCGCGGTGCGGCCGGAGCCGAGCAGGCCGCGCAGCGGGGCCAGGGTGTCGTTGGTGACGTACCCGGCCCAGACCAGGTCCCACAGGGCGTCGGCGATCTCGGCGTCCGGGACGTCCGGGACGCGCTCGGCGAGCTGGCGGAAGAACGCGCCGTAGCCGCCGGTCAGCGCCTCCAGCAGGGCCGCGTGCACCGGGCCCGGGGTGAGCGGGAGCGGCTCGGGGCGCAGCAGGTGGGCGTTCTCCGGCAGGTGGAGGCTGATCCAGCCGTCCTTGCCGGGCAGCGCGCCCGCGCCGGACCAGCCGATCTCGCCGGCCGCCATCAGCTCGTCCAGCAGGGCGGGGGAGTAGTCGGACAGCCGGGCGGGCAGCACCAGCTTCTCCAGGGCGGAGGCGGGCAGCGCGGTGCCCTGGAGCTGCTCGACGACCCGGTAGAGGCCGTCGGCGCCGCGCAGCCGGTGCCCGGCCAGGTGCTGCCACTGCGGGAGGAACGCGGCCAGCGCCTTCGGCGGGACGGCCTCCACCTCGTGCCGCAGGGCGGCCAGCGAGCGGCGGCGCAGGCGGCGCAGCACCTCGGCGTCGCACCACTCGGGGACGGCGGCGTTCCCCTCGGGCCGGAACTCGCCGCGGACCAGGCGCCCGGCCGAGGTGAGGCGGTCCAGGGTTCCGGTGACGACGGCGCTGCCGAGGCCGAAGCGCTCCGCGGCGTCCTGGGCGGTGAACGGGCCGTGGGTGCGGGCGTGCCGGGCCAGCAGGTCGCCCAGCGGGTCCTTGACCGGCTCGGTGAAGGCCTCGGGGACGCCGACCGGTAGCGGGGTGCCCAGGGCGTCGCGCAGCCGCCCGGCGTCCTCGATCGCGGCCCAGCGCAGGGCGCCGCCGATCCGGACCTGGATCGCCCGGCGGGCGGACTCCAGCTCCAGCGCCCACAGCGGCTCGGCGCCGCGGGCGGCGAGCTCGGCCTCGGAGAGCGGGCCGAGCAGGCGCAGCGCGTCGGCGACGCCCTCGGCGTCCCTGATCCGGCGCTCGGGGGTGAGCCGCTGCAGTTCGGCCTCCAGGTCGGCGAGGACCTGCGGGTCGAGCAGCTCGCGCAGCTCGGCCTGGCCGAGCAGTTCGGACAGCAGCCGGGAGTCCAGCGCCAGGGCGGCGGCCCGGCGCTCGGCGATCGGGGAGTCGCCCTCGTACAGGAACTGGGCGACGTAGCCGAACAGCAGGGAGCGGGCGAACGGGGACGGCTCGGGCGTGGTGACCTCGACCAGGCGCACCGCGCGGGACTCCAGGTCCCCCATCAGCTCGACCAGGCCGGGGACGTCGAACACGTCCTGCAGGCACTCGCGGACGGCCTCCAGGACGATCGGGAAGGAGCCGTACTCGGCGGCCACCTCCAGGAGCTGGGAGGCGCGCTGGCGCTGCTGCCACAGCGGGGTGCGCTTGCCGGGGTTGCGGCGGGGCAGCAGCAGGGCGCGGCCGGCGCACTCGCGGAAGCGGGCGGCGAACAGGGCCGAGCCGCCGACCTGGTCGGTGACCAGCTGCTCGACCTCGGCGGCGTCGAAGACCGCGGCGTCGGCGCCGACCGGGGCCTCGTCGGGGGCGGCCGCGGGCGCGGCGGAGGGGAAGTCGCCCAGCAGGTCGGCGTCCGGCAGGCGCAGCACGATGCCGTCGTCGGCGTGCATCACCTGCGGGTCCAGGCCGTGCTTCTCGCGCAGCCGGGCGCCGATGGCCAGCGCCCACGGGGCGTGCACCTGGGCGCCGAAGGGGGAGTGGACGACGATCCGCCAGTCGCCGAGCTCGTCGCGGAAGCGCTCGACCACGATGGTGCGGTCGTCGGGCAGGTGGCCGCAGGCCGCGCGCTGCTCGGCGAGGTAGGCCAGCAGGTTGGCGGCGGCCCAGTCGTCCAGGCCCGCCGCGCGCAGGCGCGCGGTGGCCGCGGCGGGCTCCAGGGCGCCCAGCTCGCGGACGAACGCGCCCACCGCGCGGCCGAGTTCGAGCGGGCGGCCGAGGGTGTCGCCCTTCCAGAACGGGAGCCGGCCCGGGACGCCGGGGGCGGGGGTGACCAGCACCTTGTCGTGGGTGATCTCCTGGATCCGCCAGGAGGTGGTGCCCAGGGTGAACACGTCGCCCACCCGGGACTCGTAGACCATCTCCTCGTCCAGCTCCCCGACCCGGCCGCCGCCCTTCCTCCCCGTCTTCGCATCGGACCCGGTCGCCCCGGCGATGAAGACGCCGAACAGGCCGCGGTCGGGGATGGTGCCGCCGGAGGTGACGGCCAGGCGCTGGGCGCCGGGGCGGCCGGTGACCGTCCCGGCGACGCGGTCCCAGACCAGGCGGGGGCGCAGTTCGGCGAAGGCGTCGGACGGGTAGCGGCCGGCCAGCATGTCGAGGACGCCGTCGAAGGCGGACCGCGGGAGGGTGGCGAACGGGGCGGCGCGGCGGCACAGGGCGAGCAGCTCGTCGACGTCCCAGACGTCCAGTGCGGCGATCGCCACCAGCTGCTGTGCCAGCACGTCCAGCGGGTTGCGGGGCACCCGCAGGGCCTCGATCCGGCCGCTGCGCATCCGCTCGGTGACCACGGCGGACTGCACCAGGTCGCCGCGGTACTTGGGGAAGAACACGCCCCGGGAGACCGCGCCGACCTGGTGCCCGGCCCGGCCGACCCGCTGCAGGCCGGAGGCCACCGAGGGCGGGGACTCGACCTGCACCACCAGGTCGACCGAGCCCATGTCGATGCCCAGCTCCAGGCTGGAGGTGGCCACCACGGCGGGCAGCCGACCGGCCTTCAACTCCTCCTCCACCAGCGCCCGTTGCTCCTTGGAGACCGAGCCGTGGTGGGCCCGGGCCAGCAGCGGCGGGGCGCCCGCGGCGGCGCCCGAGCCGCCCATCAGCCCGGCGGGCGCGTGCGCCTCGGGCAGCGGGGCGCCGGTGGCGCGCTCGTGGGCGATCTCGTTCAGCCGGTTGCACAGCCGCTCGGCCAGGCGGCGGGAGTTGGCGAACACGATGGTCGAGCGGTGCGCCTGCACCAGGTCGACGATCCGCTCCTCGACGTGCGGCCAGATCGAGGACTGCCGCTGCGGGTCGGACTCCTCGGCGGGCGCGGCGGGCAGGTCCGCCAGGTCCGGGACGGGGACGACCACGGACAGGTCGAAGCGCTTGTCGCTGCCGGGCTGGACGATCGCCGCGCCGCGCTGCGGGCTCAGGTAGCGGGCCACCTCCTCGACCGGACGGACGGTGGCCGACAGGCCGATCCGGCGGGCCGGGCGCTCCAGCAGCTCGTCCAGGCGCTCCAGGCTGAGCGCCAGGTGCGCGCCGCGCTTCGTCCCGGCCACCGCGTGCACCTCGTCCAGGATCACCGTGTCGACGCCGCGCAGGGCCTCCCGGGCGGCGGAGGTGAGCAGCAGGAACAGCGACTCGGGGGTGGTGATCAGGATGTCCGGCGGGTGGGTGGCGAAGCGGCGGCGGTCGGCGGCCGGGGTGTCGCCGGAGCGGACGCCGACCTGCACCTCGGGCTCCGGCAGGCCCAGCCGGACGCTGGCCTGCCGCAGGCCCGCGAGCGGGGCCCGCAGGTTGCGCTCGACGTCGACCGCGAGGGCCTTCAGCGGGGAGACGTAGAGCACCCGGCAGCGGCGCTTCGGGTCGGCCGGGGGCGGGGTGGCGGCGAGCCGGTCCAGCGCGGAGAGGAAGGCCGCGAGCGTCTTGCCGGAGCCGGTCGGGGCGACCACCAGCACGTCCGTCCCCAGCCGGATCGCCGACCAGGCCCGGGACTGCGCCTCGGTCGGCGCGGCGAACGCCCCCGTGAACCAGGCCCGGGTGGCCGGGGCGAAGCCTTGCAGCGGATCAGCGTCGGAGGTGGCCATGACCCCATGGTGCCCCGACACGCTGACAGGTCACGGAACGGTCACCGTCTGACCCAACCCCGTGCAGCAAATCGTACAAATCGCTCATATCGTGAGGATTCGGACCCGATTCCCCGGAGTCCGGCCCTGCCTGACGAGCGGAGACCGTGCGATGGAGCAGGTGAGCCAGGCCCCCAGCAGCACCCCCGCCACCCGCCGCCGCAGCGTTCGGGTGCTCGGCGCGACGCTGCTCACCGGACTGCTGCTCGGCGGCGCCGTCCCGTACGTCACCGGCAACGGCGGCACCTACCTCAGCTACCTGGTGCTGGACGAGCGCACCGACGCCCAGGGCGCCGAGCACGCCGCCGACCAGGCCCGGGCGCTCGGCGGCAAGGTCGTCCAGGACTACCCGCAGATCGGCGCGGTGCTCGCCTACGCCGGGCCGAGGTTCGCCGGGGAACTGCGCGGACGGCCCGGGATAGCCGCGGTCGGCGCCACCCGCACCGTCCCGGTGCCCTCCCCGCCCCGGCCGCTGGCCGGCTCCGGGTTCACCACCGACACCGGCGTCCGGACCGGGCCCGACGCGGGGGCCGCCGGGGCCGCCGCCGCTGCCGCGCCGCCCGCCGCTGCCGCGCCGCCCGCCGCGGACGACGTGGCCGAGGGCGCCGACGACTCCACCGCCACCGTGCCCGACCCCGGCGAGCAGGGCGACTGGAACCTCGCCATGATCGGCGCCCTCGACCGCCCCGCCGGACGGAACGCCGCCCTGCTGCGCCCGCCGGTCGCCGCCCGCGGCACCGACTCCTCCGCGGACCGGACCGGTGCGCTGCCCACCGCCCAGCAGCTGTCCAAGGTCACCGTCGCGGTGCTGGACTCCGGCGTCGACGACACCCACCCCGACCTGCGGGCCGCCGTCGACCCGGCCGCCTCCGCCTCCTGCGCCGACGGCCGCCCCGACCCCCGCGGCGGCGCCTGGCGCCCGGACGACGCGATCAACGAGAGCGGGCACGGCACCCACGTCGCCGGGATCGTCGGCGCCGCCCGCGACGGCCACGGCGTCACCGGCGTCGCCCCCGGCGTGCGGATCGCCGCCGTCCGGCTGCTCGGGCCGCTCGGCCAGTACTACGCCGAGAACATCGTCTGCGGCATGCTCTGGGCCGCCGACCACGGCGCCCGGGCGATCAACGACAGCTACTTCGCCGACCCGTGGAAGTACAACTGCCCCGAGGACGCCGACCAGGCCGCCCTCGCCGCCGCCGTCGGCCGGGCCGTCGCCTACGCCCAGCGCAAGGGCGCCGTGGTGGTCGCCTCGGCCGGCAACGACGGGCAGGACCTCAACGCCGGGCGCACCGACCGCCGCAGCCCCAACGACCGCACCACCGGGCCCCCGGATGAGCGGCAGCTCGGCACCGAGTGCATCCGGCTGCCCGGCGAACTGCCCGGCGTGGTCACCGTCACCGCCGTCGAGCGCAACGGCCTGCCCGCCGTGTACAGCAACTACGGGCGCGGCAGGGTCTCCATCGCCGCCCCCGGCGGCGACCCCGACGGCGGCACCCAGGGCGCGATCGTCTCCGACTGGCCCGGCGGACGCTACGCCGCCCTGGCCGGGACCTCGATGTCCGCCGCGCACGTCACCGGCGCCGTCGCCGTCGTCGCCGCCCGGCACCCCGACTGGGGCCCGGAGCAGATCACCGCCGCCCTCGCCCGCGCCGCCGACGACACCTGCACCCGCTCCCTGCCGCTCGGCTGCCGGGAGCGCGACTACTACGGCGCCGGGATCCTCACCCTGCCCACCGGCTGAGGCCCGGGCACCCGAGTGCCCGGGGCCCGGGGGTCCGGGCGGGCGACGGGGGGCCGCCCCGTCGCCGTCGCCGTTGCCCGATACTGGGGCGCATGAGGCTGACCGAGTTCTGGCGACGGATGTACGAGCACTTCGGCGAGGCGTACGCGGAGTCCTTCGCGCAGGACCACGTGATGGGCGAGCTCGGCGGCCGCACCGTCCGGCAGGCGCTGGACGCCGGGTGGGAGGCCAAGGACGTCTGGCGGGTGGTCTGCGTCACGCAAGGAGTGTCGTCGCAACTGAGGTGAGCCCATTCGCCCCGGTGTGAGTGAGACTGTCCCGGTGGCGAGCAGCGCAGAGAACCCCGACCCGACCTCCGACACCCCGCCGACCACTCCGACCGACCCGTCGGCCACCCCGCCGGTCTCCCCGCCCGGCACCGCGGGCCGGGCCGACACGACCGCCCGGGCCGCCGACGCCGTGGAGGGCGCCGAGGCCGACGCCGGGGCGGCGGGCGCGGCGGCCGCCGTCCGGATGCTGCGCCGGGCCGAGCTCGGCGGCGGTGCGATGCCCCGCTGGCTGCCCAGGGCGATGCTGCTGGCGCTGCTCGGCGTCGGCCTGTTCCAGCTCGCCGACTGGGCCTTCCACCAGCTGATCGACCTGTTCGTGATGCTGCTGGTGGCGTTCTTCCTGTCGCTGGCGATGGAACCCGCCGTCGACCGGATGGCCGCCCGCGGAGTGCGCCGCGGACTCGGCACCTTCCTGGTGTTCACCGGCCTGGCCCTCGCCGTGGCCGGGTTCCTGGCCTCGCTCGGCACCCTGCTGGTCGACCAGATCACCCAGATCGCCGGGCGGCTGCCGCAGCTGCTGCAGGACCTGATCACCTGGGTGAACCACACCTTCCACACCGACCTGTCGCTCGACCAGCTCCAGCACCAGGTGCTCAAGGACTCCGGCACCATCGAGAAGTACGCCCAGCAGGCCGCCGACAACGTCTGGGGCGTCACCGGCACCGTCATCGGCGGCCTGTTCCAGGCGTTCACCGTCGGCCTGTTCACCTTCTACTTCACCGCCGAGGGCCCCCGGGTGCGGCGCACCGTCTGCTCGCTGCTGCCGCCGTCCAAGCAGGGCGAGGTGCTGCGGGCCTGGGAGATCGCCCTCGCCAAGACCGGCGGCTACCTGTACTCCCGGGCCCTGCTCGCCCTGATCTCCACGCTCGCCCACTGGGCGTTCTTCGCGGTCATCGACCTGCCGTACGCGGCGGCGCTCGCCGTCTGGGTCGGCGTCATGTCGCAGTTCGTGCCCACCATCGGCACCTACCTGGCCGGCGCGCTGCCGGTGCTGGTCGGGCTGACCGTGCGGCCGGTGGACGCGCTGTGGGTGCTGGTCTTCGTCACCGTCTACCAGCAGGTCGAGAACTACCTGCTGCACCCGCGGATCACCGCCAGGACCGTCGACGTGCACCCCGCGGTCGCGTTCGGCTCGGTCATCGCCGGGGCCGCCCTGCTCGGCGCGGTCGGCGCGCTGATCGCCATCCCGGTCGCCGCGACCCTGCAGGGCTTCGTCGGGACGTACGTGCGCCGCTACGAGGTCGAGGACGACCCGCGGATCGACCGCGGCGAGGAGCGGCGCGAACGGCGGCGGCACACCGTCCGGCGGCTGCGGCGGATGGTGTCGGGGGGCTCGGACGCGTCGGACGGGGCGGGGGGCGCGCGTGGGTCGGACGGCGCGGGGGGCTCGGACGGTTCGAACGGTTCGGGCGGTCCGGGTCGGGAGCGGGAGGAGCCGCCCGGCGAGTGAGCGTCCCGTGGTGGCGGGCTCCGGGCGGGTGGCGGCGCGGCGGGGCCGGGGCGGGGCGCTTGAGGTGCGAGACTGGAATCGAACGTGTGTTCTTTGTACTCTTCGGCGCGGAGTTTTCCACAGGCCGAGCCCGTCCGGGGCCGATTGTCGGTGGGACGCGCTAGCGTCGGTGACGATGAAGCGCACAGGACAGAACCCGAGGGTGGAAGCCATGGCAGGAACGGACCGCGAGAAGGCCCTGGAGGCCGCACTCGCCCAGATCGAGCGGCAGTTCGGCAAAGGCTCGGTGATGCGCCTCGGCGAGAAGGCGAACGAGCCGGTCGAGGTGATCTCCACCGGGTCCACCGCCCTCGACGTGGCGCTCGGCGTGGGTGGCATCCCGCGCGGCCGCGTGATCGAGATCTACGGACCGGAGTCCTCCGGCAAGACCACCCTGACCTTGCACCTCGCCGCCAACGCGCAGAAGGCCGGCGGCACCGTCGCCTTCGTCGACGCCGAGCACGCGCTCGACCCCGAGTACGCCAAGAAGCTCGGCGTGGACACCGACGCGCTGCTGGTCAGCCAGCCGGACACCGGCGAGCAGGCGCTGGAGATCACCGACATGCTGATCCGCTCCGGCGCGATCGACCTGGTGATCATCGACTCGGTGGCCGCGCTGGTGCCGCGCGCCGAGATCGAGGGCGAGATGGGCGACTCGCACGTCGGCCTCCAGGCCCGCCTGATGAGCCAGGCGCTGCGGAAGATCGCCGGTGCACTGAACCAGTCGAACACCACCGCGATCTTCATCAACCAGCTGCGCGAGAAGATCGGCGTGATGTTCGGTTCGCCGGAGACCACCACCGGTGGTCGCGCGCTCAAGTTCTACGCCTCGGTCCGCCTGGACATCCGGCGCATCGAGACGCTGAAGGACGGCACCGAGGCGGTCGGCAACCGCACCCGCGTCAAGGTGGTCAAGAACAAGGTCGCCGCGCCGTTCAAGCAGGCCGAGTTCGACATCCTCTACGGCGTCGGCATCAGCCGCGAGGGCGGCCTGATCGACATGGGCGTCGAGCACGGCTTCATCCGGAAGTCCGGCGCCTGGTACACCTACGAGGGCGACCAGCTGGGCCAGGGCAAGGAGAACGCCCGCAACTTCCTGAAGGACAACCCGCAGCTGGCCGACGAGATCGAGGCCAAGATCAAGGGCAAGCTGGGCATCGGCCCGAAGCCCCCCGCGGCCGAGGGCGACGCCGCCCCCGCCGTGGAGATCCCGGCCGCCGCGGCCCCCGCGAAGGCCGCGGCCAAGAAGACGGCGGCCGCCGCCAAGGGCTGATCCGTTGACACCGCACCAGACCCACCACCCGACACCGGGCCCGTCCGAGGACGGGCCCGGTGCGGGCGTTTCCGGGGTCGAGCACGAGTACGAGGACGGGTACGGGCCCGGGTACGAGGTCGGGCCGCCGGACTGGTTCGCGGCCGTGGCGGAGGAAGCCGGGCCCGGGGAGGAGCCGGTCGGGCCGCCGGACTGGTTCGCGGCCGTGGCCGAGGAGCCGGGGCGCGCGGCGGAGGAGCCGGGGCCGACCTCGGTGGGGGAGCTGCCCGGGCTGGTCCGGGCGTCCGAACTGCCCGGCGGGCGGCGACGACGGCGCAGTGCGCTGGGGGAACTGCCGGAGGCCGCGCCGGTGGCGGCGGAGCGTCCGCGGGCGGGGCGGCGGGCGAAGGCCGAACGGGCCGAGCGGGCCGATGGAGAGGGCGGGGCGCGGGAGGCCCGACCGGGTCGGGCGGGGCGGCGCGGGCGGGCCGTCGAGCCGGAGGGGGATCCGGCGGAGCGGGCCCGGGACGTCTGCCTGCGGTTGCTCACCGGGGCCGCCAAGTCCCGCAAGCAGCTGGCCGATGCGCTGCGCCGCAAGGAGATCCCGGAGGAGGTCGCCGAGCAGGTGCTGGACCGGTTGGAGGAGGTCGGGCTGATCGACGACGCGGCCTTCGCCGAGGCGTGGGTGGAGTCCCGGCACGCGGTGCGCGGACTGTCCCGGCGGGCGCTGGCGCAGGAGCTGCGCACCAAGGGCGTCACCGGGGAGACCGCCGAGCGGGCCCTGCTGCAGGTGGACGCCGACGACGAGACCGAGGCCGCCCGCGCCCTGGTGGCACGGAAGTTGCGCTCCACCGCCGGGTTGGAGCGGGGCGTGCGGATCCGGCGGCTGGTCGGGGTGCTGGCCCGCCGCGGCTACGCCGAGGGTCTGGCGTTCCGGGTGGTGCGGGAGGCACTGGACGCGGAAGGGGACGAAGGGGGCGAGGAGACCGGGGAGTTCGACGGGGCGGAGGACTGACGGGACGGAGGACCGAGAGGAGGCGCGATGCGATTTGATGACTGGCGGTCAGATCGTTGGGGCCAATTCTCGATCGCATCTTGACCGTTTCGTAACCTCGGCCTAGCCTCACACTCAGTGGCAGGACGATCGCGGAGGTCGCCTCAGCGGCAGCGTGAGCAGGACGGGGAGTGGCCGGATGGGCATCGCTCAGGGCACCGAAACGGGTTCCTCCCTGCTGCTGGCGGCCGGAGTGCTGATCGGTGCCCTGGTCCTGGTGCTGGCCGCCGGGTTCCTGATGCTCCGGCAGCGCCGGGCCGAGCTCGACCGCCGCGAGGAGCGGCTCACCTCCGAACTGCACCGGCTGCACCAGCACGAGGACGAACTCGCCACCCGCGCCGCCGAGGCCGAGCGGGTGCGCGGCGAACTCGCCGAGCAGGCCGTCGAGAACCGCCTGCTGCTGGAGCGCACCGCCGGGCTGACCGCCGCCCAGGCCCGCGAGGAGATCGTCCGGGCCGCCGAGTCGGAGGCCCGCCGGGAGGCCGCGCTGACCGTCCGGGAGATCGAACGGCGGGCGGTCACCGAGGGCGAGGGCCGGGCCCGGGAGATCATCGCCTCGTCCATCCAGCGCCTGGCCGCCGAGCACACCGCCGACACCGTGGTCACCACCCTGCGGCTGCCCAGCGAGGACATGAAGGGCCGGGTGATCGGACGCGAGGGCCGCAACATCCGCGCCTTCGAGGCCGTCACCGGCGTCAACCTGATCGTCGACGACACCCCCGGGCTGGTGCAGCTCTCCTGCTTCGACCCCGTCCGGCGGGAGAGCGCCCGGCTCACCCTGGAGGCGCTGCTGGTCGACGGGCGGATCCACCCCGCGCGGATCGAGGAGGCGCACGAGCGCAGCCGGGCCGAGGTCGAGCGGCTGTGCGTCCGGGCCGGGGAGGACGCGCTGCTGACCGTCGGGATCGGGACCGGCGGCGAGATGTCGCCCGAACTCGTCCGCACCCTGGGCACGCTGCGCTACCGCACCTCGTACGGGCAGAACGTGCTCGGGCACCTGGTGGAGTCCGCGCACCTGGCCGGGATGATGGCCGCGGAACTCGGCGTCGACCCCGAGCCGGTGCGACGGGCCGCGCTGCTGCACGACATCGGCAAGGCGCTCAGCCACCGGGTGCCGGGCAGCCACGCCGCGATCGGCGCTGAGTTCGCGCGGCGGCACGGCGAGACGGACGAGGTCGTGCACGCGATAGCGGCGCACCACGGCGAGATCGAGGCGAAGACCGTGGAGGCCGTGCTCACCCAGGCCGCCGACGCGTGCTCGGCCGGGCGGCCGGGGGCCCGCAAGGAGTCGGTCGAGGCGTACGTGCGACGGTTGGAGCGGCTGGAGGAGATCGCCCGGGCGCACGACGGGGTCACCAAGGTCTACGCGATGCAGGCCGGACGGGAGGTCCGGGTGATGGTGCAGCCCGAGGCGGTGGACGACCTGCGGGCGCAGGAGATCGCCCGGGAGGTCGCCCGGCAGGTGCGGGAGGAACTGACGTACCCGGGGCAGATCCGGATCACGGTGGTCCGGGAGTCGCGGGCGACGGAGGTCGCGCGGTAGGCACGCGCAGCGCAGCGCGAACGAGCGTGCAGCTCGGGGCGCGCCGGGCGGCAACTGGCTGTCGGGGGCGCGATCTTGCGGGTGTGCCGGTGGTTGGGCGCGCGGTTCCTCGCGCCCCCGGTTCGGTGGCTGCGGTCTTTTGGGTGCGGCGGTGGTTGGGCGCGCGGTTTCCCGTGCTCCTACCGGGTCTTCTCCTGTTCCAGGCCGGCCTTGGGGATGAGGGGGGTGGTGAGGGCGTGCAGGGTTTCGGGGTGGAGGCCGGGGGTGGTGCCGAGGAGGTGGCCGTCGGGGCGGACCAGGAGGACGGTGTGGGGGGCGGCGCCGGGGTAGGTGTCGGTGACCAGGACCTCGGTGGGGACGGGGAGGGCGGCGGCGAGGTCGGCGAGGCGGGGCATCAGGCCGGCGCCGAGCCAGTGCTCGGCGGACCAGACGGCGGCGCCGGGAGCGACCAGGACGAGCAGGAAGGGGCCGCCGAGGCGGGCCCGGAGGGTCTCCGAGGTGCCGTCGGCGGTGACCACCGGGAGGTCGGGGACCAGGACGCCGGGGGCGGTCGCCGGGAGCTGTTCGGTGAGTGCGGTGCCGCGGCCGGAGCCGCGCTGCTCGGGGACGCGCGGCACGACGCCGGAGGGGGCGGCCGGGTAGGCGGGGGCGCCGCCGAAGCGGCCGGTGCCGAGCTGGCCGTCGGCGAGCAGCGGGGCGTGCTTGCGGAAGGAGCCGGAGAACAGCGAGCGCCGGGTCTCGGCCCAGCCGCGCAGCGGTCGCAGCAGCGGCATGCTCTGGTCGACGGCGCGCAGCCGGGCGCCGACCGCGCCGCGGCGCTCGGCCTCGTAGCCGTCGAGCAGGGCGCGGTCGGCGCGGTCGCCGGTGGGGGGCAGGTGCCAGGCGAGGGCGAGCCGCCAGGCGAGGTTGTCGGCGTCGCGCAGGCCGTCGGCGAGGTTCTGCATGCCGAGGGCGCCGTGCAGGTGGGCGGCGTCCCCGGCCAGGAAGCAGCGGCCGGTGCGGAAGCGGGCGGCGAGGCGCTGCTGGTAGGTGTGGTCGGCGGCGGCGAGCAGTTGGTGGGGCGGGAGTTCGCCGCACCAGCCGGTGAGCGCGGAGGTGACCCGGGTGAGCAGGGTGTCGCCGGTGACGATGCCGGGCCAGGTGGCGTGCGGGTCGACGGGTTCGGTGGGCTGGGGGCGGCCGGGGGGCAGCCGCCAGTCGAGCCGCCACAGGCCGTCGGGCAGCGGGCGGGCGGAAGCCTCGCGGTCGCCGCGCCACGGGGGTTCGCGGTGCAGCCGGGCCTCGCCGGGGAAGGGCAGGTCGACCCGGACGGTGGCGACGGCGTGCCGGTCGACGGCGGGGCGGCCGGGGAAGCGGACCTTGAGCAGCCTGCGGACGGTGGAGCGGGCGCCGTCGCAGCCGACCAGGTGGCTGCCGCGCCACCAGGCGTCCTGTCCGGCGGAGTCGGTGCGCACGCTCACCCCGTCGCGGTCCTGGGCGAGTTCGACCACCTGGTGGCGCGGCAGCAGGCGGATCAGCGGGGTGGCGGCGACCGCGTCGCGCAGGCCGCGCTGCAGGCGGTGCTGGGCGAGGTGCAGGACGGGTTCGGCGTCCAGCGGCAGGCGCAGCACCTCGGCGCGGCGGCGCCAGATGGTGAAGGCGTCCCACCGGGCGGAGTCGGAGACGACCCGGGTGTAGCCGATCCGGGCGAGGAAGGCGGCGCTCTCACCGCCGAGCACGACGGTGCGGGGGCTCTCCGGGCTGACGCCGGTGCCCTCGTCCAAGACGGTGCAGGGGACTTCGTTGCGGGCCAGCGCGAGCGCCAGGGCGAGCCCGACCGGCCCGGCCCCGACGATGATCACCGCGTCCATGTCGGGGCCTTCGGGTGGGCGGCGTCGGCCGCCGGGGCGTCAGGTGCCGGGTGGGAAGTCCCAGGTGGTGTCACGAAGAGCAATGCAACAGATCACCTGGGTGTCCGTCAAGCAGCGGCTGCGCCGCGACGGTTCGCGCCGCGGCGGCCGCGGGACTCGATCCAGCGGGCCAGGCCGCTGAGGGCGAGGCACATCGCGATGTAGATCGGGGTGATCACCAGGAGGACCGGGATGTACGGGTAGCCGTCGGAGTTGGAGGCGATCCACTTGCCGACGAACAGCAGCTCGGGGTACGTGATGATGTAGCCGAGCGAGGTGTCCTTGAGGGTGACGACCAGCTGCCCGATGATCGCGGGCAGCATCGCCCGGACCGACTGCGGGACGAGCAGCAGCGTCATCACCTGGGTCTTGCGCAGGCCCAGGGCGTACGCGGCCTCGCCCTGGCCGCGCGGGACGGCGTTGATGCCGGAGCGGATGATCTCGGCCTGCACGGCGCCGTTGTAGACGGACAGGCCGACGACCAGGGCCCACATCGGCTCGGCGGTGAAGACCGCCGCGTACAGCGCGAAGATCATGATCAGCAGCGGCATGGCCCGGAAGAACTGGACCACCGCGGTGCACACCGCCCGGACCGGCCGGTGGTCGGAGAGCCGGCCGACGGCGAACAGGACGCCGAGGACCAGCGAGCCGACCGCGGCCAGGCCGAAGGCCTTCAGGGTGGCGAGGGCGCCGTCGAGGATGCGCTGCTGGACGGCGTTGTACTCGAAGGACTCCCACAGCCGGGCGTCGAACTGGCCCTTGTCGGACAGGGTGGAGACGATCCACCAGAGCAGGGCGGCGATGCCGAGCGCGCCGAGCGCGCCGGCCAGCCGGTAGCGCAGCCGGGCCCGCGGGCCGGGGACGTCGTACAGGACGGAGGCGGAGCGGGAGTTCATCGGGCCACCGCCATGCGACGCTCCAGGAGGGAGAGGACCGAGCTGATCGAGAAGCCGATCGCCAGGTAGGCCAGGGCCAGCCAGAAGAAGCTGGCGAAGATCGGGTACGAGTCCTCGGACCAGGTCTTCTGGACGCTGAACAGCTCGAACACGTTGAACGCGCCGGCCACCGCCGAGTTGCGGGGCAGGGCGATGAACACCGAGCCCAGCGGCGCGATCACCGCGCGGCCCGCCTGCGGCAGCACCACCAGGCCCAGGGTCTGGCCGAAGCCCATGCCGAGCGAACGGGCGGCCTCGGCCTGGCCCAGCGGCACGGTGTTGATGCCGGCCCGCAGCACCTCGCAGACGAAGCTGCCGGTGTACACGCTGAGCGCGGCCACCGCGGCGGTGAAGCTGCTGATGTGCACGTCCAGCCGCGGCAGCATGAAGGTCACCACGAAGAACAGCAGGGTCAGCGGGGTGTTGCGGAACACCGTCACCCACGCGGTGCCGAAGGCCCGCAGCACCGGGACCGGCGAGACGCGGAAGGCCGCCAGCATGATGCCCAGCAGTAGCGCGAACAGGGCGCTGAGCGCGCTGAGTTCGATCGTTCCCACGAACCCGCGGACGAACAGCGAGAAGTTGTCCTTCTCGAACAGTATGCCCATGCCGGCGGCCCTCCTCTCTCGGTGTCGGTCGGGTGGTGCGTCAGGAGGCGGTGGTCGGGTCCAGCGCGGGGACGGCCGGCGCGGCCGAGCCGGACAGGCCCAGGGTGGCGTCGTACGCCTTCTTCCAGTCGCCGCTGTCCTCGTGCTTCTTGAGGGCGTCGTTGATCGCCTTCTGCAGCGCCGCGTCGCCCTTCTTCAGGCCGATGCCGTAGCGCTCCTCGGAGAAGATGTTGCCGACGACCTTCAGCTGGCCCTGGTTCTTGGCCGCGAAGCCCTTGAGGATCGCGTCGTCGGTGGTGACCGCGTCGACCTCCTTGGTGAGGAGCTTCTCCACGCACAGCGAGTAGCTGTCGAAGGTGGTGACCTTCGCCTCGTACTTCTGGATGTTGCCGACCGAGGTCGAGCCGTTGGCGGTGCAGACGTTCTTGCCCTTGGTGGACTCCGGGCCGGTGATCTCGGTGTTGTCCTTGTTCACCAGCAGGGACTGGCCGGCGATGTAGTACGGGCCGGCGAAGTCGATCTGCTCCTTGCGCTTCGCGGTGATCGAGTAGGTGCCGACGTAGTAGTCGACCTGGCCGCCGGACAGCGAGGTCTCGCGGGCGCTGGAGTTGATGGTCTTGAACTCGATCTGGTCGGCCGAGAAGCCGAGGTCGGCGGCGACCATCTTGGCGATCTCGATGTCGAAGCCGTTGCGCTTGCCGGTCTGCACGTCCTCGAAGCCGAGGAACGGCTGGTCCGACTTGGCGCCGATGACCAGCTTGCCGCGCTTCTTGGCCTCGGTCCAGGTCGGCGAGGCGTCCAGCTTGGCGTCGGCGTTCACCTGGTAGGTGGGCAGCTGCGGGGCGGCCGAGCCGCCCT
The DNA here is from genome assembly GCF_030268885.1 of Kitasatospora phosalacinea. Lineage (GTDB taxonomy): Bacteria > Actinomycetota > Actinomycetes > Streptomycetales > Streptomycetaceae > Kitasatospora > Kitasatospora phosalacinea_C. The sequence continues at coordinate 37,583 of NZ_BSSA01000022.1, forward strand.
TGGTGCCGGAGTCCGAGTTCGGAGATCCGTCCTTGCCGCAGGCGGCGACCGCCGTCAGGGCGAGCACGGACAGGGCGGCGGCGACGGTACGGCGGGCCTTCATGCGGTCGTTCTTCTCCTCGGTAGGGGCCATCGCTGGCTCCGGGCAAATTCGAACTGACGCTAGATCAATACAGGTCTCAGTGGTGCAGGATCTTCGAAAGGAAGTCCTTGGCGCGGTCGCTGCGCGGCGCGGTGAAGAACGCCTCGGGGGTGTTCTGCTCGACGATCCGACCGTCCGCCATGAACAGGACGCGGTTGGCGGCCGAGCGCGCGAAGCCCATCTCGTGGGTCACCACCACCATGGTCATCCCCCGGGCGGCGAGCGAGCGCATCACCTCCAGCACCTCGTTGACCATCTCCGGGTCGAGGGCCGAGGTGGGCTCGTCGAACAGCATCACCTTGGGGTTCATCGCCAGCGCGCGGGCGATCGCCACCCGCTGCTGCTGGCCGCCGGACAGCTGGGCGGGGAACTTGTCGGCCTGCGCGCCGACGCCGACCCGCTCCAGCAGTTCGCGGGCGGTCTTCTCGGCCTCGGCCTTCGGCACCCGGCCGACCTTCACCTGGGCCAGCACCACGTTCTGCAGCACGGTCTTGTGCGCGAACAGGTTGAAGGACTGGAACACCATGCCGACCTGGGCGCGCAGCCGGGCCAGTTCGCGGCCCTCCGCGGGCAGCGGGCGGCCGTCCACCTCGATCGTGCCGGAGTCGATCGTCTCCAGCCGGTTGATCGTGCGGCACAGCGTCGACTTGCCGGAACCGGACGGGCCGATCAGCACCACGACCTCGCCCTGGGCGATGTCCAGGTCGATGTCCTGCAGCACGTGCAGCGCGCCGAAGTGCTTGTTCACCCCGCGCAGCGACACCAGCGGGGTGCCCCGGCCGTCCTCGGGCACGCCCGGGCCTGCACTGTTCTCGGTCATCGCGGCTCGCTCCCTCGTCCTCCGAACCCGGGCCAATTCGCAGGGGCCGCAGAGCCGGTGATGGTCCGTCTGATGTCCGGGGGCCGGAGCCGGCGGAGCCCTCGGCCCCCGGACGGGGCGACTTTAGACAGGTACACGACTCCTCGTCAGCCGATCTGAGCTGAACTTGAGGATCACGGTTCGGCTACGCCCGGTAGTCGGGGGGTAGCGGATACCGGCTGGGTAACGGACCGGGCAACCCGGTTGACCGGATGACGCCGGATGGGAGTGGATGCCAGGATGGGCCGGTCCCGATCCGGGCGCCGCCGGACCGGGGACAGCGCCGCCGGACGTCCGGACGCGTGCGAACGACGCCCGTGCCGACCGCACCCGAGCCACCGGAAGGGAACCCGATGCGCCTGCTCCTGGTCGAGGACGACGACCGCGTGGCCGCCGCCCTGGTCGCGGTGCTGAGCCGGCACGGCTTCCAGGTCCGGCACGCCCGCAGCGGCCACGAGGCGCTGGACGCGCTCGTCCCCGACGGCAGCGACCCGTACCGGGTGGTGCTGCTCGACCTCGGGCTGCCCGACCGGGACGGCTTCGAGGTGTGCAGCCGGATCCGGGCCGGCAGCGGCGTGCCGGTGATCATGGTGACCGCGCGGGCCGACATCCGCTCCCGCATCCACGGCCTCAACCTCGGTGCCGACGACTACGTGGTCAAGCCCTACGACATGGGCGAGCTCCTGGCCCGCATCCACGCGGTGGCCCGCCGCGGCACCCCCCGGCCCGCCGAGGAGAACGGCCCCGAACCGGCCGGACCGCTGGCCTCCCGCGGCATCGAGATCGACCGCGAGCGCCGCCGGGTCTCCGTCGAGGGCCGCGACGTCCCGCTCACCCGCAAGGAGTTCGACCTGCTGGCGCTGCTCGCCCAGAGCCCCGGCGTGGTCTACCGCCGCGAACAGATCTTCAGCGAGGTCTGGCGCTCCGGCTGGGAGGGCAACGGCCGCACCCTGGAGGTGCACATCGGCTCGCTGCGCACCAAGCTCGGCCTGCCCGGCCTGGTCGAGGCCGTCCGCGGCGTCGGCTACCGGCTGATACCCGACCAGCCCGACGGCGAGCCCGGCCCCGGCGACCGCCCGGCGGAGCGCTGACCGCACCGTGCGCAACCGCCTGCTCGGCATCCTGATCGCCCTGATGGCCTGCGTGCTGGCCGCGCTCGGGGTGCCCCTGGCCTACCTGATCGCCGCCTCCGAGCAGTCCAAGGTGGTCGTCGACCGGATCGACGACGCCGCCCGCTTCGCCCAGGACCTGCCCACCCAGGGCCGCCCCAACGCCAGCGCGGTCAAGGGCGACCCGCAGCCCGGCCCCGGCGACAACGGCCGGCTCTACGCCCTGACCAGCGAGGCCGACCGCTACCACGAGCTGTACGGCGTCCGGATCGGCGTCTTCCAGCGCGACGGCAGCTCCATCGCCGTCGCCCCCGACGACTGGCGGCCCCCCGCCGCCGGGCCCGGCCGCCAGGCGTACCAGGAGGCGCTGGCCGGCCGCCGCAGCCACAACCCGCCGCAGGTCTGGCCGTGGAACCCCGAGCGCACCCTGGCCGTCGCCCTGCCGGTGGTCCGCGACGGCGACGTGGTCGCCGTGGTGCTCACCGAATCGCCCACCGGCGGGCTGCGCTCGCGCGTCCTGCACCGCTGGATGGTGCTGGCAGGGGGCGAGGCGCTCGCCATGATCGTCGCCATCCTGCTCGCCGTCCGGCTCACCGGCTGGGTGCTGCGCCCCGTCCGCACCCTCGACCGGGCCACCCACGACATCGCCACCGGACGGCTCGGCGCCCGGGTCGCCCCCAGCAGCGGGCCGCCCGAACTGCGGCGCCTGGCACGCTCGTTCAACGACATGGCGGACCACGTCGGGCTCGCCATCGACCAGCAGCGGGCCTTCGTCGCCGACGCCTCCCACCAGCTGCGCAACCCGCTCGCCGCACTGCTGCTGCGGGTGGAGCTGATCGGCCTGGAACTGCCCGAGGGCCACGAGGAGGAGCTCGTCGCCGTCCGCGAGGAGGGCGCCCGGCTGGCCCGGGTGCTCGACGACCTGCTCGGCCTCGCCACCGCCGAGGGCTCCCGGCCCGAACCCGAACCCGTCGACCTGGCCGAACTCGTCCGCACCCGGGTCGACGCCTGGGCGCCGCTGGCCGAGCAGCGCGGCGTCACGCTGCACTGGGAGGGCCCGCCGATGGCGCACGCCTGGGCCGACCCGATCGGCTTCGGCAGCGCGCTGGACGCCGTCCTGGACAACGCGCTCAAGTTCACCCCGGCCGACAGCACCGTCCGGGTCGGCCTGCTGATCGGCAAGGACGAGGTCACCGCCACCGTCACCGACGCCGGACCCGGCCTCACCGAGGAGGAGCTGGCCCGGGTCGGCGACCGGTTCTGGCGCTCCTCCCGGCACCAGAACATCGACGGGTCCGGCCTGGGCCTGTCCATCGCCCGCACCCTGCTGCTGGCCGGCGGCGGCGGGCTCGAGTTCGCGCCCGCCGAGCCGAACGGCCTCACCGTGCGGCTGGTGGTGCCGCGGCGGCGCCGCTGGCCCCGGGCCTGACCGCGCGGGCCCTCAGGGCTTCACGGACAGGTAGTAGCGCTTGGCGCCGTCGTGCAGCGGCAGCGGGTCGGTGTACACCGCGGTGCGCAGGTCCACCAGCTGCGCGGCGTGCACCTGGCGGCCGATGTCGTCCCGGCTGTCGATCACCGCCCGGGTCAGCGTCTCCACCAGCGCCGGGTCCACGTCCGCCCGGGTCACCAGCAGGTTGGGCACCGCCACCGTCGGCACCGCCACCCGCTCCGGCTGCACGTTCGGGTACGCGTCCGCCGGGATGGTCGCCGCCCGGTAGGCGTCCATGCCCGGGCCCGCCAGCTGGTGCAGCGGATCGGACAGGTCGCCCATCGGCACGATCCGGATCGGCGTCCGCTCCGACAGGTCCGACAGCGCGGTGGTCGGCAGGCCGCCGGACCAGAAGAACGCGTCCAGCTCCTTCCGCTGCAGCTCGTCCGCCGCCTGGACGACGCTGACCGAGTCCGACCGGACGTCCCGGTCCGGGTCCAGGCCCGCCGCCTCCAGCAGCCGCCGGGTCACCAGGTTCACCCCCGACTTCGCCTGCCCCACCCCGACCCGCAGCCCCCGCAGGTCCGCCACCGAGTGCACCGGCGAGTCGGCCGGCACCACCAGCTGCATGTAGTCGTCGTACAGCCGGGCGATCGCCCGCAGCTTCGGCTTCTCCGGGCTGTCGAAGGTGGCCACCGCGTCCGCCGTGGCCACCGCGAAGTCGTCCCGGCCCGACACCAGCCGCTCCAGGTTGTCCATCGACCCCTCGGAGTTGTCCAGCTGCACCTTCAGCCCCGGCAGGTGGTCGCCCAGGTACTGCCGCAGCAGCACCCCGTAGCGGTCGTACACGCCGCCGACCACCCCCGTCGCGAACGCCACCCGGCCGTGCGGCCCCGCGGCCGAGCGGGCCGAGGACGCCCACCAGCCGCCCGCGCCCCCGGCCACCAGCAGCAGCACCGCGGCGACCCGGAACAGCCGGCCGCGCAGGACGGAGCGCAGCCCGGCACCCGGACGGGAGGAGAGGTTCGCAGCAGCCATGCCGTGGATACTGCCAGCCCCCACCGCCCGGCGGGAGGGCCTCCCCGGTGCCCGTACCCTTGGCTCTGTGGGTATGGAGGAGAGCTTGCGAACTTACAAGGTCGTCACGTACGGCTGCCAGATGAACGTCCACGACTCCGAGCGCCTGTCCGGGCTGCTGGAGGAGGCCGGCTACGCCAAGGCCGACGGCGACGGCGACCCCGACCTGGTGGTCTTCAACACCTGCGCGGTCCGCGAGAACGCCGACAACAAGCTGTACGGCAACCTCGGCCGGCTCGCCCCCGCCAAGCAGGCCAACCGCGGCATGCAGATCGCCGTCGGCGGCTGCCTCGCCCAGAAGGACCGCGAGACCATCGTCCGCAAGGCGCCCTGGGTCGACGTGGTCTTCGGCACCCACAACATCGGCCACCTGCCCGCCCTGCTGGAGCGCGCCGCCGTCGAGCGCAAGGCCCAGGTCGAGATCCTCGAATCGCTGGAGACCTTCCCCTCCACCCTGCCCACCCGGCGCGAGTCCGCGTACGCGGCCTGGGTCGCGATCTCGGTCGGCTGCAACAACACCTGCACCTTCTGCATCGTCCCCGCGCTGCGCGGCAAGGAGGAGGACCGCCGCCCCGGCGACGTCCTCGCCGAGGTCGAGGCGCTGGTCGCCGAGGGCGTCGTCGAGGTCACCCTGCTCGGGCAGAACGTCAACGCGTACGGCTCCGACCTCGGCGACCGGGAGGCTTTCGGCAAGCTGCTGCGGGCCTGCGGCCAGATCGAGGGCCTGGAGCGGGTCCGCTTCACCTCGCCGCACCCGCGCGACTTCACCGACGACGTGATCGCCGCGATGGCCGAGACGCCCAACGTGATGCACCAGCTGCACATGCCGCTGCAGTCCGGCTCCGACACCGTCCTGAAGGCGATGCGGCGCTCCTACCGGCAGGAACGCTTCCTCGGCATCATCGAGAAGGTCCGGGCCGCGATGCCGGACGCGGCGATCTCCACGGACATCATCGTCGGCTTCCCCGGCGAGACCGACGAGGACTTCGAGCAGACCCTGCACGTGGTCCGCGAGGCGCGGTTCGCCAACGCGTTCACCTTCCAGTACTCCAAGCGGCCCGGGACGCCCGCCGCCGAGATGGCGGACCAGGTGCCCAAGGCCGTGGTCCAGGAGCGCTACGACCGGCTGATCGCCCTCCAGGAGGAGATCTCCTGGGAGGAGAACAAGAAGCAGGTCGGCCGCACGCTGGAGATCCTGGTCGCCGAGGGCGAGGGCAAGAAGGACGACCGTACCGACCGGCTCTCCGGGCGTGCGCCCGACAACCGGCTGGTGCACTTCACGCGGCCGGAGGGCGGGGTGCGGCCCGGCGACATGGTCACCGTCGAGATCACCTACGCCGCCCCGCACCACCTCCTCGCGGAGGGCCCCGCGCTCGGCGTGCGGCGCACCCGGGCGGGCGACGCGTGGGAGAAGCGGCAGGCGGCGCCGGCGGCGAAGCCCGCGGGCGTGATGCTGGGGCTGCCGACGGTCGGCGCGCCGAAGCCGGTGGCGGCGGCGCCGGGCGGGGACGGGTGCGGCTGCTAGGGGACGCGCGGGCCCCTGGTCGCGCGTCGGTGGGCGGAGCGGTTCTCCTCGTGCCCCTGTTCCGCCCTCCCGTAGAGTGATCGACATGCTTGCTGCCGCTGCCGTGTGCCCCTGCCCGCCGTTGCTCGTTCCGGAGGTGGCCGCGGGGGCCGCCGGTGAGGTGGCGGGGCTGCGGGGGGCGTGTCTGGCGGCGGTGGGGGAGCTGGCCGGGGTCGACCTGGTGGTGGTGGTCGGGACGGGCGAGCGGGCCGGGGTGTGGACGGAGGGCGGGACGGGGTCGCTGCGCCGGTACGGGGTGGCGAAGGCGGTGCGGCTGCCGCTGGGCGGGGTGGACGGTCCCGAGCTGTCGCCCGCGCTGACGGTGGGGGCGTGGCTGCTGGAGGAGGCGGGCGTCCGGGTGCCGACGCACGCCGTCGCGGTGCGGCCGGACACCGGTGTCGAGCGGCTGCTGGGCCTGGGCCGGGGGCTGGCGGAACTCGCGGACCGGGTGGGCCTGTTGGTGCTCGGGGACGGCAGCGCCCGGCGTTCGGTGAAGGCGCCCGGGTACCTGGACGAGCGGGCCGAGGGGTACGACCGGGCGGTGGCGCTCGCGCTGGCCGGGGCGGACGCGGCGGCGCTGGCCGGGCTGGACGCGGAGCTCTCGGCCGAGCTGATGGCCGAGGGGCGTGCCCCGTGGCAGGTGCTGGCGGGGGCCGCGGAGGGGGCCGCGCTCAGCGGTGAACTGCGCTACGAGGACGCCCCGTACGGCGTCGGCTACCTGGTGGCCTCCTGGCGCTGAGCGCCGGGCGGGGGCGTCAGTCGTCCTTGGGCTTGGCGGCGAAGTCGTCGCGGGCGTGCTTGGTCGCGGAGGTGCCCTTCACGATCTTGTCCGAGTACTTGTGCTTGGTGGCCTTGTCGATCGCCTCGCCGGTCTTGTCCACCACGCTGTCGATCTTGTCGCCGTGCTTGCCGGCCAGTTCGCTGGCCTTCTCCTTGAGCTCCTCGGCCTTGCCCTTGAGGTTGTCCATCAGGCCCATGGGGTGCGCTCCTCGCGAATCGGGTCATTCCGGTACGGACACAGCTGATCCTCCCCGGTCAACGAGGCCGTGACACGGGAGGTGCCCGGGTTTTGCGAGACTGGGGAGGTGAGCGGTTCCTCTTCTTCCCCCTCTGCGCGTCCCGACGCCCCGCCCCGGGTGGTCTCGGTGGTCGGCGCGACGGCGGCCGGCAAGTCCGACCTGGCGGTGGCGATCGCCCGGGAGCTCGGCGGGGAGGTGGTGAACACCGACTCGATGCAGCTCTACAAGGGCATGGACATCGGCACCGCCAAGCTGACCCCGGCGGAGCGGGGCGGCGTCCCGCACCACCTGCTGGACGTCTGGGAGGTGACCGAGACCGCCTCGGTGGCCGAGTACCAGCGCCTGGCGCGGGCGGAGATGGACCGGCAGCTGGCGGCGGGACAGGTGCCGGTGCTGGTCGGCGGCTCGGGCCTGTACGTGCGGGCGGCGGTGGACGAGATGGAGTTCCCGGGGACGGACCCGGCGGTGCGGGCCCGGCTGGAGGAGGAGCTGGAGCGGGTCGGCCCCGGCGCGCTGCACCGGCGCCTGGCGGGGCTGGACCCGGCGGCGGCGGAGGCGATCCTGCCCAGCAACGGGCGGCGGGTGGTCCGGGCGCTGGAGGTCATCGAGATCACCGGACGCCCGTTCACGGCCAGCCTGCCGACCCAGCGGGCGGTGTACGAGGCGGTGCAGATCGGCGTCCGGGTGCCGCGTCCGGAGCTGGACCGGCGGATCGAGCTGCGGGTGGACCGGATGTGGGAGGCCGGGCTGCTCGACGAGGTGCGCGCGCTGGAGGGGGCCGGGCTGCGCGAGGGGCTGACCGCCAGCCGGGCGCTCGGCTACCAGCAGGTGCTGGCCTTCTTCGCGGGGGAGTGCACCGAGGACGAGGCGCGGGCGGAGACCGTGCGGGCGACCCGGCGGTTCGCCCGGCGGCAGGAGTCCTGGTTCCGCCGGGACGGGCGGATCCACTGGCTGGACCGGCCCGAGGGGGCGGATCCGGTCGAGCTGCTGGGCCGGGCGCTGGAACTGATCGACCGTCCGGAGGGGTCCGGCGCACCGGGCTGACCGGCGGGTTCCGGCTGCCCGGCGGTCCGATCCGGCCAGGCTCGCGGCGTCTGCACCGGCAGACGCAGGTGCAGGAGGTACCGGCGGTCACGGCGGGATCACGTCCTGGCATCGGATCACCCGATCATGCCGTGGGACACCCTGTCGAGGTGTTGGTACGTGCCATCATCGGTACCACCGAGGCCCGGCACGCGGGCCGGCCTCACCGCCCGCGAGCCCCGGAGCTCGTGTCGAGCCGTCAGGGGAGGCCGCGTGTCAACGGGTACCGGCCCCGAAACCGATGAGCTGCTCGGCGACGTCTCCGACGGGTCCGAGACGCTCCCCGAGCTCGCCGCCCCCACCACCTCGTACGCGGTGGCGCTGCCCGCGATCGACGACCTGGCCGCCGCGCCGGGAGTGGTCCACGAGCGGGACATCCGGCCGCGCCGCCGCCTGCGCTGGTGGCAGATCCTGCCGATCGCCGCGACGCTGATGTTCGGCTCGCTGATGTTCGCCTTCCCGCTGGCCTTCGGCAGCGAGGGCGCGACCGCGATGATCGGGATGCTCGGCCTGCTGATCACCTCCGCCTCGGTGGGCTGGGGCGCGATGGCCGCCCGCCGGGCCGGGTACAAGTGGCCGGGCGTGCCGCGCCGCGGCAGCGCCGAGCGGGCCGGGTGGCGGGCCATCGTGCTGTACACCCTGCTGGCCGCGGCGGCGGTGGCGCTCGCCGTCTGGCGGGTCGTCCACCTGCGCGGCTAGCGGTTCCGCGGCCGCGCCCCCACCGCCCCGTCCCACCCCTCGTCCGGCCGCGGCCGGACCCCGGCCGCCCCGTTACCATCGGCGGTGTGAGCGAGCGCAGCGGAACCAGCGGAACGGCCTTCCTCAAGGGGCACGGCACCCAGAACGACTTCGTGATCGTCCCGGACCCGGACGGCCGGATCGACCTGTCGGCGGACACCGTCGCGCAGCTGTGCGACCGGCGGGCCGGGATCGGCGCGGACGGCGTGCTGCGGGTGGTCCGCTCGGCGGCCGAGCCCGCCGCGGCGGGGATGGCCGAGCAGGCCGAGTGGTTCATGGACTACCGCAACGCGGACGGGTCGATCGCCGAGATGTGCGGCAACGGGGTGCGGGTGTTCGCCCGGTACCTGGTGCACGCCGGGCACGCGAAGCCGGGCGAGCTGGCGGTGGCCACCCGCGGCGGGGTGAAGCGGGTGCGGATCGCCGAGGACGCCCCGGACGGCACCCCGGGCGAGGTCACCGTGGACATGGGCCGGGCCGTCCTCCCCGGCCCGGACGGCATCACCGTCACCGTGGACGGGCGGACCTGGCCCGCGCTGAACGTCAACATGGGCAACCCGCACGCCGTCGCCTTCGTCGAGGACCTGGCGCACGCGGGCACCCTGCTCGACGCCCCGGCCACCGCCCCCGCGGGCGCGTACCCGCAGGGCGTGAACGTGGAGTTCGTGGTGGACCGCGGCGAGCGGCACGTGGCGATGCGGGTGCACGAGCGCGGCTCCGGCGAGACCCGCTCCTGCGGCACCGGCGCCTGCGCCGTCGCGGTGGCGGCGATCCGGCGCGACGGCGTCGACCCGGCGGACACCGGCGAGGCGGTGCGCTACACGGTGGACGTGCCCGGCGGGCGGCTGGTGATCGAGGAGTTCCCGGACGGCCGGATCGAGATGACCGGGCCCGCGGTGATCGTCGCCGAGGGCGTCCTCGTCTGACGGCAGGTCAGCGCGACGCGGCGTCAGCTCCCGCTTCCCACGCCGCTCCCCGGTTAATCCGCCCGTTCGGGTGATCTGGGTGACAGAGGGGAAGCGGGGGCTCGCGCAACGTGCTCTGCTCGGTAGCATGGACCACCGGGTCGGCCGTCGCTCCGGTGTTGCTGCCGGAGGTGCAGATGACCATCCGCTCCGAGTTGGCGGGCTCGCCGTCCAAGCAGCAGGCGAGCCGGTTCAGCCGTGCGGCACTCGGCCGGGCCGGCCGGGCGGCGCTGCTCGCCACCGGGCGGACGCCCGTCCCCGACGCCATCGAGCCGATCGTCCAGGCCCACCGGGTGCACCACCCGCAGGCCGACGTACCGCTGCTGACCAGGGCGTACCGGGTCGCCGAGGAGAGCCACCGCGGGCAGACCCGCAAGAGCGGCGAGCCGTACATCACCCACCCGCTCGCGGTCACGATGATCCTCGCCCAGCTCGGCGCGGACACCACCACGCTGGTCGCCTCGCTGCTGCACGACACCGTCGAGGACACCGAGGTGACGCTGGAGCAGGTCGCCGAGGACTTCGGGCCCGAGGTGGCGTACCTGGTCGACGGCGTCACCAAGCTGGAGAAGGTCGACTTCGGGGCCGCCGCCGAGCCCGAGACCTTCCGCAAGATGCTGGTCGCCACCGGCGACGACGTCCGGGTGATGGTGATCAAGCTCGCCGACCGGCTGCACAACATGCGCACCATCCGGCACATGAAGCCCGCCAGCCAGGTGCGGATCGCCAAGGTCACCCGGGACGTGCTGATCCCGCTCGCCGAACGGCTCGGCATCCAGGTGGTCAAGGCGGAGCTGGAGGACATCGTCTTCGCCACCCTGCACCCCGAGGAGTACGAGCACACCGGCGCGGTGGCGGGCGGCTGGACGGACGGCGTGCTCGCCCCGTTCGCCGCCGAGCTCGGCCGCCAGCTCACCGAGGCCGGCATCCCCTCCACCGTCACCGTCCGGCCCCGGCACCTGGTCTCGCTGCACCGGGTGATGATCAAGCGCGGGGCCGGGCCGGACGGCGCCGGGCTGCGGCCCGCCGACTTCGGGCGGCTGCTGGTGGTGGTCGAGGAGAACGCCGACTGCTACGCCGTCCTCGGCGAACTGCACACCTGCTGGACGCCGCTGCCCGGCGAGTTCAAGGACTTCGTCGCCGCCCCCAAGTTCAACCTGTACCAGTCGCTGCACACCGCGGTCGCGCTGCCCGGCGGCGAGGTGATCGAGGTCCTGGTCCGCACCCGGCGGATGCACGAGGTCGCCGAGACCGGCGTGGTCGCCCTCGGCGACCCGCGCGCCGCCGACCGGACGGGCGCGGCCGACGACCCCGAGGACCGCACCGACCCGGCCCGCCCCGGCTGGCTGGCCCGGCTGCTCGACTGGCAGCAGGACACCCCCGACCCGGACGCCTTCTGGTCCGCGCTCACCGCCGACCTGCGCGACGACCGCGAGATCACCGCCGTCACCGAGGACGGCGCCACCCTGCACCTGCCGGCCGGCTCCAGCTGCCTGGACGCCGCCTACCTGCTCGGCGAGGAGACCGGCCACCGATGTATCGGCGCCCGGGTCAACGGCCGGCTCGCCGCGCTCTCCACCGAACTGCGCGACGGCGACATGCTCGGCCTGCTGCTGGCCCCCGACGGCGAGGACAGCGGGCCCGACCCGCAGTGGCTGGAGTACGTCCGCACCCCCGGCGCCCGGCTCGCCGTCGCCCGTCGGCTGGCCGCCCGCCCGGCCGTGCGACCGGCCGTCGCCGAACTGCCCGGGCAGTCCGCCGCGGGGAGCGCCCCGGCCCCCGCCGCGCCGCCCGCGCCGCCCGCCGCCGGGCCGTCCGCGCCGCCCGCACCTCCCGCCGCGCCCGCCGCCGCGCCCGCCGAGGTGCCGGAACTGCCCGGCGCCGCCGTCCGGCTGGCCCGCTGCTGCACGCCCGTCCCGCCCGACGAGGTGACCGGCATCGTGCTGCGCGGCGGGGCCGTCGCGGTGCACCGGGCGGGCTGCCCCACCGGCACCCGGATGCTGCGCGGCGGCCGGCACGCGGCCGCCGTCCGCTGGCTGCCCGGCGGCGCCCCGCAGTGGGGCTACCGGGCCACCCTGCACGCCGAGGCGCTCAACCGCCCCCGGCTGCTCGCCGACCTGACCGCGGCGATCTCCGGCGAGGGCGTGTCCATCTTCTCCGCCGAGGTCGAACCGCCCCGCCAGCTGCGGGTGCGGCACAGCTACACCCTGGAGCTGCCGGACGCCGCGGCGCTCCCTGCGGTGATGCGGGCGATGCTCCGGGTCTCCGGCGTGTACGACGTCTACCGGCCCGGCGGGCCGGAGGACGCGGCGGGGGCGGGTGCCGGGGCCGACGCGGCGGCTGGTAAAAGGGATGACTCGGGCACGGCGGGCGTGCAACCATCGTGGGGAATTCACGGCGGCTCCGCCGTGTTGTCCGAGAGCACGACCCGATCAACCCAAGGATGAAATGACCTCCACGTTCGACAGCCGCACCCGATCGAGCGAGTCCGCCAACCGGCTCGCCGACCTCAAGGCGGAAGCCCTGATGGACGAGGACCTCGCGGCGATCGACGAGGGCCTCGGCAACTACGACGGAGAGCAGTACGACCGCACCGAGCGCGCCGCGCTGCGCCGCGTCGCCGGCCTCTCCACCGAACTGCAGGACGTCACCGAAGTCGAGTACCGCCAGCTCCGCCTGGAGCGCGTGGTGCTCGTCGGCGTGTGGACGGACGGCACGCTGGAGGAGGCGGAGAACTCGATGGCCGAGCTCGCCGCCCTCGCCGAGACGGCCGGCTCCGAAGTCCTGGACGGCGTGATCCAGCGCCGCGACAAGCCCGACGCCGCCACCTACATCGGATCCGGCAAGGCCCAGGAGCTGCGCGACATCGTCGCCTCCACCGGTGCCGACACCGTGGTCTGCGACGGTGAGCTCACCCCGGGCCAGCTGATCCACCTCGAAGACGTGGTCAAGGTCAAGGTCGTCGACCGCACCGCCCTGATCCTGGACATCTTCGCCCAGCACGCCAAGTCCCGGGAGGGCAAGGCGCAGGTCTCGCTCGCGCAGATGCAGTACATGCTGCCGCGCCTGCGCGGTTGGGGCCAGTCGCTGTCCCGGCAGATGGGTGGCGGTGGCTCCGGCTCCTCGGGCGGCGGCATGGCCACCCGCGGTCCCGGTGAGACCAAGATCGAGACCGACCGGCGGCGGATCCGCGAGAAGATGGCGAAGCTCCGCAAGGAGATCGCCGAGATGAAGAAGGGCCGCGACACCAAGCGGCAGGAGCGGCGGCGCAACCACGTCCCGTCGGTGGCCATCGCCGGGTACACCAACGCGGGCAAGTCCTCGCTGCTCAACCGGCTCACCGGGGCCGGCGTCCTGGTGGAGAACGCCCTGTTCGCCACCCTGGACCCGACGGTCCGCCGGGCCCAGACCCCGAGCGGCCGGCTCTACACCCTGGCCGACACCGTCGGCTTCGTCCGGCACCTGCCGCACCACCTGGTCGAGGCGTTCCGCTCCACCATGGAGGAGGTCGCCGACGCCGACCTCATCCTGCACGTGGTGGACGGCTCGCACCCGGAGCCGGAGACCCAGCTCGCCGCCGTCCGCGAGGTGATCGTCTCGGTCGAGGCGCAGGACGTGCCGGAGATCGTGGTGATCAACAAGGCCGACGCGGCGGACCCGCTGGTCCTCCAGCGCCTGCTGCGCCGCGAGCCGCACGCCGTCGTGGTGTCGGCCCGCAGCGGTCAGGGCATCGAGGAGCTGCTCGCCCTGATCGACCGGGAACTGCCCCGCCCCGCGGTGGAGGTCAAGGTCCTGGTGCCCTACACCCGCGGCGACCTGGTCTCCCGGGTCCACGCGGAGGGCGAGCTGCTCTCCACCGAGCACACGGCGGACGGCACCCTGCTGCACGCCAAGGTCGCGGCCGTGCTGGCCGGGGAGCTGGAGCGGTACGCCGTCGTCGCGGCCTGACGCGGCAGCACCGGCACGGAACGGGACGGGCGGCGCACCCTCGGGGGTGCGCCGCCCGTCCGCCGTTCACGCCGCCCGTTCGGAACGGCCGGGCCGGTCGGCCCGGTCGGCCAGGTGGACCCGGTCAGGCCTGGGCGACGAAGGCGTCGAACATCTTCTTGGCCTCGGCGCCGAGGGTCGGACCGGCCTGCCAGCCCGCCTCGTCGTCACCGATCGAGACGTTCGAGAACAGCACCGTCCTGCCGTTCTGGCGGGTCAGCCAGCCGCCGCCGGAGGAACCGCCGGTCATGGTGCAGCCGATGGCGAGCATCGGCGGGCGCGAGGCCAGGAAGGCGAACGGGGCGAGCTTGGCGGTGGAGTCGCAGTGCTCCAGCTCCTCGCCGTCGAACGGCGGGTCGGCCGGGTAGCCGTACGCCTTCGGCGCGGTGATGTCCTCCGGCTTGGCGTTGAACAGGATCGGCACGGAGCTGCCGACCGTCTCCTCCAGCGAGCGGTTGCCGTCGAGCGGAGAGACCTTCACCACCGCGAAGTCGAACTGGCTGGCCTGGTTGCCCACGTGGGTGCCCTCCTGCGTCCACTGGGGCATGGTCAGCATCGCGTCGGCGGCCCAGCGGCCCAGCGGGGCGACCTCCTGCCAGGAGTCGATCGTCTTGCCGTTGCTGGTGGCGCCGGAGCGGTTGTACGCCGGGATGAACATCATCTTCTGGACGTAGTCGCTGCCCTTGCCGCCGTGCACGCAGTGCCCGGCCGTCCAGACCAGGTTGCTCTTGCCCGGGTGCTTCGGGTCGGTGACCACGGTGCCCGAGCAGGAGTGCTCCTCGCCCTCGGCGTTCACGAACAGGAGCCGGCCGATCACGGCGGTGTCCGCGCTGTACGGGTGCGGCTGGGGCTTGGCGGCTATCCGGGCGGGGAGGGTGAACTCCCGGAAGGACGGGGCCTGCTTGTCCGGCTTGACGGAGTCGCCGCCGCGCGGGTCGGTCGGCTTCTTCTTGTCCCAGAAGCCCTTGATCGCCTTGATGTCCTCCGGCTTGAAGCCGTTCTTCGCCGCCCACTTCTGCCAGTCCTCGGCGGACCAGTTCGGCACCTGGGAGACGAAGTTCTGCAGGTCGGCGACGTCGACGGAGTCCCCCGTCGCCTGGGAGGAGGCCCGGTCGGCCGGGGTCGGGTCGGCGCCCTTGCTGCAGGCGGCGGTGCCGACGGCGAGCACCGTCACCAGGGCGGCCGCGGCCGCGCTCCGGATCCGGCGTGCCGTGCGGTGCTGGTCGGTCATGGGTTGTCCCCCGTGTTCGGTGAGCGGGTCGGAAACGGATCGGAGGCGGGCCGGGACGCCTGCGGGGCGGCCGCCTCCGGGTCGTGCGGGCCGGGCGGGCCGGGTGGGGGCGCCGCGCGGTCGTGCGGTCAGGACCGGGAGATGTAGGCGAGCGCCTGGCGGGCCGTCTCCTCCAGGTAGGGGCCGTTCAGCGCGGTGTGCGCCTGGCTGCCGATCGAGGTGTTGCTGACCAGCCGCTGGCGGCCGTCCGGACCGTCGGCGAACCAGCCGCCGCCCGAGGCCCCGGCCGTCATGGTGCAGCCGATCACCAGCATCGGCGGGCGGGACGCGTCGAAGCTGCGCGAGCCCGGACGGCCGGAGTCGCAGCGCTCCAACTCCTGCCCGTCGAACGGCGCGACGGCCGGGTACCCCCAGGCCTGGATCGCCAACTGCTCGCGCGGGGCGTCGAACCAGACCGGGACGGCGGTGCCGATGGCCTCCTCCAGCGAGCGGGTCTCGCCCTCCGGGCCGCGCACCCTGACCACCGCGAAGTCGTACTGGTTGGCGGCGTCCCCGCCCTTGGTGCCCTCGGTGGTCCACAGCGGCGAGGTGATCACCTTGTCCGCCCACCACTGCCCGAGCGGGGCGACCTCGGCCAGCGTCGCCCGCCGGTGGTCGCTGGCCGCGCCGGAGCTGTTGTACGCGGGCACGAACACCAGGTTCCGGTACCAGTCGCCGCCCTTGCCCTCGTGCACGCAGTGCGCGGCCGTCCACACCAGGTTGCTCCTGCCCGGGTGCGCCGGGTCGGCGACCACGGTGGCCGAGCACTGGCCGGTGCCGCCGTTCGGCGCGGTCATGAACACCTTCCCGGAGGCCGGGTAGCTGGTGTACGGGCGCGGCACCGGCTGCGCGGCCACCGGCGGCGGCGCGGCGGGCGGTGACGCGGAGCCGGTCGGTGCGGGGCCGGTCGGTGCGGGCGCGCTCACGGCGGACGCCTCCGCCGAAGGGCCGTCCGGTGCCGGAGCGGGCTGCTGCGGCGGGGCCTGGTCCATCTTCTCGGCGCTCCACAGACCCGGCACCACCGGGTTGCGGAAGTCGTGGCGCTGCGCCCAGCGGTCCCACTCGGCGGCTCCCCAGCGCTTCAGCTCGGCGAAGTCGCGCGGGTTCCCGCCGCCCCCGTCGCCGCCCGCCGTGCAGGCGCCCGCGCCGCCGACCAGGACGGCGAGCGCGGACAGCACGGCCACCACCCTCCGTGCCCTCACCATCGATCCCCCCGTAACGGTCCGTCTCCCCGGGGACAGTCTTCCATCCGGACACGTCGCACCGGCGGGGAGGTGCCCCTGCTGTTGACGTCCGGACACCGAACCGTGATCGTGACGGTCCGTCAGGATGGCGCCCACTCACACCTGAGGGTGAGTGATCGGTCGAAACTCACCGGAACGAGTGAGCCGATCTTGTGCCCGGCCGTGGGGGATAGGTAACCCTTACCGGAAGGCAGTCACGCGGCTCAAGGAGCGGATTTGGCCAGCACCCTCACCGGCGTTCCCCCGGCCGTCCGGCCGACGGCCGGGCACCCCGACCCGGACCCGCTGCTGGACCCCGACCCGGCGGTGGCCGCCGAACACGCCGCCACCGAGAGCCTGTTGCGCTGCTGGGCCCGGGAGACCGCCGCCGAGCGCCCGGACGACGACCTGCTGAGCATCCCGGTGCTCGGCGGCGCCGCCCGGCTGTCCGCGCCGGTGCGGCACTGGTCGGCCTGCGGCTGGCACCGCTTCGGCCCCGCCACCGTCTCCACCGGCGACGCCGCGCACCCGGTCGACGCGGTCACCGTCGCCGCCCTGGTGGCCGGGGCCACCGGCCGCCCCGAACCCGGCCAACTCGCCGACCTGACCGCCCGGGTGGCCGACTCGGTGGGCCGCACCGCGGAGATCCTCGCCCACCGCCGGGCGATCTCCGCCGCGCCCGCGGACGCGTTCCTGCGCGCCGAGCAGTCGCTGCTGCTCGGCCACCCGCTGCACCCCACCCCGAAGAGCCGCGACGGCCTCGGCCCCGCCCAGTCCGCCGCGTACTCCCCGGAACTGCGCGGCAGCTTCCGGCTGCACTGGTGGGCCGTGCACCGCTCGCTGCTGGCCGGGGACTCCGCCACCGGCACCCCCGTCGAACAGCTCACCGCCGGACTGTACGGCCGCCCGCTGCCCGCCGACGCGGCCGCCCTGCCGCTGCACCCCTGGCAGGCCCGCGAGCTGGCGCTGCGTCCGGCCGTCGCCGAGCTGCTGGAGCAGGGCCTGCTCACCGACCTCGGCCAGCACGGCGAGCCCTGGCACCCCACCAGCTCGGTGCGCACCGTCTGCCGCCCCGGCACCCCGTGGATGCTCAAGCTGTCGCTCGGCCTGCGGATCACCAACTCCCGCCGGGAGAACCTCCGCAAGGAACTGCACCGCGGCACCGAGGTGCACCGGCTGCTGGAAGCCGGCCTGGCCGAGCGGTGGCGGGCCGCCCACCCCGACTTCGACATCGTCCGCGACCCGGCCTGGATCGGCGTCGACCACCCCGCCCTCGCCGACCCCAACGGCCTGGACACCGTGCTGCGGCAGATGCCGTTCGGCCCCGCCGACCGGGCGCTGTGCGTGGCCGGGCTGGTCGCCGAACAGCCCGTGGGCCGCGGCCGGATCGGCTCGCAACTCGCGGACGTCGTCGGCGAACTGGCCGCCCGCACCGGCCGCCCCGGGCCGACCGTCGCCACTGAGTGGTTCCTGCGCTACCTGGACGCCGTCGTCCTGCCGGTCCTCTGGCTGGACGGGCAGGCCGGGATCGCCCTGGAGGCCCACCAGCAGAACAGCCTGGTCCTGCTGGACGCCCTCGGCTGGCCCGCGGGCGGCCGCTACCGCGACAACCAGGGCTACTACTTCCGCGCCTCGCACGCCGACCGGCTGCACGCCCTGCTGCCCGCGCTCGGCGCGCACAGCGACACCTTCGTGCCCGACCAGGTCGCCGACGAGCGCTTCGCCTACTACCTCGGCATCAACCACGTGCTCGGCCTGATCGGCGCCTTCGGCTCCCAGGGCCTCGCCGACGAACAGCTGCTGCTGGCCGCGCTGCGCCGCTTCCTGTCCGGCCCCGCCGCGACCGCCACCGGCTCCGCGCTGCCCGCCCACCTGCTGGACGCGCCGACCCTGCGCTGCAAGGCCAACCTGCTCACCCGGCTGCACGGCCTGGACGAGCTCGTCGGCCCGGTCGAGACCCAGTCGGTGTACGTGGAGATCGACAACCCGGTGGCCCGGGCGTGATCCCGGAGACCGGGACGATAGCCACCGCGGTCGGCGAACTCGTCCTGCGCACCGTGCGGTTGGCCACGGACCTGGACCTGCTCACCGGCTGGATGAACGACCCGGACACCGACCGCTGGTGGGCCCTCGCGGGCCCGCCCGGCACCACCGCCGACCACCTCGCCGCCCAACTCGACGGCGACGGCCGCAGCCGCCCCGTCCTGGCCCTGCTCGACGGCGCGCCCACCGGCTACTTCGAACTCTACCGGGCCGACCTCGACCCGCTGGCCGCGCACTACCCCGCCCGCCCGCACGACCTGGGCGTCCACCTGCTGCTGGCCCCCGCCGTCCGCGGCCGGGGCCTGGCCGCCCCGCTGCTCGACGCGATCGCCGCCCGGCTGCTGCAGCGCGAACCCCGCTGCACCCGGGTGCTCGCCGAGCCCGACGTCCGCAACACGCCCTCCGTCCGGGCCTTCGCCCGCGCCGGGTTCACCCGTGCCGCCGACCTCGACCTGCCCGACAAGCGCGCCGCCCTGATGATCCGCCGGCGCGCCGACACCCCGCCGCTCCCTAGGACGACATGACTCCCCACGACGACACGGCGGGCCGGCCGCCCGAGCCGTACGACCTGATCGGCGTCGGCATCGGCCCGTTCAACCTCTCGCTGGCCGCGCTCGCCGACCGGGCCGAGAACGTCGGCGCGCTGTTCCTCGACGCCCGGCCGGAGTTCCGCTGGCACCCCGGCATGCTCGTGGACGGCGCCCGGATGCAGGTCCCGTTCCTGGCCGACCTGGTCACCCTGGTCGACCCCACCAACCCCTGGTCGTTCCTCAACTACCTGCGCGAGCAGCAGCGGCTGTTCCCGTTCTACTTCAGCGAGCGCTTCCACCTGCCCCGCCGCGAGTACGAGCACTACTGCCGCTGGGCCGCCGACCGGCTCCCCAACTGCCGCTTCGGCCGCCCCGTCACCGCCGTCCACTGGGACGCCGAGGAGCGGCTCTACCTGGTGCACGCCGCGGGCGCCGTGCACCGCGCCCGCAACCTCGTCCTCGGCACCGGCACCGAACCCGCCCGCCCCGCGGCCTTCGCCCCGCTGCGCGACCACCCCGCCGTCCTGCACTCCGCCGACTACCTGACCAGGCGCCACGAGCTGGACGGCGCCCGGGACGTCACCGTGGTCGGATCCGGCCAGTCCGGCGCCGAGGTCTTCCTCGACCTGCTGCGCCACCGGGCCGGCGACGGCACCCGGCTGCGCTGGCTCACCCGCACCCGGGCGCTGGCCCCGATGGAGTACTCCAAGCTCGGCCTGGAGCAGTTCACCCCCGACTACACCCGCTACTTCCACGGCCTGCCCGCCGACGTCCGGGACGCCCTCGTCCCCGCCCAGTGGCAGCTGCACAAGGCCGCCAGCGCCGAGACGCTCGCCGAGATCCACGACCACCTGTACGAGCGCACCGTCGGTCGCCCGATCGACGCCGAACCCGTCGAGATCCTCCCCGGCACCGCCGTCACCGAGGCCGCCCAGGACCCCCGCGGCGGCCTCGAACTGCACTGCCGGCACGGCGACTCCGGCCGCCGCCACCTGGTCCGCACCGACGCCGTGGTGCTCGCCACCGGCTACCGGGCCGTCCGCCCCGCCGCCCTCGACCCGATCGCCGAGCTGATCGACTGGGACGAGCAGGGCCGCTACCGGGTCGACCTCGACCACCGGGTCGCCACCCGGCCGGAACTCACCGGCGGTCTGTACGTCCAGAACGCCGAGCTGCACACTCACGGTGTCGGCACCCCGGACCTCGGGCTCGGCGCGCACCGCGCCGCCGTGATCCTCAACGCCGTCGCGGGCAAGACCCTCCACCCGCTGCCCCACCGCACCGCCTGGACCACCTTCGAGCCGCCGACCGCCGCGGCGCTCCCGCGACCCCAGGAAGGAACCGAGCGTGCCGCAGCCCGCTGACCCGGCCCTCCACCTGCCGCCCCAGCTCACCGCCGAGCACTGGCGGGCCGCCGGACGCGAGATGCTCGCCAAACTCCTCGGCGAGTTCGCCTACGAGGAACTGCTGCACCCGCGGGCCGAGGGCGACGGCGACCGCTACCTGCTGCGGCTCCCGGACGCCGACTACCGGTTCACCGCCCGCCGCGGCGCGTACGGCAGCTGGCGGGTCGCGGCGGCGTCGATCGAGGGCGGCGACGACCCGCTGCGCTTCCTCCAGCAGGCCCGGCACGTCCTCGGGCTGAGCGGCGACACCACCGGCCACCTGGTCCGCGAACTCACCGCGACCCTGATCGCCGACGCCCACCTGCGGGCCACCGCGCTGACCGCCGCCGAACTCGCCGACCTCGACCACGTCGCCCTGGAGGGCCACCAGAGCGGCCACCCGTGGATCGTCGCCAACAAGGGACGGCTCGGCTTCTCCGCCACCGACGCGGCCGGCTGGACCCCGGAGGCCCGGCTGCCCCGCACGCTGCCCTGGCTCGCCGTGCACCGCAGCCTGGCCGAGTTCCGCGGCGACCCGACGATCTACGACACCGAGCTCGACCCCGCGTTCCGCGACCAGCTCGGCGAGCGCGCCGACGAGTTCTGGCTCCTGCCGGTGCACCCCTGGCAGTGGGACGAGACCGTGGTCGGCCTGTTCGCGCCGTGGATCGCCGACGGCCGGATCGTCCCGCTGCCCAGCGACGGCGACCTGCGGCTGCCCCAGCAGTCCATCCGCTCCTTCTTCAACCTCAGCCGCCCCGACCGCTGCACCGTCAAACTGCCGCTGGCCATCCTCAACACCCTGGTCTGGCGCGGCCTGCCCACCGAACGCGCCCTCGCCGCGCCCGCCGTCACCGCCTGGATCCACCACCTGCGCGACACCGACCCGTACCTGCGCGACGAGTGCCGGGTGGTCCTGCTCGGCGAGATCGCCTCCGTCACCGTCGAGCACCCGCTCTACCGGGACCTGCCCGACGCGCCCTACCAGTACAAGGAGCTGCTCGGCGCGATCTGGCGCGAACCCCTCGGCCGCCACCTGGAGCCCGGCGAGCGGGCCCGCACCCTGGCCGCGCTGCTGCAGACCGGCTCCGACGGGCGGGCGCTGACCGCCGAGCTCGTCGCCCGCTCCGGGCTGGCCCCGCGCGAGTGGGTGGGCCGGCTGTTCGCCGCGATGCTGCCGCCGCTGCTGCACTTCCTGTACCGCTACGGCCTGGTGTTCTCCCCGCACGGCGAGAACGCCATCGTGGTCTTCGACCGGGACGACGTGCCCGTCCGGCTCGCGGTCAAGGACTTCGTCGACGACGTCAACCTCAGCGACCAGCCGCTGGCCGAACTCGCCGACCTGCCCGCCGACATCGCCGGGGTGCTCAACCGGGAGGACCCGGACTACCTCTGCCAGTTCCTGCACTCCGGCCTGTTCATCGGCGTCTACCGTTACCTCGCCCCGCTGCTGGAGGACCAACTCGGCCTGCCCGAGGAGGAGTTCTGGGAGCTGCTGCGCACCGAGATCCGCACCTGCCAGCTGCGCTTCCCCGAACTCGCGGACCGCCACAAGCTGTTCGACCTGTTCGCGCCCCGGATCGACCGGCTCTGCCTGAACCGCAACCGGCTGCTGCTGGACGGTTACCGGGACCGGCCCGACCGCCCGCACGCCGCCGTCCACGGGCAGGTCGACAACCCGCTGCACGCCGAGGTGCGGCTGCCCGCCCAGGCGTCCCGGGTTGTCAGCCCCGCCCCGTAGGCTGGGGGCGTCATGACGAACGACACCACCGAACCCCTGCCCGGCGGCCCGGAGACGGCCGAGCCCCCCGCGCCGGTCCCCGCCTCCCGCATCCCCGAACTGCTGCACGCCGCCGTCGCCGCCGTCGGCGGCGTGGAGCGGCCCGGGCAGGTCCGGATGGCCGAGGCCGTCTCCGCCGCCGTCGACGAGGGCGAGCACCTGCTCGTCCAGGCCGGCACCGGCACCGGAAAGTCCCTCGCCTACCTGGTGCCCGCCCTCGCCCACGGCGACCGGGTGGTCGTCGCCACCGCGACGCTCGCCCTGCAGCGCCAGCTCGTCGAGCGCGACCTGCCGCGCACCGTCGAGGCCCTGCACCCGGTGCTGCGCCGCCGCCCGCTGTTCGCCATGCTCAAGGGCCGCTCCAACTACCTGTGCCTGCACCGCGCCAACGAGGGCACCCCGAGCGACGAGGGCGAGGGCCTGTTCGACCCGGTCGACGCGCTCGGCGGCCCCACCGGCAAGCTCGGCCAGGACGTGCTGCGGCTGCGCGACTGGGCCGAGGAGACCGAGACCGGCGACCGCGACGACCTCACCCCCGGCGTCTCCGACAAGGCCTGGGCCCAGCTCGCCGTCACCTCCAAGGAGTGCCTGGGCGCCTCCCGCTGCGCCTACGGCGAGGAGTGCTTCGCCGAGCAGGCCCGCGAGCGCGCCAAGCTCGCCGACGTGGTGGTCACCAACCACGCCATGCTCGCGATCGACGCGATCGAGGGCGCCCCCGTGCTGCCCGAGCACGGCCTGCTGATCATCGACGAGGCCCACGAGCTGGTGAACCGGGTCACCGGCGCCGCCACCGCCGAACTCACCGTCGGCGCCGTCAACCGGGCCGTCAAGCGCGCCGCCAAGCTCGCCAACGAGAAGGCGGTGGACGCGCTCCAAGCCGCCGCCGAGAACTTCCACGGCCTGATGGAGACCGCCCAGCCCGGCCAGGTCGACGAGCTCCCCGAGTACCTCGGCTACGCGGTGGCCGCCATCCGGGACGCCTGCCGCCAGGTCATCACCTCCCTCGGCGAGACCCGCGACAAGGGCCTCACCGACGAGGACGCCGTCCGCAAGCAGGCGATGGCCTCCGCCGAGACGCTGCACGAGACCGCCGACCGGCTGCTCACCGGCTCCGAGTACGACGTGATCTGGATCGAGCGCTCCGACCGCTACGGCCTGGGCACCGCCTCACTGCGGGTCGCCCCGCTGTCGGTCTCCGGCCTGCTGCGGGAGAACCTGTACCGCGACCGCTCGGTCGTGCTGACCTCCGCCACGCTCAAGCTCGGCGGCGACTTCAACGGCGTCGCCGCCTCGCTCGGCCTGCCCGGCGAGACCAGGCTCCCCGACCACCGCACCCCCGACGGCCCCGCCGCCGAGACCGGGGAGGACGCCCCGCCGTACTGGCGCGGCCTGGACGTCGGCTCCCCGTTCACCTACCCCAAGCAGGGCATCCTCTACGTCGCCAAGCACCTGCCGCCGCCCGGCCGGGAGCCCGACCGGCCCGAGATGCTGGACGAGCTCGCCGAGCTGATCGACGCGGCGGGCGGGCGCACGCTGGGCCTGTTCTCCTCGATGCGGGCCGCCCAGACCGCCGCCGAGAAGCTCCGCGAACGCCTGGACGTGCCGATCCTGCTCCAGGGCGAGGACACCCTGGGCGAACTGATCCGGGCCTTCGCCTCCGACGCCGAGACCTGCCTGTTCGGCACCCTCTCGCTCTGGCAGGGCGTCGACGTGCCCGGCTCCGCCTGCCAGCTCGTCGTGATGGACCGGATCCCCTTCCCGCGCCCCGACGACCCGCTGATGAGCGCCCGGCAGAAGGACGTCGAGGCGCACGGCGGGAACGGCTTCATGGCGGTCGCCGCGACGCACGCCGCGCTGCTGATGGCGCAGGGCGCGGGCCGCCTGGTCCGCGCCGCCGACGACAAGGGCGTCGTTGCGGTCCTCGACCCGCGGCTGGCCACCGCCCGTTACGGCGGCTTCTTCCGCTCCTCCATGCCGGACTTCTGGTACACCACCGACCGCAACCAGGTCCGCCGCTCGCTCGCCGCGATCGACGCCGCGGCCCCGCCGGTCAGGCCCCGCTGAGGGCGGCGGCCCGGGCCGGTGCGCCCGGGCCGCCCGCCCCGCCTCAGTCGGCGGCGCCGGCCAGGCGGCGCATGACCGCCATCAGCTCCTCGGGCGGGACGATGCTCGCCGTCCGGGTCTCCGGGTCGAAGTGCGTGATCGAGGTCAGGGTGCCCGCGCGCCACCAGAACACCCGCGGCGACAGCCGCCCCGGGCCGTCCTCGTACGCGCCCTGTCCGAACATCGCCAGCGAGTTGACCGCCTCCGCGACGTGCCCGTCGGCGAGCGGGTAGAACACCAGGTTGTGCCGGTTCGGGGCGACCAGCAGCACGCCCTCGTCCGGGATCGCCGGACCGCCCGCGGCCCGGACCGCCTCCTCGAACACCAGCAGCTTGCTGGCCGCGAACACCGACTCCGGATGGCCCAGCAGGTGCAGGACCGCGCCGCCCGGCCGGTCGACGGTGTGGTAGTCCACCGGCTCGGCGAGCAGGTTGGCCCGGCCCGCGGCCGAGAGCTCCCCCCAGCCGAGGCCCGCCACGTCCCGGTCGTCGAGCAGCCGGACGCTCTCCGGGCCGTCCAGCACGCAACCCACCAGCAGGTCGGTGGCCAGCCGCCGCAGGTAGCCGAACTGCGGCCGGGCCTCCTCGGGTATCGACTCCTCGGCGACCAGCCGCAGGTACACGCTGCTCAGCTGCTCCGGGGTCAGGCGGGTGGACAGGTCGCTCATGCGCGGTTCCTCGGGGGTGTGCGGCCGCGGCGGGACGCCGGGCACGGTCCGGTCGGTGGCGGCGCGGCTCGGCGAGCCGGCCGTACACCGATCAGATCACGCAACTCCTCGCCCCCGCACGGGTTTCCGACCCACCGGGCGGCAACCGGTGCCCACCGGTGCCCACCGGACGGAAACGGCGAGGTCCGGCCGCGGACGGACACCCGTCCACGACCGGACCCCGCCGTCGCACCCTTCAGAGGCGCCGCAGCACCGCCACGACCTTGCCCAGGATCGTCGCGTTGTCGCCCGGGATCGGCTCGTACGCCGCGTTGTGCGGCATCAGCCAGATCTTGCCGTCCTCGCGCTTGAGCCGCTTCACCGTCGCCTCGCCGTCGATCATCGCGGCGACGATGTCCCCGTTCTCGGCGACCGGCTGCTTGCGGACGGTCACCCAGTCGCCGTCGCAGATCGCGGCCTCGACCATCGAGTCGCCCTTGACGGTCAGCGCGAACAGCTCGCCCTCGCCGACCAGCTGGCGCGGCAGCGGGAAGACGTCCTCCACGGTCTGCTCGGCCAGGATCGGGCCGCCGGCCGCGATCCGGCCGACCAGCGGCACGTACGAGGTGGAGGGCCGGCCCGAGGTCTCCGCCGCGGCCGGGCGGGCCACCTCGACGCCGCGGACCTCGTAGGCGCGCGGGCGGTGCGGGTCGCGGCGCAGGAAGCCCTTGCGCTCCAGGGCCATCAGCTGGTGCGCCACCGAGGAGGTGGAGGAGAGGCCGACGGCCTGGCCGATCTCGCGCATGGACGGCGGGTAGCCGCGGCGCTGGACCGAGTCCCGGATGACCTCGATGACCCGGCGCTGACGCTCGGTCAGGCCGGCCTCGTCGGTGCGGATGCCGGGGGGGCGGCCGGGGAGGGAGCGGACGACGGGGGCGGGCGCGCCGAGCGGGGTTTCCTCGATCGGCTGACTACGGCTCATGGTCTGGTCCATGCTCTCCTGGTCAGTGGTGCGCGCGGAACGCTCCTGCACCGGGATGGCGGTCTTGGCTTCGGCGGTGTGCATGACGCCGGTGGCGCTGGGGGTGGACATCGCTGCGACCCTCTCGTCGGGCTGGTGCTCCATCTGCCCAGCTCAACTGGCCCCTCTATCGAAAGGTTGCGCCAAACACACGTTCGAGTGAATTTATTCGAGGTCGGCTGACTTGATCAAGACTCCGGGTGTAAGTCGATTGCTTGTTCGACTCGAACAGTCTATGGCGCCGTCCCGGCCGCTGTCCCCGAAACTGCGCGTTCACTCGGCGTGGCGCCGCGCCAGCCACAAGATCTAGTGGCTAGTCTCCTCGATCGGGCACAGGTGTTGTGTTCGGGTAGAGTGTTGCGAGTTGTTCGCCGTCGGGTCGCAGGGAGGGAGTTCCAGGTGCACTGCCCCTTCTGCCGGCATCCGGACAGCAGAGTCGTGGACAGCCGGGCCAGCGACGACGGGAGCTCGATCCGCCGCCGCAGGCAGTGCCCCGACTGCGGCCGCCGGTTCACCACCGTCGAGACCGCCACCCTGATGGTGATCAAGCGCAGCGGCGTCACCGAGCCCTTCTCCCGCGAGAAGGTGATCTCCGGCGTCCGCAAGGCCTGCCAGGGCCGCCCGGTCACCGAGGACGCGCTGGCCCAGCTCGGCCAGCGGGTCGAGGAGTGCGTCCGGGCCAGCGGCAGCGCCGAACTCTCGACGCACGACGTCGGATTGGCCATACTCGGCCCCCTGAAGGAGCTGGACGTGGTGGCGTACCTGCGGTTCGCCTCCGTCTACCGCGCCTTCGACAACCTCGAGGACTTCGAGGCCGCGATCGCGGAGCTGCGCGCCGAGCGACCCGCGGCCCCCGAGCCGGTGCCCGTGCCCTAGCCGGCGCCCGCACCGCCGCCCCCACCCGCGTTTTCCGCGTCCCGACGTTTTCCCGTAGTCACCAGCAGTACCCGTGCGCAGCGGCGGGGTTCCCCCCTGCCCGCGTGCGGACGGAACGAACCAGTCGTGCCCGGACTTTTTCGGGCACTTCGGGCGTTTGCCCAGGAGGAGGAGCAGGAGCAGTGACAGACACCACGAGCGGGTCCGCACGAGGGTCGAAGTCGGACAAGGCCGCCAAGGGAGCCAAGGGCCCCAAGGCCGGGCTGCGGCTGGAGCGCATCTACACCACCCCTGGGGTCCACCCGTACGACGCGGTCACCTGGGAGCGCCGTGACGTGGTGATGACGAACTGGCGCGACGGGTCGGTCAACTTCGAGCAGCGCGGCGTCGAGTTCCCCGACTTCTGGTCGGTCAACGCGGTCAACATCGTCACCAGCAAGTACTTCCGCGGCGCGGTCGGCACCCCGCAGCGCGAGTGGAGCCTGAAGCAGATCATCGACCGGGTGGTGCTGACCTACCGCGCCGCGGGCGAGAAGCACGGCTACTTCGCCTCCCCGGATGACGCCGAGGTCTTCGAGCACGAGCTGACCCACGCCCTCCTCCACCAGGTGTTCAGCTTCAACTCGCCGGTCTGGTTCAACGTCGGCACCCAGCAGCCGCAGCAGGTCTCGGCCTGCTTCATCCTGTCCGTCGACGACTCCATGGAGTCGATCCTCGACTGGTACAAGGAAGAGGGCATGATCTTCAAGGGCGGTTCCGGCGCGGGCCTGAACCTGTCCCGGATCCGCTCCTCCAAGGAACTGCTCTCCTCCGGCGGCAACGCCTCCGGCCCGGTCTCCTTCATGCGCGGCGCCGACGCCTCGGCCGGCACCATCAAGTCCGGCGGCGCGACCCGCCGGGCCGCCAAGATGGTCGTGCTGGACGTCGACCACCCGGACGTCGAGGCCTTCATCGAGACCAAGGTGAAGGAGGAGGAGAAGATCCGCGCCCTGCGCGACGCCGGGTTCGACATGGACCTGGGCGGCGACGACATCACCTCCGTCCAGTACCAGAACGCCAACAACTCGGTCCGCGTCAACGACGAGTTCATGACCGCGGTGGAGAACGGCACCACCTTCGGCCTGCGCGGCCGGATGACCGGCGAGGTCATCGAGACCGTCGACGCCAAGGGCCTGTTCCGCAAGATGGCCGAGGCCGCCTGGGCCTGCGCCGACCCGGGCATCCAGTACGACTCGGTGATCAACCACTGGCACACCTGCCCCGAGTCCGGCCGGATCAACGCCTCCAACCCGTGCTCCGAGTACATGCACCTGGACAACTCCAGCTGCAACCTGGCCTCGCTGAACCTGATGAAGTTCCTCCGCGACGACGACTCCTTCGACGCGCAGACCTTCGCCAAGGTCGTCGAGCTGGTCATCACCGCGATGGACATCTCCATCTGCTTCGCCGACTTCCCGACCGAGAAGATCGCCGAGACCACCCGCGCCTACCGCCAGCTCGGCATCGGCTACGCCAACCTCGGCGCCCTGCTGATGGCCACCGGCCACGCCTACGACTCGGAGGGCGGCCGCGCCCTGGCGGGCGCGATCACCTCGCTGATGACCGGCACCGCCTACCGCCGCTCCGCCGAACTCGCCGCCGTGGTCGGCCCGTACGACGGCTACGCCCGCAACGCCGCCCCGCACCGCCGGGTCATGCAGCAGCACGCGGACGCCTCGGCCGCCGTCGCCCCGCTGGACGACCTGGACGCCCCGGTCTGGGCGGTCGCCAACGACACCTGGGCCGATGTGGTCCGCCTCGGCGAGCAGAACGGTTTCCGCAACGCGCAGGCCTCGGTGCTGGCCCCGACCGGCACCATCGGCCTGATGATGGACTGCGACACCACCGGCGTCGAACCCGACCTCGCCCTGGTCAAGTTCAAGAAGCTGGTCGGCGGCGGCTCGATGCAGATCGTCAACGGCACCGTCCCGCGCGCCCTCAAG
This sequence comes from Kitasatospora phosalacinea, assembly GCF_030268885.1. Lineage (GTDB taxonomy): Bacteria > Actinomycetota > Actinomycetes > Streptomycetales > Streptomycetaceae > Kitasatospora > Kitasatospora phosalacinea_C. Next base: position 66,414 of record NZ_BSSA01000022.1, read on the forward strand.
CGCCTGGGCTACCAGGACGAGCAGATCGAGGCGATCGTCGCGCACATCGCCGAGCACGGGAACGTCATCGACGCGCCCGGCCTCAAGGCCGCCCACTACGAGGTGTTCGACTGCGCGATGGGCGAGCGGTCGATCTCCCCGATGGGCCACGTCCGGATGATGGCCGCGATCCAGCCGTGGATCTCCGGCGCCATCTCCAAGACCGTCAACATGCCGGAGAACGCCACCGTCGAGGACGTCGAGGAGATCTACTTCGAGGCGTGGAAGCTCGGCGTCAAGGCGCTGGCGATCTACCGCGACAACTGCAAGGTCGGCCAGCCGCTCTCGGCCAAGACCAAGGCCCCGGCCGCGGCCGCCGTCGAGGCCCCGGCGGTCGAGAAGGCCGTCGAGAAGGTCGTCGAGTACCGGCCGACCCGCAAGCGCCTGCCCAAGGGCCGCCCCGGCATCACCACCTCCTTCACGGTCGGCGGCGCCGAGGGCTACATGACCGCCAACTCCTACCCGGACGACGGCCTCGGCGAGGTCTTCCTCAAGATGTCCAAGCAGGGCTCGACCCTCGCGGGCATGATGGACGCCTTCTCCATCGCCGTCTCGGTCGGCCTGCAGTACGGCGTCCCGCTGGAGACGTACGTCGCCAAGTTCACCAACATGCGCTTCGAGCCGGCCGGCCTGACCGACGACCCGGACGTGCGGATGGCGCAGTCCATCGTCGACTACATCTTCCGCCGCCTGGCCCTCGACTTCCTGCCCTTCGAGACCCGCTCCGCGCTGGGCATCCACTCCGTCGAGGAGCGCACCCGGCACCTGGAGACCGGCTCCTACGAGCCGATCGAGGACGACGTCGACATCGAGTCGCTGGCCCAGTCCGCCCCGCTCACCCCGGAGAAGCCGCACGTCGCCCTCCCGCTGGTCGAGCAGCCCAAGGCCGCCCCGGCCGCGCACAACTCGACCGAACTCGCCGAGATCCGCCTCGGCCTGAACGCCGACGCCCCGCTCTGCTTCTCCTGCGGCACCAAGATGCGCCGCGCGGGCAGCTGCTACCTCTGCGAGGGCTGCGGCTCCACCAGCGGCTGCAGCTGACGCACCGCCGCCGCACGCCGACGCCCGGGGCGCCCACCGCAATGCGGTGGGCGCCCCGCGCCGTTCGCGGCACCATGTCCGGATGGAACCGACCACGGACAACCGGCTGGAACTGCGCATCGACGACCTGCCCTCCCGCGGGCGGAGCGAACTGCACCTGCTGGTCGACGGGCGCGACCTGGTGGCCGCCGTCCTCCCCGGCCCGCCGACCGGCGGCCCCGACCCGCGCCTGCTGCTCGGCCCGTACAGCCCGCTGCTGCCCGGCCGCGCGCCCCGGGAGGTCCGGCTGCACGCGGCCGGGTGCGGGCACGAGGAGTGCTGCGGCGCGCTGTACGTGACGGTGCGCGAGGAGGCCGGCGCGGTGCACTGGGACGGCTGGCGCAACCCCCTCGGCGCGGACCCCGGCCTCCCGGCGTACCGCTTCGACGCCGAGCAGTACGCGGCGGAGGTCGAACGCGCGGGCGCCGGAGTCGAGGACTGGCCCGCGCGCGGCGTCGGCCGCCTGCTGAAGGACGAACTCGTCCGCCGCCCGGAGCTGCTGGCCGCCTGGGAGTGCGAGCTGGACGGGGTGTGGACCGTGCCGTCGCAGCCCGACCGGATCGAGCTGCGGTTCTGGCACCCGGCCGAGCCCGCGCCCCGCGGCGACGAGCCGTACCTGCAGTTCACCGCCGAACTGCCCGTCCCCGAGGGCGAGCCGCAGGCCGCGGCCGCCGAGCTGGTCGCACGTCTCGCCACCACCGACCCGCGTACCCGGGCCCGGGTCTGCGGCGGCCGGGCGGACTACGCGGAGGCGCTCGGCTACCCGTGGCCGGAGGACATGTGAGGCGTTCCCCGGCCGGGCCGGGCCGGGCCGGGAGCCGGTAGCCTCCGGGCATGTCGCTGACCCGGGTCCTGCTGACCTCCGGCCGTTCGATCCGCCTCGACGAGGTGCGGATGTCGTCCACCTACGGGGGCCTGCTGGAGGGCTACCCCTGCCGGCGGGTCAACGACTGGAGCATCAGGAGCCTGCGGGACGCCGCCGTGCGGCAGTACCCCTCGCTGCCGGTGCACCTGGTGGAGCCGGTGCGTGAGCTCCCGGAGGACGGCCACCGGGGCCTGATGGGGCCGGAGGAGCGGCTGCCCCTGGTGCGCTGCGTCGGCCTGTTCAGCAGCCACCCGGTCGGCCGGGACGACGCCGACTTCTCGCAGCTGGTGGTGGCCTGGTACCAGCCGGGCCCGGAGCTGGCCGACCTGGCCGCGGCGGTGCCCGGGCTGGCCGAACTGCCCTGGGACGGGCTGGCCCGGGACTGCGATTACTGAAGTCCCGCTCCCCGTGGGGCGCTTGGCGCCGCACGGGCGGGACGGTGGTCGGCCGGGACCGCGGGTCGAGGACGTGCCGGGCCCGGACCGGACTGCGGCTGCCGGTCGACGGGACGGACCCGCCGACGGCCGGGTCCGGCCACCGGCCGACCGGCCCCGGATCCCCTGCTCGGCCCGTACGGCCCGCTGCTGCCCGGCCGCGCGCCCCGGGAGGTCCGGCTGCGCCGGGGCTTCGCGGGCCTCGGCCTGCCGGGGGACCGGTTCGACACCGAGCGGTGCCCGGCCGGGGGCGAGCGGTGCCCGGCTGGGCCGACCGTCCCGGCCGGGGACGCGGAGGCGCTGGCCGCGGAGCCGGTGGAGCGGACCGCCGCGGACCCCGACCGGCGCACGCGGGCCCGGGTCCGCGGCGGCAGTGCCCGGTACCCGGAGCAGCTCGGGAACCCCGCCCGCCGGAGGGCCGGATCAGGGGCCCTCCGACGGGCGGGGTTCCCCCGGCTGCGTGGGCCGGGCTGCCGGAGCGGGCCGCGGCGGGCAGGCTGGGGGCACTGGCGGAGCTGAGGGGTGAGCGCGATGCGGCCGATACTCGTGACGGGCGGTACGGGGACCCTGGGGCGCGTGGTGGTGCGGCGGCTGCTGTCGCGGGGCTGCCCGGTGCGGGTGCTGAGCCGACAGGCGCACACGCCGGGGGAGCACGGCTGGGCGGTGGGCGACCTGGTGACCGGCCGCGGGGTGGAGGCGGCGCTGTCGGGCGCCGGGACGGTGGTGCACTGCGCGACCACCAACGGCAAGCGGGACGTGCCGGCCACCCGCCGCCTGGTGGAGGCCGCCCGGGCGGCCGGGGCCGCGCACCTGCTGTACGTGTCGGTCGTCGGGGTGGACCGGGTGCCGCTCGGCTACTACCGGACGAAGGCGGAGTGCGAGCGGCTGGTGGTGGAGTCCGGCCTGGACTGGACGGTGCTGCGGGCCACCCAGTTCCACGACCTGGTGGCGCGGGTGCTGGACGGTCTGTCGAAGGCGCCGGTGCTGCTGGTGCCGCGCGGGGTGTCGTTCCAGCCGGTCGACGTGCGGGAGGTCGCGGAGCGGGTGGCGCAGCTGGTGGAGGCGGGCCCGGCCGGGCGGGCGGACGACTTCGGCGGGCCCCAGGTGCGTCCGGTGGAGGCGCTGGCGGCGGACTTCCTGGCGGCCCGGGGGCGGCGGCGCCCGGTGCTGCGGGCGCCGCTGCCGGGCGGGACGGGGCGGGCGCTGCGGGCGGGCGGCAACCTGGTGCCCGCGGGGGCCGCGGGGGGTCCGTGGGCCGTGCGCCCGACGGGCCGGACCACCTTCGCGGAGTTCCTGGCGGAGCGCTACCCGGCCTGACCCCCGGCCGCCCGTGTGTCAACCGGGGTTGACGCCGCCCGTGGCGTCAACCTATGTTGACACCATGAGCGAGACGACACGGCTCGCGGCCGACGCGAGCAGCGGCGACCCGGCCACCGGCCTGCGCGCCGTCCGGGCCCTGCGCGACCTGGCCGACCGGCTGGAGGACCTCCAGGTCGGCAATGCCCGCCGCAAGGGCTGGTCCTGGCACGAGATCGCGGTCTGCCTGGGGGTCACCCGGCAGGCCGTCCACAAGAAGCACGCCCGACGGGCGGCCGGACAGGGAGGGGACTGAGATGTTCGAACGGTTCGCGGCGGAGGCCCGCCGGGCGGTCACGCTGGCCGGCGAGGAGGCCCGCCGACTGCACCACGACCACCTGGGCACCGAGCACCTGCTGCTCGGCCTGCTCGCCCAGCCGCAGGACCCGACCGCCCGGGTGCTCGGCGGCTTCGGCCTCGACCTGGACGGCGGGCGGCGCGCGGTGCTCCGCGCCCTGGGCGGTCCTGAGCCGGAGCGGGACGCCGCCGCGCTGGCCGCGATCGGCATCGACCTGGACGCGGTCCGCGAGGCGGTCGAGTCCGAGTTCGGTCCGGGCGCGCTGGACGCCCCGCCGCCCGCCCGCCGCTCCCGGCGGGGCGGGCCCCGGTTCACCGAGCGCGGCCGCCGGGCGATGGTGCTGACCCTGCGCGCGGCCACCGGGCAGCGGGCCCGCCGGATCGAGACCGGCCACCTGCTGCTCGGCCTGCTCCGCGAGGGCGGCGGGGTGGCCGTCCGGGTGCTGCGCGACCAGGGCGTCGACCTGGCAGGACTGGAGCGCGCGACCGAAGCTTCGCTGGTGAGCGGCCTGCGGGCGGCCTCATAGCACGGAGTGGTTACAACTGGGGCGCTGGCCGATGAAGGTCGAACGCGCTCCTTGGCCTGGGGGTACCGGTGGGTTAACGTCTTTGAGCCAGCGATCGCTGGGTACAGATCCACATCTCCGGTACAGCGCAGTGTTGTTCTGTCTTACGGCTGGCATGCCCATGCCCTGGCAAGGAGGACCGCATTGACCACCCCCGTGACCACTGGACGCCGCCGGCTGCTCGCCGTACCGGCCGTTCTGGCACTGGCGTTGACAGCCGCCTGCTCGAACAGCTCCTCCGACGGCGGGAGCGGCGGGGGCGGCGGTTCGGCCGCCGCCTTGACGGGTGACTGCGCCAAGTACCAGGCGTACGCGGGCCACTCCGGCACCAAGGTGTCGATGTACGCCTCGATCCTCTCGCCCGAGTCGGACTCGCTGGAGAAGTCCTGGGCCGAGTTCACTTCCTGTACCGGCATCAAGATCGTCTACGAGGGCTCCAACGACTTCGAGTCGCAGCTCCCGGTCCGGGTGGCCGGCGGCAACGCCCCCGACCTGGCGATCATCCCGCAGCCCGGCCTGCTCGCCCAGATGGTCAAGTCCGGCAAGGTGGTCAAGCCGCCGCAGCAGACCGTCGAGAACGAGGGCAAGTGGTCGCCGGTCTGGAAGGAGTACGGGTCGGTCAACGGCACCTTCTACGCGGCGCCGATGAGCGCCAACATGAAGTCGCTGGTCTGGTACTCGCCCAAGGCGTTCAAGGCCGCCGGGTACGAGGTCCCGAAGACCTGGGCCGACCTGGTCGCGCTCAGCGACAAGATCGCCCGGGCCGGCGGCGAGACGAAGCCCTGGTGCGGCGGCATCGGCTCCGGCACCGCGACCGGCTGGCCGGCCACCGACTGGCTGGAGGAGGTCGTCCTCGGCTCGTACGGCGGCGACGTCTACGACCAGTGGGTCAGCCACAAGGTGAAGTTCTCCGACGAGAAGATCACCACCGCGATGCAGACCGTGGCCGGCTGGATGCAGAACCCGGCCTGGGTCAACGGCGGCATCGGCGACGTCAAGACGATCGCCACCACCACCTTCCAGGACGCCGGCGCCCCGATCCTCAGCAACAAGTGCGCGATGCTCCAGCAGGCGTCCTTCTACCGCGCGCAGTGGCCCAAGGGCACCAGCATCGGGCCGGACGGCGACGTGTTCGCCTTCCAACTGCCCGCGGTCAACCCGCAGGTCCACAGCCCGGTCGAGGGCGGCGGCGAGTTCCTGGCCGCGTTCTCCGACCGGCCCGAGGTGCAGGCCGTGCAGAACTACCTGTCCAGCTCCGAGTGGGCCAGCAGCCGGGTCAAGGTCTCCCCGGGCTGGGTCTCCGCCAACCAGGGCGTGGACAAGAGCCTGTACACCGACCCGATCGACAAGCTCTCCGCCGAGGCGCTCACCGACCCCTCGGCCACCTTCCGGTTCGACGCCTCCGACCTGATGCCCGCCGCGGTCGGCGCCGGCGCCGAGTGGAAGGCGCTGACGGCCTGGTTCGCCGAGGGCCAGTCCATCCAGAAGACCGCGAGCGACATCGACGCGGCCTGGCCGCAGTAGTCGGACGCCAACGGGCAGCGCGGGTCCGCCCGCGCTGCCCTTCCCGTGCCCCGAGGAAGGATCCTCCGCATGCCCACCGATCCCCGGCTCGCCGGGCCGGCGCTCCACCTCGCCGACTCGCTGTGGCAGGACGCGGCGATCAAGTTCGGCAACACCGCGGGCGCCGTCCTGGGCTTCCTCGGCGTGCTGCTCGCGGTGTTCTTCGCGGCGGGCCGCGCCACCGGACGCTTCTCCCGGCCGCTGGCGGTCGTCCTGATGCTCGGCCCCGCGGCCCTCCTGCTGGTCGTCGGCCTGGTGGTGCCGCTGCTGCGCACCGTCTACCTGAGCTTCTACGACGCCGACGCGGCGAAGTTCGTCGGCGGCAGGAACTACGGCTGGGCGGCGACCAGTTCGCAGATCCACGGCGTGCTGCTGAACACCCTGCTCTGGCTGGTGGTCGCCCCGATCGCGGCCACCGGGCTGGGCCTGCTGCTGGCCCTGCTGGTCGACCGGATGCGCGGCCAGGCGGTCTACAAGTCGCTGATCTTCATGCCGATGGCGGTCTCGCTGGTGGCCGCCTCGCTCATCTTCAAGCTGCTGTACGAGTCGCGCGGCCCCGGCCAGAACCAGGTCGGCCTGCTCAGCCAGCTCGCGGTCGCGGTCGGCTGGGACGACCCGCCGAACTGGATCCTGAGCCAGCCGCTGAACAACTTCCTGCTGATGTCCGCCATGGTCTGGGTGCAGACCGGCTTCGCCATGGTGGTGCTGTCCGCCGCGATCAAGGCCATCCCGGACGAGATCACCGAGGCCGCTCGGCTCGACGGCGCCTCGGGGGTGCGGCTGTTCCTGCACGTCACGGTGCCGATGATCCGCACCACGCTGGTGGTGGTGCTCACCACCATCATGATCATCACGCTGAAGGCCTTCGACATCGTCCGCACCATGACCGGCGGCAACTTCGGCACCCAGGTGCTGGCCAACGAGATGTACTCGCAGAGCTTCGAGCAGTACAACACCGGCCGCGGCAGCGCGCTCGCGGTGATCCTCTTCCTCGCGGTGGCCCCCCTGGTGGTCTACAACATCGCCCTGCTGCGCAAGGAGCGTGCGACCCGATGAGCGCCGAGCCCACCTTCGACAAGGCCGCCGACCCCGGCTCCGGTGCCGCGTCCGGTTCCGGTGCCGGGTCCGGCAAGGCGGCCCGCCCCGACCTGCCGCCGGCCAAGGCCGTCCGCCGGGCGTTCAGCTCCCCGCTGGCCAGTGCCCTGGTGATCGCCGTCACCGTGCTGTGGACCGTCCCGACCGTCGGCCTGCTGGTCACCTCGCTGCGCCCGAAGGGGGACGTGGCCTCCAGCGGCTGGTGGGAGGCGTTCGTCCACCCCGACTTCGGGCTGGAGAACTACCGGGCGGTGCTGTTCGACAACACCTTCGGCACCTCCGGCGGCCTGATGCCGTACCTGGTCAACTCGGCGGCGATCGCCGTTCCGGCGACGATCTTCCCGCTGGTGCTGGCCGCGATGGCCGCGTACGTGCTGGCCTGGGTCCGCTTCAAGGGCAGCGACACGCTCTTCTTCGTGGTCTTCGCCCTGCAGGTGGTGCCGCTGCAGATGTCGCTGATCCCGCTGCTGCGGCTGTTCTCCAGCGGCGCGCACCTCGGTTCGGTGACGGTCGTCCCGGCGCTCAGCCTGCAGGACAGCTACCTGCCGGTCTGGCTGACGCACACCATGTTCGCGCTGCCGCTGGCGATCTTCCTGCTGCACAACTTCATCGCCCAGCTGCCCCGCGACCTGATGGAGGCGGCGGTGGTGGACGGGGCCTCGCACTTCAAGATCTTCCGCTCGATCGTGCTGCCGCTGAGCGCCCCGGCGCTGGCCTCCTTCGCCATCTTCCAGTTCCTGTGGGTGTGGAACGACCTGCTGGTGGCGCTCACCTTCGCGGGCGGCAAGCCGACCGTCGCACCGATCACCTCCCGGCTGGCCCAGCTGTCCGGTTCGAACGGCAGCCGCTGGGAGCTGCTCAGCGCGGGCGCCTTCCTGTCGATGATCGTCCCGCTGGTGGTGTTCTTCGCCCTGCAGCGGTACTTCGTCCGCGGGCTGCTGGCCGGGTCGGTGAAGGGCTGAACCGGACGGTCGGGATTTCTTGAACGGGCGCGGACGGACCGGTCGGATGCGGAGCGTTCGCGTCCTACTTGGCCGGAAGTCGTGGCTGTGATGTGAGGGTTCTGCGGACGCGCCGGGGTCGGAGCCGGTAGGACGGAGGGCGGCACTTCTGCCGTTCATCCGGTCATCCGACCTTGGGGGGTTGGCGTGAGGATCAGAAAACGAATCGCCGGGCTGCTCGTGGGCCTGCTCGCGGCGAGCGGACTGATGGTGGCACCCGCGGCGCACGCGGACACCACCGCCGTCCTCGGCAACAACACCACCGGCACCGCCACCGACTCCGGTGACTCGAACTACATCAACACCTCGCGCTTCGTGACCGGTGCCAGCGGCGGCACCGTCAACAGCGTCAGCGTGTACGTCGGCGCCGTCGGCGCCACGCCCAACGACCAGTACCAGGTCGCGGTGTACGGCGACGTGGCCGGCAAGCCCGGCCCGCTGCTCGGCTCCTCCGCTTCCGGCACGCTCACCGCGCACGCCTGGAACACCCTGCCGGTCGCCGCCACGCTCGCGCCGAACACGCCGTACTGGCTGGCGTACAACTCCAACGGCGTCTCCGCCGCGGTCAACAACCTGAACTACTCCACCGGCGGCCAGAGCGGCTACTCCACCGGCGGCACCGCCTTCGGCACCTGGCCCAGCAGCTTCGGCGCCGTCTCCACCGGCTCGCTCAACTACTCCATCTACGCCACCTACACGCCCTCCGGCGGCGGTGGCGGCACGCCCGGCAGCGGACCCGGCAACGAGGGCCCGATCCTGCTGGTCACCAACCCGGCCAACCCGTACACCACGTACTACGGGGAGATCCTCAAGGCCGAGGGCCTGAACTACTACAAGACCGTCGACCTGAGCAGCGTCACCGCGACCATGCTCAGCTCGTACGACGTGGTGCTGCTGGCGGAGAACCCGCTGACGGCCGCCCAGACCACCATGTTCAGCACCTGGGTGAACGGCGGCGGACGGCTCGTCGCGATGCGGCCCGACAAGCAGCTCGCCGGGCTGCTCGGCCTCACCACGACCACCGACACGCTGGCCGACAGCTACCTGAAGATCGACACCACCGCGGCGCCCGGCGCCGGACTGACCTCCGACACCATCGGCTTCCACGGCACCGCCGACAAGTACGCCCTGAACGGCGCCACCGCCGTCGCCACCCTGTACAGCGACACCGCGGTGGCCACCACCAATCCGGCCGTCACGCTGCGCACCGTCGGCACCGGCCAGGCAGCCGCGTTCACCTTCGACCTCGCCAAGTCCGTCGTGCAGACCCGCCAGGGCAACGCCGCCTGGGGCGGCCAGCAGCGCGACAACGTCGACGGCATCGAGGCCAGCGAGATGTTCTTCGGCACCGGCGGACAGCTCAACTGGAACAACTTGGACAAGGCGCAGATCCCGATCGCCGACGAGCAGCAGCGGCTGCTCGCCAACCTGATCACCACCATGGACACCGGCAAGAAGCCGCTGCCCAAGTTCTGGTACTTCCCGCGGGACGTCAAGGCCGTGGTGGTGATGACCGGTGACGACCACGGCATCGGCGGCACCGGCGGGCGCTTCGACGGCTACGTCGCGCAGAGCCCGGTCGGCTGCAACGTCGCCAACTGGGAGTGCGTGCGCGCCTCGTCCTACATCTACACCAACGACCCGCTGACCGACGCCCAGGCCAAGGCCTACTCCGACCAGGGCTTCGAGATCGGCGTGCACGTCACCACCAACTGCACCCCGTGGGGCACCCCCGCCGACCTGCAGAACGTCTACGCCGCCCAGATCGGCGCCTGGAAGGCCAAGTACACCTCGCTGCCCAACCCGGACAGCACCCGCACCCACTGCGTCGAGTGGGACGACTGGGCGACCCAGGCCAAGACCAAGCTCGCCAACGGCATCCGGCTGGACACCGACTACTACTACTACCCGGCCAGCTTCGTGCAGGACCGGCCCGGCTACTTCAACGGCACCGGCCTGCCGATGAAGTACGCGGACAGCGACGGCAGCACCATCAACGAGTACCAGGCCACCACCCAGCTCACCGACGAATCCGGGCAGTCCATGCCGGGCACCGTCAACACGCTGCTGGACAACGCCTACAACTCCAAGGGCTACTACACCGTCCTGACCGCCAACATCCACACCGACTACGCCGCCTCCACCTCCTCCGACCAGGTCATCGCCTCGGCCAAGGCGCACGGCGCCCCGGTCGTCTCCGGCCGCCAGCTGCTGAACTGGCTGGACGCCCGCAACGGTTCCGCGTTCTCCGGCCTGTCCTGGAGCGCCAACACGCTGAGCTTCAGCATCACCGGCGGCGCCAACGGCCTGCGCGCGATGGTCCCGGTCAACTCGGCGGCGGGCACGCTCACCGGCGTCAAGCAGGGCACCACCAGCGTCAGCTACCGCATCGAGACCATCCACGGCATCTCCTACGCCTTCTTCGACGGCAACGTCGGCTCCTACACCGCGACGTACGGCACCGACACCACCGCGCCGACCGTCACCGGCTCCGTGCCGGCCAACGGCGCCACCGGCGTCTCGGCCACCGCCCCGGTGAAGGCCTCGTTCAGCGAGCCCGTCCAGGCGAGCACCGTCAACGGCACCAACGTCACGCTGAAGACCACCGCCGGCTCCACCGCGGTGCCCGGCACCGTCGCCCTGGACGCGGCCACCAACACCGTCACCTTCACCCCGAGCGCCGCGCTCTCGCTCAGCACCGGCTACACGCTGAGCGTCGCCAACGTGAAGGACCTGGCGGGCAACACCCAGGCCGCGGCCTACACCGCCGCCTTCACCACGGCCGGCGCGCCGCCGCAGACCATCGGCAACAGCGCGGTCGGCACCCAGCTCGACGACACCGACTCCAACCACCTCAACGGTTCCAAGATCACCACCGGGGCCTCCGCCATCGCACTGACCTCGCTCAACGTGCACACCGGGCAGATCAGCGCGGCGCCCAACAACCAGTTCCAGATCGCCATCTACAGCGACAACGCCGGCTCGCCCGACGCCCTGCTGGCCACCAGCTCGGTCGGCACGCTGAGCGCCAACGCCTGGAACAGCGTGCCGATCACCTACACGCTGGCGGCCAACACCACGTACTGGGTGATCTACAACTCGAACGGCACCAGCTCCACCGTCAACAACATGCACTACAGCTCGGGCCCGGCCGGCTCGGGCGCCTACAGCAGCGCGTCCGTCCCGTTCGGCACCTTCCCGGCCAGCTTCGGCACCGCCGTGAAGGACAACCTGGTGTACTCGCTGTACGGCACCTACTGAGTGCACCGGGCACGTCGGGTGTGCCGGGTACGCCGGGTGTGCTGAGCGCACCGGGCGCACCCGGGCGCACCGGGTTCACTGCCGGGGCGGTCCGGACCACGTTCGCGTGGTCCGGGCCGCCCCGGCGGCTCGTCAGAGCGCCATCCCCGCGGGGGCCTCGGAGGGCAGGTCGCCCGCCTTGGCCTTGACCACGAACAGGGCGGAGAGCAGGGCCACCGCGGCGAAGGCCACGCCGACCACGAAGGCGTGCGACACCGCGTACGCCAGTACCTGGTTGGCCCAGGAACTGCCGGGCGGGAAGGACTGGTGCTCCTGCGCGTACTGCAGGTCGGCGGGGGAGGCGTGGGCCGCGAAGTCCGCCTGCTGGCGGTTGCCCTCGCTGGTGGCCGCCTTGGCGAACACCGTGGTGAGGATCGACAGGCCGACCGAACCACCGATCTGCTGCACCGAGTTGAGCAGGCCCGAGGCGGCCCCGGTCTCGTGCGCCGCCACCCCGGACACCGCCATCAACATCACCGGCACGAAGATCAGGCCCATGCCGAAGCCGAAGGTGACCGTGGGGCCGAGCACGGCGGCCGCGTAACTGCTGTGCACGTCCGTCTGCGTCAGCCAGCCCAGGCCAGCGGTGACCAGGACGGACCCGGTGACCAGGAAGGGCTTGGGGCCGATCCGGGCCTGGAAGGTGGAGGCGATCTGGGCCGCGATGATGATCGCCACGCTGATCGGGAGGAAGGCCACGCCGGCCTTGAGCGCGCTGTACCCGAGGACCCGCTGCACGAAGAGCGTGACGTAGAAGAAGATGCCGAACATGGCGGCGGCCAGGCAGAGCATCATGATCAGGCCGCCGGTGCGGTTGCGGTCCCGCAACAGCCCCAGCGGGGTGATGGGTTGGGCGGTGCGCCGCTCGATCAGCACGAAGGCGAGCAGCAGCGCGGCACCGACCGCGAAGGACGCGACGGTCACGCCGTTGCCCCAGCCCGCCTTCGGGTCGGCCGCGTGGATGAACCCGTAGACCAGGCTGACCAGGCCGAGCGTCGAGGTGAGCGCGCCCGGCAGGTCGAAGGTGCCGGCCCGGCGCTCGGACTCGTTGATGTACTTCGGCGCGGCGAAGGCGATCAGTGCGGCGATCGGCACGTTCACGAAGAACACCCAGCGCCAGTTCAGGTACTCGGTGAGCACGCCGCCGGCCAGCAGGCCGATCGCCGCACCGGAACCGGCCACCGCCGAGAAGACGCCGAACGCGCGGTTCCGCTCCGGCCCCTCCTTGAAGTTGGTCGCGATCAGGGCGAAGGCCGTCGGTGAACAGATCGCCCCGCCGATGCCCTGCAGCGCGCGGGCCGCGAGCAGCATGCCGCCGTTCTGCGCGAAGCCGCCGAGCAGCGAGGCCAGCCCGAACAGCAGCACGCCGACGACGAACACCCGGCGGCGGCCGAGGATGTCGCCCGCCCGCCCGCCGAGCAGCAGCAGGCCGCCGAAGGTCAGCGTGTAGGCGTTGATCACCCAGGACAGGTTGGTGGTCGAGAACTTCAACGCGTCCTGGATGTGGGGGAGCGCGATGTTCACGATGGTCGCGTCCAGCACGACCATGAGCTGGGTGGCCGCGATGACCGTGAGCGTGATGTTCTTGCTCCGGCCCCCCTCGGGCCCGGGTGGTGCGGACTTGCTGAGCGTGTCGGAAACAGCCACTGAGTGCCCCCTGCTGATCACTGCTGCCGTTCGGTAAGGTGCATCGACGATGCGGACAGTGAACGCTCGCGTTCACTGTGGGGGACGATAGACCCGCACCGATAGTGAACGCAACCGTCTTTTAGGGTGGATGACGATGGATCAGCCGGACCAGCACGATCGGCGCCGATCGACCGTCGGCGCCCCGGAGGGCGCGCCGCAGCGCCGCCGCGGGAAGGCCCTGGAGGCGGCGATCTTCGAGGCCGCGATCGAGCAGCTCACCTCCGGCGGCTTCGCCCGGATGACCATGGAGGGCGTGGCCGGGGCGGCCCAGACCGGCAAGGCCGCGCTGTACCGCCGCTGGAACTCCAAGGCCGACCTGGTGGTGGACGCGCTGGCCGCCGCCCTGCCGCAGCCGACCGGCGTCCCCGACCTCGGCTCCGTCCGGGACGAACTGCGGCGGGTCGTCGAGGCCTACGTGGCCGTGGTGGGCTCCCCGATCGGCGCCGCCATCCACACCCTGATGGGCGAGTTCGACCACGAGCGCGCCGAGTCCTTCAAGGACTTCCTGCAGGAGCGGGTGGTCGCGCCGGGCGTCGAGGTGATCCTCGACATCCTCCGCCGGGGCGAGGAGCGCGGCGACGTCCGCCGCGGCGCGGCGGTCCCCGCGGTCGCCGACGTGCTGCCGGCCATGCTGCTGTACCGCGCCAAGCTCTGCGGCGGCGTGCTCGACGAGGCGTTCGCCACCGAGCTGTTGGAGCAGGTCCTGCTGCCGATGATCCGGCCGTAGCGGCCGCGGCGGGGCGGCCCCCGCCCGCCGCGGCCGCCCGACGGGGGGCCCGGGTGCGGCGGCGTACGCTGGGAGGAGCCGGAGCTGCCGCCCCGCGGGGCCCGGCCGCCCGCTGCGCCCTCCTCCAGTGAACGGAACCCCCGATGCCGTACGACCCCCCGACCCACGCGGTCGAGCGCTCCCTGCGCCAGGCCGGCGCCCGCGTGGTGGTCGGGCTGGACGAGGTCGGCCGGGGCGCCTGGGCCGGCCCGGTCATGGTCGGCGCCGCCGTCACGGGGCTGCGCCGCCCGCCGGAGGGGCTGACCGACTCCAAGCTGCTCACCGAGCGGCGCCGGGTCGCGCTGGCCCCGGTCCTGGAGGAGTGGGTGACGGCGTACGCGCTCGGTTCCGCCTCGGCCCGGGAGTGCGACGACCTGGGCATGACCGCCGCGCTCCGGCTGGCCGCGCTGCGCGCCCTGGAGGCCCTGCCGGTGCGACCCGACGCGGTGATCCTGGACGGCAAGCACGACTACCTGGGCGGCCCCTGGAAGGTCCGCACGGTGATCAAGGGCGACCAGTCCTGCGTCTGCGTGTCCGCCGCCTCGGTGCTGGCCAAGGTCCGGCGGGACGCGCTGATGGCCGAACTCGGCGCGGAGCACCCGGCGTTCGCCTTCGGGGAGAACGCCGGGTACCCGTCTCCGGTGCACCGCGCGGCCCTGGAGGAGCTCGGCCCCACCGAGCACCACCGGCTGTCCTGGTCCTACCTGGACGCCCTGCCGCGCTGGAGCCACCTCAAGCGGCAGCGCACCCCGGTCGACGCCGGCGAGCAGCTCTCCCTGGGTTTCTGAGGTTTTCCTGACGGTTCGTCAGTGTTCGTCCACCGGTCACCGGAGCGTTGTCGCCACCGCCTGCACAGCGGGCCACACTTCCAAGAGGTGGGGTGCCCGTGCGCATCCGACCGGCATTTGATAGGAATCCGGGTATGCCTGTCTTCCCCGAGGAGCCGGAGATTCACGAGACGATCCCGGGCCCCGGCGTTCCCCTTCCCCACAAGTCGGACGCACCTGCCCCCCGTATGCCTTCCTCCACCGCCGTCGCCGCACCGGTCCCGGGCCCGCGCCCCGGTCCGCCGCGCCCCGCTCCGCCCCGTGCCGACCGTCCGGTCCCCGGCCCGCGGCCCCCGGCCCGACCCAAGCCCGGCCCCGCGCCGCGCCCCGGTCGGCCGGACGTCCAACTCCTGCCCGCCACCGCGGCCGAGGCGATCGACCGCGCCGACGAGGCGGTGGACGCGCTGCTGGAGTCCGGCCGCCGCCCCGGCGACGTGCTGGTCCTGACGGTCGGCGAGTCGCACCCCTGGCAGGAGCACGAGCTCAGCTTCGGCGAGGAGCGCTACTGGGCGCAGCTCGCCGACGGCAGCGACGTGTTCTACGCCGACGCCGCCGCGACGCGCCCGCTCCGCCGGGACGTGGTGGTCCTGGTCGTCAACGAGGGCCGTCCGGAGCGGGTGGCCGTCGCGGCGCGCAAGGCGCTGGAGCGGGCCGCGAAGCTCCTGGTGGTCTGCGGCGAGACGGAGACCGTCGCCCCGCTGTTCGCCTGAGCGGAACCCCCGCTCGGCGGACCGCCCGCCGTCGGTCCTCCGTCCGCTCGTCCTCCGTCCGTTCACCCGGTTGTTCCGGTCGGCCGCCCGGCCGGTCGGACCGTCCGCAACGCCGTCCGGCGCGGCGGGCGGGCCCCGGTGCGGGTGGTCCGGGCCTCCGGCGCTCCGGCGTCCCCGGTCAGCGGGCGGCGGTGCGGCGGACGGTCCGACCGTCCTCGTGGACGCCCTCCAGGGCGCGGACCGCGCTCAGCGAGGTGACCGGGGCGATCGGCGGCTGCTGGGGCAGCGGTGCTTCGGGCGCCGCGGCGGACGCACCGCGCGGAAGGCGCGGCGGCAGTTCGGTGACGGTGTGGATCGGACCGAGCGTCCACGACCCGGAGTGCGGGTTGCGCCCGCGCCGACCGTCCCCGAGCGACTGCCAGCCTGCCGGCGTGAGCGTCAGGTACGAGCCGCAGCGCAGACCGTGCAGTTCGGCGGCGGCCCGGAGCGCCCACATCCAGGCGCCGTCCTGCTCCGTCCAGTCCGGGCCGCCCTCGCGGCAGCGCAGCAGGACCGCGGTCCGGCTCGGGCTGGGCCGCTTCAGGTCGTGCGGAGTGACCCGGCGGAGGTGGCCGAGCAGCGCGTTGCGGTGGTCCCACCCGTCGTCGAACTGCGCCCGCACGCCGAAGGAGGCGGACGCCACCACCCGGTTCCCCGCGTCCAGCACCGCGACCACCGTGGTGCCCGGCTGCGGGAGGTGGCGCTGGTGCAGTTCGGTGACGAACTCCCGGGGCGCCCGGAGGAGGGGCACGCCGTAGCTCCGCCACTCCGGCAGGGAGATGCTCCGGTGGCCCTCGCAGCGGGAAGGACCTCGGTCGATGCCGTTGGTCACGATCCTCCTTCCCGCGCTCGCGCCCCCCGGGGCGCGCGAGCGTACGCCGAAGGCCGGGTCCGACGGACCGGGCACTGGATGCCTTCCAATTCTCGGTGGAGAGCACTCCGAGCGGCAATGATGAAATGACGAACGCGGCCCGAAAACCGGGCTTCTGCCGGATATGTTCCACGCTCCCGGTAGGGCCATTCGGCTGACCCACCGGTGAGCGGTGGGTGTACGGCCGGGAACGCTCCGGTGTACGCCCTCCCCGCGCCCCGGTGCGCCGCCCGGCCCGGGTGGGGCCGGGCCGGGCCTCACCCCCGGACGGCGAGGACGAGCGGGAGCACGGCGGTGGCCCCGGCCTGGCGGAGCAGACGGGCGGCCACCGTCAGCGTCCAGCCCGAATCCACCAGGTCGTCGACCAGCAGGACCGGGCCCGGCGCGGCGGCCAGGGACTCGGCCAGGCCCGGCGGGAGGACGAGCGCCCCGGCGACCGAGCGCAGCCGTTGGGCGCTGTTGCTGCGCGGGCCGTGCGGCGGCTCCCCGGTGGCGTACTCGATCCGGCCGAGCAGCGGCATCCGGCCGATCGAGGCCAGGCCGCCCGCCAGGTCGGAGAGCAGTCGGGGGCGGGTGGAGGAGTCGAGCGCGACGACCCCGACCGGGCGGTCGAGCCGCTGGCCGTCCGCCCCGGCCGGCCCGGCCCAGCCACCGGGGCCGCGGGCCCAGTCCGCCACCACCCCGACCACCGCGTCCAGCACCTCGCGCGGCAGCGGCCCGTCCGGGGAGTGCTCGTCCAGCAGCGAGCGCAGGCGCCCGCCCCAGCCGATGTCGGACAGCCGGCCCAGGGCGCGCCCCGGCTCGGCCTGCTGGGCGGCGGGGATCCGGCCCTTGAGTGGGACGCCCAGGGACTCCATGCCGGTGGGCCACATCCGCCTGGTCTCGAAGGAGACGCCCGGGCGGCCGAGCGCGGCCCGGGCCGCGTCCAGCGCCTCGGCGGAGACCTCCGCGGAGTGCCGGGGCGGGGCGCAGCGGTCGCACCGGCCGCACGGGACGGCCTCGGGGTCGTCGAGCTGGCGGCGCAGGAACTCCATCCGGCAGCCCTCGGTGGCCACGTACTCCCGCATCGCCTGCTGCTCGGCCTCGCGGGCCCGGGCGACCTTGGCGTACCGCGCGGCGTCGTACTGCCACGGCTCGCCGGTGGACTCCCAGCCGCCGCGCACCCGGCGGACCGCGCCGTCCACGTCGAGCACCTTGAGCATGGTCTCCAACCGGGTGCGGCGGAGGTCGACCGAGGTCTCCAGGGCGGCGGTGGAGAGCGGGCGGCCCGCCTCGGAGAGCGCGTCCAGCGTGCGGCGGACCTGCTCCTCGGCGGGGAAGCCGATCGAGGCGAAGTACCGCCAGATCGCCTCGTCCTCCCGGCCGGGGAGCAGCAGGACCTCGGCCCGGTCCACCCCGCGCCCGGCCCGGCCGACCTGCTGGTAGTAGGCGATCGGGGAGCTCGGCGAACCGAGGTGCACGACGAAGCCGAGGTCCGGCTTGTCGAAGCCCATGCCGAGCGCGGAGGTGGCGACCAGCGCCTTGACCCGGTTCTCCAGCAGCGCCGCCTCGGCCTCGCGGCGCTCCGCGTCCTCCGTCCGCCCGGAGTAGGAGGCGACCTGGTAGCCGCGCCCGCGCAGGAACGCGGTGACCTCCTCGGCGGCGGCCACCGTGAGGGTGTACACGATGCCGGAGCCCGGGAGGTCGGGCAGGTGGTCGGCGAGCCAGGCCAGCCGGTGCGCCGGGTCGGGCAGCGGCAGCACCGCCAGGCTGAGGCTCTCCCGGTCCAGCGGCCCGCGCAGCACCAGGGCCTGCGCGTCGCCCGCGCCGGTGCCGAGCTGCTCCGCGACGTCCGCGGTGACCCGGGCGTTCGCGGTCGCCGTGGTCGCCAGCACCGGCACGCCGGGGGAGAGCTCGGCGAGCATGGTGCGCAGCCGCCGGTAGTCGGGCCGGAAGTCGTGCCCCCAGTCGGAGATGCAGTGCGCCTCGTCCACCACCAGCAGGCCGGTGGAGGCGGCGAGCTTGGGCAGCACGTGGTCGCGGAAGTCGGGGTTGTTCAGCCGCTCCGGGCTGACCAGGAGGACGTCGACCCGGCCGTCGGCGACCTCCTGCTGGATCTCCGACCACTCCTCGGGGTTGGCCGAGTTGATCGTCCGGGCGCGGATGCCCGCCCGGGCCGCCGAGTCGACCTGGTTGCGCATCAGGGCCAGGAGCGGGGAGACGATCACCGTCGGCCCGGCGCCGCGTGCGCGGAGCAGCGCCGTGGCGATGAAGTAGACCGCCGACTTGCCCCAGCCGGTGCGCTGGACGACCAGGGCGCGGCGACTGTCCACCACCAGCGCCTCGATGGCCCTCCACTGGTCCTCGCGCAAGGCCGCTGCCGGGCCGGCGAGGTCGCGCAGCACGGCTTCCGCGGAGGCCCGGACGGCGTCGCGGTCGGCGGGGGTGGTCGGGTGGAGCTCGCGCGTCTGCATGAGGTCATGGATACCGTGCGGCACGGACGGACCGCGAATGGCCGGCTGTGGACAGAGTGGCGTTCATCGGTTGATCGGCTGTCAAATCAGCGCGAAGCCCCTGAAGAATGGGCCATTCGGGTGAGGTGATGCTGAACCCCCCGACTTATCCACAGGCTGGGGCGAATTATCCGCAGTCGGGCGCGGCCCGGTCCAAGCTTTCCGCCATGACCGCAGACGACCGCACCACCGCCCCCGTCCCCAACCCCGGCCACCTGCCCGTCCGGCTGCGCGGCCCCGCCGACATGGCGGAGATGCTGCCGTACCTGCTCGGCTTCTTCCCCGACGACAGCATCGTCGCGGTGGGCCTGCAGGGCTCCGCGCTCGACCAGGGCGGCGTGATCCGGATCGACATCCCGGAGGACCCCGCCTGCTGGGAGCGCACCGCCGAGGAGGCCGCCCGGCTCCTGGTCGAGCTCTCCGAACAGCGGGACCGCCGCCCCGTCCAAGTGCTGCTGTACCTGTGCCGGGATCCCGACGAGGGCGCCCGCGCGTCCGGCAGCGGGTCCGCCGTGCTGGCGCGGCTCCGCCCGCTGGCCGCGGCGCTCGCCCGGGCCTTCCGGAACGAGCAGGTGGCCGTCAAGGAGTCGCTGTGCGTCTCCGCCGGCCGCTGGTGGTCCTTCCTGTGCACCGAAGCCGACTGCTGTCCGCCGGACGGCACTCCGGTGCGGGCGGCCCACCAGCCGAGCCCGCTCGCCGCGGCGGCCACGTTCGCGGGGCTCGCCCCGCGGGGCAGCCGCAAGGCGATCGTGGCCGGGCTGGCCCCGATCGGCCCGCCGGGTTCCGAGGTCCAGCGCCGCGCCCTGGAGGACGCCGGGCCGCCCTTCATCCGCGAGTTGGCCGGGCCCGGCGGCCGGGTCGCGGCCGTCGAGCGCACCGCCGGGCTGCTCGCCGAAGCGATGGCCGAATTCCGCGCCGGAGCCCGCGAGTTGGACAGCACCCGCACCGCCAGACTGCTGATCGGCATGCAGGACAAACTCGGCCGGGACCGCGCCGCCGAGTACGCCGAACCCGACGAGCTCGCCGCCGCCCAGCGGCTGTGGCGGTTCCTGATCCAACGCTGCGTCGACCCGTTCGAACACCTCGCGGCCCCGCCGATGACCCTGCTGGCCTGGACGTCCTGGCTGGCGGGAGACTCGGCCACGGCCCGGATCGTGCTGGCCAGGGCGCTGGAGCTGGAACCGGACTACACCCTGGCCCGGCTCCTCTACGAGTCGCTCAACTGCGGCATCGCCCCGGAGGCCCTGCTGCGGGTGATCCGCCGCGAGCGCGCCGCCCGCCTGCGGGCCGAGCAACCCCCGCAGCCGGCCGGAGTCCCGCCGACGGCGTCCCCGGAAACCCCCGCCGACCCGGCGGGGGCCGGAGGCGGAGCGGCCGTCGACGGCGGAACCGCGCCGCGGGAGCCGGGCCGGACCCCCGGGCCGCAGGAGTCGGTCCCCGGGGCGGTCGGGCCGTCCGCCGCACCCCGCCCCGGCAGCACCGACCCGGCACCACCGGCCGGGCCCGGACCGTCCGAAGCCCCGGTCCCGGCCCCGGCCGACGGGGAGGCGGCCGACGGGGAAGCGGGCGACGACCGGTCGACGCCCCCGACCGCTCCGCCCGACGGGCCGTCAGCCGCCGCGGCCTGCCGGGCCGAGCGGGTGCGCGGCCCGCGCCCCCACCGCGTCGTCCCGGCGGGCACCAAGGTCCGGCAGGTCCGGCCGCACCGAAGCCGACACACGATCGGAGACTGACATGCGAACCCTCGACCCGCGGCCGTGCAGCGGGTGGCTAGACCTCGCCGCGCGCCATCCGGACCAGCCGGTCCAGCACCGCCCGACCGCTGGTCCGGACCCCGTCGTGCTCCCACTCGTTGGTGACCCAGACCCGGGTGCCGGCCACCGCGTCCGCGGTCTCCAGCGAGTGCGCCGTGTCCACGTACATGTCGTCGTGGTACACCGCCGCGTACACCGGCACCCGGTTCGACGCCAGCCGCGGCAGGTCGTAGAGGTCGGGCCAGTCGGTGCGCTCCGCCAGCAGTTGCGCCGTCTCGCGCAGCGGCTGCAGCGCCGGGTCGGTCTCGAACATCCAGGGGTGGATCATCTCGCCGGTGAGCAGCACCGGCCCGTCCCCGGCCAGCGCCGCCCCGGCGTCGAACTCGGGGAACTCCTTGCGCACCCGCTCCGCCGACCAGTCGGTGGCCCCGGCGTCGACCGAGCGCTGACCGTAGATCGACTCGTGCAGGACGGCGTACAGGGGGTTCTGCGCGAAGGACAGGTGCGACTGCACCCCGGTCAGGAAGGTGTCGGACAGCTCCGGCCCGTCCGGCCCCTCCACCCAGGCCTCCTCCAGCAGGTAGTGCAGGACGTAGGAGCCGGAGCCGCTGCCCAGCAGGATGCCCAGCGCCTGGAACGCCTCGACGGTCAGCGTCCCGCCGCCGGGGAGGGACGCGGGCCGCTCCAGCAGGTGCGCCGCGATTCGCCGTACTGCCGCCACGTCCTGGGGGAAGCGCGCGTAGTGCCCGGCGTTCTTGCGGGCGACGCGCGGGTAGGCCGCGCGGTAGACCTCGTCCGCGGAGCGGCGCAACCCGGCCAGACCGCCGGTGACGAAGACCTCGCGCAGGTGCTCCGGGGCCAGCGAGAGGTAGGTCAGGGCGCAGAAGCCGCCGAAGCTCTGCCCGAGCAGGCTCCACGCGGCGTCCTCGCCGAGCAGTTGGCGGCGGATCAGTTCGGCGTCCCGGACGATCGAGTCGGCCCGGAAGTGCGCCAGGTACTCGGCCTGCTGCCGGGCGTCGCCGCGCCGGGCCAGGGTCTGGCGGTTGGCGGGGGTGGAGCGGCCGGTGCCGCGCTGGTCCAGCAGCAGCACCCGGTAGTCGTCGAGCGCCCGGTCCAGCCAGCCGTCCCGCCCCATCGGGCGGTTGGCCTTCCCGCCGGGGCCGCCCTGCAGGTACACCAACCACGGCAGTTCGTCGTGCTCGCGTCCGGCGGCCACCACCTCGCGGGCGTAGACCTCGATCGTCTCGCCGTCGGGAGCAGCGTGGTCCAGCGGCACCCGGAAGAGGTGGTCGGTGGTGACGATTCCGGGGAGGCGGCTGAGGGAGGACATGCAACTCCTAGGTGCGAGCTGGTCACAGGCTGGTCGCGACGCCGAACGCCGGGGTCGCCGGTGCGTCCGCCGTCGTCCTCGCACCGTATCCTGACGTCGGACAGGAGCCGCCGGGGGGCATCTGCCAGGTGCGGAGAACCCCGGACGGAACCACGACACAGCGGGCGCCCCGGGTGTCGGTCGCGGAGCACCGGACGACCGTCGGCTCGCGGCCGCCTCCGGCCGGACGTCCGCCGCGCGGGCGTGACCTGGGGCAGGTGTGGTGCGTTCAATCTGCGGAACGCCACCACCCGAACCGGCACGGCCGGACCGACCACGGCCGGACCGACCACGGCCGGGCCGACCGTGCGGGGCACCGGCCACGCGTCGTTCGACCCGGCGCGGCCGATCCCCGGACGACTCCGGAGCCCGGGCCGGGACACCGTCCCGACCGAGTCGGGGCACCGGCGGCCCGGTCCGTCCCGAGTCAGAGCCGCGTGTTCCGGCGGCAGAGCAGCACAGTCCGCGATCGAGCACGCTCGCGGCCGACCGAGCCCGCAGCCCTCGGCCGGTCGAGGGGAGGAGAGCCCGGTGACCGACTCAAGGCCACCCCACGCAGCGCCCCAACCGCTGCCGCCCACCGGCCCGCCGCCCCCCGGCGTCGCCCCCGCACCGCCGCACCGCCCGGCCGGCCCTCCGACGCCCCGTCAGGCGACGCCGCCGTACGGCACGCCGACCGGTCCCGCCCGGGGAACGGCCGGGGCGGGCCCGACGGTTCCCGGCACCCCGCCGTACGGCACCTCCCTGTCCGGCGCCCCGGCCCCCGGCACCCCGCCCCACGGCACGCCGTTGGGCGCTGTCCACCCGGCCGCCCACCCGGTGGGTCACCCGTACCCGCCCCCGGTGGGCACACCCCCGTACGGCACCCCTGTCGGAGGTGCACCGTACGGCCCCGGTGGCACTCCGCCGTACGGCACCGTGACGCGGTCGGCCCCGAGCCGTCCGGCGGTTCCTGGCGGCGCGCCCGGTGGCAGGTCGGAGCAGGTGGCGGGCGCGCCCGCCGCCGGTCCGGCCCGGCCGACCGGCCCGGTGGCGCCGCCGCGGCCGCAGCCCTCCGCCGCGCACGACGTCCTGTGCGTCAACGCCCCGGGCATGGCGGCCTCCGGCCCGGACGGACAGGTGCGGGGGCAGGGCCTGCACGGCTTCTTCCGGCACGGTGTGCGCACCCTGGCCCGGATGGAACTGCGGCTGGGCGGCATGGAGCCGCTCCCGCTCCAGGGCACCCTGACGTCCGCGGCGGCCGCCCGGTTCGTCGGTTCGGTCCGGGTGCCGGGCGACCTCGACCCGGATCCGGCGCTGACGGTCGAACGGCTCCGGCACGCCGACGGCGCGGAGACGGTGACGGTCCGCAACACGGGCGCCCGCCCGGCCCGGCTCCCGCTGGAGATCGCGCTCGGCACCGACCTCGGCCTGCTGACCGACATCGCCGCGGGCCGTCGGTCGGCGGACCTGCCGGGCCAGGTCCAGTCCTCCGGCCTGCGCTGGGTCGGCCAGGGCCGGGCGGCCACCGTCAGCGCCCGCCCCTCGCCGCACGCGGTGCTGGCCGGTGCGGGCGTGCTGCGCTGGGACTTGGAGATCCAGCCCGGTGCCCGCTGGTCGGTCGACCTCCGTGCCGAGCTGGAGACCCCGTCGACGGGGCGGCCGCCGACCGGTCGGGGCCCCGGCGTGCCGCTGCCCTGGTCCGAGCCCGAGATCAGGGCCGACGACCGCCGGGCCGCCCGCCTGGTCTCCCGCGCCCTGGACTCGCTGGGCGGCCTGCTGCTCGCCGACGCGGACCGGCCGACCGACCTCTACACCGCCTCGGGCGCCCCCTGGCGCTTCGGCCTCACCGCCGCCGACGCGCTCTGGGCCGCCAGGATGACCCTGCCGCTCGGCACCCGGCTCGCCGCCGGGACCTTGCGGGCGGTCGCCCGCCGCCAGCACCAGGCGGCCCCGCAGAGCGCCGCGCCCGCCCCCCGGCAGGCCGACGCGGCCCCGGGCGACGGCACGCCGACCCCGGAGGGGGCCGGTGCCCCCGGGCCGGTGCCCGGGGCCGCTCCGGGCGCGAGCGGCGGGGCGCACCCGTCCGGCGGCGAGGCCGGTGCGACGGCGCAGGCGATGGACGGGGTGATCCCCGGCCCGCTGCGGCACGGCGGCCCCGAGCTGCCGGCCAGTTGCACCGCGACGGAGGCGACCCTGCTGTTCGTCACGGTGCTGGCCGAGGCCTGGCGCTGGGGCATGCCCCGGGCCGAGGTCGCCGAACTGCTTCCGGCCGCTGAGCGGGCGCTCGGCGCGCTGCGGGCGGCCGTGGTGGCGGACGGGGCGGACGGCCCGGTCGGGTTCGTCACCGACTTCGGACGTCCGGCGGAGGAGCGCGCCGCGCGCCCCGGCCCGGCCCGGTGCGAGGTCCAGGCCCAGGCCCACCGGGCGGCCCTCCAGGGTGCCGACCTGCTCGACGCCTTCGACCGGCCCGGCGCGGAGCAGTGGCGCTCCTGGGCGGCCGAACTGCGGGAACGGTTCCGCGAGCAGTTCTGGATCGACGACCTGTCCGGCGGCCGTCCGGCCGCCGCCCTGCTGGCCCCGGACCGTCCGGTGCCGGCCCTCGCCTCCACCCTGGTCCACCTCCTGGATCCGGGCCTGGCCGCCGAGGGCGAACTGCACGAGGGCCTGCTCGACCGCGAGCAGACCAGGCTGCTGGCCCAGCGCCTGGTGACCCCGGAGCTCGACTGCGGTTGGGGCCTGCGCACCCTGAGCGCGAAGTCGCCCCGCTTCAACCCGCTCGGCCACCGCAGCGGGGCGGTCCGGGTCCAGGAGACCGCGCTCGCGGTGAGCGGTCTGGTGGACGCGGGGTTCGAGCGGGAGGCCGAAATACTGCTGGAGGGCCTGCTGGAGGCGTCCGTGCACTTCGAGGGCCGCCTGCCGGAGATGTACGCGGGCGAGCAGAAGGTCGCCGACTGCCCGCCCGTTCCGCACCCGGCGGCCTGCCGTCCGGCCGCGGTCTCCGCGGCGGCGGCCGTCCACCTGGTGCTCTCGTTGGCGGGCGTCCGCCCTGACGTCCCGTCAGGGCGGGTCGCCACCCGCCCGGCGAGCACCGCCCCCCTGGGCGCACTGGAACTGACCGGCCTGCGGGTGGCCGGCGAGCCCTTCTCGGTCCGGGTCAGCCGGATCGGCGTCGCGGTCGTGGAGGAGGCGCCGTCGTTCCTGCAACTCGCCGCCAGCTGAGCGCGCCGCGGCGCGAGCGCCCGTCCGGTCGCCCCGGCCGGGGCCGCGAGGGTGCGTTCCGACCGGAGCGGGGAGGTCCCGCCGGGCGGGGAAAGCGCTGTGGTCTGTGATTATCGTCAGAGAGACGACTAAGATCGGCCGCATGTCGCGTTATGACCCGTCGGCCTTCCCCCCGTTCGCAGTCACGGTTGACCTCGTGGTGCTGACGGTGCGCGACCACGAGCTGTGCGCCCTGCTGGTGAAGCGCGGCGAGGCGCCGTTCCAGGGGTACTGGGCGCTGCCGGGCGGGTTCGTGCGGCTGGACGAGGGCCTGGCCGAGGCGGCCTCCCGCGAACTGGCCGAGGAGACCGGGCTGCGGGCCCAGTCGCTGCCGGGCAGCCTCCCGGTCGGGCGGGCCCCGGCGGGGGCGCACCTGGAGCAACTCGCCACCTACGGCCACCCCCAGCGGGACCCGCGGATGCGGGTGGTGAGCGTCGCGTACCTGGTCCTGGCCCCGGACCTGCCGTCGCCCCGCGCGGGTGGCGACGCCAGCAGCGCCCGCTGGGCGCCGGTGCGCGAACTGTTCGGCGAGGAGCGCGAGGAGCGCAACGACGGCGTGCTGCTCGCGTTCGACCACGGACAGATCCTGGCGGACGGGGTGGAGCGCGCCAGGTCCAAGATCGAGTACTCCTCGCTGGCCACGGCCTTCTGCCCCCCGGAGTTCACCGTCGGAGAGCTGCGCCGGGTCTACGAGGCGGTGTGGGGCGTGGTGCTCGACCCGCGCAACTTCCACCGCAAGGTGACCGGCACCCCGGGCTTCCTGCTCCCCTCCGGCGGCACCACGACCCGTCAGGGCGGCCGCCCCGCGCAGCTGTTCAAGGCGGGCGGCGCCACCGTCCTCAACCCCCCGATGCTGCGCCCCGAGGCCTGACCGGGCCCTGCTCCGCCTTCCGGCACGGGCCCGTCCCGCCCCCGCGCGCTCCGGGCGCGGACCGCGGTTCCGGCGACGCGGCCGAGTCCGTTGCTGCCGACGGGTGGTGACGGTTCGTGAGGAGCCCGTCAGCGCGGCGGTGGAGCTGTCGCCTGTACGGGTGAGGTCGGTGCCAACAACGTCCACGACCCATCCGTAATGCCTGGTTTCACCGCTTCCGCGCCCTACTGTGCAGGCTCAGGCCGGGTGGACACCCCCGGCCTGTCGGCGGGCGAGGGCGGGCGAGGGAGCGGGCAGCGATGATCCAGATCACCGGACTGACCAAGGCGTACCGGCGGGGGCGTCCTCCCGCGCTGCTGGACCTGAGCTTCGACGCCCGTCCGGGAATGGTCACCGTGCTGCTCGGGGACGAGGGGGCGGGCAAGACGACCGCGCTCCGGCTGATGGTGGAGCTGGAACGGGGCCACGGCCTCACCCTGTTCGACGGCCGGACGTACCGGCGGATCCGGCGCCCGGAGCGGGAGATCGGCGTCCTGCTGGCCTCCGGGCGGCCGGAGGCCGGGCACCCGGGCCAGCGGGCCCGGGCCCACCTGCGGATGCTGGCCGGTGCGGTCGGCGTCCCGGCGCGCCGGGCCGACGACCTGCTGGAGCAGACCCGGCTCGCGGGCGTCGCCGACCACCGGATCGGCACCTTCTCGCCCGGCATGCACCGCCGCCTCGCGCTGGCCGCCGCACTGCTCGGGAACCCCTCGACGCTGCTGCTGGACGCTCCCACCGAGGGCCTGTCCCCGGGCAACGAGGAGTGGTTCGGGGCCTTCCTGCGCTCCTTCGCCCTCTCGGGCGGCACCGTGCTGGTCACCACCCGCGCCCCCGGGGAGGCCGCCGCGCTCGCCGACCGGGTGGTCACCCTGGACGCGGGCCGGTTGGCCGCCGACCAGCCGGTGGTGGAGTTCCGCCGCACCAGGCTGCACCCCGAAGTCCTGGTCCGCGGCCCGCAGATGGCCCGCCTCGCGGACCTGCTGGTCGCCCAGGGCGGACAGGTCCGGCGGGACGGCGGCGCGGGCCTCGCGGTGAGCGGGATCGACCGCACCGAGATCGGCGAACTCGCCTACCGCCACGGCATCCTGCTGCACGAACTGTCCGACCGGGTGGTGGAGCGCCCGGTCTCCTACCCCTCCGCCCTGCCCAGCGGTTCGGGCCGGTCGGGTCAGGTGGCGGTCCGGACGGTGCGCCAGGGCCAGCGCCAGGGCCAGCGCCCGGACCAGCAGCAGGGCCAGGGCCAGCACCAGGAACCGGCAACGGGCCGTGCGGAACCGGACGGCCGGGCCGCCGACCCCGGGGAGCGGCGGCCCGCGACCGTCGGCCGCCCGGCCGGGCCGGAGCCGGGGCGCCAGCTCGACCACCGCGGCCTGCAGGCCGGCCGCTGGGCCGCCGCCGCCCTCGCACCGAACCCGCCCGCCCAGGTCCAGGCACCGTCCCGAGCACAAGGCCAGGTGCAGCAGGTGCAGGCCGCGCCCGTGCCCGCGCCGACGCCTCCCGTCCAGGCGCCCCCGCCCATCCCCGCGTCCACCGTCGACCTGACCAGGCGGACGCCCCGCGGGGCCTCCGCGCTCAGTCGGTCGACGGCCCGGGCCACGGGAACGGGAGCCACGGGAACGGGAGTCACGGGAACGGGGGCCGCGGAGCCGACGGCCGCGGAGGCGGCGGCCGGGGCGGAGGTTCCGGGCGCGGAGCCCGGAGCGCCGGGCGGCGAACGGCCCGCGCGGCCGGACGGGGTCGGGGCGCTGCCCGGGCCGGGGACGGTCGACGCCGAGCACCTGGCCGCCAACCCGACCGACGCCGAACTGCTGACCCCCGCCCGGATCAGGGGAGTCGGCCACCAACCCGCCCCCGTGCGCCCCTTCCCGGGACGCCCCTGGTCGGCCGAGCCCACCGGCCTGCGCCCGTCCGGTCGTACCGAGCACACCGAGCGGGCCGAGCGCACCGGCCGCACCGAGCAGGCCGGGCCCGCCGAACCGGTCCGGCGGCCGCGGGAGTCGGGGGAACCGGGCGAGCCGGGCGAGCCGGCGGAGCCGGTGGATCCGCAGGGGACGGCGCGGCGGAGCGCCGTCGGCGACGAGGACGGGAGTGAGTGACCGTGCGGGTGGTGGCGAGTGAGGTGCGTCGGCTGCGCGGGGTGCGCTCCACGTGGGTGGTGGTGGCGGGCGCGCTCCTGGTGAACGCGGCGGTGGCGGCGTTCACGGCGGCCCGGTTGCCGGACGGGGAGTTGGCGGTGCCGGACGCGGTGCGGGCGGTCGCGGCGGTGGTGCCGTTCCTGCCGCTGCCGCTGACCGCGCTGGCGGCGGCCGTGCTCGGCGCGCTGTCCTACGGCAACGAGACCCGCTGGCCCGGCCTGCCCGCCTCGCGGGTGACCCTGGGGCGCCGGTTGGGCGCGCTGCTGGCGAAGTCCTCGGTGGTGGGCGCGGCGGCCGCCCTGCTGGCGGTGCTCACCCTCGGCGTCGACGCCCTCGCGGCGTGGTCGGCCCTGCCCGCCGGGGTGGACGCGTCGGCGGTGCTCCACCCGTCCGGCCTGTCCTCGGTCCCGTTCGCGGCCCCGTTCGCGGCGGGCGGCCCGGGCCGCCCGCTGGTGGCGTTCGTGGTGCTGGCGGTGGCGGGCGGCTGGGCCGGTCTGCTGATCACCTCGCTGGTGCGCAGCGCCGTCGTCGGCATCCTGCTGACCGGCGCGCTGCCCGCCCTGCTGGAGCCCACCGCCGGTCTGCTGCTGCACCGCACGGGTCGCAACTGGCCGGTCTGGGTGCGGGAGTTGGTGCCCTTCCAGTACGGCCTGGACCTGGTCCGCGACGCCGCCGACCGGACGGCGGGCGCGCTGGACGGCGTGGTGGTCGTCGCGCTGCTGGCCCCGGCCGCCCTGCTGGTCCTGGCGGCGCTGCTGGCCCAACTGCGCCGCCGGAGCCTCTGAGCGCCCGGCCGGGAAGGGCGCGGGAGGCGGCGCCGGGAAGGGCCCTGACGGTGTGACAACGGAGGCTGGAGGAAGGGCAGGGGAAAACGGCACGGGATGACCGGTATGCGCATTTACGACTGATAAGAAGTCAATTATCCAGACACGGTCGATCACCCTTTCGTGTGCTTTTCAGGAGAATGCTCAAGGCGGCCCCGCCGATCGCCGACAAAGGATGGCGTGAGTACCCTTGCGCACCCCACCGTGACCGCCGCCCGCCAGGCCGAGTCGATCTCCGCCTCCGAGCTGGACCGCTTCCCGTACGCCGACCGCCCGACCCCGCCCGCCCCCCGCTGGGAGGGGGCGGAGAGCGACCTCGCCCGGGCCGGTCGCAAGACCACCAGCAGCCGCGGCCGCGGCCTGCACGGCCAGCTGGTCCAGCAGCTCGGCCAGATGATCGTCTCCGGCGACCTGGGCGCCGACCGCCCGCTGGTGCCGGAGGAGATCGGCCAGCGCTTCGAGGTCTCCCGCACCGTGGTGCGCGAGTCGCTCCGGGTGCTGGAGGCCAAGGGCCTGGTCTCGGCCCGGCCGAACGTCGGCACCCGGGTCCGCCCGGTCAGCGACTGGAACCTGCTGGACCCGGACATCATCGAGTGGCGCGCCTTCGGCCCGCAGCGCGACGAGCAGCGCCGCGAGCTGTTCGAGCTGCGCTGGGCGATCGAGCCGCTGGCCGCGCGGCTGGCCGCCGGGCACGGCCGGGAGGACGTCCAGCACCGGCTGGTCGAGCTGACCGAGATCATGTCCCAGGCCGGCAGCCAGGGAGACCTGGTCAGCTACTCCCGGGCCGACGCCGAGCTGCACGGGCTGGTGCTGCAGATGGCCGGGAACCGGATGCTGGAGCACCTGTCCGGCATCGTGGCCGGTGCGCTCCAGGTCTCCGGCGGTTCCGGCACCACCTGCGAGCGTCCCTCCGAGTCGGCGGTCAGCCTGCACGCCCGGCTGGTGGACGCGCTCGGCACCGGCGACGGCACGGCCGCCGAGGCCGCCGTCCGCGCGCTGCTCACCGTCCACCCGGACATCGAGCACGCCGTCCCCGCCCCGCGCGAGCACTGAGCGGCCCGCCCGACCCGACCGCCGCTCAGACCGGATGGCCCTTCTGCTGCCCCACCCGCGCAGCCGAGGGGCCATCGGCACACCGGGGCCGTCGGTGCGCGGGGCCGGGGCCGTCCGGCCCCCGCCGGGCCCGCGGATAGGCCGCTCGGGGGCAGCCCGCACCGGCCGTCGGGTGGTGTGACGGGCGCCACGACGGGCATGCGTAACACTTGAGGGGCGGCAGCGATGTGTACGGAGCGGAAGCAGCTCCGGAATATCACCACAAGCCAGCTGGCTGTGTTGGTCCGCGGCGCTGCTGCCGTCCTGCAGACCCCGGTCACCGTCCACCCGCCCGAGCAGTCGGGCCGGTCGGTACGGGTTCGTGTCCACTCATCGTCCGAGAGGTTGTTCGTGTCGGCCAGCACATCCCGTTCGCTTCCCCCCGAGATCGCGGAGTCCGCGGCACTGCTGGCGCTCATCGAGCGGGGCAAGGCCCAGGGGCAGATCGCCGGTGACGACGTGCGCCACGCGTTCGAGGCGGACCAGATCCCGGTTACCAAGTGGAAGAACGTCATGCGCAGCCTCAACCAGGTGCTGATTGAGGAGGGGGTGGAGCTGATGGTCAGCGCGGCCGAGCCGGCCGGCGCCAAGCGCAAGAGCGTCGCGGCCAAGAGCACCACCAAGCGCACCGCGACCAAGGCGGTCACCACCCGCACGCCGGTCGCCCAGACCAAGCCCCCGGTGCGGATCGCCCCCGCGGCGACCATCGCCCCGTCGGTGTCGGTGGCCGCCACGGTGACCAGCACCGAGGTCGGCGTCGTGGAGTCCGTCGACGTCGCCGAGGCGAAGGCCGCCGTCAAGAAGGCCGCCGCCCCCGCGAAGAAGGCGGTGGCCAAGAAGGCCGCCGCCCCCGCCAAGAAGACCGCGGCCAAGAAGACCGCCGCGGCCGCCAAGCCCGGTGCCAAGGCCGGCGACGAGGACATCATCGGCGAGGAGGAGCTCCTCGAGGACGTGGCCCTGCCCGGTGACGGCAAGGAGGGCGAGGCCGAGGAGGAGACCGACCAGGGCTTCGTGCTCTCGGACGACGACGAGGACGACGCCCCGGCCCAGCAGGTCGCCGTGGCCGGTGCCACCGCCGACCCGGTCAAGGACTACCTCAAGCAGATCGGCAAGGTCCCGCTGCTCAACGCCGAGCAGGAGGTCGAGCTCGCCAAGCGGATCGAGGCCGGCCTGTTCGCCGAGGACAAGCTGAGCCAGGCCGACAAGCTCGCCCCGAAGCTCAAGCGCGAGCTGGAGATCATCGCCGAGGACGGCCGCCGCGCCAAGAACCACCTGCTGGAGGCCAACCTCCGCCTGGTGGTCTCGCTGGCCAAGCGCTACACCGGCCGCGGCATGCTCTTCCTGGACCTGATCCAGGAGGGCAACCTCGGTCTGATCCGTGCGGTCGAGAAGTTCGACTACACCAAGGGTTACAAGTTCTCCACCTACGCGACCTGGTGGATCCGGCAGGCGATCACCCGCGCCATGGCCGACCAGGCCCGCACCATCCGCATCCCGGTGCACATGGTCGAGGTCATCAACAAGCTCGCCCGCGTGCAGCGCCAGATGCTCCAGGACCTGGGCCGCGAGCCCACCCCGGAGGAGCTGGCCAAGGAACTCGACATGACCCCCGAGAAGGTCATCGAGGTCCAGAAGTACGGCCGCGAGCCGATCTCGCTGCACACCCCGCTCGGCGAGGACGGCGACAGCGAGTTCGGTGACCTGATCGAGGACTCCGAGGCGGTCGTCCCGGCCGACGCGGTCTCCTTCACCCTGCTCCAGGAGCAGCTGCACTCCGTGCTGGACACGCTGTCCGAGCGCGAGGCGGGCGTGGTCTCGATGCGCTTCGGCCTGACCGACGGCCAGCCGAAGACGCTGGACGAGATCGGCAAGGTCTACGGCGTGACGCGCGAGCGCATCCGCCAGATCGAGTCGAAGACCATGTCGAAGCTGCGCCACCCGTCGCGCTCCCAGGTGCTGCGCGACTACCTGGACTGATCCGGCACCGGGCCGATCCGGTCCGGACGTCACCTGGACGGGCCCCTCCGCCACCGGCGGAGGGGCCCGTTCGCGTGTCCGGGGTACCCCGATGGGGTGGCGGGCGGGCGCACCCGCGGTACGGCGGGTGACCGGCTGACTACGCTGGGCAGGTTGTCGCGCTGCACCCCGAACCCCGCCGAACCCCTCTGGAGAACCGGTGCCCATCCTGGACACGTTCGCGCCTCGGCTCCGCCGCCGGGCGGTCGCGCTCGTCGCCCTGGCCGCCCTGCCCGCCCCGCTGGTCGCGCTGGGCGCGGCCGCCCCGGCCGCCGCGCAACGGCGGATCATCGGCGGCACCGGCGCCAGCACCGGCGACCACCCGTGGATGGTGGCGCTGGCCAGCAGGCAGCAGTTCGGCTCGGCCCGCTCCGGGCAGTTCTGCGGCGGGGCGCTGGTCACCCCGACCAAGGTGGTCACGGCGGCGCACTGCTTCTACGACGAGTCCACGGCCCGTCCGACCGATCGCCCCGGGCTGCGGGTGATCGTGGGGCGGGACGACCTGCGGGGCACCGCGGGGCGGGAGGTGGCGGTGCGCGGGGTGTGGATCGACCCGGGCTACAGCTTCACCGCGAACACCCGGGACGTGGCGGTCATCACGCTGGCCGAGCCGCAGGACGGCCGTCCGGTGCTGGAGATGGTGAACCCGGGCGAGACCGAGCCGTACGCGGCGGGCACCCCGGCCACGGTGTTCGGCTGGGGCGACACCCGGGGCAACGGGAGCTACTCGAACACGCTGCGCCAGGTCACGGTGCCGATCATCTCGGACGAGGCGTGCGGGCACGCCTACCCGGGCGGCTCGGACAGCGCGTACGACGCCCGCACCATGGTGTGCGCGGGCGAGCAGCAGGGCGGCAAGGACGCCTGCCAGGGCGACAGCGGCGGGCCGCTGCTGGTGGCGGGGCGGCTGGCCGGGCTGGTGTCCTGGGGCGCGGGCTGCGCGGAGGCCGACCACCCAGGGGTGTACACCCGGATCGCGGCGGTCTCGGAGGCCGTGCGCGGCGTGCTGTGAGACGGTCGGCGGTGAAACGCCACGGCCGGGTGGCCCGCCCCTGGGAAGGGTGGGCCACCCGGCCGTTCAGGCAGCTCGGGAGAGCAACGGGAGCGTCAGCGCTCCCCCTCCTCGGCAATCGCCGGGGTGCCGGAGAGGCGGTCGCTCTCGTCGTGTATCTCCACGGCGATCTTCTTGAGCTCGGGCTCGAACTTACGCCCGTGGTGGGCGCAGAACAGCAGCTCTCCGCCGCTGGAGAGGACGACGCGCAGGTAGGCCTGAGCGCCGCAACGGTCGCAGCGGTCTGCCGCGGTGAGCGGGCTCGCAGGGGTCAGAACAGTAGTCACGTCGCCTCTTCTCTAGCTCGACGAGCTGTGTACCAGGATCAACATCCAACCAGGTCGAATTCGTTCCCGCTCGTGGCTTTTCTCTTGGAGGATTCTGCCGTCGTCTTGATGAGGACGTGCCCCGGGCAACGGTGGTTCATGCGTACCGATTCCCGTGGCCGGCCAATCACCTCGAACGCCCGACCGGGCCGGGGTGCGAGGTCCGCGTAGCATAATCCTCCGCTGGGTTGGAGCATAAGCCCCGTCCCGGAACCCGTTGGACCGCATCGCAGCAGCTCCGCAGCCCGCACCGGCCGCCCCGATCCGCCAGGACCCGTGGTGTCGGCAGGAGATGGCAGGCTGGGAACCGCCCCCGGGGCGGGAACCGTGTTCGCGCAGCGCGTACAAGGCGCGCGGACCTCAGCGGCCCGGATCTCAGTTGCTGAGAGCATGCGGGGGTGTCCGTCAACGTCATGGAGGAGTGCAGAGCGTGAGTGGAGAAAAGACCGGCCCGTCCTCTCTGGTGACCGGTGAGGGCGGGTCCGACTACACCGCGCGGCATCTGCTCGTCCTGGAGGGGCTCGAAGCGGTCCGCAAGCGGCCGGGCATGTACATCGGGTCGACCGACAGCCGCGGCCTGATGCACTGCCTCTGGGAGATCATCGACAACTCGGTGGACGAGGCGCTGGGCGGGTTCTGCGACCGGATCGAGGTGCTGCTGCACCAGGACGGCTCGGTCGAGGTGCGCGACAACGGCCGCGGCATCCCGGTGGACGTCGAGCCCAAGACCGGGCTGTCCGGCGTCGAGGTCGTGATGACCAAGCTGCACGCGGGCGGCAAGTTCGGCGGCGGCTCGTACGCGGCCTCCGGCGGTCTGCACGGCGTCGGCGCCTCGGTGGTCAACGCGCTGTCCGCCCGGCTGGACGTGGAGGTGGACCGCTCCGGCACCACCCACGCGATCAGCTTCCGGCGCGGCACCCCCGGCACGTACGCGGGGGAGGGGCCGGACGCGAAGTTCGAGCCCGGCAGCGGCATGACCAAGCGGGGCAAGTTCGCCAAGACCCGCACCGGCACCCGGATCCGCTACTGGGCGGACCGGCAGATCTTCCTCAAGGACGCCCGGCTCTCGCTGGAGGCGCTGCACAGCCGGGCCCGGCAGACCGCCTTCCTGGTGCCCGGGCTGACCATCGTGGTGCGCGACGAGCGGCTCACCGAGAGCGAGCAGGTCGCCGAGGAGACCTTCCGCTACGACGGCGGGATCAGCGAGTTCTGCGAGTTCCTGGCCCCCGACCGCCCGATCTCCGACGTGCTGCGGCTGCGCGGCGAGGGCACCTTCAAGGAGACCGTCCCGGTGCTCGACGAGCTCGGGCACATGACCCCCACCGAGGTCACCCGCGAGCTCGGGGTGGACATCGCGCTGCGCTGGGGCGCCGGGTACGACACCACCCAGCGCTCCTTCGTCAACATCATCTCCACCCCCAAGGGCGGCACCCACGTCACCGGCTTCGAGCGGCAGCTCGCCAAGACCGTCAACGAGGCGCTGCGGGCCGCCAAGCTGCTGCGGGTCGCCGAGGACGACATCACCAAGGACGACGCGCAGGAGGGCCTGACCGCGGTCATCACCGTCCGGCTCGCCGAGCCGCAGTTCGAGGGGCAGACCAAGGAGGTGCTCGGCACCTCGGCGGCCAACCGGATCGTCGCCGCCGTGGTCGCCAAGGAGCTGAAGGCGTTCCTCACCTCCACCAAGAAGGACGAGAAGCTCCAGGCCAGGGCAGTGCTGGAGAAGGTCGTCGCGGCCGCCCGGACCAGGGTCGCGGCCCGGCAGCACAAGGAGGCGCAGCGCCGCAAGACCGCGCTGGAGACCTCCTCGCTGCCCGCCAAGCTGGCCGACTGCCGCAGCGACGACGTGGACCGCAGCGAGCTGTTCATCGTCGAGGGTGACTCCGCGCTCGGCACCGCCAAGCTGGCCCGCAACTCGGAGTTCCAGGCGCTGCTGCCGATCCGCGGCAAGATCCTGAACGTCCAGAAGGCGTCCGTGAGCGACATGCTCAAGAACGCCGAGTGCGCCTCGATCATCCAGGTGATAGGAGCGGGCTCGGGGCGGACGTTCGACATCGACCAGGCCCGCTACGGCAAGGTCATCTTCATGGCCGACGCCGACGTCGACGGCTCGCACATCCGCACCCTGCTGCTGACGCTGTTCCACCGCTACATGCGGCCGATGGTCGAGCA
This sequence comes from Kitasatospora phosalacinea, assembly GCF_030268885.1. Classification (GTDB taxonomy): domain Bacteria; phylum Actinomycetota; class Actinomycetes; order Streptomycetales; family Streptomycetaceae; genus Kitasatospora; species Kitasatospora phosalacinea_C. The sequence continues at coordinate 102,293 of NZ_BSSA01000022.1, forward strand.
GGGCCGGGTGTTCGCCGCGGTGCCGCCGCTGCACCGGATCGAGCTGACCAACCCCAAGCGCGGCCAGGAGAAGTACCACTACACCTACTCCGACGCCGAACTGCGGCGCACCCTGCTGCAGTTCCAGGGCAAGGGGCTGCGCTGGAAGGACCCGATCCAGCGCTACAAGGGCCTCGGCGAGATGGACGCCGACCAGCTGGCCGAGACCACCATGGACCCGCGGTTCCGGATCCTGCGCCGGATCAACCTGGGCGACCTGGAGTCCGCGGAGAAGACCTTCGACCTGCTGATGGGCAACGACGTCGCCCCGCGGCGGGAGTTCATCGTCGACTCGGCGGCCACCCTGGACCGGTCCCGGATCGACGCCTGAGCGGTGCGGTAGGGAAGGGCTCTCCACCCTGGGGTGGAGAGCCCTTCCGCGTGCGGGATCAACCCGCGCTCCGAGGACCGGGCGGCCCGTCCTCCGTAGCGTTCGGGGTGTCGAGAACACCCCGTCCTGGAGGCACCGAAATGACCGCCCTGTCCGACGTCCTGATCGCCGCCGCCGTGATCGTCCTGGTGGTGGGCCGGCAGCTGCGGGCCCGCCGGCTGGACACCGAGCGCCGGTTCTGGCTGATCCCGCTGGTGCTCGCCGCGGTCGCGCTGCGCGACCCGGTGCTGATCGACCCGCACCACCGGGTGGCGGCCGCCGTGCTGGTGACGGGCTCGCTGCTCACCACCGCCGGGATGGGCTGCGTCTGGGGCTGGACGGTGCGGATCTGGCGCGAGGCCGACGGCGCGCTGTGGAGCAAGGGGACCACCGCCACCGCGTTCGCCTGGGTCGGTGCGCTCCTGGTCCGGGCCGCCTGGTACGGGGTGGGCGCCGCGCTGCACGTCCACCAGTCCGGCAGCGTGCTGCTGCTCTCGCTCGGCCTTCTGCTGCTGGTCCGCTCGGCGGCCGTCCAGTGGCGGGCCCGGCAGCTGGGCGGCGAGCGGCACGCCCTGGCCGCCTGACCGGCCGCCGCACGAGCGCCGCACGAGCGCCGCACGAGCGCCGCCGAGCCCCACCGGGGCCCGGCGGCACCGCCGTTGAGAGAGGATCATCCGGTGAGCACACTGGAACGCTGGACCCGGTGGCCCGCCGGGGACGTCCCGATCCGGGAGCGCAGTTCGCGGGCCCGGATCACGCTGTCCCTGTTCGGCCGGACCGCGATGCTGGGCGCCGTGGTGTTCGGCACCTTCGCCGAACACCGGTACACCGGATGGCGGTTGCTGCCCCCGATCGGCTGGATCGTCGCCGCGGCCGCCCTGTTCACCGGCTGGTACCTGGCCTGCCGGGCCCGGCGGTTGTGGCCCGCGCTGGGCTGCGCCGCCGGACTGCTGGCCACCGCCGGGCTGGCCCACGAGGGCGGGGCCGACACCCTGGCCTCGGTGGTCTGGTGCGGGCTCGCGGTGCTCGCCGTGATCCGGCTGCCGCTGGCCGCCGGGCTGCTCACCGCCGTTGCGGCGCTGGTCAGTTACGGCCTGGGCTCGGGCGACTCGCTGCTGGTGATGCTGGCCGTCGCGGGCGGCATGGGCCTGCTCGGCTACCTGCTGCGCCTGGACGGCCAGGCCCGCTCCGCGCAGCGCGCCCTGCTCGCCCAGGAACGGGCCGCGCAGGCCGCGCAGGCGGAGAGCGCGGCGCTCGCCGAACGGGCCAGGATCGCCCGGGAGATCCACGACGTGCTCGCGCACAGCCTCTCCGCGCAGCTGGTGCACCTGGAGGCGGCCCGGCTGATGCTGGACGCCGGGGCCGAACGGGCCGAGATCCGCGAACGGGTGGTCGCCGCCCGGCGGATGGCCCAGGACGGGCTGGCCGAGACCCGGCAGGCGCTCTCCGCGCTGCGCGGCGAGTTCGCCCCCGTCGCCGAGTTCGTGGCCGAGCTGGCCGCGCAGTCCGAGGCCCACCTGACCGTGGACGGGGTGCCCCGCCCGCTGCCCGCCGAGGCCGGGCTGGCCGTGCGCCGGGTCGCCCAGGAGGCGCTGACCAACGCCCGCAAGCACGCGCCCGGCGGCCGGGTGGAGGTCCGGCTCGCCTACCGGGAGGGGGAGGTGGAGCTGCGGGTGCACAACTCCCTCGCCCCGCGCGGGGCGCACCCCGTGCTCGGCGACAGCGGGAGCGGGTACGGTCTGCTCGGGATGCGCGAACGCGCGGAACTGCTCGGCGGCGAACTGCTGGCGGGCCCCGACGAGGGAGGGTGGCGCGTGCTGCTGCGGGTGCCGACGTGACGGACGGACCGATCCGGGTCGTGGTCGCCGACGACCAGACCGTGGTGCGGGAGGGCATCGTGATGCTGCTCGGCCTGCTGCCGGGCATCACCGTGGTCGGCTCCGCGCCGGACGGCGAGGAGGCGCTGCGGCTGGTCGCCGAGCACGCCCCCGACGTGGTGCTGATGGACCTGCGGATGCCGCGCTGCGACGGGGTGGAGGCCACCCGCCGGATCCGCGCCGAGCACCCCGGCACCGAGGTGGTGGTGCTCACCACGTACGCCGACGACGACTCGCTGTTCTCCGCGCTGCAGGCCGGGGCGCGCGGCTTCCTCACCAAGGACGCGGGCGCGGAGGAGATCGCCCGCGCCGTGGCCGATGTCCGCTCGGGCGCGGCGGGGCTCTCCCCGCAGGTCCAACTGCGGCTGCTGGAGCGGCTGTCGGAGCCGAAACAGGCCGAGCCGGAGCGGACCGAGCCGGAGCAGGTCGCACCGGAGCCCGTGCCCGCACCGGCGGTCGCACCCGCACCGGCCCGGCGCCCCGCGCTGCCCGACGGGTTGACCCAGCGGGAGGCCGAGGTGCTGGCGCTGATCGCCGCCGGGTTGTCCAACGCGGAGATCGCGGAAAGGTTGTTCGTCAGCCCCGCAACGGTGAAAACGCATATCAACAACCTTTTCGCCAAGACGGCGGTGCGGGACCGCGCCCAGGCCGTGGCGTACGCCTTCAGGCATGGAATTTCCGACGGTTCGTAGACCCACCTCCTGGTAGCTGGTTCGGGTGAACGTATCTGCACCGGTTTCGTGGCGGGTTTGTGACGCTCCATCATGGTTCGGTCGTAGTGACCGAAATGATGAGGTGTCGGCTGTGGCACAACAGGAGAGAATCGACTGGTGGGCCGCGGCCGCCTCCCGTCCCCGGGTGGTGGCGCAGCGGCGGACCGCGGAGCCCGCGCCCCCGGAGGAGCGGGCCGGGCGGGAGGTCTACCGGAGCGTCCAGGAGAGCGACGCCTTCCAGGAGATCCGGAGCGGCTACCGCTCGTTCGTGTTCCCGGCCAGCGCCGGGTTCCTGGCCTGGTACCTGCTGTTCGTCGCCGCCCAGGCGTTCGCGCCGGAGCTGATGCGCCAGCAGGTCGCCGGACCGCTCAACCTGGCCTGGCTGCTCGGCCTCGGCCAGTTCGCCTCCACCTTCCTGCTCACCTGGCTCTACGCCCGCAACGCCCGCACCAAGCGCGACCGAGCCGCCCTCGAACTGCGCTGGGACACCCAGGACCAACTGCGATGACCCCACACCCCAGCCACGGCCTCGCGATCGCGCTGTTCGCCGTCGTCGTCGCCGTCACCCTGACCATCACCGTCTGGGTCGGCCGCCGCGGCCACGCCGCGGAGGACTTCTACGCCGGCGGCCGCGACTTCTCGCCGCTGCAGAACGGCTTCGCCCTCTCCGGCGACTACCTGTCGGCCGCCTCCTTCCTCGGCGTCACCGGCCTGATCGCGCTCTACGGCTACGACGGCGTGCTCTACAGCATCGGCTTCCTGGTCGCCTGGCTGGTCGTGCTGATGCTGGTCTCCGAACTCGTCCGCAACGCCGGCCGCTACACCCTGGCCGACGTGCTGGCGCTGCGGATGCGCCAGCGCCCGGTGCGCGCCGCGGCCGGCCTCGCGTCCATGGTCGTCACCCTGATGTACCTGATCGCGCAGATGGTCGGCGCGGGCAGCCTGGTCGCCCTGCTGCTCGGCACCGACAGCGGCGCCGCCAAGGGCTGGACCATCGTCGCGGTCGGCGGACTGATGATCGTCTACGTGACGGTCGGCGGGATGCGCGCCACCACCTGGATCCAGATCGTCAAGGCCTTCCTGCTGGTGGCCGGTTCGCTGCTGCTCACCGGGCTGGTGCTGGCCCGCTTCCACGGCGACCTCGGCGCGCTGATGCACGCCGCCGCGCAGCACAGCGGCGTCGGCGACGCGTACCTGCAGCCGGGCCTGAAGTACGGGGCCAGCACGACGAGTCGGCTCGACTTCGTCAGCCTCGGCCTGGCGCTGGTGCTCGGCACCGCGGGCCTGCCGCACATCCTCAGCCGCTTCTACACCGTGCCCACGGCGCGGGCCGCGCGGCGCTCCACGATGTGGGCGATCGGCCTGATCGGCTGCTTCTACCTGATGGCGATCGTGCTCGGGCTCGGGGCCGGCGCGGTGGTCGGCGCGAAGGCCGTCAAGGCGGCCAACCCGGCCGGGAACACCGCCGTCCCGCTGCTCGCCCTGGACCTCGGCGGCGGCGCCGGATCCACCTGGGGCCTGCTGCTGTTCGCGGTGATCTCGGCGATCGCCTTCGCCACCATCCTCGCCGTGGTCGCCGGGCTCACCCTGGCCTCCTCCGCGGCCTTCGCCCACGACCTCTACGCGCGGGCCTGGCGGCGCACCGAGGAGCGGCAGGTCTCCGAGCGCGAGGAGGTGATCGCGGCCCGGATCTCCGCCGTGGTGATCGGCGGACTCGCGGTCGTGCTCAGCCTGTTCGCGCAGAAGCTGAACGTCGCGTTCCTGGTCGGCCTGGCCTTCGCGGTGGCCGCCTCGGCGAACCTGCCGACGCTGCTGTACTCGCTGTTCTGGAAGCGGTTCACCACCCGCGGCGCGGTCTGGTCGGTGTACGGCGGCCTCGTCCCGGCGGTGCTGCTGGTGCTGTTCTCGCCGGTCGTCTCCGGGGCGAAGACCTCGGTGCTGCCCGGCGTGGACTTCCACTGGTTCCCGTTGGAGAACCCGGGCCTGGTCTCCATCCCGCTCGGCTTCCTGGCCGGCTGGCTGGGCACCGTCCTGGACCGGGAGACCGCGGACGAGGACGGCTTCGCGGAGCTGGAGGTGCGGGCGCTGACCGGCGCGGGCGCGGCCTAGCCGCGAGGCGGCGGGACAGCGGGACGCGCGGCGGGGTCGCGACGGGACGGCGGGTCGACCGCCCTCGTCGCGACCCCGCGGTGCGTGGAGGGGCGGGCCCTCAGGCGCGCTGCGGCGAGAGCGCCACGACGTCCATCCGGGACGGGGTGCCCGGGGCCTTGCCGCAGCTCTCGGGCCGGGGCGGCTCGCCGGCGGACTCGGCGACGGTGGCGCGCCAGCGGCGGCCGTCGACGTGGTGGACGTCGACCGTCCAGGGGGAGCCGCCGGGGTGCTGGTGCAGGGTCAGGGCGTCGGCGGCGCCCTCGCCGGTCAGCTCGCGGACGGCCTGCTCGGCGGCCTGGGCCGGGCGGGGCCAGTAGGAGCGGCCGCGGGAGTGGGCGGGGACGGTCTGCCCGGCGGCGGTCGCGGCGAGGACCTCCTTGGCGGTCTCGGCGGTGAGCCGCCCGTACGCGTAGCCGTGCGGCAGCACCAGCATCGTGGGGGAGAAGCGGTGGCCGCCGAGGTGGGTGACCTCCCAGACCTCGCTGTGGCCGGCCGCGGCGATCTCGGCGGCGAGCGGTCGGCCGAGCAGTGCGCAGCAGCGGTCGCGGCGGCCGTTGGTGCACACCAGAGCGATCGGGCCGCCGACGTGCGGGGTGCCGAAGGAGCCGTGGTCGCCCGCGCCGAGGGCGGTGAAGTCGAGGTCGAGCAGGTCGGCGGGGGAGGCGAGGTGGCTGCGGCGCACCCACGGGTCGGCGGGGGAGGTGTGGGCGAGCAGCACCTCGTGCCCGGCGGTGCCGTCGGCGTCGGCGTGCCGCCCGGGGCGGCGGATCAGGGCGATCCGGACGCCGGTGCCCGCGGCGGCGCGGTCGAGGGCGGCCCCGAGCCCGGGGTCGAGGTGGCTGCCGGTGAGCGCCTTCGCGCCCCAGGGACCGGACTGTTCGAGCAGCAGCCAGGTGGTGGCGGTGGCCGCGGTGGCACTCAGCGGCTCGGTCAGTTCGCGCGACAGCGTCGTACAGGTGCTCACCCGGCCCACCCTACGGCCGGACGGCCCCCGGGGGTACGGCCGTGTGCCCACGGAGGGCCGGTGGGGCCCGGCTATGCTGGGCCCAGTTGCTGGCAGTTGACGTTCTCTTGGGGGAGTCTTGACGTTCTTCCTGCGTGGCGGGGGTGGCTGATGCACGGTGGACCGCAGGTGATTCCGGAGCCGGTCGCACCGGTGAAGCGGCGCTGGCGGCTCGGGCTGCTGCTGTGGTTCGTCCTGCAGTGGGTGCTGATCCCGGCGGAGCTGGTGCTCACGCTGGTGGTGTGGATCCCGTTCCGGACGGTCTACGAACTCAACGAGATCGGCAACGGGCGCGACTGGTTCCTGCTCGGCTGGCTGCGGCTGCTGCTGCGCCCGTTGCACCGCTTCGTCGGCCCGACCAGGTTCGTCCGGGAGTGGACCAACGACCAGCGGCGCTGGGAGGCCAGGCTGGCGGAGATCTGCCGCACCGCGGCCGAGGCGTTCGCCCGCGGCCCGGGCCGCAAGTACGCCTTCCGCGGCTGGGCCAACCTGCGCTGGGGGGTGGGCACCACGAACTTCGAGGTGCGCGAGAAGGACTACCGCGGCGCCCGGCCGGGGCCGGTCCTCGCGGTCGCCGCCCAGTACGGGCTGTACGTCCACTTCCACGAGTACAGCGGCGGCTTCCTGCTGTCGCCGACGCCGGTGGAACGGCAGGCGCCCGGGCAGCAGGCGCCCGGGCAGCAGGCTCCCGGCCAGCAGGCGCCGGGGCAGCAGGCGCCCGGGCAGTACCCGGCGGGGCAGTACCAGCCCGGCCAGTACCCGGCGGGACAGCAGGCCCTCGGCCAGTACCCGGCGGGACAGCAGGCCCCCGGCCAGTACCCGCCCGGGCAGTACCCCACGACGTACCGCTGAGTCAGCGCGGAACGCGGGAGGGGCGGGCACCCACCGGGTGCCCGCCCCTCCCGCGTCCGTGCGTTCGCCCGCGGCGCTACATCCGGCCGCCGACCGCGGCGACCGGGGACGGCACCGGGGTGCCGGAGCCGTCGCGGCGCGGGTCGCGCTCGGGGAGGGTGACCGGCTGGCCGGCCGGGCCCGCGCCGAGGGCGGGCAGCGAGCCTGCCCAGGCGAAGGCGAGGCCGTCCTCGCCGCGCAGGAAGCGCTGGCAGCGGACGCCGCCGGTGGCCCGGCCCTTGCGCGGGTACTGGTCGAACGGGGTGAGCTTCCAGCTGGTCTGCTCCTCGCCGGCCAGCGTGCCGGAGGCGGCCGCGACCGAGAGGACCACCGCGTCCTGCGCCGGGTCGACCGCGGTGAAGGAGAGCACCCTCGCGCCGTCGGCCAGCTTGATGCCGGTCATGCCGCCGGCCGGGCGGCCCTGCGGGCGGACCTGGCCCGCCGGGTAGCGCAGCAGCTGGGCGTCGGAGGTGATGAAGACCAGGTCCTCCTCGCCGGTGCGCAGTTCGACCGCGCCGATCACGGCGTCGCCGTCCTTGAGCGCGATCACCTCGAACTCGTCCTTGTTGGCGGGCCATTCGGGCACCACCCGCTTGACCACGCCCTGCACGGTGCCGAGCGCCAGGCCGGGCGAGGACTCGTCCAGCGTGGTCAGGGCGAGCGGCTGCTCGTCGGCCTCCAGCCGGAGGAACTCGGAGACCGCCGCGCCGCCGGACAGCGCCGTGGTGCCCGGGGGCAGCGCGGGCAGGTCGATCACCGGCAGGCGCAGCACCCGGCCGGCCGTGGTGACCAGGCCGACGTCGCCGCGGGCGGTGGCCGGGACGGCGGAGGCCAGCACGTCGTGCTTGGCGCGGGCCGCGTCCTCCTCGGTGACCGGCTCCAGGTCGAAGGTGCGGGCCAGCAGCCCGGTGGAGGAGAGCAGCACCCGGCACGGGTCGTCCGCGACCTCCAGCGGCACCGCCAGCGCGGCGGACGGCACCGAGCCGGCCTCCAGCAGCACGGTGCGCCGCTCGGTGCCGAACTGCTTGGCGACGGCGCCGAGTTCGGAGGAGACCACGGAGCGCAGCTTGCTGTCGGACTCCAGGATCTCGGTCAGCTCGGCGATCTCCTTGAGCAGCTTGGCCTGTTCGGCCTCCAGCTCGACCCGGTCGAAGCGGGTGAGCCGGCGCAGCGGGGTGTCCAGGATGTACGCCGTCTGGACCTCGGAGATGCCGAAGCGCTCCATCAGCCGGTCCCTGGCCTGGCCCGCGTCGTCGCTGTTGCGGATGATCGCGATCACCTCGTCGATGTCGACGAGCGCGACCAGCAGGCCCTCGACCAGGTGCAGCCGGTCCTGGCGCTTGCGGCGGCGGAAGTCGCTGCGCCGCTTGACCACCGTGAAGCGGTGGTCGACGTAGACCTCCAGCAGCTCCTTGAGGCCCAGCGTCAGCGGCTGGCCGTCGACCAGCGCGACGTTGTTGATGCCGAAGGTCTCCTCCATCGGCGTCAGCTTGTAGAGCTGCTCCAGCAGCGCCTCGGGGACGAAGCCGTTCTTCACCTCGATGACCAGGCGCAGGCCGTGCTCGCGGTCGGTGAGGTCCTTGACGTCCGCGATGCCCTGCAGCTTCTTCGCGTTGACCAGGTCCTTGATCTTCCCGATCACCTTCTCGGGGCCGACCGTGTACGGCAGTTCGGTGACCACGATGCCCTTGCGGCGGGCGGTGACGTTCTCCACCGTCGCGGTGGCGCGGATCTTGAAGGTGCCGCGGCCGGACTCGTACGCGTCCCGGATGCCGGAGAGGCCGACGATCCGGCCGCCGGTGGGCAGGTCCGGGCCGGGGACGAACCGCATCAGGGTGTCGAGGTCCGCCGCGGGGTGCTTGATCAGGTGCCGGGCGGCGGCGACCACCTCGGCCAGGTTGTGCGGCGGCATGTTGGTGGCCATGCCGACCGCGATCCCGGTGGCGCCGTTGACCAGCAGGTTCGGGAACGCCGAGGGGAGCACCTGGGGCTCCTGCTCGGAGCCGTCGTAGTTGGGGCCGAAGTCGACGGTGTCCTCGTGGATGGACTCGACCATCGACATCGCGGCGGCGGTCAGCCGGGACTCGGTGTAGCGCATCGCGGCCGGCGGGTCGTCGTTGCCGAGCGAACCGAAGTTGCCGTGGCCGTCGATCAGCGGCAGGCGCATCGAGAACGGCTGCGCCAGGCGCACCACGGCGTCGTAGATCGAGGCGTCGCCGTGCGGGTGCAGCCGGCCCATCACCTCGCCGACCAGGCGGGCGCACTTGACGTGGCCGCGCTCCGGGCGCAGGCCCATCTCGTTGGCCTGGTAGAGGATCCGGCGGTGCACCGGCTTGAGGCCGTCCCTGGCGTCCGGCAGGGCCCGGGAGTAGATCACCGAGTAGGCGTACTCCAGGAACGAGCCCTGCATCTCGTCCACGACATCGACGTCGAGGATCCGCTCCTCGAAGTCACCGGGCGGCGGGGTGGGCGAACTGCGGCGGGCCATCGCTGCGGGGCTCCCTTGCGATACGTGCGGTACATGGGGGTGGGCGGACGCGGGCGCGAACGCCCCCCATTGTGGACCCTCGGTGGGACAGCGCCCGTCACCCGGGGCGCTTCCGCCCCTGGCGAACGCGCCCCGCGGCCGGACACCTGACGGCGGCGCCGGGCGTTGCACCACAATGGGGGACGTCACACGCCCCCGGCCGGACACTCCGGAACCGACGACGGGAAGGACCCCGCATGGCCAACCCCGCGCCCGCAAGCGGCCTCGCCATCACCGAACACCGCCTGGCCAACGGCCTGCGGGTGGTGCTCTCCGAGGACCACCTCACCCCGGTCGCCGCCGTCTGCCTCTGGTACGACGTGGGCTCCCGGCACGAGGTCAAGGGGCGGACCGGCCTGGCCCACCTCTTCGAGCACCTGATGTTCCAGGGTTCGGCGAACGTCTCCAACAACGGGCACTTCGAGCTGGTCCAGGGCGCCGGCGGTTCGCTCAACGGCACCACCAGCTTCGAGCGCACCAACTACTTCGAGACCATGCCCGCCCACCAACTGGAGCTCGCGCTCTGGCTGGAGGCGGACCGGATGGGATCGCTGCTGGCCGCGCTGGACGAGACGTCCATGGAGAACCAGCGCGACGTGGTGAAGAACGAGCGCCGCCAGCGCTACGACAACGTGCCCTACGGCACCGCGTTCGAGAAGCTCACCGCGCTGTCCTTCCCCGACGGCCACCCGTACCACCACACCCCGATCGGCTCGATGGCCGACCTGGACGCCGCGACGCTGGAGGACGCCCGGGCGTTCTTCCGCACCTACTACGCGCCCAACAACGCGGTGCTGTCGATCGTCGGCGACCTCGACCCGGAGCAGACCATCGCCTGGGTGGAGAAGTACTTCGGCTCGATCCCGGCCCACGACGGCAAGCAGCCGCCGCGCGACGGCACCCTGCCCGACACCATCGGCGCCGAGGTGCGCGAGCTGGTCCGCGAGGACGTCCCGTCCCGCGCGCTGATGGCCGCCTACCGGCTCCCGCACGACGGCACCCGGGAGGCCGACGCCGCCGACCTGGCGCTCACCATCCTCGGCAGCGGCGAGTCCTCCCGGCTGTACAACCGGCTGGTGCGCCGCGACCGCACCGCCGTCTCGGCCGGGTTCGGCCTGCTGCGGCTGGCCGGCGCGCCCTCGCTCGGCTGGCTGGACGTGAAGGCGGGCGGCGAGGCCACCCTGGAGCGGATCGAGGCCGCCGTCGACGAGGAGCTGGCCCGCTTCGCCGCCGAGGGCCCCACCGCCGAGGAACTGGAGCGCGCCCAGGCCCAGATCGAGCGCGAGTGGCTGGACCGGCTCACCACGGTGGCCGGCCGGGCCGACGAACTCTGCCGCTACGCCGTCCTGTTCGGCGACCCGAAACTGGTCAACAGCGCCCTGCCGAAGGTCCTCGACGTGACCGCCGAGGAGGTCCGGGCGGTGGCCGCCGCCCGACTGCGCCCCGACAACCGGGCCGTGCTGGTGTACGAGCCGACCGGTGACGACGACAGCAACGACAGCGACGAGGAGGCGGCGGCGTGAGCGACCACACCCCCGCGATGGAGTTCCACCCGCAGCCCCGGCCCGGCACCCCCGCCCCGTGGGCGTTCCCGGCGCCCGAGCGGCTCACCCTGGCCAACGGGCTGACGGTGCTGCACTGCCACCGCCCCGGCCAGCAACTGGTCGCCGTGGACGTGGTGCTGGACGCGCCGCTGGCCGCCGAGCCCGAGGGCCTGGACGGCGTCGCCTCGATCCTGGCCCGGGCGCTGTCCGAGGGCACCGACACGCTCAGCGCCGAGGAGTTCGCCGGCGAGCTGGAGCGGGCCGGCGCCACCCTGGACACCCACGCCGACCACCCGGCGATCCGGGTCTCGCTGGAGGTCCCGGCCTCCCGCCTGGAGCGCGGCCTGACCCTGCTCGGCGACGCGCTGCGCGCCCCCGCGCTGCCCGCGGACGAGATCGAGCGGCTGGTCGCCAACCGCCTCGACGAGATCGTCCACGAGCAGGCCAACCCGGGCCGGCGCGCCGCCAAGGCGCTGTACGCCGAGCTGTTCCCGGCCGCCGACCGGCTGTCGCGGCCGCGGGCGGGCTCCGCCGAGACCGTCAAGCGGATCGACCGGGCGGCGGTGCAGGCGTTCTACGCGGCGCACCTGCGCCCGTCCACCGCCACCGCCGTGGTGGTCGGCGACCTCACCGGGACGGACCTGGCGGCGCTGCTGGAGTCCACCCTGGGCCGCTGGACCGCCGAGACCCGGGAGCCGGCCGTGCACGCCCCGGTGACCGCGGACGACACCGGCCGGGTGGTCATCGTCGACCGGCCCGGCTCGGTCCAGACCCAGCTGCTGATCGGCCGGATCGGCCCGGACCGGCACGACCCGGAGTGGGCCGCCCAGGTGCTCGGCACCTACTGCCTCGGCGGCACCCTCACCTCCCGGCTGGACCGCGTCCTGCGCGAGGAGAAGGGCTACACCTACGGCGTGCGGGCGTTCGCCCAGGCGCTGCGCTCGGCCGCCGACGGCTCCGGCCGCGGGCTGCTGGCGATCAGCGGCTCGGTGGACACCGAGTCGACCGCGCCCGCGCTGCAGGACACCTGGACCATCCTGCGCACGCTGGCCGCCGAGGGCCTGACCGACGCCGAGCGGGAGGAGGCCGTGCAGTTCCTGGTCGGCGTGGCCCCGCTGAAGTTCGAGACGGCCGGTTCGGTCGCCGCGACCCTGGCGGACCAGGTCGAGCAGTACCTGCCCGACACCTACCAGGCGGACTTCTACCGGAAGCTGGCCGAGCTCGACACCGCGGCCGCCACCCGCGCCGTGGTCGCCGCGTTCCCGCCGGACCGGCTGGTCACCGTGCTGGTCGGCGACGCCTCGGTGATCGCCGAGCCGGTCAAGGCGCTCGGCATCGGGGACGTCACGGTCATCGCCTGACCGGTCGGCGCGCGTTCCGCGCGCACGGGGGTCCGACGGGGCGTCAGCCCCGCCGGGCCCCCGGCGTTTTAATGCGTTGCACGCCGTCGCCGCGGCGTGGGTAGATATCCCCGACCGGGCGACAGCCGCGCGGTCGGACGCGGAGCGGAAGGAGGCGGTCACCATGCGGGTCGAGCCACGACGACGCTCCCCGAGGCTGCCCTTCCGTCGTTCGCCCCTCACTGCCTGAGCAGTCCTCGCGCGGCGTCCGTCCGCCCCTCCGCGGTCCGTCCACCGGGCCCGCGGGCCCCTGATCTTCCCCGCCGCCGCACCGGGCGCCTTCGTGCGGCACCATGAACCCATCCGACCCAGGAGGTCGATCACCCATGTCGTACACCGAGGTACCCGGCGTCCGCGTCCCGATCCGGATGTGGACCGACCCGGCCGCCGTCGAGGGCCAGGCCATGCAGCAGCTGCGCAACATCAGCACGCTGCCCTGGCTGCACGGCCTCGCCGTGATGCCGGACGTCCACCTGGGCAAGGGCGCGACGGTCGGCTCCGTCATCGCGATGAAGGACGCGGTCTGCCCGGCCGCGGTCGGCGTCGACATCGGCTGCGGGATGACGGCCGTGAAGTCCTCGCTCACCGCGAAGGACCTCCCGGACGACCTGGCGCGCCTGCGCAGCCGGATCGAGCAGGCCATCCCGGTCGGTCTCGGCCTGCACGCCGACCCGGTCGACCCGGGCAGGCTGCAGGGCGCGGCCACCGCGGGCTGGGACGACTTCTGGCAGCGCTTCGACGACATCGCCCCCGAGGTGCACTGGCGGCGCGAGCGGGCCGCCCGGCAGATGGCGACGCTCGGCGGCGGCAACCACTTCATCGAGCTCTGCCTGGACGACGACGGCGCGGTCTGGCTGATGCTGCACTCCGGTTCGCGCAACATCGGCAAGGAGCTCGCCGAGCACCACATGTCGATCGCCCGGGCCCTGCCGCACAACCAGGGCCTGATCGACCGCGACCTGGCGGTCTTCCTGGCCCGCACCCCGGAGATGGACGCCTACCGCTCCGACCTGTTCTGGGCGCAGGAGTACGCCAAGCACAACCGGGCGCTGATGATGGCCCTGTTCCAGGACGCGGTCCGCCGCGAACTGCCCCGCGCCGGGGCCTCGTTCGGCAAGATGATCTCCTGCCACCACAACTACGTGGCCGAGGAGCGCTACGACGGCGTCGACCTGCTCGTCACCCGCAAGGGCGCGATCCGGGCCGGCTCCGGCGAGTACGGCATCATCCCGGGCTCGATGGGCACCGGCTCGTACATCGTGAAGGGCCTTGGGAACGCCGCCTCGTTCAACTCGGCCTCGCACGGCGCGGGCCGGAAGATGAGCCGCAACGCCGCCAAGAAGCGCTTCACCACGGCGGACCTGGCGGCGCAGACGGCGGGCGTCGAGTGCCGCAAGGACTCCGGGGTGGTCGACGAGATCCCCGGCGCGTACAAGCCGATCGAGAAGGTCATCGCCCAGCAGCGGGACCTGGTCGAGGTCGTCGCCCACCTCAAGCAGGTGATCTGCGTGAAGGGCTGACGGCGGGGGTCAGTCCCCGGCGGGGCGGCGGGGCGGCGCGAAGAGGTAGCGGTCCAGCATCAGCGGGGTGTCCGCCAGGATCTCCGGGTCGCCCTGCGGGTCCTGCAGGAACGCCATGCCGAGCATCCGGGTGGCCAGGACCACGGCCAGGTGCGCCCGGCGGCGGGTCTCGGCCGTGTCGGCCAGCCCGAACGAGTCCACCAGCACCTCGTGCACGCGCTCGGCGATCCGCCGGTCCACCTCGTCCCCCAGGCCCGCCAGCGCGGGGGTCCTCGCCACGTGGAACCACACGTGCCGGTAGCCGGGCAGCGTCCGGAACCGGTCCGCGTACGCCTCGACCACCCGGGCGACGAACTGCTCGGAGGACGCGCAGGCCGCCACCGCCGCCGGGTCGGTGGCGGCGGCAAGCCGCCGCAGGTCGCCCTCCAGCCAGCTGCGCTCCAGCGTTTCGAGCACCGCCTCCTTGTCCGGGAAGAACCGGTACAGCGCCCCGACGGACATCCCCGCCTCGGCCGCGATCTGCTTGGTGCTGAGCTCGTCGAACGGCACGGTCTCCAGCAGCCGGGCGGCGGTGGCCAGGATGCGGGCGAACTTCTCGCGGCTGCGCTGCTGCTGCGGCTCGCGGACCAGGGGGGACACGGCGGGCTCACTCTCCTCGTACGGTGCCGGGCGGGCGGGCCCCTTGACGCCTCCGCAGAACATGAACGATATTCTCGTTCATGTTCTCGCGGGGCTTCACCACCCTCTGGGCGTCCGTCACCATATCCAGCCTCGGCGACGGCATGCGCTTCGTCGCCCTCCCGCTGCTCGCCGTCGGACTCACCGACGACGCGCGGCTGATCGCCCTGGTCGCGCTGGCCGGACAGCTGCCCCCGCTGCTGCTCGCCCTCCCGGCCGGGGTCTGGGCCGACCGTGCCGACCGGCGTCGGATGCTCCTCCGGTCGGACGTCGCCCGCGCCCTCGTGGTCGGCGCCCTGGCCGTCGCGGTGGCCGCGGACGCCGCCCGGATCGGCTGGCTGGTGCTGGCCGCGGCGCTGCTCGGCGCCGGGGAGGTCGTCCACGGCGCGGGCTGGTCCGGCATGGTCCCCGCCCTGGTCCCGCCCGCCGGGCGGGCCCGGGCCAACTCCCGCCTGCAGGCCGGGGCCCTGATCGCCGACACCCTGCTCGGCACCCCGCTCGGCGCCGTCCTGTTCGGACTGGCCGCGACCCTCCCGCTCGTCGTCGACAGTCTCTCCTTCGCCGCCGCGGCCGCCCTGCTGCTCCTGCTGCGCGGCGACTTCCGCCCCGGCGGCGCGGAACCGCCCCCCGCCCGGGCCCCGCTGGGGCACCAGGTCGCCGAAGCGCTGCGCTGGCTGCGCGGCCGCCCCGTCCTGTTCCGGCTCTGCCTCGCCCGCGGCCTCACCGGGGCGGTCGCCTCCGGGCTGATCGCCGTCCTGGTCCTCTACGCGAGCCGGGCCCAGCGCCTCGGTCCGACCGGATTCGCCCTGCTGGTCGCCGCGTTCGCCGTCGGCGGCCTGCTCGGCAGCACGGTCACCCCGCGCCTGCTGCACCGCTGGGGCGTCCGCACCACCGTGGTCGTCGGCGTCCTCGGCTCGGCCGGCTGCGCGCTCCTCGTGGCGCTCGCCCCGACCCCCGCGGTCGCCGCCCTCGCCGTCGCGGGCTACGGCGCCACCGACTTCGCCTGGGCCATCGGCGGGGTGACCCTGCGCCAGTCCCAGATCCCGTCCCGCCTGCTGGGCCGGGTCTCCATGGTCTACCAGCTGGTCTTCAGCGCCGCGGGCGCGAGCGGCGCCGCCCTCGCCGGGCTGCTCGCCCACCAGTGGGGCGTCCGGGCCCCCTACTTCGCGGGCGCGGCGCTGCTGCTCGCCGTCCCCCTGCTGCTGCCGGGGGCCCGCCGGGAGGCGGAGGGGTGGGCCCTCGCGGGCGGCTGAGAAAGGGAGCGCGCGCATTCGGGGGCTCGGGGAACGGCGAGTCCGTGCTGCTGGCGGCCGGAGCCCATCGAGGCGTCCGTGCCGCTTCGGGCCGCCTGAACAGAACCCGAAGCCGACGGCACGCACGAGCAGTGAACCGCGAGCAGCCCCGGGCCCGCCGTTCCCCGGGCCCCTGAGGGGCCCTCGTGCCTTACGCGGCGGGCAGCTCGTCCAGGCCCTCCTGGACCAGCTTGGCGACGCGGTCGAGCGCCGCCTCGGCGCCCTCCGCGTCGGCCGCGAGGACGACGGTGTCGCCGCCGGCCGCGCCGAGGGCGAGCAGGCCGAGCATGGAGCCGGCGTTGACCGGGGCGCCGCCCTCCTTGGCGATGGTCATCGGGACGCCGGTGGAGGTGACGGCCTTGACGAAGATGGAGGCGGGACGGGCGTGCAGGCCCTCGGCCCAACCGATGGTGACGCGGCGCTCAGCCATGAGAGGTGCCTTTCACGTGGTGCAGGGTGGTGCAGGGTTGTCTAGACCAGTGTTGCACGGCCGGGCACCGCGGGCCCGGCGGCGCGGACGGCAGGCCCAGCGTGCCGTGCCCGGCACGCCTGGCGCCACCCGGCTCGCCGACGACTACGCTGGCGGGCGTGGAGCACGAGCGCACGCAGGCGGACAACGGGTACCCGCAGCACTGGGAGGCGGACGTCCTGCTGCGCGACGGCGGGACGGCCCGGATCCGGCCGATCACCGCGGACGACGCCGAGCGGCTGGTGGAGTTCTACGAGCAGGTCTCGGACCAGTCCAAGTACTTCCGCTTCTTCGCCCCGTACCCGCACCTGTCCGACAAGGACGTCCGCCGCTTCACGCAGCACGACTACGTCAACCGGGTCGGCCTGGCGCTGGTCGTCCGGGACAGGTTCGTCGCGACCGTCCGCTACGACCGCACCGACAGGGACGGGATGCCGTCCACCACCGGCACCGACGCCGAGGTCGCGTTCCTGGTGCAGGACGCGCACCAGGGCCGCGGCATCGCCTCCGCGCTGCTGGAGCACATCGCGGCGGTGGCGCAGGAGCGCGGCATCCGCCGGTTCACCGCCGAGGTGCTGCCGGAGAACCGGAAGATGGTGAAGGTCTTCACCGACGCCGGCTACACCCAGCGGCGCAGCTTCGCCGACGGCGTGGTGCACCTGGAGTTCGACCTGGAGCCGACCGCCGCCTCGCTCGCCGTGATGCGCGCCCGCGAGCACCGCGCCGAGGCCCGCTCCGTGCAGCGCCTGCTGACGCCCCGCTCGATCGCCGTGGTCGGCGTCTCGCGCAACCCGCAGTCGGTCGGCCGGGCGCTGCTGCGCGCCGCCCGGGCGGGCTTCGACGGCCCGGTGTACGCGGTGAACCGGGGCGCCGAGCCGGGCACCGAGCTGGAGGGCGTGCCGACCCACCGCTCGGTGCTGGACATCCCCGGGCCGGTGGACCTCGCGGTGCTCGCGGTGCCCGAGCCGTCCGTCCCGGCAGCGGTCGCCGAGTGCGGGGCGCACGGCGTGCAGGGCCTGGTGGTGGTGAGCGCCGGGTACGCCGAGACCGGACCGGACGGGCGGGACAAGCAGCGTGCGCTGGTGCGGCAGGCCCGGGCGGCCGGGATGCGGGTGATCGGCCCGAACGCCTTCGGCCTCCTCAACACCGACCCCGAGCACCGGCTGAACGCCTCGCTGGCCCCCGCGCTGCCCGAGCGCGGCCCGTTCGGCGTGTTCTGCCAGTCCGGGGCGATCGGCGTGGCCCTGCTGGAGGCCGCGCACCGGCGCGGCACCGGCATCTCCTCGTTCGCCTCGGTCGGCAACCGGGCCGACGTCTCCGGCAACGACCTGCTGCAGTACTGGGAGGAGGACGCCGCCACCGAGGTGGTGCTGCTCTACCTCGAGTCCTTCGGCAACCCGCGCAAGTTCACCCGGATCGCCCGCCGGCTGGCCGCCGCCAAGCCCGTGGTGGTGCTCAAGGGCGCCCGGCACACCGGCAGCCTGCCGCCCGGCCACGCCGTCCAGCCCGCCGCCACCCGGCTGCGCGACGCCACCGTGGACGCCCTGTTCCAGCAGGCCGGGGTGATCCGGGTGGACACCATCACCGAGCTCTTCGACACCGGCGAACTCCTCGCCGGGCAACCGCTGCCGCGGGGCGGCCGGATCGCGATCGTCGGCAACTCCGACTCGCTCGGCCTGCTCACCTACGACACCTGCCTGAGCGCCGGGCTGCGCCCCCGCACCCCCGTCGACCTGACCACCGGCGCGAGCGGCGAGAACTTCCGGGTCGCCCTGGACACCGCGCTCACCGACCCGGGCACCGACGCCGTGATCGCCGTCGCCATCCCGCCGATCGGCGTGCACGGCCCCGAGGCGGCCCCCGAACTCGCCGAGGACGACCCCGAGATCGCCCGCGCCCTGCTGGACGCCGCCGCCCGCGGCCGGGAGCTCGGCAAACCGCTGCTGCTGGCCCACCTCGCGCTGCCCGCGCTGGTCGCCCGGCTGCGCGCCGGGGGAGTGCCCGCCTACCCCGCCCCGGAACGCGCCGTGCACGCGCTGGCCGACGCCGTCCGCTACGCGAAGTGGCGCCGCCGTAGCGCCGAGGCCGAGGAGACCGCCCGCGTCCCCGAGCTGGAGGGCGTCGACGAGCACGCCGCCCGCGCCCTGGTCGAGCGCGCCCTGACCAGCCGGGAGGCGGTCGCCGCCCGGCTGCAGGCGGGCGGCGCCCGGGTCACCCTGCCCGACGCCGAGGCCGCCGAACTGCTCGGCCACTACGGCGTCCCGGTCAGCCCCGCGCTGCCCGCCCCCGACGAGGCGAGCGCCGTCAAGGCCGCCGCCACCCTCGGCTACCCCGTCGCCCTGAAGGCCACCGCCGAGCACCTGCGGCACCGCCCCGACCTGGGCAGCGTCCGGCTCGATCTGACCGGCGAGGCCGAGCTGCGCCGCGCCCACCACGAGCTCGACGCCCTGCTCGGCGGCGCCGCCCAGGCCGAACTGGTGGTGCAGCGGCTGGCCCCGCGCGGCGTGGACACCGTGATCGGCGCGGCCGTCGACCCGGCCGTCGGCACCATCCTGTCCTTCGGCCTCTCCGGCGCCCCCGCCGAACTGCTCGGCGACGTGGCCCACCGCCTCGTCCCGGCCACCGACCGGGACGTGGCCGAGCTGATCCGCGAGGTGCGGGCCGCCCCGCTGCTGTTCGGCTGGCGCGGCGCCGAGGCGGTGGACACCGACGCGCTGGAGGAGGTGCTGCTGCGGGTCTCCCGCCTCGTCGACGACCTGCCCGAGGTCGCCTCGGTCGACCTGGAGCCCGTCGTGGTCGCCCCGCACGGCCTGACCGTGCTCGGCGCCCGGGTCCGGATCGCCCCGCTGCCGGTCCGCACCGATCTGGGACCGCGCGCCATGAGCACGCTGTAACCTTGCGTGGTTGCCCGCTCGGCAGGACCGGGCGACCCCCGGTGCGGTGAAGGCCGGGAGACCCGGCGCAGTGCCACCCGCCGCAGCGGCGGGACATGCCAGGATGGAGATATGGCGAAGACCGGTACCACCACGCAGGACCTGCGGTCCGCGATCGAGCGCAGCGGCTACTACCCGGCGCTGGTCTCCGAGGCGGTGGAGTCCGCGGTGGGCCCCGAGCCGATCACCTCGTACTTGGTGCACCAGGAGACCACCTTCGACGCCAACGAGGTCCGCCGGCACGTCACCGTGCTGGTGCTCACCCCGTCCCGCTTCGTGGTCAGCCACACCGACGAGCAGAACGGCGACGCGGCCACCCCCGTCCCGTACGCCACCACCTCCACCGAGACGGTCCGGCTGGACCGGATCACCTCCGTGGTGGTCAGCCGCATGGTCGCCAACCCCGAGACGTACACCCCCGGCACCCCGCCGCGCGAGGTCGTCCTCACCATCGGCTGGGGCGCCGTCCAGCGCCTCGACCTGGAACCGGCCGGCTGCTCCGACCCCAACTGCGAGGCGGACCACGGCTACACCGGCTCCGCCACCGCCGACGACCTGTCGCTGCGGGTCAGCGAGGCCGGGGACGGGCCGGAGACGGTCGCCCAGGCGCTGGTGTTCGCCCGGGCGCTGTCCGAGGCGACCGTGGCCAACGGCTGACCCGGCATGCACCACGAGGACCCCTACGACCTGCTCGACCCGGCCGACGCCCCCGCCCCGCGCTACGGCTGCGCCTCGCTCTCCGACCTGCTGCCCACGCTCGCGGCGGGCCTCGGCGTGCCCGGTTACCGGTCCGTGCTGCCGCTGGAGCCCGCCGACCGGGTCTGCGTCTTCCTGGTCGACGGCCTCGGCTGGGAGCTGATCCGGGCCAACCCCGACTGGGCGCCCTTCCTCAACTCGCTGACCGCCGGGCACTCCCCGATCACCGCCGGGTTCCCGTCCACCACCGCCACCTCGCTGGCCTCGGTCGGCACCGGCCTGCCGCCCGGGCAGCACGGCCTGGCCGGGTACACGGTGATGATCCCCGACAGCGGGCGGCTGATGAACCAGCTGCGCTGGAACCCGCCGGTCGACCCGCACGCCTGGCAGCCCTACCCCACCGTCTTCGAGCGGGCGCACCAGGCCGGGGTGGCCACCGCCCAGGTCTCCTCCCCGCTGTTCTCCTCCACCCCGCTCACCCAGGTCGCGCTCTCCGGCGGCACCTTCCTCGGCCGCACCACCGGCGAGGAGCGCATCGACCGGGCCGCCGCCTGGCTGGCCGAGCACGACCGCGCCCTGGTCTACACGTACCTCAGCGAGCTGGACGCCGCCGGGCACCGCTACGGCGTCGACTCCGGCGAGTGGCGGCTCACCCTCTCGGTGATCGACCGCCTCGCCCGCCGCCTCGCCGAGCAGCTCCCGCCGCGCTCCGCGCTGTACGTCACCGCCGACCACGGCATGATCGACGTCGCCCCGGAGAACCGGATCGACTTCGACGAGGACTGGGAGCTCTCGGCCGGAGTCGCCCTGCTCGGCGGCGAGGGCCGGGCCCGCCACGTCTACGCCCACCCCGGCGCGGCGGGCGACGTGCACGCGGTGTGGAGCGAGGTGCTCGGCGAGCAGATGTGGGTCGCCACCCGCGAACAGGCCGTCGCCGCGGGCTGGTTCGGCCCCACGGTGGACGAGCGGGTGCTGCCCCGGATCGGCGACGTGGTCGCCGCCGCCCGCGACGACATCGCGATCGTCGCCACCCGCAGCGAGCCCGGCGAGTCCCAGATGGTCGGTCTGCACGGCTCGATGACCCCCGTCGAACAGCTCGTCCCGCTGCTCGAAGTCCGCGGCTGAGCCCGCCCGTTGACCCCCTCACCCGAAAGGCTGCTGCCCCGCCATGGCTGAACTGGTGTTCTTCTCGGGCACGATGGACTGCGGCAAGTCGACGCTCGCCCTCCAGATGGACCACAACCACGCCGCCCGCGGCCGCCAGGGCATCATCTTCACCCGCCACGACCGGGCCGGCGCCGCCACCATCTCCAGCCGGCTCGGCCTGCGCGCCGACGCGGTCGAGGTCGGCGACGACTTCGAGTTCCAGGCGTACGTCGTCCACCTGCTCTCGGCCGGCGGCCGGGTCGACTACCTGATCTGCGACGAGGCGCAGTTCTTCTCCGCCGCTCAGATCGACCAACTCGCGCGGATCGTCGACGAGTTGGGCATCGACGTGTTCACCTTCGGGATCACCACCGACTTCCGCACCAAGCTCTTCCCCGGCTCCCAGCGCCTGATCGAACTCGCCGACCGGGTCGAGGTCCTCCAGGTCGAGGCGCTCTGCTGGTGCGGCGCCCGCGCCACCCACAACGCCCGCACCGTCGGCGGCGTCATGGTCGTCGAGGGCGCCCAGGTCGTGGTCGGGGACGTCGCCGTCAACGAGGACGAGATCGGCTACGAGGTGCTCTGCCGCCGCCACCACCGCCGCCGCCTCACCGCCGCCACCGCCCGGGCCGCCGTCCTCTCCCCGGACGTCCTCCCGTTCGAGGGCTGAGCCCTTCCCGGCCGGATCGTTTCGCCGGGTGACGCGATCCCCGTCCCGGCCCCGACCACCGCCCCCGCACGCCACAATGACGGCATGACCTCGCCCCTGATCACCGTCGCCGAACTCGCCGACGCCCTCGGCACCGACCGCGCGCCCGTCCTGCTCGACGTCCGCTGGGCGCTCGGCGGCCCGCCCGGCGCCGAGGAGTACGCGAAGGGCCACCTGCCCGGCGCGCACTACCTCGACCTCGACCGCGAACTCGCCGACCCGCCCGGCCCGGCCGGCCGCCACCCGCTGCCCGACCCCGACCGCCTCGCCACCGCCCTGCGCCGGGCCGGCGTCACCGCCGAGCGCCCCGTCGTCGCCTACGACGCCGGGCCCGCGCTCTCCGCCGCCCGCGCCTGGTGGCTGCTGTGCTGGGCCGGCCACGGCGACGTCCGGGTCCTCGACGGCGGCCTCGCCGCCTGGACCGCGGCAGGGCACCCGCTCACCACCGACGCCCCGGCCCCCGGCGAGGGCGACTTCAAGGTCGAACCCGGGCACCTCCCCACCGTCGACGCGGCCGGTGCGGCCGAACTCGCCCGCACCGGCCTGCTCCTCGACGCCCGGGCCGGTGAGCGCTACCGCGGCGAGACCGAGCCGGTCGACCCGCGGGCCGGGCACATCCCGGGCGCCGCCTCCGCCCCCACCACCGAGAACCTCGGGCCCGACGGGCGCTTCCTGCCCCCGGCGGCGCTCGCGGCCCGCTTCGCCGCGCTGCACGTCACCGACCCGGCCCGCACCGCCGTCTACTGCGGCTCCGGCGTCACGGCCGCCCACCAGCTCCTCGCCCTGACCCTCGCGGGCCACGAGGGCGTCGCCCTCTACCCGGGCTCCTGGAGCGAGTGGTCCGCGAACCCGGCCAACCCCGTGGAACTCTGAGGCGGGACGCCCCTCCAGGGGCCCGGGGAACGGTGGGCCCGGGGCTGCCGCGGGTGCACTGCCGGTGCGTGCGGTGGCTTCGGGTTCTGTTCAGGCGGCCCGAAGCAGCACGGACTTTCCGATGGGCTCCGGCCACCAGCAGCAGCACGGACTCGCCGTTCCCCGAGCCCCTGGAGGCGCGCTCCCGCAGGGGCCCTACTCGGGCTTCTTGCGCCGCGACCCGAAGACGATCTCGTCCCAGCTCGGCACCGTCGCCCGGCGCCCCGGGCGGACGCCGTCGGCCTCGGCCTGGCGGTCGGTGGTGCCGACCAGGCGGTCGCGGTGCGGGGCGACGGAGCGCGGCATCAGGATGTCCGCGTACGCGGAGCCCGCGCCGACGCTCGCCGCGGGGGCCGCGGTCTCCTCGACCTCCTCGGTCTCCTCGGCGACCGCGGTCTCCACGCTGGGGCCGACCGGGGTGAGGTCGCCGCGGTAGGAGGGGACCACGTCCAGCAGGCTGGTGAGGGAGTCCCGTTCGGGGGCGGCCGCGGTCGCGGCGGCGGCGGAGGCGGCGGCCTCCCGGGCCTCGCGGACCTGCATGATGCGGTCGGCGGAGGGCCGCTCGATCATCGGGCGGGCCGGGCGGTCGTGCGGGAGCCGGGCGATCCGCGGGATGAACGGGAAGACCGAGTCCTCCTCGCGCTCGACGTTCTCGCCGATCAGCGCGCGGGCCTCGTCGTCGTTGGGCTGGACCAGCCGCCGCGGCGGGTCGTAGGACCAACTGGCACGCCGGTGCTCGCCCTCGGCGCGGTACGCGAGGATGACCTCCCAGGTGCCGTCGTCGCGGCGCCAGGAGTCCCAGCGCTCGGTGTCCTTCTCGGCGCCGCGCAGCGCAAGGCGCTCGGCGACGGCCTCGCCGAGCTGCGGGCCGGTGGACTCGCCGTGGCGGCGGATCGCCGTCTTGCGGGCGCGCTCGGCCATGAAGGCGCGCTCGGCGAGCACCGGGCCCTCGAAGCGGCGGACGCGTTCCACCGAGATCCCGGCGGCCTGGGCGACCTCCTCAGCGGAGGCACCGGCTCGTATCCGCGCCTGGATGTCACGGGGGCGGAGGTGGCTCTCCACCTCGATCTCGATCTGGCCGAGCCGCGGGCGGTCACCCCGGACGGCGGCGCGCAGCCGCTCGTCGATCGGCAGGGTGTACTCCGTGCTGTCGGCAGCCTTGAGCACCAGCCGTGTGCCGTCGTTGCTGACGGCCACGACGCGCAGTTCGGGCACGGTTACCTCCCGGGTGGTGCCTGCCGACGTCACCTGCGTCGCTGCTCCCGTACTGAGTGTGGCCTGCCCGCTGGCGAGTGGCCACAACCTTGCAGAGTTACCCGGCGTGTCGGGCTTTCGCCCGGGCGCGCCGCTGTGGCACGGTTGCCTGTTTGCCACGTCGACGGTCGACATCGCACCCGGGCGCCCGGTCCAGTTGTCTGACGGGTCGTCGACAACGAGTCCGAAGGCTCAGGCTCCACGAACAGTACTCCATTCGTGGCATCCGGAGGGGCGGCTCGCCGCTCAAGTCTCCCGCGAATCAGCGGAATCTCAAGAGCGGGCACCCCAATGACCCGCCGACGATCAACGGACGGTGATCATCTTCACATATATCGACCGGGGGGAACCGGATTTTCGACCCTTGTGTCCTTCTTTGGGCAAGATGGAGAGACTTGTTCGAAATTCCGACACACCTACCGAGGGACAGGGATGCCGCAGCGGAGCCAGCAGTTCGCGCACGGACCGGCCGGAGCCGGGGAGCGGGCGGAACGCAGACGGCTGGACCTGACGGCCACTCAGGTGGCGGCGAGCGCCCTGGCGGCGGTGGCCGGTGCGGTGCTCGCCTCGGAACTCGGAGTGTACGGAACGATACTCGGTGCGGCCGTCGTCTCGGTGGGGGCGACCGTCGGAAGCGCGCTCTTCCAGCACCTGTTGAAACGCACCGGGGAACACCTGCGCAACGCGGTGGAACGCGGCACCGAATCCGCTCCGGTCGTGCGCCCGGCGCCCGCCCCGGCGAACGGAATCAGCCGGGAGTGGAACGCCCCCCGGGTGCTGCGCGCGAAACGGCGTTGGACGTGGAAGTCGTACGCGGCGGTCTCCGGGCTGGTGTTCGTGCTCGCCATGGTGCCGATCGTCGCGGTGGAACTCGCGGCCGGGAAGCCGCTGCACGACATCACCACCGGGCAGGACGGCAGCGGCACCTCGTTCAACCCCTCGCGGCCCTCCGGCGACCGGCGGCCGGCGGACCGGGACGGCACGCCAGCCACCGGACCGTCCGACCCGCCCCCGGCCTCGTCCTCGCCCTCCTCCGGGCCCTCGTCCTCCGCCCCGGCCGACCCGTCGACGGCGCCGAGCGGTTCGGGTCGGCCGTCCGAGGGGGCGTCCGGGCAGCCGTCGCCGAGCGGTGCGGCCGGTTCGCCCGAGCCCTCCGCGCAGGCCCCAGCCGGCGGGGCCGCGGGCGGGCAGGACGCGCTGCCCGGGGCGGGCGGGACGGGCGGGCCGACCGGCTGACGGGGGCGCTCAGGCGCCCAGCACCCGGCGCAGGTAGGCGTTGGCGAACCGGCGCTCCGGGTCGACCTTGTCGCGCAGCGCCGTGAAGTCGCCGAAGTGCGGGTAGACGGAGGAGAGGTACTCGGCGTCCCGGGTGTGCAGCTTGCCCCAGTGCGGGCGCCCCTGGTGGGCGGTCATCAGCTTCTCCACCTCGGTGAAGTAGGACAGTTCGCGGGTGCCCCGGTACAGGTGGACGGCGATGTAGGCGCTGTCCCGCCCGTTCGCGGTGGACAGCCACAGGTCGTCGGCCGGGGCCACCCGCACCTCCACCGGGAAGCTGATCCGCCAGTCGGAGCGCTCCACCATCGCCTTCAGCTCGCGCAGCACCTCGGTGGCCGCCTCGCGCGGCACCGCGTACTCCATCTCGACGAAGCGCACCTTGCGCGGGCTGGTGTAGACCTTGTACGCCTCGTCGGTGAAGCGGCGCTCGGACCAGGCCCGGCTGGCGACCTGGGCGATGGTCGGGATCGCGCCGGGGAAGGCCCGGCCCACCCGGCAGGCGCCCTCCCAGACCGTGTTGGAGACGAAGTCGTCGTCCAGCCACGCCCTGAACCTCGGCAGCGGCTCGGCCGGGCCCTGGCTGCGGTTGTTGCGCTTGGTCGAGCAGCGGTCGGTGTGCGGGAACCAGTAGAACTCGAAGTGCTCGTTGACGGCCGTCAGGTCGTCGAAGGAGTGCAGCACCTCGTCGAAGCCCATCGGCTTCTCGTGCGCGCTCAGCAGGAACATCGGCTCGACCGCGAAGGTCAGCGCGCTCACCACGCCCAGGGCGCCCAGGCCCAGCCGCGCGCCCTGGAACAGTTCCGGGTCCCGGGTCGCCGAGCAGGTGCGCACCGAGCCGTCGGCGAGGACGATCTCGACCTCCCGGACCTGCGCGGCGAGCGAGCCGGAGTCCCGGCCGGTGCCGTGGGTGCCGGTGCTGGTCGCGCCCGCGACCGTCTGCACCTCGATGTCGCCCATGTTCGTCAGCGAGAGGCCCGCGGTGGCGAGCAGGCGGTTCAGCCGGTGCAGCGGCAGGCCCGACTCGACGGTGACCGTCCCGGCCTCGCGGTCGAGCTTCCGCACCGCGGTCAGGTTCTCCGGGCGCACCAGCACGGCGTCCCCGGCGGCGGCTATCGCGGTGAACGAGTGGCCCGACCCCACGGCCTTCACCGGCAG
This sequence comes from Kitasatospora phosalacinea, assembly GCF_030268885.1. Lineage (GTDB taxonomy): Bacteria > Actinomycetota > Actinomycetes > Streptomycetales > Streptomycetaceae > Kitasatospora > Kitasatospora phosalacinea_C. Next base: position 128,847 of record NZ_BSSA01000022.1, read on the forward strand.
CCCGGCCGCCCCGGCGGCGACCACCGCGGCCGAGAGCTCCTCGACCGAGCCCGGGGCCACCACCCGCGCGGGCCGCGCGCTCTGGTTGCCCGCCCAGTTCCGCCACACCTCGGTCATCTCCGGAGCCTCCCGCTCGCGCGCCCTACCCCCCGGTTCTACCGGTGGGTACGGGGAGCGTAGTCACAACGAACGCGCAGGTCCATGGGTGGCGGGGTCGGGTTCCTCAGGAGGCCACCGGGACGGGCTGCCGGTCCGCCGCCGCGAGCTGGCGGCGCAGCCGGGGCAGGCCGGTCCAGGCGGTGGTCGCGGCGAGGACGGCCGCGGCGACCGGGACCAGGTAGCCGTTGGCGCTGCCGGCCGCGTCGACGACGATCCCGGCGACGGAGGACCCGGCCGCGACGCCGAGGGCGAGGCCGGTGGTGGTCCAGGTCATCCCCTCGGTGAGCCGGGCGGCCGGGACCAGCCGCTCGACCAGGGCCATCGAGGTGATCAGGGTGGGGGAGATGGCCAGGCCGGAGAGGAACAGCGCTGCGCCGACGCCGACCAGGGCCGCGGTGCCGTGCAGCAGCTGCGCGGCGAGGACCAGCGGCGCCATCCCGACGGCCATCACGCCGACGCCGACCAGGAAGCGGCGGTCCAGCGGGGCGGTGAACTTCAGCGCGCCGAACACCACCCCGGCCAGGCAGGAGCCGAGGGCGTACACGGCGAGCACGTAGCCGGAGGCGGCGGGGTGGCCCTGGGCCTTGGCGAAGGCGACGGTGACCACCTCGACCGAGCCGAAGACCACGCCGACCGCGGCGAGGGTCAGCAGCAGGGTCTGGATGCCCTTGTCGCGGACCACCGAGGCGCCGCCGCGGTGCTCGACCGGGTGGGCGGGCGGCTCGGTGCGGCGCTGGGCGGTGAACAGCAGCACGCCGACGACCAGGAAGACCCCGGCCAGCACCAGGCCGGACTCCGGGAAGAGCGAGGTGGCCAGGGTCGCGGCCAGGATCGGGCCGACGATGAAGCAGACCTCGTCCGCGACGGCCTCGAAGGAGTACGCGGTGTGCAGCTTGGGCGGCGCGTCCCGGTAGAGGTGGGCCCAGCGGGCGCGGACCATCGAGCCGGTGCTCGGCATGGTGCCCATGCCCGCGGCGAAGACGAACAGCGTCCAGTCGGGGAGGCCGTAGTGCGCGCCGAGCAGCAGCCCGGCGGCGGAGAGCACGGTGACGCCGGTGGCCGGGAGGGCCACCCGGCGCTGGCCGTGCCGGTCGACCAGGCGGGAGATCCGCGGCCCGAGGACCGCGGCGGAGACGGCCAGGAAGGCGGAGAGCAGGCCGCCGAGCCAGAAGGAGTCCTTGATCTCGCCGAGCATCGTGACGATGCCGATCCCGGTCATCGAGATCGGCAGCCGGGCGACCAGCCCGGTGAGGGAGAAGGCCAGGGAGCCGGGGGCGGCGAAGATCTGGCGGTAGCTGGACAGCACGGGGGGTGGCTCCGTCGAGGTCGGGTGGGGGTCTGATGGGTGGCGGCTGCAACCATCGGTAATGCACGACCGTGGTGCACACAGCTTACGAAGCGGGGGTGAACGTCCGCATCCGGGTTGTTTGCGGACATCCCGGGCACCGCCCCTCACCCCGTTCCGCCCCCGCCCCGCCGCCGTCCGTGCACCGGACGGCCCCCTCCGGGTGGCAGGATCGGAGCATGTCCGACACGCGCACCCCCAGCCCCACCGACCCCGCGCCCTACGACGCGCTGCTGCTGCTGTCCTTCGGGGGGCCGGAGGGCCCCGAGGACGTGGTGCCCTTCCTGGAGAACGTCACCCGCGGGCGGGGCATCCCCAAGGAGCGGCTGACCGAGGTCGGCAAGCACTACTTCCTGTTCGGCGGCGTCAGTCCGATCAACGAGCAGAACCGCGAACTGCTGGCCGCCCTGCGCAAGGACTTCGCCGACGCGGGCCTGGACCTGCCGGTGTACTGGGGCAACCGGAACTGGGCCCCGTACCTGGTGGACGCGCTGCGGGAGATCGCCGACGACGGCCACCGCCGGGTGCTGGTGCTGGCCACCAGCGCGTACGCCGGGTACTCGGGCTGCCGCCAGTACCGGGAGAACCTGGCCGACGCGCTGGCGCAGCTGGCCGCCGAGGGCCGGCCGGAGCTGACCGTCGACAAGCTGCGGCACTTCTACAACCACCCCGGCTTCGTCGAGCCGATGGTCGACGCCACCCTGGCCGCGCTCGCCGGGCTGCCGGAGCAGGTGCGGGACCGGGCCCGGCTGGCGTTCACCACGCACTCCATCCCGACCGCGATGGCCGAGAGCTCCGGCGCCCCCGACGACCCGGCCCGCGGCACCCCCGGCGGCGCCTACGTCGCCCAGCACCTGGAGGTGGCCCGGCTGGTCGCCGACGCGGTGGCCGGGCGCACCGGCGTCGCCGACCGGCCCTGGCAGCTGGTCTACCAGAGCCGCTCCGGCGCCCCGCACGTCCCCTGGCTGGAACCCGACGTCTGCGACCACCTGGAGGCGCAGCACGCGGACGGCGCCGAGGCCGTGGTGATGGTGCCGATCGGCTTCGTCTCCGACCACATGGAGGTCAAGTACGACCTGGACACCGAGGCGGTGGCCAAGGCCGCCGAGCTCGGCCTGCCGGTCGCCCGGGCCGCCACCGTCGGCGCCGACCCGCGGTTCGCCGCCGCCGTCCGGGAGCTGGTGCTGGAGCGCGCCGCCGCCCGGCGCGGCGAGCCGGTCACCCGCTGCGCGCTCGGCGCCCTCGGCCCCAGCCACGACCTGTGCCCCGCCGCCTGCTGCCCCAACCCGCGCGCCCCCCGCCCCGCCGCCGCCCAAGAAGCCTGACCCCGAGAACGCGAGGACCGAGACCCGTGACCGACGACCTGCTGCAGGAACTCCTCGCCACCGCCGTCGAGGCCGCCACCCGGGCCGGCGCCCTGCTGCGCGACGGCCGCCCCGCCGACCTCGGGGTGGCCGCCACCAAGAGCAGTCCGGTGGACGTGGTGACCGAGATGGACCTGGCCTCCGAGAAGCTGGTGCTGGAGCTGATCTCCGCCCGCCGCCCGGACGACGGCTACCTCGGCGAGGAGGGCGCCGACCGGCCCGGCACCAGCGGGGTGCGCTGGGTGGTCGACCCGCTCGACGGCACCGTCAACTACCTGTACGGGCTGCCCTCCTGGGCGGTCAGCGTGGCCGCCGAACTGGACGGCGAGACGGTCGTGGGCGTGGTCGCCGTGCCCGCCCGGGGCGAGCTGTTCCAGGCCGTGCGCGGCGGCGGCGCCACGCTGGACGGCCGCCCGCTGGCGGTCCGCCCGGCCCCGGACTGGGGGCACGCCCTGGTCGCCACCGGCTTCGGCTACCTGCGCGAGCGGCGGGTGCACCAGGCCGAGGTGCTGCACGCGCTGATGGGCGAGGTGCGCGACGTACGCCGCGGCGGCGCGGCCGCCGTCGACCTGTGCGACCTGGCGGCCGGCCGGTTCGACGGCTACTACGAGCGCGGCCTGGCCCCCTGGGACCGCGCCGCGGGCCTGCTGGTCGCCGCGGAGGCCGGCGCGCTCACCGGCTCCCGCCCCGGCCTGCCCGCGGACGGCGAGCTGACCGTCGCCGCCCCGCCCGGCGTGTTCGAGCCGCTGCAGGCCCGGCTGGAGGAGCTCGGCGCCTGGCACGACTGACCGGGCCCCGGACGGCACGGAGCCCCGGACCGGTGGGAACCGGGCCGGGGCTCGCGCAGTACGTCGTTCGGGACGGGAGCGGTCAGGCGGCGGAGCGGTGCGTGCCGAGGACCGGGTCCACGCCGTGTTCGGTGGCGAGGCGCTGGAGGTCCTCCAGCTCGGACTGCTCGACCTCGGCCAGGAACTCGTCCCCGGACTCGATCGCGCGGTGGAGATCCTGCTCGGCGTTCTTGATCCGCTGAAGGATTCCGGCGGTGAAGGCGTCCATACGGGCCCCCTTTGCTGTGTCGGACGGGCACGGTCCGAGCAGCCCCCCGGCCCGGAACCCGACAAACCCCGGTCGGGCCCCCTGGGCCGGATGCAGGTTCCGGTCGGGGGCTCGGGCGGCGTGGGAGCCGCGACCCGGTGGCTTTCGTCCCGAAGCCGGTGCGGATGGGGCACTCGGCGGGTGGTGGTGGCCGTGACGCGCCACGGGGCGACGGCATCACGGTGTGCAGGTGTCCTCCCCACCCCCGGTCAACGGAAACCTCCAACTCGCGTAAAAGTTGCCCGAGTCACAGTCCAAACAGGCAGCGCCCGCTCCGTTTTCGCGGACGGCGCACCGGACTTACGACTGCTTTACCGCGCGACCAGGCAGGATGGAGGCACCGTCGGATCCGTCTGTCCGGATCCGCGCCCGGCACTCACGGCCCGCACGGGCGGTCACACGGCCAGGGCCGCTCCAGCAGAAGGGACAACCACCGTGCGGGTACTCGTCGTCGAGGACGAGCAGCTGCTCGCCGAGGCCGTCGCCACCGGCCTGCGCCGGGAGGCCATGGCGGTCGACGTCGTCTACGACGGGGAGGCCGCGCTGCAGCGGATCGCCGTGAACGACTACGACGTGGTGGTGCTCGACCGGGACCTTCCGCTGGTCCACGGCGACGACGTCTGCCGCCGGGTCGTCGAACAGGGCCTCGCCACCCGGGTGATCATGCTCACCGCCTCCGGCGACATCAGCGACCGGGTCGAGGGGCTGGAGATCGGCGCCGATGACTACCTCCCCAAGCCGTTCGCCTTCAGTGAACTCGTCGCCCGGGTGCGGGCGCTGGGCCGCCGCGCCACCGTCCCGCTGCCCCCGGTGCTGGAACGCGCCGGGATCAGCCTGGACCCGGGCCGCCGCGAGGTCATCCGGGACGGCAAGCCCGTCCAGCTGGCCCCCAAGGAGTTCGCCGTCCTGGAGGTGCTGATGCGGGCCGGCGGCGCCGTCGTCTCCGCCGAGCAGCTGCTGGAGAAGGCCTGGGACGAGCACACCGACCCGTTCACCAACGTGGTCCGGGTCACCGTGATGACCCTGCGCCGCAAGCTCGGCGACCCGCCGGTGATCGTCACCGTGCCCGGCTCCGGCTACCGGGTGTGACCCGCACCCCCGAGACACCCACCGTCTGAGAGGACTTCCGGCCATGACCACCCCGCCACTCCCCGGCGGGGCCCCCGGCACGCCCGCCCCGGGCCCGGACCAGGTGCCCCCGCGACCGACGCACCCCCCGCGCCGCTCGGACCGCGACCGCTCCGACGACACCTACCACCCCGGCGACGGCCTGTTCGCCTGGCTGTCGCTGCGCCCCACCATCCGGATCCGGCTCACCCTGCTCTACGGCGGGATGTTCCTGATGGCCGGGGTGGTGCTGCTGCTGCTGATGTACTACTTCGTCCGCTCCGCCTTCGACCAGGCCCAGCTGCCGCACCTCACCCTCGGCCGCGGCGTCGCGATCACCGTCAACGGCGAGACGATCAGCGACCAGAAGACCCTGGACCAGGTGATGACCGCCCTCCAGGAGGGCAACAGCAACCAGGCCCTGTCCACCCTGCTGCGCCGCGCCCTGACCGCCCTGGTCTTCCTGGCCGTGATCGCCTTCGCGGTCGGCTACGCGATGGCCGGCCGGGTGCTCCACCCGCTCGGCCGGATCACCCGCACCGCCCGCGAGGTGGCCGGCAGCGACCTGCACCGCCGGATCGACCTGGACGGCCCCGACGACGAGCTCAAGGAGCTCGCCGACACCTTCGACGAGATGCTGGAGCGCCTGGACCGCGCCTTCGACTCCCAGCGCCGCTTCGTCGCCAACGCCTCGCACGAACTGCGCACCCCGCTGGCGATCAACCGCACCCTGCTGGAGGTCCAGCTCGCCGACCCGGCGGCCTCGCCCGACCTGCAGCAGCTCGGCAAGACCCTGCTGGCCACCAACGAGCGCAGCGAACAGCTGGTCGAGGGCCTGCTGCTGCTCGCCCGCAGCGAGAACGAGCTCACCGACCGCCGCCCGGTCGACCTCGCCGAGGTCGCCCAGCGCGCCATGGAGCAGACCCGCGCCGAGGCCGCCACCCGCGAGGTCGAACTGCGCTCCCAGCTCTCGCCGGCCCCCGCGCAGGGCAACGGCGTGCTGCTGGAGCGGATCGCGCTCAACCTGCTGCAGAACGGCACTCGGTACAACAGCCCCGGCGGCTGGGTGGAGATCACCACCTCGGCGGTCCGCGGCGGGGGCGGGGAGCTGGTGGTCAGCAACACCGGCCCGGTCGTCCCCGGCTACGAGCTGGAGCACATCTTCGAGCCGTTCCGCCGCCTGAAGAGCACCGACCGCACCCGCAGCGACAAGGGCGTCGGACTCGGCCTGTCCATCGTCCGCTCCGTGGTGCGCGCCCACGGGGGCACCATCGAGGCCACTGCCCGCCCCGGAGGCGGCCTGCGGGTCCAGGTCCGCATCCCGTAGCCGCCGCCCGCCCCCGGGGCCGCAGGCGCCCCGTCCAGGCGCTCCGGCCCCGCCGGACTTCCCCCAGCCGCCCCTGCCCAGCCGTGTCGGAACGACATAAGCGCTGGACAGGGGCGGCTTGTCATTTGCGGTCGCGACAACTTACGGTGTCGTAACCTACGCAGCCGTAGGTCAGCCCGCCCCACTCGCAGGAGCAACGCCGTGACCATCGCCCCCGTGCAGCGAACCGCCACGACCGCCTGGACCGACGCCAGGCTGATCCTCGCGCTCGAAGAGGTCGTGGAGACCGAGCTCAACCGCCACCTCAAGGTGGCCAAGGAGTGGATGCCCCACGAGTACGTGCCGTGGAGCCAGGGGCGGGACTTCGACGGGGTGCTCGGCGGCGAGGCGTGGTCGCTGGAACAGTCCAAGGTCACCCCGCTGGGCCGGATCTCGCTGGTGGTCAACCTGCTCACCGAGGACAACCTCCCGAGCTACCACCACGAGATCGCCAGCATGTTCGGCCGCGAGGGCGCCTGGGGCACCTGGGTGCACCGTTGGACCGCCGAGGAGGGCCGGCACGGGATAGCGATCCGCGACTACCTGCTGGCCACCCGCGCCGTCGACCCGGTCGAGCTGGAGCGGGCCCGGATGGCGCACATGTCCGAGGGCTTCGAGTCCGACAACGCGCACAGCATGCTGCAGTCCGTCGCCTACGTCGCCTTCCAGGAGCTGGCCACCCGGATCGCCCACCGCAACACCGGCCACCACTCCGGCGACCCGCTCTGTGACCAGCTGCTGGCCAAGATCGCCAACGACGAGAACCTGCACATGGTCTTCTACCGGAACCTGCTCAAGGCCGCCCTGGAGCTCGCCCCCGACGAGGCCATGCGCGCCATCGCCGACGTGGTGATCAACTTCCGGATGCCCGGCCACGGCATGCCCGGCTTCGAGCGCTCCGCCGCCCAGATCGCCATCGGCGGCATCTACAACCTGCGGATCCACCACGACGACGTGCTGCAGCCCGTGCTGCGCCACCTGAAGGTCATGGAGGTCTCCGGCCTCGGCCCGGTCGGCCGGCACGCCCAGGACGAGCTGGGGGCCTTCCTGGCCGGGCTGGACGCCCAGGCCACCCGCTTCGACGAGCGCCAGGCCGCGCTGCTCGCCCGCCGCGCCGCCGCGGCCGCCGCCAAGGGCTGACGCCCGCCCTCCCGACCCCGCCCCCGCCCCCACCGACCCCGGCCGCCGAAGAGCGCGGCCGGGGCGCTCGGACGTACCGGTGGGCATGCGGACAATTCGGCCGCGCGCACCCGCGCCGAAAGGCCCGCTTTGGCGGCAAACGCCCGCTCCCGCGCCCAATGTGACGAACCTCACACCTGTCCGGAAGGCGCCCCCGCATCCCTCGATGGGGTGGTCACTCGTCCGGGGGATGCGGTCGCGCTCGGTGATCGTCCGGCCCGGCCGCCGCCACCCCGCCCGATCGCCAAGACCCTTGGGCGGGAGCCGAGTTGTCACCCCCGGTGTTCCGGGACGGGCACGCAGGGTGATGATCGAAAAGTTCCGGTCCGAACCTCTTCACTCGTACGGTGGATGGTGTTCGGACCCCGTTCGATCGTCCCAACGGGCCCCTGTCCGGATGTCGATTGAGTAACAGGGCTTGAAGTAAGGCACAATCTCGGCCTCGGGTCGGGCACAAGACCGGCCCCCCAGGCGTTACGTGCGCTGGAGACACCCGCACACACCCAAAGGGGGAGAGCGAAAACTATGGCAACGGACTACGACACCCCACGCAAGACCGATGACGACCTCAACGAGGACAGCATCGAGGAACTCAAGGCCCGTCGGAACGAGAAGGCGTCCAGCTCCGTGGACGTCGACGAGTACGACGCCAACGAGGGGCTGGAGCTTCCGGGCGCCGACCTCTCGAACGAGGAGCTCTCGGTTCGAGTGCTGCCCCGTCAGGCCGACGAGTTCACCTGCATGAGCTGCTTCCTGGTGCACCACCGGAGCCAGCTCTACAGCGAGAAGAACGGCCAGCCGATCTGCCGGGACTGCGGCGCCTGAAAACGGAGCGGCACTGGCCCGGGCGGGCGACACCCCTCCGCCGGCCCGGTACGCCGCCCCGTCCGGCCTTGAGCAGCGGGGCCGGAGGCAGAAGCAGCGACCGTCCCGAGCGGTCGCACCCGGCAGAGCGCGAGCCGCGCGCCTGCCCCCGCAGGGCTCGCAGACGAACCGAAAGGGACGGCCCCACCCCCGGGTGGGACCGTCCCTTTCGTCGTGCCCGGGCCCGCCGGGCCCGCTGCGCGTAGCTTTCAGCGGTCCGCAGCGGTTCGCAGTGGCCCTCAGCGGCTGCGCTCGGCGCCGCGCGCACCGGCCGCGGCCCCCGCCAGCGCGTCCGCCAGCTTCTGCGGGGAACGGGTCGACAGGTACAGGTACGGGGTCGGGTCGGCCGGGTCGGTCACCTCGACCTTCAGCGCCGTCGGCACGTAGCTGCGCAGCAGCATGAAGGCCCGCGGGTCGGCCTTCACCGACCGCCAGGCCACCGCCTCCTTCGGGTTCAGCACCTCGGCCGCCCCCAGCGCGCTCAGCGGGATCCGGGCCGGACCCGCCACGAGCGAGCCCTGCACCACCCGGATCCGCGCCGAGCCGTAGCTGCTCAGCGCGGCGGCCCCCGCGGCCACCCCCACCGCCAGCCCGATCAGCGCACCGACCCCGCTGAACCGGAGCAGGACCAGCGCGAGCGAGAGCCCGAGCGCCACGGGCAGCAGCCACCAGGACCGCGGGACGGTGAGACGTTCCTCGTACATGCCCTCCATTGTGGGCGCTCCCGACACCCGGCGGGCCCCCCGGGGCCCGTCCCGGCACCTGTCCCGGGAAGCTACCGGCAGGTAGGGTCGGCGCCGTGAACGGACCCACCACCCCCACCACCCCGCCCGCGGACGCCGTCCTCCCCGAGCGCTCCCCGCTGGCCCCCGCGCCCGGCACCCTCATCGGATCCCACTACGACGAGTGCTTCGGCTGCGGACCGCAGCACCCCCAGGGCCTCCAGCTCACCGCCGTCGCGGGCGAACACCTCGACGTCACCGCGCAGTTCACCGTCAAGCAGGCCCACCAGGGCGGCCCCGGCCTGGCCCACGGCGGCGTCCTGGTCAGCGCCATGGACGAGACCCTCGGAACGCTCAACTGGCTGCTCGGCGCCCCCGCCGTCACCGGCCGCCTGGAAACCGACTTCGTCCGCCCCGTCCCCGTCGACTCCGTGCTGCACATCCACGCCCGGGTGACGGGCGTGCACGGCCGCAAGGTCTACAGCGCCGCCGAGGGACGCATCGACGGACCCGAAGGACCGGTCGCCATCCGGGCACAGGCGCTCTTCGTCCAGGTGAAGCTGGAACACTTCACCACGCACGGTCGTCCAGAGGACGTGCAGAAGGTCCTGGACGACCCGGACCAGATCAAGCGCGCCCGAGCCTTCGAGGTGAACCCGTGACCGACCCCGTCCGCCCGCCCGTCGACGTCCTGATCCGCCGACTCGACCCGGAGATCCCGCTCCCCGCCTACGAGCACCCCGGCGACGCCGGAGCCGACCTGCGCACCACCGTCGACGCCGAACTCGCCCCCGGCGAACGGACCCTGCTCCCCACCGGCATCTCCATCGCGCTACCGGACGGTTACGCGGCGTTCGTGCACCCGCGGTCCGGGCTCGCCGCCCGCTGCGGAGTTGCACTGGTGAACGCCCCGGGGACGGTCGATGCCGGGTACCGTGGTGAGATCAAGGTGATCGTCGTCAACCTGGACCCCAAGGAGCCCGTCAGCTTCAAGCGGGGCGACCGGATCGCCCAGCTGGTCATCCAGCAGGTCGAGAAGGCGCGCTTCCACGAGGTGGGTGAACTCCCGGGTTCGGTCCGCGCCGAAGGCGGGTTCGGGTCGACCGGCGGGCACGCCGCGGTCTAGCATGCGCCGCGGCCTCGGTTCCGCCGGGCAGCACTGACGAGCGGGTGGAAGCGGTGCGATTGCAGCGGTTTTCGGCCGATCCGATGGGTAGCAGGTAGCAGGTATTCGCGTTCGGTCTTGGATTCGGTCTTGGACCGGGAAGGACAGTGACCGTGTTCCGTCGTCGCAAGAGCGAGGACGCTGTCGAGCAGCTCGCCGAGGACGCCATCAGCGCCGACGAGACGGCCGATGACGTCGAGGGTTCCGTCGAGAACGAGAACGAGAACGACACCGAACCGGACCCGGCCGACCGGGTCGGCCTCCCGCCGGCCCCGCGCCCGGACGGGCCGTGGGACATCTCCGAGCTGGAGAAGCCCGAAGAGGGCCGCGTCGACCTCGGGGGCCTGCTGATCCCCGGTGTCGAGGGCATGGAGCTGCGGGTCGAGGTCGCCGGTGACGCGATCGTCGCCGCCACCCTCGTCCTGGGCAACAGCGCCATCCAGCTCCAGGCGTTCGCCGCCCCCAAGTCGGAGGGCATCTGGGGCGAGGTCCGCGAGGAGATCGCCAACGGCATCACCAGCCAGGGCGGCGCCGTCGAGGAGGAGGAGGGCCCGCTCGGCTGGCACCTCCGCGCCCAGGTCCCCGTCCCGCTCCCGAACGGCACCCAGGGCGCCCAGCTGGTCCGCTTCGTCGGCTGCGACGGCCCCCGCTGGTTCCTCCGCGGCGTGATCTCCGGCCAGGCGGCCGTCCAGCCCGAGATGGCGGGCCTCCTGGAGGAGGTCTTCCGCCAGACCGTCGTGGTCCGCGGCGAGGCCCCCATGGCTCCCCGCGACCCCATCGTCCTCAAGCTCCCCGAGGACGCCCAGATGGTCGCGGACGGCGCCGCCGCCCCCACCGAGCCCGATTCGCCGTACGCCGGCGGCTCGATCGACCCCTTCTCGCGCGGCCCCGAGATCACCGAGGTCCACTGACCTTCCGGACGCCCGGCGTCCCCTTCCGCCCCCGCGCCACCCGGCGCGGGGGCGGATTTGCTTTGCGGCCGCCGGTCCCCGTACAGTTCCGGAGTCGCGCCGAGAGGGGCGAACGAAAGCGAGTTCGAGGAAACACCGGTGAAACGGTGGCGAAAACCTCTGATAAGCTGGGAACACGAAAGAACGAAGCGCCCGGAGATGCGGTCGGAAGGCCGGTCGAAGGAAGCGTCCGTTCCTTGAGAACTCAACAGCGTGCCAAAAGTCAACGCCAGATATGTTGACATCCCCGGCCTCGGCGACCTCGTCGGGGTTGGAGATTCCTTTTGAAGTAACACTAGCGAGGACGCAGTGCACGGGGCCGCCTTATTCCGGTGGCTGCTGTGCCGCTCTTTGTTGAATCAAGCATTCACGGAGAGTTTGATCCTGG
>NZ_BSSA01000023.1 GCF_030268885.1 Kitasatospora phosalacinea
ATGTCAACATATCTGGCGTTGACTTTTGGCACGCTGTTGAGTTCTCAAGGAACGGACGCTTCCTTCGACCGGCCTTCCGACCGCATCTCCGGGCGCTTCGTTCTTCCGTGTTCCCAGCTTATCAGATCCGAGCTCGTGCTCTTTCCCGACTCGCTTTCGTCTTCCGCGCCCTGACGGCCCGTCCGACGTTTCAAACTCTAGCCGATCCCCGCTCCGGAAAGCGAATCGGCCGCAATCTCCGGAAAAGCGCACGGCGAAATACGAACGGGGACGCGAAAAGGACGCGACCCGTCACGGATCAGCTAGCTGGTTTTCCAGGGGATTGGCCGCCCCGGGACCGTCCACACAGATGCGTGTCCGGTGCTCCCTGTCAGGCAACTCGAAGAACTTTACACACCCGCGGGCTCGGGATCAAGTGGCACCTGGAAGACCAGCACCGCGACGTCGTCGTCGTGCTCCGCGGTGACGCCGAGGGCGCGTAGGAGGCGGGCGCAGACGGTGTCGGGGGTGCCGACGGGGCCGCGGAGGGTGCCGGCGAGTTGGTCGATGCCCTGGTCGATGTCCTGGTCGCGGCGTTCGACCAGGCCGTCGGTGTAGAGGACGCCGGTGGTGCCGGGGAGGAGGCGGAGGGTGTGGGAGAGGTGGCCCGCGCCGCCGGTGCCGAGGGGTGGGCCGTTCTGTTCCTCGCCGTGGAGGACGGTGCCGTCGGGGCCGCGGAGGAGGAGGGGGAGGTGGCCGGCGGAGGCGTAGACGAGGGTGGTGGTGCTCGGGTCCCAGACCGCGTAGGTGCAGGTGGCGATCTGGTTGGCGTCGATCTCCATGGCGAGGCCGTCGAGGAGGGTCATCACCTCGTGCGGGGGGAGGTCGAGGCGGGCGTAGGCGCGGACGGCGGTGCGGAGCTGGCCCATGACGGCGGCCGCGCGCAGGCCGCGGCCCATGACGTCGCCGATGACGAGGGCGGTGCGTCCGCCGCCGAGGCCGATGACGTCGTACCAGTCGCCGCCGACCGCGGCGTCGGCGCCGCCGGGCTGGTAGGTGGCGGCGACGTGGAGATCGGCGGGCTGTTCGAGTTTCTGCGGGAGGAGGCTGTGCTGGAGGGTGACGGCGGCTTCGCGCTGGCGGCGTTCGGCCTCGCGGAGGCGTCCGGCGGACTGGACCTGGTCGGTGACCTCGGTGGCGAAGACCAGGACCCCGGCGGGGGTGGCGTTCTGGTCGGGGCCGAGCGGGACGCAGGCGATGTTGTAGTAGCGGTTGCCGCCGAGGCCGAGGATGCAGCGGGACTTCACGCTGCGCGGGCGTCCGCTGCGCAGGACCTGGTCGAGCAGCGGGAGCACGCCGAGGGTGGCGAGTTCGGGGAGGGACTCGGCGACGGGGCGACCGGGGGTGCGGGCACCGAACAGGTCGCGGTAGGCCTGGTTGGCGTAGCCGAGTTGGTGGTGGGGGCCGTGGGTGAGGGCGACGGGGGCGGGGAGGCGGCGGAGGACCTCGCGGAGGTCGTAGAGCTGCTCGGGGTCGCGGAGGTCGGGGCCGGGGCCGGTGACGGCCGGGTCGCGCGGACCGGGGACGGTGACGGGTTCGTCCGCGGTGGCGGGGGTGGCCCGCCAGGCGGCTCCGGTGAGCCGGGCGCTCCAGCGCATGAGGTTCAACGTCGGCCGCTTCCTCGGGACTGATGGGGGTGGTGCCTGCAGGGGTGAAGGGCTGCAGTGTGACGATCACACTTTGTGCGTGATGCAGCACTCGCCGTAATGGTTCCGTCGGGTTGATCCTGTCAGGCTCCGGTGTGATTCCGGAAGTCGAGACCCCGCTACGGCGCGTTCCGGCAGGCGTACGCGGGGGGCGCGCTCCCGGGCCGGGAGTGCGGGGGGTCAGCTGCCGGGGCCGGGGGTGAATCCGGACTCGAATTCGGCCCGGGGGTGCTCGATGGTGCCCAGCGAAACGATTTCGCGCGGGAAGAGGCCGCCGAACAGCCAGTCCGTCAGCACCCGGATCCGCCGCTCCCGGGTGGGGAGGCGGCGCAGTTGGCGGGCGCGGTGCAGCCACCAGGCGCGGCGGCCGGTGAGGCGGGTGCCGCGCCTGGTGTGGGCGACGGCGCGGTGCAGGCCGAGCGAGGTGGAGCAGGCCGGGTGTTCGGGGCGGTAGGAGGTGAGCGGTCGGCCGGCCAGGTCGGCGGCCAGGTTCTCGGCGAGCAGCCTGGCCTGGGCGAGGGCGTGCTGGGCGTTGGGGGCGCAGGGTTCGCCGGTGTGGTCGGGGACGGCGGCGCAGTCCCCGGCCGCCCACGCGTCGGGGAGCGGGGTGCCGTCGGGAGCGACGATCCGCAGGGTGGGCAGGCAGGTGATCCGGCCGGCGCCGTCGAGCGGGAGGTCCGTGAGGGAGAGGACGGGGGCGGGGCGGATGCCGGCCGTCCAGACCAGGGTGCGGGCGGCGAAGCGGCTGCCGTCGGAGAGCAGCATCAGCTGGTCGGCGGCGGACTCGAGGGTGGTGGAGAGCCGGACGTCGATGTTGCGTTCGCGCAGTTCGGCGAGGGTGTGGGCGGCGAGTTCGGGGGTCTCCTCGCCGAGGATGCGGTCCTTGGCCTCGACCAGGATCCAGCGCAGGTCGTCGGGGTCGAGGTTGTGGTAGCCCTTGGTGGCGGTGCGGGCCATGTCCTCCAGCTCGGCGAGCGCGCCGACGCCCGCGTAGCCGCCGCCGACGAAGACGAAGGTCAGGGCGGCGTGCCGCAGTTCGGGGTCGCGGGTGGAGGAGGCGAGGTCGAGCTGCTCCAGCACGTGGTTGCGCAGGGCGACCGCCTCGCCGACGGTGGCGAAACCCATCCCGTGCTCGGCGAGGCCGGGGACGGGGGCGGTGCGGGAGACCGAACCGGGGGCCATCACCAGGACGTCGTACGGGACTTCGGTGGGCAGCCGGAGTTCGCCGCGCGGGGCGGCGTCCACCCAGGCGGTGCGGGTGGCGTGGTCGATCCTGGTGACGCGGGCGGTGAGCACCCGGCAGTCGGGGAGCGCGGTGCGCAGCGGGACGACCACGTGGCGCGGGTCGATGGAGCCCGCCGCGACCTCGGCCAGCAGCGGCTGGAAGGTCAGGTAGGGCTGCGGCTCGACGATCGTCAGTTCGACCCGCCGGTCCTTCAACTGGGCGCGCAGCAGCTGTTGGAGGCGCAGCGCGGCGCTCAGTCCGGCGCAGCCGCCGCCGATGATCAGGACTCGAATGGGGCACCTCCGGCCGGCCCTGGGGCTGTGACCCGTTTCACGTTCCCCCTATGACGCACCCGCCGGTGGTCTCTTGTCCACAGTCAGGGCCGGATCGGGCCGAATCCGCTCCGGTCGTCCCGTCGATCAGAAGGTCGATCGGGGTGTCGATCCGGTTCTGCGCCGCGGTCGGGTCGCCGAGCGGAGACCGGTCGCCGTGGCCGCCGCTCCCCCACCCTCCACCGGTTCGATTCGCCCGGACGCGCCCCCGTGAGGCTCGGTGATGTGTGTGGCTGTCGTGCGAGTGCGCGGGTCACGCCGACGGCGGAGCGGGGCGGTGGCGCCGGGAAGGTGTACGTCCGACCGTTGCCGTTTCGCCGGAGCGGGGACTTCCGAACTATCTGACGCTTCGTCAAGGTCCGGCAAAGGGCGGCGAGTCGGGGTGGAGGGCGGCGTTCCGGGGTGGATGCTCGGGGCTGTGATTCCTCTCACGTGGGCCCGGGGGTGGCGCCTGAGGGGATTTGTCCGCACGTAGGGCCCGGATCGGACCGGTCCGGGGCCACGAGTGGTCCACTTCTGCGGCGAACTTCCCTGAACTATGGTCGGATTGTGCTTCGGACCGCCGATGGTGCCGGTCCTTTCGTCCTGGACCTGGTGGCGTCGACGCGGACTGCACGGGAGCCAACCGGGGAAGGTAGTGCGCGGACGTCGGACCACGGCCGGTGTCGGCAGCGCACACCAGGGGGCGCAGTAGCCGTTCGGGTGCCCGGGACGGGGTGCCTCGGGGGAGGTTTGGCATGGCGGAGCAGGATCAGTTGGCGGGGCGGGTGCCGGTCGCGGCGTTCGGACGGGCCGCGGTGGACGTGGTGCCGGAGCAGCGCGGTCCCGACGAGCGGGAGCGGTACGGCTACCCGGGCGGTGGCGAGCGACCGGACGGGCCGGGGCGGGGTGCGGGCTCGCGGCTGCGGGTGGACGCCCGGCGGAACCTGGAGAGCGTGCTGCGGGCCGCCCGCGAGGTGTTCGGCGAACTCGGCTACGGGGCGCCGATGGAGGAGGTCGCCCGGCGGGCCGGGGTCGGCGTGGGCACCGTGTACCGGCGCTTCCCCAGCAAGGAGGTGCTGGTCCAGCGGATCGCCGCCGAGGAGGTCTCCTGGCTGACCGTGCAGGCCCGGGAGTCGCTGTACGGCGGCCTGACCGGCCCGTGGGACGCGCTGGCGGGCTTCCTGCAGCGGGCGGCGGCCTCGGGCGCGGGCCGGCTGCTGCCGCCGGAGGCGTTCCGGTACGCGGAGGAGATCGGCCGGGTCCCCGAGCAGCGCGGCGGCGACCTGCGGGCGTTCGGCGGTGCGGCGGCGGACGAGGGCGAGCAGAGTGCCGACCCGCGGCTGCTGCTGCAGTTGCTGGCGGCGCTGGTGGCCCGGGCGGGCGCGGCCGGGGAGCTGCGGCCCGGCGTGACGGTGGCGGACGTGGTGCTGGTGCTGACGGCCGCGGTGCCGGTGCACGCCTCCGCGGCCGTCCCGGTCCGGGAGGGCGAGACCGAGGGCGGGGCGGGCCACCGACTGCTGCAGATCCTGCTGCAGGGCCTGCGCGCGGCCTGACCGGCGCCGCCGCGCCGGGAGTTGACGCACACCGTACGGGCCGGCCGTCGCCGGGTCGGCCGCGGGCCGGTCGTGGCGCGCCGTTCGGGTGACGGGGAGCCACCGGGCGCGCGGGGCGGGACGGAAGCGGCACGGAACGTTCCGGGTACGCGCGGTGCCTGCGCCGCCGGGTTCCGAACACATCCGCGAGCGGCGGCCCGGAGGAGTGGGACGGGGCCGACCCGGCTACCGGTGGTCGCTGCGCTATGCCATTCTTTGCCCGTGGTTGGAGCCATTGTCCCGTTGCGCACCGTGACCGCCGTCGACTCCAGGGGGCGGGCCCTGCCGTGCGCCGCGCGCCGGGGCGGTACCCGGTGAACCCCGACGAGCAGGGCGACGCGGGCGAGTTCGGCTCCGGCCTGGAGACGCCGGGCCAGGTCCCGGACCAGGGCGGCAGCCCGGCCCGGGAGTCGCTGGGCGGCCGGGTGCCCGGCCAGGCCGCCGCCGGGCAGGGCGGCGTCGCCCCCGAGGCGTTCATCGGCGAGGAGTTCCCGGTGCGCGCCGTGGTGCCCGCCCCCGCCGACCCGGTGGACGGCGAACGACCGCCCTCCGACGCCGAGTTGACCGCCCGCGTCCGGGCCGGGGACGACGCCGCGTACGAGGAGATCTACCGCCGCCACGCGGACTCCGTCCGCCGCTACGCCCGCACCTGCTGCCGGGACAGCTTCACCGCGGAGGACCTGGCGGGCGAGGTGTTCGCCCGGACGCTGCAGGCGCTCAAGGCCGGCAAGGGGCCCGAGTTCGCCGTCCGCGCCTACCTGCTGACGGCGGTGCGCAACGTGGCCGCCGCCTGGACCCGCTCCGACCGGCGCGAGCAACTGGTCGACGACTTCACCGACTTCGCCGAAGCCTCCGCGGCCACCGTCGAGTTCGACCTCGCCGACCCCGGCGCCGACGCCTGGGCGCTCGCCCTCGCCGACCAGCGCATGGTGATGCGCGCGTACGCCGAACTGCCCGAGGACGACCGGGTGGTGCTCTGGCACACCGAGGTCGAACGGGAGTCCCCCAAGACCGTCGCCGTGATGCTGGGCAAGACCGCCAACGCCACCGCCGTCCAGGCCCACCGGGCCCGCGACCGGCTGGCCGCCGCGTTCCTGCAGGCGCACGTGTCGGGCAGCCAGGAGTCCGGCTGCGCCGGGTACGCCAACCGGCTCGGCGCGTACGCCCGCGGCTCGCTGCGCAAGCGCGCCTCCGCGGAGGTCGGCAAGCACGTGCAGGACTGCACCCGCTGCACCGCCGCGTACCTGGAGCTCGCCGACATCAACCACGGCCTGCGCGCCGTGCTGCCCGGCGGCGCACTGCTCTGGCTCGGCACCGGCTGGTCCGCCGTCGCGGCCGCGGCCGTCGGCGGGGCCGCCGTCACCGGCGCGGTGGCGGGCGGGGCGGCCGTGGTCGGCGGGGGGACGGCGGGCGCGGGCGCGGCCGGGGCCGCGACGGCGGGGGCGGCCGGGGGCGCCGGGTCCTCCGGCGGCGGCGCGGCGGCCGCGGCCGGGGAGGGGCTCGGCACCGCCGCCAAGGCCGGGATCGCGGCCGGGA
Source organism: Kitasatospora phosalacinea (assembly GCF_030268885.1). Taxonomy (GTDB): domain Bacteria; phylum Actinomycetota; class Actinomycetes; order Streptomycetales; family Streptomycetaceae; genus Kitasatospora; species Kitasatospora phosalacinea_C. Next base: position 6,353 of record NZ_BSSA01000023.1, read on the forward strand.
TCGCCGTCGTCGCGGCGGCCGTCGCCGCGTTCGCGCTCACCGGCTCGCCGGAGCCCGCGGCGCAGGTGGCCGCACCGCCGGTCACCGTCGCTCCGGAGACGCCGCCACCGAGCCCGTCCCCGACGCCGTCGCCCTCCCCGACCCCGACCCCGACGCCCACGCCCACGCCGACACCGTCGCCGTCTCCGTCACCCACTCCGACGCCCAAGCCCTCGCCGACGCCCGCGCCGCGCCGGGTGCCCCCGCCCGTGCCGACGCCGACGCCCTCGCCCACTCCGACCCCGACGCCGACGCCGTCCCCGACGCCCTCGCCCACGCCCCCGGTGGCGCGCCAGTTCTGGCTGGACGAGGTGCCGCTGGACCGCGGCCACCGGAGCGCGGCCGACGGCCCGAGCATCCGCGGCGCCGGGCAGGTCCTGCAACGGCCCGCGGCCTGGCTGCACGGCACCCGCTACCAGCACGTGCTGGCGGCCCGGGTGCCCTCCCGGGTGACCGTCGACCTGAACCGGCCCTGCCGTTCGTTCGACGCCGTCGCCGGACTGGACGACTTCGGCGTCACGTACGGCGAGGTGGTGTTCTCGGTGCAGGGGAGCGACGGCCGGGTGCTGTGGCGCTCCCCCGCGATGTCGGCGGACGACCCCCCGGTCGCCGTCCACGTGCCGCTGGACGGGCAGACGTCGATCCGCCTGGTGGTCACCCCGGTCCGCGGCTCCGTCCCGGTCGTCGACCTGGCGGACTGGGCGCAGGCCCGGCTCACCTGCTGAGCGGCCGGGAGTCCGGCCTCAGATCGCGCAGGTGCCGTCCTCGCAGGTGGCGGCGGGCGGGGCGATCGGGGTGACCTGCCGGGCGGTCTCGGCCTCGACCTGGCGGAGGACCTGGAGGAAGGTCTCGGCCTCCTGGCCGCCCTGGACGGCCCACTTGCCCTCGAAGACGAAGGTGGGGACGGCGGTGACGCCGATGGCGCGGGCCTCGGCGAGGGCGGCGCGGGTCTCGGCCTCGCCCTCGTTCCCGGCCAGGTAGGCGGCGGCGCGGTCGCGGTCGATGCCGGTCTCGGCGGCGAGGTCGGCGAGCGCCTCGACGTCGCCGACGTCGACGCCCTCGGAGAAGTGGGCCCTGAGCAGGCGCTCCTTGAGGGCGGCCTGCACGGCGGCGCCGTACTCGGTCTCGGCGAGGTGGAGCAGGCGGTGGGCGCGGAAGGTGTTGACCTCGACCGCGGCGTCGAAGTCGTAGTCGATGCCGATGCTCCTGCCGACCTCGGTGATCCGGGCGTCCATGGCGAGGGCCTGCGGACCGTAGCGCTCGGTGAGCCACTCGCGGTGCGGGCGAGCCTGCTCGGGGGCGTCGGGGACGAGCTGGTAGGGGCGGTAGACCACCTCGACGCCGTCCTTGCCCTCGAACTGCCCGAGCGCCTGCTCGAAGCGCCGCTTGCCGACGTAGCACCAGGGGCAGGCGATGTCCGAGTAGATTTCGACCTTCATGGCGGGGCGGGCTCCTGTCGGGGTCGGGGGGAGGGCCGGACGGCCGTTCGACGGAAGGTGAACGCTCAACCATCCACGGACATTCCGGTCGCCCCGCTCAGCCCTCCTCGGCCGGGGGCGCCGGGACGACCAGCACCGGGCAGGTCGCGTGGTGCACGGCCGCGGTGCTGACCGAGCCGAGCAGCAGCCGGGCGAAGCCGCCGTTGCCGCGGGTGCCGACGACCAGGGTGTGGCGCCCGTCGGAGGCCTGCAGCAGGAGGTCGATGACGTTGCCGAGCACGACGTGCAGGGTGAGCGGCCCGGCGTACGGGCGGGTGCGGGCCGACTGGACGGTGGCGACGGCCCGGCGCAGACCGTCGGACATGCTCTCGGTCAGCCGCTCGGTGCTCTCCTGGACGAGGTCGGCCATGCCGGGCGGGTAGCCGGTCGGCGAGGGGTTGACCACCGCGAGGACGTGCAGCGGGAGGCGGTGCGCCTCGGCCTCGGTCATGGCCCGGTCGAGGGCCCAGAGCGCGGCGTCGGAACCGTCGCAGCCCGCCAGGATCGCGGGGCCGGGCGGCGGCGGCTCGTGGTGGACGGGGAGGGTGGCGGTCATGGCGCGCTCTCCGGGAGGGGTCGGGGTGCTCGACGCTACCCAGCGGGCGCCCGGCGGCGGGGCAGCCGCGCCCGGGGGCGGCCGGGTTTCCGGGGCGGTGCGGCGGCCGTGCCGGGCGGGTCGGGTCTCCAGCGCGGTGCGGCGGCCGTGCCCGGCCGATCAGGTCTCCAGCGCGGTGCGGGGCGGCGCGGGCAGGCCGGTCCAGGAGGAGCCGGGGCGGCGGGCGGCGAGGCGGCGGAGCCAGAGTTCGACGGCGAGCAGGTCGGCGAGGGCGGCGAGGGTGCCGGGCGGGGCGGTCTGCGCGGGGTCGGTGGCGGCGGCGAGGGCCTTGCGGGCGGCGGGGGTGTCGAGCAGTCCGGCTTCGCCGAGCAGCGGGCGGTCGAGCAGGTCGGCGAGGGCGGGGGCGGCGGCGCGCAGTCCGCGGCGGGCGGGGTCGTGCGGGTCGGGGCCGGGGGCGCGGCCCCAGTCGGCGGGGAGGTCGGTGCGCCCGGCTCCGGCCAGGACGGCGGCGAGCAGGGCGGGCCGGGCGCCGGGCTGCAGGCGCAGGTCGTCGGGGAGCAGGCGGGCGGCGCGGACGACCTGGTTGTCGAGGAAGGGGGCGTGCAGGCGTTGGCCGTGCTGTTCGGTGGCCTGCACCAGGGTGCGGTAGTGGGCGGCGTGCCGGTGCAGGGCGAGGCGGGCGCGGCGGGCGCCGGGGGGTTCGGTGGGGGCGCTGTCGCGGGCGGCGGTGCGCAGGTGCTGGGCGAGGGCGGCGAGCGGCTCGTCGGCGAGCAGGTGGGCGGCGGGGCCGGGGCGGTGCCAGGTCAGGTCGGCGGCCAGGGCGCGTCCCATCGTCCGCCCCGGGACGGGCTCCTGGCGGAGGGTCAGTTGCAGGGCCAGGTCGTCGAGGGCGTCGGCGTAGCGGGTGCGGGCCAGGCGGCGGGCGGCGCGCAGGACGGTGACGGGGGTGTGCAGGGTGCCGGTGAGGGCGCCCGCGGCGGCCCGGTCGGCGCCGGCCAGGGCGGCGATCGGGGCGAGCAGGTCGAGGGAGCGGCCGGAGCGGACCAGGTCGGCGAGCCGGGCGGGGTGGCCGTCCAGGACCTGGCGGGCGCCGTGGCCGGTGAGGTGGTCGGCGCCGCCGAGCCGGTGCGCGGCGGCGTACCGGGCGGCGTCGACCAGGGCGGGGCCGGGTTCGTCGGTGAGCGGCCCGGCCAGGGGGTCGGCGAGGTCGGCGTACGGGGCGACGGGCGGGACGACCAGGTGGCGCAGCCGGGGGGCGTGGACGGCGAGGGCGAGCCCCTCGGCGTCGCCGAGGGTGACGGCGGGCAGCGTCTCGGGTTCGGGCGGTTCGGCGCGGCGGGCCCAGGAGCCCTTGACCGCGCCGGTGCGGGCGGCGGGCCGTTCGGGGGCCGCGTCGGCGCCGGGCCCGGACGGCAGCGGGACGGCGGCGGCGAGCAGGGCGACGGTGGCCGACGCGGTGCCGTAGGAGAGGTCGACGCCGAGCCGGGGCCGGTCGGCGGGGCCGGTGGCGCGGACCCGGCAGCGGACGGCCTCCAGCAGGGCGCGGGTGAGCTCGCGGACGGCGGGGGCCTCGGCGCGCTCCTCGGCGGGGTCGTCCAGGTACGAGGTGCGGTCGGCCCGTCCGCCGCGGATGCCGAGCGCGTGGCCGGGCGGGACGCGGCGCACGCCCCGGTAGGGGGTGCGGTCGCCGAGCGTCTCGGGGGTCTCGGGGGTGGCGAGCCGGGCGGCCAGGTGGGCGGCGTCGACGGGGGCGCCGACCAGGTCGGCGAGCGGGAGGGCGGCGGTGGCGTAGGCGGTGCCGCCCGCGAACGGGGTGTGGAAGACCGGCTGGGCGCCGGACAGGTCGGTGAGCAGCACGGTGGAGCGGGTGCCGGCCCGCAGCACGACGGTGTAGCTGCCGGGCCAGTGGGTGAGGTGGCGCAGCGCGCCGCCGCGGGCGGCGGCCAGGCCGTCGGCGAGCTCGCGGTCGGTGGCGCCGCAGCGGCCCGCGACGGCGAGGCGCAGGGTGGCGGGGGTGTCGTGCTCGGCGCCGTCGGCGGGGTCGCCCGGGTCGAGGCCGCCGCGGACGGTGGCGGGGCCGCCGGGGCGGAGCACGGCGAGGCGCAGTTCGTCGGGGCGCCAGTCGCCGACCGCCCAGAGCGGGTTGGGACCGCCCCAGAGCAGGGTGCCGGCGATCGGGCGGACCGCGGCGAGGGTCGGGTCGGCGGCGGTCAGGCCGCTCCAGCCGGTGAGCCACCGCATCGCGCCTCCACCTGTGGTGCTGCGGGCGCGCGGCGAAACCCGGGGCGGGCGTACGGGGTTGGCGCGCCGTCAGGAGACATCGTGCCACCGATGGGGCGGTTGAGCGCCAGGCTTTCGGGCACCGGGCACGGGAGGACGCACGGGCCGGGCCTCCCCCTCCGGGGCCCGGACCGTGCGGGTCCCGGACTCCCGTCCGGGGCGGGGCCGGTGGCCGGGCAGGACGGCGCGGGGGACGGCCGCGACCGTCACGGTTCGACCGGAGTTGGCCGAAAGCCGTCGCACGGCCCGGGAGGGCATCCGCATGCCCTCCCGGACGCGCAGCTGCCCGCGGGGATCGAGGCAGCGTTTCCCCCGGCCCGCCGGGTCCTCGACGGCGGGCCGATCCACAGGCTTCAGCGAATCGCCCACCTGCCGCTGCTGCCAGGGAGCACGGGTGGCGCACGCGGGCACAGGACCGGAGCACGGGCGTCCGGCACCTGCCTCCGGGGTACCCGGCGGGCGTCCGGGCGCCCGCCGTGGACGCGGCGCGTTCCCGCCAACCGGAATGCGGCCTCTTAACCCTCGGAACGCGGGCGACTACGCTAGGTGCAAGCAGTCCGGTGGCGTACCGCGGTCGTCGCGACTCGCCGCCATCCGCGCACGACGTCGCCAGGGGGTGCCACCGCCACCATGACCGTCAGCTCACGAGGGCCGAACGACCGGCTCGGGGCCCTCCTCGCGCTCGCCCAGATCAGCAACGCCGGGCTCGCCCGCCGGGTCAACGACCTGGGCGCGCAACGCGGCCTGACCCTCCGTTACGACAAGACCTCGGTGGCCCGCTGGGTCACCAAGGGGATGGTCCCGCAGCGCCCGGTGCCGCACCTGATCGCCACCGCGCTCGGCAACAAGCTCGGCCGACCCGTCCCGCTGGAGGAGATCGGCCTCGCCGACTCGCACCCCACGCCCGAACTGGGCCTGGAGTTCCCGCGCGAGGTGCCGGAGGCGGTCCGCTCCGCGACCGAGCTGTGGCGGGTCGACCTGGACCTGCGGCGCGGCCCCGGCGGCGGCCGGTGGAGCGACACCCTGGCGGGCACCTTCTCGGTCGCCGCGTACGCCACCCCCGTCTCGCGCTGGCTGATCACGCCCGCGGACGGCTCGGTGGCCCGCGAGGCCGTCCCCGACCTGACCGGCTACCGGGTGGGGCACGCGGACGCCGCGAAGCTGCGCGAGGCCGCCCAGGAGGCCCGCCGCTGGGACTCCAAGTACGGCGGCGGCGACTGGCGCTCCTCGATGGTGCCGGAGTGCCTGCGGGTCGAGGCCGCCCCGCTGCTGCTCGCCTCGTACAGCGACGCGGTCGGCCGGGCGCTGTTCGGCGCCACCGCCGAACTGACCAGGCTGGCGGGCTGGATGGCCTTCGACACCGGCCAGCACGAGGCCGCCCAGCGCTACTACATCCAGGCCCTGCGGCTGGCCCGCGCCGCCGGTGACGTGCCGCTCGGCGGGTACGTGCTCGCCTCGATGAGCCTGCAGGCCGCCTACCGCTCCTTCCCCGACGAGGCCGTCGACCTCGCCCAGGCCGCCCTGGAGCGCAACCGGGGCCTGGCCACCGCCCGCACCATGAGCTTCTTCCACCTGGTCGAGGCCCGCGCCCACGCCAAGGCCGGCAACGCCGCCGCCTGCGGCACCGCGCTGGCCGCCGCCGAGGCCGCGCTCGACCGCGCCCGCCCCGGCGACCAGGACCCCACCTGGATCGACTTCTTCGCCTACGACCGCCTCGCCGCCGACGCCGCCGAGTGCTTCCGCGACCTCGGCGTCCCGTCCAAGGTCCGCCAGTTCACCCGCGAGGCGCTGGCCCGCCCCACCGAGGGCTACGTCCGCTCGCACGGCCTGCGGCTGGTGGTCTCCGCGATGGCCGAGGCCGAGGCGGGCGACCTGGACGCCGCGGTCGCCGCCGGGGAACGGGCCGTCGAGGTGGCCGGGCGGATCTCCTCGCACCGCAGCCGCGAGTACGTGGTCGAACTGCTGCGCCGCCTGGAGCCCTACCAGAACGAGCAGCGCGTCAAGGAGCTGACCGAACGCGCCCGCCTGGTCCTGGCCACTTCCTGAACGCCCTCCTTCCCGACCGCCGTCCCTTCCCGCCGCCCTCCTTCCCGGCCGCTCTCCTTCCCGAAGCCCTCCGCCGGGCGGACGGGCCGTGGCACCATCGGAGCGGTCTTCCGAGCTGAGGGGTGGCGGGGTTGAGGCACGACGTCCAGGTCCTGGTGGTCGGCGGCGGCATCGTCGGCCTGTCCACCGCGTACGCGCTCACCCGCGAGCACCCCGGCACCGGCGTCCTCGTGCTGGAGAAGGAGGCCGCGCCCGCCACCCACCAGACCGGCCGCAACAGCGGGGTGATCCACAGCGGCGTCTACTACCGCCCCGGCTCGCTCAAGGCCCGGTACGCCACCGACGGGGCCCGCGAGATGGTCGGGTTCTGCCGCGAGCAGGGCATCGCCCACGAGGTCACCGGCAAGCTGATCGTCGCCACCGACCCCGCCGAACTCCCCCGCCTCGCCGCCCTCGCCGAACGCGGCCGGGCCAACGGCATCCCGCTCACCGAGCTCGACCCGGCCGGCATCCGGGCGCACGAACCGGAGGTCACCGGCATCGCCGGGCTCCACCTCGCCACCACCGGCATCTGCGACTACCCCGAGGTGGCCCGCCGCTACGCCGCCCTCGCGGGCGAGGCCGGGGCCGAACTGCGCCTGAACACGCCCGTCCTGGGCATCGCCCGGCGCGCGGACGGCGTCACCGTCACCACCCCGCACGGCGAGGTCCGCTGCGCGGTGCTGGTCAACTGCGCCGGGCTGCACAGCGACCGGATCGCCCGGCTGGCCGGTGACGACCCCGGGGTGCGGATCGTGCCGTTCCGCGGCGAGTACTACGAACTGACGCCCGAACGACGGGGGTTGGTGCGCGGCCTGGTCTACCCCGTCCCCGACCCGGCCTTCCCCTTCCTCGGCGTGCACCTCACCCGGGGCGTCCACGGCGACGTCCACGTCGGACCGAACGCGGTCCCGGCGCTGGCCCGCGAGGGCTACGACTGGCGCACCCTCAGGGCCCGCGACCTCGCCGAGACGGTGCGCTTCCCCGGCACCTGGCGGATCGCCCGCCGGCACTGGCGCTACGAGATCGGCGAACTGCACCGCTCGCTCTCCAAGCGCGCCTTCACCGCCGCCGTCCGCCGCCTGCTGCCCGGCGTCACCGAGGCCGACCTCGTCCCCGCCACCGCGGGCGTCCGGGCCCAGGCGGTCGCCCGCGACGGCACCCTCCTCGACGACTTCGCCTTCGCCGGGTTCGACCCCGACGACCCCCGCTCCCCCCGCCGGGTGGTCCACGTCCTCAACGCCCCCTCCCCGGCGGCGACGGCCTCCCTCGGCATCGGCCGCGAGGTCGCCCGCCGGGCGGTGGCGGCCCTGCGAGCGGGGTGAAACCAGGGGGCGGGGAACTGCGCGCTGCGGGAGGAGGACGTCAGCAAGATCGCGGGACAGTGCAAGTGATCATCCTGCGTCGCGATCCTGCTGGCGGTCGGCAGTTGGCCGCGCGGTTCCCCGCGTCCCTGGTCTCGCCCTCCGGGGCCCGCTCCTGGCCTCCCTTAGACTGGTGCGATTGTGACCTCCTCCGCCCCCAGCACCCAGTTGTCCGCGTCGGCCCGGCTCTCCGCCGCCCCGGCGGCGTACCCCGCGCCGATGTACCCGCACAAGGCCACCGAGGCCCAGCACCGCGAGCAGCGGATCCGCAGCTTCCAGCCGCGCCGTGGTCGGATGACCAAGGCGCAGGCGGGCGCGCTGGACCGCGGCTGGGAGCGGTACGGGCTGGCGATCGACGGGACCCCGCTGGACCTGCCGGTGCTGTTCGAGGGACGGCCGGTGACGCTGGAGATCGGCTTCGGGATGGGTGACACCACGGCCGCGATGGCCGCCGCGGACCCGTCCGCGGGGATCCTCGCGGCGGACGTCCACACCCCGGGCCACGGCAACCTGCTGCAGTTCCTGGAGCGGGACGGTTCGGAGAACGTCCGGCTGGCGGCGGGCGACGCGGTGATCCTGCTGCGCGACATGCTGCCGGACGCCTCGCTGGCGGGCCTGCGGGTGTTCTTCCCGGACCCGTGGCCGAAGCCGAAGCACCACAAGCGCCGCCTGATCCAGTCCTCGTTCCTGGACCTGGTGCTGCCCCGGCTGGCCCCCGGCGCGCTGGTGCACTGCGCGACCGACTGGGAGCCGTACGCGGAGCAGATGCTGCAGGTGCTGGAGTCCTCGCCGGAGCTGGAGAACCTGCACCCGGAGGGCGACGGTTCGGGCTGGCTGGACCCGGCGGAGCACCCGGCGGGCAGCGTGCCCGGGTACGCGCCGCGGCCCGAGTGGCGTCCGGTGACCAAGTTCGAGCGGGCGGGCCTGGCCAAGGGCCACGTGGTGCACGACCTGCTGTTCCGCCGCCGCTGACCCTCCCCTCCCGGGCCGGGCGGCGGTCAGGCGGTGGCCTTGCCCGCGGCGACCAGCGCGGCGAGCGACGTCCGCTGCACGTGGACGAGCAGGGCGACCGTCACCGTGCTCATCACCAGCGCGAACAGGACGTGTCCGAGCGCGCCGGTCACCGCGGCGCCGAGCAGGCCGAGCACCAGGTGGCTGCCCAGTCGCAGCCCGACCAGGCCGAGGGCCACCTTGCGGGTGCCCTTGCCGCGCCACAGCAGCTTGGCGAGCTTGAGGCGGCTGCGCATCATGGTCAGCGAGACGCCGAGGTTGACGACCGCCAGGGCGACCAGCGCGGGCCAGGCCGAGGGGGCGGCGCGGAGCAGGTCGAAGGCCCCGGCCAGGACGCCCTCGAAGCCGAAGAACCAGACCGGCAGGCGCATCTCCGCGACGCTCGGCAGCACTGCCGCCGGCACCGGCTGCTGCTCGACCTGCCCGGCCTGCCCGACCTGCCCGGCCTGCTGGACCTGCTCGGCCTGCTCGGCGGACGTCCTGGTCGCGGTGCCGTTCATGGTCTCTCCCCCGTGTCGTTCTCCGTCGCCCCGGTGCCTCCCCCGGCGGCTGTCACCACTCTGCCCGCCGACCCCGGTCACGGCCCAGGAACGGGCGTCACCGACCCGCGGTGACAGATGTCACGGAGGCGGTGGGCGGGGTTCCGTTTCGCTGACGAAAGGTCACCCGGCGGGTACGGATTGTTCCGACCCCTCCCGCCGGAGGGAGGGCTTCCCCTACGCTGCTGCAGGTGAGCAGTCCGCCCAGCGGCAGGTCCACCCCCGGCCTGCCCGCCACGGCCGCCGTTCCCCCGACGCCCCCCGACGGTCCCCGGCCGCTCCCGGAACCGTCCGCGCGCCGGTCCGGCGGGCTGCTCCCGGGCCGTCCGCCGGGGCGGCGGGTGCTGAGCGGGCGGATCCCGGGGCAGCAGGGCGGCCCGGTCGCGGGCCGGGCGGCCGCGGTGCCGCTGTGGCGGCGGGTGTGGCCGTTGCGGCGCCCGGCGCTGTCCTCGGCGGTGGCGGCGTTGGCGCTGGCGGGTTCGGGGGTGCTGATCCTGCGCCTGGTGCAGCGGCAGACCGGGACGACGGGGCTGCTGGTGGGGTCGGGCCTGGCTCTGCTGCCGCTGCCGTTCGTGCTGGGGTCGCTGGCCTGGTTGAACCGGACGGCGCGGGTGCCGGTGCGGCACCTGCTGTTCTGCCTGGCCTGGGGGGCGTGCGCCGCGACCACGGTGGCGATCCTGGCGAACGGGTGGGCCAGCGACTTCCTGGTCGCCCACCGGGGCGCCCGCGGGGAGACCCTGGGCGCGGAGTTCGCGACGCCGCTGATCGAGGAGGTGGCGAAGGGCTCGGCGCTGCTGGTGCTGCTGCTGCCGCTGCGGCGGCACCGCTGCCGGGCGGGCCGCCCGTGCGGCCGCCGGTGCCGCCTGCTGCGGCACCGGCCCGGCACCGGCGGCCCGGCCCACTTCCGTCCGGCCCCGGCGGGCCGCCGCCGGGCCCGCTCCTCCCCGCGCACCCTGACGGCGGGGATGGTGCTGGGCGGGGTGACGGCCTGCGGGTTCGCGTTCACCGAGAACGCGCTGTACCTGGGGCGGGCGTTCACCGCGGACCGGCAGGCCCGGCTGGACGCGATCGGCCTGGGCGAGACCCCGAGCCTGCGGGACTTCGACGGGACGGTGCACACCTTCGTCCTGCGGGCGCTGCTCTCGCCGTTCGCGCACCCGCTGTTCACCGCGCTGACCGGGCTGGGCCTGGCCCTCACCCTGACCACCGCCCGGCGTTGGCTCGCCCGGTCGGGCGCACCGCTGGGCCTGCTGCTGGCGATGGGCCTGCACGGGGTGTGGAACGCGGCCGCCGGGCTGGGCACGGACGGCTTCCTGCTGGTGTACGGGCTGGTGATGGTGCCGTGCTTCGCCGCACTGGTGTGCTTCGCGGTGTGGGCGCGGACCCGCCGCACCCGGCAGCCGACCGCTCCGGGGGCGGGTCCTGAGCTGCGCGGACGCCCGGGCGGGAAATGGATTTCCCTTTCCCGCGGGCCTCACGTAGAGTCGTGTTCACCGACGCGGGGTGGAGCAGCTCGGTAGCTCGCTGGGCTCATAACCCAGAGGTCGCAGGTTCAAATCCTGTCCCCGCTACTCAGTGGCACGAAGGCCCGGAAGCATCGCTTCCGGGCCTTCGCCGTACCCGGCCGCGGATCGGCCTCCGGGGTGCCGGTGATCATCGGGACACCGGTGCCCTCGCGGTGGGGTAGGGTGGTGTTCACCGACGCGGGGTGGAGCAGCTCGGTAGCTCGCTGGGCTCATAACCCAGAGGTCGCAGGTTCAAATCCTGTCCCCGCTACTCAGTGGCACGAAGGCCCGGAGGCACCGCCTCCGGGCCTTCGCCGTACCCGGCCGCGGGCCGCCGTACCGGCCCGCCGCGGATCCGTCGAATAAATCCGTTGCCCGTCGCGGGGGACGGTGCCTATGGTGGCGGCACACTGAAAGGAGGTGATCCTGAGTTGAGTTCTTTCAGGATGCGTGAGGTGGCTGCTCGCTAGAGCCGCCCCTGCCTGTGCAGCGGTGAGGCCGTTCGGTCTCCGGCTCAGGCGAATTCCCAGCAGTCACCCGGCCCGTGGGCTCACCGGTACATCCCCGGTGCCTCGGTCGCCGTCCCTCCGGGGGCGGCCCGAGGAGCAGCCCGCGGGCCGTCTGCGTTCCCGGGCGCGCGGTGCCCGCCGCGTGCGCCGCGGGGGGCCCGCGGGCGCAGCACCAGGACGCGGGCGGTGCGGCGACCCGTCCCGGGGGTGGCCAGGACGCGGCTGGTGACGCCGTGGTGGCGGAGCGCGGCGCGCAGCTCGGTGAGGTGGGGGCAGGGGCGGCCGCGTTCGTCGTACAGCGGGTGGACCCGGACCTCGCCGCCGGGGGCGGTGACCCGGGCGAGTTCGCGCAGGGCGCGGAGCTGCTCCGCGGGGCCGAAGACGGCCGGGTAGGCGAACAGCAGGTAGGAGCTGAGGGTGAGCGCGAAGGTGCCGTCGGCGAACGGGAGGCGGGGCAGCGCGGCGGCGACGTAGCGCTCGGGGTGGGTGGTGGCGTCGGCGGCGAACAGGCGGCGGGCGCGGTCCCAGCTGCGCAGGTACTTCTCGGGGCGGTGCCTGCGGTCGGCGGGCAGGTGGCGGCGGGGGTCGCGCCGGATGGCGTCGGCCATGACGGCGCGGCCGTCGGCGGCGAGCGCGGCGAGGCGGCCCGGGCCGAGCGCGTAGCCGGGGTCGGCGGCGAGCACCTCGCAGCCGAGGGCGCGGGCCTCGGCGGCGAGGGCGGCGGCGCCGCCGGGGCAGTCGAGGACGGGGCCGGGCAGGTGGCCGAGCTGGGCGCGGGTGAGGCCGAAGGAGGCGCAGTACTCGTCGAGCGGCCGGGAGGTGACCAGGACCGGCGGGGCGGCCTGGGGCCGGGGCGGGGCGGTCGGGTGCATGCGGGCCTCCGGACGTTCGGCGGGCCCGGGGTGCGGCCCGGGCCCGTGGTCATCCGACCACGGGCCCGGGGGTGTCGCACGTCCAGCGGTGCCGGGTGCGGAGGGGGATCAGTCGTCGGTGGAGAGCAGGGCGCGGGCGGCGAAGCGGTTGACGCCGGTGAGGCCGCGGATCAGCTGCGGGGTGAGGAAGAGGACGGCCAGGCCGAGCAGGCAGACGCCGGCGATCTGCGGGACCGAGTTGATCTCGTAGACGTGGTGGACGCCGTCCGAGCCGGTCCAGTCGGCGACCCGGTAGCCGTCCCAGGAGGTGTAGCGGGCGAAGACCCACTGGTAGAGCGGGAACAGGGCGAGCGCCCAGCCGAGGGCGAAGAAGGTGACGGAGACGGCGAAGCTGACGATCGCCCAGGGGAACATGACGACCTGGTGCAGGACGGCCTTCCAGCCGGCCGGGTCGGCCAGCCGGGCGGTGATCCGGCCCCACGCGCCCTCCCGGCGGACGGTCAGCGCCCGCGGGGCGGGCAGCTCCTCCCCGAACAGGGTGCGGATCCGCAGCCGCTCGGCGGCGCCGAGGCCGCGGGCGACGGTCAGCAGCAGGGCGAGGACGGGCAGGCCGAGGGCGGTGACGACGAGGCCGAGCCCGGCGCTGAACAGCGGGACGACCAGGCAGAAGCCGAGCACGGCCATCGGCAGGCCGGTCAGCGCGTAGCCGAACTCCCGGAAGGTCTGCGGGGAGAAGGGGGCGCGCCAGAACCCGGGCCGGTCGTGGTGGCCGCCGAGGTCGGAGGCGGGGTACGCAGCGGTGGACATCCGCGGTCCTTCGGTTCGTCGGGCGGCGCCGCCGGTCGGCGGTGCCGGGCACGGGTACCAATCTGCCCGTCCCGACCGGGTCGGCGTAATGGAGCCTGCCGCCGACTTCGTGGTGGGGTTAACCCCCCTCCCGTCCTGGAGCCCGCTCCCCCGCCGCCCACGGCGGGCCGGTCCACTCGGGGGCCAGCAGCGAGTACTGGAGCGCGTCGTGCCAGACGCCGTCCCGGTGCGAGTCGGCCCGGACCCGGCCCTCGTAGCGGAACCCCGCCCTGGTCAGGACCCTGACCGAGGCGGTGTTGGCGGGGTCGCAGCGGGCCGCCAGCCGGTGCAGGCCCAGCACCCCGAAGCCGAACCCGCACAGCAACGCGGTCACCTCGGCGGCGTGGCCGCGGCCCCAGGTGTCGCGGCGCAGGACGCAGCCGAGCCAGGCGGCGTGCTCGCCCTCGCGGGTGAGCGCGGCCTGCCCGATCGGGTCGCCCGCGGGGTCGTCGACGGCCAGCCGGTAGTGCGTGCGGGGGTCCTCCTCGGCGGCTTCGAGGTACAGCTCGACCTGGTCCGCGCAGTCCTCGAAGTCCCGGGCGCCGAACGGGAGGTGGCGGACGGTCTCGGGGTCGCCGTGCACGGCGTGCAGGGCGGCCACCTCCTCCGGGGTGTGCCGGTACTCCCGCAGGGTGAGCCGGGGGCCGACGAGCCGGAGGGTCTCCATGACCGCCGACCCTACCGGGCGCCCCTCCGGGGACCGGCTACCGTACCGGGGTGGACGACGAAGACCTGCACCTGCTGCCCCGCACCCGCGCCGCCGACCTGCTGGACTGGGCGGTCGCGGAGGGCCACGACCCGGTGCCCGAGGCGGCGGTGCGGACGGTCCTGACGCTGCTGGAGCTGGGCGGGGCCCGGCTGCACGACGGCCTGCCCGAGCTGTCCTCCCCCGTGCTGGAGCGCCTGCTGTACGAGCAGCTGCACCTGTACGTCCAGCCGGACGGCGACCCGGCGGCCTACCCCGCGGCGGTGCGGATGCTGATCGCGTGGCAGCGGGCCGCCCGGCGGCTGAACGCCAAGCGCGCCGAGAAGCTCCGCGCCGAGACCGACTGGCAGGGCGAGGTGCTGCTCTCCCTGCTGCGCCGCGCCGACCTGGTGACCTGGCCCCGGCTGTACGCGCTGCTGCTGCGCGCGGACGGGGTGCCGGTCGACGACCCCGGCCCGGTCCGGGAGTGGCTGGCGGCGTTCCGCGAACGGTCCGAGGAGGAGCGGCACGCCGCCTTCGACCGGGTTCCGGGCCTGGACGGGGACGGCAACTGGGACCAGCCGGGGCGGCCGCTGCTGGTCGGGGTCTCCACGGACGGGGCGCGGCGGCTGCTGGAGCAGGGCCTGATGCGGCGCAGCTACCGCAACCTGGCCGAGCGGTCCGCCCGCGGCCTGCCGATGCCCGTCGAACTCTCCGGCGGCTTCGAGGAGTTCGAGGAGGCGGTGGCGCAGGCCGCGATCGACCTGTGCGGGGAGTGGACCGTCCCGGGGCTGCCGCGGCTGCTCCTGGAGGAGTTCCCGGAGCTGGCCCCCGAGGAGTACTGAGGGTTCCCGGACGGCGGGGTCGTCCGATCGGACGACCCCGCAGTCGTCCTGACGGTCCGTCAACCGTGGCCGTACGGAGGATCCCCGGGTCCGTTCGCCCGGGGCAGGCTTGCGCCATGACCCGATCGCCGCTCCCCGTCCTCGCCGCCCGCGCCGCCGCGGCCTGGTCCGCCCTGTTCGCGCTGGTGCACCTGTACTGGCTGCTGGGCGGCCGGGTCGGCCTGCCCGACGAGCTGTCCGTGCTGGACAACACCCCGCTGCTGGTCGTCGACGTCGCCGCGGTGCCGCTGTGCGCGGCGGCGGCCGCGACGGCCCTGGCCCTGGTCAGCCCGTGGGGCGCCCGAATACCGCGGCGCCGCCTGCTGCTCGCCGCCCGGGCCACCGCCCTGCTGCTGATCGTCCACGCCGCCCCGTCGGTGCCGGACTGGGCGGCCCTGGCCCTCGGCCGGCGGTCGGCCGCCGACCTGGACGCAATGACCTGCTTCGCGACCTTCCTGTACGAGCCGTTCTTCCTCGCGGGCGGCCTGCTGTTCGCGCTGGCCGCGTTCGGCCGGGCGGCCCGGCGGGGGCCGGGGGCGGCCCGGCGTCAGGTCGCGGTCGGGGCTGCCGGGGCTGCCGGGGCGGTCCAGCCGGCCAGCAGGCGCAGGGCGTCGGCGGTGGAGGAGCCGGGTTCCACGGAGTAGACGCACAGCGTCTGGTCCGGGTCGCCGGGGGCCTGGAAGGACTCGTAGGAGAAGTGCAGGTCGCCGACCAGGGGGTGGACGTAGTGCTTGGCGCCGTGGGTGCGGCGGAGCACCCGGTGGTCGCTCCACCAGGCGGGGAACTCCGGGCAGCGCAGGGTGAGTTCGCCGATCAGCTCGGCGAGCCTGCGGTCGTCGGGGTGCCGGCCGGCCTCCAGCCGGAGCATGGCCACGGTCTCGGCGGCGATCGTCGCCCAGTCGCCGACCCGGTCGCGGGCCTGCGGGTCGAGCAGGTAGTAGCGGGCCAGGTTGCGGCGGGTGGCCGGGAGCGCGTCGAAGTCGACGAGGACCTCCCGGGCCAGCCGGTTGGCGGCCAGGACGTCGGTGCGCCGACCGATGACGAACGCCGGGACGTGCGCGAGGGTCTCCAGCATCAGGTGCAGCCCCGGCCTGACCCGTTGCGGCCGTTCCGGGGCGCGGCGGGCCGCGTGCTCGGCGGGGAGCAGCAGGTCGGCGAGGTGCTCGCGCTCCGAGGGGTCGAGCCGCAGGGCGCGGGCCAGCGCCTGGACCACCTCGGTGGACGGGCGTCCGGCCCGGCCCTGTTCGAGGCGGGTGTAGTACTCGGTGCTGACCCCGGCCAGCCGGGCCACCTCGTCGCGGCGCAGGCCGGGCACCCGCCGCGCGCGGCCGTCCGCGGGCAGCCCGGCCAGCTCGGGGGCGACCGCGGCGCGCCGGGTGCGGAGGAAGTCGGCGATTTCCCTGCTGCGTTCCATGGACCAAGTGTGCGGGCTGCGGGGGCGCTCCGGCGGGCCCTGGGTGGCCCTGGCGGTACCAGTCGGCGCAGGGTCCGCTCCGGGCCGTCCGCGGGCCCGCCGAGCTGGTGTGCTGGAACAGCGGCCGGAACCTCCGGCGCCGCAACTCCCCCGTCCTGCAAGGAAGGCGCACCATGTCCACGCACACCGTCACCTCTCCCGCCCCGCAGCCCCTGGCCGGCCGCACCGCCGTGGTCACCGGCGCCTCCAGCGGCATCGGCGAGGCCACCGCCGAGGAGCTCGCCGGGCTCGGCGCCCGCGTCGTCCTGCTGGCCCGCCGCGCCGAGCGGCTGACCGAGCTGGCCGCCCGGATCGAGCGCTCCGGCGGCACCGCCGTGGCGATCGCCACCGACGTCACCGACCGGGCCGCGGTGCGGGCGGCCGCCGACCGGGTCGCCGCCGAACTGGGCGGCGCCGACCTGCTGTTCAACAACGCGGGGGTGATGCTCCCGGCGCCGGTCGAGGAGCTGGCCGTGGACCAGTGGCAGCGGCAGATCGACCTCAACGTCTCCGGCCTGATGAACGTCATCGGGGCGTTCACCCCGCAGCTGGTCGCGGCCGCGGCCGAGCGCGGCGTCGCCGACCTGGTCAACACCTCGTCGATCGCGGCGCAGAACATCTTCCCGACCTTCGCCGTCTACTCCGCGACCAAGGCCTACGTCACCCACCTCTCGCGCCACCTGCGGGCCGAGCTGGGCGCGAAGCACGTCCGCGTCTCGACGATCGAGCCCGGCATCGTCGGGACGGAGCTCCAGGACCACGTGACCGACCAGGGGGCGCTGGACTGGCTGGCCGGGTCCAGGGAGACGATGGAGTGGCTCGTCCCCGGCGACATCGCCCGGACGGTCGGCTTCCTGGCCGCCCTGCCGCCGCGGGTCAACCTCCAGCAGGTCACCGTCATGCCGACCGGCCAGGCGAGCTGAGGCCGCCGCGGCCCCGCCCCCGGCGGGTTACGGCCGGAGGCCGAGGTGGTGGAGCCAGGGCAGCGGGTCGACGGGGGCGCCGCCCGCCGGGCGGACCTCCAGGTGGAGGTGCGGGGCGGTGGCGCTGCCGGTGCTGCCGACCGCGCCGAGGACGGTGCCGGGGGCGACCGGGCCGGAGGCGGTGGCGATCCGGGAGAGGTGGCAGTACCAGACCTCGGTGCCGTCGGGGAGGGTCTGGATGACGCGGTAGCCGTGGGTGCCGGACCAGCCCGCGGCGGTGACGGTGCCGCCGGTGACGGCGGTGACGGGGGCGCCGGTGCGGGCCGCGAAGTCCAGCCCGGTGTGCAGGTGGGCCCAGTGCGCGCCGGCCGGGGCGTACTGCTCGGTCAGCCGGTAGTCGGCGACCGGCAGGGCGGGCGCGGAGCGGTCGGTGGCGCTCCCGGTGACGGCGCTTCCGGTGACGGCGCTCCCGGTGACGGCGCTCCCGTCGGGAGCGCTCCCGTCGGCGGCGGCCCCGGCCCCGGCCCGGCGGTCGGCGTGCTTGGCCTCGGCCTCCTGCGCGGCGGCGAGCCGGGCGGACTCCTCGGTGGCGGTGCGCTGCCCGTCGGCCTGCTGCAGGATGCGGGCGGCGAGGGCGAGCCCGGGGTCGGCGGCGTGCTGCCCGTCGGGGGCCGCGTCGGCGGCGGTGACGGGGGCCGGGGCGGGGACCGGGGCGGCGGCCCGGGCGGGGGCGGCGGTGAGGCCGGTGGCGCCGAGCGCGGCGGTCATCGCGGTGACGCCCAGCAGGGGGGCGCCGGTGCGGGCCTGGCGGGGCAGCCGGTGCCGGAGGGGCTCGGCCTCGACCGGGTGGTCGAGCAACTGGGTCCCGACGGTGCTCTCGGTGTGGGTCGACGCCACGGGGGCGCGCTCCTTCCTTCCCTGCCGCCGACCGGGTTAGCTGACGGGTTCGGAGGTGGAAGGTCTCCTACGGTCGGGCCCAGGGCCGTCCCGATTCACCCCGGTGGAACGTGGTTCCCCGGCTCCTGGACCCGCCGCGGGGGCGGATCCGGTGGATTAGGCGTGGCGCACGGTGCCGCATGGTTACGGCGTTGCCGACCGCGCTGCGTTATCAAACGTTAATCCTATGGACCCCATGATTCCAAGCGCCTACCGAGGTGCAGTGAAACTTTCCTGACGCCCTATGGGCGATTTGTGACGGTTCGCCAAGCCGCCCGGATCCGGCCATGACGGAACGTGACGGGGCGGTTGAGTATCCGTACTCACGACCCCACCGCGGCCCGGCGGGACCCTGGGCCCATGACAGCCACCGTGCCGCACCGCACCACCTCCGCCTACTTCCTGCAGGCCGTCGCGTCCTTCGCGTTCGCCACGGTCGCCCTGGTCCTCGGGATCGCCTACCTGCCGGTCAGCGCCTGGATGCGCGCCTTCCTCGCCGTCGGCCTGCTCTACGAGATCACCTCCGCGTTCACGCTGGCCAAGGTGATCCGCGACCGCCAGGAGGAGGGTGCGATCACCAGCCGGGTCGACCAGGCCCGGCTGGAGAAGCTGCTCTCCGAGCACGACCCGTTCAAGGTGGACGGGATCTGAGCGGGCGCCGGGGGCGGGCCGGGCATCGGGGCGGGCCGGGCGTCCGGGGTCGGCCGGACATCGGGGTCGGCCGGGGCTTGACGGCTAAGGCTATTAGCCTTAGCTTTATGGCTATCGGAAGCAGCCGGGCACCGAGAGCCCGGAGCGCCGGACGACGCCCGCCCAGGAGGCCCGCGATGCACAGCACCCTCGGCACCACCACCCAGTACCTCGACGTCACCGGCGGCCGGATCGCCTACGACGACACCCCCGGCTCCGGCGTCCCGGTCGTCCTGCTGCCCGGCATGCTCGACCGGCGCACCGTCTACCGCCACCTCGCCCCGCTGCTGTCCGCCGCCGGGCACCGGGTGGTCACCATGGACCTGCGCGGCACGGGCGAGTCCTCGACCGGCTTCACCGACCACTCCCCCGCCGCGATCGCCGAGGACCTGGTGGCCCTGCTGGCCCACCTGGACCTGCGCGGCGCCGTGCTGGTCGGCAGCTCGTACACCGGCGCCACCGTGGTCCGGGCCGCCGCGCTCGCCCCCGAGCGGACCGGCGGGGTGGTGCTGGTCGACGCCTTCATCGAGAACCTGCCGCTGAACGCCTTCCAGAAGGCGCTGTTCGGCCTGGCCGCCCCGCTGGTCACCGCCTTCCCGGGCCTGTGGGGCTCGATGCAGAAGTTCTACTACCCGGCCGACGCCCGGCCCGCCGACTTCGAGGAGTACCGGGCCGACCTCGCGCGGATGCTCCGCGAGCCCGCCCGCAAGGCGGCCCTGCGCGGCTACCTGAAGGGCGACTCCGCCCCGGTCGGCTGGTGCGAGGCCGTCGACGTGCCCGCGCTGGTGCTGATGGGCAGCAAGGACCCCGACTTCCCGGACCCCGAGCTGGTCGCCGACCGGCAGGCCGCCGCGCTGCGCGGCCGCAAGGTGATGATCGAGGGCGCCGGCCACTACCCGATGGCCGGCCGCCCGCAGGCCGTCGCCGACGCCCTGCTGCCCTTCCTGGCCGAACTGCCCGCACTGCCCGCACTGAACGACGAGGTCACCCGCTGATGCCCCGCGCCGGACTCTCCACCGCCGCCGTGGTGGACCACGCCCTCGACCTGATCGACGAACGCGGCGCCGAGGCGCTGACCCTGTCCGCCGTCGCCGCCAAGGCCGGGGTCGCCACCCCCTCGCTGTACAAGCACGTGGCGGGCGGCCTGCCCGAACTGCGCCGCCTGGTCGCCGTCCGCACCACCGAGGAGCTGGCCGACCACCTGGCCGCCGCCGTCCTCGGCCACTCCCGGGACGGCGCGGTCCGCGCCCTGCTCGCCGCGTACGCCTCGTACGCCCTGCGGCACCCGCGGCGGTACGCGGCGCTGCCGCAGGTGCCGGACCCGGACCCGGAGCTGGTCGCGGCCGCCGAGCGGCTGGTGGGGGTGCTGTTCGCGGTGCTGCGCGGCTACGGGCTGGCGGGCCCGGAGGCGGTGCACGCGGTGCGGACGCTGCGGGCGGCGGCCCACGGGTACGCCTCGTTGACCACGGCGGGGGCGTTCCAGCTCGCCGAGGGGACGGACGTCACGCTGGAGCGGCTGACCGGGGTGCTGGTCGAGGGGCTGGCCAACTGGCCGGGTGCGGAGGGGCCGTGACCTCCCGGGGCGGTGCCGCGTTCTCCACGGTATGAAGAAGCGCAGCATGCTCGCCTTTGCCTCGCTCGCCGTCGGCGTGGTCGCCTCCCTCACCGCTCCCAGTGCGCACGCCGCGCCGGAGCACCACCGCGGGCTCGGCCCGCTCAAGGACGCCGTCTCCGCCCCGGACACGGCGCTGGACGAGGACTTCACGCAGACCGTGGCCGAACAGCAGCCGGGGGCCTGAGCCGCGGGGGCCGCGGGACCGCGGCCGGAACGGCGGGAGGCCGGAACGGCGGGAGGCCGGGCCGCGGGACGAACGCGCTGGTCGCGCGCCGTCCACACCGTTTCGCAACCTCGTCCCCACCATTTCGACACCACTGGTGCGTAACACTGTCCTTCGGTCGGGAAGTCATACCGCGTGGAGACCTTCCACGGGTGTGACCGACAAGCACGGAGGATCAGGAACATGCCGCAGGCGACTCAGCACATCGAGCCCGGCACGGGACTGATCCCGGCTCCCCGGACGGCGCCGGACGGAGCGCCCGGCGCCCCGCGCCCGGCGGCCGCCCCGCAGGACGCGGGCTGGGGCGCGGCGCTGCTGCGCGGGGTCGCGGTGGTGCGCGGGCTGCGCTCGCTGCGACCGGTCGAGGCGCGTCCGCAGCGCGGCTACGGCGAGGTCGACGGCCAGTAGCCGCCTCCGGCCCCGGCAACCCCGCCGTCGGCCCCGGCGCCACTGGCAAGGTGTCGGAAATGCCGCGGATTCCCCACGTGTCGCGAAAGCGCCCGGTCGCCCGGTGCGTCCATAAGATGGTCAGCACTGGCACGTCGACCGGAAGGGCCGGGCGCTTCCCATGGACCAGAGCTCTCCGCGCCGGGCCAGCCGCACCGAACTGCGGTGCGTGCGGGCGCTGCTGCGGGCGTCGAGCGCGGCCGAGCTGCTGGCCGCGCTGCTGACCGAGGGCCCGGCCTGGATCACCGGCGAGGGCTCGGCGCTCTACCTGCTGGACGGCGGGACGCTGCGGCTGATCGCCTCGCACGAGCTGCCCGAGTGGGTGCACCACAAGTACGGGGTGGTCGACCCGGAGAGCGAGCTGCCCGCTGCGCTGGCGCTGCGGCGGCGCGAGCCGGTGCTGCTGAGCCCGCAGCAGACCAGCGCGGACTACCCGAACACGGCGGCGGGCCTGGGCACCGGCCTGGTCGCGCTGGCGGTGCTGCCGCTGGTGGTGGACGGGAGCCCGGTGGGTTCGCTGGCGCTGGCACTGGCCCACCGCGGGGCCGTCCCGCGGCGGGACGTCGAACTGCTGGAGACCTTCGCCGACGTGGCCGCGCACCGGCTCGCGCACCTGCTGGACCACGTGCACGCGGCCGATCCGGCCTCGGACGGCCCGCGGGCCGAACTCCCCTCCCCGGACGGCGAGTTGCTGTCGCTGGCGGTGCGCTCGGCGGGCGCCGGGGCGTTCGAGCGGGACGTGGTGACCGGCGAGACGCTGTGGGACGCGCAGGCGTACCGGGTGGTGGGCCTGCCGCCGCCGGGGGCGACCGGCCGGGCGCCGGAGCTGGCGGAGGTGGTGCACCCGGAGGACCTGCCGGACGTGCAGGCCGGGCTGGCCGAGGCGCTGGCGACCGGAGGCCCGTACCGGATCTCGTACCGGGTGGTGCGGCCGGACGGTACGCCCTGGCAGGTGGACGAGGCGGGCGAGGTGATGCTGGACGTGCACCGGCGGCCGGTGCGGACGGCGGGGCTGCTGATCGGGCGCGAGTGGCGGCCCGGCCCGACCGGCGGTTCCGCGGCGGCCGCGGCGGCGGGGGCGCGCTCCACGCTGCTGCTGGCGCTGACCCGGGCGCTGTCCCGGGCGGTGACGGTGCGCGAGGTGACCACAGCGCTGACCGACGTGGCGCGCCCGGCGCTGGGCGCGGCCGGCGTGGTGCTGGACCTGGTGGACGAGGGCCGGTTGATGCCGGTCTCCCCCGCGGTGTTCGGCGGCCCGCACCGGGCCGAGCTGAACCGGCTGCACGACCTGGCCGGCGGGGTGATGGAGCACGTGCTGGCCCGGGCCACGCCGCTGTTCAGCGAGCCGGGCCAGCCGCGCCGCGGCCCGGAGGCGCCGGCCGCCTGGACGGTGCTGCCGCTGGTGGCCTCGGGCCGGCAGGTCGGCTCCTGCCTGATCACCTTCGCCACCGAGCGGTCCTTCAGCCGGGAGGACCGCACGATGTACTCGGCGTTCGCGGGCATCCTGGCCCAGTCGCTGGAGCGGGCCCGGCTGTACGACGTGCACCACGAGCGGGCCAGCGAGCTGCAGCGGGCGATGCTGCCGCGCTCGCTGCCGTCGCTGCCGGGGATCTCCTCGACGGCGCGCTACCTGCCCTCCACCGAGGGGATGCAGATCGGCGGCGACTGGTACGACCTGCTGCGGCTGCCGGACGGCCGGGTCGGACTGGTGATCGGCGACGTGCAGGGCCACAACGCGGAGGCGACCGCGGTGATGGGCCAGCTGCGCTCGGGCCTGTGGGCGTACGCGACGGACGGGCACGACCCGGCGACCACGCTGGAGCGGACCAGTCGGCTGCTGGCCGGGATGGAGACCGAGCTGTTCGCCACCTGCCTGTACGTGGTGCTGGACCCGGCGACCGGGCTGCTGCGGGCGGCCCGGGCCGGGCACCCGCCGCCGGTGCGGATCGGGGCGGCCGGGGCGGCGGAGCTCCCCCTGCCGGGCGGCCCGCCGCTGGGCGTGCTGCCGGGGGTGCGCTACCCGCCGGCCGAGGCGCGGCTGGAGCCGGGCGAGACGCTGCTGGCCTACACGGACGGGCTGGTGGAGGTCCGGGACGAGGACTACGACGAGTCGGTGCAGCGGATGCTGGGCGGGCTGGAGCTGTGGACGGCGGAGGCGGGCGGGGCGGGCCGGCTGGAGCGGCCGGAGGCGCTGGAGCGGCTGGCCGACCTGCTGACCCTGAACGTGACGGAGCGTGAAGTCCGGCCGGACGACGTGGCGTTGCTCCTGCTGCACCGGGTCGCTACCTGATCGCGGCGCCGAACTGTCCGACCTGTCCGAAATTGACGGAATCTGAACAGCGAAAGCTGGAACCGTTCATACGAAAGTAGTAACACCACCATAAACTCCGCGTGTGACGACCACTCAATGGTGCTTGGCAGCAGCCGCATTGCTCGCCCTCCTCTCCCTCGCTGCCGCCGCCCGCTCCCGTGCCGTCACCCGCACCCTGCGCGCCCGGCTGGCCCGCAGCGAGCGCGAACTCGACGCGGTCCGGGAGCAGTTGGCGGCCGAGCTGGCCGACCGCCGGGCGGGCGCCGAAGCCGCCCTGCACGAGCAGGAGATGAACGCGGCGACCCGCCGGGCCTTCCTCAACGTGGCCCGCCGGATCCTGGTGATGGCGCACGACCAGCAGGCCGGGCTGGACGAGATGGAGCGCACCCACGACGACCCGGTGCTGCTCGACGGCCTGCTGCGGGCCGACCACGCCGCCGCCCAACAGGCCCGCCTGGCACAGACCCTGGCCGTGCTGTGCGGCTCCCGCGCGGGCCGGACCTGGCCCGAGCCCGTCCCGCTGGAGGACGTGGTGCGGGGCGCCCAGGGCCGGATCCTGCCGTTCCAGCGGATCGTGGTGCACAGCCGGGTGGACACCGCGGTGCTCGGCGCCGCCGCCGAGGCGCTGATCCACGCGGTGGCCGAGCTGCTGGACAACGCCACCCGCTACTCGCCGCCCAGTTCGCAGGTGTACGTCACGCTGATGCCGGTGCACAACGGCGCCGTGATCGAGATCGACGACTGCGGCATCGGCATGACCGACGTGACGGTCGCCAAGGCCGCCGCCGCCCTGGCCGGCGGCGGCTCGCTGGAGGTCTCCCGGATCGGCGAGGTCCCGCAGCTGGGCCTGGCCGCGGTCGGCCTGCTCGCCCGGCAGTACGGCTTCCGGGTCACCGTGCACTCCACCCCGTCCCCGTACGGCGGCGTGCGGGTGGTGGTGCTGCTGCCGAACGCGCTGCTCACCGACCCGCTGCCGCAGCACGGACTGCCCGCCCCGCGGCCCGCCGAGCCGGGTGCCCGGCCGGCCGCGACCCGCCCGCAGGCCGACCGGGGCCGCGCGCCCCAGGAGCCCGGCGCCCTGCCCACCCGCCCGGTCTCCCCCCGGACCGGTCCGACCCCGCCGTCCGCGGTCCCCCCGCTGCCGCGCCGGAGCAACCGCCGGGGCGGCACCCCGCAGCGCGCGTTCCCCCAGGAGCCGACGGTCTCGCCGCGCTCGGCCCGGGAGGCCCAAGCCTTCATGTCGCTGTTCCAGAACGGCACCGCGGACGGCCGCATCGCCGCCCAGCAGGACCGGCGGTCCGCCCCGGACCGCCCCGACGTATTCCCCGCTTCCCCCCAGGGAGAACCGCATGACGACCAACCCTGACCTCGGCTGGCTGCTGGCCGACATCGTCTCCGTACCGGAGGTCCGGCACGCCCTCGTGGTGTCCAACGACGGTCTGGAGATCGGCCGCAGCCCCCGGATCGACCGGGACGACGCCGAGCGGCTGGCCGCCGCCTGCTCCGGGCTGCAGTCGCTGTCCCGGGGCGTGGCCACCGGCTTCGGCGACGGCAGCACCCGGCAGATCGTCATCGAGTACGGCGGCGGCTACCTGTTCGTGGTCGCCGCCGGGGCCGGGGCGCACCTGGCGGTGGTGGCCGGGGAGTCGGTCGACGCGGGCCTGGTGGCCTACCAGATGCAGATGCTGGTCGGACGGATCGGCGAGCACCTGACGGCCGCGCCCCGGCAGGGGGCGGCGGCCACCGGGGGCGAACGGTGAGCCGCGGGCCGGTACGCCCGTACGTCATCACCGGCGGTCGCAGCCTGGCCGGCCGGGACGCGCTGGAGTTCGAGAGCCTGCTGCGGACCGTGCCGGGGGTCGCGGTCGACCCGATGGTGGTGAACCGGGAGCAGCTGGCCGTCCTGGAGATGTGCCGGGAGCTGCTGTCGGTCGCCGAGGTCGCGGCCCACCTCGGGCTGCCGATCAGCGTGCTGAAGGTGCTGGTCGACGACCTGTGGGAGCTGGGCGCGATCCAGGTGCTGCCGCCCGCCCGCCCGGCCGAGCGGGCGCCGCTCGCCCTGATCGAGGAGGTGCTGGTTGGTCTCCGCCAGCTCCGCTGAGCCCGCGTACCTGCCCTCCAGCGTGCAGGGCGCGGTGAAGATCCTGGTCACCGGGCCGTTCGGGGTGGGCAAGACCACCCTGGTCGGCGCGCTGAGCGAGATCGACCCGCTGCGCACCGAGGAGACCATGACCTCGGTCGGCGAGGGCGTGGACGACGTGACCGGGCGCCCGCACAAGGCGACCACCACGGTGGCACTGGACTTCGGCCGGATCACGCTCAGCAGCCGGCTCGCGCTGTACCTGTTCGGCACGCCCGGGCAGCAGCGCTTCTGGCCGCTGTGGGAGGACCTCTCGCGCGGGGCGCTGGGCGCGATCGCGCTGGTCGACTCCCGCCGCCTGGAGGAGTCCTTCGACGTGCTCGGGCTGCTGGAGGAGCAGCGCATCCCGTTCGCGGTGGCGGTCAACGTCTTCCCCGACACCCCCGCGTACCCGGAGGCCGAGCTGCGGACCGCGCTCGACCTGCTGCCCGGCGTGCCGATCCTCACCTGCGACGTCCGGGACGAGGACGCCGCGCACCGACTGCTGATCGATTTCGTCGACCACCTGCGGGTCGGCGCCCTGGAGCTGTCATGACCGTTCCCGAACACCTGGCGGCCTCCGGCTGCCCGTACGCCGGACGCCCGGGGGCCGCCCCGCTGTACGGCCCGGCGGTCTCCGACGACCCGCACGGCCGGTACGCCCGGATGCGCGCCGAGCACGGCCCGGTCGCGCCGATCGAGCTGGAGCCGGGGGTGGAGGGCTGGCTGGTCATCGGCTACCAGGAGATGCTCGACCTCACCCGCAACGAGCAGCTGTTCTCCAAGGACTCGCGGCACTGGCGGGTGCCCCGGGAGGGGCGGCTGCGGGCCGACTCGCCCCTGGTGCCGATGACCGTGTGGCGGCCCACCCTGCAGAGCGTGGACGGCGCCGAGCACCACCGGCTGAGCACCGCGGTCGGCGACGCCCTGGGCCGGATCGACCACCGGTGGCTGCGGGAGACCACCGAGGCCGCGGCGATGGCGCTGATCGAGAG
Organism: Kitasatospora phosalacinea; assembly: GCF_030268885.1. Lineage (GTDB taxonomy): Bacteria > Actinomycetota > Actinomycetes > Streptomycetales > Streptomycetaceae > Kitasatospora > Kitasatospora phosalacinea_C. The sequence goes on from NZ_BSSA01000023.1 coordinate 32,718, forward strand.
CTGGGGGCCGGACGGCACGGCCGACCTGGTCGTCCAGTTCACCCGGCGGCTGCCGCTGCTGGTGTTCACCCAGCTGCTGGACCTGCCCGAGGAGGAGGGCCCGCGGCTGTTCGCGCTGATCACCGGGGTGGTGGACAGCACCGCCGACTCGCAGCGCGCCGCCGCCGACCTGGCCGCGCTGCTCGCCGCGCTGGTGCGGCAACGGCGCGAGCGGCCCGGTGACGACCTGGTGTCCTGGCTGCTGGGGCACCCGGTCGGGCTGACCGACGAGGAGGTGGTGCACCACCTGGTGGTGATCCTGATCGCGGGCAACGAGCCGACCATCAACTGGATCGGCAACACGGTGCGGCTGCTGCTCACCGACCGCCGCTTCCGCAGCAGCCTGACCGGCGGCCGCTCGACCGTCGCGGACGCCCTGGACGAGGTGCTGTGGCGCGACCCGCCGGTGCAGAACTTCCCCGGCCGGTGGGCGACTTCGGACACCGTGCTGGGCGGCCAGTACATCAGTGCCGGTGACATCCTGGTGCTCGGCCTGGCCGGGGCCAACGACGACCCGGCCGCGCACGGCACGGACAGCCTGAGCGGCAACCGGGCCCACCTCGCCTGGGGCGCGGGGCGGCACGTCTGCCCGGCCAAGGACCCGGCCCGGCTGATCGTGGAGACCGCGATCGAGACCCTGCTGCACTGTCTCCCGGACCTCCAGCTCGCGGTTCCCGCCCACGAGTTGACCTGGCGGCCGTCCCCGTGGTCACGTGCCCTGGTCAGCCTGCCGGTGCTCTACAGCTCCTTCACCCCGCCCCGCCCCGCCCCGCCCGAGAGGACCGCATGGACGCCGCAGCCGCAGCCCGGGTCTGCCCCTACCGACTCGACCCCGCCGGATCCGACCAGCACGCCGAGAACCGGCGGCTCCGCGCTCTCGGACCTGCGGCGCAGGTTGAGCTCCCTGGTGGGGTGGTGGTCTGGGCGGTGACCCGCCACGACACCCTGCAGCAGCTGCTCGCCGACCCCCGGGTCGGCAAGGGTGTCGAGCACTGGCGGCTGTACCGGGAGGGCCTGCTCCCCGAGGGCTGGCCGCTGATGACCTTCGTCACCGTCCCCGGCATGACCACCTCCGACGGTGCCGACCACCGCCGCCTGCGCGCCCTGGCCACCCAGGCGCTCACCCCGCGCCGGATCGCCGAACTGGCCCCGGCGATCGAGCGGCGGGTCGCCGAACTGCTGGACGCCCTGGCCGGGGCGGACGGGGACGAGGACGGGACCGGGGTCGACCTGCGCGCCCGGTTCGCCTACCCGCTGCCGATGCACGTCATCGGCCGGCTGCTGGGCCTGACGCCGGACGAGCAGGACCGGCTGCACGAGCTGTCCGACGTCCTGGTCAGCTCCTCCGGCGCGCCGGGGGCGAGCGCCGCCGCCGCCCGCGACATCGGCGCGCTGCTGGGCGCCGTCGCCGCCGCGAAGCGGGCCGCGCCCGCCGACGACCTGACCAGCGCGCTGATCGCCGCCCGCGAGGAGCAGGACCGGCTCAGCGAGGCCGAACTGATAGGCCTGATGCTGCAGTTGGTGGTGGCCGGGCACGAGACCACGCTCAACCTGATCTGCAACGCGGTGCGCGCCCTGCTCACCCACCCCGAGCAGTTGCAGCTGGTGCGGGACGGCGCGGTGCCGTGGTCCGCGGTGGTCGAGGAGACGCTGCGCTGGGACGCGCCGGTCGGCCAGTTCCCGATGCGGTACGCGCTGGAGGACATCGACCTGGGCGACGGGGTGGTGATCCGCGCGGGCGACGGCATGCTCGCCTCGTACGCGGCCGCCGGGCGCGACCCGGAGCACTGGGCGGACGCGGACCGCTTCGACCTGACCCGCTCCCCGGTCCGGCACCTCTCGCTCGGGCACGGGCCGCACTTCTGCATCGGCTCGGCACTGGCCCGGCTGGAGGCGGAGACCGCGCTGCGCGAGCTGTTCGCCCGCTTCCCCGGCCTGCGGCTCGCCGAGGGCGCCGAGCCCCGTCCGATCGCCTCGTTCGTCAGCAACGGCGTCAGCAGCCTGCGGGTGCGGCTGTCCTGACCCGGCGTGCGTCGCGCCGCCGGGCCGCCCCTGCCGGGTCAATCCACGTGACCGGGCGGGGGCGGCCCTCGTTGCACCTGCCATGAAGAAGCTCACCGCCCTCGCCGTCCTCTCCGCGGCCGGGATCGCCCTCGCCCAGTCGCCCGCCCAGGCCGCCCCGATCGCCCAGGCCGGCGGCCTCGGCCAGGCCCAGGGCCTGGACACCGGCTACCACGGCACCCTGCCGTCCACCGCCGAGCTGTGCCACCGCGACCTGGCCCAGTACCCGGTGGTCGGCCCGCTCACCGACTCCGCCACCGGCGCCTGCGAGGCCCTCGGCGCGACCGTCGACGGGCGGTAGCCGCGCCCCGGACATCCGAGCCGTTATGGTGCGAATGTCCGTTTCTTCCGTGGTTCCTGGCGTGAGGTGATCCCGTGGGCAGCGTGGCCGACCAGATGGTGGAGGTGCTCCGGCAGGCCGGGGTGGAACGCGTCTACGGGGTGGTCGGCGACAGCCTCAACCCGGTCGTCGACGCGATCCGCCGCGCCGAGGGCATCTCCTGGGTGCACGTCAGGAACGAGGAGGCCGGGGCGTTCGCGGCCGCCGCCGAGGCCGAACTGACCGGACGCCTCGCGGTCTGCGCGGGCAGCTGCGGCCCCGGCAACACCCACCTGATCCAGGGCCTGTACGACGCCCAGCGCAGCGGCGTGCCCGTGCTGGCCCTGGCCTCGCACATCCCGTCCGGGCAGATCGGCACCGGCTTCTTCCAGGAGACCCACCCCGAGCGGGTGTTCACCGACTGCAGCTCCTGGTGCGAGATGCTCTCCAACCCGGCCCAGCTGCCCCGGCTGCTGCGGGTCGGCATCCAGCACGCGCTCGGCTCCCCCGGCGTCTCGGTCCTGGTCTTCCCCGGCGACGTCGCCGCGCTCACCGCCCCCTCCCCCACCGGCCGCAGCACCTTCCTCACCGAACAGGCGGTGGCCGCCCCGCCCTGGTCCCAGGTCCAGGCCCTCGCCGAGGCGCTCAACTCCGCCCGCACCGTGACCGTCTTCGCGGGCGCGGGCGTCCGCGGCGCGCACGAGGAGCTGATGCACCTCGCCGACACGCTCAAGGCCCCGGTCGGGCACTCGCTGCGCGGCAAGGAGTGGGTGCAGTACGACAACCCGTACGACGTCGGGATGAGCGGCCTGCTCGGCTACGGCGCCTGCCACGAGGCCCTGCACGAGGCCGAGTTGGTGCTGCTGCTGGGCACCGACTTCCCGTACGACTCCTTCCTCCCGCAGGCCCGCACCGTCCAGGTCGACCACGACGCGACCCGGCTCGGCCGCCGCACCCCGCTGGAACTCGCCGTCCACGGCGACGTGGCCGCCACCCTGCGGGCGGTGCTGCCGCTGCTGGAGCGCAAGGACGACCGCCGGTTCCTGGACGGGATGCTGGAGCGGCACTGCAAGGCGCTGGAGACGGTGGTCGGCGCGTACACCAGGGACATCGAGAAGCACCGGCCGATCCACCCCGAGTACGTCGCCTCCGTCCTGGACGAGGTCGCCGCCGAGGACGCCGTCTTCACCGTCGACACCGGCATGTGCAACGTCTGGGCCGCCCGCTACCTCACCCCCAACGGGCGCCGCCGGGTGATCGGCTCCTTCCTGCACGGCTCGATGGCCAACGCCCTGCCGCACGCGATCGGCGCCCAACTCGCCTTCCCCGGACGGCAGGTGGTGTCGATGTCGGGCGACGGCGGGATCGGCATGCTGCTGGGCGAACTGCTCACCGTGGCGAAGTACCGGCTGCCGGTGAAGACCGTGGTGTTCAACAACGGGGCGCTCGGCATGATCAAGCTGGAGATGCTGGTCTCCGGCTACCCCGAGTCGGAGATCGACAACGGCGACGTGGACTACGCGGCGATCGCCCGCGCCTGCGGCATCCCCGCCAAGCGGGTCACCGACCCCGCGAAGGTCCGCGAGGTCCTGGACGACGCCCTGGACCGCCCCGGCCCCGCCCTGGTCGACGTGGTCACCGACCCCAACGCCCTCTCCATCCCCCCGCACATCACCGCCGCCCAACTCAAGGGCTTCGCCCTCGCCGCCGGACGCACCGTCCTCACCGGCGGCGTCGGCAAGATGATCGACCTGGCCCGCTCCAACCTGCGCAACATCCCGCGCCCCTGAGACCCCCTCCGGGGAGGGGAGGCGGGTTTGCCTGTGGGGCAAGTTTGTTGCCTCAGGGGCAGGGAGGGTGTCCACTGGTCACATGACGGACAGCCCTCTCGACGAGGACCAGGAGGTCGCGGGCCTCGGCGCGCGGCTGCGGGAGCGGCGGGTCTCCAGCCGGTTGACGCTGGAGGTCGCCGCGGCCCGGGTGGGTCTCTCGCCAGCTTACTTGTCCCGCTTGGAGACCGGGCGGCGGCAGCCCTCGCTGCCGGTGCTGCTGGGCCTGGCCCGGGCGTACGGGACGAGCGTGGCCGAGTTGCTCGGCGAGCAGCCCGGGGAGCCGGACCCGGTGATCCGGGGCGGCCGGATCGAGCCGGGCCGGGCCGGTGGCTGGGGTTACCGGCGGGCCGGGGCACCGGGCCGGGCGATGCAGGCGCTGCGGGTGCACGTGCCGCCGAGCACGCAGGACGCGGTGGTGCGGGTGCACCCGGGCGAGGAGTGGCTGTACGTCACCAAGGGGCGGATGAAGCTGACGCTGGGCGACCGGGTCCACTTCCTGGACGAGGGCGACTCCGCGCACTTCGACTCGATGACGCCGCACGTGATCGCCGCGGACTCCGCCGCCGGCCTCGACCTGATCTTCGTCCACACGCTGTTGCAGAGCCCCGGCGGCGACCTGTGCCTGGGCGACGCCCCGCGCCTGTAGTCCGCCCACCTCCCCGTCAGGAGACCGCGCCATGACCGACACCGGAAAGCCCGCCCCCGTCCCGACCGCCCCGGCCGCCCCGGCCGTCCCGAAGTACGCGGAGACCATCGACGCGGGCTACCGCGCCTCGAACCGGGTGTGGATCCGGGTGTGGATCTACATCGTCTCGGGCCACGTGTTCGTCGGCTTCCTGTTCCTGCTGTTCTACGTGGGCAGTCACAAGGGCTGAGCGAGCAGGTCGCACAGCGCGTCGAGCGCGCCCTCGAAGGCGTGCTCGAACGGCGTGCCGTAGCCGATCACCAGCCCGGGGCGCCGCCCCGGGGCGGGGCCCGCACCGGGGGCCAGGTGCCAGCCCAGGGTGGTCAGGGCCAGGCCCGACTGCCGGGCCCGGCGCAGGAGTTCGTCCTCGTCGGGGCCGTCGGCGGGCAGTTCCAGGACGGCGTGCAGGCCCGCGTTGAGGCCGGTGACCCGGACCGCCGGGACGCGGTCGGCCAGCACCTCGACCAGCCGGTCGCGGCGGCGGCGCAGCAGGTGGCGGCTGCGCCGGACGTGCCGGTCGTAGTCGCCGGAGTCGATCAGCTCGGCCAGGGTGAGCTGCTCCAGGGCGCCGCTCTGCAGGTCGGCCAGCCGCTTGTGCCGGGCCACCGGTTCGACCAGGGCGGCGGGCAGGGCCAGCCAGGCCAGCCGCAGGCCGGGCGCCAGCGACTTGGCGGCGGTGCCCGCGTACACCACCCGCTCGGGGTCGAGGGCCTGCATCGCGCCGATCGCGTGCCGGTCGTAGCGGAACTCGCCGTCGTAGTCGTCCTCCAGCAGGTAGCCGCCGCCCTGCCGGGCCCAGTCGACCGCCGCAGCCCGCCGGGAGGCCCGCAGCGGTACCCCGGTGGGGAACTGGTGGGCCGGGGTGAGCACCGCCAACCCGGCGTCGGTGCGGGCCAGTTCGTCCGTCCGGGCGCCGCCCTCGTCCAGCGGCAGCGGGCGCAGGGCGAGACCGCGCGCGGTGATCGCCGCGTGCTGCGGCGGCAGCCCGTACTCCTCCACCGCGACGGCCGTCAGGCCGTGCTCGCGCAGCGCGGCGCAGAGCAGGCCGAGGCCCTGCAGGTAGCCGGTGCAGACCAGCAGCCGCTCCGGGTCGGTGCGCACCCCGCGGGCCCGGGCCAGGTACGCGGCCAGGGCGCGGCGCAGCTCGATCCGGCCGCGCGGGTCGCCGTAGCCGAACGCCTCGTGCGGGGCGGTCGCCAGCGCCCGGCGGGCCGCCGCCAGCCAGGCCCCGCGCGGGAAGCGGCTCAGGTCGGGCGAGCCGGGGCGCAGGTTGTGCACGGGCGGGCGCGGCACGCGCAGGCCGGGCGGCGGGACGGCGGGCGCCGACTGCGGGCCGCGCTCGGCGACCACCGTGCCGGAGCCCTGCCGGGAGGCCAGCCAGCCCTCGGCGGCGAGCTGGGTGTACGCCTCGGCGATGGTGTTGCGGGCGATGCCCAGGTCGACGGCGAGCGCCCGGGAGGACGGCAGCCGCGTCCCGGCCGCGAGGCGGCCGTCGCGGACGGCGGTGCGCAGCGCGTCCTCCAGGGCGGCGCGCAGGCCCAGGCCGCGGGCCCGCCCGGCGTCCAGGTCGAGGTGCAGGTCGCCGCCGAAAGTGGCCCAGGAATCCATCCCCCCAATGAACCACACCACCGGGCCACCGGGCGCCTACGGTGGGCCGCATGACCGACGAACCCACCGTTCCCGCCCCCGCCCTCCGCATCTCGCTGCGCGAGCGCGCCCCCGAGTTCTACCGCCCCCTGCTGGACGCCTCCCGCGCCGCGATCGCCGGACTCGCCGACCCGGTGGTCACCGAACTGGTCAACCTGCGCGCCTCGCAGATCAACGGCTGCGCGTTCTGCCTGGACAAGCACGCGAGCGACGCCCGCGCCCGGGGCGAGCAGGAGCACCGCCTCGCCACCCTCGCCGCCTGGCGCGAGACCCCGTACTTCACCGCCCGCGAGCGCGCCGCGCTGGCCCTCACCGAGTCGGTCACCCTGGTCGCCGAGACCCGCGTCCCGGACGCGGTGTTCGACGAGGCGGCGAAGCACTTCTCGGAGGACGAGCTGGCGCACCTGATCGCGCTGATCTGCACGATCAACGCGCTCAACCGGGTGGCCGTGACCAGCCGGCTGACGCCGGCGCCGAAGCGGTAGCGCGGCGCGCGGCCAGGAGGCGCGAAGCCAGGGGCGCGGGGAACTGCGCGCGGCGGGAGTCGCACGTCAGCAAGGTCGCCGGATAGTGCAAGTGATCATCCTGCGTCGCGATCTGGCTGTGCGTGCTCGGTCGGCCGCGCAGTTCCCCGCGCCCCTGGTAGTGCTCTCTCAAAGCCCTCGGAAGGCCGCCGTCCCGTTCGGGGTGCCGAGGCCGGTGGGGCCGTCGTAGCCGGGGCCGGCGGTGCAGAGGTAGGCCGGGGTGCAGGTGGTGGTGGCGCCGGTGGTGACGTCGTGGAGGGCGGCGGGGTTGCGGTAGGGGAAGGAGGCGGGGCGGCTGCCGGGGGGCGGGGGGCCGGCGAGGGCGTAGGCGGCGGCGATGACCGGGGCGGCGGCGGAGGTGCCGCCGTAGGTGTACCAGCCGTTGCCGCCGTAGGTCTGGTAGACGGCGACGCCGGTCGCGGGGTCGGCGACGGCGGCGAGGTCGGCGACGGTGCGGCGGGCGCAGCCGGGGTCGGTCTGCCAGGCGGGCTTGGGGAGTTGGCCGGAGCAGCCGCTCGCGGTGCCCTCGTCGGGGCCGGTGGCCCAGGCGGTCTCGGCCCAGCCGCGGGGCGAGTCGTCGGGGCGGAGGGTGGTGCCGCCGACGGCGACGACGTGCGGGGAGGAGGCGGGGAAGTTGACGCCGTACCCGGCGTCGCCGGAGGCGGCGGCGATGACGGTGCCGGGGTGGTCGAAGTAGCGGCTGTCGTAGTCCGCCGCGTTGGCGCTCTCGGTGGCGCCCCAGCTGATCGACACGTACTGGGCGCCGAGGGCGACGGCGGTGTTGACGGCCGTGCCGAGGTTGCCGACGGCGGCGCTGTCGGCTTCGACCAGGAGGATCCGGGCGCGCGGGGCGATCGCGGAGACCATGGCGAGGTCGAGGGCGGTCTCCCCGGCCCAGGCGGTGTTGCCGCGGGGCAGCCGGGTGCCGCCGCGCTGGTCGGTCTTGCGGAAGCAGCCGGTGTCGGCGGTGCAGGCGGGGAGCCCGTAGTGGCGGCGGTAGACGTCGAGGTCGGCCTCGGCGCGGGGGTGGTCGTAGGCGTCGACGACGGCGATGGTGGCGCCTTCGCCGCCGTCGGCGGGCAGCCCGTACGCGGCCAGCAGGTCGGCGGGGCCGTAGCCGCTGGCGCCGTCGTCGGCGGCGGTCGGCCTGATGACCCGCAGGGCGTTGCAGGAGGCGGTGTCGGGGCGGGCGGGGGCGGTGCAGGTGCGGACCCAGCGGGGGGCGGCGTGGGCGGGGGCGGCGGTGAGGCCGGTGAGGGCGGTGAGCAGGGCGGCGGTGAGCGCGAGGGGGCGCAACGGGGCCTCCGTTCGGGGAGCGGAACCGGAGGCGGAAGGCGGACTCCCCGCACCCGCCGGTTCACGGGGGTGCAGGGAGTGTTGACGTAAGGTCAGATCGGTACACGTACGTTCATCCGACCGGCCCAGGGCGCTACTCGGCGGGCAGGTGGTCGACCGTCCCGACCTTGACGCCCGCCTGGCCGTGCCGCCGGGCGGGGGCCCGGCCGGGCGGCTGGACGGGGCGTTCGCCGGGGTCGGGGATCTGCGCGGTGGGGCGGCGGACGGGCTTGCCGGCCTCGATCCGCAACTGCTCGTCGTCGTGCAGGACGGGCAGCACGCTGCCGCGCCGCAGCGTGTAGGTGGTGGTGGCGTGGGTGATGTCGACCTGCAGCAGGTGCTCGCGCACGCTCATCGAGAAGCGCAGCCGCTGCAGCCCGGCGGGCAGCCGGGGCCGGAAGGACAGCAGCTCGGTGTGGTCGCGCAGCCCGCCGAACCCGGCGACCAGGGCGATGCAGGCCCCGGCCAGCGAGGCCATGTGCAGGCCGTCGCGGGTGTTGCCGCCGAGGTCGTGCAGGTCCATCAGGGCGGCTTCGGCGGTGTAGTCGTAGGCCAGGTCGAGCTGCCCGACCTCGGCGGCGATCACCGCCTGGGTGCAGGCGGAGAGCGAGGAGTCGCGGACGGTCAGCTGCTCGTAGTAGGCGAAGTTGCGGGCCTTCTGCTCCGGCGTGAACACGTCGCCGCGGACCTGCATGGCGAGCACCAGGTCGGCCTGCTTGACCACCTGCTTGCGGTACAGGTCGAAGTACGGGTAGTGCAGCAGCAGCGGGTACTTCTCCGCCGGGGTGGCCTCGAAGTCCCACATCTGGTGGTCGGTGAACCCGTCGGCCTGCGGGTGCACGCCGATCTGCTCGTCGTACGGGATGAACATCTTGTCGGCGGCGTCCCGCCAGGCCGCGGCCTCCTCGGTGTCCACCCCGAGCAGCGAGGACTCGTGCCGGTACTTCAGCGCGGTGTTCGCCGCGTTCCACAGGTTGGACTGCGCCATCACGTTGGTGAACACGTTGTTGTCGGCGACCGCCGAGTACTCGTCGGGCCCGGTGACGCCCTCGATCCGGAAGTTGCCCTTGGCGTCGTGGTGGCCCAGCGAGCGCCACATCCGGGCGGTCTCCACCAGCAGCTCCAGGCCGTGGGTGCGCTCGAACTCGGTGTCGCCGGTGGCCCGGACGTAGCGGACCACGGCGGCCGCGATGTCCGCCCCGATGTGGAACGCCGCGGTGCCGGCCGGCCAGTACCCGGAGCACTCCTCGCCGCGGATCGTCCGCCACGGGAACACCGCGCCCGCCAGGCCGAGTTGGGCCGCCCGCTCGCGGGCCATCGGCAGCGTGGTGTGCCGCCAGCGCAGCGCCTGCTTGACCGCGTCCGGCAGGCAGTAGGTGAGCACCGGCAGCACGAAGGTCTCGGTGTCCCAGAACGAGTGCCCGTCGTAGCCGGGGCCGGTCAGGCCCTTGGCCGGGATGGCCCGCTCCTCGCTGCGGGCGCCCGCCTGCAGCACGTGGAACATCGCGAACCGGACGGCCTGCTGGAGCTCGACGTCGCCCTCGATCTCGATGTCGTTGTCGCTCCAGAACCGGCCCAGGTACTCCTTCTGCTCGGCCACCAGCCCGTCCCAGCCGGTGTACCGGGCCGCGGTCAGCGCCGCCTCCACCTGGTCCCGGACGGCGGGCAGCGAACGGGTCGCCGACCAGCCGTACGCGACGTACTTGACCAGGCGCAGCTTCTGCCCGGCGTTCAGCACCGTGGTCGCGGTGATCCGGGCCTGGTCGTCGGAGCACTCGGCGGCGGTGTCGATCCGCTCCGGGCCGTCGATCACGTGGTCGATGCCGGCCGCGACCCGCAGCCCGGAGAACCGGGTGCGGTGCACCAGCACGCCCTTGGTGCCGTCGGCGTGCCGCAGTTCCGCGGCCAGCGGGGCCTCCAGCACGGCCGCCGCCCGCGGGTCGCCGTCGCCCGCGCCGCCCGGCAGCTGCTCGTTGGCGACCAGCTCGGACTGCAGCACGATCCGCACCGGCCCGTCCACGGCCTCCACCGTGTAGTCGATCGCGCACACCGCCCGCTGGGTCAGCGACACCAGCCGGGAGGAGGTCACCCGCACCGTCCGCCCGGCCGGCGAGGTCCACTCCGCCTCCCGGCGCAGGATGCCGTCCCGGAAGTCCAGCGTCCGCAGGTGGCTGCGCAGCTCGCCGTAGCGCAGGTCGAACGGCTCGTCGTCGACCAGCAGCCGGATCAGCTTGCCGTTGGTGACGTTGATGACGCTCTGCCCGGACTCCGGGAAGCCGTAGCCGCTCTCCGCGTACGGCAGCGGGCGCAGCTCGAACACGCCGTTCAGGTAGGTGCCGGGCAGGCCGTGCGGCTCGCCCTCGTCCAGGTTGCCGCGCAGCCCGATGTGGCCGTTGGACAGCGCGAACACCGACTCGGCGCGGGCCTGCCCGGGCAGGTCCAGGCCGTGCTCGGCGATCCCCCACGGGTCGACGGTGAACGCCTCCGACGGGCTCATCCGCGCTCCCCTCCGTGCTCCTCCAGCAACTGGGACAGGTCGTCGACCACCAGCGAGGCGCCGTGCTCGCGCAGCGCCTGCGCCTGGCCCGTGCGGTTCACGCCCACCACCGCGCCGAAACCGCCCGCCCGGCCGGCCGCGACGCCCGCCAGCGCGTCCTCGAACACCGCGGCGTGCTCCGGGGCCACCCCCAGCTGCTGCGCGGCCGCCAGGAAGGTGTCCGGCGCGGGCTTGCCCGCCAGGTGGTCGCGGGCCGCGGTCAGCCCGTCCACCACCACCTCGAACAGGTCGTCGATCCCGGCGGCCCGCAGCACGTCACGGCAGTTCGCGCTGGACGAGACCACCGCGCGCGGCAGCCCCAGCTCGCGCAGCCGGTGCAGGTACGCCACCGAGCCGTCGTACGGCTGCACGCCCTGCTCGTGGATCATCCGCAGCACGGTGTCGTTCTTCGCGCTGGACAGGCCGTTGACGGTGCGGGTGCCCGGCGGGTCCTGCGGGGTGCCCTCGGGCAGCTCGATCCCGCGCGAGGCCAGGAACTGCCGGGTGCCGTCCAGCCGGGGCCGCCCGTCCACGTACCGGTCGTACTCGCGGACCGGGTCGAACGGCACGAACTCGGCCCCGGTGCGGGCCGCTTCGGCGCGCAGGAAGGTGTCGAACATGTCCTTCCAGGCCGCGGCGTGCACCTTCGCGGTCTGGGTCAGCACCCCGTCCAGGTCGAACAGGAAGGCCTTGATGCGGTCCGGAAGTCCCAACATGCAGCCAGTCTCACCCGTACGCCCCGCTCCATGCCGGTCATCGCCGGAACCGGCGCGTCGCACCCCGCGCACGCCCTCAGTCCGCCTCCGCGTGCACCCCCGGGTGCGGGTGCGGCTCCGGGACGAACAGCGGCTGCGGGCGGCCGCTCTGCGCGTAGTCCTTCAACCGGACGACCAACTCGGCCCAGCGGCCCGCCGCCACCGGCACCGCGGGGCCCGCGTCCACCGCCCAGCCCAGGTGGCGCAGCAGCAGCAACGACTGCCGCGCGCCGTCCGGGTGGTCGAAGAAGTCCCAGGTCACCGTGGTGCCCTGCCAGGCCGGCGGGAAGACCCCGACGCTGCGCCAGGCCACCCGCTCCAGGTCCGCGCGCTCCCGGCGCAGGCGCAGCGGCTGCGGGGCGTCCGGCACCGTGAACAGCAGGTCCTCGCCGTCCCGGTCCAGCTCGGTGGTCCACCAGGAGGCCAGCCCCTCCCGGGTGTCCAGCGCCGCGAGCAGCCGCTCCCGGGGCGCCGCGACGTCGACCTGCAGGGCGATCTCGGCCATCGCACTCACCTCAACCACCACCATCCCGCCCGGCGGCGGGCCGGGCAACCGCGGTCAGGTCGTGAGCTCCAGGGTCTGGTGGACCGTCGACGGGTCGTCCAGCAGCCGGACCAGGGTGTGCGCCACCTCGTCCCGGGAGACCTCGCCGAAGCGGTTCGGCGGCGGGGCGAGGTGGGCGTGCCGCTCGGTCGGGGCGTCGGTCAGCGCCGCCGGGCGCAGGACCGTCCAGTCCAGCGGGCGGTCCTTCACCGCCTCCTCCGCCGCCCGCTTCGCCCTCAGGTACGCGTCGAACTCCGGGGTGAGGGCCGGGTCGCCGATCCTGTCCAGGCCCATCGAGGACACCAGCAGGTACCGCCGCACCCCCGCCCGCCGCGCCGCGTCCGCCAGCAGCACCGCCCCGTCCCGGTCGACGGTCTCCTTCCGCGCCGCCCCGCTGTTCGGCCCCGCCCCCGCCGCGAACACCACCGCGTCGGCGCCCGCGAGGTGCTCCGCCAGCTCCTCCACCGGGGCCGACTCCAGGTCGCACACCACCGGCCTGGCCCCCGCCGCGCGCAGGTCCGCCGCCTGTGCCGGGTTGCGGATCAGCCCGGCGACGGCGTCGCCCCGGGCGGAGAGCAGCTTCGAGAGCCGCAACGCGATCTTGCCGTGCCCACCTGCGATCACCACGTCCATGGAACGCGACGCTACCCGCGGCGCCGGGGCCCGGCATGCCGGGAGCGCGAAGCCGGGGGCGCGGGGAACTGCGCGCTTCGGGAGCCGCACGTCAGCAAGATCGCGATGGTGCAAGTGATCGTCCTGCGTCGCGATCCGGCTGGTGTGCACGGTTGGCCGCGCAGTTCCTCGCGCTCCCCGGTTTCGCCCTCCGTCCTTCGCCGGGAATCCTCCGTCAGGCGTCCTCGTGCCACTCGGTGGAGAGGACGCCCATCTGGACCTGGTCGTGCCAGCTGCCCGCGCGGAAGACCGCTTCGCGGCGACGGCCCTCCTCGGTGAAGCCGGCCCGGCGGTAGGCGGCGAGGGCGCGGGTGTTGTAGCTGTTGACGGTGAGTTCGATGCGGTGGAGGCCGAGTTCGGCGAAGCCGTAGCGGATGGTGGTGCGCAGGACGTCGGTGCCGAGGCCGCGGTCCTGGTGGGGCGGGCCGATGATGATGGCGAGGGTGGCGCAGCGGTCCTTGGGGGTGGCGCCGTAGAGGGTGACGTGGCCGGCCAGGTCGCCGGTGTCGAGGGTCTCGACGGAGAGGCCGAGGTCGGTGCCGGTGTTCTGGCTCCAGGAGCGGAACATGTCGGCGAGCCGGGCGTCGGGCTGCGGGTGGACGGGTCCGGTGACCTGCTGGATGGCGAGGCCGGGTTCGCGCCACCAGGCGGTGAGGCGGGGGAGGTCGGTCTCGCGGAGTTCCCTGAGTCGGACGAGTCTGCCGCTGAGCGGGTCGGTCATGCGGGGTGGTCCTGTTCCGTGACGGGGGTGGTTCAGGCGAGCTGGGCGGCCTGCAGGCCGGCGTACGGGCCGCCGGTGCGCAGGAGTTCGGCGTGCGAGCCGATCTCGGCGATGCGTCCGTCGTGCATGACGACGATCCGGTCGGCGCCGCGGATGGTGGAGAGGCGGTGGGCGACCACGAAGACGGTGCGGCCGCGCACCAGGCGGGCCAGGGCCTGCTGGACGAGCGCCTCGGAGCGGGAGTCCAGGGCGGAGGTGGCCTCGTCCAGGACGAGGACGCGCGGGTCGCGGATCAGGGCGCGGGCGATGGCCAGGCGCTGCTTCTGGCCGCCGGAGAGGCGGGCGCCGCGTTCGCCGACCACGGTGTCGAGGCCGTCGGGAAGGCGTTCGATGAACTCCAGGGCGTTGGCGTCGCGCAGGGCGGCGAGGACGGTCTCCTCGGGGACGTCCTTCATGCCGTAGGTGACGTTCTCCCGGATGCTGCCCTCGAACAGGATGGACTCCTGCGGGACGACGGAGAGGAACTTCCGGTAGGAGCGCAGGTCCAGCTCCTCCATGTCGCGGCCGTCGAGCAGGATCCGGCCCTCGGTGGGGCGCAGGAAGCCGATCACCAGGTTGAGGACGGTGGACTTGCCCGCGCCGGACGCGCCGACCAGGGCGATGGTCTCGCCGGGGCGGACGGAGAGGTCGAAGCCGGTGACGGACGGGGCGTCCGCGCCGGGGTAGCTGTGGCCGACGCCCTGGAAGTCGATCCGGCCGGTGACGCCCGTGACCTCCGCCTTGCCGGAGTTCTCCTCCAGGTCGGGGGCCTGCAGCACCTCGCCGGCCGAGCGGACCGAGGCCAGGCCCTTGCCGAGCTGCGGGGTGAGGGTGAGCAGGGTGGTGACGGAGCCGGTGAGGGAGGAGAAGTAGGCGCTGAGCATGACGACGGCGCCGGGGGTGACGTCCATCCAGCCGTAGTAGGCGACCAGCGCGGAGCCGGCCAGGCAGCCGACGCCGATCGCGTTGAGCAGGATCCAGGACATCGAGCCGAAGCGGCCGTTGAGCAGGTCGAGCCGCAGGCCCTCGTCGAGGACCCGGCCCAGGGTGCGGTCGACCCGGCGCAGCGCGGTGCGCTCCAGGCCGTGCGCCCGGGTGATCGGGATCAGGGTGGTCATCTCGCCGATGCGGGAGGAGAGTTGCTCGACCTCGCGGCGGAAGGACTCGTTCTGGCTGCGCAGCCGCTCGCGCAGCCGGACCACCAGCAGGGCGCTGGCGGGGACGAGGACCAGGAAGACCGGCAGGAAGGCGGGGGTCTGGACCGCGATCACGACCAGGCCGCCGAGCAGGGTGGCGATCGCGGCCAGGCCGTTGTCGGCGGTCTGCTGGGAGGCGGTCTCGATGCCCTCGACGTCCCGGATCACCTTGGCCTGCAGGACGCCCGCGCTGACCCGGGAGTGGTAGCCGATGGACAGCTGCTGCATCCGGTGGCACAGCGCGGAGCGCAGCCGGGTGCCCGTCCGGCGGATCGAGCCGTGCATCCAGTGCACGTACAGCATGTGCAGGGGCAGGTTGAGCAGCAGGATGGCCAGCAGGACGGCGGAGTTCCACCACAGCACGGATACGTCGCGGTGCTTGACCACCACGTCGACGATGTTGGCGGTGATCAGGGGCAGCAGCCAGACCGGGGCGTGCTTGGCGAAGAAGACGCCGACCGCGCCGAGGACCCGGGCGCGGTCGGGGCGGAAGAGGAACAGCAGGGTGCGGACGGGGTGCTCGCCGCGGTAGCGGTGGCTGAGCGATCCGTCGGGCAGGGCCATGGGGGGACTCCAGTACGGGGTACGAGCGAGGCGGTGCCGTCCCATCCTTCCAGCGGGCGGGGGTGCCGAGGCTGTCCGCAACCGGACAGTGATACTCCACGGACGGACGCGTTCCACGGGTCCTGCGCGACGGATCGGGCCGCGGGTGAAACATCCCGGCGCCCCGGACCGTCATAGGGCGGATCGGGCGAGAGCGGGGAGACGAGAGTGGGCACGGCGCGACGGCAGGCCGCCATGGAGGAGGAGTTCGTCGCGTTCGCGACGGCCCGGACCGGGCAGCTCTACCGCTCGGCGTACTTCCTCACCGGCGGGGACACCCACCTGTCGGAGGACCTGGTGCAGGACACCCTGGGGCAGATGTACGCGCACTGGCACCGGCTGAGCCGGCCGAGCTGGGCCGGGCGGATCGACAACCCGGCCGGGTACGCGCAGACCGTGCTGGTCCGGGCGTACCTGACCCACCAGCGGCGGCGCAGCAGCAGTGAGCGGCCCAGCCGGCTGCTGCCGGAGGTCGCCGAGGACGGGCCGGACTCGGCGCTGCGGCTCGCGCTGGTCGAGGCGCTCTCCCAACTGCCGCCCCGGGACCGGGCGGTGGTGGTGCTCAGGTACTGGGAGGACCGCAGCGTGGAGGAGACCGCGGCGATCGTGAAGGACAGCTCGGCGGCGGTGCGGACCAGGTGCTCGCGGGCACTGGCCAAGCTGCGCGGGCTGCTGGGCGGCGACCTGGCGGAGCTGGTGGCGCGGTGAACCCGGAACGCGACGGACGGAGTGGGGCAGTGAACGGCGGGACGGACGACGGTGACGGGGAGTTCGAGGTGCAGTTGGGGGCGGCGTTCGGGCTGACGGGCGGCGGGCCGGAGCCCGAGGTGACGGCCCGGCTGGTCGACGGCGGGCTGGCCGCCGGGCGGCGGCGCAAGCGGGCCAGGCGGCGGCGCACGGTGCTGCTGGCGGGGGCGCTGACCGCGGCGATCGCGGTCGGGACGGGGGTGCTGGTGGCGCCGCGCGACCTCCCCGGGGAGCGGACCTCGGTGGTGGAGCTGGCCCACTCGGGCCCGGACCAGGTCCCGGCGCCGCTGTCCGACGGGGTGACGGTGCTGCTGGTCGGCACCGACAGCGCCCTGGACGCGCGGGGCGAACCGGTGCCGGAGGAACTGCTCCGCGGCGACCTGCACAGCGGCGCGGCGGGAGCGGCGGGCCGGCCGGGCGTCACCGACACCATGATGCTGGTGCACATCCCGGCGGGCGGCGGCGAGGTGCGGGAGCTGTCGCTGCCCCGGGACGTGCTGGTGAAGGACACCGACGGCAGGACGGTGCTGCTGAACCAGCTCTACCCGGACGCCGAACGGACCGCGCTGAAGAGCCTGGCCGACGACGGCGTGTCGGGCGAGGCGCTCCGCACCCGCGCCAAGGAGGCGGGGCGCCTGGCGCTGCTCAAGTCGGTGGAGCGGCTGGCCGACGTCCGGGTCGACCACTACGCGGAGGTGTCGATGGTCGGCTTCTACCGCACCGCACAGGCCCTCGGCGGCGTTCCGGTCTGCCTGAACCACCCGGTGGACGACCCGTACAGCGGGGTCCACCTCCCGTCCGGGCGGCAGGAGTTGGGGGCGGCCCAGGCACTCGCCTTCGTCCGGCAGCGGCGCGGCCTCGGCGGGGGCAGCGACCTGGAGCGCACCCGGCGGGCCCAGGCGTTCCTGGCCGGGGTGGTGGAGAAGCTGCGCGCCGGCGGGACGCTGGCGGACGCCGCCCGGCTCAACGCCCTGTACCGGGCGCTGGACGGCAGCCTGGTGGTGGACCAGGGCTGGAGCCCGGTGGACTTCGTCCGCCAGGTCCCGGCGCTGGCCGCCGGGAAGGGCACCCTCCGCACGCTGCCGGTGACCGAGAACGACGGCGACGGCTTCCTGGCGGTGGAGGGGGCGGCCCGGAGCATCCTGCTCGGCGACGCCCCGGCCCCGCCCGACGCCCCGGCCTCCCCCGCGCCGTCCGCGCCGTCCACGCCGTCCGTCCCGTCCGCCACCGGCGCTCCCGCGACCGTGCGCTACCTGCCGGGGCCGGTGGAGCTGGGCGGGGTGCCCTGCGTGGACTGAGGGTCGGCACCGGCCGCCGCTCAGCCGAGCGGCGTCCAGCCCCAGGGGCGGGGCCCGTGCTCGCCGAGCAGGCAGGCCAGGCGGTGGCGGGCCTGGGCGCGGTGGCGCGGGTCGGTGCCGGACTGCTGCAACGCGTAGCAGGTGAGCCGCAGTTCGCGGATGTCGCGGAGCACCGGGTAGCCGGGCGACTCGGTGACGTCGGCGCCGTACGCGGCGCAGAACGCGGCGTACGTCTCGGGCGGGACGGTGCCGAAGGTGTGGCGGCCGACGGCGGTGGTGGTCAGGTCCCACTCGACCGGGCCGAGGGCGGTGCGTTCGAAGTCCAGCAGGTGGGCGGTGGTGGCGGTGACCGCGAGGTTGCCGCTCCAGGCGTCGCCGTGGACGACCCGCGGTTCCCCGGCCGGGAGGGCGATCTCCCGCCAGGCGGTGCGCAGTTCGGCGAGCCGGGCGTGCAGCCGTCGGCGGTGGTCGCGGTCCAGGTCGGCGGCGTCGATCCGCTCGGGGAGCCGGACGAACGGGTCGAGGGGGCCCAACCCGCCCTCGGGCGGCGGCAGTCGGTGCAGGCGTCGCAGCGCGGTGGCCAACTCGGTCGCGGTGCCGGGCCGGTGCGGCGGCAGCTCGTACCAGAAGGTGGCCGGGCGGCCGCGGACGGCCAGCGGTGCGGCCGGGTGGTCGAGCGGCCGGACGGCGGGCACCCGGTGCCGGTGCAGCCACCGGGCGACGGTCAGCTCCTTCTGTGCCGCCGCGAGTTGACCGGGCCGCCCGATCCGGGCGACCACCCCGCCGGGCAGCCGCCACAGGGTGTTCTCGCCCGCCCGGATCAACTGCGCCCCGGCGCTGGGCCGCCCGGCGGCGGCGCACGCCTCGGCGAGCAGGGCGGCAGGGGTGAGGCAGTCCACGTCTCGGCTCGTTCCGTTCGGCGTCCGGGGCCGCCGCCCAGTGTGCCGCGCGGCCCCGGCGGGGCGGGAAGGGCGTACGGGGGCACGCGGCCCGGGGCGCCCGGTGCGCCGGAGGGGGCGCGGCGGGCCGGTGGCGGGTCAGTGGCAGTTCTCGTCGATCTTGTACTGGAGGGCCCTGGGGTAGTCGTGCCGGCTGAGGCGGACGCGGGCGAGGACCGGGGCGTGGTTGAGGTCGTTGCCGGGGTCGGCGAGGTCGGCGAGCAGGGAGTCGAGCTCGGCGTGGGTGCGGAGTTCGAAGCCGTGCATCCGGTCCTTCTCCGAGCCGAAGACCTCCGCCAGCTTCTCGTAGCGCCACGGGTGCAGCACGTTGTAGAAGTCGGCCCCGTCGGACGGCTTCCCCTCGTAGTAGCAGGGGCTGACCAGCATCTGCTCGATGCCGTAGAAGCCCTCGTTGTCGAGGACGAAGACCACCGGCCGCAGATGGTGGCGGACGTGGGTGGACAGTTCCTGGCAGCTCTCCTGGAACGAGCCGTCGCCGACGAAGACCAGCGGGCGCCTCAGCGGCTGCTGCCGGCCGAGCGCCACTCCGGTGGCCGCGCCGACGGAGTAGCCGATGGACAGCCAGCTGTTCTGCGCCAGGTAGCC
The DNA here is from genome assembly GCF_030268885.1 of Kitasatospora phosalacinea. GTDB lineage: Bacteria > Actinomycetota > Actinomycetes > Streptomycetales > Streptomycetaceae > Kitasatospora > Kitasatospora phosalacinea_C. The sequence goes on from NZ_BSSA01000023.1 coordinate 51,815, forward strand.
GGCCCGCTCGGCGATCCGCAGGTTCATCGAGCCGAGCAGCGCGAACGCCGCGTCCGAGACCACCGTGAACGGCGGGACGGCCTGCGGGTCGCCGCCGGTGGCCTGGTACTGCAGGAAGTGGTTGATGCGCTCGAAGAAGCTGTCGTAGGTCAGTTCGGTCCGGGCCCCGTACTCGGAGCTCAGCGAGTCCAGGAACTCGGCGGTGGTGGACGGGACGTCCAGACCCGCCTCGTGGGCCAGCGCGAAGTGGTCGGCGGGGAACGTCCGGCCCGCCAGTGCGGCCTGCAACGCCGGTACGAAACGGCCGAGCTGGACGTCCGGAAAGTACTGGGCGCCGACGCTGACGCCGCCGCGGGCCGCCACGATCCAGTCGTCACCGATGGACTGCTCGCCGTTGAGGTTCTTGGACGTGGACCACGTCCCCAGGCCGATCCGGCAGCCGGCGTTCTTGAAGGTCCTGCGGATCTCCGGCAGGCTCGCCTTGCCGTTGTAGACGCCGGCGAACCGCGGGTGCCGCTCGGACACCACGGACTTGGCGCCGACCGTGGTGCAGAACTGCATCTCGGTGGCCTCGACGAACTCCAGGAGCTCCCGCTCCAGCCGGTGGCGCACGAGCTCCTCGCCCGCCCAGACGATCGGCGTGCCGAACTCCGTGATCAGTTCCACCGCCGCCGCGACGGCCTTGTCCAGGATGCTCCGGTTCCGCTCGGTGAACGGCCGCTCCTGCGCCCGGAGCCGCCCCTGCGGGGCGTCGCAGGGCGCCCGCCAGAGGTCCTCCATGACCTCCAGGTAGACCGGCTTGCGCTCGGTCAGGCAGGCGGTGATCGCGCTGTCGATCTGCGAGGGCGCCAGCCCCGGGTTGGACAGGACCTGCGCGTCCACCGTGACCTGCCGGTAGACCTCCAGGTTGCTCTCCCGCCGCGGGCTCATGTGGGTGGTCAACAGGCCCACCGCCTGGAAGTTGAGCCACTGCTCGTAGGACGGCGCCCCGTTGACCACGATCAGCGGGACGTCCTCGACGTACGCGCCGCCGACCGCGTTGAGCAGGCTGAACGCACCCACGCCGTACGTCACCCCCACGGCGGCGACGCCCTGCTCGGGCCGGTCGGCGTCGGCGTCGGCGAGCCGCACCCGGGCGTAGGCGTCGGCGGCGCAACCGGCCCCCAGCTCGGTGGGGGTGCCGACCCAGCGCACCGCGGTGGTCTCCTGCATGACCGTCAGGAACGGTCCGAGCAGGTCGCCCGGCACGCCGAAGACGTGGCGGATGCCCAACTGTTCGAGCCTGGTCGCCAGGTAACGGCCGACCGTCCATTCGTCGGTGCTGCTCATCGGCGTGCTGCCTCCTCGTGGTGGTGCCGGCGGAGCCCGACCGGGCGCACTCGACCGGGCGGCGGGGAGGGCGGAGGCCCTGGCCGCGCTCGGGCTCCTCGGGGACGGGCGGATCCGACCACCCCACGTGATCGGTCCGACGCCCAACGTAACCGGGCCGCCCCGCCCGCCGCCAACGGGCATCGGCCTTCCGAAGCCTTTCGAAGCCTTCCGGCGGGCCGATCGTGTGTCAGCGAACGGATTCCGGGGGGCTGGCTCCCGCCCCGCCCCGGGACCGGGTGCAGAACCGGGGCGGGGCGACCTTCGCGTCCGGTGCGGGCCGGTCGCCGAAGGTGACGGCCCCGGTGCCACCGGGCACCGGCTGGAGCTCCGCCCCGTCCGACCACCGCCCCCGCAGGTGCTCGGGCGTGCCGACCACCCCGTGGACCACGTCGGGCGCGGCGTCGATGTGGTCCAGACCCTCGCTATTGGTCCAGACCTATTGACGCCCCTTGCGCCCGCTCCTACGATCCGGCTGGGCACAACCCCCCACATGTCCCCACCTCACCCACAGCCGGGCACCGCGCCCCCACAGCTTTGGTCATGCCCATGACCAGGTGTTTCGGCGGGAAGGGAGCACGATGTTCCGTCGAAGGTCGCACACGCCCGTGGAGCGCGCCGCCCAGGCGTCGCGGGTCAGCCACGCCCGCTCCGGCCCGAGCGCCGCCCGGCGCACGCTGGCCGGGGTCAGCGCCGCCGCCGTGATCGGCACCGGCCTCGCCGTGGCCGGCTCGGTCACCGCCTCCGCCGACGTCGCCAACCTGGTCGCCAACCCCGGCTTCGAGAGCGGCCTCGCCAACTGGACCTGCACCAGCGGCTCCGGCGCCACGGTCGTCAGCAGCCCGGTGCACGGCGGCACCTCCGCGCTCAAGGCCACCCCCACCGGCCAGGACACCGCGCAGTGCTCGCAGACCATCAGCGTGCAGCCCAACTCGCAGTACACCCTGAGCGGCTTCGTCCAGGGCAGCTACGTCTACCTCGGCGCCACCGGCACCGGCGTGAACGCCTCCACCTGGGCCCCGGGCAACGCCTCGTACGGCCAGCTCAGCACCACCTTCTCCACCGGCGCGTCCACCACCTCGGTGACCGTCTTCGTGCACGGCTGGTACGGCCAGCCCGCGTTCTACGCGGACGACCTGGTGCTCAGCGGCCCCGGCGGCAGCGGCAGCCCCTCGCCGTCGCCGTCGCAGTCCACCGGCGGCTCGCCGAGCCCGTCGCCGTCCCCGTCGCAGTCCACCGGCGGCTCGCCGAGCCCGTCCCCGTCGAACTCCACCAGCGCCTCGCCGAGCCCGTCCAGCAGCGCCACCTCGGGCGACGTCACCTGCGCCACCAAGCCCCGGCCGACCGGCAAGGTCCTGCAGGGCTACTGGGAGAACTGGGACGGCGCCTCCAACGGCGTGCACCCGGGCCTCGGTTGGACCCCGATCACCGACAGCCGGATCGGCCAGCACGGCTACAACGTGCTCACCACCGCGTTCCCGGTGATCCTCTCCGACGGCACCGTGCTCTGGCAGGACGGCATGGACACCGGCGTCAAGGTGCCCACCCCCGCCGAGATGTGCCAGGCCAAGGCCAACGGCGCGACCGTCCTGATGTCGATCGGCGGCGCCGCCGCGGGCATCGACCTGAGCTCCAGCGCGGTGGCCGACAAGTTCGTCGCCACCATCGTGCCGATCCTGAAGAAGTACAACTTCGACGGCATCGACATCGACATCGAGACCGGCCTGTCCGGCAGCGGCAGCATCGGCACCCTGTCCGCCTCGCAGTCCAACCTGATCCGCATCATCGACGGCGTCCTGGGCCAGATGCCGGCCGGCTTCGGCCTGACCATGGCCCCGGAGACCGCGTACGTCACCGGCGGCAGCGTCACCTACGGCTCCATCTGGGGCTCGTACCTGCCGATCATCAAGAAGTACGTGGACAACGGCCGGCTGTGGTGGCTGAACATGCAGTACTACAACGGCTCGATGTACGGCTGCTCCGGCGACTCCTACTCGGCCGGCACCGTCCAGGGCTTCACCGCCCAGACCACCTGCCTCAACAACGGCCTGACCATCCAGGGCACCACGATCAAGGTCCCCTACGACAAGCAGGTCCCCGGCCTCCCGGCCCAGTCGGGCGCGGGCGGCGGCTACATGGCCCCCAGCCTGGTCTCGCAGGCCTACGGCTCCTTCAACGGCCAGCTGAAGGGCCTGATGACCTGGTCGATCAACTGGGACGGCTCGAAGGGCTGGACCTTCGGCGACAACGTCAAGGCCCTGCAGGGCCGCTGACGCCCGGCAGCTGGTAGAAAGTGCGACACGGGCAGGGCCCCGGGAGCGTTGGGTGCTCCCGGGGCCCTGCCCCTCTCCCCCCGCGGGCCCGTCAGGCGCGGGCGCGGTGGGCGGCGATGAGCTGGGCGTAGCGTTCGCCGCTGGCCTTGAGGGTGCGGACCTGGGTGTCGTAGTCGACGTGGATCAGGCCGAAGCGCTTGTCGTAGCCGTACGCCCACTCGAAGTTGTCGAGCAGGGACCAGGCGAAGTAGCCGGCCAGCGGGGCGCCCTTGGCGACGGCGCGGGCGCAGGCGGCGAGGTGGGACTCGAGGTAGGCGGTGCGCTCGGGGTCGTCGACGCGGCCGTCGGCGGTGACGGTGTCGCGGTAGGCGGAGCCGTTCTCGGTCACGTAGATCTCGCGGACGCCGTAGTCCTCGGTGAGGCGCAGCAGGAGCTCCTCGATGCCGGGGGCGTGCACCTCCCAGTCCATGGCGGTGCGCTCGGGGTTGGGGCCGGGGACCTGGCGGAAGTGCGGGACGGGGCCGGTGGGGTCGTCGGCGACGATCTGGCGGAAGTAGTAGTTGAGGCCGACCCAGTCGAGCGGGGCCGAGATGAGCTCCAGGTCGCCTTCCCGGACCGGGAGTTCGACGCCGTACAGGTCGACCATGTCCTGCGGGTAGCCGCGGCCGAGGACCGGGTCGAGCCACCAGCGGTTGATGTGGCCGTCGGCGCGCCGGGCGGCGGCGAGGTCCGCGTCGGACGGCGAGGCGGGCTCGATGGTGGAGAGGTTGTTGACGATGCCGATCCGGGCGCCGGGGACGGCGGCGCGCAGCGCCTGGACGGCGAGGCCGTGGCCGAGGTGCAGGTGGTAGGAGGTGCGGACGGCGGCGGTGAGGTCGGTCAGGCCGGGGGCCATCTTGCCCTCCAGGTGGCCGATCCAGGAGGAGCAGAGCGGCTCGTTGAGGGTGCACCAGTCGCGGACCCGGTCGCCGAGGCGCTCGGCGACCACGGCCGCGTACTCGGCGAAGCGCTCGGCGGTGGCGCGCTCGGGCCAGCCGCCGCGGTCCTGCTGGGCCTGCGGGAGGTCCCAGTGGTAGAGGGTGGGGAACGGGGTGAGGCCGCGCTCCAGCATGCCGTCGACCAGGCGGTCGTAGAAGTCGAGGCCGGCCGCGTTGACCCGGCCGTCGGCCAGCGGGACGACCCGGGGCCAGGCGATGGAGAAGCGGTACGCGTCCAGGCCGAGCGAGGCGGCCAGGTCGAGGTCCTGCGGCCAGCGGTGGTAGTGGTCGCAGGCCGTGTCGCCGGTGTCGCCGTTGTCGACCTTGCCCGGGGTGTGCGAGAAGGTGTCCCAGATCGACGGCGCGCGGCCGTCGGTGCTCGCGGCGCCCTCGATCTGGTAGGCGGCGGTGGCGGCGCCCCAGCGGAAGTTGGCCGGCAGCGCGTCGAGGTGGTTCACGGGGTGGTCCTTTCGAGGGTGAGGGGGCGGCGGTCCTGGCGGGGCGTCAGTCGGAGGCACCCTGACGGTGCCTCACTTGACGGCCCCGGCGGTCAGACCGGCCACCAGGTAGCGCTGCAGCAGCAGGAATCCGGCGACCACGGGGAGGCTGACGACCAGCGAGGCGGCCATCACCTGGTTCCAGTAGACGTCGGTCTGCGTGGCGTACCCCTGGAGCCCGACGGCCAGCGTGCGGGTCTGGTCGTTGGTCATGACGGAGGCGAACAGCACCTCGCCCCAGGCGGTCATGAAGGCGTACACGGCGACCGCGATGATGCCGGGCAGGGCGGCCGGGACGATGATCTGCACCAGGGTGCGGATCGGCCCGCAGCCGTCCACGGCGGCGGCCTCGTCGAGGTCGCGCGGGATGGAGTCCAGGTACCCGGCCAGCATCCAGATGGAGAACGGCAGCGAGAAGGTCAGGTAGGTGAGGATCAGGCCGCCGCGGCTGCCGTAGAGCGCGATGCCGGTGGAGTTGCCGATGTTGACGAAGATCAGGAACAGCGGCAGCAGGAACAGGATGCCGGGGAACATCTGGGTGGACAGCACCGTGATGGTGAAGACCTTCTTGCCGCGGAAGCGGTAGCGGCTCACCGCGTACCCGGCCAGCAGCGCGATCAGCACCGACAGGCCGGTGGCCGAGCCCGCGACGATCAGCGAGTTGGTGAAGTACTTCGCGAGCGGGACGGTCTTCCAGATGTCGACGTACGGCCGGAGGGTCAGGTGGCTGGGCATCCAGCGCCACGGGCCCTGGACGTCCTGCAGCGGCTTGAGCGAGGAGCTCAGCATCACCGCGACCGGGGTCAGCGTGAAGACGGCCAGCACCAGCAGCACGACGCGGCGCAGCCAGCGGAAGGAGGCGGGCGGGTTGATCATTCTGCTTCCTCCCGGCGGCGGTTGGTGGCGAACAGGTAGACCGCGGTCACCAGCAGCAGGAAGAGCAGCAGCAGGACCGACATCGCCGAGCCCTGGCCGAAGTTCCAGGTGATGAAGGAGGACTGGTAGATGTGGATCGAGATCAGGTCCGCGGCCTGCGGGGCGGACTTGCCGAACAGCACGAACGGCGTGTTGAAGTCGTTGAAGGTCCACAGGAAGAGGACCAGCACCAGCACCAGGTTGACCGGGCGCAGCGAGGGCAGGGTGATCCGGCGGATCTGCTGCCACACGCCCGCGCCGTCCAGCGCGGCGGCCTCGTACAGCTCGCGCGGGATGTTCTGCAGGCCCGCGGTGAGGGTGAGGAAGGCGAACGGCCAGGACTTCCAGACCGAGACGGTCAGCAGCGCCCAGAAGCTGTTGTCGCCGATCAGCCAGAACGGCTTGTCGTCGGTCAGGTGCAGCTGGTCGTGCAGCACGTGGTTGATCAGGCCGGTGTCCCGCTGGAACATGAACGACCAGGTGATCACGGCTGCGAACACCGGCAGCGCGTACGGCAGCATGAACGCCGCGCGCAGCAGGCCGCGGCCGCGGAAGGCGTCCTGGGTGAAGATCGAGGCGGTCACGCCGATCAGCCAGGACAGGCCCACCGACAGCACGGTGAACATGCAGGTCACCCAGAACGAGTGCAGCAGCGCCTTGCCGACCGGGGCGTTGAACTCCAGCGCCACCTCGAAGTTGTCGAAGCCGGACCAGGGGGCGGAGGACCAGTCGCGGATGAAGAACTGGGTGAGCTGCTTGAACGCCATCACGATGCCGGTGACCATCGGCACCAGGTGGATCAGCAGTTCGGCCAGCAGGGCCGGGAGCAGCAGCAGGTAGGGCAGGGCGCCGCGCCCGAACTTGTCACGGAGGCGCCGGCGGGCGGGGGCCGCCCCCTGCGGGGCGGCCTCCTTGCCGGTGCCGGCGGCCTGGCGGTCGATCACTTTCTCGGGCACGGGGTCAGCTCGCCGGCATCTGCTGCTGGGCCTTGGACAGCTCGTCCTTGACCGTGGCCTCGGTGATCGGCTTGCCCGCGGCGGCGGACGCCAGCAGGTTCTTCACCGCGGTGCCGACCAGGGTCTCGAACTGGCTCTCGCTGGGGACCTGCGGGAGCGGCGCGGCGCTCTTCTGCAGGACGCCCGCGAGGGTCTGCAGCTCCGGGGTGGAGAACGCGGCGTCGGACTGGGCGGCCTTCACCGGCGGCAGCGAGCCGTAGGTGCCGTTGAGGGTCTTCTGCTCCTCGTCGCTGGTCATGAACTTCACGAAGTTCAGGGCGCCGTCGAGGTTCTTGGTGTTCTTGAACACCGCGAGGTTGATGCCCGCCACCATCGAGGTGGTGGCCTTGTCGCCGGTGGCGCCGGCCGGGGCCGGGACGGGGACGACGCCGTAGTCGTCGGGGTTCATGCCGTGCGACTTGAGGTTGGCGCCCGCGGACTGCCACATCAGCATGGCGGCCTTGCCGGTGGCGAAGTCGGTCACCGACTGGTTGGCGGCGTACTCGGCGTTGCCCGGGGCGGCGATCTTGTCGTTGGCGATGAAGTCGACGTACTGCTTGACCGCGGCGACGGCCTCCGGGCTGTCGAAGGTCGGCTTGCCCGAGGCGTCGTAGAAGCCGGTGCCGTGCTGCATGCCCAGGGTGAAGGCGTGGTGGACGTTCTCCGAGACGTTGCCGCCCTCGATCGCCAGGCCGTACTTGTCGCCCGAGGTCAGCTTCTTGCCGTCCTCGACGAGCTCCTCCCAGGTGGCGGGCGGGTTGGCGATCCCGGCCGCCTGGAACAGCTTCTTGTTGTAGTACAGGCCGTACGCCATCGAGTACAGCGGCACGGCCGCCGGGTCCTTGCCCTTGGCGCCCGCGGAGGCGATGGTCGACTCCAGGAAGCGGTCCTTGCCGCCGATCTTGTCGAAGGTGGCCTGGTCGAACGGGAGCAGCGCCCCGGTCGCCTGGAGGGAGGCGGACCAGGTGTTGCCGATGTTCAGCACGTCCGGGCCCTGGCCGGACGCGGTGGCCGCCAGGATTCTGTTCAGCAGGTCGGACCAGGGGATGACCTCCAGGTTGACCTTGATGCCGGTCTGCTGCTCGAACTTCTTGAGCTCGGGCTCCAGCACCTGCTTGTCGTTCTCCAGGCTGCTGCCCTGGTTGGAGGCCCAGTACGTGAGGGTCTTCGGGCTGGAGTTGCTGCCGCCGCTGTCGCCGCCGCCACAGGCGGAGGCGGTCAGGACGATCGCGGCGGTCAGGGCGAGGGCGGCGGAGATCCGGTGGGTGCGCATGGGAGGAGCCCCTCTCGGGCTGTCGTCTCGTGGGGGTGAAGAGGCAGGCTGCGCTGCTTACTTCACGCCGAGATTTAACGTCTGAGAAAAGTAGACGTCAAGAGGCGTGACGGCGTAGATTCTGCAACGAAGAAGGGAAACCGATGACACCCCGAGGCAAGCAGACCGTGCGTGACCTGCGCCGGAGCAGCCGCTCCACGCTCCTGCGGCACCTGTACTTCCACGGTCCGCTGAGCCGCCAGGAGCTGGGCACCGCGACCGGACTGAGCGCCGGATCGGTCAGCAACGTCACGGGCGAGTTGCTCACCGACGGGCTGATCGAGGAGTGCGGGTCCGTCGACTCCGACGGGGGACGCCCGCGCATCCTGCTGCGCGTCACCCCCGGCCAGGCCCACCTGGTCGGCATCGACATCGGCGAGACCCAGGTCCGGGTCACCCTGTTCGACCTCGCGCTGACCGAACTCGCCTCCGCCGACCAGCCGTTGCTCGCCGCGCACGACCCCGAGCGGGTGGTCCGGATGATCGCCGGCGGCCTCGACCAGGTGCTCGCCGCCGCGGGCGTCCCCGCCGAGAACGTCCTCGGCATCGGGATAGGAGTGCCCGGCATCGTCGAGCAGGGCACCGGCGCCGACCCGGGCGCCGGCACCGTCGTGCACGGCCAGACCTTCGGCTGGGACGCCGTCCCGTTCGGCCGGATGCTGCGCGAGCACACCCCGCTGCCGCTGTACGTCGACAACGGCGCCAAGACCCTCGGCCAGGCCGAGATGTGGTTCGGCGCCGGGCGCGGCAGCCGGCACGCCGTGGTCGCCCTGTTCGGCTCCGGCGTCGGCGCCTGCGTGATCGCCGACGGCGTCCGCTTCCGCGGCGCCACCAGCTCGGCCGGCGAGTGGGGCCACACCAAGGTGCACGTCGGCGGCCGCCCCTGCCGCTGCGGCTCCCGCGGCTGCCTGGAGGCGTACGTCGGGGCCGAGGCCCTGGTCGAGCGCTGGGACGGCACCGTGCCCGGCACCAGCGAGAAGGCCGGCCTGGCCGCACTGCTGCGCGCCGCCGAGGAGGGACGGCCCAGCGCCGTCGCCCTGCTCGACGAGGCCGCCGAACTGCTCGGCGCCTCCATCGCCGACCTGGTCAACCTGTTCAACCCCGAGCGGATCGTCATCGGCGGCTGGGCGGGCCTGCTGCTCGGTCCCCGCCTGCTCCCCGCGATCGGCGAGGCCGCGACCCGCTACGCCCTCGCCTACCCCCGCTCCCGCACCACCATCACCCTCTCCGACCTCGGGCCCGACGCGGTGACCCTCGGCGCCGCGACGCTGCCGCTGACCCACTTCCTGGACAGCGGCGGCGAGATGCCCGACCACCTCGCGGCGGTCGCCGCCGTCTGACCCGCCCCGCCCCCAGACGCCGTCCCGCCCGCGCCCCGTCCCGCTCAAGACGGCGCGGGCGGGACGGTCCGTTTCCGGGCCCCGGACGCCCGCTCCCCCGGCTGGACGGTTTATGCCGCGGCATGAAACGACCACCTCCGAGTCGTTCGCGCACTGAGCGGACTGGTCGAAGATGGGAGCATGTACCTCATTCATGCGCGCATTCGGATACCGGACGGCGGCGGAGTTCCGCCCGGTCTCGCGGAAATGGTCCGCTCCCACGCCGTCGAGGGCGACGCGTTGGAGCACGTGAGCGTTCATCCGGACGTCCCCGGCGAGGTCACCGTCGGGGTGTTCAGCCTGGCGTCCGGTCTGGCCGAGGCCGAGTCGCTGGCTGCCGCACTGCTGGCACGGGTGGTGGCGACGGAGCCCGAACTGGCCGGCTTCACCGTGCTGTCCGTGGGCGTGGCACCGGTGCCCGGGCCCTGGTGGGGCTTCGAGTGAGGCCGGCGTGGACGGCTTAGGTCAGTGCATGTTCCGTCCAGCCGTCGGCTGTTCCCTCCGGAGCGCGAGGGGCGCACAGTAGTGGTGTCGGCAGGGGCGAGCGCCCCGGCCGGGAAGTCCCGGAGGGATTTCCCGGGAGAACCCACCACACTTTCGAGGAGAATTCCGTGCTGGTCACCCGTGTCTCCAAGTTCGTGATTTCGCTGGCCGTCGCCGCCGCCGCACTGACCGTTTCCGCGGGCTCGGTGGAATTCTCCGGAAACGTCGCGGACGGCGCCGGGACCGTGCAGGTCGACCCGACCGCCCTCCCGCTCCCGACCGTGACCCCGCACCCGGCCGCCTCCCCGCAGGGCGACGTCACCTGGGGCGGCTGAGCCCCGCCCGCACGACGAGCACGACCCATAGGACCTGATCGCGTTCACGGGGGTGAAGGACGATGGAATTCCTGGTACTGGGTGCCCTGGAGGCCCGCCAGAGCGGTGTCCCCGTGGACGTCCGGGGCCTGCGGCAGCAGCGGCTGCTGGCACTGCTGCTGCTGAACGTCGGCCGGGTGGTGTCGATGGACTTCCTGGTAGACGAGCTCTGGGAGGACCCGCCGCCCTCGGCCCGGCCCCAGGTGCACAACGCGATCCGGGACCTGAGACGCGTCCTGGCCGCCGGCGAGCACCGGCTGGTCACGGCGGACGTCGGCTACCGGCTGGCCGCGCCGGAGGACGCGGTGGACGCCAACCGGTTCACCCGCAAGGTCCGGGAGGCCCGGGCCGCGGAGCGGGACGGACGGCCCGCGGAGGCGATCCGGCTGCTCCAGTCGGCGGTCGACCTGTGGCGCGGCGAGGCCTTCGCCGGCCTCCACTGCCCGGCGGTGACCAGCGCCGCCGTGAAGCTGAACGAGCAGCGGCTGACCGCCGTCGAGGACCTGATGGCGCTGCGCCTGAAGGCCGGTGAGACCTCCTCCCTGGTCGGCGAGTTGACCGCGCTGCTGGCCGAGTACCCGCTGCGCGACTCGCTGCGGCGGAGCCTGATGACCGCGCTGTGCCGCAGCGGCCGACAGGCCGACGCGCTGGCGGTGTACGACGAGGGCCGGCGCTTCCTGGCCGACGAGCTGGGCCTGGAGCCGAGCCCGGGCCTGCGCGCCCTGCAGGCCGAGATCCTGGCCGACGGCCCCGGCGTGCACGGCGCGGGACCGACCGGCACCGCCCCCGGACTCCCGCCCGCGGTGCGGGAGTCGGCCGGGCGGCCGAACTGCCTGCCGCACGACCTGACGGACTTCACCGGCCGGAGCGCCGAGTGCGCGCTGCTGCTGGAGGCCGTCGAGCGGCGGGCGCCGGGCGCGCCGCTGATGCTGACGATCGACGGCATGGGCGGCGTCGGCAAGACCACCCTGGCGGTGCGGATCGCGCACCGGCTGACCGACCGCTTCCCGGACGGGCAGTTCTTCGTCGCGCTGGACGGCTTCGACGAGTCGCGGCCGCCGGTGCCGCCGCTCCAGGCGCTGGCCGCGCTGCTGCGTGCGGACGGGCTGCGGTCGGAGGAGATCCCGGCCTCGCTGGAGGAGCGCGGCGCGCTGTGGCGCTCCCGGCTGGCCGGGCGGCGCTGCCTGCTGGTGCTGGACGACGCGGCGGACAGCGCGCAGGTCCGTCCGCTGCTGCCCGGCGCCGGGGAGACCCTGGTGCTGGTCACCAGCCGCCGCAAGCTGGGCGCCCTGGACGGCTCGGTGGCCCTCCCGCTGGACGTGCTGCCGCCGTCCGACGCGGTGGAGCTGCTGGCCCGGGTGGCCGGCCGGGCCCAGGTGGCCCGGGAGCCGGACGCGGCCGCCGAGGCCGTCGCGCTCTGCGGCCACCTGCCGCTGGCGGTGCGGATCGCCGCGACCAAGCTGCGCGACCGCCCGGCCTGGACGGTCGCCGAGCTGGCCGCCCGGCTGGCCGACCCGGCCCGGCGGGCGCACTGCCTGCGCACCCCCGACCGGGACCTGATGGCGCTGCTGCGCGCCTCCTACCAGTACCTGGACCGCTCGCAGCGGCGCTTCTCCCGGCTGATGAGCCGGCAGGAGGCGGAAAGTTTCGACGCCCGCCGGGCCGCCGCGGTCACCGGCCTGAGCCCGGACGAGGCCGAGGGGGTGCTGGACGTGCTGTTCGAGCACAACCTGGTCCGGCAGGAGGCGTCGGCGCTGTTCTCCTTCCACCGCCTGCTCCGTGACTGCTCGTCGGCCCTTCCGGAACCCGCGGCCGAAGCCTTCCCGGAGCCGTTCCCCGAGGTGACCGGACCGGTCGGCCGACTGCGGGTGCCCGCCGCGGTGTGACCCCGTGCTCCCGTCAACCGCCCGTCCGTCGTCCGGTCGCCCTTCCGGAAGGTCACGGTAGGTACACGGTTGCCCTGGATCAGTAAGCTCTGGCCCCGAGCACACGTTACTGGCGCTGATCGCAACGGGGAACGATTCATGCTGGAAACACTGGGACTCGACGCCGAAGCCGAATCCATCTACCGGAGGATGCTGGCCGAACCGCAGTCCGGGGTCCTCGCCCTGGCCCTCGGCCTGGGCATCAGCGAGGACCGGGTCCGCCGCGGACTCGACCGGCTGAGCCAACTGGCCCTGGTCCAACCGTCCGCCCGGGAGGGCATAGGGTTCCGGGCGGTCGGCCCGGAGACCGCGATGGAGATGCTGCTGGCCCGGCAGCAGGCCGAACTCGCCGCCCAGCAACTGCGGGTGGAGGCCTCCCGGGCCGCGGCCGCCCAACTCATCGCGGAGTGCTCGGCGTTCCGGTCGACCGCGACCGACGCGGCCTCCGAGCAGCTGAGCGGGCCGGAGGCGATCCGCGAGCGGCTGGCCGTCCTGGCCGGCTCGGTCCGCCACGAGGTGGCGACCTTCGCCCCCGGCGGCGCGCACTCCGAGGAGGACCTGCGGGCCAGCCGGACGCCGAACGCCGCCCTGCTGGAGCGCGGGGTGCAGATGCGCACCGTCTACCTGGACAGCGTCCGCAACCACCGGCCCACCCTGGACCACGTGACCTGGCTGAACCAGCACGGAGGCCAGGTCCGGACGGCGCCGGAACTCCCCATCCGCATGATCATCTTCGACCGGCGGCAGGCCGTCCTCCCGATCGACACCGAGGACGCCCGGGCCGGCGCGGTGGTGCTGCGCGGCGCGGGCACGGTCGCCGCGCTGTGCGCCCTGTTCGAGAGCGTGTGGGACAACGCGATCCCGATCGGCGACGTCCCCAGGTGCGGCGCGGACGAGATGCCGCCGCAGGAGCTCGCCGTCCTGAAGATGCTCGCCCAGGGCCACACCGACGAGGCCATCGCCAAACGGATGGGCGTCTCGCCGCGCACCGCCCGCCGGTTCGCCGCCAACCTGATGGAACGCCTGGACGCCCGCAGCCGCTTCGAGGCCGGGGTGCACGCCGTCCAGGACGGCTGGCTCCCCGCCACGCGCTGACCGCGGGCGCCCCCGCCGACGCACCGTCAGACTGCCCGCGCCGCCTGGCGCTTCTCCCGGAGATCGGCCAGGAGCAGCGCCAGCGCGGGCAGCAGCGTCACCCCGTACACCCCCAGCAGCCACCCGAAGGAGTGCGCGAACGCCGCCGGCACCATGCCGTGGTGCGCCTTCGCCGAGTCGGTCAGCACCACCGTGACCACCGCGACGGCCAGCGCGCCGCCGATCCGCTGGGTCAGGTTGAGCTGCGAGGAGGCGTCCGGGATCGACTGCTGCCGGATCGACTGGAACGCCCGGGTCATCGTCGGGACGATGGTCAGCCCGGTGCCCAGGCCGCGCACCACCAGGCTCGCGCAGATCAGCGGGTACGCGGTGGTGCCGGTCAGGCCGGTCATCGGGACGGTCGCCAGCATGGTCAGGCCGATGCCGATCAGCACCGTCGCGCCGCCGCCGATCCGGCGCAGCAGCACCCGGGACAGCCAGGCCGCCGTCACCACGCCCAGACCGCCGGTCGACATCAGCAGGCCGGTGGCCACCGCCGTCTCGCCGCGGGCGTCCTCGAAGTACAGCGGGATCAGCATCATCGGCGAGTACAGCACGAAGCCCAGGCAGAAGACGTTCACCACCGCGGCCGCGTACACCGGGATCCGGAACAGCCGCAGGTCCAGCAGCGGCGCCTTCGCCCGCAGTTCGCGCACCACGAAGACCACCGCGCCCAGCACCGCCAGGCCCAGCGGCACCAGCAGCGCCGCCCCGGTCCGCGCCCCGTGCTCGGCGTACTCGTGGATCGCCAGCACCGTCGAGACCGTCGCCGTCGCCGAGGACACCAGGCCCAGCACGTCCAGCGGCCGCGCCCCGCCCTCCGGCGGCGCGTCCCGGCGCACCCAGCGCAGCGCCGCCGCCAGCAGCACCGCGCAGAACGGCACGTTCACCACGTACACCGCCGACCAGCCGCCCCAGTCCACCAGCAGGCCGCCGATGGTCGGGCCCAGCAGCGGGCCGATCAGCATCACCGAGCCGTTCAGCGCCTGCACCCGGCCCAGGTGCTCGCGCGGCACCCCCCGGGTCAGCAGGATCGTCGACACCGGTGTCAGCACGCCCGCCGCCGCACCCGACAGGCCGCGCGCCGCGACCAGCTGGTCCAGCGACTGCGCGGCCGCGCAGCCCGCCGACCCCAGCGCGAACAGCGTGACCGCCGCGACGAACACCCGCTTCGTCCCGAACCGGGTCGCCAGCCAGCCGGTCGCCGGCATCACCGCCGCCAGCGCCAGCAGGTACGCCGTCACCACCCACTGCACCTGGTCGAGGCCGCCGAACCGGGCGGTGGTCTCCTGCATCGAGACGTTCACGATCGTGGTGTCCAGCAGCGCGACGAAACCGCCGGCCATCGCGATGACCATCGTGAGCAGTGCGGCCTTCGACGGCGCCTCGGCGGGCGCCGGGGCCGCCTGCTCGGGGGCCGGCGTCCCGGCCGCGGGCGCCGCGGTCGCGGCGGGGCGCTCCTCGACCGCGACGGGCGCCGCGGCGGCGGGCTCGGACGCCTTCGCGGTGGACGCGGGCTCGGAAACGGGCTTGGAGGCGGACTTCGGGGCGGGCTTGGACGCGGGCTTGGGCCTGGACGCGTCGGCGGTGGGCTTCGGGACGGGCTTGCGGGCCGGCCCCGGCTTGCGGCGGGCCTTGCCCTTGGCCGCGTTCACCGTGGTGCGGGCAGGTGTGGTGGGCATCTTCGCAGGTCCTTCGTCAGCGGGGAGGAGGGGATCGGGGCCGGGCCGGGGTCAGTCGGCCGCGAGCAGGGCGCGCTCGACCTCGTCCAGCACGGCCTCGGCGGCCGGGCGGGCGTCGGGGCGGTTGCGGCAGGACAGGGTGAGCTCGGTGCGGTCGTCGATCTGGCAGGTGCTCAGGAACATCTCGGCGTACGGGACGAGCATCGGCAGCGTGTGGTAGCCGGTGGGGCGGAAGTCCGCGGTGCGGTACAGCCCGGTGTCGATCCGGCCGTGGTCGGTGAGGATCGCGGTGCACGGGAAGCGGCTGCCGTCCAGCTCCCGGGCCTCGCGCAGCGAGTTCGCGAACGGGTTTTCGCGCAGGAAGTCCCTTGCCAGAGCTGCGACTTCGCGCTTGCGGAGCATCGCGGCGAGCAGCTGGCTGTGCAGCCGGTTCCAGCGGTCCTCGCGGTGCAGGTCGAGCACCAGCTGGGAGGTCAGGTTGGCGGTGGAGCGCACCTCGCGGTCGTGCCGGCGCAGGTCCACCGGGATGATCAGTCGCCCTCCCTCGGCCGCCAGCAGCCGGGAGACCGCGGCCCCCACCCGGGCGGTCACCGCGGTCGGTGCCGCCGCGACCGAGCGGCGCAGCCACAGCGCGCCGCCGTCCGCCGGGCCCTGCCCGAGGATCGCCGGGAACCCGGCCACCCGGGCCGGTACGGGCGCGGCCGGGACGGGGGCGGCGGCGGCCCGGAAGTGCGTGTCGTCCACGGTGGAGTCCGCCCCGAGCAGCGGCTCGCCGCGCAGCGCGCGGAACAGGTCCTCGATCCAGTACCGCAGCCCCCGGCCGTCGGTGACGATGTGGCTGGCCCGCACCACCAGCCGGGTCACCGGCCCGTTCGCCAGGCCGAGTTCGCACACCGGGCCGGTCACCACGTCCAGGTCGCGGTGGAAGAACGGGTGCGCGTACCCGGCCTCGGCGGGCAGTTCGGTGATCGGCGGCAGCGCACCCTCGGCCCGCCAGTTCGCGCCCTTGCGGCGCACCGCGAGACCGGGGTTGGCGGCGGTCGACCGCCGTACGGCGTCGGCGAGTTCGGCCGGGTCGATCCGGCCCTCCCCCTCGATCACCATCTGGATCAGCTGCGGGGTGCCGGTGGCGTTGGCGTTCAGGTAGCCGCGCTCGATCTGGGAGATCCGCCGGGTGTACGCCTTCCCCGGGGCGGTGGTGACGGTGGCGGTGGCGGTCATGCGACGGACTCCAGGGACGGGGTGGACAGGGGGACGGCCGGGGCGGCCGGGTCCGGCCGCCACCACCAGCGGACGTGGGCGGGGGCGTCGGTGGCCAGGGCGAGCTGGAGGCCGTCGCCGAGGTCGGCGGAGCGGACCAGGTAGCCGACGTTGGTGGGTCGCCAGCCGGGCCGCCAGTCCGGGAGGCGGACGCCGGCGAAGGTCTCCTTGCGGAGGTGCGAGGCCTTGATCAGCGCCTCGCACTCGGCGAAGTCCCGCATGGTGGCGGGTTCGCCGTCCGGGCGGCCGAGCAGCGCGCCCAGCCACTGCATCGCGAACGGCCGGTCCCGGTGGTCCTGCAGGTCCACCCCGACGCTCTGCCCGGCCACCAGCGCCACCGTCGAGTACCCGGCGCAGTGCGCGACCGAGGCGGTCAGGCCCAACTCCGGTACGCTCCAACGCCGGTGCTCGTCCCGGGCCAGCGCGCGGGGCGGGATCCGGACCCCGTGCAGTCCGGCCACCGCCTCGGCGATCAGCCACCGCCCGGCGTCGTTCAGCCGGTTGCCCATCCGGTCCCGGGGCAGCTGCGGGTGCCGGGTGACCAGGCAGTCGACGACCGCCTCCGGCTCCGACCCCGCCCCCGGCGCCACGGCCGTCCGGGGAGCGGGCCGCTCGGGACCGCCGCCGGGCCGTCCCGCCGTCCCGCCGCCCACCAGCCGGACGGTCAGCCGCCGGGCCGCGAGGCACGCCGCGGCCAGCCGGCCGCCGGCCCCGCCGGGACCTGCGGGGGTCGTCGGCAGGTCGGGGTCCGTCCCCGGGCCACCGGGCGGAGCGGGTCGGCCCGCGGGGTTCCCGGCGCCGGCCGGAGTCGTCGGGAGTCCGGGCGCCGCCGAGGAACCACCGCGCGGAGCAGGACGCCCGGCGCCCGCAGGAGCCGTCGGCAGGAGGGGTCCTGCCGACGTCCTGGCGCCCGAAACGAGGTGCCCCGCAGGAACCCTCGCGTCGGCCGGGGCCGCCGGGAGGCCGGGCCCCGTCGACGTCCCTCCGAGCGGGGCGGGTCGCCCCGTCAGGCCCGCCGCGTGCTGGAGCGGGCCGAGGCTGAGCGACCAGCTGGCCGTCAGGGCGGTGGAGCCGGTGGCGGTCCGCAGGGTGCCGCTCATCAGGGCCTCGCGTCGAACACCGCGGCGGCGTAGGAGCCGCCGTAGGCGAAGCTGGAGAGGAGCAGGCGGCCGGCCGGGGCGTCGCCGGCGAGGGCGGCGACCAGGCCGAGGGCGCCGGCGGAGCCGTAGGTCTCGCCGAGTTGGGCCTTGGGGGTGCGGGTGGGGCGTCCGGCGAGGCCGGCCAGGGCGAGGGCGCGGCGCTGGGCGAGGTCGACGAGGCGGTAGCCGGAGGCGGCGGAGACCACGGTGTCGATCTGCTCGGGGGTGGTGCCGGCTTCGGCGAGGGCGGCGCGCAGGGCGCGGGCCCAGGCTTCGCCGTCGCGGCCGATCCGGCCGATGCCGACGGACTCGCCGGAGGCCCCGAAGCCGCGGACGTCCGCCAGGACGGTCGCGCCGCGGGCGGCGGCGGAGGCCTCGGACTCGAGCAGGATCGCGGCGGCGCCCTCGGCGAGGACGGTGCCGGTGCCGCCGTCGGGGACGACGTGCGCGGTCCTCGCGTACCCGGGCAGCCGGGCCTGGGTGGCGAGGGCCTGCTCGGGGAACTCGTCGGCGACCACGACCATGATCCGGTCGGCCATGCCGCGGGCGATCACCCGGGCGGCGAGTTGCAGGGCCAGGACGGAGGAGGTGCCGCCGTTGGCGATGGTCGCAGTGTAGCCGCGGTAGCGGTGCAGCATCGCGACGTGTCCGGCGGCGGCGTTGACCACGGTGTTGGCGAACATCGCCGGGTTGGCGCCGGTGATGCCCTGTTCCAGCACGCCCTGGTGGAAGTTGAGCACCGAGGTGACCGGGCCGTAGCCGGTGGCGAAGACGATGCCGGTGCCTTCGGCCTCGGCCCGGGAGGGCTTGCCGTGGCGCTCGTACAGGTCGCCGACGGCACCGGCCGCGAGCACGCCGAGCGGGTCCATCCGGCGGGCCTTGCTGGGGTTGAGGCGCTTGGTGACGGCCTTGACGTCCACCCGGCCGATCGGACGGTCGCCGATGCCGGTGACGTGCTCCAGGGCCTCGAAGCCGACCCGGCCCTCGGCGAGGACGGCGGTCAGTTCGGCGGTGGACCCGGCCGAACCGGCCAGGCCGGCCACGCCGGTGACCACGACGTGCTGGACCGGCCGGGTGTGCCGGGCCGCACGGGCGGGCCGACCGGGCTTGTTGAGGACGACGGTGGCGTTGTTGCCGCCGAACGCGAAGGAGTTGGAGGCGACCACCTCGAGCGGCGCGGGCCGTCCGGTGTCGGGGACGATGTCCAGGCCGAACGGGGAGGCGGTGCCCCGGGTGTTGACGGTCGGCGGGATGACGCCCCGGTCAATGGCGAGGGTGGAGACGATCGCCTCGACCGCGCCGGCCGCGCCCAGGGTGTGGCCGAGCATCGACTTGGTGGAGCTGGCGGGCGGCAGCTCGGTGCCGAACAGCAGCTTGACGGCCTTGGGCTCGGACACGTCGTTCGCGGGGGTGCCGGTGCCGTGCAGGTTGACGTAGTCGACGTCCTCCGGCGCCAGCCCGGCGGTCTTCAGGGCCTGGGCCATCGCAGCGGCGGCGCCCTTGCCGCTGGGGTCGGGGGCGGTCTGGTGGTAGCCGTCGCAGGAGAGGCCGTAGCCGCCGAGTTCGGCGAGCACGGCGGCGCCGCGGGCGGCGGCCCGTTCGGCCGACTCCAGGACCATGAAGCCCGCGCCCTCGCCGAGGGTCAGCCCGGTGGAGGCGGACATCGGCGCGCACGGCTCGGGGTCGAGCGCGCCGAGGGCGGAGAAGCCGTACGCGGAGAGTTCGGCCAGCGGGTCGACGCCGCCGCAGATGACGTGGTCGACCTCGCCCTTCCAGAGCAGTTCGGCCGCGTAGCCCAGTGCCACCGCGCTGGCCGCGCAGGCGTTGGAGAGCACGATGCGCGGGCCGCGCAGGTCGAACTCGGCGGCGATGTAGTCGCCGACGCAGGGGAGTTGGGAGGCGGCGGCGGCCGGGGCGTCCAGTTCGCCGTCCTTGACCAGTCCGCGGTGGACGCTCTCCAGGGTCGGCATCGCGCCGAGGCTGGAGCCGACCACCACGGCGACCCGGTCGCGGTCCACGGTGTCCAGGTCGAGGCCGGAGCTGTGCAGGGCCTCGCGGATCGCGGTGGCGGCCAGCGCGTAGCAGCGGTCGAGGTCGGCGGGCTGCTCGGCGGTGACCATGCCGGCCCAGTCGGTGAGCAGTTCGGTGGTGTCGAAGAGAGTGTTGGTCTTGATCCCGGAGATGCCCTGGGAGATCGCGGTCCAGCTCTTCTCGGCGTCGTCGCCGGCTCCGGTGATCAGGCCGATCCCGGTGAGGGCGATCCGTTCGGTCGTGGTGTCGGTCATCAGTGGATCCGGGTGGTGAGGGAGCGGGCGATGACGCGGGGCTGGGTGACGGTGCGCAGCGGGGTGGCGGCGTCGTCGGCGGCGGCGAGCTCCAGGCCGGGGACCCAGAACGGGGCGTCCAGCAGGGCGACGACCAGCTCCTCGTCGGCGTTGGCGGACGGGGCCTGCCAGACGACGGTGCCGACCTGCTGCCCGCCCGCGGTGACGGCGGTGCCGGGGGCGACGACGGCGCCGGCGGGGGCGACCAGGGCGGTGGTCCTGGCGGTCTCGGCGGTGGGCTTGACCAGGTCGTCGGAGCCCTGGAACTCGCCGATCCGGTTCCAGTCGACCATCCAGGCGAGGTCGGCCTCGTGCACCGGCAGCCCGGCGAAGCCGACCGCGTAGACGGCCATCCCGGCCTCGGCCTGGACCCGGGCCAGGCCCTGCGGGCCGACCTCGGCGCCGCCCTCGGCGGTGACCGCCTCGACGACGGCGGCGTGCGCGGCCTCGGGGGCGTTGGAGAGCAGCAGGTAGCCGTACTCGCCGGTGGTGCCGACCCGGGCGAGGTGGGCGAGCGCGGCCGGCTCGCCGGGGACGGCCGACTCGGTGACGCCGTGCAGGGTCAGGCCGGAGATGTCGAGCTCGACGAACTTCGCCGCGGCGGACCAGGCCTGCGGGCCCTCGAAGGCGCTGGCGCCCCAGCCCTCGGGCTCGACCTCGACGGTGACGTCGGACGGGGCGTCGACGGCGTCCAGGTAGGCGGTCAGCTCCGCGGCGGTGACCGGGGTGCGGGGCAGCAGCCAGGAGTCGTCGCCGATCTCGAAGTGCAGCAGGATCGCGAACGGCGAGCCGTCGGTGTTGAGCGCCAGGGCCTCGCGGACGGTGTCCGGCTCGACGTACTCGCTGGACTTGGCCAGGAACAGGTCGAGGAACTCGTAGCGGTCGCCGCCGGAGATCCGGACCAGCGGGGCGGTGATCCGGTAGGCGCCGATGGTGGTGCGGACGGTGGTGTAGTCGTCCTGCGCGGTGCGGGCGGGGGCGGTGGTCATGGTCTCTCGGTGTCCTTTCGGGGAGTGGTCAGATCGCGGGTGCGGGGTGGACGGACAGCTGCCAGGCGGCCTCGGGGTCGGCCGAGGCGCAGCCGACCAGCAGTCCGGAGGAGGTGGTGCGCAGGACGAGCTCCCGGGTGCCGACGGGGTCGGCGGGGTCGGCGGGAGCGATGTGCAGCCAGTGGCCGCTGCTGAGCCGGACGGAGGCGGCGGCGGCCCAGACCTGTCGGAAGGCGCCGCTCTCCAGTTCGTGCCGGGTGCCGGCCGTGTCGATCACCACGGTGGTGTCCGCCGGGGTGTCGGGGGTGAGCCACAGGACGGTCTCCTCGTCCGCGCCGGGGGCGCGGACGTCGATCCGGACCGGTTCGGCGGTCCGTTCGGGGGCGGTGACCTCCCAGCTGACGCCCTCCTGCGGGGCGGCCAGGCCGAGCGGGTGCTTCTGCTCCCACTCCGTGGCGGCGACGCCCCAGCCGAGGCCGGTGGCGAGGCTGTGCCGGTGGTGTTCGCGGGTGACCCAGGCCCCGGCGCGCCAGCGCGGGTTGCAGCCGAAGGCGCGGGTGCGGGGTGCGGGGCTGCGCAGCACCTTGGTGCCGGCCTCGGTCCAGCCGGTGATCCCGCCGGCCGTCGCCTTGACGGTCACCTTCCGTTGGCCGTCCAGCGGTTGTCCGTGCACTGCGGCGCGGGGAGCGGCCGGTGCGGTGCCGGTGGCGAACTCGGTGCGCAGCCGGGCGGTGCCGTCGGCGTCGGGGACCAGGTGGCGTTCGACCAGGGTGGTGGTGATCAGCCGGACGGGGTGTCCGGCCGGGAGCGCGACCCGGGTGGTGCCGTCGGTCCAGGCGAGCGCGCTGCCCGCCGGGGCGGTCCGGGCGGCGGCGACCACCTCGGAGGTGTCGCGGACGCCGATGCCGGTGCCGATCGGGTGCCGTTCGACGCCGTCGGGGCCGGTCAGGGCGAACTCGCCCTGGCGCAGTCCGACCGTCTGGAAGATCCGGCCGGGCCGGGTGGTGTACGCGAACCGCTGTTCCAGCACGCCCCGGTGGAGCGTGAGGGTGCCGGTGACCAGGTTGCCGCCGGTGCGCTCGGAGACCTCGACGCCGTGCTCGACGGGCCTGACCTCCAGCCTGCGGGCCTGGCCCTCGCGCCAGCCGGCCGAGCGGTCGGCCTCGGCGCTGGGCCAGGTGGAGACGAACACCGGACCGTGGTGGCCCTCGGCGTGCACGGTGAGGGTGCCCTCGGCGGGGTCGAGTTCGGCGGTGAGGCCGTCGTCGCCGAAGCGGTGCGGCCGACCGCCGACCGGCTCCTCGACCTCGTACGGGGCTGCGGCGGTCCGCAGCGGCCGGGTGGCGCCGTCCGGGTCGGTGAGCGTGGCGCCCAGCAGCAGGCCGCGGTCGACGTCGATGTCGGCGGTGAGCGTGAAGCCGCCGAGCACGAGGGCGTAGCCGACCGTCCGGACTCCGTCCACCAGCCGTACGTCGGACTGGAGTTCGCCGTCCCGGCCCCTGGTGACGCTGCCGAAGCTGCTGAGCTTGCCGAGTTCCGCCACGGCCTCGGGGCCGAGGTCGTGGAAGACGCCGCGCAGGATCAGCGGGATGTAGTTGTGCAGTTCGACGTTGCCGTCCTCGCCGGGGACGGTCTCGCCGACCGAGACGCAGCCCACCCGCCGGTAGAGCTTGAAGGCGACGGTGTTGGCCGGGTTGACGGTCAGCCGCAGGACGAGGCAGCCGCAGCGCATCATCCACTCGACGGCCTCGGTGAACAGCCGGCCGGTGATGACGCCGTTGCGGTAGGCCGGGGCGACGAAGAACATGTCGGCGATCAGTTCGCCGGCCCGGGCGGAGCGCCGTCCGGTGCTGTGGAACAGCCCGAACGTGCCCACCACCCGGTCGTCCTCGACGGCCACCAGGAACGTCGCGGTGTCGCGCTCGGCGAGTTCGCGTTCCAGTTCGGCGCCGGTGATCCCGCCCGCCACCGGGTTGGGGTTGTCGCGGTGCCGGTTGTAGAGCTCGGCGATGTCGTGCGCGTCGCCCTCCTGGTAGGGGCGGATCGTGATGGACATGGCACACCTCCTTGTCTGTGCTGGGGCGGGTCCTGCGGGGGGGGCGGCGTCAGCCCTTGCGCTCGGTGGTGACGATCAGCGAGCCTGCGGCGGCGAGTTCGGTGCCGACCGAGGCCCGGACCGAGACCGAGCGCAGGCCGCCGAGCCGCTGGCCGAGCTTGGCCTCCAGGGTGAGCTGGTCGCCGGGGACGACCAGCCGGGAGAACTTCATCGAGCTGATCGAGCCGAGGTAGCCGACGCTCGACGACGGGTCGGCGGGGCCGTCCTGGGTCGGCGGGGCCTCCAGCAGCTCCGCGACGTAGACCACGGCGACCAGCTGGGCCATCGCCTCGACGATCATCACGCCGGGCATGATCGAGTGGTCGGGGTAGTGGCCGGCGAAGAACGGCTCGTTCACCGAGACGCTCTTGACGCCGCGTCCGGAGACGCCGGGGACCACGTCGTAGGCGCGGTCGATCATCAGCATCGGCCAGCGGTGCGGCAGCATCCGCTTGATGTCGTCGGAGGAGTAGGCGAAGGTCTTCGGCTTCTCCCGGACGGCGCCCCCGGCGGGGGCGGCGACGGTGGCGGCGGGGGTCACGGTCAGACCTCGCGGGCTTCGATGAAGTCGACCAGGGCGTTGACGGAGCCGAAGGCCTCGAAGTCGTCGTCGCTGATCAGCACGTCGTACTCGTTGTTGATCATGACGACGATCTCCAGGGTGTCCAGCGAGTCCATCTCCAGGCCGCGGCCGAACAGCGGCTGGTTGTCGGAGACGACCTCGGCCTCGGCGTCCAGGCCCAGGCGGTCGATGATCATCGACTTGATCTTCAGGTTCCGCTCCAGGCGCTGCTCGGCCTGGGCGCGGACGTCCTCGAAGGTGGCGGTGGACATGGTGGGGTTCCTCTCGGTCGGAATGGATGGAACGTCAGTTCGGTTGCGGGGGTCAGCTGTAGAGCATCCCGCCGTCGACGGTGAGCACCTTGGCGGTGATGTACGAGGCTGCCGGGCTGGCCAGGAAGACCGCCGCCCGGGCGACCTCCTCCGGCGTGCCCATCCGGCCCAGCGGGATCGCCGCCGCCGCCTCCTTGAGCTGGGCGCGCGGCACCTTCTTCACCATGTCGGTGTCGATGAAGCCCGGCGCGACCACGTTGACCCGGATGTTCTTCGGCGCGCCCTCGTAGGCGAGGGTCTTGGCCATCGCGATCACCCCGCCCTTGGAGGCGGCGTAGTTGGCCTGGCCGACCCGGCCGGCGATGCCCGAGGTGGAGGCGATGAAGACGATCGAACCGCCGGAGGCGTACATCTGCTTGGTCGCCTCGCGGGCCGTCAGGAAGGCACCGGTCAGGTTGGTGGAGATCACCTCCTGCCACTTGGCGGCGCTCATCGCCGCGAAGTGCCCGTCGGCGGTGACGCCCGAGTTGAGGACGGCGACGTCGACCCCGCCCCAGGCGGTGCGGATCTCCTTGTACATCGCGGTGACCTGCGCCTCGTCCGAGACGTCGGCCCTCACCAGCAGGGCGCGACGGCCCAGGCCCTCGATCTTCTCCGCCAGCTGCTCGGCCTTCCCGGCGCTGGAGCGGTAGTTGAGCGCGACGTCGCAGCCGTGCTCGGCGAGCTGGAGGGCGATCGCGGCGCCGATGCCGCGCGAGGCACCGGTGACGACGGCCCGGGTGCCCTCGGGGAACAGACCTGTCACGCCGGGCTCCCGGTGAAGTGCGAGGTGACCTTGTGGGTGCCGGGGTCGAAGCCGTCGACCTCGGTGCCGAGCCCGGCCTTCTCCGCGGCGGTCAGCACCGCCTCGGCGACGGCCAGGTCGAGCACCCCGAGGCCGAACGGGGAGAACACCACGGTGCGGGCGCCGGACGGCAGTTCGGCGGTGCCGTCGAGCAGCGCGCCGATCTCGGCGGTGACGAAGCGGCGGTGGCCGGCCTGCTGCTCGGCCCGGTGCAGCGAGGTCTGCTCGCGGATCGCGTGCTCGGCGTCGTCGACCACGTTGACCGCGCCGAGCACCGACTCCACCGACAGGTCGCGCAGCGACAGGTGCAGCACGACCTGGCCGTGCGGGCGCTGCGGGTGGGCGGCGAGGTCGAGCCAGTACGTGGAGTCGGTGGTGGCGATCGAGACCGTGTCGGCGCCCAGCACCCGGCTCAGCGTGGCGGCCCGGAAGTCGATGCCCGGGTGCTCGGCGGCGAGTTCGGCGGCGAACACCTCGGCCCGCTCGGGGAAGGCGTCCTGCAGCAGGACGGTCTCCAGGCCCTCGTGCACCCGGGTCAGGTAGTGCACCACCCGGTGGTTGATGGTGCCGCAGCCGACCAGGCCGACGGTGCGGACCTCGCGTCCGGCGTTCAGCAGACCGGAGGCGAGCGCCGCGCCGGCCGCGGTGCGGACCGCGGAGATCTGGCTGCCCTCCATCAGGGCCAGCGGGTAGCCGGACTCCAGGTCGTTCAGGATGCACAGCGAACTGGCCCGCTGCATCCCGCGCTTGACGTTCTCCGGGAAGGACGAGATCCACTTCAGGCCCATCACCGGAGCCGGTCCGCCGAGGTAGGCGGGCAGCGCGATGATCCGCGAGTCGGAGCGGTGCAACGGGCGCAGGAAGGTCGAGAAGGGGAGGTCGGACTTGCCCTGGCCGTGCAGCACGTAGGCGTCGCGGACCAGGTCGATGACGGCGGGGTCGAGGTCGGTCAGGGCGGCCCTGACGTCCTCCCGCCCGAGGATCCTCATGGCGTGTTCCTCTCTTGCTCGGTGGGCGGCAGGTACTGCTGGAGGTAGGACTCCACCCAGTGGTCGTCGTAGATGGTGTCGAGGTAGCGGTCGCCGCCGTCCGGGAGCACGGCGACGCAGGTGGCGCCGGGTTCGATCCAGGCGGCGGACTGCTGGAGCGCGGCGATCACCGCGCCGGAGGAGCCGCCGGCCAGGATCGACTCCTCGGCCAGCAGGCTGCGGCAGCCCCGGATGCACTCGGAGTCGGTCACCTTGACCACCCAGTCGGCCAGTCCGGGCCGCAGCAGCGCGGGGACGACCGCCGCGCCGTGGCCGGGGATGGTCCGCTTGTGGGCGGCCTCCCAGGGCTCCGGCGGACCGAAGATCACGCTGCCGACCGCGTCCACCGCGACCACCCGGGTGGGCAGGTTCTCGGCGTGCACGTACTCGGCGCAGCCGCGCAGGGTGCCGGTGGTGCCGGCCGCCAGGAACAGGTAGTCGGGGGCGGCGGGCAGCGCCTCGACGATCTCCCGCATGGTGCCGTGATGGGCGCGGGCGTTGTCCTCGTTGGCGTACTGGTTGGGCCACCAGGCGTCGGGGACGGTCTCCAGCAGGTGCCGGACCCGGGCGATCCGGGCCGGCAGGTACTCGCCGGTGGCGGGGTCGCGGTGCTCGACCACCTCCACCTTCGCGCCGTAGGCCCGCATGATGGCGAGGTTCTGCGGGGTGGTGCGCGGGTCGACCACGACGACCAGGTCGAGCCGGTGGAAGTTGCACAGCTGGGCGAGCGCGATGCCCAGGTTCCCGGAGGAGGACTCCACCACGGTGGAGACGCCGGGGACGATCCGGCCGCTGGCGATGGCCTGCTCGACCATCGACTTGGCGGCGCGGTCCTTGATGGAGCCGCCGGGGTTGAACCGCTCGCACTTGGCGTACACCTGGAAACGGGCGGGCGGGAAGAGGCGGTCCAGCGCCACCAGCGGAGTTCCGCCGATCGTGGCGACGATGTCGGGGTCCGACGACCGGTGCGGGCGGGCCCGTACCGCGGCGCCGTCGGGGACGAGCACGGTCATTGCGGCACCTCTCGGCTGATCTGGAGCCGAAGCTCGCTGACGTAGCGCTCGCCGTCGGCGTCGGACAGCCAGGACTCCTCGGGGGCCGGCAGCGGTTCGCTGACGGTCACCACGGCGTCCGGGTCGGACCGCACCGCGCGGCGGACGAGGTTGACGAAGGAGAGCACCAGCACGGGGCTGGTGAAGTCGACCAGGGAGGGCTTGGTCTCCTCGGGGAACTTGACGAAGGCCCGGTCCGGCAGGCCGTTGTCGCTCACCCAGCGGCGCACCGCCAGGTAGTCGCGGTGCCGGTCGGCCTTGGCGGGCAGGTCGATGCCGGTCGGCGGCAGCCGCCAGGTCTCCCGGAACAGCACCAGGCCGTCCAGGGTGACCCGGGGGGCGTGCGGCCGGTCCAGGCCGATCTTGAAGGCGTCGCAGGCGATGATCGAGATCAGGACCGCGAGCAGTTCGGGGAGCGAACGGGTGCGGCCGTCGGCCGTGGTCGCGGTGACCCGGCCGTCCTGCTCGGCGAGCGTGATGGAGACCGCGGGCTCGATCCGCTCGCGCTGGTCGAACGGGGCCCGGGTGAAGCCGATCAGCCGGTCGTCGGCGCCGATCGGGGCGGGCACCATCCGGCCGCTGTTGCGCTTCCAGCCGACCGGGAGCAGCGGCACCAGGCGTTCGGCGCCGATCACCCGGTTGACCTTGTCGCGGACCGAGCCGTCGGGCCCGGCCGTCCAGTCCAGGAAGGGCAGGTCGAGGGTGGCCAGGCAGGCGTGCATCTCGCCGAGCACCACCAGGTGCTCGCCCGCGTCGACGGCGTCCGCGGAGCGGGCCACCACCTGCAGGTCGGGGCTGTGCACGGCGAGGTGCGGGGAGCGCACCGGGCCGGTGGCGAAGACCTCCCGCACCCGGGCGGCGATCCGGTCGGCGGACAGCTCGACCCGGGTGGCGTCGGCGGGGACCTCACCGATCACCTCGCGCCACTTCACCGCGAGTTCGCCGACCGCGCGCCGGACGGGGTGGTCGTGCTCGCCCCAGAACAGCGCCAGGGTCTGCGGCCAGACGTCGGCGAGCGTGACGGGCGCGCCGGCCGGCTGCCTGGCCGCCGCGGCCCGGACGAATCCGGCGACCTCGGCCTCGACGAGCTCGGCGAGCCGGTTGCCGAACCAGTCGGCGGCGTCGGCGACCAGGGCGAGCGGACGGGCCAGCCCGTCCAGGAAGTCCCGGCCGAGCTCCATCCGGCAGTCCCGCAGCGCGTCCTGGTAGCTCAGGGTGCGCCCCGCGTAGGCCTTGCCCTCCTCGCGGGAGGCGGCCTCGCCGGTGGTGGCGACGAAGTAGGCGTCCAGTGCGTCCAGTGCCTCGACCAGTTGCTCGGCGGTCTCGGCCCGGTCGATCTCCCGCTTGTGGCGGGCGAGTTCGGCGAGCACCGCGTCGTAGCGGACGAACAGGGCGGGGTCGCCGATGCCGTCGACGCGGCGGCGCAGCACCTGCTCGGCGCGGACGTCGACCGGGATGTTGGCGTCCCAGTCGAGGACGCGCCGGCGCAGCAGCCGGCCGAGGGTGTGCTCCACCGTGTCGCGGGCGGTGGCGGCGTCCCAGCCGTGTTCGGCGACCAGCAGCTCGGTGATCCGCTCGGCGTTGCGGTCGCCGTCGGCGAGGCGCAGCAGCTGGGCCTCCTCGGGGCGCAGCCGGAGCACCTTGCGGGTGGGCAGCACCAGCCGGTCGCCGTCCAGGTGGACGTCGGGGCGCAGCACCGGCGGGAACCACCAGCGGGCGCCGGGCTGTTCGGCCATCCAGTCGGCGACGGCGGCGACCGTCCAGCGCTCCAGGGCGGTGTGGGTGGCGGCGACCAGGCCCGGGCCGTGCTCGATCGCCAGGGCGCGGTCGGTGCGGCCGACGCCGATCCAGGCGGCGGGGCCGAAGAAGCCGATGGTGTCAGCCTTGGCGCAGTAGCGCAGCCAGTACATGGCGAGGGTGCGTTCGCGCTGGCGGCGCTTGGTCTCCTTGCCGCCGGGGGCGGCGAGCGAGTCGAGGATCCGGTAGACGGTGCGGTTCTGCCAGGCGATGGCCAGGCGGAGCTTGGGGTCGGTGGCGAGGCGGGCGAGGGCGGCGCCCTCGCGGTCGGCGTCGGCGGCGTAGGCGGCGTGGAACGCGTCCTCGGTGCCGTGGCCGGCGGCGAGCGCGGCGGCGGCGGCCGGGGCGCGGGTGCCGCCGAGCAGGTCGAGGCCGGAGACCGGGAACCCGGCGTTGCGGAGCAGTCCGACGCCCCAGACCCGCCAGTCGGTGCCGGCCAGCCGGTGGCGCGGGCCGAGGTCCGCCCAGTCGACGGGGGCGGGCCCGACGGCGACGGGCGCGGTCATCCGGCCACCTCCGCCAACTCGCGTCGTTCCGAGGGAAGTTCGGTGAGCGCGGCGGACAGTCGGCCGACCGCCTCGGTGATCTTCTTGCGGGGCACGTTGCTGAAGCACAGTCGCAGGCCGTGGGCGTGCTCGCCGTCGATCGAGAAGTGCCCGCCGGGGACGACCGAGACGCCGCGGTCGGCGGCGGCCCGCGCGTACGGTCCGGCGTCGGCCCGGTCGCGGTGGCGCAGCCAGAGGTAGAAGCCGCCGTCGGGCCGCTGCCAGTGCCAGGGGCTGTCGGTGCCGAGTTCGGCGTCCAGCGCGTCGGCCATCAGGGTGCAGCGTTCGCGGTAGCTGTCCCGGTAGCGGTCGATCAGGGTGTCCCAGCCGGAGCGGGAGTGGTAGGCGGCCAGCGCGCCCTGGGCGAGCGCGGAGGGCGACAGCGAGATGATCTCGGCGACCCGGGCCAGGTCGTACCGCAGGTGGGCGGGGGCGGCGATCCAGCCGGAGCGCAGGCCGGGCGCGAAGATCTTGGAGAACGTCCCGAGGTAGACCACCCGCTCGGGGTCGAGCGCCTGGAACAGCGTGGTGGTGGTGCCGTCGAAGCCGAGCAGGCCGTACGGGTTGTCCTCGACCAGCAGCAGGTCGAGCTCGCGGCAGGCGGCGAGGACCTCTGCGCGGCGCGGGACGGCGAGGGTGGCACCGGTCGGGTTCTGGAAGGTCGGGTTGGTGTAGAGCAGTCGGACGGTGCGCCCGGCGGCGCGCAGCTCGGTGACGACCCTTCTGAGTCCGGCCGGGTCGAGGCCCTCGGCGTCCTCCGGTGCGGCGTGCGGGAGCAGGCCGGCGGTGCGGAAGGCGGCGGTGGCGCCGGGGTAGGCGGGGGTCTGGGTGAGGATGGTGTCGCCGGGGGTGCCGAGGGCGAGGGCGACGGCGGTCAGGCCCATCTGGGAGCCGCTGGTGGGGATCAGGTTGTCGGCGTCGGCCCGGCCGCCCTCACGGCCCATCAGGTCGGCGACGGCGGGGACGAGGGACTTGGCGACGTGCGGGGTGGTGTACTGCAGGGCGAGTCTGCCGCCGAGTCGCACGAGCCGTCCGAGCTGGGCGGATATCTCGTCCAGCGGGAGGACGCCCAGGTCGGGCAGGCCGCCGGCCAGGGAGATCACGTCCGCGCCGCGCTCGAAGAGCTTCGGCAGCTCGGCCGGGGGTCTGGTGTCGGTCCACATGGCTGCCGGCTCCTCAGATCCCGGCCGGGGAGGCGGTGTTGGCGTGCACGTAGCGCAGCAGGCCGGCCGGGGAGGCGAGCGCCGGGTCGGCGAGGGCGTCGGGGTCGACCTCGAAGCCGAACTCCTCCTCGATCGCCATCAGCAGGGCGACGGTGTGCAGGGAGTCGACGCCCAGGTCCACCAGCGGGGTCTCGGAGTCGGTGACCCGCACGGAGCAGGTCCGCTCGACGAGCTGGTCAAACTGCGACTGGTTCATGGCTGCTCCTCAGGGCGGTGGGTTCGGCGGTCTCGGTGGCGGCCTCGGCGGCCTCGACCAGGCGCCGGGCGGCGGCGCGGTCGGGCTTGCCGTTGGCGGTGAGCGGCACGGTGGCGATCGGGACGACCCGGTCGGGCATCCGGCTGTGGTCGAGTTCGGCGGCCAGCAGGGTGCGGGCCCGGTCGGCCGGGACGCTGCCGTACACGGCCAGCAGCAGCGGGCCGCCCTCGGGTTCGGGGCGCAGCGCGACGGCGGCGCTGATGCCGGGGATCCGCTCGGCGGCGTCCTCGACCTCGGTGAGGGCGATCCGCACGCCGCGGCGCTTGATGACGTCGTCGTCGCGGCCGACGAAGTAGAGCCGGCCCTCCTCGTCCAGCCAGCCGTTGTCGCCGGTGCGCAGTTCCAGGCCGCCGTCGGGGTGCGGGACGAACCGGTTCTGCTCGGCCATCGGGACGTTCCAGTAGCCGGCCATCACGGTGGCGCCGCGGACGGCGATCTCGCCGGTGCAGCGGGGGCCGAGCTCGGTGCCGTCGGGGGCCAGGATCCGGATCCGGTCGCCGGGGATCGGCGTGCCGACCGAGTCGGGGTGGGCCGCGTACTCGGCGGGGTCGAGGATGGAGATCCGCTTGCACTCGGTCATGCCGTACATCGAGGCGAACGCGGAGCCGGGGAACAGCTCCAGCAGCTGTGCGGTGACGGCCCGGCCGGGGCGGGCGCCGGTGTTGGTGAACAGCCGGACCTTCGTCGGCCGGTGCGCCCTGCCCTGCAGCAGGGTGAGGATCTGCGCCAGCGAGGGCACCAGCGGGACGACGGTGACGCCGGTGCGTTCGACCAGTTTCAGCAGGCCCATGTCGTCGCTGCGCCGGGCCAGCACCAGGGTGCCGCCGACCAGCGCGGTCATCAGGGCCTGGTAGAGGCCGTAGTCGAAGGAGAGCGGCAGTCGGCACAGCACCACGTCGTCGGCGCGGTAGCCGAGGCAGGCGTGCACCGCGTCGACGGCGGCGAGCATCTGCCGGTGCGGGCAGACCACGCCCTTGGGGCGGCCAGTGGTGCCGGAGGTGTAGATCAGCATCGCCACCGCGTCCTCGTCGACCTCGGCCCGGTACGGGTCCTCGGCGGTGGCGAGGACCTGCTCCCAGGCCGACTCGACGTCGGTGCTGCGGGCGGCCCGGCGGCCGGCCGCCGGGCGGCAGACCGCGAGGGCGGCGCCGCTGTCGGCGACGATGTGGTCGATCTGCTGGTCGGTCAGTTCGGGGTGGACCGGGACGAAGACGGCGCCGGCCCGCAGGGTGGCCCAGAACAGGGCGAGGAAGGCCCGGTCGTTGCCGCCCGCGTACACCACCCGGTCGCCGGGGGCGATGCCCTGGCCGCGCAGCCAGCCGACGGCGCGGTCCACGGCGGTGCCCAACCGGCGGTAGTCCAGCGGGCCTTCGGCGTCGATCAGGGCGGTGTGGGCGGCCCGTTCGGCGCGCGGGTACTCCAGCAGGTCAGACACCAGCACGGGCGGTCGCTCCTCGGCCGGCGGGGGCGGCCAGCCGCTCCCGGACCCGGGTGACGTCCCGGGCGGTGGTGACGGACAGGACGTCCAGCTCGGGGTGCTGGCGCTTGAGGATGCCCGCGAGCGTCTTGGCGGGCGGCAGCGACACGGTCAGTTCCGGCGCCACCGAGGCGAGCTGGGTCAGGCAGTGGTCCCAGCGGACCGGACCGACCAGCTGCCCGACCAGCCGCCGGCGGATCTCCGCCGGGTCGTCGACGGACGCGCCGTCGGCGTTGGAGAGCAGCAGCTGGTTCGGCGCGGCGAAGGGCACCAGGGCGGCGGCCTCCTCGAAGGTCTGCCGGGCCGACTCCATGTACGGGGTGTGGAAGGCGCCGGCGACGGCGAGCCGCTTGACCGTGGCACCGGTCGGCGGGGCGGCCACGAGCTGGTCGAGGGCGTCGACCAGGCCGGCCGCGACGATCTGGCCGGGGCCGTTGAAGGTCGCCGGGAAGAGGCCCAACTCACCTATTCGGTCCAGGACTTCGCTCTGGTCACCGCCGACCACGGCGGCCATCGAGGTGGGTGCCTCGGTGCAGGCCACCGCCATCGCCCGGCCGCGGACGGCGGCGAGGCGGACGGCGTCGACGGGGCTCAGCACCCCGGCGTACGCGGCGGCGGTGAGCTCGCCGACCGAGTGGCCGGCGGCGACCGCGCCGCCGTCCGGGACGGCGTCGTGCAGGGCGTGGTGGGCGAGCAGACCGGCGGCCACCAGCAGCGGCTGGGTGTGCTCGGTGCGGGCGATCTCGGCGGCCGGGGCCCTGGTGCCGAGGTGGACCAGGTCGGTGTCGGCGGCCTCGGACCAGGCCCGCACCCGCTCGGCGGTGGCCGGGTCGCGCAGCCAGGCGGCCAGCAGGCCCGGGGTCTGGGACCCCTGTCCCGGTGCGATGAATGCGAACATGTGTTCTAACCCCCTTTCGGGTGGGGCCCGCGCCCGGGGAGGCGGGCGCCGGACGGCGGTGTGCTCGGGAAGACGTGCTCGGGAAGACGTGCTCGGGAAGACGTGCTCGGGAACTCGGGTTCCGGCGCTACGGGCGGCCGGTGGACTTGCGGAAGCGGCGGACCGCCAGGAACGAGAAGCCGGCGAACCAGGCCAGCAGGTTGAACACCGCGCCGGCCACGCTGGAGTGCTCCCCGTGGAAGGAGAAGCCGTCGTTCAGCGGGTACCTGGCCAGCGTCGCCACCCCGTACATCGGGGTGTAGCGGGAGACCTCCAGCATGGTGCCGCTCAGCGGGATGAACAGATTGCCCAGGAAGGCCAGCGCGGTCATCACCAGGCCCGGCATGTGCATCACCACGTCGGGCTTCATCGCCAGGCCCATCCCGATGCCGAGCGCGGCGAACACCGCCGAGCCGACCCAGGCCACCAGCAGCGACACCAGCCAGACGGCCGGGTCGGCGTGCGCACCGGTCAGCGAGCCCAGCACGCCGACGATCACCACCGGGACGCCCGCCATCAGCACCGAGCACAG
Source organism: Kitasatospora phosalacinea (assembly GCF_030268885.1). GTDB lineage: Bacteria > Actinomycetota > Actinomycetes > Streptomycetales > Streptomycetaceae > Kitasatospora > Kitasatospora phosalacinea_C. The sequence continues at coordinate 85,461 of NZ_BSSA01000023.1, forward strand.
CACCTTGACCAGCAGGTAGCCGGGCGGGGTGAGCGGACTCATCGCGACGGTCCGCATCCAGCCGACCGACTTCTCCACCGAGATGGTGGCGGCCGAGCTGACCGCGGCGGTGGCCGCGCCGTACACCGCCTGGCCGATCATCATCCAGGCCGCGAAGTTCCCGTGCGGCAGGCTCGCCCCGCCGGACGGGGCGGTGCGGAACAGTGCCAGGTACAGCACCGCGGGCAGCAGCACCGTGAAGATCGTGGTCTGGCGGTTGAAGCGCCGGCGCAGCTCGTACCGGACGAAGGTCGGGTTCACCCCGTTGAAGACCGAGGTGCGGGCGGCGGCGGGCGCCGAGACGGCGGCCATCAGGCGTTCTCCTTCACGAGGGCGGGCGTCGCGGTGCGCGCCCCACGGGCGGCGCGGGCGTTCTCGGTGATGGCCAGGAAGGCCTCCTCCAGGCTGCGCGGCGCGACCTCGACCTCGCGGGCCCGGGTCTCGCCGACCAGGACCCGCAGCAGCGCGTCCGAGTCGGCGCAGCTGAAGTAGGTGCGCTCGCCGCGCACGGTGGTGGAGCGCACCCCCGGCGTCCGGGCGGCCAGTTCGGCCTCGTACGGGCTGATCAGCGCCGAGACGGTCCGGCCGCTGATCGCCGCGCGGATCGAGGAGGCCGAGCCGTCGGCCACCACCGCGCCCTTGTCGATCATCACCACCCGGTCGGCGAACTGGTCCGCCTCCTCCATGTAGTGGGTGGCGAACATGACGGTGGTGCCGCGCGCCGCGTCCTCCCGGACGGCCGCCCAGAAGTCCCGCCGCGCCACCACGTCCATGCCGGCCGTCGGCTCGTCCAGCACCAGGAAGTCCGGTTCCGACAGCAGCGCCACCGCGAACCGCAGCCGCTGCTGCTCACCGCCCGAACAGGCCGCCACCCGGCGGTCGCGCAGCCCGGTGACGCCGGCCCGCTCCATGCAGCGCTCCGGGTCGGCGCCCGGGTGCAGCGAGGCCAGCATCCGCACCGTCGCCTCGACCGTGAGGTCCGGCAGCAGCCCGCCGGACTGCAGCACCGCCGCCACCCGGCCGGACCGCACGGCCCGCTCCGGGTCCGTCCCGAACAGCCGCACCTCGCCCTCGTCCGGACGCGTCAGGCCGAGCAGCATGTCGATCGAGGTGGTCTTGCCCGCGCCGTTCGGCCCGAGGAACGCCACCACCTCACCCCGCCGGATCCGCAGGTCCAGCCCGTTCACCGCGGTGAACACCTCGCCCTTGGCGTCCCCGAACCGCTTGACCACACCGGTCAGTTCGGCCGCCAGGGGTTCGGACGCCGTCCCCCTCGACGCCGTTCGCTCCTGATATTCCGTCATCATCCGAGTCCTCACGCTCCGGCGGGGTCCCGCCTGCTGTGAGCACCACTCTCCCGGCCGCCGCTATCCCCCCGAACCGCCCCGCCTATCGGCCCCCTATCCCCCGCTCCGGCACGCCGATGGCGGTGCTCCGGGGGCACCGCCGTCAGACCGCGACGACCTCCACTGCGCCGTGCTGCAGTGCGCCACACCGTTCGGGGCGGCTCAGCGGTCGGTGATCAGCTTGCGGACCAGGGCGGTGAGTCGGTCGCGCTCGGCCGGGGTGAGGGGGGCGGTGAGGTCGGCGTTGGCCTGCTCGCCGAGGCGTTCGGCCTCGTGGAGGAGGGTGCGGCCGGCCGGGGAGAGGGTGATCAGGTTCTTGCGGGCGTCGCGGGGGTCGCGTTCGCGGGTGACCAGGGCGCGGGACTGCAGTTCGTTGAGGGCGGCGACCATGTCCTTGGGGTCGATCCGGACGGCGCGGGACAGCTCGGCCTGGGCCAGCGGGCCGTACTCGGCGAGGGCGCAGAGCACGGCGTGATGGCCCATCCGCAGGCCCGCCTCGGCGAGGCGTTCGGCGACCAGGCGGTGGGCGAGGGCACCGGCCCGGCCGAGCAGCCAGCTGGGCAGGGACTGGAGGCGGGTGAGTGCGGGGTCGTCCATGGTCGGCAGCCTACTCCCGAAAACGTTGGACACCCCCATGAGTTCGGAGTTACCGTTGGAGCCCCCAACGATCTCCTGAAGGGCCTTGTGTCATGCGCGAGTTCACCCTGCACAGCTACGACGGCCCGGCCGGGCTCCGCCTGCAGGACGGCCCCGAACCCACCCCCGGCCCCGGCGAACTGCTGGTCCGGGTCGAAGCCGCCGGGCTCACCCCACCGCTGCTGCGCACCCTGCGCGGCCACGGCCGGGCCCCGCTGCCGTACTCCCCCGGCGGCGACCTGGTCGGCCGGGTGCTCGCGGTCGGCGAGGGCGTCACCGGGCACCGGCCCGGCGACCGGGTCGGCGGGGTCGCCTTCTCCGGCGTGTACGCCGAACTCGCCGTGGTGCGGCCCGAGTTCGTCACACCGGTGGCGGACGACGTACCCGCCGCCGAGGCCCTCGCGGTGGTCCGCAGCGGCCTGGTCGCCCTCGCCGCCCTGCGCACCGGCGCCCTCGCCCCCGGCGAGTCCGTGCTGGTCACCTCGGCCGCGGGCGGCGTCGGCCACCTCGCCGTCCAACTCGCCCGCGTCCTGGGCGCGGAGCGCGTGGTGGCCGCCGTGGGCTCCGCCGCCAAGGCCGGGTTCCTGCACGACCTGGGCGCCACCGAGGTGGTCACCTACGACCGGCTCGCCGACCCCGACGGGCTCGAACCCGTCGACCTGCTGATCGACAACGCGGGCGGCGGGACGCTGGCCGCCGCCCACGCCGCCCTCGCCCCGTTCGGCCGCCTGGTCGTCAACAGCGGCGCCGGGGGCACCCTCGACGCGGGCGCCCTGCTCCGCGGCGCCCACACCGCCACCGGCCTGGCGATGGCCCGACTCTCCCGCCACCGGCCCGACCTCGTCACCGCCTGCCGCACCGAACTCTGGCACCACCTCGCCACCGGCGCCCTGCGGCCCGCCTGCACCACGCTCCCGTTCACCCGGCTCCCGGAGGCCGTCGCCCTGATGGAGCGCCGCGAGAACCTCGGCAAGCTCGCCCTGCTGCCCGAACTCGTCTGACCAGCGGCGCAGTTACCGGCACCACCACCGCATCGACACGAACGGCCGCTACGCGAACGGGAGTTCTGCAAGACTGCTGGAGCAACGACGATCAACGGGGGTCGGGGTGACGGAGGACCGGCAGGCCGGGCGGCTGGTCGGCGGACGGTACCGGCTGGTGCGGGCGCTCGGGGCGGGCGGGTTCGGCAGCGTGTGGCTGGCCCGGGACGAGACCCTGGGGGTGGACGTCGCGGTCAAGGAGGTGCGGCTGCCACCCGCCGGGACGGCCGCGGAGCGCGCCGAACTGCTGGAGCGCGCCCGGCGGGAGGCCCGGCACGCGGCCCGGCTGCGCGACCACCCGCACGTGGTCGGGGTGCACGACGTGGTGCTGGACGGCGGTGCGCCGTGGACGGTGATGCAGCTGATCGTGGGCCGGTCGCTGCACGAGCGGATCGCCGCGGACGGACCGCTGCCCGTCCCGGAGGCGGTCCGGGTCGCGACCGCGGTGCTGTCGGCGCTGGAGGCCGCGCACGCGGCCGGGATCGTGCACCGGGACGTGAAACCGGCGAACGTCCTGCTCGCCGACGACGGGCGGGTGCTGCTCGCCGACTTCGGGATCGCCGTCCAGCAGGACCAGACCGCGCTGACCACCGACGGCGTGTTCCTCGGTTCGCTCGACTACGTCGCTCCCGAGCGGGCCCGGGGCGCCGTCGCCGCCCCCTCCGGCGACCTGTTCTCGCTGGGCGCGACGCTGTACCAGGCGGTCGAGGGCCGACTGCCGTTCCGCCGCGACACCCCGGCCGGCACCCTCACCGCCGTCCTGTTCGACCCGCCCCCGCCGTACGCGCTCGCCGGGCCGCTCGCCCCGCTGCTCGACGGCCTGCTGGCGAAGGACCCGGCCGCCCGGCTCACCGGGCCGCAGGCCGCCGCCCTGCTCGCCGCCCTGCCGCCGACGACCCCGCCCGCGCACCCGGTCCCGGCCCCGGCCCTCACCGCACCCGCCACCGTCCTCCACCGACCGCCGGCCACCGCCCTGTGCGACGCCCCGCCCACCGCCGCGCCCGCCGCCGCGCCCGCTGCGCGCCGTACGGTCGCCGCGGTGCTGCTCCCGCTGGCGGTGCTGGCGCTGTTCGCGGCGGCCCTGCCGCTGAAGGCGCTGCTGCCCCGGGTGGACCCCCCGCAGTCGGTTCCCTGGGCCGACCTGAGCCAGCAGTACGTCCTGGTGCACCAGTTGCTCGACCTGAACCGGTTCCCGTCCGCGGGGCCCACCGGGATGCCGTTCTGGCTGTGGCTGCTGCCCACGGTGGCCGCCCTGGTGGCGTCCGCCGCCGTGCCCGCCCGCGCCCCCGCGGCCCTCCGACTGCCGGGCCTGGCCGGATCGCTGGTGCTGCCCGTCCGACTGCTGGCGGCCGGGTCGCAGCTCGGCACCGGCTACTTCCGGCGGCACCTGCCGCCCGTCCTGGCCGGGCACGTCGTGGTCGACCACGGACCGGGCTGGTGGCTGCTGCTGGCCGCGTCGCTGGCCGCCCCGGCCGTGCTGCTGCAGCAGTACCTCGCGGTGCGGCGCCGATCGGCCTGACGGTGCCCCGGGGCGGACGCGCGGCCCGGGGCGGTCAGGAGCGCGGTCAGGGCGCCGAGTCGGGGACGTCCTTGCTGCGGTCGTACGCCTGGACCGGGGTCATGGTGCCCCAGGCGGGGAGGGAGACCGTCTTCTCGTGGCCGACCTTCGCGCAGCCGCTGGCGTCGTCGGCGGTGCTGACGTCGGCGCCCTTCAGGGCGGCCGCGGTGTTGACGGCGGCGGGGGCGGACGGGGCGGTGCCGCCGCCGGCGGCCGGGTAGCTGGTGCCGGTGGTCCAGTCGGCGCCGATCCACAGCTCGACGGAGGGGCCGTCGCCCGCCCGGACGGCGCTCGCGGGCAGGCCGAGGGCCGCCGCGACCTGCTGGGCGGCGGCCTCCTTGCCCGCCGGGTAGGTCACCGCGCTGTGCTGGGCGGTGACGGCCGGTCCGGCGGCGGTGCCCTTGGCGAAGCCCGCCTGCCGGAGCGTGTCGGCGAGCGCGGCGGCGCGGCCGGTGACCCCGGTGCCGTTGCGCACCACGACGGTGGTGCTGCTGCGGGCCGGGCCGCTCGCGGCCGGGGGCGTCGACGGGGCGGCGGGAGCGGAGGCGGAGGCCGGAGCGGAGGCGGGAGCGGAGGGGGCGGTGGACGGCGCGGCGGAGGCCGGGCCGCCGGTGAGCGGCTGGTCCTCCTTGATCATCCGGAACAGGTCGGCCGCCCCCGGGCCGATCAGCCGCCGGTTGTCGTCCGCCGGGTCGTGGATGACCTGCATGGTGGTGAAGGTGATCCGTTCGGAGGGCACCTTGCTGATGTCCTGGCCGAGGCCGACCAGCTTGGTGACGCCGTCCAGCCCGGGGTCGACGGTGAGCGCACTGGTGGCCGCGTCGGCGAGCGAGAGCAGTCCGGCCGGGTTGGTGAGCGTCCCGGCGCTCTTCAGCTGGCGGACCATCGACCCCAGGAACAGGTGCTGGGCCGAGGAGCGGCCGGTGTCGCTGCCGTCGCCGAACCCGTGCCTGGTCCGGACGAACTGCAGCGCCGCCATGCCCTGCAGGGTGTGCTCGCCCTTGGACAGCTTGAGGTGCGACTGCGGGTCGTACACGTTGTCGGTGACGCAGACCGGGACGCCGCCCACCGCGTCCGACATCTTGACCACGCCGCTGAAGTCGACCTGCACGAAGTGGTCGATCGGCAGGTCGGTGAGCTTGCGCACCGCCGCCACGGTGCAGCCGGGGCCGCCCAGCAGGGTGGAGTTGATCATGCCGCGCTGGGCCTTGAACACGGACTTGCCGGTCTTGGGGTCCTTGCAGCCCGGCAGGTCGGTGATCAGGTCGCGCGGGATGCTCATCACGGTCGCGTTGCTGCGGTCCGCGGAGACGTGCAGCAGCAGGTTGACGTCGGCGTTGGTGCCGCTGTCCTCGCAGGCGCCGCCGATGGTGCAGTTCGCCGGGTCCGCGCGCGAGTCGGAGCCGATCACCAGCACGTTGATGGGGGTGCGGCCGAAGGCGTCCGGCACCTCCTTCCCGGCGTCGCCGTCCTCGCCCGCGTAGAGCGGCGCCTGGTGGATGTTGGCGTTGAACCGGTAGTACAGGTAGCCGCCGGTGGCGACGGTCAGCACCACCACCCCGGCCACCCCGTACACCAGGCCCCGCTGCCAGCGCCGCATCCGGCGCCTGCCCCGCCGCCCCTGCCGCCCGGCCGCCCGGCGGGCCGCCGCCCGGCCGCCCGACCGCGGCCCGGGCACCGCGCCCCCGGACCCGTCCTCCGCCGGCTCGGCGGTCTCGGCCTGTCCGCGCATCACATCGCACCCCCGTGGCCCGGCCGTTCCGGGCTGTCACCCCTATAGATGCACGATGGCCCGCAGGTGTTGCACCGGAGTTCGCACAGGTGTCCGGCGGCGCCGTCCGCGCGCGGCGGTCAGCGCCGGGCGGCGGCGTCCGCCGCGGCCCCGACGGCCCCCGTGACCTCGGCGGACGCCGCGGCCGCCGCGGTGAGGAAGGCGTCGTTCTCCTCCGGGGAGCCGATCGAGACCCGGGTGCCCTCGCCGGGGAAGGAGCGGACGGCCACGCCGGCCGCCGAGCAGCGGGCGTGGAAGGCGTCGGTGGCCGCGCCCAGCGGCAGCCAGAGGAAGTTGGCCTCGCTGCGGAGGACCGGCAGGCCCAGCCCGAGCAGCGCCGCCCCGACCCGCTCGCGTTCGCGCACCGTGCGTTCCACCCGGGCCAGCAGCTGCGGCCCGGAGCGCAGGGCGGCGACCGCGGCGGCCTGGGCGACACCGCTCACCCCGAAGGGCACCGCCGCCTTGCGGACCTGCGCGACCAGCTCCGGCCGCCCGACGGCGTAGCCGACCCGCAGGCCCGCCAGGCCGTACGCCTTGGAGAAGGTGCGCAGGACCAGCACGTTGGGCCGCCCGGCGAGCAGGTCGAGTCCGTCGGGCGTCCCCGGGTCGCGCACGTACTCCCGGTACGCCTCGTCGAGGACCACCAGGCAGTCCGCCGGGACCCGGTCCAGGAACTCCTCCAGTTCGGCGCCCCGCACCACCGTCCCGGTCGGGTTGTTGGGGTTGCAGACCAGGACCATCCGGGTCCGCGGGGTGATCGCCGCCGCCATCGCGGCCAGGTCGTGCCGCCCGTCGCGCAGCGGGACCTCCACCGGGGTCGCGCCGGAGAGCGCGGTCAGCAGCGGGTACGCCTCGAACGACCGCCAGGCGTACAGGACTTCGGTGCCCGGCTCGGCCACGGTCTCCAGCAGCGTCCGGGTCACCCCGACCGAGCCGCAGCCCACCGCGACGGCGTCCGCCGGTACGCCGAGGTGCTCCGCGAGCTCCGCGGTCAGCGCCCCGCAGCCCGGGTCGGGGTAGCGGTGGGCGTCGGCCGTGCCGGCGGCGATCGCCGCCAGCACGGCGGGCGGCGGCCCGTACGGCGACTCGTTGGCGGCCAGCGGGTACGCGCGGCCCTCGGGCGAGCGCACCGGGGGGCCGGGCCGGTAGCCCGCGAGGCGGGCGACCGCGGAACGGATCCGCGGGGTGGACGGGGCGGTGGCGTCGTCGGCCATCTCCGGTTCCTCCTGCTGGGCTGGGCTGCTGGGCTGGGCTACGGGGCGGGCTGCGGGGCGGGCCGGGCCGCGGGGCGGTTCAGTGCGCGGCGAGGGCCGCGGCGCGCAGCGGGCGGTCGGGGTCGGCGAGCAGGTCGGGGTCGACGGGGGTCCCGGCCGCGGCCAGCCGACGGCCCTGCAGCAGGTCGCGGGGGCGGTCGACGGCCAGGACCGCCGCCAGCCGGTCGCCGTCCAGCCACAGGACCGTCCAGCCGGGGCCGTCCGGCGCCCCGCGGAGCACCACCCGGTCCGCCACGGTCCGGTCGCCCGCGTACTGCACCGTCCGGCCGAACTGGTCGGACCAGAAGTACGGGACCGGGTCGTACACCTCGTCCCGGCCGAGGAGGGCGGCCGCGGCGACCTCCGCGGCCTTCACCGCGTCGTCCCAGTGGCCGCCCGGGAGGCGGCGCCCGTAGCGGTGCGACCAGCGGGCCGCGCAGTCGCCGACCGCCACCACCTCGGGCCGGGCGGTGCGCAGCGAGGCGTCCACGGCCACGCCGCGGTCGAGCGCGAGGCCCGAGCCGGCCAGCCAGCCGGTCTCGGGGCGGGCGCCGACCCCGGTCACCACGACGTCCGCGGCCAGCTGCCCGCCGTCGCCGAGGGTGAGTCCGCCGTGGTCCACCGAGCGGACCGCGACCCCGCAGTGCAGCTCCACCCCAGCCTCGGCGTACCAGCGGGCCGTCAGCGCGCCGACCTCCGGCCCGAGCGCGTCGGCGAGCGGCGCCGGCGCCGCCTCCAGCACCGTCACCGCGCAGCCCTTCGCGGCCGCGGCGGTCGCCACCTCGGCCCCGATCCAGCCCGCTCCGACCACCACCACCCGGGCGCCGGGGCGCAGGGCGGCCCGCAGCGCGAGGGCGTCGTCGAGGGTCCGGACGACGTGCTGCGGTCCCTCGCCCGGCAGCCGGACCGGTGCGGCGCCGGTGGCGGCCACCAGCCCGTCGAAGGGCAGCTCGCCGGTGGCGGTCCCCAGCACGCCGCCCGGCCGGTCCGGGTCGAGCCGCAGCGACCCGACCCGCCGCCCGAGGTGCACCCGGCAGTCCAGGGCGGTCCAGTCGGCGGGCAGGGCCGTGTCGTCGCTCTCCCCGGACAGCACCTCCTTCGACAGCGGCGGGCGGTCGTAGGGCCCGTGCGGCTCGGCCCCGACCAGGGACAGCGCGCCCCGGTAGCCCTGCTCCCGCAGGGCCTGCGCCGTGCGCAGCCCGGCGAGGCCGCCGCCGACGACGATCACGTTCTCCATCGTCCAGTCCTCAGCTCTCCGCGCCGTCCCCGGCGGCGGCGACCGCCCTGGCCAGGGCGGTCTTGACGGGTAGGCCCAGCCGGGCGGCCGCCTCGGCCACCTCCCGGTACTCCGGCTGGACGTTGACGATCCGGCCACCGTGCCGGGCGATCTTGACCTGGACGGCGATCCCGTCCACGGTGACGGTGCGGAACTCCCGCGCCGCCTCGTGCTTGGCCACCCGGTGCTCGCGGAACCCGATGGTGGACGTCTCGGCGAGCACCGTCCCGCGGAGCGCGGGCAGCAGCTCGGGGCTGCACAGCACCGACAGGGTGTGGGCGGGGCGACCCTTCTTCATCAGCACCGGGGTGAGCCACGCGTCGGACGCCCCGGCCTCCAGCAGCCGGTCCAGCACGTGCGGCCAGATCCGCGGGTCGAGGTCGTCGACGTTGGCCTCCAGCACCACTGCCTCCGCCACCGCCGTCCCGCCGTCCGCCACCGCCGTCCCGGCGCCCGGCCGCGGGGCGGCGGACGGGCGGCCCAGCACGACCCGGACCACGTTGGGCACCTCCGGCAGGTCCCGGGTGCCGGCGCCCGCCCCCGTCGCGAACAGCTCCAGCGGCGGCAGGTCGCCCCAGCCCGAGCAGAGCGAGAGCACCAGGGCGGCGCCCGTGGGCGTGCACATCTCGTACCGGAAGCCCCCGGACGCGGCCGGGGCGCCCGCGTCGGCGAGCAGCCGCAGCACCGCCGGCACCGGGACGGGGATCCGCCCGTGCGCGCTGGAGGTCCGTCCGGCGCCCAGCACCAGCGGGGTCGCGGTGGCCGCGACGACCCCCAGGTCGTGGTGGGCCGCGCACACGCCGACCACGTCGGCGATCGCGTCCAGGGCCCCCACCTCGTGGAAGTGGACGTCGTCGACGGGGATGCCGTGCACGGCCGCCTCCGCCCGGGCCAGCCGGGCGAACACGCCCTGCGCCGCGTCCCGGACCGGCCCGGGCAGGGCCGCCGCGGCCAGCAGGGCCCGGATGTCGTGCCAGGTGCGGTGCGGCGGACCGGGCTCGGTCTCCACGTGCACCTTGGTCGCGGCCAGCCCGCGGCGGCGCACCCGCTCGGTGCGGATCCGGACGCCGGGCACCACCGCGTCCACGGCCCGCTGCACCGCCGCGGGCGAGGCCCCGGCGTCGACCAGTGCGCCCAGCAGCATGTCGCCCGCCGCCCCGGCCGAGCAGTCGAACCAGGCGGTGACCGGGCCGCTCATCCGCGCACCGGCCCCGGCCCGTCGGCGGGGGCCGCCGGGTCGGCGGGGGCCGCCGCGGTCCGGCGGACCATCCGGGCCGCCGCGACGGCCGCGCCGAAGCCGTTGTCGATGTTGCTCACCATCACGCCGGGGCCGCAGGAGTTGAGCATGGTCAGCAGCGGGGCGATGCCGCCGAAGGCGCTGCCGTAGCCGACGCTGGTCGGGACGGCCAGGACGGGCGCGGTGACCAGGCCCGCCACCACGCTGGGGAGCGCGCCGTCCATCCCGGCCACCACGATCAGGCAGTCCGCGGCGTCGAGCGCGGCGCGGGCCCCGAGGAGCCGGTGCAGGCCGGCCACGCCGAGGTCCCGCTGGAGTTCCACGTCGCAGCCGAACTCACCGGCCACGAAGGCCGCCTCGCGCGCCACCGGTTCGTCCGAGGTGCCCGCGGTGACCACCAGGACCCGGCCGCGGCGGGCGAGCGGGGGGCCGACGGCCGCGCAGCGGGCGGTCCGGTCGAGGCGGGCGGCGGGGAAGGCCGCGGCCACCGCGTCCAGGGCCTCGTCGGTGAGCCGGGTCGCCAGTCCGGCCCGGCCGCCGGGCTGGCGTTCCAGGGCCCGCAGCAGCGCGACGGTCTGGTCCGGGGTCTTGCCCGCGCCGTAGACCACCTCGGGGTCGCCGGTGCGCAGGGCCCGATGGGTGTCGAGGCGGGCGAACCCGAGGTCCTCCACGCCGCTGCGGCCGGGGGCGCCGCCCAGCGGACCGGCCACCAGCGCGGCGAGGGCCCGTTCGGCGTCCTCGGTGCCGTCGGCCACCCGGTGCAGCAGGGCGCGCACGGTGTCACGGTCCACTGTCGACCTCCTCCTGCACGGTGTTGAGCGAACCGGAGCGGAAGCCCAGCGGGTCGACCTCGACGGAGGCGAACCCCGCGCCGCGGACGGCCGCCAGGACTTCGGGGCGGGCCGCCACGGCCGGTGCCGCCGCCCGGTCGACCTGGATCAGGGCGCGCTCCCCGAGGTCGCGCACCCGCAGGTCGTAGCTGGCGATCCCGGCCCGGGCCAGGCTCTCCCGCAGCGCCTGCTCGGCGGCGTCGACCCGGTCCAGTCGCTGCCGGGTGATGGTCAGGCCGTAGGCGATCCGGCTGGACAGGCAGGGCGAGGCGGGCTTGTCCCAGGTGGGCAGGCCCCAGCGCCGGGAGGCCGCGCGGACCTGCGCCTTGGTGAGGCCCGCGGCGGCCAGCGGGGTGACGACGCCGTGCCCGGCGGCCGCCCGGATGCCCGGGCGGAAGCGGTCGGCGAGGTCGTCCGCGTTGGTGCCGGTGGCGACGTGCGCCAGGCCGTGCCCGGCCGCCAGCTCCACCAGCCGTCCGGCCAGTTCGTCCTTGCAGAACCAGCAGCGGGAGCGGGAGTTCTCCCGGTACCCGTCGGACTCCAGCTCGTGCGTCCGGACGAAGACGTGCCGGGCGCCCAGCTGCCGGGCGGTCCGCGCGGCGGCGCCGCGTTCGCGGTGCGAGAGGGAGGCGGAGTCGCCGGTGGCGGCGAGCACCCGGTCGGAGCCGAGCGCGCGGACCGCGGCCGCGGTCAGCAGCGCGGAGTCGGCGCCGCCGGAGAACGCCACCACGACGGAGCCGAGGGAGGTCAACTCCCGCTCCAGCAGGGCGAGTCGCTCGTCGAGCAGCCGGTCCGCCACGGGCGGGGCGGTGGTCATTCGACCTCCAGGGCGGACATCATGGCGCGCAGCTTCGCCCGGGTCTCGACGTACTCGGTCTCCGGGTCGGAGTCGGCCACCAGGCCGCAGCCCGCGTACAGCACGGCGGTGTTGCCGCGGAGCAGGGCGGAGCGGATCGCCACGGCGAACTCCCCCTGGCCCCCGGCGTCGCTCCAGCCGACCACGCCCGCGTACCAGCCGCGGTCGAAGCCCTCGTGCTCGGCGAGCCAGTGCAGCGCCCGCTCGCGCGGGTGGCCGCCGAGCGCGGGGGTCGGGTGCAGCCGTTCGACGAAGTCGAGGATCCCGGCCGGGTCGGTGTGCGAGAGCCGGCCGCTGACGTCGGTGGACAGGTGCTGGACGGTGCCGAGCTTGAGCACCCGGGTGGGCTGGGCGGCCGCCACCTCGACCCCGGCGCCGTGCAGCGAGTCGCGGAGCATCCGGACCACCACGTCGTGCTCGTGGCGGAGCTTGTGGCTGCCGGTCAGCTCGCGCTCGAACTCGGCGTCCTGCGCGGGCGTGGCGCCGCGCGGGGTGGTGCCGGCCAGGCCGAGGGCGTGCACGGTGCGGCCCTCGACCCGGGCCAGGTACTCGGGGGTGGCGCCGAGGAAGGTCTGGCCGTCGTGGTCGACCGCGAAGAGCGTGGTGCCGGGGTTGGCCCGGCGCATCCGCTCGACCACGGCGGGGACGTCGAACGGCGCGTCCACGGTGACGTGCAGTTCGCGGGCCAGCACGACCTTGGCGAAGTCGCCGGCGGAGATCCGGTCGGTCGCCCGGCGGACCAGGCCCTTCCACTCCTCGGCGCCGGGCAGTTCGGTGCTGCTGCGCAGGTGCGCGGCGGGCCGGGGGGCCGGTGCGGCGGGGACGGCCCCGAGGTCGCGGGGGTGCACGAGGTCGGCGAGGCGGGCGAGCGCGTCGGCGGTCCGCCCGGCGTCGCCGTCGCGGCCCAGGACCGCGTTCAGCCGCAGTTCGCCGGTGCCGTCGGCGGCGGTGCGCAGCTGCAGCGCCGGTACCCAGAACAGGGCGTCGGGCAGCGGGCCGGGCGCGGCGGGGGCCCCGGCGGCGAACGCGAAGCCGCCGAGGGCCAGCGGCCCGCCGCCGGGCAGGCCGCCCGCCACCGCGTGCCGGGAGAGCGCGGCCCAGCCGCGGCGGACGGCCGCGACCCGGTCGGCGCCGGTGCCGGGCAGGTCGTGGGCGCTGCCGAGGGCGACGACGGTGCCGCCGCCCCAGGCCGACCGCCAGAGCAGGGAGCGGGTCGCGGTGCCGCGGCCGCGGGCCCAGAGCGCGGCGGGGTCGTCGACCTCCACCGGCACCGCCCAGGTCGCGAGGACCGGGGTGTCCGTGGTCGCCGCCCGGCGGACCGCGTAGCGGCAGGTGTCGAGCAGGCTGCGCAGGTCGTCCTCGTCGAGGAGGGCGTCGGGCCGTTCGGCGAGCGCCGTGCTGGTGTGGCCGACCGTCATGCTCAGTACACCCCTTCGACCACGGACTGCGCGCCGCCGGGGGCGGTGAGCGGGCGGACGTCGGCCAGGCCGTCCTGCGGGTAGCCGGCGGTGGGCGCGATCCGCAGCACGGAGTCGCGCTCCAGCGTCCAGGGCAGGAACAGGTCGCGGGAGACCAGGCTGATCCGGGCCTGACCGCGCTCGCCGTAGCCGACCTCGGTGCGGGTGTCCTCGGGGTCGACCACCCGGACCCGGCTGAACGGGTGGTACGGGACGAACACGCAGCGCTCGTCGTCCGGTTCGCCGGTGCGCGGCCGCTGCGGGGCGATGCCCATCATGGTGTTGCCGTAGAGGCCGACGACGACGGCGTCCGGGAAGATCTCCTCCTCGAAGGCGCGCAGCGTCTCGGGGCCGATGCTGGTGCCGGCCCAGACGATGCCGCGCACCTTCTGCTGGACCAGGGACAGCAGGTGCTCGTCGGCGGCGATCGCCTCCAGCACCGGCGGGGTCGCGAAGAGCACCGAGACCGGCTGGGTGGCCAGCACGTCGCGGGCCTGCGCGAGGATGTGCGCGACGTAGCGGGCGGCCTCCTCGGCGCGGCCGGCCTTGACGCTGCCCTTGACCCAGCGCGGGTCGAAGTCGATGTAGTGGCAGAAGGTGCTGCGCAGCTGGGCCAGCAGGCCGACGGAGCGGCCGACGATGTGCGGCCCGGTGGGGCCGACGTGCAGCCAGTGGCCCTCGCCCTCGCCGGGGATCCCGTGCTCGGTGAGGACGTCGCTGACCCAGCGCACCCCGTTGCGGCGGGAGGTGGACTCGACGATGCGCTTGGGGCGGCCGGTGGTGCCGCCGCTGTCGAAGACCTGGAAGTCCCAGGCGTCCCGGCCGGTCCCGGCGGGGACGAGGGCGTCGACGGGGACGTCCCGCCACTCCTCGCTCACGTCGGGGAAGCGGTCGAGGTCGTCCCAGCCGTTGATGTCGGTCAGCGGGTCGAAGTCGAGTTCGGCGGCGCGCTTGAGCCAGAACGGGGAGCCGGTCTCGGGGGAGAAGTGCCAGCGCATCGCGGCGCGGAGGAACTCCTCGGCCGGGAGGGCGGGGTCGAAGGGCACGGTGGTGTCGGGCATCTGCTGTCTCCGGGCGGGTGGGGGTCTCAGACCGAGGCGAGGGACTGCGTGCGGCGGGTGGCGAGCGTGCGGCCGACCGCCTCCACCACCGGGGCGAGCCGGGCCGTCAGGGCGGCGAACTGCTCCCCGGTCAGCGCCTGGGGGCCGTCGCACAGGGCACCGGCGGCGTCGGTGTGGACGTCGATGATCAGGCCGTCGGCGCCGGCCGCGGCGGCGGCCAGCGACATCGGGCCGACCAGGTGCGGCTGCCCGGTGCTGTGGCTGGGGTCGACGATCACCGGCAGGTGGGTGCGCCGCTTGGCCTCGGCGACCGCGGCGAGGTCGAGGGTGAACCGGGTGCTGCGGTCGTAGCTGCGGATGCCGCGCTCGCACAGCACGACGCCGCCGTTGCCGGTGTGCATCAGGTACTCGGCGGCGAGCAGCCACTCCTCGACGGTGGCGGACATGCCGCGCTTGAGCAGTACCGGCTTCCCGGACGCCCCGGCCTCCCGCAGGAGTTCGAAGTTCTGCATGTTCCGGGTGCCGACCTGGAGCATGTCGCTCTCCTCGGCGACCGACTCGACGTCCTTCGGCGTGACCACCTCGGTGACCACCGGCAGGCCGGTGCGGCCGCGCTGCTCGGCCAGCAGGGTCAGGCCGGCCAGGCCCAGCCCCTGGAAGCTGTACGGCGAGGTGCGCGGCTTGAAGGCCCCGCCGCGCAGCATGACGGCGCCGCCCGCGACGACCGCGTCCGTGGCGGCCTGCATCTGGGCCCGGCTCTCCACCGCGCAGGGCCCGGCGATCACCACGAACTCCGGGCCGCCGATCACGACGGCACCGCCCGCACCGACCGCCACCCGGGTGTCCTCCGGGGAGAACACCCGGCTGGTGAGGCGCTGCACGCCCGGGACGACGACCACCCGCTCGACGGCCGGGGCGGATTCCAGCTCCGCTGCCACCGCCGCCGGGACGTCCTGCTCGGAAATGAGCGCGACCGCGCCCCGTACCGTGCCGGACACCACCGGGACACCGTGCCCCGCAAGGATTTCCAGCGCCGAATCAACCTGCTCGCGAGTGGCATGACGATGCAATACCACGATCACGGGATTCCCCTTTCATGGGGCCATAGGGCGAGAATATCCACGGATTGCCGGCACGCTAACCGAACGCCATTCGGCGGTGCAAGCAAATAAAGAGATGCGGAGATGTCGGCAGATCTGCAGCCGAACCGGACCGCACAAAGACAGGCGATCGCAAAACCCGACAGCCGTACCGGAAACGGACATCCCGACCATCTCCAGGACCCGTCACTCCCGTTGTCTACCTTGGCAGTTGACTGGCAGTCAAGGTGCGTGTCCACTTCATGAAACGGCCCTGTCCAGTTCCTGTCGACCCCTCCGGAACCACCCGCCGGGGCCACTTTCGGCGTGATATGAAATTGTCGCCGGCAGGCCGCGAGGCCCCTCCCCCACGATGGAGAAAACCATGCAGATGATCGATATCAGCCAGGGCTGGCACGAGGGAATGCCCTCCTACGACGCGCCCTGGTACCCGAAATTCGGAATCCGCCGCGCGATGACTCCCCAGACCGACCCCGCGTCCGGCGGCCGCACCTTCTCCGACCTCCAGATATTTCCGCACAACGGCACCCACGTGGAATCCGGGTACCACTTCTTCGAGGACCGCGAGAAGATCGACGAGGTGCCCCTGGACACCTTCGTGGGCCGCACCTGCGTCGCCGACCTCTCGCACAAGCGCGACCTCGACCCGGTCACCGGGGAGGACCTGGAGACGGCACTGCGCGACGTGTGGCAGCCCGGCGACCGGCTGCTGATCCGCACCGACCACCCCAACCGCTACCTCGGCCGGGACGACTACTGGGACAAGCCCCCGTACACCACCCTGTCCGCCGCGGACTGGGCCGTCGACAACGGGGCCCGGCTGGTCGGCATGGACTGCATCACCGAGCGCCCCGACGACCGCAGCGGCCAGGTGCACCGCCGCCTGCTGGGCGCCGGCATCCCGATCCTGGAGAACATCCAGAACCTCGACCAGGTCACCAACCGGGTCGTCCAGCTGATGGCGCTGCCGGTCAAGATCGCCGGTGTGGAGGCCGCCCCGGCCCGCGCGGTGGTCTTCGACGGCTGGCCGTTCTGACCGGCCGCCCGCACCGAGAGGGAGTCCGGATGAGCTCCGACCCCACGGCCGTCGCCCTCACCCGGTCCCCGGCACCGACGGCCGCCGCCGTCGACGGCGCCGTCGAACAGGCCCTGGCCCTGCTCGGCGACCCGCTGGACGACCTCGGCCGGGGCGACCGCGTCGTCATCAAGCCCAACATGTTCCAGCGCAAGCCCGGCTTCATCACCAGCCCCGACCTCCTGCTGGCGGTCGCCCGGCGGGCCGCGGCCCGCGGTGCGGAGGTCTTCGTCGCGGAACGCACCCACGTGCTCAAGGAGCTGCTGGACGGCAGCCCGCTGCACCGCTACGCCCGGGTGGTCAGCTTCGACGACCGCCCGCTGCGGATCGTCCAGGTCCCGGGGGCGACCTCGCTGCGGGTGCCGATCGCGGTGCCCGACATCGTGCAGGACTGCGACTTCTTCATCGGCGCGCCCCAACTGCGGACCCACTCCAGCGTGGTGCTCACCAACGCGATGAAGAACCTGGTCGGCCTGCTGCCCGGGTTCACCACCCGCATCGTGCACATGGCCGGGGTCGAGGAGAGCATCGTCGACCTCAACCTGCTGCGCCCGCAGCACCTGGTGGTCTGCGACGCGCTGACCGTGATCGAGGGCAACTACCCGATGGCCGGCCACTCCCGCCCGGTCGGGCTGGTCGCCGCCTCCCGCAACGCCGTCGCGCTGGACACCGTCATGGCCACCGTCGCCGGCGTCGAACCGTGGGAGCTCGCCTACCTGCGCGACGCCGCCCGGCGCGGCCTCGGCCCCGCCGACCCCGGACTGATCGAGGTCCGCGGCGAGAGCGTCGCGGACGCCGCCTTCGAGATCGACCGCGCACCGGCCGTGCTCACCCCGCCCCGCGAGGGCATCCACCTGCACGCCGACACCGCCTGCCCGGACTGCCGCCGCTGGCTGGCCGCCGCCCTGAGCCTGCTGCACGACGAACTGCTCGCCCACCCCGGCGAACTCACCATCGTCTCCGGCCCGATGGAACGGCTGCCCGAACTGCGCGGCCAGGTCGTCCTGGTCGGCAACGCCATGTACGAGCACCGGGAGGCCGGCGTCTACCTGGAGGGGTGCCCGCCGCGGGCGATCCAGGTCGCGGGCCTGCGCCACGCGATGGGCCGGGAGGTCTCCGAGGCGGAGCGCACCCAGTTCCGCGTCCCGGGCCGCGACCCGGAGTCCACCGACGGCCTCTCCTGGCCGGCACCCGAGGAGTTGGTCTGACATGCCGCCGTCCGTACCCGTCCTGCGCGAGGGCGAGGAGCGCACCTCGCGGGACACCCGCCCGCTGCACGCCGTCGACGGGAGCCTGCTCGCCGAGGTCAACGAGGCCCCCGCCCTGGTGACCCGGCTCGCCGTGAAGGCGATGCGCCGCTCCGCCGCGATGCCGCGGGCCGCCCGGCTGGCCGTGCTCGCCGAGGCCGGACGCCGCTTCGCCGAGGACACCCTGGGCGGCGAGACGCCCGAGGAGTACGTCCGGCGCCAGGCGCTGGCCTCCGGCGTCCCGGCCGCGGTGGCCCGGCGCGCCCTGGCCCGGATGCCCGCGGACTGCGCCCGGCTCGGCGAGGTCGTCGAGCGCCAGCGCCCGGTCGGCACCGGCCGCACCGCCCGCTGGGCCCGCCGCGGCGACGTCCTCGGCGTGGTCGCGCCCAGCAACCACCCCGGCACCCACGGGGCCTGGCTGCAGGCGATCGCGCTCGGCTACCGGGTCGCCGTCCGCCCCGGCGCCCGCGACCCGTTCACCCCGCTGCGGCTGGCCCGGGCCCTGCTGGCCGCCGGTCTGGACTCGGGCTGGGTCAGCCTGCTGCCCGGCACCCACGCCGCGGCGGACGGCCTGGTCGACGCCGCCGACCTGGCCCTGGTCTACGGCAGCGAGGACACCGTGGCCCGGCTGCGCGGCAACGACCGGGTCCTGGTCCGCGGCCCGGGGCGCAGCAAGGTCCTGCTGGACCGCCCGTTCGACGACGCGGACCTGGACCACCTGGTCGCCGAGATCGCCGGGGACGGCGGCGTGCGCTGCACCAACACCACCGCCGTCCTCACCTCCGGCGACCACCGCGCCCTGGCCGAGGCCCTCGCCGAACGGCTCTCCCGGCTCCCGGCCCTGCCGGTCACCGACGAGCGGGCCGTCCTGCCGGTGCGCCCGCACGCGGAGGCGGTCGCCCTGCGCGCCGCCCTCGACCGGGCCGCGGGCGGCGCGCCGGACCTGGTCGGCCGCCACCACCCCGACGACCCGGTGCCCCTGGTGTCCGGCGGGGCCGCCGCGCTGCGCCCCGCCGTGACGTGCGTGGACCGCCCCGACCACCCCGCGCTGGGCACCGAACTGCCGTTCCCCTGCGTGTGGGTGGCGCCCTGGGAGCGGGCCCGGGGCCTGGGCCCGCTGGACGACTCGCTGGCCCTGACCCTGCTCACCGAGGACGACTCCCTGGTCGAGCAGGCCCTGGACTCCCCCGGGATCCGCACCGTCCTGCACGGCCGGGTCGCCGAGTGGTGGCGCGACCCGCACCTGCCGCACGACGGCTACCTCGGCCAGTTCCTCCGGGAGGCCCGCGGCTTCGCCGCCCCGGAACTCCTGACGGCCTGACCGCCCCGACCTCCCGGCGGCGCGGCCCGCCGCCGTGGCCCCCCGGCCCGCCGTGGCCCTCCCGAGCCCTCCGAACCGCCGAACCGCCGAACAGTAGAGGTGTCCGACGTGTCCCCTGCCCTGCCGTCCCTGCCGATCGTCGTCCTCCCCGAGGACAACACCGTCCACGCCCGCACCCGCCCGGCCGAGCCGGTGGCCGCCGCGCTGCGGGACGCGGCCGCGGCCCTGCGCGGGCTGCGCACCGAGCTGCTGAACCCCGAGGGCGCGGGCCCCGCGGTCGACGCGGCCGCGGCCGTGGCGGCCGAGCGCCTCGCCGAGCTGGCCGCCGCCGCCTGGGCGCCGCCGCTGGACACCTCGGTCCTGGTGCCGATCGTCCCCAACCACGAGTACTTCGGCGTCCGCACCGCCCCCCTGGACGACCCGCTGCTGGTGCACGAGGTCGCCACCGTCGTCCGGCGCGCCTTCGCCGACCTGCGGCGGGCCCGGCTGGACCTCAACGACCGGGCGGCGATCGTGCTCGCGATGGCGACCGTGCTGGAGCGGCTGCTGCCCGGCGAGGGGGCCCCGGCGTCCCTGCCGGTCGAGCGCCCGGAGGCCGTCACGGTGCCGGAGCTGCCCGGGCAGGACGAGCTGACCCGCTGGGTGGTCACCCACCACTTCTACTTCGTGCTGAACCTCGCGGCCGCGCACTCCGTCTCCCGGGCCGCCCAGGCCCTGCTCGACCGGGACCGCGACACCGCGCTGGCCGCCCTCGCCGAGGCGCTGGTGTACGTCCGGGGCTTCACCGCCGCCATGATCCACTCCGGTGACATGTCGGCCCCCTGCTACGACGCGAAGGTGCGGCCGACCATGCAGCCGCCCGCCGTGCCGGTCGCGCTGACCGGGCGCACCCAGCCCGAGCACAAGGCGTACCGCCAGGCGATGCGGCGGCTGGCCAAGATCGCGCCGCCGTTCGCGGAGGCGTTCGCCGCCGACCCGGAGCTCGCGGTCGCCGTCGACGCCCTGCTGGAGGCCGACCTGCAGGACATCGAGCGGCACATCGCCGTCACGGCGGCCCTGGTCGGCGACGAGAGCTCGATCGTGGCCGCCGACGCCGCGGCCGAGAGCGCCGTCGGCGTGCTGCGCTTCATGCGGCACTCGCGGGCCGTGCAGTACCGCGAACTGATGCGGTTCGGCGACCCGATCGCCCTCCTCACCGCCTGACCGCCCCCGCCACCGAGCGCCGACGAGGTAGGAACCCCCATGACCACAGGCCCCGCTCCCCGCACCGTCGTGCTCGTCGACGCGTTCGCGAGCGCCCGCTGCCTCGCGCCGCTGTTCAAGGCGCGCGGCTACGACTGCGTCCACCTGCGCAGCACCCCCGAGATCCCCGAGGCGTACGCGGCGAGCTTCCGGCCCGCGGACTTCACCGCCGACCTCGCCCACGACGGCGACCTGGCCCGCACCGCCGAGGCCGTCGCCGCGCACGGCCCGGTCGCGCTGATCCCGGGCGTCGAGCGGGCGGTGCTGCTCGCCGACGCCCTGACCGAACGGCTCGGGCTGCCCACCAACGGCACCGCGCTGAGCGCCGCCCGCCGCGACAAGTACCGGATGCTGGAGACGGTCCGGGCCGCCGGGGTGCCCGCGGCGTCCCAGGTGCTGGCCGACGACCTCGACACCCTGCTCGACTGGTACGCGACGGCCGGCGGCCGGGTGGTGCTCAAGCCGGTGAGCAGCGCCGGGAGCGACGGCGTGTACTTCTGCGACTCCGCCGCGGAGGTCCGCAAGGCGTTCGACGCCCTGATCGGCACCCGCAGCGCGCTCGGCCAGCGCAACAGCACCGTGCTGGCCCAGGAGTACCTGGTCGGCCACGAGTACATCGTCAACACGGTGAGCCTGGGCGGCCGGCACCGGGTCACCGACGTCTGGAAGATGCACCACCTCAGCGCGAACGGGGTGCCCGAGGTCGCCGCGGGCGCCGAGCTGCTGCCCGCCCGCGGCCCCGAGCAGGACCTGCTGGTCGAGCACACCCGCCAGGTGCTGGACGCCCTCGGGATCGTCAACGGGCCCGCGCACACCGAGCTCAAGCTGACCCCGCAGGGCCCGCGCCTGGTCGAGACCGGCGCCCGGGTCTGCGGCGCGGACGTCCACGTGCCGACCGGGGCCGCGCTCGGCGTGAGCCAGCTCGACCGGGTGGTGGACGCCTTCGTCGACCCCGAGCGCTTCCTCGACGGCTGGGAGGAGGGCTACCGGGTGCTGCGGCACGCCCGGATCGTCAACATGGTCTCGCCGGTGGCCGGGACGCTGGTCTCCTACCCGCGGATGGCCGAGCTGGAGGCGCTGGAGAGCTTCCACGAGGTGCTGTACCGGGTCTCCCCCGGCGGCCGGCTGCACCGCTCGATCGACGACTGGACCTTCCCGCTGCGGGTCTACCTGCTGAACGAGAGCGCCAGTGCGGTGGCCCGGGACGCGCTCACCACCCGGTACCTGGACGGCCCGGGCTTCTACGAGACGGCCTGACCCCGGGAGCGCGAACGGCCGGGCCCCGGAACGCAACCGCGTTCCGGGGCCCGGCCGTTCGGCGTCCCGCGCGGGCCTCAGGCCGCGGTGACCGGCTGCTTCCCGGCGACGGGCGGCCGCGGGGTGTTGACCGCCTCCGCGGGCAGCCGGTGCTCGACCCGCAGCAGCATCAGCCCGCCGAACGCGCTGGTGACCGCGACCAGCAGCCAGGGCAGCCGGCCGTCGACGTCCAGCAGCGTGGTGAACAGCGTCGGCGCCAGCACGTACGCCATCGACCAGGAGAGCTGGTAGGAGGCCATGTAGCGGCCGCGCAGCCCGGCCGGGGCGGCGGCCTGGGACAGCGCGCCCGAGGACGGGCCGTGCACCAGCTCGCCGGCGGTCGCCACCACCACGCCGACCACCAGCGCGGTCACCAGGACCGCGGCGTTGTGCGGGCGCACCACGCCCAGCAGCACCTGGCCGAGGAAGGCGACGGTGAACAGGCCCGCCCCGAACGCGGCGGCCCGGGTGCGGGTGGCGAAGCGGCGCCGGGCCAGCGCGGCGACCGGGACGCTGAGCGTGGCGCACAGCACCGTGTTCACCACGAACGCGATGCCGGTGAGGCCCTCGGGCAGGTGCAGCCAGTCGGTGGCGAACACCGGCAGCAGCACGCTGAGCGAGGAGTAGCCCAGCGCCACCAGCAGGTTGGCCACGGTCAGCACCAGGAACGGGCGGTCCTTGGCGACCAGCCGGTAGCCGCCGCGGTTGTCGGCCCTGTCCCGGACGTGCCGGACGGAGGCGGGGGTGCGGGCGGCGAGGACGGCCGCGAGCAGGAAGCTCCCGGCGTTCAGCCAGGCGGCCAGCAGGTAGCCGGAGCCGCCGACCAGCGCGATCAGCGTGGAGGCGATCAGGGTGCCGCCGCCGAGACCGGCGTTGCTCAGGCTGCGGGTGAGCGCCTGCATCCGCTCCCGGTCGGCGCCGTCGACGAGTTCGGCGATCCGGGCCTGCTGGGCGGCCGGGAAGGCCCGGGTGCCGGCCGCGGTGATCAGGGCCAGCACGGCGAACGCGGGAATTCCGTGGGCCAGCGGGTACAGCGCGAATCCGATGCCGCGGATGAAATACAGCGAGAGCTGCACGCGTTTCGCGCCGAACCGGTCGACGGCCACCCCGGCGATCGGCAATGCCGACATCGCTAGCAAACCGGTGACGGTCAGCACAAGCCCGATGGTGGGAAGTGGCAGCTTCGTGACATGTTGGAAGAAAACCAGGGTGAAGGGGACGTACATGCCGGAGCCGAGTGCGTCGATGGCTATTCCGGCGACCAGCGAGCGTTCACCGGGGAAGCGGGAGCGCGGCAGGAGTGACAAGAGGGTCTCCAAAGGAGTGTCGAGAGCTCGGCGGGCCGATGGTGGTCGCGGGTTCTCGGGGCGAATTCCCTCCCGGCCCCCGGAAAGCGCGAAACAATTCCGGTTGAGCGTACATAGCCAAGCCGCCCGGCACCACCAAACGGAAGTAATTCCCCCGATCCGGTGACCGGGCGGAAAAGCCCGGCGGCTCAGCCGTCGAGCCGGACCGAATCGCGTTCCCAGTCCTCGCGGTTGCGCAGGTAGCGCGGTGCCCGGGCCACGATGGACTGCGTCTCGGCGCTGCCCGGCCGCAGCCGCCAGCGCACCGTCCCGCTGACCCGGGCCGCGCACGCGTCGACGAACGCCTGGGCGGCCAGCCGCAGTTCGCCGAACCAGCGGCCCTCCAGCGCCTCCCGCACCCACAGCTGCTCGACGTGCATCTTCTCCCGGACGGTCTCGGCGGACAGCGTCGCGGTCTCC
This sequence comes from Kitasatospora phosalacinea, assembly GCF_030268885.1. Classification (GTDB taxonomy): domain Bacteria; phylum Actinomycetota; class Actinomycetes; order Streptomycetales; family Streptomycetaceae; genus Kitasatospora; species Kitasatospora phosalacinea_C. The sequence goes on from NZ_BSSA01000023.1 coordinate 108,868, forward strand.
AGGTGCCGGTAGGTCGGCAGCAGCAGCGCGGCCGCGGGCATCTCGCGCAGCTCCAGCACCTTCTGCCCGCCCGCCAGGTGCTCCAGGCCGCTGTAGCGGCCGATGCCGTGCGCGCCGACCCGGCGGTTGAGCTCCTCCACCAGCACCCGCAGCGGCAGCCGGACGCCGTCCACGCTGACGGGCACCCCGGCCTCGAAGCCGATCTCGACCGTCCCGTCCGGCGCCCCGTCCCGCACGCTCCAGTGGTAGAGGTGCTCGGGGACGGTGTGCTCCTCCGGGTCGTCGACCACCCCGGACTCGAACTCCCGGCACCACAGGTTGGCGTCGATGCTGACCAGCCGCTTGCTCACGTGGACCAGCCCGGCCTCCTCCAGCTCCCGGGTCTTCGTCTCCCGGTCCACCGGCTCCAGGTCGTACGGGGTGCCGTAGCGGCCCCGGTAGCCGAGCAGGTCGAAGGCCCCGTTGAGACGGCGCAGGGTGTTCTGCGAGCGGTTGGCGGTGTGCAGCACGCCCCAGGCGTCCAGGTCGGCCGCGATGCCCGCGGCCAGCTCGGCGATCAGCGGCCGGCTCAACGAGGAGCTGATCGGGTGCGTCCCCAGGTAGACGGCCTGCGCGGCGATCGCCGGGCGGACGTACCGCTGCGCGAACGCCTCCCGGCCGTCGACCAGGTGCAGCCGGACGGAGAGCTGCTCGGCGACCTGCCGCAGCTCGTCCGGGTCCTCCCCGGCGCCCAGGTCGACGCTGACCGCGTGGACGTCGGTGAAGCCCGCCCGCACCAGCCGCAGCAGCAGGTAGCTGCTGTCGAGGCCGCCGCTGAACAGGGTGACCACCGGGCGCGACCGGTCGGCCCGGCCCGGGGCGAGGTCGGCGAACGAGCGGACGGGGCGGACGGGGCGGACGGCGGTGTCGGTGCTCATCGGGCGGTCTCCTGGTCTTCCGTGAGGCGGCGCAGTTCCGCGGCGAACGCGGCGACGGTCGGCTCCAGCAGCAGCGCGGTCAGCGGGATCTCCAGGGACAGCCGGGCGCGCAGCGCCTCCACGACGCCGACCACCTTGAAGGAGTCGCCGCCCAGCTCGAAGAAGTCGTCCTCCGGGCCGACCCCGGACAGCCCCAGCGCCCGGCACCACTCCTGGGCCACCACCTGCTCCAGCCCGGCGGGCCCGTCCGTCGGCGCCGGCGGGGCCGCCTCCCGGCCGGCGGCCCGCTGCTCGGCGGCCCGCTCGGCGGCCCGGCGCTCCAGCAGCAGGCGGTCCAGCTTCCCGTTCGGGGTCAACGGCAGCCCGTCGACGACCGTGAGGTCGGCCGGGACCATGTAGGTCGGCAGCCAGGTGCGCAGCGCGGTGCGCACCCGGGCCACCAGCGCCTCCCGGTCCGCGTCCCCCGCCGGTTCGAGGTACCCGGCGAGCCGCCGGTCGCCGCCCGAGCCGTGCGCGACCACCGCGGCCCGGCGGACCCCGGGCACCCGCAGCGCGGTGGCCTCGATCTCGCCGAGCTCGATCCGGATGCCGCGGACCTTCACCTGGCTGTCGACCCGGCCGAGGAACTCGAGGTTCCCGTCCGGACGGGCCCGGACCAGGTCACCGGACCGGTAGAGCCGGCCCCCGGGGCGCACCGGCGGGCTCTCCACGAACCGCTCGGCGGTGAGCTCCGGCCGGTCCAGGTAGCCCAGGGCGAGACCGGCGCCGCCGATCCAGAGCTCGCCCGGCTCCCCGTCCGGGACGGGCGCGCCGTGCTCGTCCAGGATCCACAGTTCGGTGTCCCGGATCGCGGAGCCGATCAGCACCTGCTCCGGGTCGGGGTCGCGCGGGCACACCCAGGCGGTGCAGTAGACGGTGCACTCGCTCGGACCGTAGAGGTTGGTGAGCGAGGCGGTGGAGCGGGCGTGGAACCGCCGGACCAGCTCGGGGGCGAGCGGCTCGCCGCCGGTGAGCACCTGCCGCAGGCCGTCGTAGCGCTCCGCCGGGTCGCGGGTCAGCAGGAAGAGGTCGAGCAGCGAGACCACGCAGTAGAAGGTGGTGATCCGGTGCTCGCGGATCAGCGCCGCGAGGTGGTCGGGGTCGCGCTGGCGGCCGGGCTCGGCGATCACGACGGCCGCCCCGGCCAGCATCGGCCAGTACGTCTCGCTGAGGTACATGTCGAAGCTGCACGCGGTGTGGTGGACCATCCGGTCCCGCTCGTCCATCCGGTGCGTCTCCTGCAGGGCCAGCAGCCGGGAGACCAGGGCGCGGTGGCTGATCAGCGACGCCTTGGGACGGCCGGTGGAGCCCGAGGTGTACAGCACCACCGCCGGGTCGTCGGCGCTCCCGCCCGCCGCGACCCGGGCCGCGGGCCAGGCGGCGAGGTCGTCCTCGGTGAGGACCGGGACCCCGGCGGGGAGGCCGGCCAGCCGGCCGCGCAGCAGCCGGCCGGTCAGCACCGCCCGCGGGGCGCAGTCCTCGACGGTGCGCAGCGTCCGGGCCGGCGGCTCGCCGACGTCCACGGCGGCGTGGGCGGCGCCCGCGAACACCACGGCCAGCATCGCCACCACGAACTCGACGGACCGCTCGTGGTAGACCACGACCCGGTCCCCGGGCCGCACGCCGTGCCCGCGCAGGGCCGCGGCCGCGGCCAGCACCCGGTCGCGCAGCTCGCCCATGGTGACGGTGGTGGCGCCGCTGACCAGTGCGGGCAGCTCCGGGGAGCGATCCCAGCGCTCCAGCAGCAGGGCGTCGATCCGGTGCGGGTGGTCGGGCCCGGCGGCGGTCAGGTCGGTGGCGGCGGCGCTCGCCCCGGCGGTCAGGTCGGTCGTCATGGCGGTGGTCCTCGTCATCGGGTCGCGGGGAGCGGCGCGGCGGCGAACAGGTCGAGGTGGTCGGCCAGCGCGTCGACCACGGCGGCCGGGTCCTCGGCCAGCAGCAGGTGGCGGCCCGGGACCAGCACGTTGCGGGTGCGCGGGGCGAACAGCGCCCAGTCGGCGGTCCGCTCCTCGGGGCACAGCGGGTCCTCGTCGCCGAACACGGTCAGCAAGGGGCAGTGCAGCAGCGGCTCCGGGTCGGACCGGTAGTCCTCGACCGCGCGGAGGTCGCCGACCAGGCCGGGCAGCAGCAGCCGCAGCATCTCGGGGTCGGCCGCGAGCGCGTCGGGCACGCCGCCGAACCCCTCGAGGAGCGCCAGCACCTCCGGGACGTCCTCGGTGTCCCGGAGGGTGCGGCGGCCGGGGTCGGGCCGCTCGGTCACCGCCCACTGCGAGACGACGACCAGCCCGGCGACCGGGACGCCGCCGTCGCGCTGCAGGGCGCGCACCGCCTCCAGGGCGATCACCGCGCCGGAGCACACGCCGACCACGACCAGCGGGGCCGTGCCGGGCAGCGCCGCGGCCGCCGCGGCGACCTCCTCGACCAGGCCCGGCAGCTCCGGGACGGGCTCTCGGATCCGCGACTCGCGCCCGGGCAGCCGGACCGTCGCCACCAGCCAGTCGGCGGGCGCGTGCCCGGCGAAGGCCAGGCCGCTCGACGCCCCGGCCCCCGCGTGCGGGACGAGCAGGACGCGCAGCGCCGCCGCGGCCGGGTCGGCGCCCTTGAGGGTGAAAGTGCGTGGGGACACGTGGGTCTCTCCAGGAGAAGGTGCGCCGGGTTCCGGGCCGCGCGGACGGCGGCCCGGAACCGGCGGGGGCGGTGGGTCAGCCGGTGGTGGCGACCTCGAGGAGCGCCCGCGCCAGGTGGGCGGGGTCGGCCGCGCCGACCAGCTCGCGCGCGGAGTGCATGGACAGGCCCGGCACCCCGACGTCGACCGTGGTCACGCCGAACTGGGCCGCGGTGAGCGGCCCGATCGAGGTGCCGCACGGGATGCCGTTGTTGGCGACGAAGTACTGCCAGGGCACCCCGGCCCGCTCGCAGGCCGCGGTGAAGAGGGCCTGGCCGGTGCCGTCGGTGGCGTACCGCTGGTTGGTGTTGATCTTCACCACGGGGCCGCCGTTGGGGAGCGGCTGGTTGTCCGGGTCGTGCCGTTCGCTGTAGTTGGGGTGCACGGCGTGCGCCATGTCCGAGGAGACGCAGAACGAGCCGGCCACGGCCCGCGCCCAGTCCTCGCCGCCGCCGCCGCGGACGGCCACCGAGCGGCCGAGCACCTGCTCCAGCAGCGGGCTCTTGGCCCCGGTCGCGGAGCCGCTGCCCACCTCCTCGTGGTCGAAGGCGGCCAGCACCGGGATGCGCACGGCGTCGGCGGCGACCGCGCCCGTCCGCCACGCCTCGGCGGCGGCGACCAGCGCGGCGACCCCGGCGTGCACCGAGACCAGGTTGTCGAGCCGGGACGACACCAGGAACTCGCGGTCCGCACCGAGCAGTCCGGGGGCCTGGAGGTCGTGCAGCATCAGGTCCCAGCCGAGCACGTCGGACGGTTCCAGACCGGCCCCCCGGGAGAGCCGCTCCAGCAGCGCGCCCTGCTCCGCACGGCCCAGCGACCAGACCGGCTGGGTCTGGCGCTGCCGGTCGAGCTTCAGTCCGTCGTTCACCCCGCGGTCCAGGTGGATGGCCAACTGCGGGACGCGGAACAGCGGTTCGTCGATCTTCAGCAGTCGGGAGCTGCCGTCGCGCAGGGTCAGCCGTCCCGAGATGCCGAGGTCCCGGTCCAGCCAGGTGTTGAGCGGCACCCCGCCGTACACCTCGACCGCGACCTGCCGCCAGCCGGCCCGGCCGGTGTCGGGGGTCGGCTTGATCCGGAGGTTGGGCGAGTCGGTGTGCGCGCCGGTGATCCGGAACGGGGCGTGCCGGGGCGCGCCCTCGGGCACGTACCAGGCGATCAGCGCGCCGCCGCGGGCCAGGAAGCTCCCGCCGTGGCCGCCGGTCCACTCGTCGGTGCCGCGCAGTTCGGTGAAACCGGCCCGGGTGAGGCGGTCGGCCGCCTCGGCCACCGCGTGGTAGGGGGAGGAGGCGTCCCGCAGGAACGCCAGCAGGTCCTCGGTGTGCCGGCGGGGGTCGATGGCGGGTGTCATGCGGTGGCTGCCTCTCGGGAGGGGATGGGGCCGGTCGGGTCGTCGACCGGGGAGTCCGGCCGGGCGCACAGCTCGCCGAGCAGGGCGACGTAGTCGGCCAGCAGGCGCTCCGCCGTCCCCCGGTCCCACAGGTCGGTCGAGTACTCCAGGAAGGTGCGGTGGCCGAGCCGGGGGTCGCGGCGCGGGGAGAGCCCGAAGCACAGCTCGGCCCGGGCCACCGCGGGGGCGACGTCCTCCACCTCGACCTCCAGGCCGGGGAGCTCGATCTCGGAGTCGGCGTAGTTCTGGAAGGCGAGCATGTACGGCACCCGCTCCGGCACGTCGGTGGCCCCGGCGTCCCGCAGCGCCTGCATGACCTGCGCGGTCGGCAGGACGTTCGCCATGGTGGCCAGCGCCCCCGCGGAGGTCCGGCGCACCAGCTCGGCGAAGGTCTCCCCGTCCCGGATCCGGACCCGGACCATCACCGCCGTGGTCACCAGCGCCACCAGCGACTCGGTCTCCGCCCCCTGCCGGTTCACGTACGGCACGCTCAGCAGGACGTCCCGCTCGCCGGACAGCCGGGCCAGGTGGAGGCCGAGGGCGGTGGCCGCCACCGCGAACGGCGTCACCCGCTGCGCGGCCGCGAACTCCTCCAGCGCGGCCCGCACCGGGCCGGGGAGGACGCCGCGCACGGTGTCCCCGTTCCCGCTCGGCGCCTCGGGCCGCGGCCGGTCCGTCGGGACCTCCAGTCGGCACGGCACGCCGTCCAGGTAGTCGACGAAGTGCGCGGCCCGGCGGGCGTCCGCCCGCGGGTCCCTGGCCGCGGCCTGCCGGCGGGCGTAGTCGGTGGCCTGCAGGCCGGGGGCGGCCAGGGCGTGCGGGCGGCCCCCGGCCGCGGCCGCGTACAGCTCGGCGAGCTCGGACATCAGCACCGAGTGCGACCAGCCGTCGGTGCTGATGTGGTGCAGCACGAACATCAGCACCCACTCGTCCTCGGCCAGCCGCAGCAGCCGCACCCGGGGCAGCGTCGGGCGGTCCAGGTCGAAGGGCTCCTCGGCCAGGTCGCGGCAGACCCGCTCGGCCCGCTCCGCGCGCCGGCCGGGCTCCAGCCGGGACAGGTCGTCCAGCGGCAGCCGCACCGGGGCGGGCGCCGCCACCTCCTGCCACCACGCGCCGTCCGCGTCCTGCACGTAGCGGGTGCGCAGCGCGGTGTGCCGGGCCACCAGGTCGGTCAGCGCGGTGCGCAGGGCCTCCGGGTCCAGCGGGCCGGCGAACCTGATCCGGGTCGGGATGTTCCAGATCTGCGGCTGCGGGACGGAGTGGTGACCGCCGATCATCCGGGCCTGCTGGTCGCTCACCGGGGCCCGGTCGACGGGCGCCGGCTCCGGAGCGGGTGCCGCCCCGGCGGGGTCGGCGCCGAGCCGGGCGGCCATCGCGGCCAGGGTGGCGTCGGCGAAGAAGTCGGCGAGCGCGATCTCGGCGCCGAGTTCGTCGCGCACCAGGTTGACCAGCCTGATCGCGCTGATCGAGTCGCCGCCCAGGTCGAAGAAGTCGGCGTCCGCGGCCACCTCGTCGAGCCGCAGCACCGCCTTCCACGCCTCCCGCAGCCGCTCCGCCACGGCCGGTCCGGCGGCGGCCGGTCCGTCGGCGGCCGGTCCGGTGGCGGTCGCCGGCCGGTCGGCGCGGGTGTCCCGGACCAGCCGGGCCCCGTCCACCGTCATCGCGTGCAGGACGCGCTCCAGGTCGGCGAGATAACCGCGGACGGTCCCCGGGTCGAACAGGTCGGCGTCGTAGCGGATCCGCAGCCGCAGGCCGGAGGCGGTGCGGACGGCCATCAGCGCGAGCTCCAGCGGGGCGGACTCGGTGCCGCCGTCGACCTCCTCGGCCCGCAGCCCCGGCAGCGCGATCCCGGCCAGCGGGGCGGTGTCCAGGTCCGCCGAGACGGTGACCAGCGGGCGCGGGTTGCCGCGGTCCGGGTTGACCTCGGCGAGCAGCGCGTCCAGGTCGACGTGCTGGTGGGCGTCGGCCTCGAACAGCACGTCCCTGGTGGCCCGGACCGCGTCCGCCACCGGGGTGTCGTCCCGCAGCGCGACGCGCAGCGGCAGCAGGGCCACGTGGAACCCGACCGTGTGCGCGGTGTCCGGGGTGCGGCGGCCGAAGGTCGAGCCGACCACGAACTCGTCCCGGCCGCTGCGCTCGCGCAGCACCAGCTGCCAGGCGGTCAGCAGGGTCGCGAACAGGGTGACGCCCTGTCGGCCGCTCCACTCCTGGACCGCGGCCGTGCGGTCGCGGTCCAGCCGGGTGTCGACCGCGCCGCCGCGGCCCGCCACCCGGCGGCCCCGCGGCCGGTCGGTCGGCACCGCGAGCACCGGCGGCAGCGGGTCGAGGTGGCGCCGCCACCACTCCAGGTCCGCGTCGCTGCGGGCCGGTTCGGCCGCGCCGAGCGTGGTCCCGGCCGGGGCCGCGAACACCGCCGGTCGGCCCTCGACGGCGGCCGTGTAGAACTCCCGGAGGTCGGCGGCGAGGATCCCCGCCGAGTGCCCGTCGGTGACCAGGTGGTGCAGGCCGAACGCCAGCACGTGGTCGTCGTCCGCCAGGGTCAGCAGCCGCGGCGTGAACAGCGGGCCCTCGGCCACGTCGTACGGCCGGGTGCTCTCCTCGCGCAGCAGGTCCGCGACGGCCCGGTCCGGGTCCTGGCCGCGGGCGTCGGTCACCCGCAGCCCGCCGTCCCGGTCCGCGGGCGCGGGCCGGACCACCTGGTGGAGCGGCTCCTCCGCGCTGCCGGGCCGGAACACCGTCCGCAGCCCGGCGTGCCGCTCGACCAGCCCCGCCACCGCGGAGCGCAGCGCCGCCGGGTCCAGGGCGCCGCGCAGCCGCACCGCCTGCACCTCGTTGTACCCGGCCCGGCCGTCCATCAGCTGGCCGGCCAGCCAGAGCCGCCGCTGCGCGGCGGTCGCCGGGCCCGACGACCCGGCTGCCGCGGCGGCCGGTTCGGCGCCGTCCGCCGCGGGCGGTCCGGTCACCGCAGCGGGCGCCGCGGCCCCGTGGTGGCGCTGCCGGAGCGCGTCCAGGCGTTCCAGCCCGGCCCGCATCAGCTCGCCCGGCATGCCGAAGTCGACCAGGGCGGCGATCTCGTCGACGCCCGCCTCGCGCAGTGCGTCGACCACCGGGGAGCAGGTCTCCACCGTGCCGATCAGCGCCCGCTCGTCGCAGTAGCGGTCGTAGGCGCGGCGGAACAGGTAGTCCAGGTCGTCGTCGCTCGCCTCGGCCACCGCCTGCGGCCCGGCGCCGAACGCCCCCGCCGCCGAGCGCATCTGCAGCGAGGAGCGCAGGTAGCGGCTCATCGGCTCCAGGGCCTGCGCCCGGGCCGTGGCGTGGTCCTCGCCGAGGTAGGTGTGCAGCAGGACGGTCACCCGGCCGCCGTCCGGGTCGAGTCCCGCCTGCTCGCGGACCTTGCGGTAGTGGCGGATGTTCTCGGCGAGTTCCGGCACCGTCTGGTTCATCAGGTTGGTGACGACGCCCAGGTCGCGGCGGGCCGCGTCCTCGTACGAGTCGCGGCGGCCCGAGGTGGCCAGGAACATCGGCGGCAGGTCCTGCACCGGTCGGGGGTGGATCCGCACCTCGACCGGGCGGCCGTCCCCGGTGCGGCGCTCCAGGGCGCCGCCGCGCCACAGCGTGCGGACGTCCTCCAGGTGGGCGAAGCCGATGGCCTTGCGCTGTTCGAAGCGGTCCGGGTGCAGGGCGAAGTCCTGGGCGTGCCAGCCGGTGGCGCAGCCCAGGCCGACCCGGCCGCCGGACAGGTTGTCCACCACCGACCACTCCTCGGCGACCCGGACGGGGTCGTGCAGCGGCAGCACCACCGAGCCGGCGTTCAACCGGATCCGCCCGGTCTCCCGGGCCAGCGCCGAGGCCAGTACGGACGGGTTGGGGAACAGGCCGCCGAAGGAGTGGAAGTGGCGCTCGGGCACCCAGAGCGAGCTGAACCCGCGCCGGTCGGCGAACCTGGCGGTCTCCACGATCCGGGCGTACGCCTCCTCGGGCCGCGGTGCGTCCGGACGGTCGCCCGCCGCGTCGGCGGACGGGTAGTCGCCGAAGAAGTAGACGCCGAAGTCCGGTGCCGGGCGCGGCCGTTCGGGCCACTGTGCGGTCCGGCTGCGGGCCGCGGGCGAGGCGGAAGGGGCGGCGACGGGGGTGGCGGTGCGCGGGAAGAAGCCGCCGTCGCGCAGGGCGCGCAGCGAGTCCTTCACCGCGTCCGCGACGCGTTCGACGTCGGCGTCGGTGTGGGCGGTGGAGAGGTAGAAGCTGCGCCACTCCCACACGTGGATGCCGCGCAGCAGCAGGTGCTGGTAGAGCAGTTCCATGTCGGCCCGGTGGGTGAACCGGAACATCGACCCGAAGTGGCTCAGCCGCAGCGGGAACTCCTCGTCCGCGAAGAAGCGGTTGAGGTCGGCGGCGAGGGCGTCCGTGCGGGCGTTGAGCCGCTCCTGCAGCGCGGGGCCCTCGGCGGTCAGGTGGAGCAGCGACGCCTTGGCCGCCGCCATGGACAGCGGGTGCTGCATGTAGGTGCCGCCGAAGAACGTGGTCTCGGCCTCGGGGCGGCTGTCGTCGCCGTACCGCCAGAACCCGCCGTCGACGCCGTCCAGGATGTCGGCCCGGCCCGCGACGGCGCCGATCGGGTAGCCGCTGCCCAGGGCCTTGCCGTAGGTGGCCAGGTCCGGGACGACCCCGAAGTGGTGCTGGGCGCCGCGCGGGTGCGGGCGCAGGCCGGTGAGCATCTCGTCGAAGAGCAGCACGATGCCGCGGCGGGCGGTCAGTTCGCGCAGGGCGCGCAGGAACGCGACCGGCCGCAGCTCCGGGTTCCGGCACTGGACGGGCTCGACCAGGACGGCGGCGAGGGTGTCGCCGAGCCGGTCGATCGTCTCCAGCGCCTCCTGGCTGCCGTACTCCAGGACGATCAGCTCGGACACCGCGCTCTGCGGGATGCCGCGGGAGACCGGGACCGCGCGGCCGCCGTCCGGGCCGGGGCGGCCCAGCACCGAGTCGATGTGGCCGTGGTACGAGCCGCGGAACATGACGATGCGGTCGCGCCCGGTGGCGGCCCGGGCCAGCCGGACGGCCGCCGAGTTGGCCTCGGTGCCGGAGTTGGCGAACGCCACCCGCTCCAGGCCGGTCAGGTCCGCGAGCAGCCGGGCCACCTCGCCGGCCTCGGCCGGACGGGGGCCGAACCGCAGGCCGTCGGCCAGGTGCCTGCGCACCGCCTCGCTGACGAACTCCGGCTCGTGGCCGAACAGCAGGGCGCCGAAGCCCATGGTGATGTCGGTGTAGTCGTTGCCGTCCAGGTCGGTCAGGTGCGCGCCGCGCGCCGAGGAGGCGGCGAGCGGGTACAGCGTCTCCTTGGTGGAGCGCCGGAACCCGACCACCGCGCGGCTGTCGGCGAGCACCGAGCGCTGACGCTGGGCCAGTTCCTTGGAGCGGCGGGTGCGTTCGACCAGGCGGCGGGCGAGGTCGGCGGCGTGGGCGCGCTGTGCGTGGTCGGCGGTGTCCCCGGCCATCCCGGAGCCCTCCGGGAGGGTCACCCGCGGCCCGTGCACCACGGGGGCGGCGGGCTCGGCGGCTCCGGTGGCGGGCCCGGCGGCTGCGGCGGCGGAGGGCGCCGTCGTGGCTGCGGCCGTGGCTGCGGCCAGCTGCGCGGTGAGCTGGCGGGAGAGTGCGGCCGCCCGGTCCGCGGCGGTTGCGGTCACCGGGCGCGCCCGGCGGTGAGCAGGGCCACCGCGTCGGCGAGCTGGGCCACCATGGCGGACTGGGTCTCGGCCAACAGGTTGACCTGGCGGGCGAGTTCGGCGAGCTCCCGGCGGGTCGGGTCCTCCCCGGCCGGGTCCACCGCGGGGACGGGAACGGGGACGGGGACGGGAACGGCGGCGGCGGGGGCGGGCAGGGTGTCGGGGGCGGCCCCGGCCCCGGCCGTCCGCCCCGCGATCAGGGCGGCCACCAGCTCGGGCGTGCCCGCCTCCTCCAGCACCTCGCGGACGGCGATCCGCGTCCCGAACTCGCCCTCCAACTGGCGCAGCATGCCGATCAGTTGGAGCGAGTCCGCGCCGAGTCCGACGAAGGTCCGGCCGGGCTGGACCTCCTCGGTGCGGTAGCCGAGGTGCTGTGCGGTGAGCTCCAGCACCCGGTCGAGCACGGCCGATTCGGTCATTGCGTCCTCCTGGGAAAGCACGGGTGTGGGTTCGCGGTCCGTCCAGGGACCGGCCGGGGGTTCGGGTCCGGTCCAGTACGACCGGTGTTGGAAGGGGTAGGCGGGCAGCGGGACGCGTCGTCCTCCGCCGCCCTCCAGCAGGGCCGCCCAGTCGAGGGCGACGCCCGCGCAGTGCAGGTGGGCCAGCGCGCTCCACAGTCCGTCGAGCCCGGGGCCGCGGCCCTCGGTGGGGACGCAGAGCGCGTCGGGCGCGGCCCGCCGGACCATGCCGGTGAGCGGGGCGCCGGGGCCGAGTTCGACCAGCGGGCCGCGGGGGGCGAGGGTGCGCAGGACGGCGTGGAAGTCGGCCGTCCGGCGGGCCTGCCGGACCAGGTGGTCGGCGTCCGGGAGCCAGCCGGGCGGGTGGGCGGTGCCGTCCAGTCCGCTGACGAACTCCACCTGCACCGGTTCGAACGGCACCTGTTCCGCGACGGCGCGGAACTCCGCCAGCACCGGGTCGAGCAGCGCGGTGTGGAAGGCCCGGTCGACCGCGAGGAGTTCGCCGTCCAGGCCGTGCGCGGCGAGCCGGTCGCGGACGGCCCCGACCGCCGCGGGGCGGCCGCCGAGCACGTGGTGGGCGGGGCCGTTGGCCACCGCCAGCTCGACCGGTCCGGCGCCGGACCGGGCGGCTTCGTCGAGGAGTTCGAGCACCCGGTCGCGCGGGGCGAAGACCGCGAGCATGGCGCCGGGCTCGGTGCGCTGCATCAGCCGGCCGCGGTGGCAGAGCAGCCGTACGCCGTCCTCCGCGGTCAGGGCGCCCGCGGCGCACAGGGCCGCGTACTCGCCGACGCTGTGTCCGGCGACCGCGGACGGGGTCACGCCGAGGTGCCGCCACAGCCGGGCCTGGGCGGTCTGGAGGGCGAAGCCGGCCGGCTGGGCGAAGGCGGTGTCCCACTGCCGGGGTCCGGCGCCGTGCAGCAGCCGGTCGAGGAAGTCGCCCTCCCCGGTCTCCGCGCGGTACGCCTCGGCGCAGGCCCGGAGGGTCTCGGCGACCACCGGGAAGCGGGCGGCGAGTTCGGCGGCCGCGGCGGGGCGGCCGGTGCCCTGGCCGCTGAACAGGAAGCCGGGGGCGGGGGCGGGGGCCTCGACGGTGCCGGTGCGGTGGCTGCCGGGTCGGCCGGGGGACGCCGGGTCGGCCAGGTAGGCGTCGAGCGCGGCGGTCAGGCCGTCGGCGGGCGCGGTGAGCACCAGCCGGTGGCGCAGGTGGCGGCGGCCGAGCGCGGCGGTGGCCAGCAGGTCGGCCGGGTCGGTCCCGGGGTGCCCGGCCAGGTGGGCGCGGTACGCCCGGGCCAGGGCGGTCAGCGCCGCCGGGCTCTGCGCGGACAGCGGCAGCAGGGCGGGCACCGGGGCGGTCCGGGGGCGGGGGCGGGGCGGGGCGGCGGGCGCCTGTTCGAGGATCACGTGCGCGTTGGTGCCGCCCATGCCGATGGAGTGCACGCCGGCCCGCCGCGGCCCGTCGGTCCGCCAGGGCGTGGCGCGGGTCGGCAGGACGAACGGGCTGTCCTCGACGCCGAGCAGCGGGTTGGGGTCGCGGAAGTTCACCAGCGGGGGGATGACGCCGTGCCGCAGCACCAGGACCGCCTTGATCAGTCCGGCCAGTCCGGCGGCGCTGTCCAGGTGCCCGATGGCGGGCTTGGTGGAGCCGAGCGCGCAGAACGCGGTGCGGTCGGTGTGCCGCCGGAACGCCTCGGTGAGGGCGGCGAACTCGATCGGGTCGCCCTTGTAGGTGCCGGTGCCGTGGGCCTCCAGGTAGCCGATGGTGTCGGCGGGCACGCCGGCCCGTTCCAGGGCGCCGAGCACCGCGTCGCGCTGTCCGGGCACGCCGGGCGCGGCGAAGCCGCCGCGGTCGGGTCCGTCGTTGGTGACGGCCGAGCCGAGCAGGACGGCGTGCACGGTGTCCCCGTCGGCGAGCGCCTTCGCCAGCGGCTTGAGCAGGACGGCCGCGACCCCGTTGCCGCCGACCGTGCCGTCCGCCGCCGCGTCGAAGGCCCGGACCGCGCCGGTCCTGGAGAGGGTGGACCCCTTGACGTGCAGGTGTCCGGTGACCTGCGGCAGGTGCAGGGCGGAGGAGCCGACCAGCATCAGGTCGGCGTCGCCGGCCAGCAGCGCCTGGCAGGCCAGGTGCACCGAGACCAGGGCGCTGGAGCAGGCCGTGGCCACGTTGACCGCGGGGCCGCGCAGGCCGAGCCGGAAGGCGGTCCGGGTGGCGGTGAAGTCCGGGTAGTTGCCGACCTGGACCTGTTTGACGGTGGTCCAGTCCCCGTGGCGGACCTCGTCCCCGATGTTCGAGCCGAGGTAGCCGTGCAGCGAGTACAGCCGGTAGCCGGTGCTCGCGTAGACGCCGATCCGCTCGCCGGAGCCGGCGTAGCCGCCGTCCTCCAGGGCGTGGTGGGCGCACTCCAGGAAGAGCCGCTGCTGCGGGTCGGTGACGGTGGCCTCCCGGCCCGTCATCCCGAAGAACTCCGCGTCGAACCCGTCGATCCCGTCGAGCAGGGCGCTCGCCCCGACGTGGTCCGGGTCCAGGTACCGCTCCGCCGGCACGCCCGCCGCCGCGAACTCGGCCCGGGTGAACGGCCGTACGTGCGAGGTGCCGGACTCGATGTCCTGCCAGTACTGCTCGGGCGTGTCAGCTCCGGGAAACCTCAGCGCCATCCCGATCACGGCGATCCGCCGGTCCTGCATCGTTCTCCCCCTCGTCGTTCCCACGTGCGGCCGCTCCCTCCGGCCGTCCCCGCTGCCGCAGCACCCGGGCCACGAAGACCAGGGCGAGCAGGATCGCCGCCCCGTGCGCCACGCCGACCACCGGCAGCGGCGCGAACACCTCCAGCGCGGAGGCGACCGCGATCATGCCGACGCCGAAGCCGAGGTTCTCCACCGTCGCGGACAGCCCGAAGGCGTGGGTGCGCAGCGTGCCCGGCAGGGTCTGCAGGTGCGAGGTGTACGAGACCTCGGTGAGCCCGTCCGCCGCTCCGGCCAGCAGGGCGATCGGGACGGTCACCGCCCACGGGAACCCGGCGAAGGCCAGGATGAAGGTCGCCGACATCGCGATGGTGCCGAGACCGAACCCCAGGGCGCCGACCGGGTCGCCGCCCCGCTTGGCGTACCGCTGCAGGACCTGCTGCACCAGGACGTTGCCCAGGGCCCACACGCACCAGAAGACGCTGACGAACACCGCCGGGTGGTCGGTGTCCAGCCCCGTGGAGTACACGGGCAGCGCCGCGTTGTGCGAGGAGGAGCCGAGCGCGTCGACGCCCCGCAGCAGCACCATCAGGCCGAGCACCGGGGCCGCGGCGAGCGCCGTGACCGCCGCGGGCAGCTTGCGCCGTCCCCCGTCGGCCGTCCGGGCCGGTGCGCCGTCCTCCCGGCCGGTCGGCGCGAGGGCCGGCAGCAGGGCGACCGTACCGGCGCAGACCAGGAAGGTGGCCATGTCCACCACGAAGGCGGTGGTGTAGCCGAGCAGCGACACCACCACGCCCGAGGAGGCGAACCCGGCCACCATGGCCATCGAACGCCCGCTGACCATCAGCGAGTTGGCCCAGGTGTGCCGGCCCTCCTCGACGATCGACGGGATCGAGCTGCGCAGCGCGACGATGAACAGGGTGCCCGCGACGCCGACCACCGCCGACACCGCGAACAGCGCGGGCGTCCGGAGCCCGGGCGGGGCCAGCACCAGCACCAGCATCGCGGCGGCCTGGGCCAGGTTCGCCCAGAGCATCACGCCCTTGGCGGACCGGCGGGCCAGCAGCGCGCCCACCACCAGCCCGGCCACGAAGCCCGCCCCGAGCCGCACCGCCATGAACACGCCCACGGCCAGGGCCCGGTCGGTCACCGCGTACACGTAGAGGTTGAGCGCGACCACGTTGAGGAAGGTCCCGTACGAGGAGATCGCGTACCCGGACACCAGGATCCGGTACCTGCGTTCCCGGTCGGACATCGGTCGACTCCTCACGGCCAAGTGGCGGTCCCTGCCCGGCGACCATAGGCACAGGCCCGTCCGTCTGCCCGCCCCCGCCGGGATGCACAGATGTAACCTGCACAGTTGTGAGGCATGGTCATACCGACGCACCCGCATACGATTGCGACCAATCCGGGTCCGAGCGGGCCTGCGAAACGGCCCTGGCGGTCTACCGGGACGCGCTGCGGGCGGGCCGGATGCCGCGCGACCGGGTGCCGCGCTGCCTGCGCGAGCTGCGCCTGATGGCGGACGACCCGGCGGACGACGGGTACGCCAGGCCCGTCCCGCCCGAGGTCGCCGCCTTCGCGGTCACCAACCCGCTGGAGGACGAACTCGCCCGGCAGCAGCGGGTGCTGCGCGAAACCCGGGCCCGGCTCGCCGACTTCGAGGCGGCCTACGTCCACGACCGGACCGCGGACCGCCCGGCGATCACCCGGCTCACCGACCCGAAGGTGATCAACACCGCGCTGGCGGCGGCCGTCGCCGGCTGCCGGCGCGAACTGCTCACCGCGCAGCCCGGCGGCGGCCGGCCGGAGTCGGTGCTGGCCGAGGCGATCTCCCGGGACCTGCTCGCGCTGGCCCGGGGCGTGCGGCAGCGCACCATCTACCAGCACACCGTGCACACGCACCGGCCGACGATGTCGTACATCGAGCAGGTCACCGCGGCCGGCGCCGAGGTGCGCACCCAGGCGGAGATCGTCGAGCGGCTGGTGATCTGCGACCGGGAGGTGGCGTTCATCCCGCTCTCCGACGACCCGGCCGCCGGGGCGCTGCAGATCACCGAGCCGGCCATGGTCCGGTTCATGGTCCGTTCCTTCGAGCAGAGTTGGGAGCTGTCGGTGCCGGTGGGCCCGGTCGACTCCGCGCCGCGCACCCCCGTGGCCGCCTCCGACCTGCAGCGGGCGATCCTGCGCGCGGTGGTCTCCGGCGAGACCGACCACGCGATCGCCCGCCGGCTCGGGATGAGCCGGCGCAGCGTCGCCGAGCACGTCCACAAGGCCGCGGTGCAGCTCGGCAGCGGCAGCCGGGCCCAGCTGGGGTACCTGTTGGCAACTTCCGGACTCCTCGGCCCCGAGGAGTGAGCGGCCCGCGGGCGACGTGGATACGCTCGCGGCCACCGTGTCCCCTTCCGGAAGGAACCGTCCGTTGGCTACGGACCGCGCCATGCTCCTCGTCGGCGGCACCGACACCCACGTCGACCGGGCCAAGTCGCTCGGTCTGCGGATCGTGCTGATCCAGCACCCGGAGAAGATCAACTCCTTCCAGACCTCCCGCGCCGACGCGGTCCTGATGGTCGACTACACCGACTGGGACACCGTCCGCCCGCTGGCCGAGGCCGCCCGCCGGGTGTGGGACTTCGACACCGTGGTCTCGCTCACCGAGGGCGGCCTGGAGACGGCCGCCCGGCTCAACGACCTGTTCGGCTTCGGCGGCACCCCGCACCACGTGGTGCGGCGGATGCGGGACAAGGGCGAGATGCGCCGGCACCTCGCCGCGGCGGGCAGCCGCCTCACCGTGCCCAGCGAGCCGGTCGACGGCCCGGAGTCGCTGGCGGCGTTCGGCACCCGGGCGGGCTACCCGTTCATCGTCAAGCCGACCGACACCACCGCGAGCTTCGGCCTGCAGCGGGTCGACGGCCCCGAGGACCTGCCCGCGCTCTGGGAGCGGCTGGAGCACCTGCTCGGCCGCCGCACCGACCGCGGCACCTCGCTGTTCAAGGTCAGCGGCTTCCTGATGGAGGCGTACGTCGACGGGCCCGAGTTCAGCGTCGAGACGTTCAGCTTCGCGGGCCGCCACGTGGTGGTCGCGGTCACCGAGAAGCTGGTCGACGAGGCCCACTTCGCCGAGCTCGGCCACGCCGTGCCGGCCCGGCTCTCCCCCGACGACCGGGCCGCCGTCACGGACGCGGTGCGCGAGTTCCTCACCACCGTCGGCCTCACCGACGGCCCCGGCCACACCGAGCTGCGGCTGAGCGCCAAGGGGCCGGTGGTCATCGAGTCGCACAACCGGATCGGCGGCGGCACCATCGGCGACCTCGTCCGCACCGCGTACGGCATCGACCTGGCCGCCCTCGGGGTGGCCTGGCCGGCCCGGCTGGTCGACGAGCTCCCGGACGACCCGCAGCCGCTCGCCGCCGCCTGCACCCGCTTCGTGCTGCGCTCCCCGGGCACCGTCACCGCCGTGGCCGGCCTCGACGAGGTCGCCGCCCGCCCGGACGTGCTCTCCGCCCACCTGTCGGTGCGCCCCGGCGACACCGTGCGCCCGGTGCGCGACAACTGGGACCGGCTCGGCTTCGTCGCGGTGCGCGCCGACTCCACGGACGCGGCGGTGGAGCTCTGCGAGCGGCTGGTCGACCGGGAGATCCGGATCGACGTGGCCGCGGAGGCGCCCGCCCCGGAGCCGGTCCGCTGACCATGGGCACCGAACGACTCGCGTCCCGCCTGGCGGCGGTGGTCGGCCCGGCGCACGTCCTGGCCGACCCCGGCCTGCGGGCCTCCTACGAGACCGACTTCACCGGCCGCTGGACCGGCCGGGCCCGGCTGGTGGTCCGGCCCGCCGACACCGCCCAGGTAGCCGGGGTGCTCCGGACCTGCCGGGAGGCCGGGATTCCGGTCCTCCCGCAGGGCGGCAACACCGGCCTGGTCGGCGGCTCGGTGCCCACCCCCGCCGGGGACCAGGTGGTGCTGTCGCTGCGGCGGCTCGACACCGCCGGCCCGGTCGACCCCGACGCCCGGCAGATCACCGTCGGCGCCGGGCTGACCCTCTCCGCCCTGCACGGCCGACTCCGGCCGCAGGGCTGGGAGTTCGGCGTCGACCTGGCCTCCCGGGACTCCGCCACCCTCGGCGGCATGATCGCCACCAACGCGGGCGGCGAACGCGTCCTCAAGTACGGGACCACCCGGGCCAACGTGGCCGGCCTGCAGGCGGTCCTCGCCGACGGCACCGTGCTGGACCGGCTGGCCGGGCTGCCCAAGGACAACACCGGCTACGACCTCACCGGCCTGCTGGTCGGCAGCGAGGGCACCCTGGCCGTGCTCACCGCGGCCCGGCTGCGCCTGGTGCCGCGGCCCCGGCACCGGGTGGGCGCCCTGCTGGCCGTCGACTCGATCGCGGCGGCCACCGCCCTGGTGACCCGGCTGCGCGGGCTCGAATCGCTGGAGCTCGCGGAGTTCTTCACCGCCGAGGGCCTCGACCTGGTCCTGGAGCACACCGGCCTGCCCGCGCCCTTCCGCGCCCGGCACCCCGTCCACCTGCTGGTCGAGTGCGCCGCCCGGCACGACCCGACCGACGAACTCGCCGAACTGCTGGCCGACGCCGACCTGCTGGACGCCGCCGTCGCCGTGGACGCCGCCGACCGACACCGGCTGGCCGCCTACCGGGAACGGCACACCGAGGCGATCAACGCCGCCGGCACCCCGCTCAAGCTCGACGTCACCCTCCCGCCCGCCGAACTGCCCGGCTTCGCCGCCGAGCTCCCGGCCCTGCTCGACGGCCGGGCCCGCCCCTACCTGTTCGGGCACCTCGCCGAGGGCAACCTGCACGTCAACCTGCTCGACGTGGCCCCGGCCGACGAGGAGGCGGTCGTGCTGGCCGTCCTGGGCCGGGTCGCGGCGGCGGGCGGCAGCATCAGCGCCGAGCACGGGATCGGCCGGGCCAAGGCCCGCTACCTGCACCTCACCCGCTCGGCCGCCGAGATCAGCGCCATGCGGGCCGTCAAGTCGGCGCTGGACCCGGCCTGGCTGCTCAGCCCCGGCACGCTGCTGGCCGCGCCCGACTGACCGGGCCGCGCACGGGCGCCGGCGGGGCGACTCCCGCCCCGCCGGCGCCCGTTGCCGCCTCAGCGCTCCGGCGCGGCCGTCACCTGGAGGACCGGCCCCGCGTGGGCGCCGTTGGCGACGTTCACCACCACGTCGCCGGAGGACTCCGGGGTCGCCCGGGCGAACGCCCCGCCGTAGCCCGCCGCCGAGGTGAACACGCCCCACAGCGGCGTCCAGGACGTCAACTCGCCGCGCTCGTCGGGGAACAGCTCGGGCGTCGGACGGATCCGGCGCTGGACGACGAACGGCCCGTCGAGCGCCGCGGTGACCAGCTCGCGCCACTCCTGCGGGGCCAGGTCCTCCGCCCAGCCGAGCACCACGCCGCTGCCGCCGGACAGCGAGGTCGGCTTGAGCGCCAGCTCCTGCTGGTGCGCCACCGCGTACTCGACCAGGTCGACCCGTTCGCCGCCCTCCAGGGTGACCGGGCCGGGCCGGACCATCCGCGTCCACGGCAGGATGCGGTCCAGGCTGGCCAGTTCCTCCGGGGTGAACAGCCCCCGGTTGCCCTCGTCCGAGAGCATCGCCAGGGCGCCCTTGCTGGCGTAGGCCGCCGAGTCCATCGGGGTGAAGATCCGCACCTCGCCGCGCTCCGCCGCGTCCAGCACCGGGTCCATCAGCCCGGGTGCCTCCGGCCCCTTCAGCACGTCCCCGATCAGGAAGGTCCGGAAGACGATGTCCACCGGCTTGTCGCCCAGCCACACCCGGCCGTCGCGCGCCTCCAGGTGCCCCAGGTGGCAGGGGTACGCCTCCAGGCCCAGCTCCGCCCAGCGCCCGCAGAGCAGCTCCATGTAGGGGAGCATCTTGTCGTAGCTGCCGGGCCAGTCGGTGAGCGCCACCACCGGGCGGTCCTCGCGGGTGAAGCCGCTCTCCACCAGGATGTTGTTGACCTGCTCGCGCAGCGTGTCGACGTACCCCAGCCCGTGCCGCTCGGCGAACTCCGCGAGCACCGGGTGGTCGAGCTGCGAACGGCACATGTCGGCGTTGTCCATGCCGCCGACCGCGCTGCCGATGTTGAGCTCCAACAGCTTGAAGCCCGACGGGTCGAGGTACAGGTCGGCGCGGGTCTGCCGGGTCAGCGACCGGCCGCGGCCCCGCAGGACGGCGGCGACCTGCAGGTCGTTCAGGCCCACCGCGCGGGAGAACGCCGCGAAGTCGCCGCCGAACAGCCGGTCCGGGAGGGCGGCCAGGGCGGTCCGCAGGTTCTCCAGGTCGGCGTGCAGCCGGACCTGCTCGGCCAGGCCGAGGAAGAGCGGGCGGGAGAGGTACTTGCTGTCGTAGAAGGTGTTCAGCATCGCCGAACGCACCTGCGTCCCGACCAGCTCGTCGGCCTTGGCCCCGCTCGCGACCACCTCGGCCAGGTACTCCCGCGTCAAGGATTCCCGATCCATCAGGACCTCTCTCTGTGCCTTCCCCTACCGTGCGGGCACCATCTGACCGCACCGGGACGCACGGGCACCCGAACCGGAGGCATCTCTGTCAGCTACTTGCCATCCCCCGGCGCCCCCGGCCCCGACCTGCCCTCCGGCGGCGTCAGGACGCCCGCAGCAGGCCGAGTTCGGCGACCCGCAGCCCCGCCTCGAAGCGGCTGTCGACCTCCAGGTGCTTCAGGATCGCGGCGACGTGCCGCCGGTAGGTGCGCACCGAGACGTTCATCTGCCGGGCCGCGGCGTCGTCCTTCATCCCGGCGCCGAGCATCCGCAGCACCTCGGCCTGGGTCGGGTCCAGGCGCAGGCCCCCGGTGTCGGCGGCCCGCTCGCCCGACAGCTCCCGGGCGTGCTCCCACAGGTCCTGCTGGATCCGCTGCAGCCCGAGGACGGCCTCCTGGAAGGCCAGCAGGACCTGCGGCCTCCCCTGCCCCGCGCCCGTGTGCACCAGGGCGAGTTCGCTGCCCAGGAAGGCCAGGCCGGGCAGCGGCACCGAGGCGGAGACCCGGACCTCCACCTCCTCGGCCGACATCCGGGCCAGCAGCTCCCGCACCCCTTCGCCGCGGGCCACCCCGGGCGGCAGCAGCAGCCGCAGCCGGTGCCCGCGCGGCAGCACCTCGCCGCGGACGAACCGGGCCACCTCCGAGCCCGGCCGACCGACCGCCTCGGCGGCGAACCGCCCGACCAGCCGGACCGTCCCCGTCCCCGGCTCCATCGCCCGCAGCGCCCGGCTCAGCACCTCGGCCACCGCGCCCTGTTCGACCTCGGCCGCCAGCCGGCCGGTCCGCTCCCCGACCGGCGTTCCCCCGCCGGCCCGGGGCTGCGGAATCCTTCGCACACCAAGGTCACTGGTCGCAGTTGTCCCCTGCAAGATGTCGCCCCCCGATCGACCCGGGCCGTACCGGCCCGAAACACGCACTGCCGGACAGTACCGTCCGGTCACCGGCGTTGAGCGTAACGCGACAAAAGCAGGCGGCGGTGTGGCGGTGATCACGTTTGGTCAAAGTTTGCCAAACTTCGCCGCCGCTCCCGGGGCGGCGTCCCGTGCGGCGCCGCCCGGGCTCAACTGCCGTGCTGTCGCGGCGAGGTGCCCCGGCCCCCGGAGGCGGGACGGCCGTACCGGCTCCGGGAGGTGGGCCGGTGGTGGCGGGGCCGTTCGACGACCGGGTCGGGGATCGCGACGGGCACGCCGGTGGGGACGCGGGCGCCGGTGATCCGGGTGAGTTCCGCGTCGCCCGCCCGGACCGCGGTGGTGACGGGCGTGACACCGGCCGTGGTCATCATCCGGACCGCCCCCCGCCGCTGCTCGGGCAGGACCAGGGTGACGACGGTGCCGGACGCACCGGCCCGGGCGGTGCGTCCGCCGCGGTGCAGGTAGTCCTTGGGGTCGGCGGGCGGGTCCAGGTTGACGACCAGGTCGAGGCCGTCGACGTGGATGCCGCGGGCGGCGACGTCGGTGGCGACCAGCGCGGCCACCTGCCCGGCCCGGAACTGCTCCAGGGTGCGGGTGCGCTGCGGCTGGGACTTGCCGCCGTGCAGGGCCGCGGCCCTCACGCCCTTCGCGAGCAGCGCCTCGACCAGGCGGTCCGCGCCGCCCTTGGTGTCGGTGAACATGATCACCTTCCCGTCCCGGGCGGCGATGTGGGCGATCGCGGCGTCCTTGTCCGCCCTCCGCACGTGCAGCACGTGGTGCTCCATCGTGCTGACCACGCCCGCGGACGGGTCCACCGCGTGCGTGGCCGGGTCCTTCAGGAAGCGCCGCGCCAGGCGGTCGACGTCGCGGTCCAGGGTGGCGGAGAACAGCAGGGTCTGGCCGTCCTCGGCGACCTGCTCCAGGAACCCGGTGACCGTCGGGAGGAACCCCATGTCGGCCATCCGGTCGGCCTCGTCGAGGACGGTGACGGCGACCGCGTCCAGCCCGCAGAGCCCGCGCTCGACCAGGTCCGCCAGGCGGCCGGGCGTGGCCACCACGATCTCCGCCCCGCGCTCCAGCGCCTGCGTCTGACGGCGGACCGGCACCCCGCCGACGACGGTGGCCGTCCGCAGGCGCACCGCCTGGGCGTACGGCGTGAGGGCCTCGGTGACCTGCTGGGCGAGCTCGCGGGTGGGCACCAGCACCAGGGCGAGCGGGCGCCGCGGCTCGGCCCGCCGCCCCGCGGTGCGGGCCAGCACGGCGAGGCCGAACGCCAGCGTCTTGCCGGAGCCGGTGCGCCCCCGCCCCAGCACGTCGCGGCCGGCCAGCGCGTCCGGCAGCGTGGCGGCCTGGATCGGGAAGGGCGTGCGGACGCCCCGGCGGGCCAGCACCGGCAGCACCTCCTCCGGCAGGCCCAGGCCGTCGAACGAGTCGGTGTGCGGGTGGGGGGAGCGATCCATGCGAATGCCTTCCCTGGAGCGGCACCTGACGCACGGCCGGCGCCCGTCGGACGCGCGGGAACGGGAGGTGACATGCCGAAGGGCCCGCACCGGGCGTGACGCGTACGGTGCGGGCCCCTCGCCGCCGGGCGGGTGCCGCGGCGGTGGAAGAACTACAGCGGGCGGATGTTCTCGGCCTGCGGGCCCTTCTGGCCCTGCGTGACGTCGAACTCGACCTTCTGGCCCTCGAGCAGCTCACGGTAGCCACCGGCGTTGATGTTCGAGTAGTGGGCGAACACGTCCGGACCGCCGCCCTCCTGCTCGATGAAGCCGAAGCCCTTTTCCGAGTTGAACCACTTCACGGTGCCATTAGCCATGTAAAAAATCTCCTTCAGGGGCTTTCCGGCATCCGCACGATACGCATGCCGAGTCACCGTGATGGGAGCCCGCCCGGAGAAGATCCGGAAAAACAAAAAATGCGCCCGCAATGCGTGAGCAGGCGCACACAAAGTTCATGGGAACCATTACTGCAACTACCTCGACTGTAGCAGCCCCGGACCCGCAACGGGCGGAAATAGGCACCCCGATTTTTCGGCGCCGCACCCCGGCACCGCCCGGCCGCACCCCCGGCCCGCCAACTCCCGTCCCGTCCAAGCGCGTTGTCCCCAGCTCGGAGCGCCGCCCACCGGTCGCCCCCGGCTCCCGGCTCCGCCCCCGGGGAGGAGTCGTCCGTCACACCCGGCATTCCGGACCGCCGGAATTCGTCCCCCCGGAGGGGGGTCAACACGGCCCTCCGCGGCGCATACTGGCCTGGATGAAGAAATCTGAAGCAGTCCGCCGCCACCTGCCCACCAGCCCCTTCAAGGCCAGGACCGAAGCGCCGCGCAAGCACTTCTCGGTCGGCGAGCGCGTCACCCACGACGCCTACGGCCTCGGCCGGGTCGTCGGCGCCGAGGGCGACACCGCGGTCATGGTCGACTTCGGCTCACGGCAGGAGCGCATCGTCGAGCCCTACACCGGCATGTACCCCCTCTGACCCGCCCCGACCGGCCACCCCGCCCCCACGAGGACGCAGCAGCCCCGCCGGACCGAACCGGGCCGGGGGCTGCTGCGCGGTCCGCTCGCGCACCGCTCGCGCACGGGCGGACGCCCCGCGACGCCTCGGGGCCCTGAACGGTCGGGGACGGGACCCCTGGTGCCAGCCGGAAGGCCCCGTCCCCGCGTGTGCGCGTGACGGCCGACCCTGGCTCCGCGCACACCCTCCGTTCGCGGCGGTGGGGGCACGGGCTTGGTGCGGACCCCGGACGTTCACCCGATCGGCGCAACGCGAGGTCGAGGACGCCCCGGATCAGGGCCGGGCGAGGTGGGTCGGGTCTCCACCGAGCCCGGTGCAGAGCCGCTGCCGGGCGCGGTCGGCGACGGTGGGCTGCTTCCCGTCGCAGTAGGGGGACGGCCGTCGGCGGTGTGGTGACGCAGCATCACCAGCACCGCACCGCACCGGCGTCGGCGTCCGGACCGGCGGCGAGGCCGCGCAGGAGGGTGACGGGGCTGGCGAGGCACGTGGTTCTCCCCAGCGGCGTCGGACGGCGGTGGGCCGCCCTCGACGGCTACCGGAGCGCCCTGGCCGCCGACCCCGCCCACACCGCCGCCCTGGCCGGACGGGCCCGCGCCGAGGCGGCCCTCGGCCGTACCGACGACGCCCCCGCTCTCGCCCACGGCTGGCGCAGCGCCCCGTTCCTCCACCACCGCGGCGAGGTTGAGCGCGCCCTCGGCCGCACCGAGGACGCCCGCGCCGACCTCTCCCCGGCCCTCGCCACCGATCCGCGGTTCAGCCTCCTCCAGGCCCCTCAGGCCCGCGCCGCGCTGGCAGCGCTCGTTTCCTCACCCGGCGCCGGAGGCACCCGATGGGGTGAAGGACCGCCCCACGACCACGCCGCCGTCGCGAGCTCCCCGAATCACCGGTGCCGCCCCGCCCGGGGCGACGTCCCGTCCGACCGCAAGGAGCCGTCATGTCCCGCACCCGCACGTACTTCGCCGTCGCGCTGGCCGCCACCGCCGTCCTCGGCACCGCCGGAGCGGCCTCCGCGTCCGCCGGGGCCGAGGGCGTGGCCGCCGGGTCGCCCGGCGTCCTCTCCGGCAACCTGGTCCAGGTCCCGGTGCACGTCCCGGTCAACCTGTGCGGCAACACGGTGAGCGTCGTCGGCGCGCTGAACCCGGCGTTCGGCAACTCCTGCGCCAACCTCGGCTGACCGTCGTCCACGGGCCCGAGCCGTGACCCGTGGACGGCACGAGGGCCCCTCCCGGAAGTCGCCGGGAGGGGCCCTTCTGTGTGACGGGGGGTCAGGAGGCGGGCATCAGGACGGTGTCGACGATGTAGACGGTGGCGTTGGCGGTCCGGACGTTGCCGCACAGGACCTTGGAGTTGCCGTTGACGGTGAAGTCGGGCGTGGTGCCGGTGACGGTGAGGTCGCCGCCCTCCAGGGTCTTGTGGGTGCCGGCCAGTGCGTCGGGGGCCAGGCGTTCGGGGGTGACGTGGTAGGTGAGGACCTTGGTGAGCTTGGCCTTGTCGGCGAGCAGGGCGTCCAGGTCGGCCTTGGGGATCTTGGCGAAGGCGTCGTTGGTGGGGGCGAAGACGGTGATGTTCTGTGCGGAGTTGAGGGTGTCGACCAGTCCGGCCTGCTTGACGGCGGTCACCAGGGTGGACAGCAGCGGGTTGTTCGAGGCGGCGGTGGCGACCGGGTCCTGGGCCATGC